>NZ_JAGIZA010000013.1 GCF_017813365.1 Roseomonas indoligenes
CCGCCCAGGCCTCATCAGACAGCCAGAACAAACGCGCCATGTCCACCTCCTGATCAGCCAAACCCGATCAGGAGACAAAAACGCCAACGAACGTAGAGAGTTGTTTGGGTTCCCTACCTAGGCCGCGTCCCGCAGCGCCCCCTCCCCCGGCTCGCCCCGGCGACTGCTGGCGAAGGCGGCGATCCAGTCCGCCACCTCGCCCGCCGGGCAGGGCCGGCTGATGAAGTAGCCCTGCACCTCCGGGCACCCCTCGGCCCGCAGCATCGCCACCTGCCGCTCCGTCTCCACACCCTCTGCCGTGGCGGAGACGCCGAGGCTGTCGCACAGCCCCGTCACCGCGCGCACGATCGCCGCCGCCTCCGGCTTCGTGCCGAGGTCCTTCACGAAGCTCCGGTCGATCTTGATGCGCGTGAAGGGAAGGTTCCGCAGGAAGCTGAGCGAGGAGTAGCCCGTGCCGAAATCATCCATCGCGATCTGGATGCCCAGGGCCCGCAGCTCCCCCAGGATCGCGGCGGCGCCCTGCACGTCGTCGATCATCGCCGTCTCTGTCACCTCCAGCTCCAGCCGGTCGGCGCCCAGCCCCGTCTCCTCCAGCGCGGCGGTCACGCGGTGCACCAGGTCGGGCAGGCGGAACTGCGTGGTGGAAAGGTTCACCGAGACCTTCACCGGTTCTGGCCACCCCGCGGCCTCCCGGCAGGCGGTCCGCAGGACCCAGTCCCCGATCTCCGGCATCAGCCCCACCTCCTCGGCGAAGGGGATGAACTCCGCCGGCGGCACCTGCCCGCGGGTCGGGCTGCACCAGCGCAGTAGGGCCTCGAAGCTCGTGATCCGGTCCCGCGCCATGTCCACCACGGGCTGGTAGTGCAGCGCGAACTCGCCGAGCGCGAGCGCCATGCGCAGGTCCCGCTCCAGCTCCCGCCGCTGCTGCATCACCAGCTCCATCCCCGCCTCGTAGACGCGCTGGCAGCCGCGCCCCGACTCCTTCGCTCGGTAGAGGGCAAGGTCGGCGTTCCGCAGCAGCAGGTCCGCCTCCGTCCCGTGCAGCGGCGCCAAGGCGATGCCGACGCTGGCGCCGATGGTCACCTGCACGCCCTTCACGTCGATCGGCCGCGCGATTTCCCGGATCAGCCGCTCCGCCAGCCCCGCCGCGTCCCGCTCGCTCTCGCAGGCGCCGAGGAGGATGGCGAACTCGTCCCCGCCCATGCGGGACACCGTGTCCTGCTTCCTCAACTGCGCCTGGATGCGCCCGGCCACCGCCTGCAGCACCGCGTCGCCCACGGGATGCCCCAGCGTGTCGTTCACCGGCTTGAACCGGTCCAGGTCCAGGTACAGCACCGCGCAGCCGCCCACCGGCCCGGCCAGCGCCGCGTCCAGCCGCGCGCCGAAGGTGGCGCGGTTCGGCAGCGCCGTCAGCGTGTCGTGATGCGCCAGGTGGACGATCCGGTCCTCGATCACCCGCCGCTCCGTGATGTCGTCCAGCGTCGAGACCCACCCTCCCTCCGCCAGCGCGCGGTGACTGATCGCGATGGACCGCCCCTGCCGCCGCATCTCCGAGGAGATGGTGCCCTGCGCTCGCGCCAGCCGGGCCAGATGGTCCTCCCTCGCCCGCGTCACCCGCTCCGCCGTCTCGGCGTAGTCCACCTCCCCGTTCCCGTGCAGCTGCCACAGGATGTCGGTGAAGGTCGCCACAGGCCGTCCCGCCTCCCCCTCCAGGTCCAGCATCTCGCGCAGCCGGTTGTTGGACAGCACCAGCCGCTCCTGCGCATCGAACAGCGCGAGCCCCTGCGACATGTTGTCCAGCGCCAGGTCCAGGTTCTCCCGCAGCCGCCGCACCTGCTCGTCCTGACGCCGCTGCTCCGTCAGGTCCCGCGTGATCTTTGCGTAACCCACCAGCACCCCCGTCTCGTCGCGGATCGGATCGATCACCACGTGCGCCCAGAAGCGTGTGCCGTCCTGCCGCAGCCGCCATCCCTGTCCCTCGAACTTCCCGGTGGCGAGCGAGGTGGCCAGCGCCCGCTGCGGCAGCCCGGCCCGGCGGTCCTCCGGCGTGTAGAAGCGGGAGAAGTGGTGCCCCACGATCTCCTCCGCCCGATACCCCTTCGCCCGCTCCGCCCCGGCATTCCAGTTGCTCACCGTGCCGTCCGGGGCCAGCAGGTAGATCGCGTAGTCCGTGACCCCCTGCACCAGCAGGCGGTAGAGCGTGTTGGCCTCGTCGGACGCAGGCGGCGGCGGAGTGGTGGGCACGTGCGGGTTCCCGGTGCGGCGGATGCGGCATCCAGTTGGCCGGCCGATCCAGTGGCGCGCCCGTCCTGGGTGCTGGGTCCGGAGGCTAGAGGCCATCGGTAAGCAGGACGTGAACGGGCCCCCGCCACCCGGCAGGCGCCTTGATTAGGAAATGATCGTTCCCTAATTTCCGGCCATGCCTGCCCCCTCCTCCACCCCGGACCTGGCCGCCCCTTCGGCAGATCCGCCGCGCCGCGGCCCCGGCCGGCCGCGCGCCTTCGACATGGACGTCGCGCTGGATAAGGCGCTCCTGGTCTTCCGGGAGCGCGGCTACAACGCCACCTCCGTCAGCGACCTGGCCGAGGCGATGGGGCTGGCCACGGGCAGCCTCTACAAAGCCTTCACCGACAAGCGCGGGGTCTTCCTCGCGGCCTTCGCGCATTACGAGCGCCGGCGCCGGGCCGAGCTGCAGGGCCTCATGGACCCGGAGCCGACGGGCTTCGGCAAGCTGCGGGCGCTGCTGCACAGCTACGCGGAGCTGTCCCACGACAGGGAGGGCCAGCGCGGCTGCCTTGTCACGGGCACGGCGAACGAGCTGGCGACGCTGGACCCCGAGATGGCCGCGCAGGTGCGCGCCACCGTCGCCCGGACGGAGGCGGCGATCCGCGACCTCCTCCGCCTCGGGCAGGTGGACGGCACCCTGTCCGCGGCCCTCGACATCGATGCCGCCGCGCGGCTGCTGCTGAGCGTGCTGCAGGGCTTCCGCGTGGTCGGCAAGCTCGGCCGCGCGCGCGACGAGATGGTGGCGGCCGCCGACCAGGCGCTGCGGCTGCTGGCCTGATCCTCTCCACCCAAGGACCTCCCCCGTGAGCACGGTACTTCTCGACGCGGCACCGGTACGGCCGGCCGCCGGCCTCCCCTCCTGGCTCACCCTGCTGCTGGCGACCGCCTGCGGGCTGATCGCCGCCAACATCTACTACGCCCAGCCGCTGGTCGGCCCCATCAGCGCCTCGCTCGGTCTCTCGCACGGCGCGGCAGGGCTGATCGTCACAGTGACGCAGATCGGCTACGTGGCCGGGCTGCTCTTCCTCGTGCCGCTGGGCGACTTGGTGGAGAGCCGGCGGCTGGTGATGGTGGTGGTCGGGCTCTGCGCGACGGCGCTGGCCGGGGCGGCGGTCTCCACCGGGGCGCTGCCTTTCCTGATCGCCTCGCTGCTCATCGGGCTCTGCTCCGTCGCCGTGCAGATCCTCGTGCCCTTCGCTGCCCACATGGCGCCGGATGCGACGCGCGGGCGCGTGGTGGGCAACGTGATGAGCGGGCTGATGCTCGGCATCATGCTCTCCCGCCCGGCCGCGAGCTTTGTCGCGGACCTCCTGGGCTGGCACGCGGTCTTCTGGATCTCGGCGGTGCTGATGGTGGGCATGGCCGCGCTGCTGGGCTCCGTCCTGCCCCGCCGCCAGCCGTCGGCGGCCCTGCGCTACGGCCGCCTGCTCGCCTCCATGGCCGGGCTGATGCGGGGCGCGCCCGTGCTGCGGCGGCGCGCGCTCTACCAGGCCGCCCTGTTCGGCGCCTTCAGCGTTTTCTGGACCACCGTGCCCCTCTTCCTCGCCGAGACCTACCACCTCAGCCAGAGCGGCATCGCCCTCTTCGCGCTGGCGGGCGTCGCCGGCGCCGTCGCGGCCCCCATCGCCGGACGCTGGGCGGACAAGGGATGGAGCCGGGGCGCGACCGGCCTCGCCATCGTCCTCACCGCCGCATCCTTCCTGCTCGGCCGCTTCGGGCTGGGCGGCACCACCGCCGGGCTCGGCCTGCTCGTCCTCTCCGCCATCCTCCTGGACTTCGGGTCCACGGCGAACCTCGTCCTGGGACAGCGCGCCATCTTCATGCTCAGCGCGGAGGCGCGGAACCGGCTGAACGGGCTCTACATGGCCACCTTCTTCCTCGGCGGCGCGGCCGGCTCCGCGCTCGGCGGCTGGACCTATGCCGAGGGCGGGTGGTCGCTCGCCAGCTGGGTCGGCTTCGCCCTGCCCCTGCTGGCGCTGGGCTACTACCTCACCGAGCCTCGACCCTGAAGGCCGCGAAGGGGGAAGGGGTCAGCCCCTTCCCCGCCCGTCCTAGGCCGCCTGCTGAGCCGCGCGCCGCGCCGCCGGCACCCCGCGCATCCGCCCGCCCGGCATCCCGCCGGGGATGGTGGCGGCAAGGTCCGCGGCCTCCAGCAGCCGGTCCCAGTCGATCCCCGTCTCCACCCCCATGCGCCGGAACAGCCAGGCCACGTCCTCCGTCGCCACGTTGCCCGTCGCGCCGGGCGCGAAGGGGCAGCCGCCCAGCCCGCCGGAGGCCGAATCGAAGATCCGGCACCCCGCCGCCCAGGCCGCGGACACATTGGCCACGCCCATCCCGTAGGTGTCGTGCCCGTGGAAGGCGAAGCGCTGCCCCCAGGAGGCGAAGGCCTTCTCGAAGACCCGCCGCACCTGGTCCGGCGCGGCATTCCCGGTGGTGTCGCAGAGCGCGATCTCCATGGAGGGATCGAGCGCGACGATCCGCTCCACCCAGTCCAGCGCCTCCTCGTCCGGGACCACGCCCTCGAAGGGGCAGTGAAACACGGTGGAGAGGTTGAAGCGCACCAGCAGTCCCGCCGCCCGCGCATCCCGCACGATGGCGGAAAGATCGGCGAAGGACTCCTCCCGCGTGCGGTTCAGGTTCGCCTCATTGTGGCTCTCCGTGGCCGACATGAACAGGCCCAGCCGCTGCGCGCCCGACCCCGCCGCCAGCTCGAAGCCGCGCCGGTTCGGCACCAGCACCGTGCACTCCAGCCCCGGCAGCTCCAGCGCCGCCTTCAGCACCTCGCCCGTATCCGCCATCTGCGGCACGGCGCGCGGCGAGACGAAGGAACCGATCTCCATGCGCCGGATTCCCGCCGCGTGGATGGCCCGCACCAGCGCGATCTTCCTCTCCGTCGGGACGAAGCCGCCGATGGACTGCAGCCCGTCGCGCGGGGCGACATCGCTGATCGTGGCCGCAAGACTCATCGGGCATCCTCCTTCAGCAGCGTGCCGAACACGTAGTCGTTGTGCTGCCCCACCGCAGGGCCGGGCCAGCGCACCATGTCGCGCGGCGGAATGCCCTCGAAGCGGAAGGGCGCGGCGGGATGCGGCACGGTGGCGCCCACCAGCGGGTCCTCCACCTCCAGCATCATGTCCCGCGCCTGGAAATGCGGGTCCTCCGCGCAGTCCTTCATGTCGTAGAGGCGGGAGCACGGCACCTGCACCGCCTCCATCGCCTCCTGCGCCTCCTTGGCCGTCATCGTCCGCGTCCAGGCGGCGATCGCCTCGTCCAGCTCCGCGGCATGGGCGCAGCGCCCGGAATTGCTCGCCATGCGCGGATCACCCGCCAGGTCCGGGCGGCCGATCCGCTCCATCAGCCGCCGGAAGATAAGGTCCGAATTCCCCGCGATGGCCAGCCACTTCCCATCCGCGCAGGGATAGGTGTTGGTCGGCGCCGCGCTCGGCAGCGCGGCCCCCATGGGCTGCCGCACCCGGCCGAGCAGCCCGAACTCCGGCAGCATCCCCTCCATCAGCGAGAAGACCGAGGAGACGAGGTCGAGATCGATCGTGACCCCTTTCCCGCCCTCTGGCCCATCCGCCTTCCGGTCCCGCCCCCAACAGGCCGAGACGAGCGACAGCGCCGCGTACATCCCCGCTAGGTCGTCGCTGATCGAAACGCCGCAGCGCGGCGGCGGCAGGTCCGTCCGCCCGGGATTGGCGGTCAGGTGCCGCAGCCCTCCCATCGCCTCCCCGATCGCGCCGAAAGCCGGCTTGTCGCGATACGGCCCGTCCTGCCCGTAGCCGGACACGCGCGCGATCACGAGGCGCGGGTTCTCCGCCCGCAGCACATCCGGCCCCAGCCCGATCCGCTCCAGGTAGCCGGGCCGGAAATTCTCCACCAGCGCGTCCGCCCGGGCACAGAGGGCACGAACCTTCTCCCGCCCCTCCTCGCTCTTCAGGTCCAGCACGACGGACAGCTTGTTGCGCCCGTGGATGGAGAACCACACGGCCCGCCCATTCACCCGCGCGCCCCAGTCCCGGTGCGGATCGCCCTCCGGCGGCTCCACCTTGATCACCTCCGCGCCCAGGTCGGCCAACAGCCGCGTGGCGAAGGGCGCGGCGATGTAGTGTCCCAGCTCCACCACCCGCAGCCCGGCCAGGGGCAGGCGGGGGTCCTGCGGCGGAACCTCCGGGGGCGGTGTCGGGCCAGCGGCATCCGGGCCGCCATGACCGTCCGACATGGGCATTCCTCCTGTATCGGCGCGGATGTTCCGCGCCGGCGCCGCCCTGGCAAGGGGCCGGGCGGCGGAAACCCGGGCCGCGACGGCCTCTTACAGCGGGGTTGCCGGCCCTGGTGGACGCCAGCCCCCATCCGGCGCAGAGAGCGGCCCAGCCGGCCTTTCCGCCGGACCGTCGAGAAGCAGGTGCGAATGGAGCCCCAGGGAGACCCTCAGGACAGGCCGGAACCCGAGGAGCACATCTTCCTCGCCGGTGGTGGCGAACTGGGGCGGCTGATCGCGGCCTATAACTGGACATCCACCCCCCTCGGCCCCCTCGGGTCCTGGCCCGGCCACCTCCGCACCACCGTCGGCCTCCTCCTCCGGTCCCACGTTCCCATCGTCACGCTGTGGGGGGAGGACGGCATTATGATCTACAACGATGCCTACTCCATCTTCGCCGGCGGCCGTCATCCCCGCCTTCTCGGCTCCAAGGTGCGGGAGGGCTGGCCGGAGGTCGCGGACTTCAACGACAACGTGATGAAGGTCGGCCTCGCCGGCGGCACCCTCTCCTACCAGGACCAGGAGCTCACCCTCCACCGCCACGGCCGGCCGGAGCAGGTCTGGATGAACCTGGACTACTCCCCGATCCCCGGGGAGGACGGCCGCCCCGCCGGCGTCATCGCCATCGTCGTCGAAACAACGGGCAAGGTGCGCGCGGAAGGCGACCTGCGCGTCACCGCCCAGGCCCTCGCCCAACTCAACGCCGAACTCGGCCAGCGCGTGGAGGAGCGCACGCGCGAGCGCGACCGGATGTGGCGCCTCTCGACCGACGTCATGCTCGTCGCCGACTTCAACGCCCGGGTGGAAGCGGTGAACCCCGCCTGGACCACCCTTCTGGGATGGGGCGAGACGGAGCTGCTGGGCCAGGACTTCATGGCCCTCATCCACCCGGACGACATGGAGGCCACCCTGGCGGAGGTGGCCAGCCTCTCCTCCGGCCGCACCACGCTGCGCTTCGAGAACCGCTACCGCCAGAAGGACGGCGCCTACCGCTGGCTCTCCTGGACCGCCGTTCCGGACGAGCGGTTCATCCACGCCGTGGGCCGCGACATCCAGGCCGAGAAGGAAGCGGCCGAGACCCTGCACCGCACCGAGGAGGCGCTGCGGCAGAGCCAGAAGATGGAGGCCGTCGGCCAGCTCACCGGCGGCATCGCGCACGACTTCAACAACCTCCTCACCGGCATCACCGGAAGCCTGGAACTGCTGCGCACCCGCCTCGCCCAGGGCCGGCTGGTGGACCTGGACCGCTACATCACCACCGCCCACGGCGCCGCGGGCCGGGCCGCCGCCCTGACGCACCGCCTCCTCGCCTTCGCGCGGCGCCAGACGCTCGATCCCAAGCCCACCGACGTGAACCGCCTGGTCTCCGGCATGGTGGACCTCATCCGCCGCACCGTGGGGCCGGAGATCACCGTGCAGGTGGTCGAGGCAGGCGGTCTCTGGCCCGCGCTGGTGGATCCGCCGCAGCTGGAGAGCGCGCTGCTCAACCTCTGCATCAACGCCCGCGACGCCATGCCCGACGGCGGGCGCATCATGATCGAGACCGCGAACAAGTGGCTGGACGAGCGCGCCGCGCATGAGCGCGACCTGCCCCCCGGCCAGTACCTCTCCCTCTGCGTCACCGACACCGGCACGGGCATGACGCCGGACGTGATCGCCCGCGCCTTCGACCCCTTTTTCACCACCAAGCCGCTCGGCCAGGGCACCGGCCTCGGCCTCTCGATGATCTACGGCTTCGTCCGCCAGTCCGGCGGCCAGGTGCGGATCTATTCCGAGCTGGGCCAGGGCACGACCATGTGCCTCTACTTCCCCCGCCACCACGGCGCGGAGAGCCCGGCCGAGCACGACGCCGCCCTCGCCTCCGCCCCGCGCGCGGAGCGCGGCGAGACCGTGCTGGTCGTGGACGACGAGCCCACCGTCCGCATGCTCGTGACGGAGGTGCTGGAGGAGCTCGGCTACACCGCCATCGAGGCGACCGACGGCAATGCCGGCCTGCGCGTCCTCCGTTCCGACGCACGCCTCGACCTGCTGGTCACCGATGTCGGCCTGCCCGGCGGCATGAACGGCCGCCAGCTCGCCGACGCGGCGCGGGAACTGCGTCCGGAGCTGAAGATCCTCTTCATCACCGGCTATGCCGAGAACGCGGCCGTGGGCCACGGCCTGCTGGAGCCGGGGATGCACGTGCTGACCAAGCCTTTCCCCATGGACACCCTGGCCGGCCGCATCCGGGACCTGATCGAGGACGGCGCCTGAACCGACACGCCCCCCCCGCGGCAGCCCGAACGAAAAAGATGACGGGCGGCCCCGGGGAGAGAGGATTCCTTCCCCCCTCACCGGGGCCACCCGCTTGAACCCCGGCCCGTTCTTCCCTCTCTATGGCGGGACGACCTCGCGCCGCACTCCGGAGAGCCAGAGCACCCCATGCGTTCCCCCTTGCCCCGCCGTGCCGCCCTTCTCGGCTTCGCGGCCCTGGCCGCCGCCCCCGGCTGCACCCCTCTCGACGCCCAAGCCCAGGGCACGGGCTCCCCGCGCCTCACCGTGGTCCCGGATTTTGCGGACTTGGCCGCCGCCGTCCTGCCGGCCGTGGTGAACATCGCCGTCACAGGCGAGCAGACCGCCCAGATCCCCCCCGAACTGAAGGGCACCCCCTTCGAGCGCTACTTCCGCGAACGCCGCGGCAACCGCCAGCAGGTGCAGGGCGCCGGCTCCGGCTTCATCATCGATTCCTCGGGCTACGTGGTGACGAACAACCACGTCGTCGGCTCCGCCGCCCGCGTCGTCGTCTCCCTACAGGACGGGTCCGAGCACCCGGCCCGCGTGGTCGGCACGGATGAGCTGACCGACCTCGCCCTCCTGCGGATCGAAAGCCGCACGCCCCTGACCGCCGTGCCCTGGAGCACCACCCCCGTCCGCGTCGGCCAGTGGGTCCTGGCCTGCGGCAACCCCTTCGGCCTCGGCGGCACCGTCACGTCGGGCATCGTCTCCGCCCGCGGGCGCGAGATTGGCGCAGGCCCCTTCGACGACTTCATCCAGACCGACGCCGCCATCAACCCCGGCAATTCCGGCGGCCCCCTGTTCAATACGGCGGGCGAGGTGATCGGCATCAACACCGCCATCTACTCCCCCTCCGGCGCCAGCGCGGGCATCGGCTTCGCCACCCCGTCCGACCTGGCGAAGGGCGTGATCGAGCAGCTCAGGCGCGACGGTCGGGTGGAGCGCGGCTGGCTCGGCGTCGCCGTGCAGGACATCGGCAACGAGGGCCCGCGCGGCCGCCGCGGCGTGCAGATCCAGGGCGTGGAGCGCAACTCCCCCGCCGCCCGGGCCGGCCTGCGCCAGGGCGACATCGTGAACACCCTGAACGGCGACAGGATTGAGACCTCCCGCGCGCTGATCCGCTCGGTGGCCGGCATCGCGCCGGGCCAGGGCGTGCGGCTCTCCATCACGCGGGATGGCCGGGCGCAGGACGTGAACGTGCAGGTGGGGCGCCGCCCGGCCGGCACGGGGACGCCGGCGCAGTAGCGTCCCCCGGAAGGGGCCGCGCACCTGACCGGCGGCCCATCGGCGGCAACCCATCGGCCTCGCGAACCCGGCAGCCGGCGGAGGCGGACCCAATGTCTGGAGCAGGCTTTCTCCGTGAAGCCTCTCCAGCCTTCCGCTCTCAGTGCATCGGCTTTGGCTGAGGCTCGCCTTTCGCCTCCTGCGCGCCCGTTGATCGCACCAGTTCGTGGCCGAGCGCGATCAGAAGAGGACGGGCAACCGCACGCAGGCGCCCACCTTCGGCCCCCATCTGCTCCAGTTCTTGGTAGGTCGAGATAGCCTTGTCGGTCGCCCGGATTAACGGGCTCAGTTCTCCCTCGGATTGCATGGTCAGGAAGACGGCCCCTTCCTCGACATGCCCCTCCTTCTTGCTCTCCGTGATGTCGATGACGATCCCACGGCCATGGATGACGAGACCGTTCTCACCGACCTCGAAGCGACCGCGAGCCAGAATCCAGCGCGTGTCGCTTGGGGAAGGGCAGGTCCGGTACTCGGCCACGAACAGCCCCCCACGCGCGAGGACATCGGTAATCTGGCGCTGAAAGAGGGGGTAATCATCCGGGTGGATCGCATCCGACGCGGCCTGGAGCGGGAGGCCTTGCTCGGCCTGGCGAACCGGAAGGCCAAAGAGGGCGGCGCAGGTCGCGTCAACCCGCATGCGGTCGCCGACGACCTCCCATTCCCAAACCCCGACCTTGGAGGCGGAAAGAGCGTCCGGCAGGAAATTGGGGTTCGACTTTCCGATCGCAAAGGCCATGCTTCCGTCTCCCCAAGCCTCCCAAAGGCCGTTTTCTTTGCACTTAGCGATACGACAAGTAAACTGAACGGCATTGTTGCACTATCGCGGTAGATTTGCATGCTGGCGGACATCTTATGATGGCTCAAGCCCTACTTGTTCTTACCTTCTTTGCTTGAAACAGCATCGAGCCCGCGGCCGCGTTCGATTTGCCAGATGAGCACTCGTCCCGCAGGGCACCGCAGGCTGTCCTGGCCGTCGTCGGGCTCATGGTCATGCCGCCGGTCATGGGCGTTACACATTCCCCAAAAGAAATGTTGGAGGAATGCCCGTCAGGTCGGGAAGTTTGCCCTGGCAATCCGGATATTTCCGCCGCGAACTGCCGAATCCTTTGTTTCATAACATGGTTTACTCAAACCGCCTTGTCCGAAGGCCGCCAAACTCCAGGCGTACCGCCGGATCCTACGCCCGGCAGCGGTCCCGTGATCCGTAAGCCGGTGGCCGACCCAGTTCGACAACCGGGTCCAACCCCGCCGCACCCGCCGGCAAGGCTCGTGCCCCGCCCCGAAAAACCAGCCCCCCGCCGCGCATGGCCGCCAGACCGGGGGTGGTCTGGCAACCAGCCCCTCCCCGCGCCATTGTGAACGCAAAGAACGAGCCCAAGGACCACCATGCGTATCCTGCTGGTCGAGGACGATCCCGAGGTCGCCCGCTTCGTCCGCCGCGGCCTTACCGAGGCCGGCCACTCCGTGGAGCACCGCGACAACGGCCGGGACGGCCTCTTCGCCGCCGCCGGCGAGCCCTTCGACCTGCTGGTGCTGGACCGCATGCTGCCCGGCGGCGTCGATGGCCTGCGCCTCGTCGAAACCCTCCGCGCCCAGGAGAACCGCACCCCCGTCCTCTTCCTCACCGCCCTCTCGGCGGTGGATGAACGGGTGCGCGGCCTGAAGGCGGGCGGCGACGACTACCTCACCAAGCCCTTCGCCTTCGCTGAGCTCCTCGCCCGCGTGGAAGCCCTGGGCCGCCGCCCCGCCGCGGAAGTCCCCGCCACGAAGCTCCGCGTCGCCGACCTGGAACTGGACCTCCTCTCCCGCACCGTCACCCGCGGCGGCAAGCGGATCGACGTGCAGCCCCGGGAATTCCGCCTGCTGGAGCACCTGATGCGCCACGCCGGCCAGGTCGTCACCCGCACCATGCTGCTGGAGAAGGTCTGGGACTACCACTTCGACCCCCAGACCAACGTCATCGACGTCCACGTCTCCCGCCTGCGCCAGAAGCTGGACCGCGGCTTCGACCGGCCGTTGATCCACACCGTCCGCAACGCCGGCTACATGATCCGGGCGGAGGAAGCCGCCTAAGGGCGCGGCCCGATGCCCACGGAGGAGGTCCGCCGCGCCCCCGTCCCCCGCCTGGTGGACAGCGCGGGCTTCCGCTTCGCCGTCTTCTTCGCCGGCATGTTCCTGCTGGGCGGCGTCGCCTTCGCCGGCATCGTCTGGTACAACACAGCCGGCGGGCTGGACCGGCAAACGGACGCCGCCATCCGCGCCGACGTCTCCGCCCTCCTCGCCCGCTACCGCGAATCCGGGCGCGACGGCGTGCTACAAGCCATCGCCTACCGCCTGACACGCGACGGCGACGACCAGGACCTCTACCGCCTGACGGACTCCGCCGGCACGATGCTCGCCGGCAACCTCGATCCCATGCCCGACGAGCTCTCCGGCCCCCCGCCAGAGAGCGAGGGGCTGCGCTGGCTCCGCGCGGGCATGGTGCGGGACGGCGTAGGAACCGAGGTCCGCATCTACCGCGCCGACCTGCCGAACGGCGACCGCCTCCTCGTCGGCCGCGACGAGGAGGAGCGGCTTCACCTGCGCGAGCTCCTGGCGCGCGGCCTCGGCTGGGCCGCCAGCGCCTCCGGCCTCATCGCCCTCATCGGCGCCCTGCTCCTGCGCCGCGCCCTGCAGTCCATGCTGCGCCCCGCCGCCGACACCGTCTCCGCCATCGCCGGCGGAGACCTCTCCCAGCGCGTCCCCCTCTCCGGCCGCGACGACGAGTTCGACCGCCTGGGGCGCACGCTGAACGCCATGCTGGACAAGGTCGCCACCCTGATGGCCGGCATCCGCGGCGTGTCCGACGCCATCGCCCACGACCTCCGCACCCCCGTCGCCCGCGCCCGCGGCCGTCTGGAGGAAGCCCAGGACGCCGACCCCGAAGCGATGCGCCGCGCCATCGAGCAAGGCATCGCCGACCTGGACGCCATGACCCGCATCTTCCAGGCCGTGCTCCGCATCACGGAGGCCGAGGCCGGCGCCCGCCGCGCCGCCTTCGCCGCCATCGACCTCACCCCGCTGCTCGCCGATGCCGCGGAGCTCTACGAGGCCATCGCGGAATCCCGCAGCGTGACCCTGGAAGTGGACCTGCCGGAAACCCTGCCCCTGACCGGCGACCGCGACCTCCTCCTCCAGGCCGTGGCGAACCTGCTGGACAACGCCGTGAAGTTCTCCCCCGCGGGCAGCCGCATCCGCCTCTCCGCCGAGACCCGGGGCAGCACCCAGCGCGTCACCGTCGCCGACGAAGGCCCCGGCCTGCCCGCCCCGGACCGCGCCCGCGCCGGCGAACGCTTCTTCCGCGCCGACAACGCCCGCACCACCCCGGGCTACGGCCTCGGCCTCTCCCTCGTCCGCGCCGTGGCCGGCCTGCACGGCGGCGCCCTGATCCTGGACGACACCCACCCCGGCCAGACCCCGCCCGGCCTCTCCGCCACCCTCTGCCTGGATGCGGGGCCGGTGCGCCCGGCCGCGGATTGATGGAGACCCAAAGGGTTCCGCCCCCTGCCCCCCCGCCGGGAGCCTGAGGCTCCTGGACCTGCATCGGGCTGCCGCGAAACTGACTTGAGCTGTCACCCCTTACGATCGGCACTCATCCCGCCTCTCCAGTCGCCCCAGGTCCAGGACCCGACGCGCACCGCCAGTGAAGCAAAACGAGCCTCTAGAAAAAGACGATGGTGAGGGGCCCGGGGAGAGGAGGAAGAACCCCTCCCTCCTCTCCCCGGGACAGACCACCAGCGCAGGAGCAGAACAAAGCCCTACCCCCGCGAAGGATCCTCCGGCCAGGCGTGCTTCGGATACCGCCCGCGCATCTCTCGCCGCACCTCCGCCCATCCCCCGCCCCAGAAGCCGGAGAGGTCGGAGGTGACGGCGATGGGCCGCCCGGCGGGGGAGAGAAGCGAGACCTGCAGGGGAATGCGCCCGCCCATCAGTGGCGGCGTCCCCGCCAGGCCGAACAGGTGCTGGGCGCGCGCCTCCAGGGCGGGAACCTCGCGGTCGTAGTCGATGGCGGCGCTGCGGCCCTCCGGCAGGTCCACCCGGGCGGGAAGCTCCGCGTCCAGGCGCCGCTGCATCTCCCAGGCCACCAGCCCGCGCAGGATCGCCACCGCATCCAGTGACTTCAGCTCGGAGAGCCGGGAAAGCCCGTTCAGGTACGGCGCCAGCCACTCCGTTGCACGGGCCGAGAGCGCGGCGTCGGACACATCCGGCCAGGGCGCGCCCTCCGTGACATGGGCCCAGCGCATCCGCGCGCGCAGCTGGATCGCCGCCTTGGACCAGTCCAGGTCGCGGAACCCGCGCCCCGCCGCCGCCCGCGCCAGCGCCTCCGCCACCCCGGCCGGATCGGCATGGGGAAGATTGGCTTCCTCCAGCACCAGCGGGCCGAAGCGCAGGCGGCGGCGGGTGACCACGGCATTGGCGCGCGCGTCGAACTCCGTCACCTCCTCCCGCACGAAGCGCTCGGGGAAGCGGGCCTCCAGCACGGCGCGGTCCAGCGGGGCGGCCATGCGGATGCGCGCCTCCGTCCCCGCCAGTTCGAGCGCCGCCACGGCCAGCAGGGGCGCCTTGCGGAGGGGATCATTCGCCGCCAGCCGCGCTCCCTGGCCGGAAGCCAGCCGGAACGCCCCCTCCATCGTCCCGCGCCGGGCCGCGATCCGGTCCGGAAAGCCCGCCGCCAGCAGCGCGGCGGGATCGCCCTCCGGCTCCGTCCGCTCCGGCACGGAAAGGCGGCGGCGATGCAGTTGCGCCGTGCGGCGGATGCGCTGCACGGTGGCGCGGTCCGCCTCCGGGTGGTCGCCGCCGCGCAGCAGGTCCAGGCGCGTGTTCAGGTCCACATGCGCTTCCCGGTTGCGGATGGGATCGCGCTCCTCCAGCAGGGCCGCCAGGTCGGCGGCCAACGCCCCTTCGCCCGCGCCCCGCGTCTCCACCATCACCCGTGCCAGCCGGGGGTGGGCGCCCAGCCGCGCCATGCGCCGCCCCGTGGCAGTGATGCGCCCTTCTCTGTCCAGGGCATCCAATTCCTGCAACAGCGCCCGGGCCGCCGCCACCGCGCCGGCGGGCGGCGGATCAAGAAAGGGAAGCCCGCCGGGCTCCGCGCCCCAGGCCGCGCAGTCCAGCACCAGCCCGGACAGCTCTGCCTCCAGCATCTCCGGCCGGTCCGCCAGGGGCAGCCCGCGATGCAGCGCCTCCGTCCACAGCCGGATCGCCACGCCCGGCTCCGTCCGCCCCGCGCGCCCCGCCCGCTGCTCGGCCGCGGCGCGGGAGATGCGGACGGTGACCAGCCGCGTCAGCCCCGTCGCCGCATCCAGCCGCGGCGCCCGGCGGAACCCGCCATCCACCACGATCCGCACCCCCGGCACGGTCAGCGAGGTCTCGGCAATCGAAGTGGCCAACACCACCTTGCGGCGGCTTGAGGGATTGAGCGCCCGGTCCTGCTCCGCCGGCGGCATCTCCCCGTGCAGGGGCAGCACCTCGGCCGCAACGCCCGCCAGCCGCTCCTGCGTCCGCCGGATCTCTCCCCACCCCGGCAGGAAGGCAAGCACGTCCCCGGGATGCTCCCGCAGCGCCTCCCGGATCGCACCCGCCATGGCCTCCGGCAGGTCGCGCGGCTCCCTGATGTCGCGCGGGCGGTTGTGGACGACCACGGGAAAGGCCCGCCCGGCGCTCTCGATCACGGGCGCCTCCAGCAGCCCCGCGAACCCCGCCGCGTCCAGCGTTGCGGACATGGCCAGCAGCCGCAGCTCCGGCCGCAGCGCCCGCTGCAGGTCCAGGCACAGCGCCAGCCCGAGATCGGTGTCGAGGTGCCGCTCATGCGCCTCGTCGAACAGAACGGCCGAAACCCCCTCCAGCCCCGGATCGGACTGCAGCCGCCGCACCAGCAGCCCCTCCGTCACCACCTCGATCCGCGTGCGGTCGGAAACCGCCCGGTCCAGCCGCGTCGAGAGACCCACCAGCCCGCCCGGCGCCTCCTCCCCCGCCAGGTCCGCCATGCGCCGTGCCGCGGCGCGCGCGGCTACCCGCCGCGGCTCCAGCACCAGGATCTTCCCCGTCGCCCAGGGCTCCTCGATCAGCACCAGCGGCACGATCGTCGTCTTTCCCGCGCCGGGCGGGGCCACCAGCACGGCGTTCGGCCCCTCCCGCAACGCCGCGGTCAGCGCCGGCAGGGCCTCGGAAACGGGAAGTTCGGGCAGGTCCATCGCGCGCCCGTCTCGGCGGGGCCGCGCGCCTTGTCAAACCTTGGGACGAAGCGGCCCGCCCGGCGTTCCCACACGGCGGCACAGCCGCCCCACCCCAGCCGCCCCGGGAAACACGCCACCATGCCGGCCAGCTCACCAACCATCCGACCACCCCGCCCGGAAGGCCTCGCCGCGGCCCTCACCCGCAACATCCAGGCGCTGGAGCAACGCCGCAAGCACGACGAGGCCTCCGCCACCCGGCAGGAGCGCGTGGCGGAAGCCATCACCCGCTTCACCGGCAGCATGACCTTCGTCTACATCCACCTGGTCCTCTACGGCACGTGGATCGCCATCAATCTCGGCCTCATCCCCGGCGTGCCGAAGTTCGACCCCTCCTTCGTCGTGCTGGCGATGGAAGCCTCGGTGGAGGCCATCTTCCTCTCCACCTTCGTCCTCATCAGCCAGAACCGCATGGCCGCCGCCGCCGACAAGCGCGCCGACCTCGACCTGCAGATCAACCTCCTGGCCGAGCACGAGCTGACAAAGCTCTCCCGCCTCGTCGTCCAGATCGCCGAACGCATGGACATCCCGGCCGAGGCCGACCCCGAAATGCGCGAGGTGGAGGAGGACGTGGCGCCGGAAGCCGTGCTGGACGAGATCGAGGCGCGCCAGGGTCAGCACTGACCTGTCGCGCGGGCGACCCTGCCGCGGACGCCACGGATACCATGCTTGCCACGAGGCAGCCGAGAGAAGCGGGCTCCCAGCCCGGGCGAGTGTTGTGTCACGCGGCTGAACTTCCCTCCCCCGGCTGCCCGTCTACCATCTCGTCCCGATGCGCCGGTTCCGGCCGTGGCGCCTAGGTTCCCAGGCCCATCTCCCGCACCGCCGCGTCCAGTGTCCTGGCGGCGCCGACGTCGTAGAGAGACCCAAGCCAGCGCCGCAGCGGGGCGACGAGGCGGTCCTCCTCGCCCAGGCGCCCGAAGAGCGGCTCGATCGACAGCAGTGGCGCCGGGTCGGGCCCGCCCTCCGCCGCCTTCGCCCTCAGCAGCTCCGCCATGGGGTGACGGATCTCGATCGGCACGCCGGCATCGTCCCGGCCGCGCAGACGCCTCATCCAGGCCGCGAGCGCCAGAGCCAGCAACTCCACCTTCCCGCCCATGGCCAGGCTCGCCTCGATCGGCATGAGAAGGAGGTTGATCGGCGCGTCCGTGTTGATCCGCTCCACCGTGTCGGCGATGGCGGGGTTGGCGAAGCGCGCGATCAGGGTGCGCTTGTAGTCGCCCAGGTCGATCCCCGGCACCGGGGGCAGGGTGGGCCCGGTCTCGCGGTCCATCAGCGCGGCCATGTAGGCGCGCAGCCCTGGGTCCGCCATGGTCTCGTGCACGTAGGTATGGCCGATCAGCCGCCCCAGCGCCGCGATCGCCAGATGGCTGCCGTTCAGCAGCCGCAGCTTCATCATCTCATAGGGCGCCACATCCGGCACGAACTGCGCGCCCACCCTTTCCCATGGCGGACGGCCGGAGACGAAATGGTCCTCGATCACCCATTGGGTGAAGCCCTCGCAGAAGACCGGCCAGCGGTCCTTCAGACCATAGGCCTTCTCCAGATGCGCCACATGGTCCGGCCGCGTCGCGGGCGTGATCCGGTCCACCATGGTGTTGGGGAAGGCGCCCTCCGCCTCGATCCAGTCGGCGAGCCGCGCGTCCCGCATCCCCGCCAGGGCCAGCACGATGCGGCGAAGCACGTCACCGTTGTTCTGGATGTTGTCGCAGCACAGCGCGGTGAAGGGGGCGTGCCCCGCCGCCATGCGCCGCCGGTAGGCCTCCACGATCACCCCGATCGCGCTCCGCGGCCGTTCCGGGTGCTCCAGGTCCGCCCGGATCAGCGGGTGCTCAGGGTCCAGCTGACGCGTCGCCGGGTGCAGGCAGTAGCCGTTCTCGCTGACCGTCAGGCTGAGGATGCGGATGGCGGGATCGTCGATCCGCGCCAGCAGCGGCGCCGTGGAGTCACCGGCGAAGAGCAGATCTGCCAGGGAGCCGATGACGGAAGCCGTCTCCTGTGCTCCGTTCCGCTCCACCAGGGTGTAGAGCCCGTCCTGGGGCACCAGGCTGTCCCGCACCCGGCGGTCCCCCGGCATCAGCCCTGCACCGAGAATGCCCCAGCGCAGCGCCGCCGGGTCGTCCTGCATCAGCGCGTGGGTGTAGCGGGCCATGTGGGCGCGGTGGAACGCGCCCGGGCCCAGGTGCACGATCCCCGCCCTCACCTGCGCGGGGTCGTAGCGAGGCACACGGACGGAAGGGTGGAGGCGGGGAAGATGGGCACGACTGAGTGCGAGAACGTCCACGCCGGCCCATCCCTCCTGTCCAGTCTGCATTGAGCCTCGCCCGCTCCACGCGGGCAAGTCACCCGCTGCCGGGATCGGTGTCCAGTCAGTTTAGGCTCCGTGGACCCACCGAGCCATGTGCGCGCACGGGCCTATCCAGTTGCAGCATGTGTTCTGGCCCGCCTGGGATCACATCGCTCGCGCCTCCCGTCATCCCCTGCCGGGTTCAGCCTGAAGTGCCCGGCACCGGCGTGTTGAGCAGCTGCTGCTCCCACAGATAGGCGATGCCGCTCCCACCCGCATGTTGCGTGATCACCTTCGTCAGCGCGACGGCCTGCTCGGTCCGGGCCCAGTCGCGCTGCCACTCGGCCGCCAGCGCCAGCCAGGTCATCATGTTCGCACCTGCCGCGATCATGCGCTTGATGGCGACCTCATGAGCCTCGACCGAGACGCCGCCCGACGCATCGGTGACCACCGTCACATCCCAGCCCTCGCCGAGGGCCTGGATCGCCGGCATCGCGACGCAGACCTCGGTCCACAAGCCCGCGATGACCAGCTGCTTCCGTCCCGTCGCCCTGACCGCGTCCACCACCTTCCGGTCTTCCCAGGTGTTGATGAACGTCCGGTCGATCACCTCCTGGCCGGGGAACACATCGGTGATCTGGGGGAAGAGGAGGCCGCCCCGCTCAGCGATCACGCTTGTCAGGATGGTGGGGACGCCGAAGACCTTGGCGGCTTTCGCCAGCCCGGCCGTGTTGTTGATCACCATCTGCGGTTCGTGGCTGTTCACGTTCGCAAGCTGATAGGGCTGGTGATCGATGAGAACGAGGACCGAGTCCTCGGGACGAAGAAGCGAAGCAAGGCCATTCCGGAAAGTCATGGGTCGTCCTCTGCCGCTGGTGTGAGGGAGGCGGTTTCGCGGAGAGACATGCGCCGACGGTGGCGGTGTCCGGGCGGGACATTGTCGTTCCGGCTTGCATCGCAGTAGCCCCGTGTGGTGCTAAGCTGTGTCGCGCATCGGGGAACGCCGGCTTGGACATCGAGGATCTGCGGACCTTCGTGGAGCTGGCCGATGCCGGTGGCATCTCGATCGCGGCCCGCCGGCTTGGCGTCTCCAAGTCGGTCGTCAGCCGCAGCCTCGCCCGGCTCGAGACGGAACTCGGCATTCAGCTTCTCGCACGGACCACGCGCGGCGCCGCCCTCACGGAAGCCGGCAGCACCTTCCGGGACCATGCGGCCCGGGCCTGCGCCGAGATCGACCTGGCGAGGGAGACGATCCTGCCCGCCGGCCACCTCTGTGGCCGACTGCGGGTCGCCGTCCCGCTGACCTTCGGACCGACCCACCTCGCGCCCGTGCTGGCCGACATGGCGCGGCAGCACCCGCAACTCCACATCGACACATCCTACACCGACCGCTTCGTCGATCTCATCGCGGAGGGCTTCGATTGCGCGATCCGGATCGGCTATCTTCCGAATTCCAACTTTATCGCAAGGCGCGTCGGGCCGATCCACGGCAAGCTTGTCGCGAGCCCGGACTACATCCAGGCTCACGGCTCTCCCGAGACGCCGGACGAGCTCCTCGGCCATCAGGCCCTCATGCAGGGGACCGAGGCCTGGCAGTTCATGGATGGCGACCGGATCGTCACGGTTCGCCCGCAAGGACGCTTTAAGGCCGACAACGGCACAGCGCTTGCCGCCGCCGCACTGGCAGGCCTCGGCATCGCCTGGATCCCGGACGGAATCACCCGGGAACACTTGGCCTCCGGCGCGCTTGTTCCGGTCATGACGCGATACCCGCCGCCTCCGGCGGGCGTCTACGTCATCCGCCCGCCCGGCCACCTTCCCGCACGAAAGATACGGGTTCTGACGGATCTGCTGATCGAGTGCTTCAATCGCGCTCCGAGCCTCAAAAGTGCAGGGTAGTGAAGGCTCAAGGCCAGGAACGGAGCGTCGCCCCACACAAGCGGCGGCGCGCACGGTCGAGGATCAGCCATAGCGACCGGGACATGCCGATGCAGGCCTGCGGGACACGACGGCGGATGCAAGCTTGCGCCCGCTACCAGCAGACCGCAGGCAGCCCGCAGATGGCCGAGATGGCCCCCCTCGCAGGGAGCTACCCCGCCTGGATCGCCGGCCCGTGCCGGTCCACCAGCACCGCGCTCGCCTCGTTCAGCCCGATCACCTCCACCGCCGCACCATGGCGCCGCAGCTTCGCCACCACGCCCTCCAGCGCGGAGACGGCGGTGATGTCCCACAGATGCGCCCGCGTCAGGTCGATCCGCACGCGGGCCGCGGCGTCGCGGGTGTCGAACGCATCCGCCAGGATATCCGCGCTGGCGAAGAAGACCTGCCCCGTCACGGTGTAGCTCCGCGTGTCGGTGGCCGCGTCATAGGCGGTGGACACGTCCATCAGCCGCATCACCTTGAAGGCGAAGAACACGCCGCTGAGCAGCACGCCCACCGCCACGCCGAGCGCGAGGTTGTGGGTGAACACCGTTACGACCACCGTCGCCAGCATCACCGCGCTGGACACCTTCGGGTGCCGCGCCACGTCCCGCAGCGACGACCAGGAGAAGGTCTCGACGGAGACCATCACCATGATCGCCACCAGCGCCGCCACCGGCACCTGCGCCACCCAGGGCCGCAGCAGCACCATCAGGATCAGCAGGAAGGCGCCTGCCGTGAGCGTGGAGACGCGGCCGCGCCCACCGAAGCGGACATTGCCTACGGTCTGCCCGATCATGCCGCAGCCGGCGATGCCGCCGAAGAACCCGGCCGCCAGGTTCGCCAGGCCCAGGCCCGTGCATTCGCGGGCCTTGCTGCTGGTCGTGTCCGTCAGCTCGTCCACCACGCTCGCCGTCATCATGGACTCCAGCAGGCCGACCACGGCCATGGCGAGCGCGTAGGGCGCGATGATCGCCAGCGTCTCCAGGCCGAAGGGCACGTCGGGGATGAGGAAGTGGGGCAGCGAGTCCGGAAGCCGCCCGAGATCGGCCACCGTCCGCACGGGCATCGGCACGACTATCGTGAAGGCGGTGAGAACGAGGATGCAGATCAGCGGCGAAGGAATTGCCGTGGTGATCCGCGGCAGCAGGTAGATGATCGCCAGCCCCGCCGCGATCAGCGCGTAGGTGTGCCAGCTCACCCCCAGCATCTGCGGCACCTGCGCGGAGAAGATCAGGATCGCCAGCGCGTTCACGAACCCCGTGCGGACGGATTTTGAGACGAAGCGCATCAGCACGTCCAGCCGCGCCAGACCGAAGGCGATCTGGAACAGCCCCGCAAGCACCGTGGCCGCCAGCAGGTATTGCAGCCCGTGGCTGGCGACGAGCGCCGCCGCCACCAGCGCCACCGATCCGGCCGCGCCGGAGATCATCGCCGCCCGCCCGCCCGCGAAGGCGATCACCACGCCGATAACGAAGGAGGCAAAAAGCCCGACCTCCGGGTCCACCCCCGCCACGAAGGAGAAGGCGATCACCTCCGGGATCAGGGCGAAGGTGCCGACCATGCCGGCGAGAACATCGCGTCGCAGCGCGGCAGGGCCCGCGAACCATTCGGTCCGGTCGCGGGAAACAGGTCGATTTTTCATAAGGAGTTGCTTCCGCAAGAGGCACGCGAAGGCACCGCGTGGCGGCACCGGGAGAAGTCGCGTCTGATGCGTTGTCCGGCGGATCGGCGGCCGGAAGAGCCACCCGGGATTTCACCGGGTCCGGGATGAATGGCCCGATGCTAGCCGCCACCTTGCTGCATTGCAACACGAACCGCCCCCTGGCGGGAGGCGCCAACCGCGCCCAACTTCGGGCCGCATCGCGAAAAGGATCCCCCCATGCAGAAGCGCCCGCTCGGCCGGTCCGGCCTGGAGATCGCCCCCCTCGTCTTCGGCGGCAACGTTTTCGGCTGGACCACGGATGAGCCCACGGGCTTCCGCCTGCTGGACGGCTTCGTGGATGCCGGGCTGAACGCCATCGACACGGCGGACGTCTATTCCCGCTGGGCCCCCGGCCACCAGGGCGGCGAGTCCGAGACGGTGATTGGCAACTGGCTGCGCGCCAACCCCGGCAAGCGTGAGAAGGTGCTGATCCTCACGAAGGTCGGCTCCGACATGGGCCAGGGCCATCGCGACCTCTCGGCGAAGTGGATCGAGGCGGCCGTTGAGAACTCGCTGCGCCGCCTGAACACCGACTTCATCGACCTCTACCAGAGCCACTGGCCCGCCCCGGGTACCCCGCAAGAGGAGACCCTCCGCGCCTATGAGAAGCTCCTGAAGGCCGGGAAGATCCGGGCGATCGGCACCTCCAACTACGACGCCGCGCTGCTCTCGGAATCGCTGCAGGTCGCCAGGGATCACGGCCTGCCCCGCTACGAATCCCTGCAGCCGAAATACAACCTCTACGACCGCGAGGAATTCGACGGCGCCCTCCGCGACCTCTGCATGAAGGAGGGGATCGGCGTCATCAGCTACTACGGCCTCGCCTCCGGCTTCCTCTCCGGCAAGTACCGCTCGAAGGAGGACCTCTCGAAGAGCAAGCGCGGCGCCGGGATTGAGAAGTACCTGACCCCCCGCGGCTTCCGCATCCTGGACGCGCTGGAGGCGGTGGCCGCCAACCGCAACGCCAAGCCCGCCGAGGTCGCCCTGGCCTGGGTCATCGCGCGGGAGGGCGTGACGGCCCCCATCGCCAGCGCGACAAGCCTGGAACAGCTCGAAAGCCTCGTCCGCGCCGTCCACCTCACCCTGGTGCCGGAGGATATCGCGGCCCTGGACGCGGCGAGCACGCCCTGACAGGCCGGTTGCGGCCGGGCGCGCATCGGCCCTATCCCCGGCCCATGCGCGCCCTCCTCCTCCTGCTGGCGGTCCTCCTCGCCCCCGCCACGGCGCGGGCAGTGGAGAGCGACGCGGTGGAGTCCCCCCGCGCCCGCGTCACCCTGGCGGCGGAGAACACGGCCGTCGCCCCCGGCCAGCCCTTCCGCCTGGCGCTGCGAATGGTCCTGGCACCGGGCTGGCACAGCTACTGGACCAATCCGGGCGATGCCGGCGAAGCCCCCGCCCTCGATCTCGCCCTGCCCGATGGCGGCGCCGCCGGCCCCCTGGCCCTGCCCGCCCCCACGCGGATCCCCGCCGGCCCGCTGATGAGCTTCGGCTACACCGGCGAGGCCCTTTTCCCCCTCACTGTCACCCCGCCCGCCAGCCTCCAGCCCGGCCGCCTCTACACGATCGAGGGCACCGCCCGCTGGCTCGTCTGCGCGGAGATCTGCATCCCCGAGGAGGGCGATTTCCGCCTGGACCTCCCGGTGGAAGCCACCCCGCGCCCTGACCCGGGGGCCGCCCCCCTCTTCCGCGCCGCCGAGGCCGCCCTTCCCCGCCCCCTGCCCTTCGCCGCCCGCGCTGGCTTCGAGGGCCGCCGCGGCGCCCTGGAGATCACCGGCCCCGGCCTTGCCCCCGGTGCGGTGAAGGAAGCCTTCTTCTTCCCCGAGGCGCCCGGCGCCATTGAGAGCGCCGCCCCCCAGCCCCTCTCCCTCCGGGACAGCGCCCTCACCCTCTCCCTCGCGCGTGGCCCCTTGCCCCTACCGGACCACCTCTCCGGCGTCGTCGCCATCACCGATGCCGCCGGGGTCCGCGGCGCCTACACCCTCTCCGTCGCGCCCGGCCCGATGCCCGCCGCCCCCGCAGGCCTTCCGCTGTGGCAGGCCGTCCTGCTGGCGGCCCTGGGCGGCCTGATCCTGAACCTGATGCCCTGCGTCTTCCCGATCCTCGCGATGAAGGCCATGGCCCTGGCCCGCCACGCCGGCGCCGGGCGCACGGCCCTGCGCGCCGAATCCCTCGCCTACGCCGCCGGGGTGGTCCTCGCCTTCCTCCTCCTCGGCGGCGCCCTGGTTGCCCTGCGCGCGGCGGGGATAGCGGCCGGATGGGGCTTCCAGTTCACCGCTCCCGCCTTCGTCGCCGCCATGGCCTGGCTGATGCTCGCCGTGGGCCTGAACCTCTCCGGCGTCTACGCCGTCGCCGGCCCCGCCCTCTCCGGCGGGCGCGGCAGCTTCGCCACGGGCCTGCTGGCGGTGGCCGTCGCCACCCCCTGCACCGCCCCCTTCATGGCCGCCGCCCTCGGCGCCGCCCTCGCCATGCCGCCCGCCGCCGCCCTGGCCGTCTTCGCCGCCCTCGGCATCGGCATGGCCGCGCCGCAGCTCCTCATCGCCCTCGCCCCCAACCTTGCCCTGGGCCTCGCCCGCCTCCTCCCCCGCCCCGGCGCCTGGATGGAGCGGCTGCGGCAGGCCCTCGCCTTCCCCATGTACGCCGCCGCCGCCTGGCTGGCCTGGGTCGTCTCCGTGCAGGCCGGCCCGGAAGGGCTGGGCTGGGTCCTGGCCGGCGCCGTGCTCGTCGCCTTCGCCGCCTGGGCCCTCGGCGCCACCCCCGCGGGCCGCGCGCGCTGGATCGGCCGCGGGGCCGCCGGCCTCGCCATGGCCGCCGCCCTCGCCACCCTGCCCGCCCTCTCCGGCACCGCCCCCGCCCCGCGTACGGAGGTCTCGGGCGAGGCCTGGTCCGCCCGCCGCCTCGCCGAATTGCGGGCGGAGGGCCGCCCCGTCTTCGTCAACCTCACCGCTGCCTGGTGCATCACCTGCCGCGTGAACGAGCGCGTGGCGCTGGAGACGGAGGCCACCCGCGACGCCTTCGCCCGCGCCGGCATCGCCGTGCTGACCGGCGACTGGACCCGCGGCGATTCCGCCATCACCGCCCTCCTCCGCGAACAGGGCCGGGAGGGCGTGCCCCTCTACCTCCTCTACCCACCGGGCGACGGCGCCCCGGTGGTGCTGCCGCAGATCCTGACGGAGCGGATGGTCGGCGAAGCCGTCGCCGCGCTGCCTCGCCCCCCAGCCCGCCCCCTGGCCCTCCCCCTGGCCCGCCCGGATGACGCGCGAACGGGAAGCGCTATGCTGCGCCAGCCTCCCCCCTTGGCGGAACGGTAGACGCAGGCGACTTAAAATCGCTCACCCTTAGGGTGTGCCGGTTCGAATCCGGCAGGGGGGACCATTTCCCGTCCCGACAGAACGGCACGCCGCTCCGGCGCATGAACGGCCCCGCGGCCCTGCCCCTAAGGCAAGCGCTTGTGAAGGCCTCGCCGGTAGGCGCGGTGCGCCCGGCTTCCCATGGTCCTCTATGCCGATCCGGCACCGTCCAAGGGAGGGACCCCATGCAGGACCAGGAACAGGGCCGCATCAGGGAACGCGCGCACGCCATCTGGGAGGGCGAGGGACGCCCCGAAGGCCGCCACGCCGAGCACTGGCAGCAGGCGGAGCAGGAGATGGGCTCCGCCGGCCGGCAGCCGGAGCTGACCGCCCAGGGCGCCACCCCCGCCGCCGCCTCACCGCCCCGGCTCAACCCCGGGGACGATGCGGCGCCCGGCACCCCCGGCACCGGCGAGGATGTCTGCCCGACCTGTCAGGGCTCGGGCCGCATCGAAGGGCACTCCTGCGAGGATTGCGGCGGGACGGGGATCGTCATCAAAGGGGTGGCCGGCGGCTGACGCCGCCCCGCGCAGAACAGGGGGGGCGGTCCGGGAAGGACCGCCTCCTCTCAGCCCGCGCCCACCTCGCAGCGCGCCAGGCGAGGCAGCCCCGGCGGGTTCAGCAACCCCGCATAGGCCCGCCAGCCGTCCCGCGTCGCCGGCGCGGAAACCTCCGGCTCCTCCCGCAGCGGCACCACCGGCCGGCAGAGCTCGCGCAGCAGCCGCGCCGGCGGCGCCCCGCGCGCAATCCCCGCGCCCGCCCTGGCGATCACGTCCACATCCTCCCGCTCGATGAGCGCGGCCACCACCCGGGCGGCCTCCCGCTCGACCATCGGCAGTGGCCAGGCCGGGTGGTAAAAGCGAAACACCTCCACCGCATCGGCCCAGGCGACCCCTTCGGGAACGCCGCGCGCGACGGCCGAACGGAACAACCGGGCGGCACGGCGGGCGGCCAGCACGTCAAGATCGGGCGGGGCATGACGGGACTCGGGCATGGGCGAAGGATAGCCCGACAGGAACAATCAGTGAACACGAAGTTAATGGCCGCCGCGCCGGAACCCGCGCCCGGCATCTCCCTTCGATGAATTCCGGGTACCCAGGGGACAACATTTCTTGCCCCAGGTTGGTGCCGGGGGGAGACAATGGGATTAGCACAGCGTCACGGGCAGAGAGAATCATGACGGACGAGAAGCGTATCCGCGAGCGGGCCTACGAGATCTGGGAAAGCGCGGGCCGCCCCGAAGGCGAGCACGACACCCACTGGACCCAGGCCGAGCGCGAGGTCGCGGCCACCAGGACTGGCTCCCGGGCCTCCGAGGATGAGGCACGCCCTGTCCCGAAGGCCGGGAAGAAGGCCGAGGGCAAGTCGCCCACCCCGACAGCGCCGGATGGCGGCTCCACCCCCGCCGAGGCCGCCGCAGCCGCCAAGTCCGTCGGAAAGAGTGCCGAGAAGCCCAAGGACAAGAAGAAGGCCGCAGCGGAGACGGCTTCCACCGCCCCCGCGGCGTCGAAGCGCGGCTCCGCCCCCGCCAGGCCCGCGAAGTCCGACACCAAGGGCAAGGCCAAGAAGGCCTAGTCCCCGGCCGGCCCCGTCCCTACTGGACGGAGGCCAGCGCCGCCGAGGACTGCCGGGCCGCGACGGAGCTGTGGACCCAGCCCTCCGGCTCCGTCTCCCCCACCTGGAACCAGCCGCCCGGCGCGGTGCCGAACACGTTCATCACCGTGCCCGAGCGCGCCACGCGCAGCACCGCGCCCCCGCCGCCCGGCGAGGTCCGGACATTGCCGTTCTGCCGCATCACCACGGTCCCGGCGGCGGCGTTGGCCGGCGCGGCGTTGGACGCGGCGGTGACGAGGTCAGGGGTCGCGGGCGGCACCGGCTGCACCTGATCCAGCACCGGCAGCCCGTTCGGCAACGGCGGCGTCGGCGCGCTCACCGTCGTGCCCCCGGCGCGCTGCACCGGCCCGCCGCCCTCGAAGCAGCGGCCGACCAGCTCGACATAGACGCGCGTCGCCTCGACGTTGCTGCGCCCGATGAACTGCTCCACCTCCGTCGCCCCGTTCCGCTGGCTCACCACGGAAACGAAGGGAATGTACACGGCATCCCCCGCCACCGTGGCCTGCCCGCAAACGGCATAGGTGTCAGCCATCGCCTGGCGATAGGTCTCAACGGCGCGGAAGCGCAGCGTGTTTGCATCCCGCGCAACGCCGCGCACGCGCTCCTCCGCGGCAGTCCTCACACGGGCCATCGCGCCGTCATCGGCCTTCGCCGCGGGCTTCGGCGCCGCATCCTCCAGGCACCCGCCCAAGGCCAGCAGCCCGACGAGGAGAAATCCCTTGCGCATCATATCTCTCCACCCGGGAATTACGACGGATCCAGAACGCGCGACCGGCTCGTTTCATTCTTTCACGATCGCGTGCCAGCCCTCTTGCGATGTTGCGCCGTGGCACGGCCGGTCCGCCCGTGCTTCCCTGCGCGCTGCGGAAGAGGGAGCCGGAAGATGTCGGAGAACGCAGCGACGCTGCTGGTGGTCGTGGACACCGTCTGCCCCTGGTGCTGGGTGGGCAAGCGCCGCATGGACCGGGCCCTGGCGACCCTGGCGGGGGAAGGCCTGCGCCTGTCCCGCCACTGGCACCCCTTCCAACTCAATCCCGACATGCCCGCCGGCGGCATGCCCCGCGCCGAGTACCGCGCCCGCAAGTTCGGCAGCGTGGAGCGCGGCCGCCAGCTCGACGCCCGCCTCGCCGCCGAGGGCATGAAGGACGGCATCCCCTTCGACTTCGAACGGATCGCGCGCAGCCCCAACTCCCTGGACAGCCACCGCCTGATCCGCCTCGCCGGGCTGGAAGGCGGCGCCCCCTGGCAGATGCCGTGGCCGAGGCCCTCTTCTCAGCCTATTTCGCCGAAGGCCGCGACATCGGGGATGGAACGGTCCTGGCCGCCATCGGCGACGCCGCCGGCCTGTCCCCGGGCCGGGCCGCCACGATGCTGGCATCCGACGAACTGGCGAAGGAGGTTGCGAAGGACGCCGCCCGCGCCACCGGCCTCGGCGGCGTGCCCGCCGTCATCCTGGACCGCCAGCTCATCATCTCCGGCGCCCAGCCCGCTGAGGCGATGGCGGAGGCCATCCGCGCCGCCCTGCGAACCGTCACCTAGCCGGCAAGCGCCCGCGCCGCCCGCCGCCCGGACCGCACCGCGGCGTCGATTGTCGCCGGCAGCACCGGCTCCATCCAGTCCCCCGCCAGGGCCAGGTTCGGCAGCACCCGCACTGGCGGCGGCGGCGGGTCGCCCGGCCGGTGGCGCGGCGTCGCGCGCTTCTCCTTCACCGCGCGGCAGGGCGGCGGCACCTCCGGCCACGCCCCCGGCAGGTGGAAGGCCGCCGCCAGCGCCCGGATCTCCGCCCAGGCACGCGGCGTTAGATCCTCCGCCGACTCCCGAGCCTCCGCATCCGCCGCGCTCACCGTCACCGCCACGGTATCCGGCCGCACCAGCACCCACTGGCACAACCCTCCCAGCACGCCGAGGAAGCGGACCGGTCCCTGGGTCTTGTGGTCGAAATGCAGGTTCAGGATCGGCGCATGCGCCGCCGGAACGGAAATCTCCGGCAGCAGGCGCCCCGCCTCCCAGGGCGGCAAGGCCAGGATCACGGAATCCCCATCCCCTAGCGCCAGCGTACCATCCGCGAACTCCAGCGCAATCACGCGCCCGTCCCGCCCCTTCTGCAGCCCGCGCAGCCGCGCCCCGTTGCGGATCTCCACGCCCCGTGCCCGCAGCGCCGCCAGCGCCGGCTCCACCAGGTCCGGCCCCAGCCCGCGCCGCGCCACCAGCAGCCGCGCCGCCCCGGGCGCCCCGACCCGCCGCAGCACCGCCCCCAGCTTGCGCGAGGACGCCTCCGCCACCGGCGTGTTCAGCGCCGCGATCACCAGCGGCTCCACGAACCCCCGCAGGAAGGCCGGATGCGCGGCCATCGCCCCCGCCACCGCCACATCCCCCGGCCCCGCCAGCCGCATCAGCGCGCCCAGCGCCTGGACGCCCGCCCCGTCCGGCCGCCGGTCCTTGCGCCACCATCCCAGCGGGGACAGCGCCACCCGCCGCGCCCGCCCATCCGCCATGTCCAGCACCGGCAGCCCTCCCGGCTCCGGCTCCACCCACCCGTCCCGCGCACCGATCTCCCGCAGGAACCCCAGCGCCGCCCGGTTTGCGCCCACCAGCGCGTGGGTCCCGTTGTCCAGCCCATCTGCCAGCGCCCGCGCCCGCCCGCCCGCCAGCGGCGCCGCCTCGTGCACCACCACCCGCCCCCGCGCGGCCAGCGCGGCCGCCAGGCCAGCCAGGCCGGCACCGATGACGTGGGTGGTCATGGGGTGGTTGCCCCGGTCTTCGGGGAAGGGCGGCGCCCTTCCCCGCGCCCCAACCCGGCAGGAAACTGAGTTTCCTGCACCTTCCATCTGTCAAACGCCCAAGGCTGGTGGGGCCCCTTCAGGACCCCACCAGCCTTGGGCATCTCTTTTACAGGCGGGAGGCGCAGGAACCTCAGATTCCCGGCGGATAGGGGGCCCGGGGGAAAGGCAGCGCCTTTCCCCCGAACACCGCAGGACACTCCCATCACCACCCCAGCGCCATCGCCGCCAGCCGCGCCTTCTCGCCCGGGCTCAGGCGGGGCCGGAGGCGGGGCGCGTGGAAGCCGCGGGCGGCCAGGCGGCGGAGGATGCGATGATAGGCCCACATCATCACCCGGGCCGGGCGCAGGGGCTTGCTGTTCGCGCCCTTGGCAAGCTCGGCCTCGGCGGCGGCGAAGCCGGCCTCGGCGCGGGCCATCAGCCGGTCGCAGGCCTCGAAGAGGTCGGGCCGGGCAATCAGGGTCCCCGCAGCTGCATCGGGGCCGAGCCAGGAAAGCGGGATGTAGACGCGGTCGCGCACAGCGTCCTCGTCGATGTCCCTGAGGATGTTGACGAGCTGAAGCGTGCGCCCGAGCGCCAGCCCGAAGGCCTCCGCCTCCGGCGCCCCGAAGATGCGGACCGACAACGCCCCGACGCTGCCGGCCACGCGGCGGCAGTAGAGGTCGAGCGCGGCCTCGTCGGGAATGCGGAGCCGGGCGGTGGAATCCGTCTCCATCCCCGCGATCATCGCCTCGCACTCGGATTTCGGCAGGTCGAAGGCCTCGCGCGCCCAGAATAGCTCACGGGACACCGCGCAGTCCGGCGCGTCCAGCTTGGCCCGCCACTCCGCCAGGAACTGCCGCTTCTCCGCCTCCGGCGCCGCGCCGTCGGCGATGTCGTCCACGGCCCGGCAGAAGGCATAGACGGCATAGAGCGCCCGCCGCCGCTCCCCCTTGAGGCTGGCCATCCCGCGCGAGAAGGAGGACCCGGCACGCGCCACCCGGGCCCGCACCAGCGCGGCATCCGAAGGCCCATTCGTCGGCGCGGCCAGCAACGCGCCCAGCACATCCGCCTTCGTCAGCGCCACCCGCCCGGCCATCGGATCGGCCGCCCGCAGCCGCGCCAGCAGGCGCCGCGCGCAGCCGATCGTGGTGGCGGACTGGAAGGCCAGCCGCCGGCTCTTCAACAGCCGCGGCAGCGCCGAGGCCACGTCCAGCAGCGTGTCCGTCCGGTCCAGCAGCGCGTCCAGCACGGCCCGGCGCGGCCCCGCCTGCGTGAACACCTCCTCCACCCCGCCGACCTCGGCCATCCAGGATTGCGGGATGTAGATCCGCCCGATCGTGTCCCGGTCCACGCCCATGTCCTGGATGTGGTTCAGCACCTGCAACGAGGTGCAGAGCGCATCCGCCGCCCGGATCGCCGCCGGGTCGTCGTCCCCATGGATCCGCAGCAGGAACCGCCCCACCGGATCGGCAGAATGCGCGCAGTAATCCGCCAGCGCGTCCCAGTCCGCGCAGGGCTCGTTCCGGGAATCGCGGCGGAAGGCGACGAGCATCTTTCGCGCCTCTTCCACCCCGGCCCCGCTCTCGCGTAGCGCGGTCGCCTCGGGAATGCCGGGCCCGCCATCCAGCGCCGCCTCGATCAGGTCCAGCCGCCGCAGCTTCTCCTCGGGCGGCAGGTCGGGGCTGTCCCCGATGTCATCGGCCATCCGCACCACGCGGTAGAAGGCGAGCACCTTCCCCCGCACGGCGGGCGAGAGCAGGCGGGAGGCGACGGGGAAATTCTCGGAATCCGGCCCGCGCGTGGCGGGCCCGGCGGCAATGCTGGCGCTCATGACGGCCCGCTTATGCCCCATCCGTCGCGGGATAGGCACGGCCCTTCCACCCCGCCGGCCGCCCGAGGGCGGATCGGACGAGCGCGGTCCACTGGATGGCAAGGGCGGTGAGGACGGTGGCGGGGTGCAGGGGAATGGTCCAGCTCGGCTCCCGCCCCCGCCAGGTGATGGCGGCGCGGGTGATATAGGTGAGGATGAGGGCCGCCGCCGCCAGGGGACCCGGCAGCAGCAGCCAGGGCATCAGATGCCCTCCCGCCAGCAGGAGAGTCCAGACCGGCAGCCCCACCGGCGTCGCCATCCCCTCCCGCGCGTTCTTCGCGAATCCGCCCCAGGCCTCGCGGAAGCCGCCGTACATCCGGCACTCCGCCAGCGGCGCGCCGTCCACCACCTCCGTCCGGTGCCCGGCGGTGCGGAGGTTGCGGGCCAGGTGCAGCCCGTCATGCAGCTTGCTCCGGAAGGCCCCGTGCCCGCCCACCGCCTCATAGGCGCCGCGCTCCACGAGGATGAGCTGCCCGCAAGCCGCCGCCATGCCGGGATGGCTGGTGGCCGCGCGCCCGCCGCCGGGCAGGTAGCCCATCATCATCAGGTTGATGGCGGGAACCGTCAGCCCCTCCCCCAGGGTGCGGATCACCTGCCGCGGCACGCCGGTCACCAGGGCGATCCCCTTCGCCGCCGCATGCCCCGCCATGGCCGCCGCCGCCGCCGGCGCCAGCCGCACATCGGCGTCGATGAACAGCAGGTGCGTCCCCCGCGCCGCCTCGGCCAGCCGGGCGCAGGCATGCACCTTGCCCGTCCAGCCCGGCGGCAGCGGCGGCGCTTCCAGCAGCCGCAGCCGGGAATCGGCCCCCGCCCGCGCGGCGACGATGGCCGGCGTCGCGTCGCGCGACCCGTCATCCATCACCAGCACCTCCACCGCCACACCCGCACTGCCCAGCGCCGCGTCCAGGCAGGCGCCGATATTCTCCGCCTCGTCGCGGGCTGGAATGAGGATGGAAACGAGCGTTCCGGGCGCGGGGGCCGCCGTGGCGCGGGGCTGCCGGGACAGGTTGGCCGCGGCCATTCCCGCCGGCAGCGCGGCCAGGGCCAGGGCAAGCGCCTCCAGGATCATCCGCCCACCCCGCCGCGTCCCCCCATCATCACGCCGGCCCTCTAGCCCGATTCCGCCCGGCGCGCATGCCGGGGATCGAAGCGCCGCCCGCGCAGCAGGGCCACGAACCGGCGCCAGAGATCGTAGAACCCGCCCATCCCCTCCGCGCCGGAAACCAGCACGGTGAAGCGCCCGGGATCGCGCGTGAAGGCCTCCTCCGCCAGCCGGTCCATCGTCGCGGTCAGCGCCGCGCGGATCCGCTCCTCCCGCGCCTCACGGTCCAGCGCCAGCAGCTCGCGCGCCTCAATCGGCTCGCCGAAGGCGGCCAGCATCTCCGGCCGCCGCTCCGTCCAGAACACGTAGTCCAGCGCCAGGGGCAGCACCAAGGCGTCCGGCGCCATCTCCGGCAGCCGCGTCACCCCCGGCGCGATCGCCACCGGCCGTTCCCGCACGTCCTGGAACCGCCCCGGCGCGTTCATCCACAGCATGGCGCGCGGCGCTTCCAGCACCGCCTTCGCCGTCCGCAGGAAAGCCACCGCCCCCCGCGCCCCCGGCTCGATCCCGAAGACGCCCAGGCGCCGCATGAAGCCGTACTTCCCCATCGCCGCCGCCTCCATGGGAATGAAGACGTGGCGGGAGGGAAACAGCCGCGCCGGCAGCAGCATGAAGGCCACCCCGTCCCACCAGGACGGGTGGTTCGCCAGCACGATCAGCGGCCGCCGTCCGGTCTCGGGCGGCATTCCCCAGTGCGGCAGACGCAGCGCGCCCATGTGCCGCCGGAAGAAGCGCGCGAAGACGACGTGGAAGAAGGCGAAGGACCGCGCGTCCCGCAGCACCAGGGGGGACGGCGGTTCCATGCCCCTTTACTCGGCGGCCTGGGCCAGCAGGGCGTCCCGCATCCCCGCCCGCTCCGCCGCCGGCGACATGCCCGCCCCGCCCAGGTCCTGGTCCATCGCGTCGGCGGCGATCCAGCCGGACATCATCACCATCGGCATCCCCGGCCCGGGATGCGCCGCCCCGCCCGCGAGATAGAGCCCCTTCACCGCCCTGGACCGGTTCCCCGGCTTGAAGGCCCCCGTCCAGGCCCCGTGGGAGGCCAGGCCGTAGATCGCGCCGTCCAGCACCTTGTAGCGGTCATGGATATCCTGCGGCGTCAGCGCGCTCTCCACCACGATCCGCTCCTCGATATCCTCCATGCCAGCCGTGCGCTTCAGCTTGTCGAGGATGGTCTGCCGATAGGCCGGGAACATCTTCGACCAGTCCTGCCCGGGGCGGAGATGCGGCGTGTGCACCAGCACGTACAACGCCTCCCCCCCATCCGGCGCCACGCTCGGATCGGTGGAGGACGGCGCGGCGAGATAGGCCGTGGGATCCGGCGCCGGAATTCCCTTCTTGTAGATCGCGTCGAACTCCTCCTCCGCGTCGCGGGAGAAGACGAAGTCGTGATGCGCCAGATGGTCGTACCGCCTGTTCAGCCCGAGATAGAGCACCACGCCCGAGCAGGCCGGCTCGAACCCCTTCCTCTCGTACTTCCGCCCGGTCTTCCCGCCCACCAGCTCCTTGTAGGTCCGCAGCGCGTCCATGTTGGAGATCACCGCGTCGAAGGGGATCGTCTGCCCCTTCGCCACCACCCCCGCCACGCGCGTCCCGCCGTCGCGCAGGTCCAGCCCCGTCACCTCGGTGCTCGGCCGCAACTCCGCCCCGAGGCTCTCGGCGAGCTTCATCAGCCCCTCCGCCACCGCGCGCGTGCCGCCCACGGGATACCAGATCCCCTCGCTCGCCTGCATGTCGCCGATGCTGCACAGCACCGCCGGCGCCAGATAGGGCGAGGAGCCGACATACTGGCAGTAGTGGTCCAGCATCTGCGCCAGCCGCGCGTCCGGCACATGCCCGCGGATCACCTTCGCCACCCGCTTGCCCATGCCGAGCGCCATCACGTCCTTCAGCGTGTCGGCGCGCATGTTCGCCTTGAAGTCGATCGTGTCGGCGATCCCCTCCACCGGCTTCCAGAAGAAGAAGCCCTCGGAAATCCGGTGCAGGTTCTCCGACATGCGCTGGAACTCGCGGTAGCCCGCGCCATTCCCCGGCGCGAAGGACTCCATGTCCCGCGCCATCTCCTCCACGTTCTCGCGCAGGTCGATCCGCGTGCCGTCCTCGAAGAAGCAGCGCCACTGCGGGTCCAGCCGGATCAGCGGCAGGTCGCGCGCCTGCTCCCGCCCCGCCTCGGCGAAGATGCGGCGCAGCACGCGCGGCACCGTCAGGATCGTCGGCCCCATGTCGAAGCGGAAGGACCCGCCATTGCGCCCGCCCGGCTCGTGCGGCGCCTCCAGGTTCAGCACGGCCGCCTTGCCGCCCAGCCACTCGTTCTTGTCGAACAGCGTCACCTGGTGCCCGCGCGCCTGGGCGACGCAGGCGGCGGCGAGGCCGCCGAGGCCGCCGCCGATGATGGCAACCTTGGCCATGATGCTCAGATCCTCGTGGAGACGGGCGCGCGGCCGAGATCGCGCAGCAGCAGGTTCGCGCTGATCCGCGCGCCCTCGTAGATCACCGGCAGGCCGGAGCCGGGATGCGTCCCGCCCCCCACCAGATACAGACCCTGCGTATCGCCGAAGCGATTTCCCGGCCGGAACATGAGCATCTGCCGGAGATCATGCGCCAGGTTGAAGGTGGCGCCATAACCCACGGCAAACTCGTCCCGCCAGTCGCGCGGCGTCACGCACTTCTCATAGCGGATGCGGGATTCGATATCCCCGATCCCCAGCGCCCGCAGCCGGTCCAGCGCCAGCTTGCGGTAATGCCGCGTATCCGCCTCCGTCCACTCGTGGCCATGCGTCAGGTTCGGCACGGGCACCAGCAGGTAGAGGCTGGAATGCCCCGCCGGCGCCATGGTCGCGTCGGTCGCCACGGGGTTGTGGAGGTAGAGGGAGGGCACATCCGGCACCGTCCCGCTCTCGATCTCCCGGATATTCCGCTGATAGTCCTCGGAGAGCAGGATGGAATGGTGCGCCAGGTCGGGGAAGGTGCCCTCCACGCCGAGATAGAGCATGAAGGTGGAGCAGGAATAACGGGCCTTCCCGATCTTCCGGTCGGACCACTTCCGGCGGATGGCATCCGGCACCAGCCGCGGCATGGCATGGGCGAAATCCGCGTTCAGCACCACCGAATCCGCGGGAATGAGGGAACCGCCCGCCTCGACCCCCGTCGCCCGGTTCCCCTCGAAGACGATCCGGTCGGCCGGCGTGTTGAAGCGGAACTCCACGCCCAGATCGGCCGCCACCCGCGCCATCGCGGAGGCCACGGTGCCGCAGCCGCCGCGCGGGTGGAACACCCCGTGCTCGTACTCGAGGAAGCTGAGGATGGTGAACAGGCTGGGGCAGCGGAACGGGCTCATCCCCAGGTATTTCGTCTGGAAGGAGAAGGCGAGCCGCGTGCGCGGGTCCCGGAAATGCCGCCGCAGGTCGGAATCCACCGATCGGCCGGGCTTCAGCAGCGGCAACGCCCGCAGCATGTCCGCCCCCATCACATCCGCCGCCCGGGTGAAGGCCCGCTCTAGCACCGGCCGGAAGGCGGCCAGCTTGCGCCGATTCTCCTCCATGAAGGGGCGCACCCCCGCGGCGTCCCGCGGGTCGATCTTCGCCACCTCCGCCTCCATGCGGGAGAGGTCGGGCGTCGCGTCCAGCGTCACGTTGCCCGCGGCGTTCTCGAAGATCAGGCGGTACTGGGGGTCCAGGCGGATCATCTCCACCTCGTCCTCCAGCCGCACCCCGCACTCCGCGAAGACCTCGGCGAGGATCCGGGGATAGAGGAAGAAGGTCGGCCCGAGGTCGAACCGGTACCCCGCCTCCGTCTCGATCGTCCGGCTGCGCCCGCCGACCACCCGGTCCTTCTCCAGCACCGTCACGCGGAGCCCCCGCGCGGCCAGCAGCATGGCCGAGGCCAATCCGCCCGGCCCGGCGCCGATGATGACGGCATGCGGCCGTTCGGGACGCAGGGAGGGGCGACTGAGGGCGTTCACGCGGTCTCCGGCGGCAAGGGCTGCCACAATGTTTGGGCGGATGAGGAAGGCGCAAGGTGCGCGTCGCGCTTTCGCCCGCGGGTTGTCGGGCCATGAAGGGTCACGCGGGCGCCAGGGCCTCCTCCAGCCGGGCCTTTGCCCGTGGCAGCAGGCGCCGCAGGAAGAACCCCGCCTCCTCCGCCAGGGCCGGCTCCACCACCGCGGCCCGGGCCAGCCAGGCCCCGCCCAGCACCCAGCCCGCGGCGTCCAGGAAGGGCACGGCCCCCGCCCCGGCCACCTCCGGAGGGGCGAAGGCAAGGTGCGACGCCGCCTCGGCCAGCGCCTCCGCCGGCCCGCGCAGGGCCGCATCCGCCGCCCCCGCTTCCGCCGCCAGGGCCCGGAAGGCCGGCAGGTCCCGCGGCAGCTTGCGGAGGACAAGGTCCATCGCCTGGATCCCGTTGGTCCCCTCGTAGATCGGGGCGATCCGCGCATCGCGCCACACCTGCGCCGCCCCCGTCTCCTCCACGTAGCCCGCGCCGCCATGCACCTGGATGCCCAGCGAAGCCACCTCCACCGCCCGGTCCGTGCACCAGGCCTTGCAGACCGGCGTCAGCAGCGCCAGCCGCGCCTCCGCCCCCGACTCCCCCGCCCGCGCCCGGTCCAGCGACACGGCGCAGTCCAGCGCGATCAGCCGCGCGGCCGCCGTCACCGCCCGCATCTCCCCCAGCATCCGCGCCACGTCCGGATAGGCGGCGATCGCCCGCCCGCCCTGCTCCCGCCCGGCCGCATAGGCCTCGGCCAGGGCCGTGGCGCGGGCGCACTGCCCCACGCCCTCCACCCCCACCGCCAGCCGCGCCGCGTTCATCATGGCGAACATGACGGGCAGGCCGCGATGCGGCTCCCCCACCAGCTCCCCCTCCGCCTCCTCGAAGATCATCGTGCAGGTGGGCGAGGCATGGATCCCCGCCTTCTCCTCGATCCCCCCGCAGCGCACCCCGTTCCGCCGCCCATCCGCCAGCACTTTCGGCACCGCGAAGAGCGAGATGCCGCGCGAGCCCGCCGGCGCATCGGGCAGCCGCGCGAGCACGAGGTGCAGGGTATTGGCGGCGATGTCATTCTCGCCCCAGGTGATGAAGATCTTCCCCCCGGTGATCCGAAACCCGCCCGCCCCATCGGGAACGGCGCGCGTCCGCACGGCCGAGAGGTCGCTCCCCGCCTGCGGCTCCGTCAGCCCCATGGTCCCGTTCCACTCGGCGGCGATCAGCGGCGGCAGGAACCGCGCCGCCTGATCCGCCGAGGCATGGTGCGCCAGCAACTCCACCGCCCCCGCCGTCAGCATCGGCATCAGCCCGAAACCCATGTCCGCGGAGGAGACCAGCTCGAACACCGCCGCCCAGACCGCGTGCGGCAGCCCCTGCCCGCCATGCTCCACGGGCGCCGCCACCCCCTGCCACCCCGCCGCCTGCCACTCCCGCAGCAGCCCGGCGTAATGCGGGGGCACACGGACCACGCCGTTCTCCAGCACGCAGCCCGCACGGTCGGCCTCCCGCCGGCCGGGGGCGATCCGCTCCTCCGCGAAGCGCGACGCCTCCTCCAGGACCGCGACCAGATCCGCCTCCGCCAGAGGCGCCCCGAGCCGCCCGGCCAGCTCCGGCAACCCGTGCAGGCGGTTGAGCGCGAGGGCGAGCTGCCCGGCAGCCCCCATCATGTCGCGGATCCCTTGACGAGAAGGCCCATCATCCCGGCCCCGAGGACAAGCGCGTCTCCCATGCCCCCATTCTGCGCCGGGAAGGGGCCGGGCGTAACCCGGCCCCTCCGCCTCAGCGCTTTCCGGGCTTGCGCGGCGCGGTGCCGCGCCCGGCCGGGCCGGATTTCGCCGGGCCGCGGCGCACCGGCGCGCTCACCTTCTTCGCGGCCGCCCGCGCCACGCGCTTCGTGCCCGCCCCGGCGCCGCGCGCCTTCGGCGCCCCGCCGACGGCCGCCTTGCGAACGGTCCCCTTCACCGTCCGGGCCGCCGCGCGGGTGGTGGTGCGGGCCTTGGCGGCCGTCTTGCGGGCCACCGCCGCCGGCTTGCGCGCGGGCGATGCCTTCGCGGCGTCCCGGGCCGGCGCCTTGCGCGCGGCGGTCCCGGCCTTCGCCGCGACGCTCCGCTTCGAAGCAGCAGCAGCACCGGTCCGCTTCGCCGCCGCCCCGGTCGCACGCCCGGCCGTGGCCGCACTCCGCTTCACGGCCGAGCCCGCCGCACGATTCACCGTCGCGCGCTTGGCAGCCGTGCCGCCGTCGCGCTTCGCGGCGGCGCCGGCACCTCGCCTGGCCGGCGCGCCGGCGGCCGGCTTCGCGGCGGCGCCAGCCGCCCGCTTCGCCGTCGCCCGCTTCGGCGCCGTGCCCGACGCGTCCCGCGGGGCCGCACTCCGCGCCGCCGCACGACGCTTCGGCGCCGCCTCACCACCCTTGCGGGCCGCGGGCGCCCGGCGCGGCGCCGCCGGCTTCTTCATCGGGTCATGCCCCCAGTTCATCAGGCTGTAGCGCCAGCGCGTATGCTCCACATCGCCGTCCGGCCGCTGCGCCAGGTGCCGGTGCACGTAGCCCACCACCCTCCGCATATGCCCCAGATCCTCATCGGAAGGATCGCCCTTGTGGACCTCCAGCAGCCGCAGGATGTGCCGCCCGCTCTCGTGCCCGATGGATTCGGACTCCCCCTCCGGCGTGATTCCGACGGAACGGCTCTCCTCCGAGCCCAGCCACTTCTTCAGCGTGGCAGGGGTCATGTTCACGGCGGCGCGGAACTCCCGCAGCACCGCCTCGCGGTCGGGATCCCCGCTCACGCCTTCGTCCCTCCCTTCGGGCCCTTGGAAGCAGCGCGCCGGGTCGCAGCGCTCTGCCGCGCCGCCGCGGCGCGCCGGGGCGGCGCCTTCTTCGCGGCCGGAGCCTTCCGCGCCGTCGTCGCCCGCTTCGGGGCCGCCTTCTTCGGCGCGGCCTTCTTCGCGGCAGGCGCCGCGCGGCGCGCCGGCGCCTTCGCAGTGCTCTTCGCGGGCGCCGCGCGCTTCGCCGCCGGCTTGCGCGCCGCCGTCGTCCGCTTCGCGGCCGCCGCGGTCCTGGGCTTGGCCGGCGCGGCGCGGCGCGTCGCCGCCGGGCTCCGCTTTGCCGCCCCCGCTGCCGCCCGCTTCGCCTTCGCGGGCGTCTTCTTAACGGCCGTCTTCCGCGCCCCGTCCTTCCCCGTGTCGCGCGCCTTCGCCGTCTTCCGCGCCACATCCGCCGGCTGGCGGGAGAACTGCTCCCCCTTCGCCGTGTCGCGCCGCTTGGCGGCCGTGGTGCGCGCGTACTCCTCGTCGCTCAGCGTCTCGCGCGCCTTGCGCGGCAGGTAGCGCTCATGCGTCTCCCCGCTCTTCTTGCCGGACTTGGTTCCCCAGTCCTCCTTCGTCCACTGCGTCAGGCTGTTGTCGGCGCTCTTCCCGCCCTCGTAGCCGCCACCGGCCTTCTTGTACTCGGCGACGGCAAGTTGCGCCTTGCGCGCGGACCACTCGCCGGCGTCGCCGCCCTTGCTGCCGCGCGTGACGCGCGCCTTCACCTTTTCCCAGAGCTTCTCGTCGGTGCGCTTCGCCCGTGCGGCCATGTCGCGGTCCTCCGTGGTTCGGAGGCGAACGCAGCACGATTCGCAAGGGTTGCAGGTTGCATCACATGCGCGGCAGCAGCACCGCCCGCCCCGTGATCGTCCCGCCGCGCGGCAACCGCGTCATGTCGCCCAGCGCGGCGAGTCCCGGGCGGTTCGCCACGTCCGGCACATGACTCACCGGCTCCGCGGAAATCACGGCCGCCCCGTGCGGCGCGAAGACCTGCAGGTTGCCCGCCCAGGACTCCTCCCCGCGCAGCGCGAAGGCCACATCGCCGAGATCGAGCCGCACCTCGCCCGACCATCCCGTGTAATGCGTGTCCAGCCCCGCGAAGACCTCCTCCCCGCCATCCAGCCCGGAGGACGGCACGGCCGCCACCGGCAGGTTGCGATCGTCGCGCGCCAGCGTCCCCGTGGCGGAGAAGGCGATCTGCGTGCCCGGACGGCGCACGAAGAACGGGTGCAGCCCCGTCCCGAACGGCATCCCGTCCACGCCGAGATTCGTCACGGCCAGCGTCAGCGAAAACGCCTCGCCCACCGCCACCTCCAGCCGCGCGGCGTAGTGGTAGGGCCCCTCCTCCACCTCCTGCACCAGCACCGCGGAATCCGCCCCCGCGCGCTCCACCGCCCAGGGGTGCTCGCGCCCAAACCCGTGCAGCGCCGTCCGCTCGGCCACGCGGTTGCAGGGAAAGTGGTGCACGCCGCCGGGATAGGCCAGCCGCCCCTCATCCAGACGGTTCGTCCAGGGCAGCATCAGGAAGGCGCCCGCCCAGTTCTCGTTCGGGTCCGCCCCCGCCGGCAAGGGCAGCAGCACGTCCCGCCCGGCATGGGAGAGCGCGGCCACCGCGCCCCCCCGCTCCGGCAGCAGCGCCGCGCGCCAGCCGCCGCCCGTGATCTCGATCACGCGCCCTCAATCCAGCGAGAAGGCGTCCTTCGGCGAGGGCACCTTTCGCGTGTACCCATCCGCCGTATAGCCGCCGCCCTGATAGCGCTCCGTCACCGGATCGCCGGAGACCTTGTCCCCCACCTTCTCCCGCCAGGGCTCGGAGGAATCCTGCGGCTGCCACCCGATCCGGTCGCGATGGTCCGCGCCCCAGTAGGTGTCGGCATTGTCCGAGGCGCCCCAGACCACCGCATGCCCCACGCGCGGCGCTGCCACGAACTTCTCCACCAGCCGCGCCAGGTCCGCATAGGAGAGCCAGGTGGACAGCATCCGCCGGTCCACCGGCTCGGGGAAGGAAGACCCGATCCGCAGGTTCAGGTTCTCCACCCCGTGCTTGTCCCAGTAGAGCCGCCCCATCAGCTCCCCGAAGGCCTTGGAGAGCCCGTAGAAGGTGTCCGGCCGGAACTCGCAGGTGGCATCCAGCCGCTCCGCATTCCCGCTCGGCCGCTCATGGAACCCGATCGCGTGGTTGCTGCTGGCAAACAGCACCCGCGCCCCCTCCCGCCGCGCCGCCTCGTACACGTGGTACAGCCCGCGGTAGTTCGGCCCCAGCACCGTCTCGAAGGGGTGCTCCGTGCTGATCCCCCCGAAATGCAGGATCGCCTGGCACCCCTCCGCCAGCCGCAGGATCGTCACCCCATCGTTCAGGTCGGCCTTCGTGAACGTCGATCCCTCGGGAACCGTGTCCGGAAACGGCGCGATATCCGTCAGCCGCAGCACCCACCCGGCCTCGCCCAGCGCCTTCGTCAGCGCGCGGCCCAGATTGCCGGATGCTCCGGTCAGGAGAAGGGGACGGGTCTTGTCGGTCATTCGGGCCTCGGCGGCGATTCGGGGTTGGATGGACGTTCGCGCGGACGACGGGTCAGGGGAAGATGCCTGCAAGGGCGGCCTGTCCCGGGGAGAGGAAGAAGGAATTCTTCCTCTCCCCGGCCCCCTCACCATCATCTTCTTTTAGGCTTTAGGATCTCTCGGCTGGCGGTGCGCCTCGGGTCGATGACCCGAGTCGACTGCAAGGGCCGGACCAGACCATCCCCCGAAAACCCCGGGTCAGTCCGGCGCCGCGGCAGCCAGGCGGGGTTCCAGGGGCCTCAGGCCCTTGGCGGGGGTTCCAGGGGGCGGAGCCCCCTGGGGCCGATCAGCGGAACACCCCCGGCAGCCACAGCGACACCCACGGCACGTAGGTCACGATCATCAGCACGATGAAGCTGGCGAGGTAGAAGGGCCCGCTCGTCTTCGTCGCGTCCCACATGGAGACCTTCCCCACGGCACAGGCTACGAAGAGCAGAGGCCCCACCGGCGGCGTGATCAGCCCGATGCCGAGGTTGAGGATCAGCACGATGCCGAACTGCACGGGGTCCATCCCCGCCGCGATCGCCACGGGCAGGAACACGGGCGTGCCGATCATGATCAGCGGCGCCATGTCCATGAAGGTGCCGAGGACCAGCAGCACGACGTTGATCAGCAGCAGCATCATCAGCGGGTCGGTCGTGACCTGCTTCATCAGGTCCACCGTCATCGCCGGCACCTGCATCAGCGCCATCAGCCACCCGAAGGCGGAGGCCGTGCCGATGATGAGCATCACCATCCCCGTGGTGCGCACCGCGCCCAGCACCGCCTCTCGGAAGGCTTCCCAGGTCATGGTGCGGTACACCAGCCCGATCACCAGGATCGCGTAGATCACCGCCACGCAGGCGCTCTCGGTCGCCGTGAACACGCCGGAACGGACGCCCGCGAAGATGATGACAATGAGCATGAGGCCGGGGATCGCCCCGATCGTCAGCCGCAGCAGCGCCCCCCATCCCGGGAACTTCTCCCGCGGATAGCCGCGCCGCACCGCCACGACATAGGCCGCGCCCATCACCGCCAGCATCAGCAGCAGGCCGGGGACCAGCCCCGCCGTGAACAGGTCCGCCACGCTGATCGCGCCGCCGGCGGCGATCACGTAGAGGATCATGTTGTGGCTCGGCGGGATCAGCAGGTCGATCAGCGCCGCATTCGCCGTCACGTTCACCGCATAGTCCGGCGCATAGCCTCGCGCCCGCATCTGCGGGATCATCACGCCACCCACCGCGGAGGCATCCGCCACCGCGGAGCCGGAAACCCCGCCGAACAGCGTGGCGGCCAGCACGTTCACCTGCCCCAGCCCCCCGCGCAGGTGCCCCACCATGGCGGAGGCCAGCCCCACCAGCCGGTCCGCGATCTGCCCGCGCATCATCAGGTCGCCGGCGAAGACGAAGAAGGGGATGGCCAGCATGGAGAAGACGTTCATGCCGGAGGAGATCTGCTGGAACACCACCACCGCGGGCAGGTCCATCCAGAGCACCGTGACGAAGGCGGCGATGCCCAGCGCGAAGGCAACGGGCGTGCCGATGAGCAGCAGCAGCGTGAAGCTGCCGAGCAGGACCGCAATGTCCATGGTAAAGCCCCGGGGGACGCGCTCAGGCGTCGGTAAGGATGGGTGTGGGGTGCGTGTCGGCCGGCGCCAGATGCCCGGTCGCGTGCGCCAGCAGCCGCTCGATCCCGAACAGCGCGATCAGGATGCCGCCGATCACCAGCGGCATGTACTCCACCGCGCCGTTCAGCCCGATGGTCGGCAGCACCGTGTCCGCCACCTCGGAGGCCAGCTCGGCCGTGAACCAGGCCATGCCGAGGCCGAACAGCGTGATGCACAGGTCGGAGATCACGTCGAACAGCCGCCCGATCGGCGCCGGCAGCACGGATTTCAGCGTGTCGAAGCCCATGTGGAAGCCCTCGCGCACGCCCACCGCCGCCGCGCCCATGATCACCCAGGCCATGAGCAGCATGGAGACGGATTCAGCCCAGGCCGGCGTATCGTTCAGCACGAAGCGACCGAACACGGCCCAGGCGATCACCACCACCATCACCACCAGCGACACGCCCGAGACGAACAGGGCAATGCGGCAGATCAGGTCCAGCGCGGCCGAATAGCCGCGCTGCGCGTTCCCGACCATGATCAGGCGGTTTCCCGGATCTTGGCGACGATGCCCTTCATCCGCGCATCCCGCACGAACTGGTCATACACCGGCCCCATCCCCTGCTCGAAGGGCGCCTTGTTCACCGTGTTGATCTGCGAACCGGCCGCGATCACCGCGGCCTTCGCCGCGTTGCTCCGCTCCTGCCACATGCGCCGCATCTCCGGCACGCTGTCCTTCGCCGCCTGCCGCATCATGTCCTGCAGGTCCTTCGGCAGCTTGTCGTAGCTGCGCTTGGCCATCACCAGCACCTCCGGCGCCATGGAGTGCTCGGAGGCCGAGTAGAACTTCGCCACCTCGAAGTGCCGGAAGGACTGGTAGGAGGGGTAGTTGTTCTCCGCCCCGTCCACCACGCCCGTCTGGATCGCGGAATACACCTCGCCCGTCGGCAGCGGCGTCGCGTTGGCGCCGAAGGCGCGCATCATCGCCACCCACATGTCGCTCGGCTGCACGCGGATCTTCAGGCCGCGCAGGTCGCCCGGCTCGTTGATCGCCCGCGTCCGCGTGTAGAAGCTGCGCGCCCCGCTGTCGTAGTAGCACAGCGGCACCAGGTTGTGCCGCGCGAGGCCGGAGACGATGTCGTCCCCGATCGCCCCGTCCAGCACCCGGTGCATGTGGTCCTCGCTGCGGAACAGGAAGGGCAGCCCGGGGATCACCGTCTCCGGCACCAGGGAGTTCAGGCTGGCGGAGTTCACGCGGTTCAGGTCGATCACCCCGAAGCGCGTCTGCTCCAGCGTGTCCTTCTCCTCGCCCAGCGTGTGGTTGCCATAGACCTGGATGCGGACGCGCCCGCCGGACTTCTCCTCCATCTGCTTGCTCATCCACTTCACGGCCTCCACGGTCGGATAGCCGTCGGGATGCACGTCGGAGGAGCGCAGCGTCACGGTCTGCGCCTTGGCGGGATTCGCGAGGAAGGGCGTGGCAAGCGGCGCGGCGAGCGCGCCGAGCAGCACCGCACGGCGCGGGGCACGGATCGTCATACGGGATCTCCTGGACGTCAGGCCCTCAAGGGCCCCATTCGTTGGGCCAACGGTGCTGCTATGGCAGTCTGCTGTCAACGGTCTTCACGGCCCCGCTTCCACGACCACGCTCCATGGACGCCCGGCACGGCCCGATCCAATCTCCCGCGCATGAGGACCATCGAAGACGCTGCCCGCGCCCTGCAGGCCGGCGAGATCACATCCGCGGCCCTGGTGGAGGAAGCCCTGGCCCGCATCGCCGACCCGGCCGGAGAAGGCGCCCGCGCCTTCGTCGCCGTGCAGGCCGATGCCGCACGCGCCACCGCCGGCGCCATGGACGCGCTGCGCCGCGCCAACCGCGCCCCCTCCCGCTACGCCGGCATCCCCATCAGCGTGAAGGACCTCTTCGACCAGGCGGGGATCACCACCACCGCCGGATCGCGCGCGCGGCGGGACGCACCGCCCGCCACCGCCACCGCCCCGGCCATCGCCCGGCTGGAACGCGCGGGCTTCGTCGTGCTCGGCCGCACCAATATGGTGGAATTCGCCTTCTCCGGCACCGGCCTCAACCCGCACCACGGCACCCCCGCCGCGCCCTGGGACCGCGCCAGCACGCCGCGCGCCCCTGGCGGCTCCTCCTCCGGCGCCGCCGTCGCCGTCGCGGACGGCATGGGCTTCGGCGCCATCGGCTCCGATACGGGCGGCTCCTGCCGCGTCCCGGCCGCCCTCTGCGGCATCACCGGCTTCAAGCCCACCGCCCGCCGCGTTCCCCTGGCCGGCGCCTTCCCCCTCTCCACCACCCTCGACAGCATCGGCCCCCTCGCGCCCAGCGTCGCCTGCTGCGCCGTGCTGGACGCGGTCATGGCCGGGGAGGAGGACGCCACAGCCCCGCAGGCCAGCCCGCTGGAGGGCCTGCGCCTCGGCCTGCCCAGCAACACCATCCTCTTCGACGGGCTGGACCCGGCCGTCATCGCCGCCTTCGACATCGCCCTGCGCCGCCTGGAAGCCGCCGGCGCGAAGCTGATCGACCTGGACCTGCCGGAGCTGGCGGAGATCCCCCGCGCCACCGCCCGCGGCAACTTCCCCGCCGCCGAGGCCTGGGCCCTGCACCGGGACCTCATCACCCGCTCTCGCGACCTCTACGACCCCTTCGTCCTCGCCCGCATTGAGCTCGGGGAGAGGATGACGGCCGCCGACCTCTACGACCTCACCGCCGCCCGCGCCCGCATCATCGCCGCCGTCGCGCCCCGCACCGCGCCCTTCGACGCCATTCTCTCCCCCACCTGCCCGATCACCCCGCCCGCCATCGCGGACCTCGAAACCGCCGAGGCCTTCAACCGCACCAACCTCCTGCTGCTGCGGAACACCAGCATCGGCAACTTCCTGGACCGCTGCTCCATCAGCATCCCCTGCCAGGCGGAAGGCGAGGTGCCGGTCGGCCTCATGCTGACGGGCGAGACTATGGGCGACACGCGACTCCTCGCCGTGGCCCGCGCCGTGGAGGAGGCGCTGCGAACGGCCTAGCCCCTCCGGGGCCGCCCCGGACGCCGTCCGCAACCACATGCGACAACCCGAAGGAAATTCTTTCACCCGCCGGAGCGCCGGGAAGCGACGACATCCCCGCCCTTACGCAATGGTGAAGCCCTGGACTCTTGATGCCCACGCCCAGGGCCCCAGGATTGTACCTGCCTTTCCGGACGCTCCCCCATGCCCCCTGCCCCGCTCCCCGCCCCACGGAGAAACGACGCCGCATGAGGCTCGTCGTCTTCGGCCTCGCCGTCTCCTCCTCCTGGGGGAACGGCCACGCGGCGCTCTGGCGCGCCCTCATCGCCGCCCTGCTGGCCGAAGGCCACCGCGTCACCTTCTTCGAGCGCGACGTCCCCTACTACGCCGAGAACCGCGACCTCCACGCCCTGCCCGAGGGCGGCGAGCTCGTCCTCTACAAGGACTGGGACGAAGCCCTGCTCAAGGCCCGCCACGCCCTCGCCGAATGCGACGCCGGCATGGTCACTTCCTACTGCCCGGACGCGGGGGCGGCCACGGCGCTGCTGATGGACTCCCGCGCCCTCCGCGTCTTCTACGACCTCGACACCCCCGTCACCCTCGCCCGCCTCGATGCCGGCGAGGATGTCGGCTACATTGGCCCCGAAGGCCTGGGCGGCTTCGACCTCGTCCTTTCCTACACCGGCGGCGCCGCGCTGGATGCGCTCCGCACCCGCCTCGGCGCCCGCCGCGTCGCCCCCCTCTACGGCTCCGCCGATCCCGCCATCCACGCCCCGGCACCGGCCCCCGCGGACCGCTACGCCCTCTCCTACCTCGGCACCTATGCCGAGGACCGGCAGGCCGCCCTCGAAACCCTCTTCCTCGCCCCCGCACGCCAGCGCCCGGACGCCCGCTTCGTCATCGGCGGTGCCCAGTACCCCCAGAGCTTCCCCTGGGGCACGAACATCTGGTTCCGCCGCCACCTCCCCCCGCCCGAGCACGCGGCCTTCTACGCCGGCTCCCGCCTCACCCTGAACATCACCCGCGCCGCCATGGCCGCCTCTGGCTGGTGCCCCTCCGGCCGCCTCTTCGAGGCCGCTGCCTGCAACGTCGCTCTCCTCTCCGACAACTGGGAGGGCCTCGACACCTTCTTCGAGCCCGGCCGCGAAATCCTCATCGCCTCCACCACCGAGGAAGCCCTCGCCGCCATCGACCTCTCCGACGAAGCGATCGCCACCATCGCCCGCCGCGGCCGCGAACGCTGCCTCGCCGAGCACACCGCCGCCCGCCGCGCGCGCGAGATGGTCGAAGCCATCGAGGCCGCCTCCTCCCCGGCCCTCTCCCGCGCATGAAGGCAGCCCCGGTGGCCCCAGGTGAGGCTTTGCCTCCCCTGGAACCCCTCCACCGGGGTGGCAACGGCCACCCCGGACCCCGCGATCGGGCTACCGCGGATACGATGCCCGCTGCTTCGCGTTGGGCACGAATCACCACGTCCCACGCCGAGGGTCATGGACCCTCGGCGCACGACAGCCGCACATTCCGCGGCAGCCCGACAGAAAAAGATGAGGGGTGGGTTTCAGGGAGGGGAGAATTCCTTCTTCCCTCCCTGAGGCCACCCGGAGCACCAGCAGCATGACGAAGACCTGGGGCATCATCCCCGCCGCCGGCCAGGGCACGCGCATCCAGCCCCTCGCCTTCTCGAAGGAGCTGCTCCCGGTGGGAAGCCGCATCGACGAGAACGGCACGGAGCGCCCGCGCGCCGTCAGCGAGCACCTCGTCGAACGCATGGTCCTCGGCGGCGCGGACCGCATCCTCTTCGTCATCTCGCCGCTGAAGTCGGACATCCTCCGCTACTACGGCGCCCGCTACGGCACGGCCGACATCGCCTATGCCGTGCAGGAGCGCGCGGCGGGCCTCTGCGACGCCATCTTCCGCGCCGTTCCCTTCGTGCGGGACGACGAATGCGTCCTCATCGGCCTGCCCGACACCGTCTGGTTCCCCGCGGACGCGCTGCGCCGCCTGCCGGACGACCGCCTCGCCTTCCTTCTCTTCCCCGTGGAGAACCCCGCGCTCTTCGACGCCGTGGACACGGACGAGGAAGGCCGCGTGCGCGAGATCCAGGTGAAGCGCCCCGATGCCGCCACGCACTGGATCTGGGGCGCATTCAAGATGCCCGGCCACGTCTTCCGCGCGCTGCACGCACTCTGGGAGGCGAGGGAACGGCAGGACGAATACATCGGAACCCTCGTCAACGCCTGGATCGCCCGCGGCAACAGTGCATGGGGCATCCGCGCCGGCACCAGCTACGTGGACACCGGCACGCTGAACGGCTACCGCGACGCCTCCCGCCTCCTCGACGTGCCGCAGCAGGCCGGAGAAACCGCATGAGCAACTGGACACCCGAAGCCATCGCCGCCCGCGCGGCCGAGCTCGGCCCCTGGTTCCACAACCTCGACCTGCGGGGCGTCCGCACCGCGCCCGACCACTTCCTCGGCGACTACCCCGCCAACAAGTTCCGCAACTTCGCCCACGTCATCCCCGCCGACCTCACGGGCAAGACCGTGCTCGACATCGGCTGCAACGGCGGCTTCTACTCGATGGAGATGAAGCGCCGCGGCGCCGCCCGTGTGCTCGGCATCGACTTCGACGAGGACTACCTGGCCCAGGCCCGCTTCGCCGCCGAGGTGGAAGGCCTGGACATCGAGTTCCGCCGCCTCTCCGTCTACGACGTCGCCCGCCTCGGCGAGCGCTTCGACGTGGTGGTCTTCATGGGCGTGCTCTACCACCTCCGCCACCCGCTCCTGGCGCTGGACCTCATCTTCGAGCACGTCGCCGGCGACCTCCTCCTCTACCAGTCCATGCAGCGCGGCAGCGACGAGATCGCAAGGATCCCGCCCAACCCGCCCTTCACGGAAACCGCGATCTTCGACGAGCCCGGCTACCCCAAGCTGCACTTCATCGAGGGCGAGTACTCCAACGACTTCACCAACTGGTGGGCGCCCAACCGCGCCGCCTCCGCCGCCATGCTCCGCTCCGCGGGCTTCACGATCGAGGCCGAGCCGGAACCGGAGGTCTTCCTCTGCCGCCGCGCGAAGCGCGACCAATCCTTCTACGGCGCCGTCTATCCCGCGCGCGGCCCGGACGACGCGGAAGGCGGCGGCACCGCGCCGACGGCGCCGGACGTTTCAACCTGAACACGCAGGACCTGCTCGCGCGCCTTGCCGCGCGCGCGCCGGTGGAGGCGCCGGCGGCTCTCGTCATCGCGCATCCCGATGACGAGACCCTTGCCGCCGGCGCCGTCCTCCCCCTGTTCCGGAACCTGCTCATCGTGCAGGTGACGGACGGCGCCCCGCGCAACCTCGCGGACGCCAACGCTGCCGGCTTCGCCACCGCCGAGGCCTATGCCGAAGCCCGCGCCCGCGAACTGGAAGCCGCGCTGGCCATCGGCAACGTCCACGCCGCGCACACCACCCTCGGCGCCGCCGACCAGGGCGCCGCCCACGCCATGCCCGAACTCGCCCGCGCCCTCGCGGCCAGGCTGCAGGCGCACGACACGCAGGCCGTCCTTACCCACGCCTATGAGGGCGGCCACCCCGACCACGATGCCACCGCCCTCATCGCCGCCGCCGCCGCGCGCCTCGCAGGCATCGAGACCCTGATCGAGTTCCCGCTCTACCACGCGGCCGAGCACGGCTGGGCCGTCGCTACCTTCCTCCCCGGCCCCGCCCCCACCACCCTCGACCTCACGCCGGAGGAACAGTCCCGCAAGCGCGCCATGCTCGCCGCCTTCGCCACACAGCGATCCACCCTCGCCCAGTTCCCGGTGGCGCAGGAACACTTCCGCCCCGCCCCGGCCCACGACTTCACCGCCCCGCCCCGTCCCGGCCAGCCCCTCTATGAGCGCTACGGCTGGGGCCTGGACTTCGCCCGCTGGCGCGAACTCGCCGCCGCCGCGCAACGCGACCTCGCGCGATGAACGCCGCCCCCCTCACGATCCTCTCCGTCGCCTATCCCCTGGCCCCCGTCGGCCCGGATTCCGTCGGCGGCGCCGAACAGGTCCTCTCCACCCTCGACCACGCCCTCCACGCCGCCGGCCACCGCTCCATCGTCATCGCGCAGGAGGGCTCGACCACCGCCGGCACCCTCCGCCCCATCCCCCGCCCGGCCGGCCCGCTCGACGAGGCCGCCACCCGCCGCGCCCAGGCCGAGACCGCGAACGCCATCGCCGCCACCCTCGCCGAAACCCCGGTGGACGCGATCCACCTCCACGGCATCGACTTCCACGCCTACCTCCCGCCCCCGGGCCCCCCGGTCCTGGCCACCCTCCACCTCCCCCCGGGCTGGTACACCGCCCCCGCCCTCGCCCCCGTGCGCCCGCGCACCTGGCTCCACACGGTTTCCACGGCCCAGCACGCCGCCCTCCCGCCCGGCTGCACCGCCGTCCTCCCCCCCATCCCCAATGGCGTCCCGGTGGAGGAACTCGCCACCGCCCGCCACGCCCCGCGCAGCTACGCCCTCACCCTCGGCCGCATCTGCGAGGAAAAGGGCCAGCACCACGCGCTGGAGGCCGCCCACCGCGCCGGCATCCCCCTCCTCATCGGCGGCGCCGTCTTCCCCTACCCCGCCCACGAGCAGTTCTTCGCCGACCACATCAGGCCCTGCCTGGACGCGCGCCGCCGCTTCCTCGGCCCCCTCGGCTTCACCCGGAAGCGCCGCCTGCTCGCCGCCGCCCGCTGCCTCCTGGTCCCCAGCACCGCGCCCGAGACCAGCTCCCTCGTCGCCATGGAGGCCGCCGCCTGCGGCACCCCCGTCATCGCCTTCCGCTCCGGCGCCCTGCCCGAAGTGGTGGAGGATGGCGTCACCGGCTTCCTCGTGAACGACGCCACGGAAATGGCCGAGGCCATCCCCCTCGCCGACACCCTGGACCGGCCGGCCATCCGCGAAACCGCCCGCGCCCGCTTCTCCCGCACCCGCATGGCCGCCAGCTACATCGCCCTCTACAGACAGCTATGCGCCACGACCTGATCACCACGAACGAGGCCATCCCCGCCCTGCGCGAGGAATGGGAAGCCCTTTGGCGCCGCGCCGGCGCCCGCCCGTTCCAGTCCCCGGCCTGGCTCCTTCCGTGGTGGAGCATCTTCGGCACCGCCCACCCCCGCATCGCCGCCCTGCGTGACGAAGGCGGCACCCTCCGCGCCCTCCTCCCCCTCTACCGGCTGGAGGAAGCGGGAACCGCCAAGCTCCTCCCCATGGGCGTCGGCATCACCGACTACACCGACGCCCTGCTCGACCCCGAAGCCCCGCCGGACGCCGTCACCCACCTCCTCGCCACCGCCCTGGCGAGTGAGACCGCCCCCTGCGACCTCCCCGACCTCCCCCCCGACGCCGCCCTCCTCGCCGCCCCACCCCCACAGGGCTGGCGCGCCGAAACCTGGCCCGGCGAGCCCTGCCCCGTCCTCACCCTGCCGGACAGCATCGAGGCCCTGCGCGGCCCGATTTCCTCCAACACCCTCCGCAAGCTCCGCATGTCCCGCCACCGCGCCGACCGCGCCGGCGGCTGGTCCGCCACCACCGCAAGACCCGAGGACGTCCCCGCCCTGTGGGAACACCTCGTCGCCCTGCACCAGTCCCGCTGGACCCGCAAAGGCGAGGAGGGCGGCGTCCTCGCCGACCCGAAGGTCCTCGCCTTCCACCGCACCGCCCTGCCCGAGCTGCAGGCCGCCGGCGCCCTCCGCCTCCACGCCCTGAAGATCGGTGGAGAGACCGCCGCCGTCTTCCACACCCTCGCCGGCCCGGACCGCCTGCACCTCTACATCGGCGGCTTCGACGAGACCCGCGCCTTCGAGAGCCCCGGCACCCTCCTCCTCGGCCACCTCATCGAATCCGCCGTCACGGAAGGCCTGCGCGAGGTCCACTTCCTCCGCGGCGCCGAGCCTTACAAATACAGCTGGGGCGCACAGGACCGCCCCAATACCGGCCGCCGCCTCACCCGCGCATGAGCGATCCCATCGCCCTCTGCCTCGCCGGCCAGCTCTCCCCGGAGGTGGCCCTCGCCCGCCTCCTCCTCACCGGCACCGCGCCCGACCAGATTCCCGCCCGGCTCGTCCATCACCAGGCCCCCGGAAACCCCGCCTGGCACCGCCTCCACGCCCTCGCTGCCCGGGCCGATGCCCTCGAATCCCTCGCCGCCATGCTCCGCGAGGCCGAGGTGGACCACGACCCCACAAACGCCGCCCCCGAGGCCGCGATCGCCACCATAGCCCGCATTTTCGACCGCGCCGTCGCCCGCGCCCCGGAGGCCAGCGTCGCCGCCTATTCCCTGAACGACCCCGCCATCCTCGCCGCCGCCACGGAAGAGATCCTCGCCTGGCTCAAGGCCGAGGCCCTCATCGCCCCCACCACGGACGTGCTGGACCTCGGCTGCGGCATCGGCCGCGTCGCCGCCGCCCTTGCCCCCCATTGCCGCAGCGTCCTCGCCCTCGACGTCTCGCCGGGCATGATCGAGGAAGCCCGCCGCCGCCACGGCAACCTCCCCAACCTCCGCTTCGCCACCACCCCCGGCACCGGCCTCGCCGACCACCCCCGGGCCGGTTTCGACCTTATCCTATCCGTGGACAGCTTCCCCTACCTCGTCCAGGCCGGCATCGCCGAAGCCCACCTGCAGGACGCCGCCCGCCTCCTCCGCCCCAATGGCGCCCTCGCCATCCTCAATCTCTCCTATCGCGGAGACCCCGAGGCCGACCGCGCCGACGCCGCCCGCTGGGCCACGGAAGGCGGCTGGCACCTCACCGCCAACGGCACCAACCCCTTCACCCTCTGGGACGGCTGCGCCTTCCTGCTCCGGCGCCCGGAAAGCGCCTGAGGGGCTGCCCACCCCGGCCTTCACGCCGGTCCCGCTCACCCCACCCTTTCTCACGATGACCAGCCGCCCTATCTGTCATCACCACAACAGCACATCGTGAGACGCCAGAATGTCCGGGATCCACATCATCCACGAAAACCCCGAGTGGCTGCCGCCGCTCGCCGCGGCCCTGGATGCGCGCGGCCTCCCCTGGGAGGACTGGAACCTCTCCTCCGGCACCTTCGACCTCTCCCGTCCGCCGCCGGAGGGCGTCTTCTACAACCGCATGTCCGCCTCCTCGCACACGCGCGGCCACCGCTACTCGGCGGAGCTGACGGCGGCGGTGCTGGCCTGGCTGGAGCGCTTCGGCCGCCGCGTGGTGAACGGCCCTCGCGCCCTCGACCTCGAGATCAGCAAGGCCCGCCAGTACGCGGCCCTGGAGACCGCGGGCGTCACCGTCCCCGGCACGGTGGTCGTGCGGGGCGAGGCGGAGGACGTGGTGAAGGCCGCCCGCGCCCGCTACGGCAGCGGCCCGCTGATCCTCAAGCCGAACCGCGGCGGCAAGGGCCTGGGCGTCCGCCTCTTCGCCGACCCGGACGCCCTGGCCGCCTTCCTCGCCGACGCGCCCGAGGACGAGCTTCCCGCCGACGGCCTCTGGCTGCTGCAGGACTACATCCGCGCCGCCCGCCCCTTCATCACCCGCGCCGAATTCGTCGGCGGCCGCTTCCTCTACGCCGTGGAGGTGGACACCTCCTCCGGCTTCGAGCTCTGCCCCGCCGATGTCTGCGAGGTGCCCAGCCCCTCCGCCGCCGTCGGCGACGCCTTCTGCCCCGTGGGCGAGACGCCCGCGAATGCTCCGGTCGCCGCACCGCGCTTCCGCGTCCTGCCGGACGGCATCCCCGCCGAGCAGCGCGCGAAGCTGGAAGGCTTCCTGAAGGCCAACGGCATCGAGGTGGCGGGCATCGAGTTCATCCGCACGGCGGAGGGCGAGGTGCTCACCTACGACGTGAACACCAACACCAACTACAACCCGGCCGCCGAGGAGGCCGCCGGCCTGACGGGCACGGACCGCTCCGGCCCCGGCGCCATCGCCGCCTTTCTCGGCGCCGAGTTGGCGGGCATCCGGCGCGCGGCCGCCTGATCCGGCAACGGGGTGAGGAGCCCTCTCCTCACCCCGCACCTCAGTCCAAACCGGTCACGACACCAGGGCCTCGAACTCCGCCACGGCATCCCGGCGCAGCCAGGAATCGATCTTGTGCCTCTTGACCGGGCCATGATGATTCACCGTGCGCCGCAGCAGCCGGGCGACGTACTCCATCGCCAGGGGATGGTCCTTCTTCATCGCGCGCTGGAAATCGTCGCCATCCAGTGATCCCACCTTCGCCAGCACGAGACCTTTCAGTTCCTGCCCGAAGGCCATCGAATTCGCGCTCACCTGCCAGGCGCCCGCCTCGATCGTGTCCGGCGTCACCGAAGTCGGATTGGTCGTGTCCACGCCGGCGTTCCAGTCCCACGAGGATTCAAACCCCGCCAGCACCCGCAGCACCTCCAGCATGACGGCCCTGCGATGCCGCAGCCCCTGCCAGGGGCCGAGCACCCCGAGCACGTTCGAGTAGATGTCCGCCAGCTGGTTAGGGGCGAAGATCTCGTCCGGCGCCGCCCTGCCCCAGCCCACCAGCTCGGCCAGGAAGCTGTCCGGCGGCGCGCCGCGATTGAAGACCGTCTGCTTCGTGGCGTGGAAATCCACCTTCGGCAGCGCCGCCCGCAACGGGCCGGCCACGGACCGCGGGTTGACCACGAACTCATCCACCTCGAAGTGCATGGGATCGTTGAAAGCGGCGCCCCAGGTGAACCCCAGCGCCTCGAAAACCGGCGCGATCGGCGCGGTCGTCCCGCCATTGCTGCCATCGCCCGCGTTCAGGTCGATCGCCGTGCCGAAGGAATGGTTGGACGGCAGCTTGCTGAGGGCACCGCTGGTCGGCCGACGCAGACGTGCATTCTCCGTCCCGTCGAAGGTCCTGACGTGATGGAGGAGCCCCATCCTTTCGATGTCCTCGAAAGCCTTGAGAAGCTGGGCATGCGCCTTCTTGTGGAACCGGATGGCGCCCCCGTGCGCGTTCTTCACGTTCTTGAGCTGCGGGACATGAACCCGCGTGATCTCGTTCGAATCGAACCCGTCGATGAAGGTGATGCTGTCGCCGCGAACCCAGGCGTCGTGCTTCGTCCTGAACTTCACCACCCCGAAGAGGGGATGGTCGAACGTGCCGATCATGCCGGCCATAACGCTTCTCCGGAGGAACCGGCGCATCGTGCAAAGGATTTCGTGTCGATATCAATACGATTCGCGCGACCCCCGGCGCCGTGCCCCCGCGGCGCGTCAGCAACGAATCAAAAGTCACGCACCGCAGCCCGCAGCGAACCGGCCCTGCCCCGAGAATGCGATCCCGCGCCGGGCTTCTCCGGCCGGCAGCAGACCGGAGAGGAGCAACACCTCATCGGCCCGAACGGGATGCGGCCGGAACCCGCAACCCTGCCGGACAGCGCGCGCCCGAAGCAGGCCCGCCCCGCTACCCCGCCCCGCCGCGCCCCGTCAGAAGCGAGGACGCCACCCCGCCCCCCATCCCCATCGCCCGCCGCGCGAAGAACCCCTTCAGCCCGGGCATCCGGTCCACCGCCGCGATCCCCAGCCGCCGCGCCACCCGCACCGGCGCGAAGTCGTTCCCGAACAGCCGCTCCAGCGCATGGGTCGCCCCCAGCATCACCAGGGAATCCGGCCGCCGCGCCGCCTGATAGGCCGCCAGCACCCCTGCCCCGCCCGGGTCCTCCCCCCGCCGCTTTGCCGCCACCAGCAGCTCCGCCAGCGCCGCCACGTCCCGCAGCCCGACATTCAGCCCCTGCCCGGCAATGGGGTGGATGCCGTGCGCCGCATCCCCCACCAGCGCCAGCCGCGTATCCGTGAAGCGCATCGCCTGCAGGGCGGAGAGCGGGTAGGACCACCGCCCCCCGACCAGTCGCACCCGGCCGAGATGGTCCCCCATTCGCCGCGTCACCTCCCGCGCGAAGCCCTCCGCCCCCATCGCCATGAAGTGCGGCGCCAGGTCCGCCCGCTCGGACCACACGATGGCGGACGCGTGCGGGAACCCTTCCCGCGCCGCCACCGCCCGCTCCCCCTCGCCCTCCGGCGACATGTCGGAGAGCGGCAACTGCGCGAAGGGCCCGTTCGGCAGGAAAGCCTCCAGCGCCCCGCCCCGGTGCGGCCGCTCATGCGCGATGGCGCAGACGATGGCGTGCGTACGGTAATCCAGCCGCGCCGCCCCGATCCCCGCCCCGCCCCGCAGGCTGCTGTTCCGCCCCTCGGCCGAGACCGCCAGCCGCGCCCGCACGCTCCGCCCGTCGGAGAGCCGCGCCACCACCCCCTCCGGCCGCCGCTCCAGCACCGCCGTCATCGGCGCCAGCACGGCCAGGTTCGGCAGGGCCGCCAGCCGCGCGTTCAGTGCCACCCGCAGCGCCCGCGCCTCGACCATCCAGCCGAAGGCCTCCTCCCCCATCTCCTCCGCATCGAAGTGCAGGTGCAGCCGCGAAGGCCGCTCCCCCGGCCGCCCGTCGCTCACGCGGATCCCCGTGATGGCGCAGGGCTCCCCCAGGGCCTTCCCGGGGAGCAGCGCCCAGACCCCCGCCGCCTCCAGCAGGGTCCGGCTCCCCGCCGCGATGGCATAGGCGCGCCCGTCGAAGGCCGGCAGCTCCATCGGCGGCAGCGCCTGCGCGTCCAGCACAGCAACCGAGAGCCCCGCCGTCGCCAGCGCCGCCGCCAGAGTCCCCCCCGCCGGCCCCGCCCCGATCACCAGCACGTCAAGCTCGGCACCCGGCAGCTCGGGGATCGGCATCATAGGATCATCCTGCATCACGGCGCGGTGTTCTGCCCATGATTTGGGCAGTCCGCCAGCCCCCGCAACCTCCCGCCCGCGCGCAACAGCCCGCGACCCCGCAACCCCGCACGCGCTTGTAACGTGCATGGCACGCAACTCGCATGAACGCCCCCGTACAGCGGAGGAAGGGGGCCGCGAAACGATGAAACTGGTGATGGCGATCATCAAGCCGTTCAAGCTGGACGAGGTGCGCGAGGCGCTGACCCCGCTCGGCGTGCAGGGGCTGACCGTGACCGAGGTCAAGGGCTTCGGCCGCCAGAAGGGCCAGACCGAGATCTACCGCGGCGCGGAGTACCAGGTCTCCTTCCTCCCGAAGCTGAAGATCGAAGTGGCCGTGCCGTCCGAGCTGGTGGACGCCGTGGTGGAGGCGATCGCCACCACCGCCCGCACCGGCAAGATCGGCGACGGCAAGGTCTTTGTGCTCGACCTGGAGCGCGCGCTCCGCATCCGCACCGGCGAGACCGACGCGGGGGCCCTGTAAGAGAAATGACGAACAAGGAAACGACGATGCGACCCGATACGCGCGCCGCGGGGGGAACGTGGCTGGGAATGGCCGCCGCCGCAGCCCTCATGCTGGCCGGCCCCGCCCTGGCGCAGGACACTCCTGGCGCCGCCGAGGCGGCGGCCGAAGCCGCCACGGTGAACACCGGCGACACCGCCTGGATGCTCACCTCCACCGCCCTCGTCCTGATGATGACGGTCCCGGGCCTCGCCCTCTTCTATGCCGGCATGGTCCGCAAGAAGAACGTGCTGGCCACGATGATGCAGTCCTTCTCCATCACCGCGATCGCGACGATCGTGTGGATGGTGATCGGCTACAGCCTCGCCTTCGGCGAGGGCGGCGCCTATGTCGGCGACCTCTCCAAGCTCCTCCTCCGCGGCGTCGCGGAGAACTGGGACAAGCCCTTCACCCTCGGCTCGGGTGACGCCGCGGTGGCCTTCACGGTCCCCGAGACGGTCTTCCTGATGTTCCAGATGACCTTCGCCATCATCACCCCGGCCCTCATCACCGGCGCCTTCGCCGACCGGATGAAGTTCTCGGCCATGGTGCTCTTCACCATCCTCTGGCTGGTCGTCGTCTATTCCCCGATCGCCCACTGGGTCTGGCACCCGAATGGCTGGCTCTTCGCCCTCGGCGCGCTGGACTTCGCGGGCGGCACGGTCGTCCACATCAACGCCGGCGTCGCGGGCCTCGTGGCCGCCGTCGTCCTCGGCAAGCGCGTGGGCTACGGGCACGACAACATGTCGCCCTTCAGCCTGGCCCTCGCCGTGATCGGCGCCTCCCTCCTCTGGGTGGGCTGGTTCGGCTTCAACGCGGGCTCCGCTGGCGCCGCCGGCGCGCGCGCGGGCATGGCCATGCTCGTCACGCAGGTGGCCGCCGCCGCCGCCGCCCTCGCCTGGGTCTTCGTGGAGTGGGCCGTGAAGGGCAAGCCCTCCGTCCTCGGCGCCATCTCCGGCGCCGTCGCCGGCCTCGTCGCCATCACCCCGGCCTCGGGATTCGTCCTGCCTGTGCCCGCGCTGATCATCGGCGTGGTCGCCGGCCTCACCGGCTTCTGGGGCGCCACCGCCCTGAAGCACTGGTGCGGCTACGACGACAGCCTGGACGCCTTCGGCGTGCACGGCCTCTGCGGCATCGTCGGCGCCCTGCTGACGGGCGTCTTCGCCTACGGCCCGCTCTCCGCCACCACCGCCCTGCCGGAAGGCACCTCCGGCAGCACCGCCCAGCTCATCATCCAGTTCGAGGCAGTGGCCGCCACCTTCATCTACACGGCCATCGCCACCTGGATCCTGCTCAAGATCGTGGACGTCATCGTCGGCCTCCGCGTCACCGAGGAGGAGGAGCGCGAGGGCCTCGACGTCTCGCTGCACGGCGAGCGTCTCGGCTGAGCCCGTCGGGGCCGATCCACCCGATCGGCCCCTGAACGGAAGGGCCCCGGCGGAGCGATCCGCCGGGGCCCTTTCCTTTTCTGTCCCGCAAGCAACATTGCCTCCATCCGCCGGTTAACCGCCCGACCGCCGGATGAGGTGCGCGTGAGCCTGGGACTGATCGCATTGCTGGACGACGTCGCCGGCCTCGCCAAGGCCGCCGCCGCCTCCCTCGACGACATCGCGGCCGGCGCCGCCCGCTCCGGCGTGAAGGCGGCCGGCGTGGTGATCGACGACGCCGCCGTCACCCCCCGCTACCTCACCGGCTTCAGCGCCAGCCGCGAACTCCCGGTCGTCTGGCGCATCGCCCTCGGCTCCGTCCGCAACAAGCTCATCATCCTCCTCCCCGCCGCCCTCCTCCTCAGCGCCGTCGCCCCCTGGGCCATCACCCCCATCCTCATGCTCGGCGGCGCCTACCTCTGCTACGAGGGGGCGGAGAAGGTCTACGAGGCCATCCACCCCGGCGCCGCCCACGGCCCGGAGCAGACGCGCGGCGCTGCCCCGCCCGATCCCAAGGCCTTCGAGGACGCGAAGATCCGCTCCGCTGTCCAGACCGACCTCATCCTCTCCGCCGAGATCATGGCCATCTCCCTCGCCAGCATCCCGGAAGGCTCCTTCCTCCTCCGCGCCGCCATCCTCGCCCTCGTCGGCCTCGCCCTCACGGCACTCGTCTACGGCGGCGTCGCCCTCATCGTGAAAGCGGACGACGCCGGCCTGGCCCTCGCGAAGGCCGAACGCCCGGTCACCGGCCCCTTCTCCCGCACCGGCGCCCCCACCGCCGCCGACCGCCTTCTCCGCCCTATCACCAAGGCCCTCGGCCGCGCCCTTGTCCAGGGCATGCCCCCCTTCCTCCGCCTCCTCGCGATCGTCGGCACCGCCGCCATGGTCTGGGTCGGCGGCGGCATCATCATCCACGGCCTGGAAGGCTTCGGCCTGCCCTTGCCCGCCCATATCTCGGAAGCCGCCTCCCACGCGGCCGCGGCCGCCCTCCCGGCCATCGGCCCCTTCCTCTCCTGGCTCGCCGGCGCCGCGGTCTCCGGCATCCTCGGCCTGCTCGTCGGGGCGGTCCTCATCCCGGTCGTGGCGCACGGCATCGCACCGCTCCTCCGGCGGGTGCGCGGGTAGCCCCAGGGGGAGAGAAGGAATTCTCTCCCCCTGGACCCCCTCTCATCTTTTTCTGTCGGGCTGCCGCGGGATGCTCGTCCGATGGCGCGCCTGAGGTCGATGACCTCAGGCGACTGACAGCAGGGCCCGGACTGACGCGGATGCAGAATCCCTTGTGCTGCCTTCCGTCATCGCATTCGCGGCAGCCCGATGCAGGTCCAGGAGCCTCAGGCTCCTGGCGAAGGGTCCAGGGAGGCGGCGCCTCCCTGGGGCCACCAGCACGCCCGGACGAAAGCCCTCACCCGTGCCGCAGCACCATCCGCCGCACCGCCCGCTGCGCGTGGTGCCGGGACAGCCCGGTATGGACGATGTCATCCGCCCGCCGCCGCCGCAGCCCGTCCGGCACCTGCCGCGCCAGGATCGCGGACAGCCTCTCCTCGCTCATCCCCTTCCGCCGCAGCACCCGCGCGCGCTGGATCGCGGCCGGCGCGGTCACCACCACCACCCGGTCCACCCGGCGCTCCCCTCCGGTCTCGAACAGCAGCGGCACGTCCAGCACGGCCAGCCGCGCGCCCCGGCGCCGCGCCGCCGCCAGGAACCGCCGCTCCTCCCGCCGAACCAGGGGGTGCACGATCCTCTCCAGCCGGTTCATCGCCGCGTCCTGGCCCAGCACGGCGCGGCGCAACGCCTCGCGGTCCACGGCACGGCCCCGCGGCGTCTCGCGCGTGGTGCCGGGGAAGGCGGCCTCGATCGGGCGCACGGCCGCACCGCCCGGCCCCTGAAGCCGGTGCACGGCGGCATCCGCGTCGAAGACCGGCACGCCCAGGCGGCGGAAGGTTGTGGCGGCGGTGGATTTGCCCATCCCGATCCCGCCGGTCAGGCCCCAGACCTTCATGCGGCGGCCCGCTGCGGGATATCCGTGGCCACGAAGTCCCGCAGCTCCGGCGTCACCTCCGGCAGCACCCCGAACCAGGCCTGGAACCCCCGCCGCCCCTGGTGCAGCAACATCCCCAGCCCGTCCACGGCCGCCAGCCCCCGCGCCCGCGCGGCAGCCAGCAAGGGCGTCTCCAACGGCACGTAGACGATATCCGCCACCACCGCCCCCACGGGCAGGGGGCGCAGGTCGATCTCCAGCGCCGGCTGCCCCAGCATCCCCTGGCTCGTCGTGTTCACCAGCAGCGCCGCCCCTTCAAGCGGCGGCACCGAAGCCACCTCCACCGGCGCCCCATGCCCCGCCAGCTCCCGCGCCAGCGCCTCCGCCCGCGCCGCGCTCCGGTTCACCAGCGTCAGCCGAGGACACCCGGCCCCCAGCAGCGCATGCGCGACCGCCCGGGCCCCGCCCCCGGCGCCGAGCACCACCGCGGGCCCCGAAGCCACCGCGAATCCCGGCGCCTGCTCCCCCAGGCTCTGCAGGAACCCCCAGCCGTCGGTGTTCCACCCCTCGATCCGCCCGTCCTCGCGAAACACCAGCGTGTTCACCGCACCGATCCGCCGCGCCTCCTCCTCCACCAGGTCGCAGGCGGCGAAAGCGGCCTCCTTGTGGGGGATCGTGACATTCGCCCCGCCGAACCCCAGCGAGGCCAGCGCCCGGACCGCCGCGGCGAAATCGCCGGGCGCGACCGGCAAGGGCATATAGGCCCCGTCGATCCCATGCCGCTCCAGCCAGAAGCCGTGCAGCCTCGGGGAGCGGGAATGGGAGACGGAGTGGCCGAGAATCCCGGCCAGCCGGCTCGTTCCGGTCAGGGTGCGAAGGGCCTGCATCCCCAGGCCATAGCCCAGCCCCGCCCGCGGCGGCAGGGGGCGCCCCGCGCCGGTCGGAAATGACGCTTTTCGGACGCGCCGCTCCCCGCATTGACGCAGTGCAGCATCGCCCATAAAAGCCCGCCACCCCACCAGCGAAGCCCCAACAGGCGCAGCCTTCACCAGCGCCGGAGGCGCCGCTTGACCATGTCCATGACCTTCGCCGACCTCGCCCTGGCGCCGCCCCTGCTGCGCGCCCTGGCGGAAGAAGGCTACGCCCACCCCACCCCCATCCAGGCCGGATCCATCCCGCTGCTGCTGGAAGGCCGCGATCTGCTGGGCATGGCCCAGACCGGCACCGGCAAAACCGCCGCCTTCGCGCTGCCCCTGCTGCACCGCCTCGCCGCGAATCCCCGCCCGGCGCCGAAGGGCGGCGCCCGCGTCCTCGTCCTGGCGCCCACGCGCGAGCTGGTCTCCCAGATCGCGGACGGCTTCGAGAGCTTCGGCCGCCACATGCAGCCGAGCGTGACGACAGTCTTCGGCGGCGTCAGCCAGTTCCACCAGGTCAACGCGCTGAAATCCGGCGTGGACATCATCGTGGCCGCGCCGGGCCGCCTGCTGGACCTGATCCAACAGGGTCTCTGCGACCTGTCCCAGCTCGAGGCGCTGGTGCTGGACGAGGCCGACCAGATGCTCGACATGGGCTTCGCCAAGCCGATCGAGCGCATCGTCGCGACCCTGCCGAAGGACCGCCAGACGCTGCTCTTTTCGGCCACCATGCCGAAATCCATCGCCGCCCTCGCCGAGAGCCTGCTGCGAGACCCGGCGAAGGTCGAGATCGCCCCGCCCTCCACCACCGTGGACCGCATCGAGCAGTCCGTCATGTTCGTCGACGCCGCCGACAAGAAGGCCGCGCTGCTCTCGCTGCTGCAGGCGCCCGGCATCGGCCAGGCCGTGGTCTTCACCCTGCAGAAGAGCATCGCCAACGAGGTCTGCACCTTCATCACGGAAGCCGGCATCACCGCCGAGGCCCTGCACGGCAACAAGTCGCAGGGCCAGCGGGAGCGCGCGCTGGAAGCCTTCCGCGCGGGCACCGTACAGGTCCTGGTCGCGACGGACATCGCCGCCCGCGGCATCGACGTCGACACCGTCACCCATGTCTTCAACCACGACCTGCCGAACCTGCCGGAGAGCTACGTTCATCGCATCGGCCGCACCGGCCGTGCGGGCCGCAGCGGTTTCGCGGTCACCCTCTGCGACGCCGAGCAGCGCGCCTGGCTGCGCGACGTGGAGCGGGAGATCGGCCGCGCCCTAACCGTCAGGGCCGACCACCCCTGGCATTCAGAAGCGGCGCGGAACTCCACCATGCGCCCCCCCGTGCTCGGCGGCGCGCCGGTCAAGGAGATCAAGCCGCAGCAGAAGCGCGAGCGGAAGATCTGGACCGAAGAGGAGAAGCTCGCGGCCCGGGCCGCCGCCAAGGCGGCCTGAGACAGGGCCCGACAAGGCGGGGGGGGTCTTCGCCACCCCGCCGGCAACCCTTCGGTGAACCGCAGCGCTCGTCGACCTGTCCGGAACAGGTTACAGCGTCTTCATGTCCTCCATCCACCACAGCCCCCTCCGCTGGGACGGCTGGCTGCCCCCCGTCATCGGCCTCGGGGCCGCCCTCGCCCTCGGCCTCTCCGCCAGCGGCTGGCTGGCCCTGCCCGTCTTCGCCCTCCTGCTCCTCTCCGTCCGCGCCGCCGTCCATCACGCGGAAACCGTGGCCGCCCGGGTGGGCGAACCCTTCGGCACCCTCGTCCTCGCCATCGCCGTCACGGTGATCGAGGTCGCCCTCGTCGCCTCCATGCTGCTGGACAGCGGCCCGCCCAAGCCCACCCTGGTGCGGGACACCCTCCACGCCGTCGTCATGCTGGTGGCTGCCGGCCTCACAGGCCTCTGCATCGTCCTCGCCGCCCTGCGCCACCGGGAGCCCGGCTTCAACGCCGGCGGCGCCACGGCCCTGCTCTCCGTGGTCGCGGCGCTGGCCACCCTCGTGCTGATCCTGCCCAACCACACCCGCGCCGCACCGGGCCCGGAATTCAGCCCCGTCCAGCTCATCACCGTCGCCGGACTCTGCCTCCTGCTCTGGCTCGTCTTCGTCCTCGTCCAGACCGTCTTCTACCGCAGCTACTTCATCCCCGAGCAGCCGCGCACAGCCGTGCTGGAAAGCGTCGGCGCCTCGCTCGAAGCCATCGACGTCCGCCCCGGCCCCCGGGAAGCCGGCATTGCCGCCGGCCTCCTCCTCCTCGCCCTCGTCGCCGTCGTCCTGCTGGCGAAGACCGTGGCCCCCGTCATCGGCGGCACCGTCACGGCGCTCGGCCTGCCGGAAGCCGTGGGCGGCGTGGTCGTCGCCGCCATCGTCCTCATGCCGGAAACCGCCACCGCCCTCCGCGCCGCCCTCGCGGACCGGCTCCAGGCCAGCCTGAACCTCGCCCTCGGCAGCGCCATCGCTACCATCGGCCTCTCCGTCCCCATCCTCGTGGCCCTGGCCCTCTGGCAGGGCATCCCCCTGCAGCTCGGCGTGTCGGACGCCGACACCGTCCTCCTCGCCCTCACCTTCCTCATCGGCATGCTGGCGCTGTCGGGCAGCATCACCAACCTGCTCCAGGGCTGCGTGCTGCTGGTGGTCTTCGCCGCCTGGCTCATGGCCGTCTTCATCCCGTGACCCTGGCCCTGGCCCTGCCCCGCCGGACGACACCCCCCTGGCGCACCGCGCCAGGGAATGCCACCAACCCCGGGAACGCGATCACGGACGGACACCCATGGCGAAGACCCTGCGGGTAGCAGTGCAGATGGACCCGATGGAGAGCATCGGGATCGAGGGCGACAGCACCTTCGCCCTGATGCTGGAGGCCCAGGCCCGCGGCCACGCCCTCTGGCACTACCATGTGAAGGACCTGGCCCTGCATGGCGGCCGCGTCACCGCCTGGGCCCACCCGGTTGAGGTCCGCCGCGTGAAGGGAGACCACTTCACCTTCGGCGAGCGCGTGGAGTTGGACCTCGGCCGCGACGCGGACGTGGTCCTGATGCGCCAGGACCCGCCCTTCGACATGGCCTACATCACCGCCACCCACATCCTGGAGCACATCCACCCGAAGACCCTGGTGGTGAACGACCCCGCCAGCGTCCGCAACGCCCCGGAAAAGCTCTTCGTCACCCACTTCCCGGACCTCATGCCGGAAACCCTGGTCACGGCGGACCGCACCCAGATCATGCGCTTCCGCGAGAAGCACGGCGACATCATCGTCAAGCCGCTCTTCGGCAATGGCGGCGCCGGCGTCTTCCACCTCCGCCCCGACGACTCCAACCTGAACTCCCTCATCGAGATGTTCACGGAGCGCTCCCGCGAGCCCCTGGTGATCCAGAAATACGTCCCCGCCGTGCGCCAGGGCGACAAGCGCATCATCCTCGTGGACGGCGTGGCCATGGGCGCCATCAACCGCGTCCCCGCGGAGGGCGAGGCCCGCTCCAACATGCATGTCGGCGGCAAGGCCGTGCAGACCACGCTCACCGACCGCGAGAAGGAGATCTGCGCCGCCATCGGCCCGGAGCTGAAGGCCCGCGGCATGATCTTCGTCGGCATCGACGTCATCGGCGGCTACCTCACCGAAATCAACGTCACCTCCCCCACCGGCCTGCAGGAGGTCGCCCGCTTCGACGGCGTTCACCTGGAAAAGGCCATCTGGGACGCGATCGAAGCGAAGCGCTGAACGCCCAGGGGGAGAGAAGAATCCTCTCCCCCTGGGCCCTTCCTGGCCCGGAGCCGGATGATCCACCGGCCAGATCATTGCCCTGTCGCGGGAAGCACGCGCACCCTGACCCGCGGCTTCGATGTCAGGCACAAGCACCCATGCGCTTCTCCGAGGGTTCGGCTGCGAACACCCTGGCCTGGGGCGTGCTGGGCCTGCTGTTCTGCGCGTCTGTCGCAATGGTAACGGTCCTGGGCTTTGTCGGCCTCCTGCTCCTCGGCGGCCTCACGACCCTGGTCTGCGTGCTGGCCGAACTGAACCAGGACACGCCCACCTGGGGCATCGGCGTGTTCAAGGCGCGCATGGACAGCAGCGGCTCGCCCGAGCAACGGGCCGCCATGCTGGCGGACCGACAGACACTGACCTCGCCCATCCGCTTCTACCGCCGTTGCGGACTTGCACTCGTCGGTCTCGGCATAGCCGGGGCTATCTTCCAGGCATGGCGTCCCTAGAGAGCGGTCCGGACCGAACCGGCGGTTGCGGAAGGAGGGGAATGCTCTCCGGCTGAATGACCGGGCCCTCTCCCCGAACGGCCTCTTTCGGCAGCGGGTTTGAACCGCGTTGCCCGGCCGAGAGCTCCATGGCCGCTTTCGAAGGCTCATGCTGGGAAGCGGCCGCTCGTGGGCAGACCTGATCTTTGCTGTTTCCGACACGAAGCCGCCTTGGCGGGCGGGGCCACAGCGACAAACCCTCGTTGACAGATGTTCGGCCGGATCACTACCGTCTGCCCCATGGGTGACCTTCGCCTCCGCACCACGAACCGACGCCGTCGCTGCTTCTCAGCGGCGGCTTCCGTGGCTGCGTGCAGACAGGCCCCTCTCCCGGTGAGGTCCGCCCCCTAGCGGTCCACCCCTGAGGCGGCATCAGCCCGCATCTTCGAACCCCCGCAGCCCTTGGCTCCGGGGGTTTTTCTTTGCCCTTTTTCCAGCATCGGACACCATCATGAACCTTCGCGTCGGCATTGTCGGGATCAGCGGTTTTGGCGGCGGCGAGGCGATGCGCCTGATCGCGGGCCACCCGTCCTTCGAACTGGTCTACGCCGCAGGCGAGGGCAGCGCCGGCAGTCGGCTGGGTGACCGCTTCCCCGGTGCGCCGGCCGAGCTGGCCGAGCTGGTGATCGAGAAGTGGGACCCTGCGACCCTGCCGAAGCTCGACGTGCTGTTCGCGTCGCTGCCTACGGGCACCTCGGCCGAGGCGCTGGCGCGCGTCTCTAAAGACATGAAGATCGTCGATATCGGCGGCGACCACCGCTACGTCGAGGGTTGGGCCTACGGCCTGGCCGACATCTGGCCAGCCCAGATCGAGGGCCAGACCCGTGTTGCCAACCCCGGTTGCTTCCCCGCGGCGACGCTGACGGCACTGGCGCCGCTGCTGGCCAATGGGCTGATCGAGCCCGGCAACATCATCATCGACGCCAAGACCGGCATCTCCGGTGCTGGGCGGGGCGGCGCCGACAGCCGGTTCGGCTATGCCGAGAGCAACGAGAACCTGGTGCCCTACGGTCTGCTGGAGCACGTCCACATGCCCGAGATGGCGGGGACGATCGAGCGGCTGAGCGGCGGCAGCGCGGCCGGGCTTGTGTTCACGCCACACTTGGTGCCGATGACCCGCGGCATCCTCGCCACCATCTACTGCCGCGGCCGCGCCACCACGGACCAGTGCCTGGACGCGGCGCGGCGCTTCTACGCCGGGCGGGCTTTCGTCCGCGTGACCGACAAGCCGCCGCAAACCAAATGGGCCACCGGCTCGAACCTCGCCCTCGTCAGCTATGCGGCCGATCCAGAGCGCAACCTGGTGATTGCGATGGGCGTGGTCGACAATCTCGGCAAGGGAGCGGCCGGTCAGGCCGTGCAGAATGCGAACCTGATCTGCGGCCTGCCAGAGATCACGGGGCTGGGTGGCGCACCTGTCTGGCCATGACCTGCGCCAGGTCTGCAAACCACCAACCCGGCCATCCACCGTCCGGGAAGTCGTGTCCGCTTTCGGAAAGGGAATGACGAACTGCGGATGGCCGACATGGGCACAACCCATATCGGCCATCCGCCTTCAATGTGCCCACAATTGCCGGAAGTCCGGAACGCCCTTCAGACCGCTAGGCTCTTTAAACTCTTGGGATTCCCGAGGGGGCCGGTTCGTGATTCAAGGTTGCTTTTGGGGAGGCGGCGTTGGGCGTGCTGGATCGGCTGGTGTTGAGCGACGCGGCCTGGAAGCGGATGGCACCGCTGGTCATCGGGCGGTCTGACCAGAGGGGCTCGACCGGGCGCGACAACCGGATGTTCGTCGAGGGCGTGCTGTGGATCGTCCGCACGGGCGCGCCCTGGCGCGATCTGCCCGAGGTCTTCGGCGAGTGGAACAGCGTGATGTCCACCTTGGCCCCCACCGCATCGAGGATCGCGCCACGATAGGCCTCGATCCGCTGCGAGCGCTGGTCGCCGCCCTTTGGCTCGGCCCTCATCGCGCCCGTTGCGTGGAACACCCGGACCCAGCGGATGGCCGTGGCCACCCCGACCCCGAAGCGCTCAGCGGCCCCGCGGCGCGAAAGCCCGCCCTCCACTGCCCCAACGACGCGGCTGCGAAGATCCTCCGATAAGGCCCGGCCCATCCATGCTGGCCTCCTTACCAGCCCCCTGAGCGAATCAGACCGCTGCCGCGTCGGGCAAGAGCATTCGAATCCGAATGCTCGGATCATGCTCTAGGTTGCCGTAAATGCTGGCTGAGCCGTTCAGGTGGATCAGCGTATGCTGAAGGAAGCGGCCAGCCACGAACGAGCCCAGTCTCACGCCGATGTTGATCAGCTTGACGCTCGCGCCAATCACCCAGCTCTGCGTTGGAATATTGAAGCGCATTACTGACACCATTTCCACGATCTTGGGGCGGATCTCGGCCTCCTCGGTCCAGACAATATGAATGCCGTCTGAGCAAGGTTCGAGGTGCACCAACATCCGTCGACCGAGCGCGTCGTGTAGCTTGTAAGGATGGCTGACCCTATTATCAGTGCAGCTGCCAGTACGAAGGTGCTCGGAAGGCATGGTGAAGCTGTCACGATCAGTCCTGACACCTCGATAGGAGACCAGCGCCCATACTATTCCCTTCGAAGCTTGGCATGGTAGGCGGAGACAGAATGCGCCAGGGCAAGGAACCGAGATGCACCGCCTCTTCTTGCTAAGTGTTTTTTTCCTTGCCAGCTGCGAGACGCCGCAACACGTCACGCCACGTTCCGGTCTCCCTTCTGCTACCCGCAACGCTGCTACGCCGAGATCTGGCGGACATGTGGTGATCAGCCCGCCAGCTAAGCGGCTCCGGCCGGAACCAGAGGCTCGGGGGAGGCGAGAAGGCGTGGATCGCCGGATTGATGAGAGCCGCCTACACGCCCCGGTTGTGGATGCAGAGGGAGAGGGAGCCGCCGGCCAGAGAACGGCGGATGATGCAGGTACCTATCGCTTAATCAGAAACGCTATTGGATGCGTCACCTCTGAAGGCCTGCGCGAAATTGAGACGCACCCGGCTGCAAGCGAATACAACCTTACCAGTTTGCCCAGCTTTGCTTCAAATTTCGGCTGCAAGCTCGCTCTCAAAGGCACCGCGTGGCGGTCGGAGGCGGCTGTTGGAGAATATCGACGAATGCGGCCCGTTGAAGGGAACTCGATCGGAACGGCATTGTATTTTCACAACTTCAATCTTCAGAATGTCGCAGGAGGAGCCGTTAGATAACGAATAGCTAGGCTTCATTTGTATAGGGCGCGAAACGCCGGCGGCGTTCCGACAGAGGGGGATAGGGTTTTTCCCCGGAGGAGAATGGGACGCAGGCAGCTAGCCGGATTAGGTCCGCGGTCATGCCTTAGTTGCGCCAGCTTCCTCCTGCATCCACTGCGCGAAAGTACGTAGCGCCGGCCGCGCCGCTGTATCAGCCGGGTAGGTGAGATAGTAGCTGGTGCCACGTCGCAGGACGACGTCAGACACCTCCTCTAGCCGTCCCGCTTTGACCTCGGCCGCAAGATAGCGCCGCTGTGTCAGCCCTATGCCGAGCCCATCCGTCACCGCTTGCCAGACAAGAGCGAGGTCATCGAAGGCAATGGTGCGCGCCGGCGATCCTGTCATGTCCGCGGCAGCCAGCCAGTCTGCCCAGTCCCGTGGCCGACGTTGGTGGATGATCAGCGTCTCCCCCAGGAGTGCCGCAGGAGCCCCGTGCTCCAGCCGCGCTCGAGAGCCAAGTGGGCCGAAGGCGACGAGTTCGTCTTCGAAGAGTTGTACGGCGACGAGACCCGGCCAGATCCCCCGCCCGTAGCGAATGGCGGCGTCCACACGCTCCCGGTTGAAGTCGACCGGATCGTGACCGGAGGAGAGAGTTACCTCTATCTCCGGATACCGAGCCTGGAACGAAGCGAGACGCGGGATGAGCCAGCGCACAAGGAAGGTCGTGTAGGCACGCACTGCAATCCGGGTACGCCCGGGGCTGTCGCGTAGCGCGTCCGTGGCGTCCGCGATCTCTCCAAGGGCACGGGCGACAGTACCAGCGTAACGGCGACCAGGCACAGTCAGGCGCAACGCGCCGCCATCACGCTCGAACAGTGCGATCTGGAGAACATCCTCCAGATTGCGGACGTGCCGCCCGACCGCGGTGGGCGTGACCAGCAACTCCTCCGCCGCGCGCGCCAGGGTGCCGTGGCGGGCCACCGCCTCGAAAGCCTTCAACGCGTTCAGCGGCGGCAATCTACGCAAGGTCCACCTTTCCGGCGCGGAGCTTATGTCAGGAGAAGGCTGCAGAAAAGTCGGTGGCGGGCACCACCCCGTCACGGCACCCTGCCGTGGTGAAGAGCATCCAGGGGTGCGGCATGGAATTCAAGATCAGCGAGGCGCAGCGTGAGATGATCGTGGCTGTGCGGGCACTTGCGCAGACAGAGTTCCGGCGGGACGCCGCGAAGTGGATGGACGGCACCTTTCCCTGGCCGAACATGAAACGTTTGGCGGAGCTCGGCGTCCTCGGCATGTCGGTGCCGGAGGAATACGGCGGCCTCGGCCTTTCCATTCTCGACAGCGCCCTCATCCTGGAGGAGATCGCGAAGGTCGACTACGTCACCGCAATGGCCGTGCTCGGTGAGGCGGGTGTGCAGACTCGCGTTATCTCCCACTATGCACCGAAGGCGATCAAGGAGCGCATCCTTCCCCGCGTCGTCTCAGGTGATTGTATCCTGGCGATCTGCATGACGGAGCCAGATGCCGGGACGGATGTGGCCAACTACCGCACCAACACCGTCCGCAAGGGTAACCATCTCGTCCTTAACGGAGCCAAGACTCTCATTTCCCGCGCCGAGGAGGCGGGGATGTTCGTCGTTTTCACCCGGGTGGAGGGCAAGCCAGGACGCGAGGGGATAGGTTGCGTGCTGGTGGAGCGCGGCACCCCCGGTCTCGCCGTCACCGGGACCTATCACACCATGGGCGGGGAGAACCTGCACGAGGTGCAGTTCAACGACGTGGAGCTGCCGCCGGAGAACCTCGTCATCGAGGAGGACGGGTTTCGCAAGCTGCTCACCGCCTTCAACACCCAGCGCTGCCTCAATCCCAGCATTTCCCTTGGCCTCGCGGAGGGCGCTTTTGACGAAGCGGTTTCCTACGTCAAGGAGCGCAAGATCTTTGGCAAGGCCATCGCGTCGTCGCAGGGCATTCGATGGAAATTTGCTGACATGTTCAGGGAGATCGAGGCAGCACGCGGCCTGCTCTACCGCGCCTGCATGACAGCCAGCCCCTTCCCCGATCCCATCATGGCCGCCACCGCAAAGGTGTTCTGCAACGAGATGTCCATCCGCGTGACGAGCGAGGCCATCCAGGTCCACGGTGGATACGGCTTCACCGACGAATACCCGGTGTCGCGCCTCTTCCGCGGAGCACGCTACGGCTCCCTCGGTGGTGGCTCGTCAGAGTCCCTGCGCGATCTCGTCGGCAAGCGCATTCTGGAGGGCGCCGACCTGACCGACGGCATCCTCTCCCTCGACACCTATTGAGGGCAAGGCGGTGCTGCTGATCGAAGCGGATGGCAAGGCACTGCTGGCGCGGCACGGTCTTGCCGTGCCGCGCGCGGCCCTGGTGCGTGCCGGTGAGGCCGCGGGCTTCTGCCTCGACGGTTCCGGCCCCTGGGTGGTGAAGGCGCAGGTGCCAGCGGGCGGGCGTGGCAAGGCGGGTGGCATCGTTCTCTGCCGAACCCCGGAGGAAGTCGAGGTGTCGCTGGCACGGCTGCTCGGCACCACGCTACGAGGCCATCCCGTCACGGCCTGCCTTGTGGAAGAGGCCGTGTGCGGTGCCGCGGAGCACTACCTGTCCCTGATGGTGGATCCGGCGGGCCTGGGCATCCGCATCGCTTGGTCCCGCGCGGGAGGAGTTGAGGTTGAGTCGGCCGCTCCGCCCGCCGCGTGCACCACATCGCCCGACGAGGCCGCTATCCTCGCAGCCGCAGAGGAGATCCTGGCGACTGCAGATCCGGCAGAGCGCACGGCGCTGCGCGGCGCAGTTCGCGACCTGGCACGCGCGCTGCTCGCGGAGGGCCTGCTGCTGGTGGAGGTGAACCCTCTTTTCATCGGTTCATTCGGTACGTTGGCCGGCGATGCCAAGGTGGTGCTGGATCTGAACCTCGCGGAGGGACAGGCCGACCTTCGCGCCCTCGTCCTGGCACGGCCCGACGCCTATCCGGACGCCGTCCGCAAGCTGCAGGAGGGCTTCGACTACGTGGAGTTGGACCCGGAGGGCGAGGTGGGCCTCGTTACAACCGGCGCGGGCCTCTCCATGGTAGTGGTGGACGAGATGACAGCCGCAGGGCTCCGGCCGCTCAACTTCTGTGACCTGCGGACAGGCCAGCTTCGCGGCGATCCTACACGGCTGGTGCGCGTGTTGGACTGGATCTCCGCGCGGCCCTCGGTATGTGTCGTTCTCGTCAACATCTTTGCCGGCATCACTGACCTGGGCGAATTCGGCCGGTTGCTATCCGACGCGCTCGATAGGACGGGCCTGCGCCTGCCGGTCGTCGCGCGTCTCGTCGGCACCGGCGCCGCGGCAGGGCGGGCGGAGTTGGCGCGGCGTCACCCCGGCGTGATCGTGGAGGACGACCTGCTCGCGGCAGTCGCCCGGGCGGCGACTCTGTGCAAGCCATGATTCCCTCCCTCTCCGCTGGCACGAAGGTTCTCGTGCTCGGCCTGACCGGCCGTATGGGACGCGCGCACGCTGCCCGGATGCGGGCCTATGGCACCAACATCGTGGGCGGAACCGCCATTCGCGTCGGCACAGCAGAAGAGCAGGACGGCCTGCCCATCTTTCCCGACATCACCGCCGCCGTCGCCGCGACCGGAGCACGCGCCGCCATTGCGATGACCCCGCCCGGTGGTACCCGTGCCGCCGCCGAGAGCGCCTTTGCTGCAGGGATCTCGCTTCTCGTCACGGTGGCGGAGGGTGTGCCGGTCCATGACGCGCTGGCCATCGGCCGCGCGGCGCGGGCGGCAGGCGTCACCTGGGTCGGCTCCTCGACGCCGGGGCTCGCCGTGCCGGGCGCGACCAAGATCGGCTTCCTGCCGGACGTGGCGCTGCGCCCCGGTGAGATTGGCCTGATGAGTAAGAGCGGCACCCTGTCCTACGAGGTGGGATACCGCATGGCCGCGCGTGGCCTGGGCCAGAGCCTGTGGGTCGGGGTGGGCGGCGATCCCGTGAAGGGAACCCGCTTCGCCGACCTCCTGCCCGTCTTCCAGGCCGACCCGCGCACCCGCGCCATGGTGTTGGTGGGCGAGGTGGGCGGCGCCGAGGAAGAGGAGTTCGCGGACGCCCTCACGGCCACGCGGGGAGCCAAGCCGGTGCTGGCCGTCATCGCAGGACGTGAGGCGAAGGAGGGTGTGTCAATGGGCCATGCCGGCGCACTGACCTGGGGCGAATTCGGCACCTATGCGTCCAAGCGCGCCCGCCTCACCGCCGCCGGTGCGCGCTGCTTCGATAACGTCGAGGCGCTCGTGGAGGCGCTCGCACAGGGCTGAGATCGCCAACAACGGGAGGGAACAATCATGGCCGAAGGCCAGATGGAAAAATTGACCCGTCGGACAGCACTCGCACTGCCGTTGCTTGCCGCGCCGGCCCTCGCGGAGCCGGCCTGGCCGCGACGCCCAATCCGAATCATTGTTCCCTTCGCACCTGGCGCCAGCAATGACCTGATCGCTCGCGCCACGGCGAACGGACTGCAGCCGGTCCTGGACGTGCCTGTGGTGGTGGAGAACAAGCCGGGCGCGGGCGGGGCCATCGGTGCGGCAAGCGTCGCAGCCGCTCCCGCCGATGGTTACACAGTGATGATCGCGACGACCTCCATCGCTATGGCCGCGGCGGTGCAGCCCACGCCCTACGACCCGGCGCGGGATTTCGATGCGGTGCGGCTACTGGCTCAGGCGCCGATCGGTCTCGTGGTCGCGGGGAATTCGCCGTTCCAGTCGGTGACGGACCTTCTTGCCGCGGCGCGGGCAAAGCCTGGTACAATCCGCTACGGCTCGGCCGGACCGGGGACGGTCAATCACTTCGCCGGCGCGCTCTTCGCCCTCCGCGCCGGCATCTCCATGGAGCATGTGCCCTATCGCGGCATGAGCCCCGCCATCATGGACATGCTCGGCGGGCGCATCGAGGTGAACTTCCCGTCGCTCCCCTCCGTCTCGGGGCAACTTCGCACGGGCGAGGCACGGTTGCTCGGCGTACTGGCGCCGGAGCGGCAGGGCGACATGCCGGAGGTGCCAACGGTACGGGAGGCCGGGGTGAACATGGACCTTCTGTTTTGGTGGGGAATTCTAGGCCCGCGTGGGATGCCTGCCGCCGTGACCGCGCGTTTCGACAAGGCGCTGCTGGATGTACTGGGCACAGCTGAGGTGCTGCGTTTCCTGGCAAACGAAGGAGCGTCACCGGCGCGTACTGGCGCGCGAGCATTCCAGGCGTTTCTCGCTGCTGAGACGACGCGCTGGGCAGAGGTCGCCCGGGCGGCAGGCATCATTGTCGGCTGACCGTGTCATCGAGTGTCCTGATTGCCTGCGGCCTGTTAGCGGCTGATCCAATCGAGGCGTGCCGCGACCAGCACTGCCCCAAGCTGGCGGTAAGGGGCCAGGTTGGCGCGGGAGGGTATTGGCTCCCCTCGCGACACCAACGGCTTCGCTCTGCTCGGAGAGGACGTCAAGCGCCAGGGATCGGACTATCTCCCGGCGCCCGATGCTGGGCCTCAAGCGACGAATAGCAAGTCGCTCGCGGAGAGCGGGGCGGCATTTGACAGGCGGGCGATCTGGACTGGCCACGATCAACTCAAACTATCGGCGTCCCAGTAAAGCCCACCCGCGCCGCCGCCCGCAGTGTCGCAGAGCAGCACGCCACCCGGGCCGCTTGCGGCCGGCGCAGCATTCGCGATCAGCGCGGGGGCAAGGCCGAAGCCGGTCCCGAACGCGCTCCGCGAAATCATCACCTTGTCTAACCCAACGTCGAAGTCATCGACCGGTCCACGGCAGAAAAGAGTGGCGCGACGTCTGAGAAAAGTTGGGCCGCCCCGGCGCTCCCGATCAGCTCGTCCACGCCCACCCCGCCCGAGAGCGTGTCGTTCGAGGTGGAATCCGTGAACAGCTCCGTCGCGCCGCGCCTCCGATCCTGCCAATTCCGGTCGGGGTCCGGGCCCTTCCCGCGGCAGGGAAGGCCTTTCAGGAGCGCTGCCGGGACAGGTCCTCTCCACCTGCTGCCGTTTCGAGCAGGTGTGAAGCGGAACCCATGCGGTTAAAGGTCAGTTCATCCGGACCGTGGCGGCCGGTTTGTCTGCTAGCCATCCCGTTCAGGCATAGCACGAGCGAAGCTGAACCTCTTGGCTTTCCCCCGGCAGAAGCCCGCGAGAGCGGCTTAGAACCGAAATTTTCGCAATTCTGCCCGCAACTTAAAGTGATCACAGATGATTGGGGGTTAACTTTTGCTTGCGCTTTGGTACGAGCAGCGGCCTCAGCAGGCAAAAACTTGAGCAAGAAATTCCCTTGGAGTCGGTTTCATAAAGAGTTTCTTTCTGCCGAACTGGCTCAGAGCGGGAAAATTTTTTGCTCTCTCCGTCTTGGTTGAAGGCGGTCAGAAGCCTCTACCACAAGTTGTATTCTCAACATTCGGCGATTTGCTACAAAACGACACAGTGCAGCGGCCGCGAGCGAAATTTCGCAATCGGTTTGCCGAAAAAATTCGAAATCGTGGCCGAACGGTCTATTTTTGTATTCAGTTCCAAAGAAGGAACGGAGTTGCTGCCATGAGGCGCGACCAAGTTGCCCTAGGAAGATGATCGACCATGACGACGGCTGCCATCCAGTTTGCTGCAGGACTTCCGAGAGACGGCATGAGCCCGCGGAACCGCTCCGAAGTAGCGATCATGTCCCGGATTGCCGAGCAAGAAGACCGCGCAGCCAAGTTCGCAGCTCGGCACGATTTCCACGTCCAGAACGCTTTGGCGAGCGTTGATCCGCGCTCCACGACCTTGTCGGATGCCGCAATCGGGCGCGAAATCCGGGAACTCCGTCGTGCCCAGGGGCGGACACAGAAGGACCTGGCGAGAAGGATAGGCGTCACGGGCGCGCAGCTGCACCGTTACGAGGTGGGGACCACCCGGATCGCGGCAAGCCGGCTCATCGCCATCGCGAATGCCCTGGAGATCCGCCCAGACCTCCTGATCGCGGCCGGGTCTAGGCAGGACGCTGCGGCGCTGCCCGTGCCTGCCGCCCAGTCCGACTTTGGGGACGATATCGTCGAACTGCTCGAAGTCTTCATGTCGATCTCCGACCCGAAGCAGCGAAGCGCGCTGGTCGCCGTGGCGAAGATGATGGCGGAGCGGTACAATCATCACCCCCAGGCGTCTTCCGGGGCAGCATCCGAAGCTTGATGGTCTGCTGGGCCCTACCACCCCTTTCTTGAAGGGCCGCAAAATGCCGAGGGAGCGGTGGTGCCCTCGGAACGCGATGTTGGTTCGCTAGGGCGGAAAGACCGGGGGAGGTCTCGGCCTCAGAGAAGGTTCGCGCCCAGCACCTGCCGCCGCAGCGATGCTGGTCTGTTACCCTTCCCTGCCCTCCTGCTCGCTCTTCGCAGCCTCTCCGGCCGCCTCCACTGCACTCGGCTCGCCCACCGCCTGCAGGCCGGCTGCCGTGCTCCGCAAGAGCATCGTTACCCTCTCGGGTACAGGCACCTGCTCCACCAGCCCTGCCTTCAGCATGCTCTGGAACACCGCGCTCCGAGCAGCGGCCTGAAGGTTCGGCGGCGCCTCGGCCAACCGTGCCAGGTGCATGGCGGCATGCACTGAGGAATGGTGTCCATGTGGGCGGGGGAATTTTGTTCTGGCTCGTCGGGGCCCTCGTTAGGACCCGCCCAGCCGGGCCCTACGACCCAAAGCCCTGACGAGAGGGTGTCAGGGTAGTGAGGAAGGATGTTAGCGGTCCCCCTCGCGCCGCCGCTACGTTGCTCCGTCCCGATAGATCACCAAGCAGAACATTGGATCGGACCAAGCACCGGAAGGCGCCCTGCTTCGGCCGTGGTTTCACGCCGCGGTTCCGGTTGCTTGGCGCCTCGCACGGCCGCTCAAACGGTCCCAGAGTCCCCCGCCCGAGCGGGGCCGCGCGACAAGATCCACGTGGTCCACCATGCGCGCGCGATGGATGGCCATCACGACCTCCGGGTCACCCTGCGCCGGGGTGAGCGAGGCGTCCGGCTCGATGACGAAGAGGTCGTAGCCCAGGTCCAGCAGCCATCGCAGGTAGACCTCTCCGGACACGCCGGAGATCCCGGCCATCATGCCCGGGCTGAACTCGCTAACGATGACCGGCCTGTGCCGGCGGATGATGCCCTCACAGCCCAGGAGCGCGGTGTACTCGGCGCCCTCCACGTCCACTTTGATCAGATCGATGGACCCGGCCTCCGGCACCACACGGTCGAGCGGCAGGCAGGCGACCGTGCGCGCCTCCAGAATGGCCGCGCTCCGTGCTTCCAGCGTGGAGGTGGTGCCGTTGGAGTGGGATGTATTCAGGGCCAGCAGGCCCGGCGCGCGCCCGGCGGCGGCCTGGAGCACCGTGACCTGGGCAAAGCCGTTCAGGACGCGGCTCGCCTCGATCATCCGCGCGTTGCCGGGGTTCGGCTCCACCGCGAAGACACGCCCCGTCGGACCGACCAGCGCGGCGGAGAGCATCGTGAAGTAGCCGATGTTGCCGCCGATATCGAGCACGCCCATGCCGGGCCGCAGGACCGAGCGGAAGACCGCCGCCACCTCCGGCTCGTAGCCGCCGGCGAGAACATGCTTGCCAACGGCAGCATCGGAAGGGGAGGCAAACAGGCGGAACCCGTCCCCCTCCGCAATGGCGTAGTCCGCGCTCGCATCCGCTTCCGTCAGACGGCGCCGCGCGAACTCGAGGCTGTTGACGTAGCTGCCCACCACCGCCTCCAGCGGCTCGCCGACGCGCGACGAGTGGCCCGCCCACTCCTCGGCATTGGGATGGCGGCCCAGCAGGAGGCGAAAGCAGTGAAAGATGTCGTCGAGCGAGGCCCGGCCATCATAAGGAATGGCCCATGGCTGGGCTTCGCGGTCCGGTTGGGACGACAACGCAGCTCTCTCCCTTATCCGATCCGCTTTCGGTCCAGTGATAGCGGCAGGTCCGGTCGGCACCAAGCCCGCCCGGCAGGGCTCCTCAGGGCTGGACCTGGACGTAGAGGCGGTTGGCGAGCACCTGAACGTCGTAGCGCCGCAGCTCCTCGTGGCGGCGGGGGATCCAGCCCTCAGGTGTCAGCTCGTAGCCGACGCTCGTCATCGTCGCGTAGCAGATCACCGCGTTGGCCCGGTCGGTGGGCGCCTCCACGGCGCTTCCGTCCACGATCCGGTTGTACTGGTTCCACTGGCGCACCGTGCGGGCCACGATCCGGATGACCTCGTCGCGGCCGCAGAGAAGGCTGGGGGTCGCGCTCGCCTCCGGGGCGGCCGCCAGGTTGCCCGCCGTCGCGCCCATGATGGCGAGGATCGCCGTTCGCAGCCCAGATCGCATCGAAACGCCCCCCTGCCTCAACCCATCTTGCCGCGTCGGGAAGGCAGGTCGCAATCCGCCTCCTACCCCGTCAGCGCCCCGCCGTGGAGCCTGACCAGCAGGAGTCCGAAGGCCAGACCGGGGCCGAAGGGCAGGCTCGTCGTGGCCCCCAGCGGCTCCCCCGGCCGGCGGCGGACCAGGGCTGTGGCCAAGCCCGCCAGCGCGGCGATCACCACCACAGCGTCCAGCCCTTGCCACCCGACCCAGGCCCCTGCCGCCGCCAGCAACTTGGCATCGCCTCCGCCCAGCCCTTCCCGGCCCCGCCATGCCCGGTAGGCAAGGGCGACGAGGCGGAAGGCCGCGTAGCCGAGGACGGCCCCGATCGCGTGGTCCGTCAGGGCCCAGGGCTCCAGCGCCAGGGTGGCGCCCAGGCCGCCGACCACCAGCGGCAGGGTCAGCACATCCGGCAGCCGCCCGTGCTCCAGGTCGATCCAGGCGAGGGCCAGAAGCGTCCAGCCGAGCGCGAGATCCGCCCAGAGGCGCCCCGGCCCCGCATCGCCGGGGGCCAGCACGGCCCCGAGGACCACCCAGAGCGCCACCCCGAGCGCGGCCAGCTCCACCTTCCAGTGAAAGGACGGAATGGGGGCCGCGCAGCCCCGGCAGCGCCCGCGCAGGGCGGCGTGGCTGACGAGCGGCACAAGATCGAGGGCCCCTAGATTTCGCCCACAGGCCTCGCATCTGGAGCGGGAGAGAGCGACCGGCTCGCCGCGCGGGAGCCGGCGGATCAGGACGCCAAGAAAGCTACCGACGAAGGGCGCCAGGAAGAGCGGAGCGAGCCATTCTGGCCAAGCCGTCATTCCCGCCCCTTCCCCTGTGGTTACCCCAGGTGGCCGCCCCGGCCACTTGCGCCCGCCCGGCCGCGTGGTTACCTCGGCGGAATGCCGGAAGGTGCCCGCACCCTTATGCCATCGGCGACCGCGACCTTCGAGCCCGTCGCCACCGAAGGCCCGGTCGACGAGGCGGAGGCGCTCCTCGCGCTGCTGGTCGCGGCGGGCCGATGCGACCCCCGGGCGGTGGAGCGCGCGCGCGGCATGGCGGCCGGCACGGGCCGGCGGGCCGATGCCCTCCTCGTCCAGCTCGGCCTCGTCACGGAACGGGAACTGGCCCAGGGCTTCGCCGACCTGCTCGGCCTGCCCCTCGCCCTGCCCGCCCGGTACCCCACCGAGCCCGTGCTGCCGGACCGGCTGGCCGTCCGCTTCCTGCGCCAGGCGCGTGCCCTGCCGCTGGCGCTGGACGGCGGCACGCTCTCCATCGCTCTGGCCGATCCGCTGGACCGTTTCACCCCTTCGGCGGTCGCCGCCGCGACCGGACACGCCGTCGCGGTCGAGGTCGCGGTGCCGGTGGAGCTGGAGGCCGCGCTCGACCGCCTCTACCCCGACGCCCCCGCCGCCGCGCCGGAGGGAGAAGGCGAGGACGGCCCGCTGGAGGAGGATGCCGAGCGGCTGAAGGACCTGGCGAGCGAGGCGCCGGTGATCCGGCTGGTGAACGGGGTCATCGCGCGCGCGGTCGAGACTCGGGCCTCCGACATTCATATCGAGCCCTTCGAGGACCGCCTCCGCATCCGCTACCGGCAGGACGGCGTGCTGGTGGAGGCCGAGCCGCCGCCCGCCCGGATGGCGGCCGCCATTGTCTCCCGCATCAAGATCATGGCGCGGCTGGACATCGCGCAGCGCCAGATGCCGCAGGACGGCCGCATCAAGCTGGCCGTCCGCGGGCAGGAGATCGACTTCCGCGTCGCCACCATCCCCTCCCTGCACGGGGAGACGGTGGTGATGCGCGTGCTGGACCGCAGCGCGGTGGCGCTCGACTACGAGGCGCTCGGCCTCGCGCCCGGCGTCGTGGCGCGCTTCCGCGCGGCGCTGGAGCTGCCGAACGGTATCGTCCTCGTCAGCGGGCCGACGGGATCGGGCAAGACCACCACGCTCTACACCGGCCTGCTCGGGCTCAACTCCGTGGAGCGCAAGGTCGTCACGATCGAGGACCCGATCGAGTACCAGCTTCAGGGCATCGTGCAGAGCCAGGTGAAGCCGGGCATCGACCTCACCTTCGCCTCCCTCCTCCGCGCGGAGCTGCGTCACAACCCCGATGTGATCATGGTCGGCGAGATCCGCGACGGCGAGACCGCGCAGATCGCGGTGCAGGCCGCGCTGACCGGCCATCTTGTGCTGTCCACCGTGCATACGAACTCGGCGGCGGCCACCATCGCCCGGCTGCGCGACATGGGGCTGGAGGACTATCTGCTGACCGCGGTGCTGCGCGGCGTCCTGGCGCAGCGCCTCGTCCGCCGCCTCTGCACCCATTGCCGCCGGGCCGAGGAGGCGCCGGAGGCGGTGGTGGAGCGCTTCGACCTGCGGCGCCGCGCGCCCTCCGGCCCGATCCGCCTCTGGCATCCCGTGGGGTGCGAGCACTGCCGCAACACCGGCTATCGCGGCCGCATGGCGGTGGCCGAGTTCCTGGAGCCGGACGCAGCGATCGAGCGCCTGATTCTCGACCGCGCCGACGGAACGGCGATCGAGCGCGCCGCGGTGGCGAGCGGCATGGTGCCGATGCTCGACGCCGGGCTGGACGCGGCGCTGTCCGGCGAGACGACGCTCGAGGATGTCCTCCGCAGCATTCGCGCCGACGCCTGATGCCGGCCTTCCGCTACACCGCCGTCACGCCCGCCGGCGAGTTGCGGCAAGGCGTGATGGAGGCGGCCGACGAGGCGGCCGTGATCCGCCGCCTCCAGGGCGAGGGCGCGATCCCCATGAAGGCCGAGCCCGACACGGGCGGGCGGCTGCGGAGCCTGCTGGATACGCCGCTCGGCGGCGGATCGGGCGTCTCCCGCCAGGAGGTGACGGACTTCACCCGCGGCCTCGCCGTGATGCTCGGCGCGGGGCTCGACCTGGACCGCTCCCTCCGCTTCCTCGTGGAGACGGCGCCGAGCCGCCGCGTGGCCGCGCTGCTGGACGCGCTGCGGGCCACGGTGCGGGACGGTGCCTCCCTTACCACCGCGCTCTCGCGCCACCCCGGCACCTTCCCGCCGCTCTATGTCGGCATGGTCCGTGCGGGGGAGGTCGGCGGGCGGCTGGCGCCGACGCTGGAGCGGCTGGCCGGGCTGCTGGAGCGCCAGCGCGCCCTGGCCGCCGGCATCCGTTCCGCCATGATCTACCCGTCGATCCTGCTGGTGGCGGCGATCGGCTCCATCGCCCTGCTGCTCACCTCCGTGCTGCCGCAGTTCGTGCCCCTGTTCGAGCAGAACGGCGCCTCGCTGCCCGCCTCCACCCAGTTCCTCGTCGATGCCGGGCACGCCGTCTCCGCCTACGGCCTCTACGGGCTGCTGGCGCTGCTGGCCGCCTTTCTGATCTTCCGCGCCGCCATGCGCCAGCCCGGGCCTCGGCTGGCGCGGGACCGGCTGCTGCTGCGGGTGCCGGTGCTGGGCGGGCTGATCCGGGACGTGCTGGCGGCGCGCTTCGGCCGCGCGCTGGGCACGCTGCTGGTGAACGGCGTGCCGTTGATCGGCGCGATGGAGGTGGCGCGCGGCACCCTCGGCAACCGCGAGGCGGAGGAGGTGGTGGACCGCGCCGCCCTGACCGCGCGCGGGGGCGAGGACCTCTCGGCGGTGCTCCAGGCCTCCCGCGTCTTCCCGCCGCGGCTGACGGTGCTGCTGCGGCTGGGCCACGAGACGGCGCAGCTCGGCCCCATGGCCCTGCGCGCGGCGGAGATCCATGAGGAGGCGGCACGGCTGGGGATGGAGCGCATGGTGTCCCTGCTCGTGCCGGCCATCACCATCCTCATGGGCGGGGTCATCGCGGGGATCGTGTCGTCGCTCCTGCTCGCCATGCTCAGCCTCAACGATCTCGCCGGCTAGGATGGGCGCCTCGCGCCAGGCCGGCTTCACGCTGATCGAGGTGCTGGTCGTCCTGGCCGTGATCGGCCTCGCCCTCGGCATCGTCGCCGGGCGGGGTCCGGCGCGCAGCCCGGCGCTGGAGGCGCGGGAGGCGGCGGGGGAGGTCGCCCTCGCCCTGCGGCAGGCCCGCGGCCTCGCCATCGCCAGCAACCGCCGCGTGATCTTCGTCCTGGATGTCGCCCGGCACGCCTACCGGGTTGATAACGGCCCGGTGCGCCCCCTCCCCGCCGCCCTCGACCTCGCCATGACCGCCGCCGTCGGCGAGGCGGGGGAGAGCCGCACGGCGACGGGTATCGGCTTCTCGCCCGATGGCAGTTCCTCGGGCGGGCGCATCCGGCTCGCCGCCGGCGCGGTGCGGCGCGTCGTCGCCGTGGACTGGCTGACCGGCCGGGTGAGCGTCGCCGATGCGCCCTGACCGGGACGGCGGCTTCACGCTGCTCGAGGTGCTGATCGCCTTCCTGATCGCCGCCATGGCGCTGGCGGTGCTCTTCCGGACGGCGGTGGAAGGCCAGGCGGCGGCGACCACGGCCGCCCGCTACCAGGAGGCCCTCTCCCGCGCCCGCTCCCGCCTCGCCGCCGTGGATTCCATCCCCCTCCAGGCCGGGGATCAGAGCGGCGATGACGGCGGGGGCTACCGCTGGCGCACCCGCGTCGCCTCCGTGGCCGAGGGCGCGCCGGTTCGCGAGGGGCCGCCCTCGCCCGCCCTCTACGCCGTCGCGGTTGCCATTGCCTGGGGCGAGGGAAGCGGCGCGCGCAGCGTGCAACTGGAGACCCGGCGGCTGGGCCCGCCGGCGCCGCGGCCGCCATGAGGCGCCCGCCCCCTCGTGAGGAACCGGTCCGCGATCGTGGCTTCACGCTGCTGGAGGTCCTCGTCGCCCTCGTCGTGCTCGGCTTCCTGATGGCCGGCCTGACCCAGGGCACGCGCTTCGGCCTGCGCGCGCTGGATCGCCAGGCCGCCCGCGCCGCCACGGCCGGCGACCTGGACGCGGTAGATCGCGTGCTGCGCCGGCTGGTGGAGGGGATGGACGCCGGGAACGCCCGCGAGCCGCCCGAAGTGGAGGGCGGCCGCGCGGCGCTGCGGATGGTCACCGATCTCGGCGCCGCCGCGGCCGCGCTCGGCGACGGCGCGGCCGAAGTTGCGCTGGCGGCGGAGGGCGGGCGCCTCGTGATGCGCTGGCGCCCGGCGCGTCACGTCACCCCCACGGCGGCGGCGCCGACCCCGCGCCGCGCGGTGCTGCTGGAGGGCGTGGCCGGGCTCCAGATCTCCTACTGGGGCATCCCCGAAGGCGGCGGCGCCCCGGGCTGGCAGGGCGAGTGGTCGGGCCAGGCGCTACCGGGCCTCGTGCGGTTCCGGCTGGTCTTCCCCGCCGGTAGCGGACGGCGCTGGCCCGACATCGTGGCGGCACCCCGGCGGGAGCGGGACGGCACCTAGGGGCACGGCGTGTCCGTAGCCTTGCCAGATGCGCCGGTATAGGTTTCCCCAGCGTGGGTTGGGGACGTTCGCGTGGGACTGGTGGGGGACGTGGCGGTCTGGTGGACCGGACAGATGCGCGAGCTTCTGTCCGCCGGCATGCGGCCATCCGAGGACCGCTCGGACGCGCTGATCGCGACGCTCCAGCCGGCCGACGCCTCTCTCTCCCTCTCCCGGCGGAGACGTGGGCGGGAAAGTCCTGCCGGCGCCTTCTCCATCGATCCTGCCGGGGCCACCGCGCTCCGCCGTCAGCTCGGACCCGGGCGACGGGCGCCTCGCCTGCTGCTCCGGGTGCCGCCCGCCCTCGTGCTGGAGCGCCCGGTGACCCTTCCCCTTGCCACGGAGGGAGAGCTGGACCGCGTCCTCGCCTATGAGCTGGACCGCCTCTCCCCCTTCCGGGCGGAGGAGGTGTTCTGGACCTATGCGGTCGAGGGGCGGGACACCTCGGCGGGCCAGATCCGCCTTCGCCTCGCCCTCGTTCCCCGCCAGGGGCTCGAGGCGGCCCTGGGAACGCTGCGCGCCGCGGGAATGCCGGCGGCGGGCCTCCTCGCGCCGCGCGGCTCCGGGGGGAGCTGGTCTTTCGGGCTGGAGGCACCCGGCACGGCACGGGAGCCGGCCGGCCGCCGCCTTGCCCTGCGCCTGGCCGTGGCCGGTTGCGCGGCGCTGGCCCTGGTCGCCGCGGCGCTGCCATTCCTTCGCCAGCAGCGGGCACTGGCGGCGGCCGAGGCACGCATCGCCGCGAGCCGGCCCGCCGTGACCGAGGTGGAGGCGCTGCGCCGCAGGACGGCCGAGCGCGCCGGCGGGAACGACGCGCTGTCCGCGGAGGCGGCCCGCCTCGGCCGCCCGCTGGAGGCGCTGGCGGCGCTGACCGCCATCCTGCCGGACGACACCTTCCTCACGGCCCTGACCCTGCGGCAGGGCGTGGCGACGCTGACGGGCCAGTCCGCCGGGGCGGCGCGGCTGATCGCTGCCCTTTCCGCCGATCCCTCCATCCGTTCGGCCGCCTTCGCCGCCCCCGTGACCCGCCAGGAGGGCGGGCGGGGCGAGGTCTTCACCATCCGGGTGGATTTCGGCGCGTGACCTCCTCTGCCGCAGGCCTGCCGACGGGGACACGGGGGCGCGTGCTCGCGCTCGGCATCACGGTTCTGCTCCTCGCCGCAGTCTGGCTCGGCGCGGTGGCGCCGCTGCTGGACTGGCACGCGGCAAGGTCGGAGCGGCTGGCCCAGCGCACCGCCCTGGCCGCGCGCATGGCGGCGGTGGCCGAGACGCTGCCCCGGCTGCGGCAGGAGGCCGTGGCCGTCGGGGGCGCTCCGCCCGCCCTGCTGGAGGGCACATCGGATTCCCTCGCCGGCGCCGCCCTGCAGAGCCAGGTGCAGGAGATGGCCTCGCGCGCGGGCATCACGCTCGGCAGCGCCGAATTGCTGCCCGCCGAAGCGGCCGGCCGCTACCGCCGGCTCAGCCTTCGCCTCTCGGTCAACGGCTCCTGGCCCGCCCTCATCGCCCTGTTGCAGGCGCTGGAGGAGGGGACGCCGCGCATGCTGGTGGATGAGCTGCAGGTGAGGGACGCCCCTTCGATCGCGCCCGGCGCGGGGCGCCCGGTCGCCGCCAGCCTCACCGTGATCGCCTTCCGCGCGGGCGGCGAGGCACCGGCGCGGTGAGCCGTCTTCCCTTCCTTTTCCTCGGGCTGCTCGCCTCCGCCCTCACGGCGGCGATCCTTCTTCAGCTCGAGCCCAGCGAGGAAGCGGGGAACCTGCCCGAAGCCGCACCGCGCCGCGCGCCCGTCCAGGCGCCTGCCCCGGCTGCCGGCCAGCCCGGGCGCACGGCGGAATGGGTCGCGACGATCCTCGCCCGCCCTCTCCTCAGCCCGGACCGCCGCCCGGCGGCGCCCGGCACGGCGGCCGCGCGCCCGGCGGACACCGCACTGCCGCGGCTGACGGGCACGCTCGTCACACCCGCCGGGCGCAGCGCCATCTTCGCGGGCGGTTCCGCCCCCCTGGTGGTTCGGGAGGGCGGGCAGGTCGGCGCCTTCACTGTTCGCCGGATCGAGCCAGGGCAGGTCACCTTGCAAGGCCCTGAGGGGCTCCGCACCCTGGGCCCCCGCTTCGATCCGAACCGGCCTGCGGCGGCCGGCACGGGGGCGCCGGCCGGCACCGCGGCCCCGGCCCAATCCCAGCTGCCCCGGCCGCCAGGGCCGGCCGCCGGTACCGTTCCCGCCGGCGCCGGGGCATTGCCGCCGCTGCCCACCCCGGGAGGACCGCCGCTGCCGGCGCCTGGCGGGCCGGGGCTGCCGGATGCCCCTTCCCCCGAGGACCCGGGCGCGGCAGAAGGGGCCGTGCCTTTCGAGCAGAACGCCACCCCATCCGGAAGCGACATCCTGCGCAACGCGAACCGTCAATCCGACAGTGCAGGCCCGGGAGGCGTTCGGTGAGCTTCGGCCCCATGAAGCCATGGTTGGCGCTGCGACGCCTGGCGCCCGCCGTCGCCCTGCTCGGTGCCGCCGCATGCGCCACCCGTGACCCGCCCCTGCTGGAGCCCCTGCCGCCTGTTACAGCCGGGACCGGCGCCGCCGCCGCCCGGGTGAACGGCCTGCTCGGCACGCCCGGGGTGAACCTCGCGCCCCAGGTTAGCCTGGGCACGCCGACCGCGCTCGGGACCGCCCCGGCCGGGACGGGCATCTCCGACATCGCGCCAGGGGCCGCGGACATCTCGCTCGACTTCGCCGACACGGATATCCGCGAGGTCGTGTCCCAGGTTCTCGGCGGCGTGCTGCGCGTGAACTACACGATCGATCCCTCCGTCCGCGGCACGGCGACGCTGCGCACGCCGCAGCCGCTGAACCGCGTGCAGGCCCTGGCGGCGCTGAACACCCTCCTCGCGCAGAACGGCGCGACGGTGGTGCAGAACAATGGGCTCTACCGCGTGCTGCCGATCGCGGCGGCCGCCTCGGCCGGGGGCGGCGCGGCCCCGGCAGCGGGCGGCGTGGCGGGCGGGGGCACGGCGGTGCCGCTCCGCTACGCCTCCGCGGACGACTTGGCGCGGGTGCTGCAGCCCTTCGTGGCCGGCGGCGGGCGGGTCGCGGCCGATCCCGGCCGGAACGCCCTGATCGTGAGCGGGGATCCGGCGACGCGGGACACCCTGCTGAGCCTCATCGCCGCCTTCGACATCAACATCCTGGCCGGCCAGTCCTACGCCGTCTTCCCCGTCTCGGCGGGCGATGCGCGCGACTACGCGACGGCCCTGCAGGAGGCACTGCGCGGGCAGTCCGCCGGCGGCGGCCAGGGGGGCGGCTCGCTGGCCGGCCTCGTGCGCGTCGTGCCGATGCAGCGCATCAACGCCGTCCTCGTCGTCTCGGCCCAGCCCCGCTACGTGGAGGATGCCCGCCGCGTCTACGCGCTGGTGGAGCGGACGCGCCGCGCCAATGTGCGGGGCTGGAGCGTCTACTTCCTCCAGAACGGCCGCAGCAACGATATCGCCTATGTGCTGCAGCAGGCCTTCACCCCGGGCCGCGTGACGGCCCAGCCCACCCCGGCCGGCGGGACCGCCCCTGGGCGCCAGACCCGCGGCGTCGCCAGCACGGGCGGTGGAACGGGCACCAGCGGATCCGGCATCGGGACGAGCATCGGGGTCGGCCAGCGCGGTGGGGCGGCCTCCGGCGGCATCGGCGGGTCGGGCGGCACGGCCCCGTCCACGGGCGGGTCCGCGGCGCTGGCCCCATCGGCCCCGGCGGCAGGACCGGACGCCTCCGCCAATCCGCTGCTCGGCGGGCTGGACCCCAGTGAGGCGGGCGGCGGCACGGGCGGCGCCGTGGAAAGCATGCGGATCATCCCGCACCCGCAGAACAACTCGCTGCTCGTCTATGCCACCCCGCAGGAGCGGGAGACGCTGGAGACGACGCTGCGGCGGCTGGACATCCTACCGCTGCAGGTGCGGATCGACGCGACGATCGCCGAGGTCACGCTCAACGACCAGCTCCAGTACGGCACGCAGTTCTTCTTCCGCACGGGCGAGTTCAACGGCGTGCTCTCCACCGCCGTCGCCGCCGCGGCGACGGGCGGGCTCAACACGGCGATCCCCGGCTTCGTCTTCGCCGGGCGGCGTGGCGACGCGGGGCCGCTGGCCATCTCCGCGCTGCAGGCCGTCACCGACGTGCGCGTCCTCTCCTCGCCCCAGCTCGTCGTGCTCGACAACGAGCCGGCGCGGCTGCAGGTGGGCCAGCTCGTGCCCTTCCTGACGCAGAGCGCGCAGAGCACGCTCACCACCGGCGCGCCGATCGTCTCCTCCGTGGACTACCGCGAGACCGGGGTGATCATGGAGGTGACGCCGCGGGTGAACAGCGGCGGCCTCGTCACCCTCGACATCAGCCAGGAGGTGAGCGACGTGGTGCCGGGCACCACCACCACCGGCCTCAACTCCCCCACCTTCTCGCAGCGCGTCGTGCGCACGCGGGTGGCGGTGCAGGACGGGCAGACGGTGGGGCTGGCCGGGCTGATCCGCGACAACGCCTCGCGCGGGAACCAGGGCATCCCCTGGCTCAGCAACATCCCCATCCTCGGCTCCCTCGTCAGCACCCAGGACAACAACCGGCAGCGGACGGAGCTGCTCGTTCTCATCACGCCCCGGGTCATCAGCGACCAGCGCGACGCCCGTGCGCTAACCGAGGACCTGCGCGACAGCCTCTCCAATGCCGCCGCGCTGCCGGGCGAGCTGCAATCCCTGCCCCTGTCCGGATCGCCCGATCCGCAGGCGCGGGTGCGGCGGCGGCTCGGCCTTGATCCGCGGTAGCCACCGCGCGGATGAGGGGCAGCGCGGCTTCGCGCTGCTCCTGGTGCTCTGGACCCTCGTGCTTCTGACGCTGATCGTCTCCTCGCTCGTCGCCGGCGGGCGCGGGGAGGTGCGGCTCTCGGCGAACCTTCGCGCTGCCGCGACGGCCGAGGCGCTGGCGGACGGCGCCGTCCACGAGGCCGTCTTCCGCCTTCTCGACCCTTCGGAAGCCGGGTGGCGCGGTGACCGGGTAGGGGATGCGGCGCCCCGTGAACTTCCGCTGCCCGGCGGGCGCGCCGTGGTGCGGATCGAGGACCAGGCGGGGCTGGTGAACCCGAACACCGTCTCGGACGCGCTGATGGAGGCGCTGCTGCGCCGGGCCGGCGCCGATCAGCGGCAGGCGCAATCCATCGCCGCCGCCATCGCCGACTGGCGCGCCCCCACCGCCGCGCCGCGCCCCATGGGGGCCAAGGCGCCGCAGTACCGGCAGGCCGGGCTGGATTATGCCCCGCCCGACGCGCCCTTCCGCTCCGTCGCGGAGCTCCGCCTCGTGCTGGGCATGACGCCCGTCCTCTTCGACCAACTGGCGCCGAACCTGACGGTGTTCCGGGAGGGAGACCCGGAGGGAGCGCTGGCCCCGCCGCTGGTGCAGCAGGCGCTCCGCGACGTGACGGGGCAGGCGAGCTTCCCGGCCCAGCCGGCGGTCGGGGTCCGGGTGCTTACCATTTCGGCGGCGGCGTCAGGACCGGGCGGTGGGCGCTTCACCCGCCGTGCCGTGGTCCGGATCGGCAGTGCCCTCTCGGAGCGGCCCTACCGTTTCCTGGCCTGGGACCGGGTCGAGGACTGATCCCGCCGCCGGGCTGGCTCCCTAGGGATTGCAGATCAGGCTATCGCCAGTCCCGCTCCCGTCCGCGCCCCGAGAGCAGAGGTCGAACTCCTTGCCGCTCCGGGTCGAGGGGCTGCGATATTCGTAGGGGCGGTTCCACGGATCGACCGGTACGCCTTCTCCCCGCAGGTAGGGACCATTCCAGGAGGTGGCGCCGGATGGGCGCTGCACCAGGGCCTGCAGGCCCTCCTCGGTCGAGGGATAACGCCCGGCATCGAGGCGATAGAGGTCCAGGATCGAGACGATGCGCTCGATGGACTGCCGGGCGACGGAGTTCCGGGCTCCTCCGAGCTGGCGCAACGCGGCCGGGGCGACGAGCCCGATCAGCAGGCCGAGGATGGCGATGACGACAAGGATCTCGAGTAGGGTGAAGCCGGCCTCCGCGGAGCCGGCCATCTTGCCGCCCGTGGCAGCCGATGGAAGGATCGGCGCATGCCCGTTCCCTACCTGGCCTGCATGGCGCTCGTTGCCCAGATCTACGACCTGCCGCCCCGGGTCCTCCCCTCCATCCAGGCCGTCGAGGGCGGGCGTCCCGGCCTGGTCATGCGGAACGCCAATGGGTCCGAGGATCTGGGCGTCATGCAGGTGAACACCGTCTGGCTCTCGTCCCTGGTGCGGTACACCGGCCTCGACAGCGCGGAGGTCCGGAAGCGGCTGATCGAACGCCCCTGTTTCAACATCGCCGCGGCCGGCCTGATCATGCGCACGCATCTGAATGCATCCAGCGGCGATCTGATGCGCGCCGTGGGCAACTACCATTCGCATACGCCCCTGCTCCACCAATCCTACCGTGCGCGCGTCATCAGCGCCGCGACACGCCTCTTCGCCGTCCGATAGGAGGGCTGCGCGGCCGCCGCAAGCGGCCGCGCAGGTTCCGAAGGGTGCCGCGCGTGGCACCCTTCAAGTTCAGGAACGGATGGTGCCGTTCATGCCGGCCGGGAAGAAGAGGCCGCTCGAGGCGTTCTGCGCTCCGTAGACAATGTTCAGAACCTGCCGCGGCGAGCGGCGGAAGGTCTGCGCCTGGGAGTCGGTCGGCGCGAAGTTGTACATGCTTGTCGCCGTTGTGACGCCCACCTCGTCCGCCGCGCCCGAGAGCTGGGCGCGAAGGGCGGTGACGCTGTTGGCCGCCGCACCACCGCCAATGTTCGCGATGAGGGTGCGGACCGCGCCCGCGTGATAGGCCTCAACCGCCAGCACGGAGGCCGCGTAGGAGACGAAGTCGCGGTTGCTGATCAGGCTGGCGGCGCCGCCATAGGCCGTCACGCCGACATCCTCGAACACGAAAGCGCCGAGAAGGAAGCTGACCTCGTCCGCGAAGGGGTTGAAGGTCTGGCTGCCGTTGATGAGGCCGGCGGCGCGGGCAAGCGTGGTGAAGGCGGTCGCGAAGTCGATCGCCGGACGCGCCACGGCGGAGGAGCCGAGCACGGCGCGGATGAACTTGACATGCGCCTGTTCGTCAATCGCGATCTTCGTCATGTACTGGCGAAGGTAGTCAGAACGGAAGTTCACCGCCGAACCACCCGTCACACCGCCGGACGCGCCAGTGCCGCCGGTGTCACCGGCGGCCAGGCCGGAGCCCGTGACGCCGCGCAGGTAGTACTCGGCCTCCAGGTACTCCAGGTTGAGGGCGAAGTTGAAGATGTCGGCATCGGTGATCGACTGGGCCTGGGCAGGCGCGGACGCGACGGTCATGCCACCCGTCGCGAGGGCGGCGACGGCGGCGCCGGCACCGACACGGCGCGCCAGCAGGCGGCGGCCGACCGCTTCCGTGGCCGGTGCAACCGGCTTCTCAATGGAATTCGTCATTTAAAGGCTGTCTCCGGACGAACAGGACCGTGCCCTCCTGCCAGAAGGCATGAAGGACCAACGGGACAGCCTGGCGGCCGCCAGAGCAGTTACTGTTCAGACCCTCTTCCGGATGCAGCCTTACCGTTCGAAATATGGGCGATCTCGATCACGTCTTTGTGTCACTGCGCGAAACGCTGCTCACGCCCCGCGTTGTTATCACTTTTGTTGCTGCCAGGCCGAGGATCAGGCCCTGCATGCGGCGGGCGACGAGGTTCCAGGCGCGCGTCCCGAGCCAGCCTCTCGCGGCCGCGCTGACCCTGCCCTGCCTTGCAGGATCGGCCAGGAGACCTCCCAGGGCCTCGGCGAGGGCCTGCGGGGAGATGCCTTCAGCGCGGATGACGGCATCCCCCACCTCGTCGAAGATGGAGAGCGGCGTCACCAGCACCGGCGGCCCCGCGGCCATCGCGTCCCGCACGGAGGCACTCGAGCTCTCCTTCGAGGCCTGGGTCGGGAGGGCGATGACCGTGCAGCCTGCCAGGAGGTCCAGGACCTCCTCCTCCGGCAGGAACTCCGTATGCCATTCGATCGCGTGCTCGATCCCCTCCGTCCGGGCAATGGAGCGGCAGCGGGCGATCTCATCGGTGGAATGAGCCGTCCCGTAATCCGCGTTCACTAGCCGGAGCCGGGCCTCGGGCCAGGTGCGGCGCAGGATGGCGAAGGCCTCGACGAGCTCCGGGAGGCCCTTGCCCGGCAGGAAGAAACCGTAGCTGCCGATGACCGGCGACCCCGCGAGCCTTGCCGGCGCGGCACTGGCCGGCAGCGGCGCCTTCACGCCGTGCGGCATCAGCGTCACGTTCCCCGACAGGCCAACCGTCCGCAGCCGCTCCAGGTCGGCGATGGAATGCACGAGGATGCGGTCGGCGCCTCCCAGGGCGGACAGGATCGCTTTCCGGCCCGGCTCGGCCTGCTCCAGAAGGTGTTGGGTGTTGTGGAGGGTGACGATCACCGCCCTGTCACGCAGGGCCGGGCCCAGGAGCAGATCTGCCAGCAACGCCCAGCCAATCAGGCCGGGCTGATGCTGCAGAACGACCACCTGGGGATCCTCCGCCATGATGGCGGCGCCGAGCGTGTCCGGAATGGCCGGATCGCCCATGGTCCAGGCGGGGCTGACGGCGTGGGCGAGCGGGTTTCCCGGACGCCCGGCCAGCGTCCAGCGCGTATCCGGCAGGATGGCGTGGGACGCGATGCCGGGATGCTCGGGCATCGCCTGAACGAGCTGGCGCGCGTATTCCGCCACGCCGCAGCGCACCTCCCAGCTCGTCACCCAGGCGACCCGGATCGGCGGCGCCGGCGGCGCGAGCAGGAGATCGAGCGCCGCTTCCTCGAGACGCTCCACGAAGGGCGCCCTGCGGAGACGCTGCGCCACCTGCAGCCGCGCCCTGCGGGTGCGTTCGGCGAGCGCGGCCCTTCCCTCGGCCGAGCGGGAGGCCAGGGCGAATTCGCGCAGGGCGTCCACGAGGTCATCCTCGTCGGGCTCGATCCACAGGGATCCGGGCGTGGCGAGATGGCTGCCGGACGGGGCGAAGCGCCAGCGGAGCAGCCGGGCCGTCTCCTGGTCGCAGAAATCCATGTGGCCGCCATACCCCGTGACGATCAGGGGCAGGCCCGCCGCCATGGCCTCGGCCGCGGGCAGGTTATAGCCCTCGCCGCGGGTCGGCAGCACCATGGCGTCCGCGTCGCGGTAGAGCGCCAGCAGTTCCTCCTCGGGGAGGTCGCGGTCGATCAGCTCCATCGCGGGGAGGCCCGGGTCCTTCGCCCGCAGCGCGGCGAGATCCTCGGCCACGGTGTTGTGCGGGTTGGGGAAGCCCTTGATCACTAGCCGGACTGGATCACCGTGCCGGAAGGCGCGCGCGAAGGCGGCCAGCAGGATGTCCACGCCCTTCCGCGGAAAGCAGGATGAGACGTGGAGGAAGGTGAAGGGCCCTTCCCTGCCCGGGGCCGCGGCGAAGGCCCTCGCCCGCCCGATCGCCTCCATCGCCGAGAGGTCGGGCGCATGGCCGACGAGGCGCACGGGGATCGGCAGTCCGGAATCGACGAGCGCCTTGGCCACGAAGGCGGTGGGCGCGAGCACGGCGCGGAACCCCGCCGCCAGCCGGTCGATCGTGGCCGCCGGGAGGAGGCTCTCCTCCCAGAACAGCAGGGCGAGCGGGAGGTCGCCCGGATGCTCCGGCACGTGGACAGGGTAGTGCTGGCTGATCACCACTTCCGGCCCTGTTTCGGCCGGTCCGCGGCCCGCCAGGGGTGCGAGCCGGGATCGCTCGGCCGCCGGCACGCCCGACAGGTCGTCGGTGCGCTGCCCCTCGACGGGTTGCAGGCAGACATGGCCGGGGCGCTCCGCCTCGATCGCCAGGGCGATCGAGCGGTTCACGGCGGCCAGGCTGTAGGTGCCGGCGACGTGCCCGGCAACCGTGAAGCGCAGGTTGGGGCGGAGCGCAGTGCGCGCCGTCTCGTCCCCTGGGGGGACGGCACCGGCCAGGCCAAGGGCTTCGTGCAGGGCCGGGAGCTGCTGTTGCAGCGCGAAGCGCTGGATCGCAGCGCGTTGCGCTGCCATCAGCGCCGCGCGGCGGCCGGCGTCCCGCGCGATCTCCAGCATGCGGGCCGCCACCCGGTCCGGCTCACGGCTGTCGAGCAGGCCTTCGGCGCCGCCGAGCGTGTAGGGAATGGCCCCGCTCGGCCATGCCAGCACCGGGACGCCGTGGATGATGGCCTCGACCAGCGGCACGCCGAAGCCCTCATGGTGGCTCAGGCAGAGGAAGAGGTCCGCCTCCGCGAAGCGCGCGTGCAGCTCCTCCGTGGAAACGAGGCCCGTGAGGACCAGCTCCGCTTCCAGCCCGTGCCGCCGCATCGCGGCGTCGATGTCGCTGAGATAGGTCCCTTCGCCATCGAGGCGGCCGACGAGGACGAGCTGGCAGGGCCGGTCTATGGCCGAGCGGAAGCGCGCGTATGCCTCAACGACTTCGACCTGCCCCTTCGCATCCGTCACGCGCCCGGTGAAGAGAACGGTAAAGGGGCGGGAAGCGGGCAGCCTCGGCCGTGCCGCAGCCTCACGTTCCAGGCGGTCCAGATCGAAGAGAAGGGTGCAGGCGCGCACCGGGGCATAGCCGAGCGCCCGCAGGGCGATGGCGTTGTACTCGCTGTCCGCCAGGGCCGCGACGACGTGCGGGCGGATGGTCTCCAGCTGCCGCAGGCCGAGCTTCGCGTATCGCTGCAGGGTCGGCGACCCGGCCAGGAGCTCCGGCGGCGTGATGTTGTGGTAGAGAAGGATCTTCGGCGCGGGGCTCGCCAGGACGCGCTCAAGCGCATCGTGGCCCATCGAGTGCCGGACGATCAGGACATGGTCAGCGTGCCTCGGCAGCTCCTCGAGCAGGCGCAGCTCGTCCTTCATCCGGGGATCGCGATGCTCGACGAAGATGTCGCTCCGGTAGCCCATCCCCCGCAGAAGATCCCTCACGAGGATCATCGCGCTCGTGATGGCATCTCCATAGGCCGAGCCCGAGTGAAACTGATGGACGGCGTGAAGCGGCCGCATGGCGGAGGGCAGGGTCGGGGAGGCCTGAACCGCTTCGACGACACGGGGCCCTTCGGTCGGCGTGACGGCCCATTCCGGGGTAACCGCCGGTTCGGCAATGGGCTCGATAGCCGTCGGATGTGCCGGAAGCGCCTCCGGCCCGGGCGCTGCCGCGCTCTGTTCCGGCGTTTCGGCCGCAACGAGTGCGGGCGGGCTGCGGCGGGCCAAGTGCCGGACGGCGTCTCCCACGGCCCGGATCGGCGCCGTGACCTGCCAGGACGTGCTGGCACGCAGGGTTCCGAGCAGCCGGCTCGACTCTGCCGCGTCCCGCTCGACGGCGGCGGTGTGCGCGACGAGATGGGCGACTTGCCCCCGCAGGCCGTCGATGACGGCGTTGAGGCCGGTGATGTGCCGGTCCATGGCATGGAGCCGGGCCGTCAGCCCGTCGATGTCAGCCGCAGCCGCTTCGCGGGAGGCTGCTGCCGCGGCCCTGGCCTCAGCCAGATCCCGAACCAGCTCAAAGCCGCGGGCATAGGCGCTGCGTGCCGAAGCTTCCGCGGTTTCCGCCCGGCTTATCGCGGCCGCGACCTGCAGGTCCTGCCCACGGTCCACCCTGTCCTGATCGACCGCACGGCGAAAGTCGTCGAAGACGTTGACGGGCACCTGGAAGTGCCGTGAGAGCACATCGTATTTCTCGTCAGAGAGGTAGTATCGGTTCAGTCCGTCGAAGAAGACGAAGCGGTATCCTGCGCCCGTCAGCAACCCCTCCCAGCCGGAATGGGTCTGCACCTCCGACATGGGCGCCGTGGCTTCCACGAGCACGATCCAGGGGCGGAACAGGCTGAGGTCACAGCCCTCCAGCACCGCCCGCTCCGACCCTTCCACATCGATCTTGAGGAAGTGGATGGTTGGGGGAGCATGCTCCGTGAGGATGTCGGTCAAGCTCCGGACGCGAACGGTCCGCGAGTTGTGCGTCAGGCCCTGGGAGGTGATATCCTGCGCGACATCGTCCTGTGTGGTCGAGAGACCCGTCTCGGCGACGACGTGCAGGGTGGCTTCGCCCGAACCGCTCCCGGCTGCGATGTCGAGGTTGATGTCCCGGGGGCGGGCCGCCCGGAGCCGTGCCGAGAATTCAGGCACAGGCTCAATGTTGATGCCAGTCCAGCCGCGATCGTAGAAGGCCCTTGTGACGGAGTCCTTGTCGGGATCAGCGGCTCCGACATCCACGTAAAAACCGGAAGATTGCTGCTTCAGCGCACGCCAGAGTAGCACGTCCTCGAAGTTCTGGGCGTACGAAAGAAATGGCATGTCGCCCCCCTTAGTGGTCTTTGGATCGCACTTGGCTTGTTGCTCGTCAATATACGGACGGGCCTCTGCCAAGGGCAGATCTCTCACTCCGATGATGGCGCTGGTCGCCGCTCCCAATGCGCGACAATATTCATTAATTTCAACGTACTATGCTTTCCACTCCTTCAGAGTTCGCCTCATGATCGCTGGGCCAAACGCCTGATGAGGATAATGGCGGCTGCGAGCGTGAGGAACGCGACGGCGGACCTGATGGGGGCCTCGTGATCGCGGGCGAGACGTCAGCTGCGGCCCGTCCAGGTCGAAGAATTCTCAACTGCGCAGAGCCGCCGCCGTTCACCTCCCCTCAGCCGTTATGAAGCAGGCGATTACCTGCAGAACATTCGCACCCAGTTCTCACCGCTGCTCCAATCTTCTCCAGGCGAACTTTTCCCTGGGTAGATTGGTATCGCACTGTTCCGTATGCGTCCCTGATTTGCGGCGCGCACCTCGATACTTCAAAGGCAAAATCCGCGCCGCTTTCTCTCCGGAGCGCGATTTTTCTCCGAAGCCTGGGATTTGGGCGATTTGGTCCACAAGGTTTAGGACATTGTAATCGTTTCTCCTTCTTTTGCGGTCGTCGCCCGGAGTTGGCGCTCCCCCACCTCGGGCGGTCCAACTTTTCTCCTCACCCCGCGTTAACCTATGAGCCAAGGTCGTGCCGATCGTGGGTGGTGCCCTAGCCGTGTCACCTGCCCCGTTACGCCATCCCTCCTTACCTCTCCTCAGTACGGACGCATGACGGCCAGCAACGTGCTCCCCGACCCCTATATCCTCGCGCTCACCGGCTTCGGGATCCTTGTCGCTCTCGTCGCCTGGCTGCCCCTGGTCCTCAAGCGCCTGCCGCTCTCCTTGCCGATCGTCTGCATCGCGCTCGGGGCCGCCCTCTTCTCCCTGCCGCAGGTGACGATCAGGCCGCTACCCCTCAATCACCCGGAGGTCACCGAGCGCTTCACCGAGTTCGTGGTGATCATCGCGTTGATGGGCGCCGGCCTGAAGCTCGACCGCATCTTCGACTGGCGACGATGGGCCGTGACGTGGCGGCTGCTCGGGATAACCATGCCGCTCGGCATTGCCGCCATTGCCCTTCTGCTGGGATGGGGGTTGGGGCTGCCCTGGGTGGTTGCTCTCCTGCTCGCGGCCAGCCTCGCCCCGACCGATCCCGTCCTCGCCGCCGACGTCCAGGTGGGCCCGCCCAAGACCGGCGAGGAAGACGAGGTGCGGTTCGGCCTGACTTCGGAGGCCGGCCTGAATGACGGGCTGGCTTTCCCCTTCGTCCATCTCGCGATCGGCCTTGCTGCGGTTGCCGGCACCGGCGAGCCCTGGTTCGCCGAGTGGTTCACCTACCGCGTCCTGTGGGAGATCGGTGCTGGCGTCGGGGCCGGCTGGCTGATCGGCCGCGCCTTCGGGTGGCTCACCTTCCATGTTCCGGCGGAGACCAAGCTGGCCAAAACCGGCGACGGGCTGATCGCCCTCTCCGCCACGCTCGTCTCCTATGGGCTGACCGAGATCATTCACAGCTACGGCTTCCTGGCCGTCTTTGTCACCGCCGTCGCCTTCCGACACGCGCACCGCGAGCACGACTTCCAGCTTCAGATGCACGCGGTGACCGAGCAGATCGAGCGCATCGCCATGATGGTGCTGCTTCTGCTTTTCGGCGGTGCACTGGTGAGTGGCCTGCTGGCCCCCGTGACTTGGGCCGATGTGGGGATCGCTGCCGTGGTCCTGCTCGTCATCCGGCCAGTGACGGGCCTCATCGGCCTGATCGGCTTTCGCGCCGACCGGAGCGAGAAGCTGACCCTGGCCTTCTTCGGCATCCGGGGTGTCGGTTCCTTCTACTACCTCGCCTACGGGCTGAACCACATGCAGGTGGCGGGCGCCGAACGCCTCTGGGGCCTTGTAGGCCTTATCGTTCTCATGTCGGTCCTGCTGCACGGGCTCACCGTCACACCCATCATGCGGTCGCTCGATCGCCAGCAGGGCCGCGACCCGGATGCGGAGGAGGCGACACCACCTCCGGGGCCGCAAGGATCGGCGCAGTCATAGAGGCATGCAGGCTGGGGGGATGGCATTGCCTCCCGCCCAATTATCGGGGGAAGGCAGCGCTGCATGTCGGACGGTCGCTCCCCCAAGATTGTAAGAAGGTTGCCTTATCCGGAAGGCTCGTCAGCGCGTGCTGCACGAGGCGCTTGATCTGATCCTCCGTCGGTCCAGTACCGCCGGTCTGTCAGTGCCATAGGTCCTTTCCCAAGGAGTAAGCCAGCTCCGGTCCCGTCTCTCCGGTCACGAGGTGCGTCCGTGGCACTGCGAGTGATTTGCAAGCCACAGTGGTTCTCAAAGGACAGCCCGGACCAGGGAACACGCCCGAACCGGGCCCAGGGCCAATTGACGTTGAGAGCCATTCGCAATTAAGGCGCCGTTCAAGTCGACTTCGAGAAGGAGAGGCCCCTGTGAGTGGAGCCTACCACCCGTGCATGTCCGGTTCCGCCGATACTTCCGAAGATCGTGAGAGGGCCTCGGGCCGCGCTGCGAACGTCAAGTCCTTCGCAGGTGCAATGGTGGCGTGCGGACTCGCCCTAGCCTCAACGGCCCAGGCTCAGCAGGGAACAGGGACTGGCGCTGAATCCGCGACCGGCACCACCTCCGGCGCTATTGCCGTGCCGACAGTGGACGTCACCGGCACCGCCGTGTCGGGTGCCGGGACCCTGCCGCCCCCCTATGCGGGCGGACAGGTGGCGCGCGGCGGCTCGCTCGGGCTGCTGGGCACCAGGGACCTGATGGACTCACCCTTCAGCACCAGCAGCTTCACTTCCCAGGTCATCGAGGACCAGCAGGCGCGCACGGCGGCGGACACGCTGGTCAATGATTCCTCCGTCCGCCTGACCACCGGCGCCAACGGCTTCGACGATACCTTCTCCGTCCGCGGGTTCCAGGTGGGAGCCCAGGATGTCGGCCTGAACGGGCTCTACGGGCTGCTCTCATCCAACCGCGCCCAGGCACAGTACATCGAGCGGATCGAGCTCCTCCGCGGCCCGGGCGCGCTCATCAACGGCATTGCGCCTGGCGGCAGTATCGGTGGCGCCATCAACATCATCACCAAGCGGGCCGGCGACGACCCGCTGACCCGCCTGACCCCGGTCTTCATCAGCAACGGCAACTTCGGCATCCAGGCCGATATCGCCAGGCGCTACGGCGCGCAGAGCGAGTGGGGCGTGCGCTTCAACGGGCTGTACCGCGACGGCGAGGCCTCGATCGAGGACGGCAACCTGCGCAGCGGCCTCGCCGCGCTGGGGCTGGATTACCGTGGGGATCGGTTCCGCTGGTCCGTGGATGGCATCTTCCAGCGCGACGACACCAGGAACTTCCGCCCCCAGCTCACCCTCTCGACCGCGATCCCCTACATCCCCTCTCCCCCGGACTCCCGCAGCAACTGGTTCCCCGGCACCCGCCTTCGCCAGCAGGACAGCACGATTGCCACCCGGGCCGAGTACGACGTGGCGGATTGGATGACCGTCTATGGGGCGGTCGGCTACCGTGACGGCTGGAACGAACAGACCTTCCCCGATTCTCGCCCGGGCGGCGCCGACGCCCTCGGCAATTTCAGGGTCACCAACGCCGACTACGATTCCTATACCAAGACCTTCAGCGGAACGGTCGGCGCGAATTTCCGGGCCAACCTGCTCGGCGTCGGCCACAGCTTCAACATCGGCTATTCGGGGCTTCGGCAGGATGCGGGCAACGCCTACATCACCTCCGCCATCACCTACCCATCCAACATCTACAACCCGTCGCCGCTTCCGCCCATCACCGCCCCGCGCACCGACCCGCAGCGCGCGTCCATAACGGAGTTCTCGAGCTTCGCCCTGGCCGACACGCTCTCCTTCCTCAACGACCGCGTGCTGCTGACCGGCGGCGTGCGATTCCAGAACGTGCAGGTCAACACCTACAACACGGCAACCCAGGCGCGGACGAGCCAGTACGACGCCAACGCGACAACGCCCGTCGGTGGCCTTGTCGTGAAGCCCTGGCAGAACGTCTCCCTCTACGCGAACTACGCCCAGGGCCTGACCCGCGGCCAGATCGTCGGCGCCGGCTACAACAACACCGGCGAGGTCCTCGCACCCTTCAAGTCAGAACAGATCGAGACGGGCGTTCGGGTGGACTGGGGCAGCGTCACCACCACCGCCTCGGTCTTCCAGATCACCCGCCCGAGCGCCGTCCGCACCGCGGCCAACAACCTAGCCTATGACGGCGAGCAGCGGAACCGGGGTCTGGAGCTCTCGGCCTTTGGCGAGGTCACGCCCGGCCTTCGCGCCCTGGCCAGCGCAACCTTCATCAAGCCCGAGCTGACCAGCCCCACCAACCCCGCGGAGCGCGGCAACGACGCCCCGGGCGTGCCGGACAAGACCTTCTCGGGCTCGCTCGACTGGGATGTGCCGTGGGTGCCTGGCCTCGCCCTCAACGGGCGCCTGATCTACACATCGGGTTCCTACCTCACCAGCGCCAACACCCTGCGGTTCGACGGCTGGACCCGGGTCGATTTCGGCGCCCGTTACAGGACGGAGATCGCCAGCAAGCCGGTCACGCTGCGAGCCAACCTCGAGAATGCCTTCGGGGCGGATTACTGGCTCACCACCGGCACCTTCGTGACCGTGGGGTCGCCGCGTACCGTCATCGTGTCGGCCTCCTTCGACTTCTGAGGACCGGGCGATGATGCGTCCGGGGAAAGGGCGAGTTCCTTCTTCCTTTCCCCGGAGCGGGCAGACAGCGAGGAACGGGGGTGAAGCCGTGCCGCGATCAGCGCGCCAGAATGAAGCGGAGCCCGCGCTGCACAGCCACGGGGAATGCGGACATGTGCCCGTCATCCGGCAGCACCTCGAAGCCCAGTTCCAGCCCCGGCAGGGGCCGCAGCCGATCCGCCAGTTCCCGCGCCCCGTCTACCATACGCATCATCTCCATCCGGGGACGCCAGGCCGGATCGTGCCAGGGCGCGAGGCCCTGCTCGTAGGCGCCCACCGTCATCAGCAGGCGCAGCGGCGCCGGGCGGTCCGGGCGCGCGATGAAGCGCTCCGCCGATTGCAGGACCGCATTCTCCTCCCACCAGATGGCCGGGCTGCCCGCCACATGATCCCGGAAGGTGCCTGGCCGGGTGAACAGGGCGTGCAAGGCGAAGAGCCCGCCGAAGGAATGACCGAGGACCGCATGGCGCGACGGATCGACCGGTGCCGATTGCGCGGCCAGCGGCTTCACCGTTTCCTCGATGAAGTCGAGCAGCTCGTCCGCCCCACCCGTCCGTGCGCCGGGGCGGCTATCCGCGGGCGGCATCTCCCGCCCTGGCGGCGGCGTAAGGTCGAAGCTGCGGCGAACGAGATCGTAGGGGCCATCCGTCCTGTACCCGATGCCCGCCACCACAGCGGCGGAGCGGATCCCGGCCTCGCGCGGCAGGAAGGCGAGCACGCGGATCGTGTCCACCACCATGCCCATCACGGCATTGGCGTCGAGCACGGTGATCATCGGCCAGCCCTCACGCGGCGGCTCGCCCGCGGGAACGTGGAGGAAGACACGGAAGGGGTGCCCGCCGCGGGACTCCAGGTCGTGCTGGGTCGTCCTCGGGATGGGCACGGGTCCCTGCGCCCGCGCCAGGGCCGGCAGGGCCAGGGCAGCGGCAAATGGCGCGAGTTGGCGGCGTCGCAGGCGGATGGAGAAGGGCAGGTGCGGGAGAGCCGGTCGGTTCATCGGGCTAGTCATGGCACAGACGGTCTCTGTCGAAACCGGACTGCGCCGCTATTCAGGTGCGTGCGGCAAAACGTCATCGGCACGCCTGGACAGGGATGCCGAGCCCACTCGGATTCCACTTCCTGTATCCCATTCGAACCGGCCAGCAGAGCTCGCCGTCGCGCGCTTTGCCGGCCCCGAGATTCCCATCGTTCGCTCGTGCGTGCTGCGCTAGAGGCCTCGGCATGACAGTCGGGGTGGCGCTCCGCGTGCGCGGAATCAACGAGAGCGGTGGCCGGTGGCGCGCCGTCGGCATCGCCGTGCGGGTGGCCGCGGCAGTCCTTGGCGGCTACGCCCTGGCCACGCTCTCCTCCGTGGCGCTCGCCGTCACGCTGCCCATGGCGCGGGCGGATGCGGTGCTGACGGGGATGATGGCGGGGGTGGCCGTCCACGCCGCCTCGGCGATCTGGGTCTTTGCTGCGCGGAGCGCGGCGCGGGCTTGGGGCGGGCTGCTCGTTGCCGCGCTGCCGCTCGCGGCCATGGCTCTGCTCGGGCAGTGGCAGGCTACAGGGAGGATCCTGCCGTGAAGACCGGCTTCCGGCAGTCCATGGCTTGGCTGCACACCTGGTCCGGCCTGCTGGCGGGCTGGATTCTCTTCGCCGTCTTCCTGACCGGCACGGCCAGCTACTTCCGCCCGGAGATCACCGCCTGGATGCGGTCCGAGGCGTACCGCGCCGGCCCGCCGACGCCATCTGCCCAGCCCATGGTGGACGCGCTGGCCCGGATGGCGCCCGGCGGCTTCACCCTGCTGCTGCCGGACGGGCGGGAGACGCTGGGCAACGCCTACTGGCGCGAGAGCGGGGCCGGCCGCCGCGGCTTCCGGGAGGCGATCCTGGATCCGGCGACGGGCGAGCTGGTGGCGGGGCGGGAAACGCGGGGCGGCGAGTTCTTCTTCCGGCTGCATTTCCAGCTCCACTACATGAGCCCGCTCTGGGGACGCTGGATCGTCAGCTTCTGCGCCATGATGATGCTGGTCGCGATCATCAGCGGCATCGTCACGCACAAGCGCATCTTCGCGGACTTTTTCACCTTCCGCCCGCGCAAGGGCCAGCGCTCCTGGATCGACGCGCATGCGGCGGTCGCGACCCTCGCGCTGCCCTACCACGCGATGATCACCTTCACCGGGCTGGTCACGCTGATGCTGATGCTCATGCCCTGGGGCATGCAGGTGGCCTACCCCGGCGATCCGCGCGGCTTCAGCAACGAGGTCTTCGGGCGCGCGGCCGCCGGGCGCCCCTCGGGGAGGCCGGCGCCGCTGGTGCCCGTGGATCCGTTGCTGGCGGAGGCCTCGCGGATCTGGGGCGGGGCTCCGGCCGGGCGCATCGCCGTCTCCCACCCCGGTGATGCCGCGGCGCGGGTGGAGGTGCTGCGCGGGCCGGAAGGGCGGCTCTCGAACCAGCGCGACGCCGTGATCTTCGATGGCGTCACCGGTGCCCTGATCGCGCGCGAGGGCATGACAAGCGGCGCGGCGGCAACGCACGGCACGATGTACGGCCTGCACCTCGGGCGTTTCGCTGGGCCGGTGCTGCGGGCGCTGTTCTTCCTCTCCGCCCTCGCCGGCACAGCGATGGTCGGCACCGGTTTGGTCCTCTGGGCGGTGAAGGAACGGCAGGCGGCGGCCAAGGCTGGCCGCATCGGCTTCGGGCTGGGGCTTGTGGAGGTGTTGAACCTTGCGACCATCGCCGGCCTTCCCGCTGCCATGGCCGCCTTTCTCTGCCTCAACCGCCTTCTTCCTGCCGGCCTCGCCGGGCGGGCTGATTGGGAGGTGAACGGCTTCTTCATGGTTTGGGGCACCCTGCTCCTGCACGCCGCCCTGCGCCTGGGCGGCCGGCGCGGCTGGGTGGAGCAGTTCGCCCTCGCCGGCCTGCTCGGGCTCGGCCTGCCGGTGTTGAACGCCCTGACGAGCCCTTGGCACCTCGGCGTCACTCTGCCGGCTGGGGAGTGGCGGTTGGCCGGGCTGGACCTGATCGTGGCGGCGCTCGGTGCTCTCCTCGGGGGCGCGGCGATCCTCCTCGCTCGCCGCCAGGATTTGCCGGCCCGGAAGGTGCGGAAGATGGCGCATGGGGCGGCACCGGCCGTGCCGCCCACCATGCGGCACGGGCAAGCGGCGGAATGACGACCCTGGCGCTGGCCTTGGCCTATGCTGGCTTCACGGGGCTGTGCCTCGCGATGGAACGGCACCACGAACAGGTCTTCGGCACTCGTCGGGTTCCACCTATGCGCGGGTCCCTCTTCCGGGGCGCGGGGTGGCTACTGCTCGTCATTTCCCTCCTCGTGTCTGTGCTGGGGGCGGGCCCGGTGCTCGGCATCCTTCTCTGGGCCGGGCTGCTCACAGCCGCCGCCCTGCTGCTGGCCCTCCTCCTGGCCTTTACGCCGCGGGCGGCTGCCGCCGTCGCGCTGTCGCCTTTCCCCGTCGCGCTGCTTCTGATGCTTTAGGGCCTTTGACGCGCCCACGGCCGCTGTGGGTGACGAGCGACGTTTTCCCTCTCCGGAGAGGCGTTCGTCTCCGGAGATTGGGATTTGGGCGATCGGCCTTTCAACATACCGCTTCGCCCTCAAGCTCCAAGGTCCTCTGGCGGAGGGGGGCCGTTCTCATCACGATCCAGGGCCGGGATCGCCGTACGGAGTGAGTCTCGGCACTCCGTGCTAACCTCCTCAGCGATAAAGGAGGAAACGTGTATGCGCTCTCGCCGCTCTCTGCTCGCTGCCGGAGGACTGACACTGCTCCCTGGCGTGGCACTAGCCCAGAGTTGGGAGCCCAGCCGCCCCATACGCTTCGTTGTCCCCTTTGTCGCAGGCGGTAGCACCGATGTCGCAGCGCGCGTCATCGCGGAGCGCATGGGGCCGATCCTCGGCCAGCCAGTGGTTGTCGAGAACCGGGGCGGCTCCGGAGGGAATATTGGCGGCGAGATGGTGGTGCGCGCCGCGCCGGACGGCCATACGATCCTGATGGGCGTCACCGGTCTGTTGACCACCAATCCGCATATCTATCGTGCCATGCCTTTCGACCCCGCGAAGGATCTGGCGCCGGTCTCGATGGCGTATACGAGCGACCTGGTCATCGTGGTGCCGAACAGCCTGCCGGTCCGCACCCTGCAGGAGTTCGTGTCCTACGCGAAGGCACGGCCCGGCCAGCTCTCCTTCGGCAGCTCGGGTCACGGCGCCTCGACGCACACGGCAGCGGAGTTGTTCCGGCTCCAGGCCGGGGTCGACATGCAGCACGTGCCCTATCGCGGCAGCGGGGCGGCGATCAACGACCTGATGGCGGGCACGATCCAGATGATGGCGATCCAGATCGCTGGCGCGGTCGGGCAGATTCGCGATGGCCAGGTCAAAGCCTTGGCGGCCACAGGCCCGCGCCGGCACCCGCTGATCCCTGATGTCCCGTCCATCGGCGAGGCGGGGTTCCCAGGAGCCGTGGCCACCAGCTGGGGCTGCGTCATGGCACCGGGCGGCACGCCGGCGCCGGTCATCGCCGGTCTGAACCGGGCCGTGGTGGAGGCGCTGGCAACGCCCGCGGTGCAGCTGCGCCTCTCCGGTGCCGGCGTTGATGGCGAGGCCTCCACGCCCGAGGCACTGGCAGCCTTCCTGGAGACCGAGCGCGAGAAGTGGGGCCGGGTGGTGCGAGAGGCCCGCATCAGCGTGGAGTAGCGCTGTGGGAGCCGCGAACGGTATCACGCCTGCGGCGCAAGCTTGAGTCGTGAGGCGCCTGCATGGCGTAACAGCTTGGGATGGTGGCGATGAGTGGAGACGCCTAAGCCAGGGCTAGATCCCTGGTGTAGCCAGCGAGCTGTTGAAAGGTCCTCGCGGCTCTGCGCAGCTCGCGGCTGGCAAGGAACCGGTACAGCACCGTATTCCACCTCCCCTCCCGCGGCAGAGTTTGGCCGTCAGGGCAACGGCCGCTTTCGGGACGGCGCCTGGCGAGTGCAGACCCGTGCCGTGCCTTGAGCGGTCTGGCGATGGGCTCCGAAGTGCAGGCGCCGGCTATTCCCTGGTGTAGGGCGGCCGGGTGAAACCAGCGGGCGAGAGTGTGAAGATCTCGCAGCCGCTCTCGGTAACCCCGACGCTGTGCTCGAATTGCGCGGAAAGACTGCGGTCGCGGGCCACGGCGGTCCAGCCATCGCCCAGGATCTTCACCTCGGGCCGGCCTGCGTTGACCATCGGCTCCACTGTCAGGAACATACCAGGGCGAAGCTCCGGGCCTTTACCCCTCTGGCCGTAATTGAGGACGTTTGGCGCGGCATGATAGGTGCGGCCGAGCCCGTGGCCGCAGAAATCCCGCACCACTGCGAACCGCGCGGCCTCGACATGGCTCTGGATCGCGAAGCCGATGTCGCCCAGGGTGGCCCCAGGACGCACGACGGCGATGCCGCGCATCATCGCCTCGTAGGCCACCTCAATCAGCCGCATTGCGCGAGTGCTGATCTTCCCGACCGGGTACATGCGGCTGCTGTCCCCATGCCACCCGTTGAGGATGACGGCGAGGTCGATGTTGAGGATATCCCCTTCCACCAGCGCCCGGTCTCCGGGAATGCCGTGACAAACGACATGGTTCAGGGAGATGCAGGTCGCGTGGGTGTAGCCCTGGTAGCCCAGCGAGGCCGGGATGCCGCCGCGCTCCACGATGTACGCGTGGCAGAGCCGGTCCAGTTCCGCCGTGCTGATGCCCTCGCGAACATGCGCCGTGATCATGTCGAGCGTCTCCGCAGCGAGCCTCCCCGCGGCGCGCATGCCGATAAAATCCTCGGGCGCATGCAGCTCGATGCGTCGGTCGTCGACTGTGTCGGTCATATCGGCTCTGAAGGAATCTGTGGGACAGGGATTTAGGCCGCCCGCATCCCAGCGCCGCGCTTGCCCGCATGGGCGAGCGGCACTGCCGCGTGCAGCTCGGCGATCATCTGCCCGGCGAAGGTCGGAATGGCGCCTTTTGCCAGCAGGTGCGGACGGATGATGGCGATCGGCGCGTCAAAGATCAGGAACTTGGCACGCGCGAGGTCTTCTTCCGGGCTGGCGCCGGCACCGACCTGCGCAATGCAGGTGCGGAACGCCCCATCCATTTCACTCTCCAGCTTCTCCATCTCCTGCCGGAGACGTTCCGGTGGAGGTGCGTCCTCGAACAGGGTGACAGGCTCGTGCTGCAGGAGGAAGCGGGCACGTTGCCGGTCCTCCTCTGCCCAGGGCAGCAGAGCCAGCGCGGCCTCGCGCGGGCTTCCGGCCTGCAGAAGCGGGACCAGTACCCCCGCCAGCGAGCCGTAGCTGGCGTTCCATGCAGCGGCAAGGATCGCCGACCGAGACTCGAAGCGATGGTAGATTGAGCCCGTCGGGGCGCCGACCCGCCGAGCAATGGCCTGCATGGTTGCGGCGCCGGGACCACCTTCGGCCACCAGGGCAGTGGCGGCGTCGATGAAATGCTCTTCCGAGTAGCGGGCTGTCCTGACCATCGAAATAGTTTAACTGTTCTAGAATGGTCGGTCTATATCCTGATGCGGGCCTAGCATCCTCTTGCACGCTGTTGAGCTGACGCGGGATGACACCGCGATCCCGGAAATCGGCTAGCCGGCTCCGGCCTGATACCGCCGAGCTGATGAAGTGATCCCTCTGATCCAGGCCTGCTGTCGACCGGCGGCATTTCCCCGTGCTCAAGTTCCTGCCTGACCCGGCGCCGGCCATAGGAAACCGAGGGGTGATAGACCCGGGCGGTGTCGCCCAGACCGGGCATCTCCGCCGCGACCGTGAGCGGCTGATCTACCCCAAGGGGTTGCCGCCCCCCTCCCCCCGGTTCACCATGCCCGGGCATGGCCGAGATCACCTGGTTCTTCGCGTACCGCCACCTCCGCAGCGAGGCGTCGAGCCACGTCATCACCTTCCGGCGCGGCCAGCGCGTCCGCTCCGGCCGCGGCCTGGCCTTCTGGTTCCGCCCGGACCGCACGAGCATCGCCGAGGTTCCGGCCGATGACCGCGACACCGATTTCGTCTTCCAGGCGCGCTCGCGCGACTACCAGGTCGTCACGGTGCAGGGCACGATCACCTGGCGCGCGGCGGAGCCCGAGGCGCTGGCCTCCCGCGTGGACTTCACCATCGACCTTCGCACCGGGCGCCTCCGCACCGACCCGCTGGACCGTATCGCGAGCCTCCTCATCGGCCTCGCCCAGTATCAGGCCGCGCGCTACGTCGAGCACCGCCCGGTGAACGACCTCCTGGTGGAGGGTGCGGCGCCGCTGCAGGACGGGATCGCCGCGTCGCTCACGGCCGACCCCCGGCTGCGCGAGATGGGCCTTTCGGTGGTCACGGTCCGCATCGCCGGCCTCAGCCCGAGCGCGGAGCTGGCGCGCGCGCTGGAGACGCCGACCTTCGAGCGCGCGCAGGGGCTGGCCGACGAGGCCGCCTTTACCCGCCGCGCCCAGGCCGTGGAGAAGGAGCGCGCCATCGCCGAGAACGAGCTCTCCACCAGGGTCGAGCTCGCCCGGCGCCAGGCCGCCCTCATCGCGCAGGAGGATGAGAACGCCCGCCGGCAGGCCGAGGGCCGGGCCGAGGCAGGGCGCATCGGCTCCGAGGCCGAGGCGGCGCGCATCCGAGTGGTGGAGGCAGCCCGCAACGCCGCGGAAGGCGAGCGCCTGGCCCTGCTGCGCGACACCGACCCTGCCGTGCTGCAGTCCCTCGTGCTCCGCGCCTTTGCCGAGAAGCTGACGAAGATCGAGACGCTCAACGTCACGCCCGATCTCACGGCCGCGCTGAACGGCGTGCTGCGTGGCCGCGATGTGCCGCCCGCCGCAGCGCGGGGCGACGCGCCCAGGGACGTCTCGACGGGGCGGTGAGCGGCGCCCTCGCCCCCAGGCTCGTCCTCGTCACGCGCGAGACCGAGTACGAGGGCCTGCTGGCCCGCCACGCCACGCGCGGACAGGCCGACGCCTTCCTGCGCCGGCGATCGCAGAGCCTGGAAGGGCTGGACGCCCAGCGGGAGCACGTCACCGCCCTGCTCGCCGAGATCCGCGCGGCCGTGCCGAAGGGCTGGCGCATCGCCGCCGTGCGCCGCGCGGAGTTGGACCGCTTCCTTTTCGGGCCGGAGGACGTGGTGGTCGCGGTCGGCCAGGACGGGCTGGTGGCGAATGTTGCCAAGTACCTTTCCGGCCAGCCTGTGATCGGGGTGAACGCCGACCCCGCACGCAACGCGGGCGTCCTCGTTCCGCACACCGCCGCCGCGGCCGCCGCGATGCTGCCGGCGGCCGCGGCCGGGACCCTGCGCACGGAACGTCGCACGATGATCCGGGCCGAACTGGATGACGGCCAGGTCCTGCTGGCGCTGAACGAGGTGTTCGTCGGCCATGCCAGCCATCAATCCGCCCGCTACAGCCTGAGCCATGGGGGGCGCCAGGAGGCACAGTCCTCCTCCGGCCTCATCGTCGCCAGCGGCACGGGCGCGACGGGCTGGGCCCTCTCCATCGGCCGGGCGACGGGGGTGACCGTCGATCTGCGCCCCGACGAGCCGGCGGCGATGTTCCTGGTCCGCGAGCCCTGGCCGAGCAGGGCCACCGGCACCGGACTCGTGAGCGGACGTCTGGAGGGCGAGGACTCTCTCCTCATCGTCTCCCGCATGAACGAAGGCGGGGTGGTCTTCGCGGACGGGATGGAAGGTGACCGGCTGGATTTCGCCTGGGGCCGGACCCTTCGCGTGTCGGTCGCCCGGCAACACCTCCACTTCGTGCCGGGCGGCAATCCCCTGCCCGAGCCGCAGCGCTCCGTGCCCACGCGACGCCCCTCCCCCGCTTCCGGCCGTTCCCCGGAGAGAAGAGAGACGCGCCGCAACACGCCTCCAACCTCCCCTGCGGGACCGGCGGGCGCGGTCCGTCCTGCGCAGCGGGTCCGTTCCGCCGCTTCACCGAGACGACGGCGGTGGGGCCGCATCGCCGTCGCTCTCCTCATCCTCGCGCTGCTGCCCTACGCCTGCGCGCTGCTCATTTCCCCGCCCTCCGACACGCCGGCCGCGCTCGCCCCTTGGCCCGCAGCCCAGCCGGATCCGGCGGGGAAAATCCGGCAGTAGCGTTGCGGGCCGCGCTCGCCCGGCTTCCGGAGCCTCAGCACGTCGCTTCGACCTCGAATGAATTTGCCTCTGCCGGCGGGTGCTGCTGGCGCTCCGGGCCGCGCCGGGTGGTGCAGCGCCGGCACGACGTCAGGATGTGGGAAGAAGGTCCGAAGCCCGCCGCACCGGTTCAGCGCGAGGGACTGGCTGAATTCGGCCGATCTTGCCCCCGCGCCCGACCGCGATCTCAGGGACGGACGGCCGTGACCTCAATCTCGACAAGCCAGCCGGGGTTGACCAGCCCCGCCACCTGCATGACGGAGCGGGCCGGAAGGTTGGGCTGGGCCGGGGTGCCGTAGCGCTCCGTATAGGCCGCCATGAAGCCATCAAAGTCCATGCGGCCGCCCTTGTCGGGATCGCCGACAAGGAAGACCTGCATGCGGACGACGTCGCCCAGGCCAAGGCCGATGGAACGCAGCGCGGCCTCGATGCGGTCGAGGACGGATTTCGTCTGCGCGCGAGTGTCGCCGAAGGAGAGGACGGAGTTGCGCGGAGCGTCCGCGTTTGCCACGGCGGGCACCATGCCGCTGACGAGGACCTGCGTGCGGCCGGCGGGCACCTCCACCGCCATGGCGATGGGGAAGTTGGATCCGGGGGTGCGGTGGCGCGTGACCTCCTGCGCCACGGCAGGCAGGGTCGCGGCAGAAAGGATTGCGGCGAGGGTGAGCGCGCGGATCATTGGCGGAGGGCCTTCACGTCGTCGGGGGTCGCAGGGTCCGCGGTGAAGCGGTTGCCGAGATTGGTCCGGACATAGTTCACCACCGCCGCGACCTGCGCATCGTCCATCTGGTTCGCGAAGCCCGGCATGCCCCGAAGGCCATTGAGGACGATGCTCGCAGGGTAGGCGGCGGCTTCCAGCGTCGGGTTGCCTGCCAGCGCGGGATAGCGGCCGGCACCGGCCGCGCCGCGGCCATCGGGCATGTGGCAGCCGGCGCAGGTTGCGGCGTAGAGGGAGGCGCCGTCGCGCTGGCCGAAGCGGGTGGCGGAGACGAAGCCGTGGCTGTCCGAAGCCGCGCCGTCGTTCCGCTGCTGCGCGCTGGCCGGTGCCCCTGCAGCGGCCGGGGCCTGTTGCGACTGCGGCTGCTGCGCGATGGCCGGGAGCGCGAGGAGGGCGGCCGCAACGACCGTGAGCGTTACGCGGTTCATGCGGACACCACGCGGCGATGGAGGCGGGAGACGGCGTCGAGGGCGGAGAGAACCGCGCCCTCCTGCCAGGCGGGAATGTAGGAGGCGTGCTCGCCGGCCAGCAGGATGCGGTTATCGAGGGCGCAGAGGTTGTCGTAGTGCTCCGCGCGCGTCGCGTCCGTCCACATCCCGTTGCAGCCGAGCGCCCAGGGCACGCGGTGCCAGCCCACGGAGGCGCCCGTGTCGAACTCCTCCCGATATTGCGGGTGGATCTGGGCGCCCCATTCCACCGCGCGCCGGACACGTTCCTCCGGCGGCAGGGCGGTGAACTCGTAGGCATAAGGGCCGAAGGCATAGGCGCCGAGGAGGACGCCCTTGCCGCGCGAGCCGTAGCCATGGGCCGGGTACTGGATCATGCGGATCGGTAGGTCGGTGTAGGAGATGCCGGCATAGATGTGCTCATCCTGCTCCCAGAAGCGGCGCTTCATCTGCAGACCGACCTTCACGGAGGCCGCGTAGGGCACGGCCTGGATGGCGGCCGCCATCGGGCCGCTGACGTTCATCTCGAGCTGGCTGAGGATGGAGAGGGGGATGGTGGCCAGGCAGTAGTCGGCGCGCGCCTGCTGCACCTGGCCCGGGCGCCCCGTCTCCTCGAAGGCGACGGTCACGCCGCGCTCATCCTGTTGGATGCCTACGACTTTGCGGTTGTACTGGATCATGTCGCCGCACTCTCGCGCCATGGCCTGCGCGATCATGTCCATGCCGCCGACGGGCTGGAACATCGTCATCTGGAACTCGTAGAGCGCGCCCGAGGCGAGGTAGGCCCAACCGCGGGAGGCGAGGACGTCTTTCAGCGACATCGGCTCCGACGGCACGGGGCGCGCGTTCAGCCCGCCGCCCGGATCCTTCTCGAAGCCGCGGCGATCGGAGGTCAGCACGTTCTTCGTGTAGTTCAGGTCGCGGTCCAGGGCCCCGAAGGATCGGAGGGATTCGATGAGGATCTCGCCATCCTCCTTCGTGACCATCCCGTCCAGCTTTCCCTGCCGGGTGGATTTGGCAAGAAGCTCCGCGATCCCGCCGTGGTAATCGGACATGACCTCGCGGTAGCGCTTCGGCCTGCCGCCGAAAGCGCGGGTGCCGTGGACCATCGCGTTGTGATTGACCTGGATGAAGGGCTCCAGAGCGACGTTCAGCCGGTGGGCATAGTCCAGGATGCCCTGGTGGTTATAGGGGATGCGCCAGGGGCCTGGGTTGAAGTACTGGCCCTCGTCGAAGCGGATCTCCTGCGTCGCGCCGCCGAGTTCGGTGTAGCGGTCGCCGCCGCGAAGGGTCCAGGCGCGGCCGCCGGCCTTCTCCCGGTATTCCAGCACTTGGACGCGGTAACCGGCCTTGCGCAGCTCCATCGCGGCGACCATGCCCGCGACCCCGGCCCCGAGAATGAGGACGGATGCGCCCTTCGGATCGCCGTCGAGCCGGATGGGACCGGTGTAGGTGGAAGCGGCCGAGACACCGAGGGCGGTCATCGCCTGGTACATCGCGGCACCGCCTGCAGCGAGACCGATGCGTGTGAGGAGGTCTCGGCGGGTTGCAGCCGGGGGGGACGTGGAGTCCATGGATTATGTCCACTTCTTGGCGGTGGTCAGCCCGGATCTGGCATCCAAAATCCTGCCACCGCATTCGGTTCCGAACTGCTGCACGGACGAGCGAGAGTGTCAATCGCCGGGGGCAGCACGAACTCCTGCGACGGCTTGCCAAGTCATCGCGTTCACTGCGTTGCTGCGACGCAGCAGATGGTCGCGGGACCGACATGGCGTGCCTGCTGGCGATGCTGTCACCATTGGCCGGGATGGGTGCGATGGTCGAAGATGGGCTGGTTTGCCGCCGGGTGCGTCGGTGGGACCGGTCGCAGAACTGGCGAGAGTGCGACCGCCGGCTGGTCGCACGGCGCGATCTGACGGCGCGGACATGTTGCGTCTGATGCCGCTGAGCGGATGAGTTATCCCCGGCGTGATCTCCACCTGGGCGGAGATGCTGATTCGCTTCCGACTTGGCCTATCGGGATCGGTAGTGGAGATCCGGGCGGACCTGGCGAGTGCTGCCGAGCTTCGTCGATGAGCTCGCCGGGAGCGGGACCGGCGAACACCAACGCGGATGCTGGCGGTGGCGCGGGCGTTGGGCGGGTTGAGCCTGGCGGAAGCGGCGCGGCTGGTGGGGCTGACTTCCCACAAAAGCGCGTCCGGCCGATCCGGCGCGACGTCACATCGGCGGTGACCGAAGCTGCTCGCGGAATTTCCGAACATCGACCACCGAGCTTTCCCGCAAGCGGCTGACATCGCTTCCGGCGTTCACGAAGGAGTTCCAGGATCGCAGGAAAGGGATCATCGTTCGCGGGCCCGATATGTTGGAAGGATGGTCCCGGCGCGCTAAAGGGGACGGAGAACCATGGCCACGAGAAGACAGTTCAGTTTGGGGCTTGGCACGACGCTCGCGGCAGGGCCGATGGCCCGGTACGCGCGAGCGGCGGGCCTGAGGGCCGAGTCCGATCCTGACGCGCTGCGGCATCGGTTAGCCGGGATCGAAGCGCGCTGCGGCGGCCGTCTCGGCGTGGGGATCCTCGACACGGAGACAGGCGTTACGGTTGAGCACCGCGGGGATGAGCGCTTCCCGATGTGCAGCACCCACAAGGCGCTCAGCGCTGCCGCCATCCTGGCGAAGGTGGACAAGGGCGAGGAGCATCTGGACCGACGCATCCGCTTTCCAGCCAACGCGGTGCTCACCTACTCCCCGGCCACGAAGGCGCATGCGGGGGCAGAGGGCATGACGCTGGCCGAGATCTGCGCGGGCGCCGTCGCACTCAGCGACAACACGGCGGCTAACCTGATGCTTGAGGTCCTTGCGGGCCCTGCAGGCCTGACGGCCTGGCTTCGCTCGATTGGCGACGACGTCACCCGACTGGACCGCACCGAGCCAACCCTGAATGAGGCACTGCCCGGCGATCCCCGCGACACGACGAGCCCTCTCGCAATGGCGGCGACGCTGAACCGTCTCGTCTTGGGCGAGACTCTATCACCCGCTTCCCGAGCGCAGTTCACGGCATGGCTTGTCGCTGGTCAGACCGGCGGGGCACGCCTGCGTGCCGGGGTGCCGACGGGGTGGCAGGTCGGGCAGAAAACCGGCACGAACGATCATGGCACGGCGAACGATGTCGGTGTTCTCTGGCCGCCGGGTCGCAGGCCTATGGTCGTCACAGCCTTCATCACCGGCTCGACCGCGAGCTTAGACGCCCAGAACGCGGCTATTGCCGATGTCGCGCATTTGGCCGCCGAGCTTTCCCGAGCCTAGGCCCTGGGCCGAGATCAGCCGATCCCCTGGTTCGCCAGTTACGGCTGCGCTCGGCCTCCGCTTCTTCGAGAGTGCCCATTCGGCTCTCGGCCAAATGCTGGCAAACCGCCACCTTCACGCCAGCCGCCCCACCACCCGCACCGCAATCGCATGTATCGGCACAGCCCAACCGGCGAAGCCAGCGATGATGGCAGCTCGCTGGGTTGGCATGTCCACCCGCACTATCGTTAGCGCGCCGCCTGCAGCCAGCACGATGGAGAGCAGCCCAATGGCGGGCTCAGCAAAGGGTGAGCGTGCGGCAGCAAGGGGATGTGCTCTGACCTCGCCAGGAGCAGCCTCGCACATGGGTTATTCTCCTACTTGTAATGCGTCCCTGGAGGCTGCCGAATGCAGCAGTAACAAATGTTATATTATCCGACTGAACCACTCGGTTATTTATCCTGTATGATGAACCGCACGGTTTCCTCAAACGGCGTCGGTCAAGAGGTGCGGCGGTCTCGGATGTGGGGACTGGATACCCTGCTCGACGAACTGGTTACTCGGTTCAATGCGAAGGATCTGCCCAGATCTCTACTCTTCGAAGTCGGGCTGGTTCTGATCCAACAGCTCGCGCTACCGAACGAGGTCGCTGGCTGTCTGGCTAAGTGGCAGGAGCGCTGGACGGAGACCGTGCGCCTGGAAGCCTTGCCGATGCGGCGGCAGGCCTAAGCCGGCAGGGTACAACGGGTCAGGAGGGGTCCAGCAGATGGTGCCTGAGAACGCTCTTGGCGAGGCGGTTGCCGGCCGCGAGGGCTTCGGCCGGGAGCGGGCGTTGCAGGCCATGGATAGGCGACCGATGAGCGCCATACTTCGCCACATTACCGGCGCGTGGATGATACTAAGGACAATGCTGCCCAAGGGTTATGCCCAGATCAATCGTATTCTGGAGATGTCTTGATCCGGCTGACGGGGTGCGAAAAGCCGGGACAGGCAGGGGACGGATTATTCGCTTGCGGGCACGGCTCGGTTTCCGAGAGGCGGAACCGTATGGTCCAACCACCGGCCGACGAATGAAAGGCGGCATGTATAGATCAAGAGCCCGAGCTCATCCCTCACATCCACGACGAATTCACGCCGTGCGCCATCCGGAAACTTGCCTCTCGGCATATCGGCCAGCAGGACCTGGGAGGTCTGGCGCGCCGCGTCGCGATGCGGCAGCTCGAGCCCGACTTCGTCCCGGACATGCTCTATGCTGTTGAACTTGTCGAAGAAGTACCTGGCCATAATGGCTGTCCTTCTCGGATGAAGGGGCAGACTGGCACGGCATTGTTCGTTGACACCTTAACACAAAGCGGCTCGTGCCCTCCGAATGCTGCATTGCGAGGCGTAGGCCGGCTGCTTCAGGGTTTTGCCGGGTTTGAACCTTTGAACGCTGCATGCAGGAGCCTGCGGTTCCAGGTTCTCGTCCGACCAGCCGCGATCTTCCGTGGCGATGATCCGGACGGGAGCCGACCTGGCCGGAGTCCTGGACCGCTCGTCGTGATGCCAGACCGGGGCCAGGAAGTTCATCACGGATTGAGAAGGGCGGCACTTGCAGTCCAAGAACCCTGCGCTTCCATCGCCCCGAGAGCGAGTAGGCGAGTGAACTCCGGCAGCGGCCAGCCGGCGGCGGAGGCGGTCATCCGCACCGCCGCGATCGGTCGCCCCGCCACGTCCAGCACCGGTGCGGCGATGCCGACCTCGCCGGGCATGTGTTCCTCCGGCGTCAGCGCATAGCCCACCCGCCGCGCCTTCCGCACCCTCTCCATGACCGCGTCTACCCCGGTCAGTATCTGCACGGACCGCACCTCGCGCGTGGGTCACTCGGGATCACAACTACCTCCTCCTCCGGCAGAGCGGAACGGGCGGCGCGGCCGGTGGAGGTGCTGCGGGCCGGGACCCGCATCCCGATGATCCGTGGGGGAAGGTTCGGCGGCTGTGCAGCCGCAATGTTCAACGCCGACCAAGGACCGTTGCTGGCTGGTGAACCGCCCCTCGGGCCGGGCAATAGCAGACCATCAGGTGACTCCGATCGAGAACGGGGGCTATTGCCCTGGCGAAGGATCCCTCCTCTTCTTCCCGGGACAGGCCGACAGCCTGAGACAAGGCCGTGCGGCGAGGAAGCCCACCAAGCAGGACGGATACGCCCATGACCCCCATTCGCGACGAAGCGCTGCGCGACTTCGTGGCCGCTCTCTATGCCGCGGCCGGGCTGCCCGATGAGGACGCGGCCCTGGTGGCCGAGACGCTGGTGCGGGCGGATATGTGGGGGCATTCCTCCCACGGGGTGATGCGGGCCCCCTGGTACATCGCCCGGGTCCGGGCGGGCACAATGAAGCCCGTGACCGATCCGGCTGTGATCGTCGATGCGGGCGCCATCTCCGTCATCGACGGACGGGACGGCGTGGGGCAGGTGATCACCCGCCGCGCCATGCAGGACGCGATCGACCGGGCCAGGCGCCACGGCGTCGGCATCGTCTCCGTTCGGGATTCCAACCATCATGGCGCCTTGGGCTGGTTCACCCGGATGGCCGCGGCGCAGGGCTGCATCGGGGTGCTGACCACCAATGGCAGCCCTGCCATGGCGCCCTGGGGCGGGCGGAAGAAGCGGCTGGGGAACAATCCCTGGTCCATCGCGGCACCGGCCGGGCGGCACGCGCCGATGATGCTGGACATCGCCAATACGGTGGTGGCGCGGGGCAAGATCTTCCTCGCCCGCCAGAAGGGTATCCCCATCCCCGAGAGCTGGGCGATGGATGGCCAGGGGCGGCGCACCACCGATCCGATGGCGGCGCTGGGCGGAGTGATCCTGCCGATGGCCGAGCACAAGGGATATGCCATCACGGTGATGATGGACGTGCTGTCCGGCGTGCTCTCCGGCAGCGGCATCATGACGGAGGTGAACGGGCCGTACCAGGCGGAGAAGCGCAGCCGCTGCGGCCACATGGTGATGGCGCTGAACATCGAGGCCTTCGGCCCGGTGGACCGCTTCCAGGCGCGGATGGAGGAGATGATCGCGGGCATCAAGAGCACGCCGCTCGCCGAAGGGTTCGAGGAGGTGTTCTACCCCGGCGAGATCGAGGCCAGGAACGAGGAGCGGCATGAGAAGGACGGGCTGGTGCTGCCGGAGCAGACCCGGGCCGACCTGCTGCAGGTGGCGCAGGACTACGGGGTGACAGCGCCGCAGGGGTGGTGAGGCTGTTGTAACCCCGCCGGAACGGGAACAAGCAAGGGAGGACGCGTATGATCGAGACCGCAAGGGAAGCGGCGGCGACTGGAACAGCCGGGCGGGTGGGGCGGCGCACGACACTTGGCTTGCCACTGCTTCTGGCCGCGGCGGTGACACCCGGCGCAGCCCGGGCGCAGAGCAGCGCACGGCCCATCACGCTGATCGTCCCCTATGCCCCGGGCGGCGCCTCGGACCCCGTGGCGCGAGACTTCGCGACCTTGTTCGGGCAGGAGCTGGGCGGCCAGACCATCGTCATCGAGAATCGCGGCGGGGCGGCGGGACACGTTGGCGCCGTCGCGGCGGCCCAGGCGCGACCTGACGGTCAGACCCTGCTTTTCGCGGTCAATACCCAGCTTGTGGTGAACCCGCACCTCCAGCGGGGCGACCGGATCGACCTGGCGGCTGCACTGACCCCGATCGCCCAGCTCGCCACCTACCAGTACGTGATGGTGGTGCCGCCGGAATTGGGTGTGACCGATCTGGCCCAGTTCGTGGCGTTTGCAAAGTCCCGCCCACCGGGAAGCCTGACCTATGCGTCGAGCGGGATCGGCAGCAACAACCACCTCGCCGCCCTCCTCCTCTCGGAGGCGATCGGGGTCCGGATGGAGCACGCCCCGTATCGCGGCACCGGGCCAAGCCTGATGGACACGATGGCCGGGCGGGTGGAGTTGAATGCCAGTTCCGTCACGCCGGCTTTGCCGTTGATCCGGGAGGGTCGACTGCGGGCACTGGCCGTGACGGGCGCGAAGCGCCTCTCCCAGTTGCCGGACGTGCCAACCCTGCGCGAGGCTGGCTATCCCGGAATCACGATCGACGCCTGGAACGGTCTCTTCGCCCCGACCGGCACCCCGTCGGAGCTACTGGACCGCTACGAGGCGGCCGCCAAGCGCGCCATGCTCCAGCCGCGCTTCGTCGAGCGGATGCGGACGGAGGGCATGGAGGTGGTCGGTGAGACGCCGCGTGCCGCCTTCGCCGCCGAGATCCGGGAGGAGAGCGCCTTCTGGAAGCGCAAGGTGCAGGAGCTGAATATCACCCTAGATTAAGGCCGGGGGTTCGCACCCGTCCGGCATCGCCTCAGGACGATGATTGTTCTGCAGCCCATCGCCCCGCATGAGACCGCCGCCCGGCACTGGCACCTCGGCTCGCCGGGCGGGCTTGCACCCTGCGGCGGTCACCGCAACGCCGATCCCGATGAGTAGCAGAGCGAGGTCGGCCGCTTGGGTCCGAGCCGCCCCAAAAACCCGCGCCACGGTCGTATCGGCCCAGACCCTGGCGCCCCGCGCTGCCGGTTCGCATCTCTCCATCAGCGCCCGAGCCATCCCGCGTTGGTCGTGATGCCCCTCTTCCCGAGTGCGTCCATCTCCATGGCGAGCCGATGACGACGTACAAACCCAGCGCGGCCACGGCATAGACCCAGAGCGCCTCCGATCCCCAGCAACTAACTGCACTCCTGCGTCGAGGATGCGCCGGGCCGGAGAACGGGAATGCTGCCCGCTCGCGCAACTACCGGGCCGATGGGTATCGCCTGATAATTCGGTTCGCACCGAGCATGGGTAGGTTGTCCACGTCGCCTGAGGGTTGGGGTCAGCTCGAGCATGCCGGACGTTTCCGCCAACCATCGGCACGACCGATGGCATGGGCTTCGGACCCAGCGGGCGATCTGGCGCTCCGCCCTTCGTTCCAGCCGGGCTGGATCGGTCGGGGACCTCGGCGGTGCTCCTCGCCCGTGCCCTCCAGCAATTCCTTCAGCCACGCCCTGACAAGCCCGGCCGCTCAAGGCCAAGGAGCATCCATCATGTCCGATAGCCACCCGACCCCGCCCTTGCCCGAGCAGCAGCAGCCCATCCCCGGAACCACCGAGGCGATGAGCCCGCGCCCAGACCACGGCGAGAGCAGCTACCGTGGATCAGGCCGCCTCGCGGGCAAGGCGGCCCTGATAACCGGTGCGGACAGCGGGACTGGCCGTGCCGTCGCGATCGCCTTCGCGCGCGAGGGAGCAGATGTCCTGATCGCCTATCTGAACGAGGATGAGGACGCGCGGGAAACCGCCCGTTGGGTGGAGGAAGCCGGCCGCAAGGCGGTGCTGGTTCCCGGCGATATCTCCGAGCGCGCGCATTGCGAGGCGATCGTCGCGAAGGCGGTAGAGGCGTTCGGGCGCATCGACGTGCTGGTGAACAACGCCGCGCACCAGAGGACCTTCGAGTCCATCGAGGAGATCCCGGACGAGGAGTGGGACCTCACTTTCAAGACGAACATCTACGCGATGTTCCGCATCACCAAGGCCGCGGTGAAGCATATGAAGCCCGGCAGCTCCATCATCAACACCACCTCGATCAACGAGGACAAGCCCACGCCGCAGTTGCTGGCCTATGCGACCACCAAGGGCGCCATCGCCAACTTCACCGCCGGCCTGGCCCAGCTTCTCGCGGAAAAGGGCATCCGCGCCAACAGCGTCGCGCCGGGCCCAATCTGGACACCCCTGATCCCCTCCACCATGCCGGCGGAGAAGGTGAAGAGCTTTGGTCAGCAGACCCCGATGAAGCGCCCCGGCCAGCCCGCTGAACTCGCCCCCGTTTACGTGCTGCTGGCCTCGGACGAGGCAAGCTACGTCTCCGGTGCCATGATCCCCGTCACGGGTGGGCAGCCGGTTCTGTAGGCGCGCATCGGATCCTACCACGCGGGGATCGGGTGTCTTGAGGGAGGCTTCCTGGGCCCGGTCCGTGCTGCGGGGCAGTGCCGATGCTGGACCAGGAGCAGCAGGAAGGCGGGGTCAGCGCCGCATCGACACTGTGGCGCGGCCCAGCCACCTGAGGCGAAGAAAACGTGTGACCGAAGCCTGCATCGACCTGGCTGCCGCGACCAAGCCGGCCAGAGAGGTACGAGGGCCATGGCGGCGCGAGCCGGACCACTCGCCTGACCTATTTGACTTGCTGGACGCGTGCTGGATGCGAACACTCCATCGGCACCCTTTGTCGCGACGGAGAGACCGCTGCGGCCAGTTGAGGCTCCCGCGTATCCCAGGTCAATGACGTGGTCAGCTGGCCTGGCTAGCTGTTGCGTTTCCTTGAAACGAGGCCTGCCATGGATATGAAGAAAGAGGATCTGGTCCAGGTTACTCATATCGAGGTTCTGACCTGCTCGACCCGCGGCGAAGGCAATGTCGCGGAGTGCCGGACAACAGTGAACGTAGGGTATGAGACAGAGCGAGGCCCGGGCACTGTACGGCTCACGGACGAGCGGAGCCGGGCACTCGGAATCTTCGACGCCCAACGTCACCGCCGCTGGATCCCCACTCCCACTCCCTGATCGCCGCAGCCGCAGCCGCAGCAAGGGTCAAGAGCGGGTGATCGAGGGGGTCAGGTATCGCTGAACGAGGTCAGTTGAGCTACCCCGTGCGGCACCCAGGCGCCATCCTCTCTCGCGAAGAGCGTGCCCAGCACGGGCGTTGGCTTCGTGGCCACGGCCTGGACCACCCGCTCGATCAGAGCCTGCACCGAGAGGCAGCGGTCCGCCAGGTCGCCCAACTCATCGGGGCGGGACGGCACCTCGGCCCGGCTGAGGCCGATCCTGGATGGCTTCAGCTTCGTCACTATGAATACCGGCAGCCCGCTCCCATGCGCGCCGCACCAGCTCACCTCCCACGTGCCGTGCAGCAGGTTGTTGCGGGCCTGCTGCACGACCTCAAACTCGCTCGCGACCTGGTTCATGATGGAGAGGATGTCCGGCCCCATCGTGGCGGGGAATTCGTAATCCTCGTCCGTGACGATCTGCCCCACCACGGCCCGGAACACCTGGAAAAGGGGCGCGGCCGTCATGACGCTGCTGTGAAAGGCGATGTTGACGAGCTTCTCGTGGCGATGGCTCGCGGCGAGCATCCCGACCGTCGCCGTGCGTATGAGGTTGACCGTCTCCTCGAACACGGTGACGAAGCGGCCGAGCGCGGCATACTGCTCGGCCATCTCGGGGCTGCATGGCTGCTCGGTCGTGGCCTCGTTCATTCTTCCTCCTGTGACGCGGCGTGGCTACCGGGTGAAAACGGCATGCTGGAATGCTTCTGGTGCCAGACCAGCAGTTCCTCGAGCGGCCGGTCGTCCTGCACGATGCGCGGCACCTTGTTCTGTCCGCCAAGCTTGCCGCGCCGGCGCATCCAGGCCGCGAAGGCGCCCGGTGGAAGGAAGGTGATGCTCGGCGGCGCCAGGCGGCCATATTGCCTGTCATCGCCGAAATTCGCGTTGCTGTGCCGCAGCGCCGCATCGAGCGACGCGGCGAAGCGCGCCGCATCGGCAGGGCCGGCGGCTTCGGCTGCCAGCCAGTGCGCGGGCGCGCGACCCTCGCGCGGGAATAGCGGGCCAAACATGAATTCGCCGACTTCGATTCCCACCGCGGCGGCTGCGGCCAGCACGCCCTCCTCGATCTGCTCGCCCGTCAGATGCTCCCCGAAGGCGTTCAGGAAGTAGGAGGTACGGCCGGTGACCAGCAGCCTCGGCGGCGCGCGGTCCACCAGCCGCACCGTATCGCCCAGCACGTAGGACCAGAGCCCGGCATTGGTGGTGAGGATGAGGGCGTAGTCCTGCCCCGGCTCCGCATTGCCGATCCAGTGGCGGGTGGGGTTGGGGCTGTCGACCTCGCCGATAGGGACGAACTCGAAGAAGATGCCGTTGTCCAGGAGCATCCGCATTCCCTGGCCGGGCAGCCGGTCCGCGACGGCGACGAAGCCCTCGCTTGCCGGATAGACCTCGCGCAGTTCGGCACGGCTCCCGGCGAGCAGCCGCTCGAACCCCGGGCGGAAGGGGTCGAAGCGCACACCGCCATGGACGAGCATTCCGAGGTTCGGAAAAAGGTCCGCAAGCCGCCGCTCCCCGCCGCCAGCGCGCTCGAGCAGGCGCTCGAAAAGGACAAGGAGCCAGGTCGGCGTTCCCCCGATCACGCGCAGGTCCTCGCGCAGCGCCGCCTCGGCCAGGCGCTCCACCTTGCGGTCCCAGTCCGGGATCAGCGCGATCTCCGCGGGCGGGAAGAGGCGGGAACGCGCCCACCACGGCACCTCGCGCTGGGCGATGCCCGAGAGGTCGCCGGCCTCCACGCCGGGGGCCAGCCGCATCAGGTCCGTGCTCCCGCCCAGCATCAGGCTCTTGCCGCCGAAGACGCGGCTCTCCGGCCGGTTCTCAAGGTGGTGTGTCAGCAGGTCCAGCGTGGCGCGGCGGTTGGACCGCGCCATGGCCCGCGTGACCGGGATGTGCTTCGTCCGCGCCCCGCTCGTGCCGGAGCTGAGCGCGTAGTAGGGGATGGTGCCCGGCCAGATCCGGTTCCGCACCACGGGAAAGGCGGGCTCGATCCAGTCCCGCCAGAAATCATCGAAGCGCCGCAGCGGAACTGCGGCCTGGTAATCCCGCACGCTGTGGATGGAGCGGAAGCCGTGCGCGCGGCCGAATTCCGTGCCCGCCGCCCTCCGGAGAAGCCGCCCGAGCGTTCGCTCCTGGGCGCGGACGGGGTCCAGCCGCCGCAGCCGCTCCAGGCGCTGCGCGGCGTAGAGGCGCAGCAGGGGTGTGGCGTCGATCATCGCGGCCTCAGCGTCGTGCGGTGGCGGAAGACGCGCGCGGCCCCGGCCTCCGAGAGCGGCACCTCGACCCCCTCCCCCCGTTCCCACAGGGCGATCTGGTCCAGCGCGGTGTCGCTTCCCCACCAGCCATCCTGCCCGCCGAGCAGCGTCAGGCGATTGGCATCGGGATTAGCGAGGTCGAAGGCATAGCGCGCCATGGAGCCGTAGGCGGCCGCGTGCCGGCCCGTGACGGGCCCGTGCGCAGTCTTCATCACGCTGTCCGTCGTGCCGGCGGCGGGCAGGTCGGCCGCGCGGAACCGCCGCCCCAGCAGGGGCAGGGCGCCGAAGGGGTGCTGCAGCCGCAGCCGGTGCAGGGCGCCCCAGCGGCCATGGGCGCGGAACGGTCCGGCCGCGCGCCGCAGCGCCCGCTGAAGGGCCTGCGCGAAGGTCTCGGGTGGGCACGCCGCGAAGCTCTCCAGCAGCAGCGTCCGCCCGCTCCAGACCGCGCCATAGGCCGCGCGCCGTGCCGGCGAGTGCAGAAGCCGCACCAGCTGACCGATCACCAGCTCGAAGGCGAGCGCGCCCGCCGAGGCCGCGTCATAGGACCCGTCCCATCCGCGCATTGCCCCGAGGAGCGCCGCCTGCCGCGCCGGGCGCGGCGGCAGGGCCCCGATGCGCTCCAGCAGGAGGTCTCGCAGGGGGAGGGCACCGGTCACGAGCACGTCGGTCTGCAGCGCCACCGCGTCATCCAGTCCCAGGGCCGGGCGGCTCCGCAGCAGCCCGGCCAGCCGCTCGGCCCGGTCCGGCGGCGAGAAGAACAGGCCGATGGGGACCGGCGATGCGCGCGGCCGGTCGTTGGCGGAGACGACGAAGCCCCGGGCCGGATCCACCTCGCGCGGCAGTTCGTCCCCGCTCGCCAGCCCGTCCCAGGCCGAGAGCGCCGCGGGCGGCATGACGGGCTCGGCCAGCGCGTCCTGCGTCCGGCGGGGCAGGTGGGCCGCGGTGACCTTGGCGATCCGCCCCTCCCGCGAGGCCAGCAGGAAGTTCTGCCCGGGGATGGCCAGGCCCGCCGTCGCCTCCATCGCCTCGTCCAGGCTGCGCGCCGCGTTCAGGCGCAGAAGCGCCGTCATCTCGTCCGTTGCGTCATGGCCGACCCATCGGAAGGCGTGGGGTGGCCCTTCCATCGGCACCGCATCGCCCAGGACGGGGCCGTAGGGCGTTTCACGGAAGGTGAAGGTGACGGGCCTCGCCCCCCGCACGGCCACGGTCTCCCTGCGCGCGGAGGCAACCTCCAGCGCCCCTTCCGGCAGGGCGAAGATGTCGGTGCTCGCCGCGTGCAGGTTGGTTCCGCCCCGGGCCAGCGCCGGGGAGCGCCCGATGGCCGCCACCGGCAGCCCCGGCAGCATCAGCCCGCAGAAGTGGAGGCCCGGCGAGCGGCAGGCGACGGCGATCCAGACATTCGGCACGGTGATCGGCAGGTGCGGATCCCCCCCGAGCACCGGGGCACCGCTGCGCGATCGTGCCGGCCCCACGGCCCAGGCATTGCTGCCGGAGCGCGACATCGCAGCGAGTTGCGCCAGCGCGTCCTCCGGCTCCGCGGCCGAGGCGCCCGTGCCATGGCGCAGCAGTTCCTGCCAGCATCCCGCCCATTCCGGCCCGCGGCGCAGCCCGAGCATGCGGAACAGCAGCGGCCAGTTCACATCCGCCGAGAACAGGCGGCCCAGGCGCAGCACGTCGGCCACCGTCCAGGGCTCCGGCTCGATGGCCAGCACGCGGCATTCCAGTGGGGCGACGCGCGCACTGGCAGCGTAGTGGTTCACCCCCGCGACGAAGCCCTCGACCCAGTCGCGCGTGCCCGGCGGCAGCATCCGCTCGATCGCCGGCACGGCGCGCCCGATGTCGAGCCCGCGTACCGCGCGGTCCAGCACAATCCCCGCAGGCCCCACCATCTCCGCCGCCCGCCCCTGCGAGACGCGCCGGAGGATTTCCATCTGGGCGCGCCGGAGATGCGCGTGCACTACCCCTAGGCCGACCGCGAGGTCGCGGTCGCTCCGGGCCGCGACGAAGGGCAGCTGCCGGTCGCTCCAGCAGAGATCCACGGGCTGCCCCACGGGCGCAGCCTCCAGCGGAACCATCGCCAGCCGCTCGTGCAACTCTAGCGGCGGCGCCCTCCCCACCCGCAGCAGCGCTCCGGCCAGGATCAGTGCGGAGCGAAGGGCCGCGACGGAGATCATCGGCCCCTCGCTGCCGGACTCATGCCGCCCGCGGCTCTGCCAGCATTGCCACGGCCTCCTCCGCGATCCCCGCGGGCACGTAGTGGCCGCCGGGGAACTCGCGGTAGCGGACATCGTACCCCCCGCGCTGCAGCACGGGCACGAGGCGGCGGCTGCAGCGGTCGATGGGCAACACGTCGTCCGCCTCTCCGTGCGATATGAAGATCCGGGGCCGTCCCACCGGGTCGGGTGGCGCCGCGAAGCCGGGCGAGAAGGCAAGGGCATGGGTGAACAGATCGCCGTTCCCAAGCGCCAGCGACAGCGCGTAGGAGGCGCCGTCGGAGAAGCCGGCCAGGGCGATCCGGCGCGGGTCCACCCGGTGATGCCGGAAGACCCCCTCCAGCGCCGCGTCCAGGAAAGCGACGTCCACGCCGTAGCCCCCCATGATGACGTCCCAGGTCGGCCCGCGGCTCTCGGGCAGCAGCAGCAGCGCGCCCGGCGCGGTCGCCTCGATCAGCCCGAGGGTTCCAGCGGCATGACCCCCGGCACCGTGCAGCATGACGATCAGCGGCAAGGCGTCGCCGAGGCTCCGTCCGGCACCCGCAGCAGCCCGTCCCGCCCCATGGAGAGCTCGAGCGGCCGCAGCCCCGGTACAGGTGCGCGCGGCGCCGAACCGAGCTCCGGACGTGCCCGCAGCCGCCCCCGGGCCGCTCCGGCGCCCACTTCGCCCTTCATCTGCGTGCCTGACGGATCGGGCAAGGGAAAGGGGCGGGAGCGCGGCTCACGGCGTACCACCCGCGACGTCGTGGCTTCGAAGGCCGGCGCCAGGCATCGATAGGGCCGAAGAGGTCAGGCATCCGGCAGCCGGCTACCTCGCCGGGCGTCGCGCATTTCCGCGCCACGTCGTCGGGCACCTCAGCGGGCCGCGCAGCCGCTACGGCGGAAGCGCCACCGTGGGTGGATGCAAGTGCCGTCGCCCGGCCTGCACCGCTGGACCTACGGCGCACGATCACGACAGGGCGGCCCGGCACATCGGGCGCGATCTGCGGGGCGCCGCTTCCAGCCGCTGCTACTGCCCGAACCTCGCGTATCGCGGGATCCACCGCGCCCTGACGCTCCGATCGAACCTCCGACATAAGGCTTTTCAGCAAAGCAGCCCTTCCGCTGAGAGGTTGAGGGAGACGCTTCCGCTTCAGAGCAGGGTGGCGATCATCCCCGCGAGAAGCAGATGAGCCATGCCGGCCGGTGCTGCTTTAACCCAGGCAAACCAATCGTCGGCGCGCCCTTCATCTCCCCGTGAGATGCCCGACGACCAGCGGTCCAGCAGAAGAGGATGGCCGCGCAACCCCAAAGAGAACCCCGTTCCAGCCTCAATCCTCGTCAACACCGCGTGTCAAACCCGGGCGCCAGCCCCTGCGCATAGCATGCATCGGCGCGCATTCACCGGACGCGGCCTCTATCGGCAGGACGGGACGGTCAGAAGAAAGGACTCCGTCCACCTCAGGATCGAGCTGGCCGATTCCCGGCGGATCCGCCCAGGAGACAAGGACGAAGGATGAGTGATCCAGAACCCCGGGGTGCGCAGGCACAGGTCGCCAATGCGCGTCCGGCCGACGTCGGCAAGGGCGTGGCCAGGCTGAGCCGCAGGGTAATGCGGACGTTGTCGTTCCAGTTCTTCTGCACAGCTGTGCCTCGGCTCCAGCGTCACGCCAAGCGGCGCTAGCGGGCCAGACCGCATAGCCAGGTTTGCCTGACGGATCCGAAGCCGCCGCTCAGGAGGACGCGCACATGGCAGATGCTTTCCGTCACCACCAAAAACCATTCATGCGCGAATTGGCCGCCTCCCATACTCCCTGGAGAACCTTAGCCTTTGCAATTGCTACCCGCAGAAACGCTCGGTACCTCATCCCATCAAACATGGGGGAACCTCCCAATGTCAGCCGATCCGGATCGGTACGAGCGGGCTCTGGAGCGCGCCCGGGATCAGCAGCAGCGCATGGAGCGGTAGAAGGACTACATCAAGGCGCTTGAGACGACCGGGCAAGCTCACCTGCTGCCTGAGGCGTACCGGCTTCTTACGAACATGGCCCGCACCCACGGAACGCTCAGCGACGAGCTGCGCCGGGCCATGTACCAGCCGTGATCGGCCTGAAGGATTCGGTGCCCTGATTGCTATTCCCGCGCGCTTGAAAGCTACCGCGCGTCTTACCTGCAGATGAGTTTCCCGCAGAGCGAGGGTGACCTGCCCCCTTAGAAACGGGCAGCCGGTAATGTGAGATCGGCGGAACCTGGTCCCGCCCCCGTTCCTGGTCCGGGGTCAAGACCACTTTTCTGCCCGCGCAGCAAGCCTGGGCGGTCGGAAAACTGGGTTGCGGCCGGTGAGATGGACGCGGGCGAAACGGCGGACTGGTCGACTTAGACACAAACGATCTGCTCGAATTCTGTGCTGCGATGCCGTTCTAAAGCGGGACGTTCACCCACTCGGCACGACGTGGCGGGAGGAGCCACGCGCAAGAAGATCGAACACCCCCCTGCTGGCCATATGCCTGAGTTAGTTCGAGAGCGGATTGGCAGCGTTGTTGCGCCGCAGACCCGACCCGACTTACCGGATCGCCCCGGACGCCCTTATAGGCAATCGACCCGGAACTCACTCCGGGCTTCCGGAGAACCGCCATGCACAGCCTCGTCAATGCCGGAACTCTGACCGTTGCGTTCGAGGAGAGTGGCAACCCGGACGGATGGCCGGTGCTCCTGATGCACGGGTTCCCCTACGATGTCCGCGCGTACGATGCGGTGGTGCCCATCCTGGCCTCGGCGGGCGCACGGGTGATCGTGCCGTGGCTGCGCGGCTACGGGCCGACCCGCTTCCGCTCGGGGGAGACGCCGCGATCTGGGCAGCAAGCGGCCCTGGGGCGGGATCTCCTCGACCTGATGGACGCGCTCCGGATCCGCTCGGCCGTGCTGGCCGGGTATGACTGGGGCGGCCGCGCCGCTTGCATCGTCTCGGCACTGTGGCCGGACCGCGTCGATGCCCTTGTCTCGCAGAACAGCTACAACATCCAGGACATCGCACGATCAGGGCGACCTCAGGCGCCGGAAAACGAGCTACGCCTCTGGTACCAGTATTATTTCCACTCCGAGCGCGGCCGGCTGGGTCTGACCGAGAATCGGCGGGACCTCTGCCGCCTGCTGTGGCGCCTCTGGTCGCCGGAGTGGCGCTTCGACGACGCGACGTTCGAGCGGACGGCCGCGAGCTTCGATAACCCAGACTTCGTGGACGTGGTCATCCACTCCTACCGGCACCGGTTCGGGCTGGCAGACGGTGACTCGTCGCTGGAGCCGATCGAGCGACAGCTTGCCGCGCAGCCGCCGATCACCGTGCCGGCCATCACCCTCGACGGCAGCGCGGACGGTGTGCTGACCTTGGGCGGAACAGGGAAGCACGCGTCGTACTTCACCGGGCCGCATGAACATCGGATCGTGCGAGATGGTGGGCACAATCTTCCGCAGGAGAAGCCCGAGATCTTTGCATCCGCCATTCTGGATATCCGGGCCAGACATCGCACGGGGCGGGGCGCCTAGGGCCTGATCGGATTGCCCCCCGTTCCGGATGGGGCACGTCTCGCAGAACCTTCCGAAACCAGCTTCTGCTCCCGGGACCGCGACGGTAGCAGACTGATGACTGCCAGGGCTGCACGACCGCCGAAAGCCGTGGGCTGAAAACTGGCAGCTTACGAACGCTCGGTGAGCCATGGCGCAAGCTGCAAGGATATGCTGACGATCCTGGTCCTGCGACAGCCCTGTCCTTTACCGCTTGGAGAAATGCATCCCTATGTACGATGTCATCGTGGTCGGCGCCGGTTCAGCGGGAGCCGCGCTTGCCGCGCGCCTTTCGGAAGATCCCTGGCGCCGCGTCCTGCTGCTGGAGGCCGGCCGCGACTGGCGTTCGGCAGAGGCACCGGCCGCGCTGCGCAGCCCCAACATCGTGCCCTTCATGCACGATCCCCGGCATCAGGCGGACTGGCAGTGGCCCGGCCTGATGGCCCGCCGCACCCGCGCGCAGGCGCCGAAGTTCTACTGGCGCGGCAGGACGATGGGTGGGTCCTCCACCGTCAACGCCCAGATCGCGATCCGCGGGGTGCCCGCCGCCTTCGATGCCTGGGCCGAGGCGGGCTGCGAGGGATGGTCCGCCGCGGAGGTGATGCCGATCTTTGACCGGATTGAGGACGATGCGGATTTCGGTGTGTCGGGCCGGCGGCAGGGCGGCCCGCTGCCGGTCTGGCGCATGCCCGAGAGGGATTGGGGCGCGGTGGACCTTGCCCTGCGCGATGCTGCGCTATCCGATGGCTATCCCCTGAAGCCGGACCTGAACGCGCCGGAGGGCGAAGGAGTCTCCTGCAACCCGATCAACCTGCGCGGCGGCGTGCGGGTCACGACGAACGACGCCTATCTGGAGCCCGCGCGGGGCCGCCCGAACCTGGAGATAAGGGGCGAGGCCCTGGTGGACCGCGTGCTGTTCGAGGGCGCTGACGTCCGCGCCATCCGCGTCCGCTTCGGCGATGGCGCGTGGGAGGAGCTCGCCGCGCGGGAAGTGGTCCTCTCGGCCGGCGCGATCCACAGCCCCGGCCTGCTGATGCGTAGCGGCATCGGGCCGGCGGCGACGCTGCGCGGCCTCGGCATCCCGGTCCTGCATGATCAGCCCGCGGTGGGGCAGAACCTGATGGACCACCCCATCCTGCGCGCCAGCCTCGCCCTCAGGCCTGGCTTTCGCGCCGGGGATCCGGACGCCCGCCATACCAACCTTTGCGTCACCTACAGCAGCCGCCTCGGGGGTGGCGGCGAGCGGGACATGATCATGGTCGCGTACAACCACCGCGGCCTGGTCGAGGGCGGCGTGGCGCCGGCCGGCGGCATCGGCGTCGCGCTCTACGACGTCTTCTCCCGGGGCGAAGTGCGGGTGACCTCGGCGGAGCCGGACGCGCCACCGGTGGTTGAAGAGAACATGCTGGACCACCCGGCGGACCGGCTGCGGATGCGCGACGGCGTGCGGCGCCTGGCACGGCTCTGCGGGCTGGAGCCCGTGACCCGCATCGCGGACGCGATCACCTTCGGGGAAACCGGTTTGGCCATGGCTGAGGCGGCGGCGCTGCCCGACGCCGAGTTGGACGCCCTGATGCTCCAGGAAGCAGGAGACATTCAGCACGCGGCCGGCACCTGCCGCATGACCGTCCACGAGGACCGGCGGGGCGTGGTGGATCCGGACCTGGTCGTGCGCGGCGTTCGCGGGTTGAGGGTGGCGGACGCGTCCATCATGCCCACAGACTGCTGCGCCAATCTGCATTTCACCTGCGTCATGATCGGAGAGATGGCCGCACAGCGCATCCGGGCAGCGCAGGCCACCTGAAGCCGACGCATCGGCTGCAGACCTCGATGATGTGTGGCAAGGCGCAACGGCCCGCCTGGCGGTGAAGTGCGGGACCACGAGGGGTGTTCCCGAGACCATCAAGCGGCGGGCCACGATTCCATGGTCCGCTGCAGGTCTGGCGCAGGACCACGCCCATCCAGCACGGCCGCCACGATCCCTCGCGTCATCATCGGCTTCCTGGTTCGAGCCTAGCCAGTCGGGCTCCCGCCACCAACGCTTCGCCCTACTGCAGCAGAAGCCAGGCGCGACCATCTCGATGACAGCCAACCCGGCCGCGATGTCCATGCGCTTGACAAGTCATGAGCCCACGAGAACGATCTCGATCGGACAGAATGGCAGCGCATCGCACGCAAATCGACGTTGCGCGCCACATCACACCGACAGGAAAGCTCAGCAGATGATTGTGACGCGGCGCGGCGCCATGGGCGGACTGGTCGGCATGGGCCTTTCCACGCCAGCCCTCGCACAGGGCACCTATCCCTCCCGCACAATCCGCATCATCGTGCCCCGCGCGGCCGGCGGGGGGACCGACGTGCTCATCCGGCAGCTCGTCCCTGTTCTCAGCGCCCAACTGGGCCAGACTGTCGTGGTGGACAACCGTGCGGACATGACGACGGTCGTCGGGACGGAGATAGTGGCCCGCTCGGAGCCGGACGGCTACACGATCCTGGCTGCGGACAACACCTTCTACTTCAATCCCGCGATTCAGAAGCGGCTTCCCTACGACACGCTGAAGGACTTCGCGGGCGTCACCATGCTCGCGGATTCTCCCGTGGTGCTGATGGCAGGGCCGAAGGCCGCGACGAAGACGCTGCCCGATCTCATCGCCGCGGCCAAGCGCGATCCGGGCGGCGTGGCCTATGGCTCTGGCGGGGTGGGAGCGTCCACGCATTTCGCCGGCGTGCTGTTCTGCCTCAAGGCCGGGATCGAGATGACGCACGTTCCCTATCGCTCGACCGGTCCACTGATGTCGGGGCTGCTCGCGGGCGATATCGGCGTCATGTTCAACGGGCCGCGCGCGCTGCTGTCGAACGAGCAGCTGATCGGCCTGGCGACCACGGCCCGCGACCCGTCCCTGCCGAATGTGAAGACCTTCGGGGAACAGGGTGTCCCAGGGGTCGATGTGTCGAGCATCTGGGGCATCCACGTTCCGGCGGCGACGCCGATGCCCATCCGGCTCCGACTGAGAGACGCCTTCGCCGCGGCCCTGAACGACCCGTCCATAGGACCCGCGCTGCGGGACAGGGGTGTCTACCCCATCGGCGACACGCCGGAGGCCCACCAGGCCCGCACCGCGGAAATCGTGGAGCAGTGGGTCCAGATCTCCAGGACCATCGACCTGTCGAAATAGTCTAGAAGGTCTTGATGCGGCGCCAACGGCGCGGCAGCGGGGGCGGGAAGGCGATGCCGCTCGCCCCGACGCCAAGATTGACCATCAGCTTCGCCACCTCGATGGCGGCGCGGTAGCCCTCGAGAACAGGAATGTCCCAGCCCATCTCCTTCAGCCGCTTCTGCAGCGGGTCCTGCAGCCAGTAGCAGCCGGAACAGCCGAGGATGATGCTTTCGGCGCCGTCCTCCTCGATGCAGGCGATCGCCTCGCGCACGGCCTCCTCCAGCATCGCGGATGGCTTGCCACGGGCGAAGCCACGGCGCTCCTCGAGGGTGGAGCGTCCGTAGTCGAAGGGCTTGCGCGGCAGGGGATAGTCCACGACCCGGATCGAGGCGCAACGGTCGGCAAAACCGTAAAGGCGGATAAGATCCACCATCTTCACGCTCTGGCCCTCGGAGATGTCGAGGACGCTGAAGCGGGCGCCGAGCATGCAGGCGACATGCATCTGGGCGAAGGCATTGGCCGTCACCGCCACGCCATAGGGCTGGGCGATCTCGCGCGCTTCCCAGAAGCCCGGGTCCACCCCGCCGAGGAGGATGATAGCGTTGTAGCGCCCGCTCTCGCAGGCCTCCCGGACCACGGGAAGGCGGTTCGACCCGACGATGGCCAGTTCCTCGCGCGTCTCGGGATAGCCGTCGCCGTCGCCATGCGTGGCCATGGGGCCGGGATGGAAGTCCCAATCGACATCCTCGAGGAGAGGGGCGAGGTGCTGATAGTTCATCAGCATCGCCTCCTTCGGCGCCCGGTCGTTCATGCCGAAGCGCTCATGAACATGCTCGGGCAGCGTGAAGTGCCGAACCATCAGGAAGCGGAACTTCGAAGGGGCGGCGTCTGTCATCCGGGATCTCCGCTGGACGGCCGCTGGCGGCCGGGGGCGCTAGGCATCAGGGTTGGTTGGGTACCATCATGCCCCGCCTTCGGACAGGAGGCCGAGATCCCGCAAGATCTGCTCCGCCTCCTCGCGCTCGGACACGCTCGCCGGCGCGACGCCCGGCCGGGTGGAACCCGCCCGCATGCCGAGAAGGCCGGCAACGTGCTTGAAGAGACCGACATGGTGAAAGCCGCGGGCGAAGTAGCGGCTCTGCAGACGATCGGCGATCGCCATGATCGTCCGGGCCTCGGCCGCCGCCTCCGCCAGGTTCCCCGCCGCCATCGCCTCGATGAAGCGCCCGCAATGCGGGTGCGCCGGCGTTTGGCAGAGCACCGGGCGCGAGGAGCCGATGAGAAAGCGGGGCGCGCGCTTCGGAAAGGCAATCTGGCCGAAGAGATGGTACTCTTCCAGTGAGGTCGCGACGGGCAGTCGGTCCCCGACCCGTTCCAGCATGGCGGCGTATTGCGCAAGGTTCAGCGTCGTGTTCTGCACGGCGCAGACGGCGGGCAGCGGCAGGAGCGCTTCCACTTCCGGCGGCGTCAGATAGTAGCCGAGCTCCGGCAGGGTCGTGCTGTAGAGCACGAGCCCGATCCCGATCCGCCCGGCCACGTACTCGTAGAAGTGCCGGACACTCTCGGCGGATCTCGGCCCGTAGAAGGGCGGCCAGGCCATGGCCAGGTCAGCGCCGGCCGCGGCGGCGTGGCGCGCGAGATCGACAACCGTCTCGGCCGAGGGATCGGAGCACCCGACGACGACCGGCGCGCGGCCACCCACCTCATCCAGGACGACCTCGACGAGGTGCTTCCTCTCGACCCCGGTGAGTGTCCAGAACTCCTGATGGAGGGAGTTCACGGACAGGCCGCCCACGCCCGGCAGCGCCAGCGTGCGCCGCACGTTGTGGCGGAGCCCTTCCTCATCGACCGCCCCGTCCTCACGGAACGGCGTATAGAGGACGGTGAAATAGCCGCACAGCGTGTCCCGCACCCAGTCGCGCGCGTCGCCGGCCGCGTACCTCACGCAACATCCCCCGTCTTGCCCAAGCAGCGGGCGTGGTAGGATCCCGCACCTCGATCCGGCACAGGGACATCGTCCGCATGAGCACTCCGCTCGCCGCCAGCAGGCCGCCCTTGCTCATCGTGGGGGCCGGGGCGGTCGGCGCCTACATGGCCGGGCACCTCGCCGCGGCCGGAGAGCCGGTCGTTGTCCTTGAACCCTGGGAGCCGAACCGGGACGCCATTCGGGCCCAGGACCTTCGGATCGACGAGCCGTCCGGGCGGCTGGAGGTGCGACTGAACCTTATCGACACCGTGGAGGAGATCGCGTCCGTCGCGCCCGGGCTGGTTGTCCTCTGCACGAAGCTGGCCGATGCGCCCGCGATCGTCGAGCGGATCGAGACGGCCTATCGCGGGCCCTACCTCGTGACGCTCAATGCCCTGGCCGATCTGGACCTCGCGGAACAGCTGGGCGTCGACCGGGTTATGGGCTGCATCGTCACCGGCCTTTTCGCCAACCTCGTCGAGCCCGGCCTCGTGCGGCGGCACCGCCGACGTCTTGATGGCGGCGCGCCAACCTTCAGGCTGGGCGAAACGGGCGGCCCGGCGGGTCCGCGGCTTCGCGCGCTGGCCACGGTGCTCGGCCAGGTGGACAGGGCGGAGGTGGTGGACGACCTGCCCGCCGCGCGCTGGACCAAGATGGTCTTCAACTGCATGACCTCGCCCCTCTCCGCCCTGCACCGGCGGCCGATCCGCGACCTCTTCCTCGATCCCGATCTTCGGGCCGAGATGATGCGGGTCGGGCTGGAGGTGGCGGCAGCGGCGGGCGCGGCGGGGATGGGCTTGGACACCCTCTGCGGCGTCCCCGGGGCGACGTGGCTCGCCGCGGCGCGGCAGGAAGCGCGAGCCCTGGCGACCCTGGAGGCCGGGCTGGTCCGCTACGGCGCGGCGCTGGATCCCGGCGCCACCAGCGGCATGGCGCAGGACCTCGCGCGCGGGCGGCGCACGGAGGTCTTGCTCATCAATGGGGCCTTGGTGGAGAAGGCCGCGCGGCTCGGCCTTGCCGCCCCCGCCAACGCGGCCCTCGTCGCCGCGCTGGAGGCGGCCGTGCCGGCCTGATCCGCCGCCGCGGAATGCCCGCTCAGGCACCCTGGCGCCGCAGGAAGTCGAGGACGTCGCGCGCGCAACGCTCCGGCACCGCGTCGCCGAGGTTGTGCGGCATCCCCTCATAGGTCAGCAGCTCCGCCCGCGGGATCATGTCCCGCATGATCTCGTACTGGTTGTGCGATCCGATGGGCTCCTGGCCGGGCGCGACGATCAGTGTGGGACAGGCGATGCGCGGCAGGTCCTCCGTCCAGTCCCGGCTCGCCATATGGGTCACGAAGCGGCCGATCCAGCGCGGGTCGTTGCCCCCGGTCTGGCGGCAGAACCAGTCCACCAGCCCGGGATCGGTCCCCTCGGGGAAGCGGTCCGTCACCGTCGCGCGCACGAAGGCTTCCAGCCCCAACCGCGCGATTTCCGCCGGCCAGCCACCGGCCTTGCTGTTCCGCAGGCCGGGGGTGGAGGCGAAGAGCGACAGGGTGGCGATGCGCTGCGGATCCTCGATGGCCAGCCGCTGCCCGACATAGCCGCCGGCGGAGTTGCCGACGAGGTGGACTCGCGCCACGCCGATCGCGTCCAGCAGCTCCCGCACATCGTCGCAGAGGCGCTCGACGGTGATGGGGTGGGATTCGTCCGGCACCTCGGATGCACCGTGGCCGCGCAGATCCATGGAAATCACCGGGAACTCGCGGGCGAGGATCGGGATCCAGCCATACCAGCGCCGATAGGCGCCCATGGCCGGGTGCAGCAGCAGGATCGGCTCGCGGCGCGGGCGCCAGGGATCGGTGAAGTCGTCCACGCGCCAGGCGAGGCGGATGCCGTCGCTGGCCGCGTGAAAGGCCATGGTGGGATGGACCGGCGGCAGCTCGGTCATCGACGGTCAGCTCCCGGGTAGCCGAAGGTGTCGCGGTGGAAGGCCATGATGTCGGCCACGCAGCGGTCCGGCAGCATGTCCGCGATGTTGTGGGGCATGTGCTCGTAGGCGATCATCCGCACATTCGGAATGCGGTCCCGCATGGTGTCGTAGAGGGCGGCGGCGCCCACCGTCTCGGCGCCCGGCAGGATCACGAGGCTGGGGCAGCGGATGCGATGGAGCTGATCGCTCCAGTTCTGGGTCGCGGCGTAGCCGATGAAGCGGACGACGAAATCCCGGTCGTTCTGCTCCGTCTGGTCCAGGAACCACTCGACCATGCCGGGGCCCGTGCTGGCGAGGTCGAAGCGCATGTGGATGGTGTCGGCCAGGAAGTGGCGCAGTCCCTCCTTCTTGATCCGCGGCAGCCATTTCAGCGCCTCCGGGCTGAGGCCGGGGGTGGAGCCGACCACCGCCATGCTCAACACCTTCTCCGGCTCCCGCATCGCAAGGTTCTGGGCCACGTAGCCGCCGGCGGAATTGGCGGTGACATGGGCCTTCTCCATGCGGAGCAGCGCCATCAGCTCGACCACGTCATCCACCAGCCGGTCCATGGTCAGGGGCGCGGAAAGATCGGGCACGCTGGACCGGCCATGGCCGCGCAGGTCCATGCGGATCAGCCGGAAATGCCGCGCCAGGCCGGGCACCCAGGAGTAGAAGCGCTCCGAGTTGCCCATGGCGGAGTGCAGCAGGAACATGACCGGGGCTTCGCGCCAGGGATCGGTGAAATCGTCGATGTAGTAGGCGATGGTCTCGCCATCGCTCGCGGTGAAAGTGGCTGCCTCGGTCATGACTTACTCCAGGATTCTATTCAGTCCTGCACCGGAACTTTCGCGATGCGGACGATGTCGTCAAAGCGGCTGCGGTCGGCACGGATCAGGGCGCCGAACTCGGCCGGGCCCAGCTTGCCCGGCACCACGCCGAGCGTCGCGAAGCGCGCATTGAAGGCGGGCGCGTCGAGGATGGGGCGCATGGCCGTCGCCACCCTCTCCACGATCTCCGGGGCAAGCCCCGCAGGGCCGACGAGGCCCCACCAGGCGTCCATGTCGAAGCCGGGATAGCCGCACTCCGCCACGCTCGGCACTTCGGGCGTCAGCGCGAGGCGCTCGGCGCCGGAGACGGCGAAGGCGCGCAAGGTGCCGGCCTTGATGTGCGGATAGCTCGCCGCGACGGAGATGAAGGAGACCGGCACGCGGCCAGTGGTCAGGTCCGCCATCAGGTCGGCATCGCCCTTGTAGGGCACATGCTCCATCTCGATCCCCGCGACGGCCATAAAGAGGCTCATCGTCAGGTGCGGGCCGGCACCGACGCCGGAGGAGGCGTAGCTCAGCGCGCCCGGCCGTGCCTTGACGAGGGCCACCAGGTCGCGCAGGTCCTTCGCGGGCACGGAAGGGTGCACCGCGAGGTAGTAGGGGGAACGTGCGCCGAGCGCGATCGGCGCGAAGTCGCGCAGGGGATCGAAGCCCAGGTTGCGGCGGATGCTCGGCGCCAGCACCTGGGAGCTGGAGATCATGTAGAGCGTGTAGCCGTCCGGCGCGGCCCGCGCCGCGGCCTCCGCGGCGATGGAGCCGGCGGCGCCCGCCCGGTTCTCCACCACGAAGCCCTGCCCGAAGATGTCGGTGAGCGGGGCGGAGACGGCGCGGGCCACGAGATCGTTGGCGCCACCGGCCGGATAGCCGACGAGCACGCGGACGCTGCGATTGGGCCAGGCGGCGGGCTGCGCCAGCCCCGGCCGCGCGAGGAGAGCGCCGGTGGCCGCGAGCAGCGCGCGGCGGGAAACGGTATCCGTCGATAGGGGCATGGTGGCCTGTCTCCTGGGCGTTGTCGTGCGCTCGTCCCTGCGTGTTTTCTTGTCTCTGGCGTCATGTCCGGCGCCCGCCTCGTGGTGCCGGATGGTCAGTAGGAGGATCGCCCGCCATCGGCGGGGATGGTGGCGCCCGTGATCATCCGCGCGGCATCGGAGGCGAGAAAAACGGCCGTGGCGGCGATATGCTCGGGATCCCCGACCCAGAAGGGGTACTCGCGCAGGCGCGCCGCCGGGTTCTGCGGGTCGCGCCCCTCGTCGGCCGGATCCAGCGTACCCCAGTCGCGCAGGATGCGCGCAGTCTGCACGCGGCCGGAGGCGATGGCGTTCACCCGCACGCCCTGCTTGGCGTAGTGCCCGGCCAGGGCGCGCGTGAGGGAGAGGATGGCTCCCTTCGCCGCACCGTAGACATGGAAGGGGCTTGCCCCGCGCAGCGCGGCGCCGGAGGACATGTTGATCACCGCCCCGCCGCCCGCACGGATGATGGCGGGAATGGCGTGGCGGCAGCACAGGAAGGTTCCGCGCAGGTCGAGGTTGATGGTGCGGTCGAAGACCTCCAGCGGCACCTCCGTCACAGGCCCGTCCTCGGGGTCCGTGCCGCCGGCGGTGTTGTAGAGCACGTCCAGCCGCCCGAAGCGCGTGAGGGTGCCCGCCACGGCGGCCGCCACGCTCTCGTCCGAGGTGACGTCGGTCTCCAGAGCCAGCGCATCGCCCCCGGCTTGCCGCACGCTCGCCGCCGCCACCTCCGCGCTCTCCTTCAGGCGGTCCGCCACGGCCACGGCGGCACCGGCGGCCGCGAAGGCGCGGGCAGCCGCGCTGCCGATGCCGCCCCCGCCGCCGGAGATGAGGACGACCTTGCCCGAGAGATCGGAGAGATCGCGCGCGGCCATCGCCTCAGCCCGCCCGCGCGCCGGATTGCCGGACGATCGGGCCCCAGGTGTCCAGCTCGCGCCGGAAGCGGGCGGAGAACTCGGCAGGGGTGGTGCCGGCCAGAACGAAGCCGAGCTCGGCCGCCTTGGCCCGGATATCCGGCAGGGCGAGCACGGCCGCAATCTCCCGCGACAGCCGCTCGCCGATGGCGAGTGGCGTGGCGGCCGGAGCCCAGAGGCCCCAGATCGTCTCGGCGTTCATCTCGGGCAGCCCGGCCTCCGCGAAGGTCGGCACATCCGGCAGGGCGGGTGAGCGCTGGTTGCCCGTGATGGCGATGGCGCGAAGCTGCCCGCCCTCCACATACTGCCGGGTGGAGCTGATGCCCGCGAACATGATCTGGGTCTGCCCGCCCAGCACGGCGGTGACGCCCGGTGCCGTGCCAGCATAGGGCACGTGCACGATGTCCAGCTTGGCGACGGAGCGCAGCATTTCGCCCGCAAGATGGGTGGAGGCGCCGTTGCCGCCGGAGGCGAAGTTCACCGCGCCGGGATGGGCATGCGCGTAGTCCAGCACCTCCTTCACCGTCCTTGGCGGAAAGGAGGGATGCGCGACCAGGATCACCGGCGCGGTAGCCAGCAGCGAGACGGGCTGGAGGTCGCGCTCCGTGTCGAAGGGCAGACGGGCGTAGAGGAAAGGGTTCACCGCCACCGCGCTGTCGATCATCAGCAGCGTGTGCCCATCTGCCGGCGCCTGGGCGACGAGGTTGGTGCCGATGGTGCTGCCGCCACCCGGCCGGTTCTCGATCAGCACGGGCTGGCCCAGGCGCTCCTGCAGCCCCGGCTGCACCAGCCGCGTGATGATGTCCGTGCCCCCGCCCGGCGGTACGGGCACGATGATCCGGATGGGCTTGCTGGGATAGGCCTGTCCCCAGGCCGCGGCGGGCAAGGCGGCGAAGGGCGAGAGGAGGAGGTGGCGTCGGCGCATCGGGGGTCCTTCTCGGTCGAACACTGGGACGGTCCGCGCTTCCTCGGCACGGGGGCTCTTGCGGCCCCTCGCGCGGGCGGCCCTTAGGCGGCGGCGCGCGCCCGGAACTCCTGCTGGATCTCGTCCAGCGTCAGGAACTCGGCGCCCATCCCGCCCAGCGCGTCGATAAGCTTCTCCAGCATCAGCATCCGGTGGCCACGGCCGATGACGTAGGGATGAAAGGTGAAGACGAGCATTCCCCATTCCGTGGTGCGGCGCATGTACTCGAAATCCGCGATCCAGTTCTCCAGCACCGCGTTCGCGTTCGCCAGGCCGGGCATGAGGGTGGTGGGCAGGCGGAAGAACTCGAAATGCGGGTGGTCGTCCAGCGACCAGCTGATGGGGATCTCCACCAGATCCGTCGTCTCGCCGAAGACCAGCGGCGCATCGGCGGCCACCTTGTCCCCGCGCCGCGCGAAATAGGGCTCGCAGTCATGCCCCATCATGCTGCTGTCGTAGCGGCAGCCGTGCTGGATCGCGAGGTCGAGCGTGCGGTCGCTGATGTCCCAGGAGGGCGACCGGTAGCCGACCGGCCCCTTGCCGGTGAGGCGGCGGATGCTCTCCACCGCGCGCGCGAACTCCTCCGCCTCCCGGTCCGCCGGCAGGTCGGCCGGCGGCACGTGGCTCCAGCCGTGGTGGCCGATCTCATGCCCGCCGGCGATCACGCGCTCGCAGGCGGCCGGATAGGTCTCGATCACCACGCCCGGCACGTACCAGCTGGACCTGATGCCGCGGCTGGCCAGCAGGTCCAGGATGCGGCCGGCGCCGATCACGCCGAACTCCCCGCGCGAGATGGGGGTCGGCGTCAGCATCCCGCGCGAGGCGAAACCGGACCAGGTGTCGAAGTCGAAGGACAGGCACGCGATGTGGCGGGGCATGGTCAGCTCTCCTCCGGCAGGGCGCTCTGCTTGCGCTGCCATTCCAGCTCGATCGCGAGGATCTCCGGCGGCTCCAGCTCCACCCCGAGCGCGAGGATCGAGGTGCCGAGCGCGAGGTAATAGGCCGCGAGGAGGGTGATGTCGGTGACCTGGCGCGGGCTGAAATGCGCGCGCAGCGGGCCGGCGACATCGGGCCCCGTGCCCCGCCCCGCGAGGAAGGAGAGGACGTAGGCGCAGAGGGCACGGTCGGCCTCCGCCAGCGTCTCCGGCATCCGGCCATCCCGGATGTCGTCGATCTGCCCCTGCGTGATCCCGGCCTGCAGCCCGAGCGGCGCGTGATGGCCCCAGGCATAGGGAACGCCCCGCCCCACCAGCAGGATGACCAGCTCGCGCTGCACTTCCGTCAGCGCCGTGCCGTAGCGGGCGTAATGGCCAACGGTGGAGAAGACGCCGAGGCCCTCCGGCGCATGGGCGAAGGCCTTCATGGCGTTGGACACCCAGCCCCGGCTCGCCTTCACGCGGTCGAACATGGCGGAGAGGGCGGGATCAGCGGCCGGATCAGCGGGAAGAAGGAGCAAAAGAAGGGTTCCTGCAAAACAAAGAATCTAATATATTAGTTGGAGCATGACCCTGGATCATTCCGTTCGCAAGCCCCTTTCCGCGCGCAAGCCCTTGGCGGGCGCGGCCGCCATTCACTTCCCCAGCCGCCAGGACGTGATCGCCGCCGCCCTGCGGGAGCGCATCCTTCGCGGGGAGCTGGCGGGCGGCAGCCGGCTCGACATCGACGAGATCGCGGCCGCGCACGGCGTGAGCCGCACCCCCGTGCGAGACGCGTTGAAGCAGCTGGAGACCGAAGGGCTGGTGCAGGTCTTCCCCTATCGCGGGGTGGAGGTAACGACGCTCACCCAGGCGGACCTGGAGGAGCTCTTCAGCATTCGCGTGGCGCTGGAACAGCTCTGCATCGGTCGCGTGATAGAGCGCGTGACGCCGCAGCAGCTGGAGGGGATGCGGCGGACGCTGCGCCGGATGGACCGGCTGAAGAGGCGCGACGAGGGCTGGACCGACCTGAACACCGAGTTCCACAACGCCATCTACGACGCCGCGGGCTGGCCGCGTCTGGCCGATATGCTCCGCACCCAGCGCGTGAACATCGAGCGCTATGTCCGCGCCCGCGCCGGGGACCTCGGCACCGACCGCCAGCAGGCCCAGCACTGGACCCTGCTGGAGGCCATGGAGAAGGGCGATCGCCCCACCGCCCTCGCCACCATCCAGGCGCACTACATGGATACGGTGGCGACGATGAGCCTTCCCGCCGGCGGAGCCGGCTGAGCGTGCTGCCCTGGGTCGCCGCGCTGGGGTCGACGCTGCTGATGCAGTCCGTCGCCTCCTTCCTGACCCAGAGCGTGCCCGTCATCGCGCCCCTGGTCACCGCCCGGGCCGGTCTCCCGCCGGAGGCGGTGGGGAACCTCTCGGCCCTGGTGGCGGCAGGCACGGCGCTGTTCCTCCTCCTCGGCGGGCCGTTGCTGACGCGCCTGGGGCCGGTGCGCACGCTGCAATGGGGGGCGGCGGTCTCCGCCGCGGCCATGCTGCTGCTCGGCCTGGGCAGCACCCCGGCGCTGGTCGCGGCCTCCCTCCTGCTCGGCATCGGCTACGGTCCCTCCCCGCCCGCCGGCAGCCGCATCCTGGCGGCCACCGCGCCGCCGGAGCACCGCACCCTTATCTTCTCGGTCAAGCAGGCCGGCGCGCCGCTGGGCGGGGCCTTGGCGGGGCTGGTAACGGCCCCGGTGGCCCATGCCTTCGGCTGGATGGCGGGCATCCTCGTCACCGTCGCCGTCGCGCTCCTCGCCGCGCTGGTCATCCAGCCGCTCAAGGAATCGCTGGATGCGGAGCGGGACCCGCGCCAATCCATCAGCCTCGGCACCATCCTGCAGCGCCAGACCTGGGCGGCCCCCGTCGCCGCGCTGGGCTTGCACCCGTCGCTGCCGCCGCTCACCGCCCTCGCCATGTCCTTCGCCGCGGTGCAGGGCTGCCTCTTCACCTTCTCCGTCACCTGGCTGAACCTCTCGCACGGCCTCACCCTCGTGCAGGCCGGCACGGCCTTCGCGAGCATGCAGGCGGCCGGCGTCGTCGCGCGCATCCTGCTGGGCTGGCTGGCGGACCGCACGGGGCGGCCGGTCCGCAACCTGCTGGTCCAGGCCCTGGCCGCCGCCGTCGTGACACTGGGCTTCGCCTGGATGCCGGCGGACACCTCCCTTCTCGCCATCAACCTGCTGGCGGGCGCGGCGGGCTTCCTGGCGGCCAGCTGGAACGGCATCTACCTCTCCGAGGTCGCGCGCCTCGCTCCGCCAGCCCAGGTGGCCGCCGCCACGGCGGGGTCAACCCTCTTCACCTTCCTCGGCTACCTCTTCGCCCCGGCCGGCTTCACGTTGCTCGTCGCCCTCTCCGGCAACTGGGTGCTGCCGCTGACCCTGGTCGCGGCGCAGCTCGCCCTCGTCTCGCTCATCGTCTCCGTGCTGCTGCGCAGCCGCCCCGCTGGAAACCCCATCTGATGGCCACGCCCCGCCTGATGCTCATCAACGCCTTCAGCCTCGCGCCCGGTGCCTATGCGCTGCGCCCGCACAGCGGCACGCGCGAGGACCTGGTGATGGACTACGCCAACGTCGCCCCGCTGCTGGCGGGGGTGGAATGGGATGTCCATGCCGGCGCCCCCGCCACCCATGGCCAATGGCCGGTGGAGACGAAGGAGGAGTTCATGATGGTGGGCGTGAACCGCCTGCCCCTGGTGCGGGAGGCCTGCGAGAGCGGCCGCTTCGATGCGGTCGTGCTGCTCGGCGGCGGCGATCCCGGCTATCCGGAGGCGCGGGAAATCGGGCGCCGCTACGGCATCCCCGTGACGAGCTGCGCGCATGCCCAGATGCACATCGCCGTCACCCAGGGCCACCGCTTCAGCATCATCGACATCTCCGAGACACACAACGCGCAAATGGCGAACCTCGTCGTGGGATATCGCTTTACCGAGCACTGCGCCTCCATCCGCAACGTCAACTTCCCCCTGCCCCGCCCGGCGCACCAGGGGGAGCAGTCCATCGCGAGGGAGAAGGCTCTGGCGCTCTCGGGCCAGCCCTCGGCCATGCTGGAGGCTGCTGTTGCCGCGGCCGAGGCCGCCATCGAGGAAGATGGGGCGGAGAGCATCATCCTCGGCTGCTCGGCCAGCTACTGGATGCAGCCCTTCCTGCAGCAGCGCCTGAAGGAGATGGGCTGGAGCATTCCCGTGCTCGAGGGCTACCGTTCCGCAGTGGCGCTGGCGAAGCTCCTTGTCAGCCTCGGGCTGGATGCCAGCGGCATTGCCTTCCCTTCCGACCAGCCCCGGCGCTGGCGCGCACGGAAGCCGGTGTGACACGCCATGACGGGATGGGGGGAGGATCGGGCATGATCGGGCGGCGGACGATCCTCGCCGGCGCGGCCGCGGCGGCCGTTCCCTTGCGGGCAAGGGCCCAGCCCGCGCCGGCGCGCGTGCTGCGCTACGTGCCGCAGGCGGATCTCGGCAGCATCGACCCGATCTGGACCACCTCCGTCGTCACGCGGGACCACGGCTTCCTGATCTACGACACGCTGTTCGGCACGGACGCAAACTTCCAGCCCACGCCGCAGCTGGCCGAGGGCCACAGCCTCGAGCAGGACGGTCGCGTATGCACCGTCAGGCTTCGCACCGGCCTGAAGTTCCACGATGGGGAGGCGATCCGCGCGCGGGACGGCGTAGCCAGCCTGGAGCGCTGGATGGTGCGCGCCCCGCTGGGCCAGAAGCTGAAATCCGTGCTGGACGAGCTGAGCGCGCCGGACGACCTGACGATCCGCTTCCGGCTGAAGCGCCCCCTGCCCTATCTCGTCCCCATGCTCGGCCTTCCCGCGACGCCGGTGCCCTTCATCATGCCGGAACGGGTGGCGCGCACCGATCCCTTCCAGCAGATCACCGACACCACCGGCTCCGGCCCCTTCCGCTACCTGGCGCAGGAGCACATTCCCGGCAGCTTCTCCGCCTACGCGCCCTTTGCCGGCTACAGCCCGACGCCCGCGGGCGGCACGGGCCTGACTGCAGGGCCGAAGCTGACCCATTTCGACCGCATCGAGTGGCACACGCTGCCGGATGCCGCCACCGCCGCCGCGGCCTTGCAGCGGGGCGAGATGGACTGGTTCTGCCAGCCCCCGCCGGAGGTGCTGGAACTCCTGCGCCGCAGCCGCGGCATCAGCGTGGGGCCGCTCGACCTGCTGCCCTACACGCTGCTGCTGCGCTTCAACAGCCTGAACCCGCCTTTCGACAACGCGGCCATCCGACGCGCCCTCCTGCCCGCGATCGACCAGGCCGACTTCGTCGCGGCCTGCGTGGGCAACAACCCGGAGGCGGGAATCACCGGCACCGGCGTCTTTCCCGCCGGGTCCCCTTCGGCCAGCGATGCCGGGCTGGAGCCGTTGCGCGGCCCGCGCAGCATGGATCTCGCGAGGCAGCGGCTGAAGGAGGCGGGATATGATGGCGGGCTCGTCCGCGTGCTCGGCCCCACCGACATCCTGAACCCCTCCGCCCTGACGCAGGTCGGCATCGACCTGTTCCGCCGTCTCGGCATGAACCTCGACGTCCAGCTCACGGACTGGGCGAGCGTGGTGCAGCGCCGCCCGAACAAGGAGCCGGTCGAGCGCGGCGGCTGGTCCGCCAGCTTCTATTCCAATCCCGGCTTCGACCTGCTGAACCCCGCCACCAACGCCCTCCTGCGCGGCAACGGTGCTGGCGCCTGGTTCGGCTGGCCCACCATCCCCCGGCTGGAGGAGTTGCGGGAGAACTGGTTCGACACCGCCGATCCCGCCGCCCAGGCCGCCATCACGCGGGAGATGCAGGTGGTGGCGATGCGGGAACTGCCCTTCATCCCCTTAGGCGGCCTGCGCAACTTCACCGCCACGCGCGCAGATCTGCGCGACCGGGTGGTGGGGTCGCCGATCTTCTGGAATCTCAAGCGGGCCTGATGCCCGGGGAGCGAACGACCATGCACCTTTTCAAGCAGCAGGGCCTGTCGGGGGAGGAGCAGTCCCGCACGCCCATCCCGGTCATCGACCTCGGCCGCTATCTCGCCGGGGAGCCGGGTTCCAGGGAGGCCGCCGCGGCCGAGCTGCGCCGTGCCTCGGAGGAAGTGGGCTTCTTCTACATCAGCAATCACGGCGTGCCGGAGGAGCTGGTCGAGCGCGCCTTCCGCGCCTCCCAGGCCTTCCACGCCCTGCCGATGGAGGAGAAGCTCTCCATCAAGGTCAACGAGAACAACATCGGCTACCTGCCGATGGCGGGCTCGCTCGCCGCCTCCTCCACCGTGCACAAGAACACCAAGCCCAACCTGAACGAGAGCTTCTTCATCACCCACGACCGCCCGGCCGACCACCCGGACGTGATCGCGGGCAAGCCGCTGCGGAGCGCCAACCAGTGGCCGCCCTCCCCGCCCGCCACCATGCGGGAGGACATGGTGTCCTACTACCGCGCCGTGCACGGGCTCGCGGACCGGCTCGTTGCGCTCTTCGCAGCCTCGCTCGACCTGCCGCCGGATTGGTTCGACGCGTCCTTCGCGAACGAGTCCAACGCCACCATCCGCTTCATCCACTACCCGCCGCAGGACGTGATCGAGGAGAACCAGTTCGGCAGCGCACCGCACACGGACAACTCCTTCCTCACCATCCTCGCGCGGACGGAGGTGCCGGGCCTGGCCGTGCGGCTGACCAACGGCAAGTGGTTCATCCCGCCGCTGATCCCCGGCACCTTCCTCGTCAATCTCGGCAACATCCTGCGCCGCTGGTCCAACGACACCTACCTCTCCACCCCTCATGGGGTGGTGAACGACAGTGGGAAGGACCGCTACTCCATTGCCTTCTTCCACAACCCAAATCCGCAGGCCGTCATCACCCCCGTGCCGACCCGCGTGACGGCGGAGCAGCCGGTCCAGCACGAGCCCGCGCTCTACCTGGATCTCGCCCTCGCCTTCTACCGGGCGAACTACCTGCACCAGAAGCGCCCCGCCGAGGCCGGCGCCTGACCCAAGCCCCCGGGGCCTGATGGATCTGGAGCGCGCCGCCGGACACACTTGGAACAGCGGATCCACGCCAGACGGCGATCCGCTCCTGACGGAGAACGGGCATGCCCCACGCGACGACCGATGATGGCGTGACGCTTTACTGCGAGGAAACCGGCAGCGGCACGCCCGTGATCTTCGTGCACGAATTCGCCGGCGATATGCGGAGTTGGGAGCCGCAGCTGCGCCATTTCGGCCAGCGCTACCGCGCCATCGCCTACAATGCCCGCGGCTACCCGCCCTCCGACGTGCCGGAGGACCCCTCCAGCTACTCCCAGGCGCGCGCCGCGGACGACATCCTCGCCGTGCTGGACCATCTGGGCGTGGAGAAGGCGCATGTGGTCGGCCTTTCCATGGGCGGCTTCGCAACGCTGCATTTCGGCTTCCGCCACCCCTCCCGTGCCTTCTCCCTTACCGTCGCGGGCTGCGGCTACGGGGCGGAGCTGGCTCAGCAGGACCGCTTCCGGGCTGAGGCGGCGGCCAGCGCGGCAGTGCTGAAGGAGGAGGGGATGGCACGCTTCGCCGGCCGCTACGCCTATGGCCCCACCCGCGTGCAGTTCGAGAACAAGGATCCGCGCGGCTTCGCGGAGTTCGCGCAGGGGCTGGCGGAGCATTCCGCCCTCGGCTCCGCCAACACGCAGATCGGCGTGCAGGGAGGACGACCGTCCCTCTATACGTTGGTGGACGAGATGAGGGCGCTGACCGTCCCTACCCTCGTGCTCACCGGGGACGAGGACTGGCCGTGCCTGCAGCCCGGCCTGCTGATGAAGCAGAGCATCCCGTCCGCCGCGCTGGCGGTGATGCCGAACTGCGGCCACACCATCAACCTGGAAGACCCGGACGAGTTCAACCGCCTCGTCACCGCCTTCATCGTGCAGGTGGATTGCGGGCGCTGGCCGATGCGCGACCCGCGCGCCCTCTCCGCCTCCATCACCGGGATGCGCTAGGGGCCGCCTATCCCTCCTCGAAGAGGCGCCGCAAGGCGGGGGAGAGCCCCGTCATCGGCTTGGGCGCGGGGCGCCGGAAGCTCCCCGCCGTGGCCTTGCGCGGCCCCAGTACCGCCAGGGTCTCAGCCTGCCGCACGGCGGCCGCGACACCGTCCAGCAGCGGCACGGGCACTTGGTCCGCCACCTGGGCCGCCAGGCCCGCCAGGGGCGCGCCGCCGAGGATGCAGACATCCGCCCCCGCCGCCACCGCGCGGCCGCAGAGCTCCACCAGCCGTGCGGCCTTCTCGTCCGCCACGTCGTCGATGCCGGAGAAAGGCTCGTCCAGGCAGAACACGCCCGCGCAGCGCCGTGCCAGGCCGTTGTACTCCACGCACTCCCAGTACCAGGGCTCCAGCGAGACCGAGAAGGTGACGATCGCGAAGCGGCGTCCCAGCATGCAGGCCGTGAGCATGGCCGCTTCCGCCATCCCGACCACGGGAACGCGCAGCAGTTCGCGCGCCGCCCCGAGGCCCGGGTCAGCGAAGGCGCCGATGATCACCGCATCCGCCCCGTTCGCGTGGTCAGCCAGAAGCTCCAGCACGGAGGCGGCCCCCAGGACCGCCTCCGCCCGCGTCGCGATGTATGGCGCGCCCGTCCGGGCCGTGACCGCGCGAATCTCCGTCGACGGCGCCGCGGCCGCACGCGCCACCCCAGCAATCCGGTCCGTCACGGAGGTGCTGGTGTTGGGATTGATCAGCAGCAGGTTCATCAGGCCCCCCCCCGGCGACAAGGCAGCATCGTTCAAATAGTCGTTTAGCGGAACCTGATGGCGATGCATCCGGCGGCAGGGACGAATGGATCCGACAGCGCGGTGAACAGTCCTGAAAGGAGGCGCAGCCGTGCGGAATGTCGGCCGCGGGCGTGGCAGGGCAGCGCTGGCAAGGCTGCAGGTAGCCCAGCACCAAGCGGCTCCTCCGCACCCGGCCAGGATTTCGCAGGCTCGGGCCAGGAGAGCCTCCCCGGGCGGCGATCGTCGCGGAGCACAGGATAGCGCGACCGGGGGCGAAGGCGCGCGGCCTGACGCTCCTCACCTCCGAGGTCCGCTGCAGCACGCCGGCCGCGCGCGTCGACGGCCGGCTATCGGGTGATGGGAAGCCCGGCCCCGCCACCAAGCGGCTCGCCCGCTCGGTAACGCCGCCATCCCGGCAGAACGGGTGGTCCACATGGTTCGGGAGCGTGATGAGGGCCGACAGAGACGTGCCGAAGGTCAGGTCCTCGGCGCGCCCAAGCGGCGTTTTTCAACTTGCGGTTGTGTCATCCATCCAGTTTACTTATGTCGTCTCCCCGGGCCTTGCAGGTGGACACCTCATGGCACGTCCAGGAACGACATGAGGCAACGACCGTTCATGGTGTCTTCTTCGGCGGGCAGCGCTGGCGCGTCGGATCGCGAATGCGAAACTACGGGAACCTGGCATTCAAACCCGGCTGAGACTTTCCACCTTCTCCTGAACGGTGTTCAGCATCCCATCCTGGTCAAGGATCGCGAGGGCCGTTGGCTCGCGGTCAACGACGCAGCATGCGCCCTGATGTGTATCGACCGTGAGGAAGCGCTGCTTCGCACGGACCATGATCTCCTTCCGAGGGAACAGGCGGACCGGAACAGGGCCACGGACGACGAGGTTTTCGGTACGGGTAACGAGCAAAAGACCACTGAGCAGGTTGCCCTCCCCGGCGGCAAGGTACACGTCGTAACCACCCTCAAGCGCCTGGTCACGCTGCCGGGTCCGAGTGGCGGGGAAAGCTTCCTGGTCGTGTCCTTCACCGACCTTACGCACGAGCAGCAGATTTCGGGAGCACTGCGCGAGAGCCAGGAGGATCAGCACTACGCCTACGCGCTCAGCCCGCAGATCCCCTGGACGGCTGACCCGGAGGGCAGGATCCTTGAGGCAGGCCCGCGCTGGTTCGAATTCACGGGGATGACGAGGGAGGAACTCAGGGAAGCCGGATGGCTTCCTGCCATACACCCCGATGAACGGGAATCCGCCGGGCAAAGCGTGGCCGCATCGCTCGCAACCGGCCAGCCACTCGATTTGGAATGTCGCTTCCGCCTGCGCGATGGAACCTATCGCTGGTTCCGCGCCCGTGCGGCTGCACGCCGTGACGAGCACGGCGCCGTGGCCCGCTGGTACGGAACAACCGAGGACATCCACGACCGCAAGCTGGCCGAGATCGCCCTGCGAGAGAGCGAGACGCGGTTTCGCAAGATGGCCGACGATGCGCCAGTCATCGTCTGGGTTGCCGACCCGGATGGCACGGCAACCTTTTTCAGCCAGCTCTGGACCGAGACGACCGGCCAAGCCGTGAGCGAGGCACTTGGCTCGGGCTGGATGGCAGCCGTTCACCCCGAAGATCACGCGAAGATCGAACAGGCCTTCGAGGTGGCCGCCGCCCGGTCGGCACCGTTCCGCGTCGAGTATCGGCTGCGTCGGTCCGGCGGAGACTGGGCCTGGGTCATCGACGCCGGCCAGCCGCGCTTCGGCCGGGATGGAAGCTTCCTCGGCTATGTCGGTTCAATCCTCGACATCACCGAACGAAGGGAAATGGAAGCAGCCCTTCGGGAGAGCGAGGAGCACTACCGCTACTCCGTGGAATTGAGTCCCCAGATCCCTTGGACCGCCACCCCTGAAGGCATGGTCGACGAGGTCGGGTTGCGCTGGCACGGCCAGATCGGGATGTCCAGGCAGGAGACCCTGGGCGCGGGATGGGCGCGCGCACTCCATCCGGACGATGCCGAACGGGCTCTGCAGGGCTGGGACCGCTCCTTGAGGAGCGGTGAGCCACTCGACCATGAATACCGCCTTCAGCTCTCCGATGGATCCTACCGATGGTTCCGGGCCCGCGCCGCCGCCCGGCGGGATGCCGGTGGCCGGATCGTGCGCTGGTATGGCACGCTCGAGAACATCCAGGATCGCAAGGCGGCCGAACAGGCCTTGCGCGAAAGCGAGGCCTTCGCGCGCACGATCCTTGAGAACAGCCCGGATTGCGTGCGAATCCTCGACATCGAGGGCCGGCTCCTCTTCATGAACGAGGCCGGACATCACTTGCTCGATCTCGACAGCACGGCCGATCTGGATACGAAGATCTGGGGCGAGATCATCCCGCCCGAATACAGGGAGATGATCGAGGGCGCCCTGGCTGCCGCCATGGCAGGGAAGACCAGCCGCTTCACGACGCATCGCTTCAAGAGGGACGGCTCGGTGCAGTGGCTCGACACGATCGTCGGCTACATCCCCGGCGCGGAGGACCGCCCGGCCCGCCTGCTGTCGATCTCGCGCGATGTCACCTCCGTCCGCCAGGCCCGTGAGGCGGCGGAGACGGCGCGGCGCGAGGCAGAGGCCGCGGCCGCCCGCCTGTCCGCCGTGCTGGAGAGCACGATGGACGGCGTCCTCATGCTCGATCACGACTGGCGCGTGACCTACGCCAGCCAGAACGCCAGGCGATTGCTGCAGGATCGGGGCTTCAGGACCGGGGCGAGCGTGTGGACGATGTTTCCGGACGAGATGGATGGTGTTTTCGCCGCGCATTATCGCAAGGTCATGACGGAGCAGGTTCCCGTCGCGTTCGAGGAGTATCTGGCCTCGGTTCATTGCTGGTTCGAGGTTCACGCCTACCCCGCCCCGGAAGGCATCTCGATCTTCTTCCGAGATGTGACCCAACGGCGCGAGGCGGAGCGGGAGCGGCTGGCCGCGCAGGAAAAAATCACCCATATGGCGCGGCATGACGCCCTGACCGGCCTGCCGAACCGGATCCTCTTCCGCGAGCGCCTGGGCCACATCCTCAAGGATCGTCGCCCTGGGATGAGGACCGCGGTGCTCTCGCTCGACCTCGATGGTTTCGGGGCGATCAACGACACCTTCGGGCATGCTGTGGGCGATACTCTCCTGGGGCACGTGGTCGAACGGATTCAATCTCACCTGCGAGGTTCCGATACGCTCGCGCGCTTCGGCGGCGACGAGTTCGCCATCGTGCAACCGTCGGTCCAGCAGCCGGAGGATGCGGCCAGGCTGGCCTGTCGCATCGTCGCGCTCCTGTCGAAGCCCTTCGAACTTCACGGCCAGCAGATCATCATCGGGACCAGCGTCGGCGTAGCCATCGCGCCGGAGGACGGGCGGACGGCGGACGATCTTCTGAAATCCGCCGGAGTGGCCCTCTTCGGCGCAAAGTCGGAAGGCCGGGGAACCCACGCCTTTTTCAGGCCCGGCATGCATGAGCGCCTTCGGACACGGCAGGCCATCAAGGCCGCCATGATTCACGCGCTGCCCCGGGGTGAGTTCGAGCTCCACTACCAGCCGCTGGTGCGGTTGAAGACCGGAGAGATCAGCTGCTTCGAGGCCCTGCTGCGCTGGCGCCACCCGGAGCGCGGCCTGATCTCCCCGGCGGACTTCATCCCCGTGGCGGAAGAGACCGGGCTGATCGTATCCATGGGGGAATGGGCCCTGCGGGAGGCCTGCTCGCGGGCGGCAGGCTGGCCGGCAGGGTGCGGAGTGGCGGTCAACCTCTCCCCGGCCCAGTTCAGATCCGCCGGGCTTGTCGATGCCGTGTCGCGGACCCTGTCCGACTCAGGCCTTCAGCCCGAACTGCTGCAGATCGAGATCACCGAGTCCCTGATGCTCCAGGACAGCACGGCCAATCTCGACGTCCTTCGGGGTCTTCGAAGCCTCGGCGTGCGCATCGCGATGGATGATTTCGGGACGGGCTATTCCTCCCTGAGTTATCTTCGCAGCTTTCCCTTCGACAAGATCAAGCTCGACCAGTCCTTCGTGCGGGAACTTCCTGATGGGCAGGAGGCCCGGGCGATCATCCGAGCGGTGGCAGGGCTGGGGGCCACGCTTGGGGTCACGACAACGGCCGAGGGGATCGAGACGCTGGACCAACTCCGCATCTTGCTATCGACCGGGTATGACGAGGGCCAGGGCTATCTCTTCAGCAAGCCCGTTGCGGATCCTGATGTCGCGCAGCTCACCGAGGCCATCCGGAAGACGATGAGCTCGCTCCTTCAGGAGACGACATTTCCTCCCCTTTGAAGAGGCTGCCGCGCGGCGCGATCGTGGTGCGGGAAGTAAGGTCGCCGGGCAGAACGGCCTGCTACGCAGCGGGATCAGGCCTCCGGCAAGGTGCCGGGCCCGGAGATGGCGCGGCAGATCCGAAGACGGGACAGAGGCAGCTTCTCCTGACCGGGCCAGGCTGAATACCGCAGGCGGCAGGAATCCTCCGCCTGCATCCTCATCTAGGACGCGAGCGTGAAGCGATTCCGCCCGGCCGCCTTGGACTGGTACAAGGCCCTGTCCGCCGCCTCGATCAAGGCCGCCGGGGAGTCCTTCTCGTCAGGAATCCAGAGCGCAGCGCCGACGCTGACGGTGACATGGCCACCGACGCGGGACGCGCGGTGCGGCAGGCCAAGTGCCTCGATGGCGCGACATAGCTGGGTGCCGAGCTCATCCACCTGATCCCGACTGACCTCCGGCACCACCACGGCGAATTCCTCACCACCGAACCGGGCAGCAAGGTCGTCAGACCGGCGGCAGTGGCTGCTGATGGCCGTGGCGACCGTCTTCAGCACGTCGTCGCCGGCGAGGTGCCCATAGGTATCGTTGTAGCGCTTGAACTCGTCCACATCAATCATCAGCAGGGCGAGCGGGAGGCGCAGCCGCGCGGTGCGGCTCCACTCCGCCGCCAGATACTCGTCGAGATAGCGACGGTTGCTCAGCCCTGTCAGGCCGTCGATCTTCGTGAGGCGCTGGAGTTCCAGGTTGGCCTTAATGAGGTTCTGCTGGCTTTCCCGCAGCGCCGAATAGGCTTCGTCCCGCTGCAGCTGGTTCAGGTAGGCCCGCGAGTGATAGCGGAGCCGGGCAATCAGCTCGAGACGATCGGGCAGCTTGACCAGGTAGTCGTTCGCGCCGGCGCTGAAAGCCTCGCTCTTGATGAGCGGCTCCTCCTTCGTCGAGAGAACGATGACCGGCACGTCCCGCGTCGCCGGATCCTCGCGGTAGCGGCGCACCAGATCCAGGCCGTTCACCCCGGGCATCACGAGATCCTGCAGGATGACTGTGGGCCCGACCTCCTTTGCGGTGGCGATCGCCTTGGTCGGGTCAGAGCAGTAGTGGAAGTCGATATCCCGATGGTCCGCCAGGATGCGCCGCAGCGCCTCCCCGATCATCAGCTGGTCGTCCACGAGCAGGACCATGACAGGATTTTGGTCGGGGGCCGAGGCGGCGTTCGGCCGCAAGGTCGACTTGTTGTCCATGATCATGGCACTGGTTCCCTGCTGATTGAGCGCGATACCATGCTGACCAGCCGCGCAGCGATGCCGGGGAGCGGCAGGATCTCGGAGGCGGCGCCAAGCTCGGCCGCGGCTTTGGGCATTCCGTAGACGGCGCTGGATGCACGGTCCTGCGCGATGGTCGGCCATCCCTTGTCGCGGACAGCCTTCAGGCCCAGCGCGCCGTCCCGGCCCATGCCGGTGAGCAGCACGCCGAACGCCTCCCCCTTCCAGAACTGAACGAGGCTGTGGAAGAACACGTCTATGGAGGGGCGGTAGGCATAGTCCCGCGGGTGCGGTGTATAGCCGAGCAGAGACGCCGATTTCAGCGCCAGATGCGCCTCCCGCGCCGCCAGCAGCACGGTCCCTGGCGCAGGGCTGTCATTCTCCCGCGCCAGGCGCACCGGCATGGCCGAGTGGCCGCCGAGCCATTCCGCCATCCCCGCCGTGAAGCGTTCATCCACGTGCTGCACCATCACCACCGCGGCCGGGAAGTTGGCGGGCAGGCCACTCAGGACCGTGGCCAGCGCCGCGGGGCCCCCTGCCGAAGCCCCGATCCCGATCAGGGGGTAGGATGGCACCGTCTCAATCGCCCGCGGCCGGACGGGCGCGCCGCCGCGCTCGCCGACCAGCCGGCCGATCGCCGTGATTTTCCGCAGCAGCGGCGCCGCGCCCTCGTTCGGGTTGCCAGTGCCGATGGCGGGCGTGTCCACCGCGTCCAGCGCGCCGTGGCCCATGGCCTCGAAGACGCGGGGGACATTGGCGTCCACGCTCGCGGTGACGAGGAGGATGGGGCACGGGGTTTCGGCCATGATGCGCCGAGTGGCCTCAACGCCATCGATGCCAGGCAGCATCAGGTCCATCAGAACAAGATCAGGGAGGTTCTGGCGGCAGAGCGCGACGGCATCCTCACCCGTGGCGGCGATCCAGGCCACCTGGTGTTCCGCGGTCGCGAGAAGGATACGTCGCAGCACCTCCGCCGCCATCGGCAGGTCGTTGACGATGCCTATGCGCATCGCGGCACCCCTCTGCAGCGGCCCTTCTCCTGCACGGTCATGGCGCCGCCTCCCCGATCAGGTCCACGACGGCACGGACCAGCGTTTCATCGTGGAAGCTTCCTTTCGTGAGATAATAGTCCGCCCCGGCCTCCAGGCCGCGCCGGCGGTCCTCCTCGCGATCCTTGTAGGAGACGATCATCACCGGCGTGGCGCGCAGCCCCGGATCGGTGCGGATCATGCGCACGAGCTCGATACCGTCCATGCGCGGCATGTCCACGTCGGAGACGATCAGGTCGAAATGGCCGGTGCGGGCGGCGTTCCACCCGTCCACGCCGTCCACGGCCACCTCCACCTGGTAGCCGCGCTGGCTCAGCAGCTTGCGCTCCAGTTCGCGGATGGTAAGGGAGTCGTCCACCACCAGCACGCGCCGGCGCTGCTCCTTCGCGCCGGGGCCGGCGGCGGACACCTTGCTCAGCCGGCCGGAGGCAGTGAGCTTTTCCACCGCGCGCAGGAGGTCCTCCACATCCAGGATCAGCACGGGCGACCCGTTGTCCATCAATGCGGCGGCGCTGATGCCGGCGATCTTGCCCAGCCGGGGGTCCAACGGCCGCACGACAAGCTCCTGCCGCGCGAGGAGCCGGTCCACCGCCAGCCCGTAATGGACCCGCCCGTCGCCGATGACGACGACCGACACCTCCTCGCCCGCCACACCCCCCTCGGCAGCGCCGAGCAATTGGCGCAGCGCCACCAGTCCCACATGCTCTCCCTCGAAAGGGAAATGCTGCTGGCCCTCCATCGTCTCAATCGCGTCCCGGGGCAGCTTCAGCGTGCGCTGCAGTGCAGCCAGGGGCAGCGCATAGGGCTCGCCTCCCACCTCCACCAACAGGGTGCGAATCACCGAGAGCGTCAGGGGCAGGTCAAACTGGAAGCAGGTGCCCTGGCCGGGCCGGGTGGAAATCCGCACCACGCCGCGCAGCTGCTTGGCCAAGTCCTGCACCGCGTCCAGCCCGACGCCGCGGCCCGAGATCTCGGTGACGGTGCCCTTCATCGAGAAGCCCGGCAGGAACAGGAAGTCCAGCAGCTCCGTCTCGCCGAGCTGCCGGACCGTCTCCGGCGCCGCAAGGCCGCGCGCGAGGATAGCGGCGCGCAGCCTGTCCAGGTCCACCCCGCGCCCATCATCGGCCAGGGTGATGCGCAGCAGCCCTGCGTGGTGGCGTGCCTCCAGCCGCACCACGCCCTCCTCCGGCTTGCCGGCGGCGCGCCGCTCCTCCGCATCCTCGATGCCGTGGTCCACGGCATTGCGGAGCAGGTGGCCGAGCGGCGCGTCCAGCCGTTCCAGGATGTCGCGGTCTACGGGGGTGCCGCCGCCCGCGATCTCCATCCGGACCCTCTTCCCGAGGTCCCGCCCGAGGTCGCGCACCGTGCGCGCGTGCCGCCGGACCCCGGCCTCGAAGGGCCGCATCCGGCTCTCCAGGGCTTCGTCGTAGAGCCTGTGGGCCAGTTGCATGGCGCGGCGGTCAAAGCCTTCCATCTCGGCCAGCCGCTCGTTCAGGTCATGGCGGCACTCGGCCAGGCGCTCCCTCGCCGCCGCCAGCGCGGGCTGCAGCTGCTCCGCCTCGGGAAGGAGCAGCAGGGCGTCGCGCAGCGCATCGAAGGCGCGGGCAGCATCGTCATGCCGCCGGCGCAGCCGCGTCAGCCGGTCCGTGAAGGGCCGGAGCCGTCGCGCGCCCATCAGAGATTCTCCGGCCAGCCCCAGCAGGCGGCTCAGGCTCTCGGCCTTGATGCGCACGGTTCGGTCGGCCTCGGCGCCCTCCGCCGCGGGAGGTGGTGGCGCGGTGGTCGGGGGTGGGCGTGCGGAAGCCGCGGGTTCCCGGGACGGCGGGAATACGGGCGCCTGCCTGTCGGGCAGCATGGGTGCGCGCTCATCCGGCGGAGCGGGTGAGGGCACGTCAAGCAGGGTAGGCGCAGGTGGGGCGTCCGCAACGGGGGACGGGTGCGGGGTGACGGGCGCGGCCGCCGCGCCGCGTCCGGCCACCGAGCGGTGGAGCGCTGCAAGAAGCCCGTCCACCTCGCCCTGCATCGCCGCGACCGCTGCAGCATCTGCTGCCTGCGCGATGGCCCCCAGCAGGTCCACGCCGCGCAGGAGCAGGTCGATCTGCTCCCGCCCCAGGGTCACCTGCCGCCGCTGGGCGGCGACGAAGAGGTCCTCCATCACGTGGGTCAGGTCCACGGCGGGGGTGAGATCGATGATGCGCGCGGCTCCTTTCAGGGAGTGCGCGGCCCGCATGCAGGCCTCCAGCTGCTCGGCGGAGGTGGGGTCGCGCTCCAGCACCAGAAGGCCGGCCGTCAGCGTCTGGCCATGCGTCTCCGCCTCCATGCGGAAGAGGTCCAGCAGGGAGAACTGGCTGTAATCCTCGCCGCCGCTCATGCGACGCTTCTGTTCAGGCTGTCGATCAGCAGGTCTCCGTCCAGGCAGCCGACGCTGCGCCCCTCCCAGGAGAGCACCTGCCGCGTGTAGCTGGACACGGCCCGGGACAGGGTGGCCGGCGCGGCTCGCAGGCTGCCGGCCGGGCGCCGCTCGATCCCGTGCACCTCGTCCGCTTGGAAGACGAAGCGGTCGGACTGCCGGCCGATCACCAGGAACCGGCTCCGCGCCGCCACCTGCCGTTCCCGTGCCGCCGTGCCGTCCGGGTCCAGCCTCAGCAGCTGCGCGAGGGAGACGCAGATCAGCAGCTCGCCATGGATGTTGGTGATGCCCAGCAGCACCTCGCTGCGTCGGTGCGGCAGGGAGTGGAAGGGCCGCGGCTCGGCCACCTCCGCAAGGAAGCGCGTCGGCAGGGCCAGCCAGTCGGCGCCGAGCCGGAAGACCATGAGGGAGAGGGGCGGAGCATCAGGGCCCGCAGCGCTGCGCATCGGGTCGAAGGACAGGGAGGAGAAGCCACTCCCCCGCGCCACATGCCCGGTCCATTCGTCGAGGTAGCCCTCGGGCGCCTCCCGGTCGAGCAGGGCGGAGACCGCTCCGGCCGGCGCGGCGCGGCCAGCGCCCTGCCGCTGCTCCTGCGGCACGGGAAGGGCCCCCTCCCCCGCCAGGTCACCTTCGGCGCTCACGCAGCACCTTGCCCGGCCGAGCGCCGCAGGCGGTCACGCAGCATGCGCGCCCCGTTCGCGTCACCCTCCTGCTCCAGCAGAAGGGCCAGATGCGCCAGCGCCTCCTGGTGACGCGGGTCGAGGTAGAGCGCCTTCCGGTACCCGGCGATTGCCTCCTGCCGGTTGCCCGCCGCATCGCGCAGCAGCCCCAGGAGGTGGAAGCCATCGGCCGAGGGGCCATCCTCCCGCAGCACCGCCTCGCACTGCTGCACCGCCTCGGCGAGGCGGCCGGCATCCGCCAGCCGCTGCGCCCGCTCCAGGCTGGCGCGCGGCGCTGGCGGGACCGCGGGCGGAGAAGGCGGGAAGCGCAGCGGGGGGCCGGGCGGCGGCATGGCCGGGAGGGGCGGCGCCGGAGCGGGCGCCGCCATGCGCGGGCGCCGCAGCGCCTGGGGCGGATCGGACGGCAGTCGCACGGCCGTCTCGGCCGGCCGCGCCTTGCGGAAGGCGAAGGCCATCGGCAGCTTCATCCAGACAAAGTCCCGCCGCGAGGGGAGACCCGTCTCGGAAGGACCGAGGAAGAGCAGGCCGCCCGGCGCCAGCAGCCCGTGCAGGATGCCCAGCGCGGCGTCCTGTGTCGGGCGGTCAAAGTAGATCAGCACGTTGCGGCAGAAGATGATGTCCTGGCTGCCAGCGGCGGGCAGGCTTGCCGCGTCGAGCAGGTTGCCCTGGGCGAAGTGCACGGGGCGGCGCACCGCCTCGGAGGGTCGGAAGCCGCCCGGCACGGGTTCGAAATGCCGGTCCCGGAAGCCCAGATCCGTGCCCCGGAAGGCGTTCCGCCCGTAGATGGCGCGCTGCGCGAGCGCCAGGGAGCGCACGCTGATGTCGATGCCCTCGATTCGCCAGCGCTCCGGCGGGATGCCGGCATCCAGCAGCGCCATGCTGATGGAATAGGGCTCCTCCCCCGTGGAGCAGGGCAGGCTGAGGAGCCGCAATGGCGGCCGGTCCGCCATGCCCTCGCGCACCAGGCGCACCATGGCATCCAGCGCGCCGCGGTCCCGGAAGAACCAGGTTTCCGGCACCACCACGGCGTCGATGAGCTCCTGTACCTCCGCCGGTGAGTCCAGCAGCCTGGCGTGATAGGCCTGGATATCCGGCAGGGCGCAGGCCGCCTGTCGGGAGCGCACGGCCCTGGCGATGGCGGCCGTGCCGATCGTGGCCGCGTCCAGGCCGATCCGCTGCTTCAGGAGGGCCTCGATCCCGGCGAGCATCACGTCAGCTCCGACGGTTGCCGGAGCAGGGCCTGCCGCACCTCCGCCGGCAGGATCCGGCGGAGGTCGATCCACTGGATCAGCCCGCGTTCGTCCGTCAGCACCGGGCCCAGGGAAGCGCTGACCCCTGCCGCAACGCCTGGGGACAGGAAGGCTTCGGGCTCGCGGCGCAGCGTCTCGGTCGCGTGCTCGAGGATCAGCCCGAGCCAGCGCGGCCGCTCCTCCGGCTCCGAGGCCCGCACCAGCACGATGCGCGTGCTCAGCTTTCGCGGCGCGGGCCGGCCGAGGGCGAGCAGGCCGAGATCCACCACCGGGACCGGCGTGCCGCGATGATTGATGAGACCCGCAACGCCCCTGGGCGCGCGCGCCAGCGGGGTGACCTGCACCATCGGCAGCACTTCGCCGACCTGGGCGGCCTCGATCGCGAAGATCTCCTCACCCAGGCGGCAGAGCAGGAACAGCAGCGGGCGTCCCCCCTCCGCACCGCGCTCAGGCATGGAGGCGAAAGCGCGAGATGCTGCCCCGCAGCCCGGCCGCAACCTGGTTCAGTTCGTCGATGGCCTGGCTCGACTGCTGCAGGGACTCCACGGTCTGCGTGACCGCCTCACCGAGCTGGGCGAGGGCGTCGCTGATCTGGCCGGCGCCCACGGCCTGGGCCTGCATGCCCTCGTTCACGCTCTCGAAGCGCGGGGCCAGCCCCTGCACCTGCTCGATGATCCCGGAGAGCTGGCCGCCGACCTGCTGGATCTCCCCCATCCCGCGGCGCACCTCCTCGGAGAACTTGTCCATGCTCATCACCCCCGCCGAGACGGCGGATTGGATGTCCTTGACCATCCCCTCGATGTCGTAGGTCGCGATCGCCGTCTGGTCCGCGAGCCGCCGGATCTCGGTGGCCACCACGCCGAAGCCGCGGCCGTATTCGCCGGCCTTCTCGGCCTCGATCGCGGCATTGAGCGACAGGAGGTTGGTCTGGTCCGCCACCTTGGTGATCGTCGTGACGACCTGGTTGATGTTGCCGGCCTTCTCGTTCAGCACGCCGAGCTTGGCGTTGATGGAGCCAGCGGCGGCGGCAACCTGCTGCATCATCTCCTCCATCCTGGCGAGGCCGGCCCTTCCCTGCCCCGCCATGCCTGCCGCCTGGTCAGCCACGGCCGAGACGTCCTCCATGGTGCGGACCAGTTCCCGGGAGGTGGCGGAGATCTCGCGAGAGGTGGCGCCGATCTCGCTCGTGGTCGCCGCGATCTCGTTGGCAGTGGCCTGCTGCTCCTTGGAGGTGGCGGCGGTTTCGGTGATGGAGGTGCTGACCTGGATGCTCGAGCGCTGCACCTGGGCGATCAGCGCCGTAAGGTCCTCGGCCATGCGATTGAAGGCGGCGGCGACGACGGCGAACTCGTCCTGCCGCCTCGGATCCAGGCGCTGGCTGAAATTCCCTTCCCGCATCCGGTCCGCCGCGGCGACGAGGTCGCCCAGGGGCCGCGTCACCGCCCGGAACAGGACCCAGCCCAGGCCGGCGGCCAGGACCGCGGCCACGGCGATGCTGATCGCCATGCTGATCTGCGCCGCGTTGCTGGACGTGACGATCTGTCGGGTTGAGACGTCGGCACCGCGCTTGTTGGCCTCGATCAGGTTCTGGAGACCGGCTTGCAGGCGGGCGTTCACGGGCATCAGCCTGGCCTGCATCGCGGCCCGCGCATCCTCGTCGCGCTCATCCCGGCTCAGCCGCAGCACCTCCGTCTCGGCGGCAGTGAAGGGGCCCTCCAGGTCGTTCAGCGCGGCAAAGCGTTCCCTGTCCGCTTCCTCGTAGATGGAGTCCTCGTAGAGGCGCCTGAACCGCTGGATCGCGGCCTGATTGGCCTGCAGCCTCTCCTCGGTCTCCCGGCGGGCGTCCCCGGGATCCTGGAGAATATGCCCTTCGATCAGGGCGAGGCGCTGCGCCCAGGCAACATTCAGCTGGCCACTGGCATAGAGCCCAGGGGTCGTGTCCCGCGCCACGGCGATGGCCTCGCGCTCGATTTCGGCGAGCTTCGCGTATGCCAGTCCGCCCATGACGAGCATGGCCAGAAGCACCACGGCGAAGCTGCCCACGAGCAGCCCGCGGATCGAGAGCCTGTTGAGAACGCCATCCCGCATAGACCGCCCACCCCCGGGCCTATCAACCCGCCCCGCCTGAACTATTAGGGTGTATCGTGGTTGAAAACACAACCCTAGGTAGGGAAACCCGGCACAAAGGGCTTAGGTCGATAAGTTTAAGTAAAATTTCTTGCAATGGGCGAGATCCACGCGGCCAGGTCACCGCTGGTGATCAGGCCCGGGTCGTATTCACGTCAGTTCCCCGTCCAACCAGGCGTCCTGGGCCGCTCACCCCGTATCGATGCCTTGTCCATCCGGGGTTGGCAGCATGTCTTGTGCGACAACGCCATCAGGGGGCAGTGGAGGATGTTGGTTCCCCTCGGGCCATCGACGCTTCGCCCTGCCCGTGAAGGAAGCCAGGCGTGACATCCTGAACCGCGGCATCGGCTGCTCGGTTGCCCTGACCAGGGCCCGTCGCCTGCCCGACGAGCCTGGATATCTCGAGGAGCGCCTCACGGGGCAGCAGATTTGCCGAACGAGCGGCACGCTTGAGGCGCTGCGTGATCAGGCGCATCAGGCGCAGGTCGTCGTCGCGGGCGTCAAGGACGGCTCGGTCCTCCGGTGTCGCGACGCGGATGAACCAGCGTGGCCTAAGCTTCCTGACGGGTTGGCGACCTGTCGGCAGATCCAGCAGGTCACCGAGGATACGTCCGTGAAGCGAGATGACTTCGCAGCTGTGCTGGCGCACGGCGGTGGCCTTCCTGACAGGCTGCCGGACCTCAAGGCCGTCCGGAGAAAAGAAACCCTTCCAGCCTGTGACCACGATGTTGCCCTGTGGCGACACGGCACTGACCGGCAGGACATCTTCGAGGACGCCGGTCCTGATAGAGACGATGGCCACCTCCTGACCGATGAGGAATGAGCCATTGGGAACCGCTGCGGGAACCATGAGCAGGCATCTCCGGACCGCCCGCGGCGGAGCAAGGCGGTGTACGGCGCAGTCTGGGATTGCCGTACCGAACGAGGATGTGACCTATGTCACGGAGCAGCCCTCGGCACCTCGCCGAGCCATCTCGGCAATCGCGGGCAAACGCCGCCGTTCCGATCGGCCAAATGCGCCAGCAGTCAAAGGGCATCGGGCCGAGCGCATGTCGCCGTCAGTCGCTCCGTCCCGGTGACGCCTCCTCCAGAGGACGCTTGCCTCGGATCGAGGAGAATTCTAGCCTTCGTTTCGCAATCACATCCTCAAGGAGGCAATGTGGGCGGCGATCTCGATATGCTCTTCGGTCCAGCAGGGCCTGGCATCATCTCCCGGGATTTCGGGGATGAGATGGTCGTGGCGAACCTGGATACCGGGATCTTCTATAGCCTTGGCGGCTCGGCTTCCAGGATCTGGTCTGGACTGAACAGCGGTTACACCGGCCGACAGATCGCCGCTTCCTTTCCGCAGGACGCCGCCGCCTCGGTCAGCGAATTCCTGGCACAGCTCCTTGCGGAAGGACTGCTGGTTCCCGCCGAAGCCCCGGTGCTGAATCCTCGCGGACTTCCCGGCACTCCCACTTTCGACGCACCGACGCTCGAACGGTTCGACGATCTGCAAGGGCTGCTTCTGATCGACCCGATCCACGACGTTGGTGAGGCCGGATGGCCCTTGCTGCCGCAGACCGCGATAGCCGCCGAATAGCCTCCGAAGAGGACGGGTCGCTGGTTGCCGCCACCATCGCGGCAGCTGCCGAACAGCCGGCGGTCCAAGCCCGGCAGGTTGCGATCGGCAGCCTGAAGCTACGGCTTCATTTCCTGACACACGCCCTGGCCGCGATGTTCGCCGGCGCCTTCGCGGCGGCGCCGGAGGATGGCGCCGGCGGGGAAAGCTGGGAACTGACAGTCGCCGATGGGTCCTGCGGCATGCCGCCTCCGGCCCTGGTTCCGCCCGACCGTGACGGCGACATGCTCCTGCATGCCGATGCTGAATCCTACATCCTCTGGATGGGGCGCCACGCGCAGGCGCTGTACGCCGTGGACCGGCGGAGACGGCGTGCGCTCTACTGGGTCGAGGACGCGGCGCGCGTGCCGGCCTGGGAACGATCCCGTCCCTTCCTGCCCATCCTCCAGGCCATGCTCGACGGCACGCCCTGGATCGCGGTGCACGGTGCGGCCATCGCCTGGCAGGGGCGAGCGGTGCTGCTCGCCGGGCCAGGGCGGGCAGGCAAGACAAGCCTCGCGCTGGCCGGACTTGCCGCCGGGTGGCGCTTCGCGGGCGACGACTTCGTGCTGGTCCGCACCGATGCCTCACCGGAGGTGGCGGCGCTCTACGCGACGGCCCGACTGCGCGACGACATGCTCGGGCGTTTCGGTGCGCTGGAACCCGCGCGGCGCGAGATCTCTTTCGACGACGGCGAGCGACGGCATGAACTGGCGTTCAACACGCTGCCCGGACCGCTCGCGATCGGCGGCGCACCGCTCGCCGCCGTGCTGCTGCTCGACCGTCGCGGCGCAGCGAAACCGGTTTTTGCCCCGGTAACCCGCACCGCCCTGCTGAACGCGCTCGCGGCCACCACGGCCGTTGCCACGCCCGGCCATGAGCCCGCGCGGATGGGCAAGCTGCTCAACCTGCTCGCTGCGCCGCTTGTGCCGCGCCGCTTCGATCCCGGACGGGATTTCGCCGCGGCCCTCGCCGCCCTCGCCGAGGCCGTGGCGTGATCGGAGATCACGGCGGTCTGACGATCAGCGCGATCATCCCCGTGCACAATGGCGCTGCCCTGGTCGGCGAGGCGATCCGCAGCGTTCGCGCGCAACGGCCGCCGGTGCACGAGCTGATCGTTGTGGATGATGGGTCGGAGGACGGGACCGCCGCCGCGGTCCGGCAGACCGATCCGGAAGTGCGGCTGCTTCGGCAGGCCCGGCGCGGCCCGGCCGGCGCCCGCAACCATGGGGCCGCCGTGGCGAACGGAGACCTGCTCGCCTTCCTGGACCATGACGACCTCTGGCCGCCTGGGCGCAACGCGGCGCTGCTTGCCGGGCTCGCGGCCGATCCCTCGGCCGGCATGGTCTGCGGACGCCTCCGGATCGAGGAGATGCCCGGCGCCGTGCCCGACCCACGCCTTCGCATGGCCGACGGGGCACAAGTTCCGTTCCTCCTGGGAAGTGCGCTGATCCGCCTTCCAACCTGGCACGCCCTCGGCGGCCTCAGGGCGGTCCATGACCGGGCCGAGGACCTGGACTTCTATCTTCGCCTGCGCGAGGCGGAGGTGCCGGTCGCCATGGTGGATGCGCCGGCGCTGACCTATCGCATGCATGGCGGCAACCGCTCCCGCGCGGCGCTGGGCCCGGCGGCCATGCTGGCCGCCATGCGCGCGGCGGTGCTGCGGCGCCAGGGGGCGCCGACTTGACTCGGGGGATGCGGATCTCGGTCCTGCTCCCCTGCTGGAACGCCGCCGCCTATGTCGGGGAGGCCCTGCGCTCCGTGCTGGAGCAGAACCCGGCCCCGGCGGATGTGATCGCGGTGGATGACGGCTCGACCGATGCGACGGCTGCGGTGCTGGAGAGCTTCGGGTCGCGCGTGACCGTTCTCCGCCAGCCGAACCGCGGCGTCGCGGCGGCCTTGAACGCGGCGGCCGCCAGGGCCACCGGCGAGGCGCTGGCCTTCCTTGATGCCGACGATCTCTGGTTGCCCGGGAAGCTCGCCCTGCAGGGCGCGGCGCTGGCCGGGGATGCGACACTGGATGGGGCCTTCGGCCATATCCGCAATTTCGTCAGCCCCGAACTTTCTGACGCGGAGAGCCGCGCCCTCAGCGCCGTCACGGCGCTGGATCCACAGCCGGGCCTCGCCAAAGGCACCCTGCTGCTGCGCCGGACCGCCTTCGACCGGATCGGCAACTTCGAGGAGGAGCGACGTGGTGCCGATTTCATCGCCTGGTACGCGCGCGCGATGACGCTTGGCTTCTGCTGGACGATGCTGCCGGACCTCGTCTGCGCGCGGCGCCTGCACCGCGGCAACATGGGCCGGTACGATCGGGCCCGCCAGCACGGCGACTACCTGCTGGTCATGAAGGCTTACCTCGATGCACGGCGCTCCCGCCGCGAGTCCGGCGCCTGAGTGCCGTGCGGATGGGGTTGCCCCTGATCCCGGACCGCGACCGCTGGCTTCTGGAAGCCTGCCTGCGACCGCCATCCGAAGCACGGGCCGCCTTCGCGGCGTGGCGGGACTTCGCCGATCCGGCGGAGATGGAAGGGCGTGACCTGCGCCTTATGCCGCTCCTCCACGCCAATCTCCGCCGGGCCGGAGTGAAGGATCCAAAGCTGGCCTGGCTCGGGGGCCAGGCCAAGCACATCTGGCTGACGGGGGCCTTGCGGCTTCGCAGCCTGCAGCAGGGCCTGTGCACGCTGGAGGCAGCGGGGATCCCGGTGGTGCTCATGAAGGGGGCGGCGCTGCTGGCCCGGTGGCGTGCGGAAGCCGAGCTGCGCCCGATGGGCGACTTCGATCTCCTACTGCCGCGCGAACGGCTGCGCGACGCCCTGGGCGCGCTGCAGGCCGACGGCTGGGGTGGCCCGGCGCCCGCGACGGTGACCGAGACCGACCTGCGCCGCTTCCATGCTCTGGGCGTGCCGGGCCCGTCCACGAGCCTTCTCGACCTCCACTGGCGCCCGGCCGCGGCCATCGGTGACCCGGCCCATGCGGAGGGCGTCATGTCGCGAGCCGTCGGCGGCACTCTCAACGGAATGCCGCTGCGCATCGCCGGATTGACGGACCACCTGTTCGTGCTCCTCGCGCATGCCTTCCACGACACCGTGATCGGCCGGCATGACTGGGTGGCGGAGGCGGCGCTGCTGTTGCGGCATGGCGGGGAAGGGACCTGGGACTGGCCTCTGCTTCGCGGCCTGTCCCGACGGTACCGGTTGGAAGCCTGGACCTCGGAGGCGCTGGCCCTGGTCGCCGACATCGCGCTCCTGCCGCTGCCGCGCGGTGTGTCCTCGCTGCCCCGCTGGCGCCTGCCTTTCCAGAACTGGGAGCTGACGAGGCGCGGGCGGGAGACGGAGAGCCCGCTGGCCGCCTTGGCCCGCCGACATGGCGGGGCAGCCCGGGGCCTGATCTCGGCCGGCCCTTCGCAGCCGCCACGCGAAAGGCCAGCCTCGGCATTGCGGCGGGTCCTCCGTCAGGCAGGACCGCTAGCGGATTTCGCGGAACTGCGCTCAGAAGGGTTTAACGCCGGGCAGGATCATGGCGGCGGCTCCTTCGTCCAGGGCTGGTCGGTGCCGGAACCCATGGGGCGCTGGACGGACGGGGACACGGCCCTCCTGGTGCTGCGATGCCTTGGCCGGCCCGGCGAACGGCTTCCGCTGCGGATGACCCTGGTTCCCCATGTCCCGGAGGGAGCGCCTGGCCTGGCCGTTTCCATCTGGGCGGGCGGAGAGGTCGTCTCCCGGCGCGGCACCGAGCTGCTTCCCGCCCCGTTCGCGTTCCACCTGGAAGGCGCGCTGCACGCGTGGAGGGGGGAAGCCATACTGCCGGTGTGGTTCCGCTTCGAGGGACTCCCCTCGATCAGGAACCGGGTGCGGCACGACTGGGATCGGGCGCTCGGCGTCTTCCTGCAACGGATCGATGCGGCAATGCCGGAAGCCTTCCCGGTGCTCGACGGGGTAGTGGCCGTGGCCAGCCCGCGGGCAGCCGTGGCGGCCTGGTCCGGGTGGGGCGATCCGGAACCCTACGGCCGCTGGACGATCGGCAACGAGGCGCAGTTCCACCTCCGTCTGCCGGATGCAGGGGTCCTGCCGGGGCGGCTACGGCTGGAATTCGTATGCGCCTTCGCGCCCGACGCTTCCGGACAGGCCGTGGGCGTGCTGCTGGATGGCGCGCCCATGACCCGTTTCGTGCTGTCGGGCGCTGGCGCGACCGCCGCGCCCGGGCCGGTGCCGGGCGGCAGGTTGGATATTCCCCTGCCACCCGGGCTGCGACACGGTGTGCCGTTGATCGTTCGGCTGCGGCCCGAGCGGCCCACTTCGCCCTTGTCCGTCGGCTTCTCGAATGACCCGCGGCCGCTCGGGGTCATGCTGGGACGGATCGTTCCGCTGCCATGAAGCAGGCGCATTCAACTTGAAATGAAGACCTTCCCGCGGGCTGCCCGCCCGTCACCAATTTACCTTGGAGCATGAGGCGCCCTGAAGTCCGGGATATGGGAGCCTAGGTTACCGATGGCCTTCCCTTCCCATTCCATGGCCCTGGAATATGCTCCTCGTGGGTTGATCGGCGTACTGACGCCGCAGGCGAACACGACGGTGGAGCCGGAGCTTGCCGCGCTTCTGCCACCCGGCGTCGCGATGGTCGACGCGCGCCTCACCGGCCCCAGGCCGGGCATGGTGGAACGGCTGCTGGATTATCTTCGCGATCTCGAGGAAGCAGCGGCGCGATCCGCCAACGCCCCTGTGAGCGCCATAGCCTTCGCCTGTACCGGCTCATCCTACTACGCCGGCCCGCTGGAAGAGACCGCCATCGTCGCCCGCATGGTGGCGGCGCCCGGGTGCCGGTGGTGACAGCTGGGCAGGCCGTCCGGGACGCACTCCGGGCCCTGTCGGCGCGGCGCATCGGGCTGGTCTCGCCCTATCCGGATGTGCTGGCGCGCGCGGCCATCGGCTCCTGGGAGGCGCAGGGCTTCGGAGACGCGCGCGTCTCCGACTCCACCCTACGGCGCGGCGCATCCCACCCGATCTACGCGATGGACAGCACCGGCGCGCAGGCGGTGCTGGAAGCATTGGATCCCGTGGGCCTGGACGCGATCGTCATGCTGGGAAGGGGGATGCCGACCTTGCGGCCCATCCTCGCCCATAGGATGCGAGACGCGTGCCCGTGCTGTCCTGCATGTTGTGCCTGGCTTGGCGCAGCGTAGAGGCCGCGACGGGAGGAAGGGCTGACGCGGCCAGCCTGGAGGGCTGGCTCAGTGGAGAGACCTGGCGCCGGTGGTGACAGCTTCGGTACGAAATCGAGTAGGCCGGTGCCGGGCCTGACAGAACACTAGCGCGCGGGAATTCCCCCAGCCCCGCCGCGGAGGCGCCGAAGCAGCGCGTCGATGCCGAGGGCGAGAGCCGTGACGGCGATCAGCAGGCTCGACACCGCCGCAATGGTCGGCTCCACCTCCAACAGCAGGCTGTTCCAGATCCGGACCGGCAGGGTTTCCGAACGGAAGCCAGCCAGGAAGATCGAGATCACCAGTTCGTCGAAGGACGTCAGGAAGGCGAAGAGGGCGGCGGAGACCACGCCCGGCAGGGCGATGGGCAGCACGACACGGCGGAAAACGCCCCAGCGCGTGCAGCCGAACACCATCGCCGCCCGCTCCAGCACGGGATCCACGGTCCGAAGCGCGGATTGAAGGATCACGAGAACGACGGGCAGCGCGACGATTGAATGGGCAACGGCGATCCACGGCCGGACGCCGACGAGGCCGAGGCGCGAGGACAGGAAATAGATCGCCACGGCCGTGATCACGTGCGGCACGATCACGGGCGTGAGCAGCAGCGCGGCGATGACGCGCTTGAGCGGGAACTCCGCCCGCACCATCGCATAGGCCGCCAGGAAGCCGAGCGAGGTCGAGATAAGGGAAGCCATGACGGCGATCATCACGGAGTTGGCGATCGCCTGCCGCCAGCGTGGATCGCCCAGAAAACGCTCGTACCACTGGGTGGAGAAGCTCTCCGGCGGGAACTTCAGGTAGCCGTCGCCGGAGAAGGAGGCGATGGCAACGATGACGATCGGCGCCAGCATCCCGGCGCAGAGAAGCGTCACCATCACCTTGAGCAGGGTGGAACGCAGGACCGGACCCATCAGCGTGCGGCCTCCCCGGGCTCGGCGAAGCGGCTGTAGACCGCGTAGAGGGTGAGGGTCACGGCGAGAAGCACCACCGTCATCATGGCCGCAGCGGGCCAGTTCTGGGTGATCTCCACCTCCCGCTCGATCAGCATGGCGATCATGACGTCCGACGGGCCGCCCATCAGGGCGGGGGTCACGAAGAAGCCGATCGCCAGGATGAAGGTGATCAGCACGCCGGCCACCACCCCGTGCATGGTCAGCGGCACGAAAACGCGGCGGAACACCTGTGCGGGCGTCGCCCCCATTCCCTCCGCCGCCTGCAGCAGCCGGTGGTCCACCGCCTTCATGGCCGCGTAGAGCGTCAGCACCATATAGGGCAGCAGGACATAGGTCATGCCGATCACGACGCCGAGCCGGTTGTAGAGAAGCTGCAGCGGCTCCTCCACGATCCCCAGCCCCAGCAGGATCTGGTTGATCAGCCCGTTGCGCCCCAGCAGCACCATCCAGGCATAGGTCCGCACGATGGTGCTGGTGAAGTAGGGCAGCACGATGCATAGCAGGATGGCGGTGAAGGCCAGCCCCCGCGCGCGGGACAGCACGTAGGACATGGGATAGCCGATCACGAGCGCGAGCAACGTGACGACGGCCCCGATCCAGCCCGTGTTCACCAGGGACCGGCCGACGCCGCCGGAGAACAGCACCGCCTCCGCCTCCTCCACCAGCTCGGACCAAGTGGCGAATTCCTGCATCGAGCCGAAGAGGAACCAGGCAATCGGGATCAGGAACAGCGCGGCGAGCAGCAGGAGCGAGGGCAGCAGGAGCAGCAAGGCCCCCTGAGTGCGAATGGGCATCGGATCAGGCCGCCAGCAGCCGGCTGTCTTCGGCGCGCCAGCTCAGCTGTACCGCCTCGCCGGGCGGGTGCAGGGTGATCCCCGCCGCATTGGCGGCATCGCAGAGAACCAGGGCGCCCTCGGCCACCTCCACCTCGTAGCGGACGACATTGCCGAGGAAGGAGGCGTGGCGCACCCGCCCCGGCAGGGAGTTGGGCCCGGCCCCGGCGCCCGCGCCGGCGATCGAGACCTTCTCGGGGCGCACGAAGAGCCTGCCCTCCGCGGCCTCGACGCGCCCGACGCCGGCCTGGATCGGCATCCCGCCCGGCCCCGCGAAGCGGTCCCCGTCCCTGCGCGCGACGAGAAGGTTCGCCTCCCCCAGGAAGGCGGCGACGAAGGTGGAGTCAGGGCGCTCATACACCTCGCGCGGCGGCCCCATTTGCGCGATCCGGCCGTGGTTCATGATCGCGATCCGGTCGGACATGGTGAGCGCCTCCTCCTGGTCGTGGGTGACGTAGATCACCGTCGTGCCCAGGCGGCGCGAGATCTCCTTGATCTCCACCTGCATGTGGTAGCGCAGGTTCTTGTCCAGCGCGCCCAGCGGCTCGTCCATCAGCACCACGCGCGGATGCGCGACAATGGCGCGCGCCAGCGCCACGCGCTGCTGCTGCCCGCCGGAGAGCTGCCGGGCGTAGCGCCGCTCGAACCCCGTCAGCTTAACCATGGCCAGGGCCTCGGTGACCCGGGCCTGGATCTCGGCCTTGGGCGCACCCTTCACGGAGAGCGGGAAGGCCACGTTCTCCGCCACGTCGAGATGCGGGAAGATCGCGTAGTTCTGGAACACCATACCAAGCCCGCGCCCGCGCGGCGGGACATGGGTCATGTCCTGACCGTTCAGCATCACGCGCCCCGCATCGGCCGTGACGAAGCCGGCCAGCATGGAGAGCGTGGTGGTCTTGCCGCTGCCGGAGGGACCGAGCAGCGTGAAGAACTCCCCCGGCGGAATGGTGAGGGACACGTCCGACACCACCGTCTCCGAGCCGTATCGCTTCGTCACGCCCTCAAGGGCGACTGCACCCTCCATCAGCGCTGCACCCAGCGGGACCAGGTGCGGCTGACGCGGTCCCGGTTGTCCTCCCACCACTCGATGTTCTGGTAGAAGCCCGTCCGCAGGGACTGCTCGCCGCCCGGCATGCGCTCCCGCTCCTCCGCGCTCAGCAGCGGGAACGATTGCTTGTTGGTGGGGCCGTAGATCAGCGGCTTGGCATATTCCGCCTGCACCGCGGGCTGCATCATGAAGTCGATCAGCTTCTGCGCACCCTCGACGTTGCGCGCGTCCTTGAAGACGCCGAGCGCCTGCACCTGGATCATGTGCTCGTTCCAGGTGTAGCCGAGCTTGGCGCCGCGATCGATCAGCACCTGCAGCCGCCCGTTCCAGATGGAACCGGCCACCACCTCCTTGTCGGACAGCATCTGGCCGGAGAGGGCGCCGGTGTCCCAGAAACGGCGGATCTGCGGACGGATGCGGTCCATCACGCGCAGCGCGCGGTCGATGTCGATCGGGTAGAGCTTGTCACGCGGCACGCCATCCGCCAGCAGCGCGAATTCGAGGCTGGCCGAGCCCGCCGCCATGTCCGTGAGCATCCGCGGGCCGGGAAAGCGCCCGGCATCCCAGAAGTCCTTCCAGGAGGCCGGCGGGTTCGCCCCGAAATGCTCGGTGCTGTAGCCGAGCACGCTGGCATAGACGAAGTTGCCGACGCGGTGGGACAGCTTCACCTCGGGGTTGATGTCCTCGGGCTTGGAACGGGTCCAGCTGTCATAGGCGATGGGCGCCAGCGCCCCCATCCGCTCCAGCCGCATCAGCTGGTGGTCGCCGGTGTCGATCAGGTCCAGCTCCACGTTCCCCGCCCGGAACATGGCGAGCAGCTTGGCGGCCGTGGCCGCCACGGGGCGCACCTCGATGCCGGTCTCCCGCGTGAAGGGGTCATAGACCACGCGCCGCATCACGTCGTCATAGGTGCCGCCGGGCGTGCGGACGATCACCTCGCCCGCCGCATGCGCGCGGCGCGAGAGAAGGGCTGGTGCGGCGAGCGCCATGCCGAGAAGCAGGCGCCTGGGAATGGTCGCGGAAGCCATGGTTCGCCCTTTCGATGAGTGGATCAGCGGAAGCGGGTGATGGAATAGGATGACACGTCGATGGCGGGAACCTGACCAAGAATCATGCCGGCGACGAGGGCGCCGCTCGGCGGCCCGCCGGTCATGCCGAAATGGCCGTGCCCGAAGCAGAGATGCAGGCCGGGATGCCCGGGCACGGGGCCGAGCACCGGCAGGCTGTCCGGCGTGGAGGGCCGGAAGCCCATCCACAGGCGCGGCTCGCCCGCCCGCATCTCCGGGAAAAGCTGGAGCAGGTGCCCCATGAGCCGGGCCGCGCGCCGCTCGTCCGGCGGCGCCTCCAGCCCCGCGATTTCCACCGTGCCCGCGACGCGGAGCCCCTCCTCCATCGGCGTCACGCCGAAGTTCCGGGACTTGTAGAGGATCGGCAGCCGCGGCTCGATGCTCGGGGACGGCAGCATCAGGTGGTAGCCGCGCTCGGTCTCCAACGGGACGGAGACGCCGAGCGGATCGAGCAGCCCGCGGGACCAGGCGCCACCCGCGACGACGACCTGGCCGGCCCGCAGGTTGTCGGTGTTGGTCATCACCGTCCACCCGCCGCTGCCGTCCGGGATCAGCTTCATGGCCCGCTGCGGCAGGATGGTGCCGCCCGCCTCCAGCAGCAGCTCGGCCAGGCGGCGCACGGCGCGGGGCGGGCTCACCGTGTGGCCGTTGCCAGGGATTAACAGGCCCCGGGAGACGTGGCGGGCGATGCCGGGGAAGATCTGGCGGATGTCGTCCTGGCCCAGCTCCTGAGCCTCGATCCCATGGCGCTGACGCAGCCCGCGCTCCAGCACCGCGCCGGGGGTTTCCTCCGCCTCGTCCCAGAGCTGGACCTGGCCGTTGCGGCGAATCAGCGCTGAGTAGTCCGGCCCCAGCAGGTCGCGCCAGGCATCGAAGGCGCCACCGTGCAGGCGGGCCATGGCATCCGATATGGCCCGCACGCGGTCCATCCGGCCGGCGCGGATCCACCGCGCCAGCCAGGGCGCGGCCCGGGGCAGGTAGGCGGGCCGCACCGCCAGCGGCCCGAGCGGATCCGCGAGCCAGGACGGCACCTTGCGCAGCATGCCCGGCAGCGCGATGGGCACCACCGTTTCGGCGCTGATCAGCCCGGCATTGCCGAAGGAAGCGCCGCCCGCCGGGCCCAGCGGGTCGATCACCGTCACGCGGCGCCCCGCACGCGCCAGCGGCAGCGCGGAGGAGAGCCCGGCGACGCCTGCGCCGAGGACAATGATCTCCGCCGGTTGCATCAGCCCAGATGCGCCGTCGCGATCAGCTCAATCCGCATGCCGGGCGCGAGCAGTTCCTTCGCGACCACCGTGGCGCGGCAGGGATAGGGCTCCTGGAAATACTCGCGGTACACGGCGTTCATGCCGGCCGCATCTGCCGGATCAATCAGGTAGACCTGGCAGAGCATGACATCGGCCAGGCTGCCGCCCGCGCCCTTCAGGGCCATGCGCAGGTTGTCCAGCGTCCGGCGCGTCTGGACGGTGATATCGCCATCAATGATCGCCCCACTCACCGGGTCCTTGGGAACCTGCGCGGAGATCACGAGGTTACCCTTCTTCACGGTGCCGCTGATCGGCCCCTTGGACGGCACGATGCCGGTATCGACGACGTCGAACATGGTGGGTCAGATCCCTATCGGTTGACGAGAAGGCCACGCGGCAGGGCGGTCAGCAGTTCCGGACCGGTCTCCGTGACCAGCACCGTCTCGCTCAGCGCCGCACCGCCGGCGGAGGCGTAGACATGCATCACCATGCCCGCCTCCAGCCGCCAGGCGGCACCGGGGTGGAAGATGCGTGTGAAGTCGCTGGTGCGCGGCCCGGCATCGCCGTAAAGGCCGAGCGTATAGGCGGTGATGTTGTCGTAGCTGTCGCGCAGCCCGGCGGCGAGCACGCCGTCGCGCAGGATGGCATCCACCTCGCCCGCCACCGCGCCGGGCCGCATCGCGGCGATCTGCCGATCCTGGAGTTCCGCCAGGACCTCCGCGGCCCGTTGACGCTCCGGCTCCGGCTCGCCGAGAACGACGCAGCGCATCATGCGGCTGGAATAACCATGCACCCGCGGCGTCAACTCGATATGCACCACATCGCCCGTGGCCAGGGGCTCGTCGCCGAGATGGCCGTGCAGGAAGTCCCAGCCGCGCCCGGCGGTGATCGGGCCGGGGCGATAAGGATCGCCGCCCAGCTCGATGAAGGTGGCTTGCGCGATGCGCGCGGCGTCCCGCTGGGAGGCCCCGGGCACGCAGGCGGCCGCGGCGCGGCGCAGCGCCTCGTCGCCGATGGCGGCGGCCTTGCGGAGGAGGGAGATCTCGGCGGGCGACTTGATCAGCCGCAACTCCGCCACCACAGCCCCGATATCCACGAAGCGCGCGCCCGGCAGCGCGGCCTGCATCGCCCGCAGCCGGGCGATGGAGGTGCCGTAGCTCTCGAAGTCCAGGCCGATAGTCGCACTCTCCAGCCCGCGCGCGCGCAGCGCCTCGGCCAGCACCGGCACCGGATCCTCCCAGTCGCGGAAGGTCGGCACATCCGCGATCCAGCTCCGCTCGCGGCAGACCGAGGCGTCCAGCGCGCGGATGAGGAAGAAGGGCTCACCCTCGAGCGGGATGCCGACGCAGCGCCAGCGATTGGCGGAGCTGCCGAAGCCGGAGATCCAGGACATCGCCTCAATCTCGTCGAACAGCGCCACCTCGACCCCGGCCGTGCGCAGACGCGCCTTCAGCCGGCCGAGCCGTGCCGCGAACTCCTCCGCGGCGAAGTAGGGATGCGCGCCCATCAAGCCGCGTCTTTCGGCACGCGCCAGCCGTCCAGCCGGTCCTTGAGCTGGTACGACAGGCCAACAACCGGCAGGAACCAGGGGTGGCCGGTGTAGAGGGGGCGGGTCGGGAAGGGCAGGCGGGCGAAGGCAGAGGGCTTGTTGGCAGAACCCAGCATCTGCCGCGCCGTGGCGGTGCCCAGATGCGTCATGGTCACCACGCCGCTGCCGTTGCAGGCCATGGCGTAGTGCACGCCCTCGTGCTCGCCGAGATGCGGCATCATATCGAAGGCGAAGGCGACGTTCCCCTTCCAGGAATGCGAGACGCGAACGCCGCGCAGTTCCGGGATCAGATGCGTGAGGTAGCGGTGCAGCGTCGTGCCGGAGGCACGGAGATCGGCATTCACGAAGCTGGCGCGGCCACCGAAGAGGATGCGGCGATGATCCGGGGAGGGCCGGAAGTAGTAGAGGACCTTCTTCGTGTCGCCATAGACCCGGAGCTGCGGCATGACCTGCCGGACCCGCTCCTCGCCGAGCTCCTCGGTCGCGATCATGTAGCTGGCAACGGGGATGAGGCGTCGGCGGTGCCAGGGGGTGGCGCCGCCCGTATAGCCGTTGGTCGCAATCATCAGCCGGCGGGTGCGCAGCACCCCGCGGCTGGTCTCGACCACGAAGCCGCCATCGGCCTCCCGCCGATAGCCACGCATCTCGACGCCGCCCATCAGCGTGGCACCGAGACGCTCGGCGGCCGCGGCGAGGGAGCGCACGTATTTCGCGGGATGGAGCGACCCGGCCCGCCGCAGCAGCATGCCGCCGAAATAACGGTCGGTCGCGATCTCCTCGCCCACGCGGTCACGCGGGACGAAGAAGGCCTCCTCGCCGCCGGCGGCGTTGATGAGATCGATGCGCCGCTTGAGCCCGTCGAGCGCGGCGGGTGCGTGGGCGCCGACGAAGCGGCCGCAGCGCACGTAATCGCACTCCAGCCCCTCCCGGGCCACGAAGCCCTCGAAATCCTCGAAGGCCTGCTCGCCCTCCTCCATAAGCTCGGCGACGAAATCCTTTCCGAAGGCTTCGACGAGGTCGGAACGCGACTTGCCCAGGCTTCCGGCACCGCTCAGCGCGCCGCCATTGCGGGAGGAGGCACCCCAGCCGATCGCCTCCCGGTCCAGGACCAGAGCGCGCACGCCGTTCCGCCCGAGTTCGATCGCTGTCGTGAGGCCCGCGATGCCGGCGCCGATAATCACGGCATCAGCAGCATCCGGCAGCGGCAGCGACCCGGGCGGAGGAGGGGGCGCCGCTTCCCACCAGTAGGGGCGTTCCAGGAAACCGGGGGCGAAGGGATCGCTCATGAGGCGTGATGCTGGCACGTGACAGCTGCATTGCAGCCATATCAAATCGGTATGCGGGTGCTTCAAAGGTTATGGTGCGACGAGCTCCCGCGGGCGGGACGGCTTTAAACCCTTGCTCTCCGCCTCACATCGTTCAGCACTGACCGCACGGAGGAGCGGATGGCCTGGAACAACTCGGCGCGCCCGAAATTATCCGGCGCGTCCTCTGGCCAGATCAGCCGATAGGTGACCTCGATCGTGGGCTCGAAGGGACGAAGCACGAGGCCGGCGCCGAGGGATGGCGCCGCGGCCAGGGCGTCGAGCACCGTGACGCCGGCGCCCGCAGCGGCCATGGCGGCGGCACCGCTGGTCATGCGGCACTCAGCGATTTCTCGCGGCTGGGCGCCGCTGCTCTCCAGCGCGGCATCCACCTTGGCCTGCCGCCCTTCCTCCCGCGAGAGGGCGATGTAGGGCTCGCCGTCCAGGTCGGCCGCCCGAACGACCGCCTGTCCGGCCAGCCGGTGGCCGGCCGCCACGGCGCAGAATGCCTTGTTGCGGGCCAGGACCGTGGTCCGCAGCCCCGGGATGTCCGGGATCTCGGTGACGAGGCCGAGATCCGCCTGTCGGGAGGCCACCATGCCGATCACCCGGCCGACGGTCCCCGAATGAATAATCAGTTGTTCCCTGCGCTCGGTCCGGCTCCACTCGGCCGTCGCGCGAGGCAGGACCGCCAGGGTCAGCACGGGGATCGCCGCGACGACGATCCGTCGCGGCGTGCCGCGCCGTAGCCTTTCGGTCAGCGCCGCGATCTCCTGGACGCCAATGAAAACCCGTTCCGCCTCGACGTGCAGGGCATGCGCCTGCTCGGTTGGGACTAGGCGACCGCCCAGCCTCTGAAAGAGAGGGAAGCCCGCCAGCGTCTCCGTCTGGGCCAGTAGGCGGCTGACACCGGGCTGCGACACGCCCAGGAGTGCGCCAGCCCCCGTTACGCTGCCAGTCCGCATGACGGCACGGAAGACCTCCAGGTGCCGGTATTCGAGGGTGCGGACTGCCATGTTCCATGGTTCATGGATGGAGGACGCAGGCGTCAAGGGCGGCCAAGGTATGGATCCGGCGTTCTTCCCGCGTCGGGAACGCCTGCAGCGCTGGCGGAAACGCCGAATCGAGATGCTGGGTGGGTCCTGGCCGAAGGGGGTCGGGTAACCGTGTCGCACCCCCCGATCGGTCTGTGGATCGGAACTGCTGCTTAAATCCCGATAAGTTATGGCCGATCGGAACTCAAATCCTGAATATTGTTTTGCCGGATCTAACGCGACACTCCAATTTCCGGAAGAATATCATCAACCCGAAAAATTCCACTCCGCGCCTCTTCCTGTGCCGCCGCAACACTATCGGCATTGGTTTCGAGGCTTCCACGATAAACGCAACATGATTTGCCCCTGGGAAAGAAAAACGCTTCCGAAGCTTTAGACGTTATCCATCAAGATCATCGGCTTAGTGAATTGAAAACTGCGTTGTTTTGGCGACCACCCGGGGCCCGGCACCTTGGAACATCCGGACTGGGCGGAAGCAGCGCCGACATCCCGATCACCACTGACAGGGCCACATCCTCAACCAAGGGTGTCCGGTGCTGGAAGGCCGCCGTAGCCCGGGGCGGCTCCTGGCACGAGACTGGAGGAGAACGGCAGAAACCCGCCAAGCTCGCGCGTCGTTGCGCGTGCAAGGATGCTGAAACCTGGCCTCCGGGAACAAGCGGGAGTGTATGCATGGCCACCAAGGCGAAGGCAGCGACGTCCAAGAAGGATGAGTCGGCCGAAGGCGAGAAGGTGAAGGGGACCAAGATTGCCAAGCCGGCCAAGGGCAACAAGCCGAACGCGCTCCAGCAGCCGCTGCAGCCGTCAGAGGCGCTGGCGGCCGTGGTAGGGAGCGAGAAGCTTGCCCGGGGTGAGGTGGTCAGCAAGGTCTGGGCCTATATCAAGGCCAACAAGCTGCAGAACCCGAAGGACGGGCGCGAGATCCTGGCGGATGACAAGCTCCGGGAGGTGTTCGGCAAGGACAAGGTGACGATGTTCGAGATGAACAAGCACCTCGCCCAGCACCTCAAATAGGAGTCATGCCCCGGCCAGAGGCGGCGATGCCTCGGCCGGGGCTCTCAGCTGGGCGCCAACTCCAAGCCTGAGAGACCTGCGCGTGGAAAACGGTCGCGGCCTTCGGCAAGAGCCCCAGCTGGCGCGGGATTGGCACAGATTGAGGGGGTGAAGACACCGCCCAATAGCAGCCCGTTCGCAATGCCGTGGAATGGCCTGAAGCGGGATCCGGCAGGTAATGTCTGCCGAATCCTGCACGGAAGCCGCGTCTTCAACGTGTGCCCTGCCCACCTCTGAATGGCGGCTCCTGGCCACCAGCCCAAGCCCGGAGCAGGCTCGTCGGCCAGTTCCGGCACTTTGTGACCATCCCCGGCTCTTTCCCGAAGGCGTGATGCCTCTCCTGTCATAGACCTGCAACAATGTCTGCGTTACCGGCTCGGGTTCACCAGGCTACTCCGGAGCCGATGCATGGTCCTCAAGCTTTTCCGCATCCTAATGCCGCGGGACGACACCTTCGTGGCCGCCTTCTCCGCGCAGGCCGCCCGGACGGTGGACGCCGCCCAGGCCTTTCGCGCCCTGCTGGCCGAACCTGCCAGCCTCCAGGCCCATTACGCCAGGCTGAGCCAGATCGAGCGCGAGGCCGATGAGATCAACCGCGCCACCATCCGCTCCATTCACCGGACCTTCATCACGCCCTTCGACCGCGCCGACATCCTCAACCTGACCGACGCGCTGGACGACGTGATCGACCGCATGAAGGACGCCGGCCGCCGCCTTACCCTCTACAAGGTGCCCGTCACGCCGGAGATGCTGACCATGGCGGACTGCATCATTTGCGCCTGCGAGCGCCTGCGCGATGGCATGCCCCTTCTGGGCGACATTTCCGGCAACGCTCGTGCCCTGGGCGCCATGTGCGAGGCCGTGGACGCGATCGAGAGCGAGGCCGACCGCGCCCTGCAGGCCGGCATGGACGCGCTCTTCGACGGCGGGGACACCCGCTCCCCTGGTTACAAGCTCATGGTGCAGATGGTCTATGACGGCATCGAGGCGGTGGCCGACCGTTGCGAGGACGTGACAGACCTTATCCAGGCCGTCATGGTCGAGCAGGTCTGAGGGCCCCGCGCGTGACCGCCGCCAGCATCGGCCTGCCGCTCCTCGTCACCCTCATCGCCATCGCCCTCCTTTTCGACTTCCTCAATGGCCTGCACGACGCGGCCAACTCCATCGCCACCGTCGTCTCCACCCGCGTGCTGGCCCCGCGCGTGGCCGTGGCCTGGGCCGCCTTCTTCAACTTCGTTGCCTTCCTGTTCTTCGGCCTCCACGTCGCCAACACCATCGGTAAGGGCATCATCGCGGCGGACGCGGTGGACCCGGCCGTGATCGGCGGTGCGCTGATCGGCGCCATCGCCTGGAACGTGGCGACCTGGATCTGGGGCATCCCCTCCTCCTCCAGCCACGCCCTCGTCGGGGGGCTGGTCGGAGCGGCCATTGCCAAGGCGGGCGTCTCGGCCGTGCTCTGGGGCGGCGTCGGCACCGTCGCGGCCTTCATCATCGTCTCCCCCGTGCTCGGCTTCCTCCTCGCCCTCCTTCTCGTGCTCGCCACTAGCTGGGCCGCGCGGCGCTCCACCCCTTACGCGGTGGACCGGCGCTTCCGCATCCTCCAGCTCCTCTCCTCCTCCCTCTTCAGCCTCGGCCATGGCGGCAACGACGCCCAGAAGACCATGGGCATCATCGCCATCCTCCTCTTCTCCCAGGGCATGATCGGCGAGACCTTCCACGTCCCCTTCTGGGTCGTCATCGCCTGCCACACCGCCATGGGCCTCGGCACGCTGATGGGCGGCTGGCGGATCGTCCGCACCATGGGTTCCCGCATCACCGAGCTCCGCCCCGTCCAGGGCTTCTGCGCGGAAACCGGCGGCGCCCTTTCCCTCTTCGGTGCCACTTGGCTCGGCATTCCCGTCTCCACCACCCACACCATCACCGGCGCCATCGTGGGCGTCGGCGCTGCCCGCCGCGCCTCCGCCGTCCGCTGGGGCG
>NZ_JAGIZA010000014.1 GCF_017813365.1 Roseomonas indoligenes
CGTCGAGACCGGCAACGACAGCTGGCGGTTCAAGAACCGCGTCTGACTACCCCCTCAGCACGCCTCGCCAGAGGGGTCCCTATTGCGCGCCGATCCGGGGTCCCGATTCCGTGCCGATTGACAGGCATGCGACAGGTGGAGGCGGCCGGGGCTGAGCAGTTGTGATTGTTTGCCAAGTGCGCCGCACACGCCCCCTGTCCCGGCCAACATGGAAAGATGAATTGGCGGGAGAGAGGGATGCTCCTGCGCTTCTGGAAACCGGCAGGACTCATCTGAGTTGCCGTGGCAAACGGCCCGCCTCAGGTAGGGGGCTGACGTGAAGAACCTTCCCACGACTGCCGCCTCAAGGAGCGTCAGTGTCGTCCTGTCCAGCCCAGTTCAGCATCAACCGGTCATAAACAGGCCTCTGGATGAAGTCGACATCGGCGTGGCCGTGCATCAGGCGAGGACGTCCACCCCTCATGCACGGCAGGAGCATGACGACGGGCTCGCGGCAACAAGCCTCGCTCCGCCGCAAGGGCGCGGTGATAAGATCGGCAAGGCTCAGAGCCGGCCGTGTTCTTCATCGCGCCGGACTAGGCCCGTAGGCATGTTCTAGGACTGTGATGGTGACGTCGGGGTCTGGATCCAGCCTGCAGCCTTCGGAGAAGATCCCGATCCGGCGGCCAGGATGTTGCGGCTTCGGCGAGGCAGGTCGCGAGCCGCGAGCGGCCGCCGTGGTTCGGTGCTTTCATGATCTGACTCGCCCTCGGACTGCCGTTGGACGCTGACTCCCTCCGGGGCTGACCACTCCGGTCGGTCCCTCTCTTGAATCACCGCCAACCCGGGCGGGATCCGAATCAATACCTGTCACTTCGACGAACCGTCATTTACCGCCCTCCAAGCTGCCCGGGCGGTTCGTTGCGCATAGTCCTGGGCTGCCCCGGGTACCATGCTGCTCGCCCGCTCCCCGCTGAGGACGACGAGTACGATCTGTTCGATGGATGCGCCTCTGGAAGCCAGCCGGCGCGCGATGGCAAAGTCCACGCGGCTGCGGTCGAGCGTTCCCCCCGCTGGAAGGATAGACATTAGTCGTTCCATCCCGGCCGCATGCTCCGCGGCTGGGGAACGGCCTGACGACGAGGCCAGTTGTTTGCCGATAAGCCGGGTGGGCTCAGGCCGCCTCCCGTCTTGAATTACGCTCGCCTCCTGCAGCAGCGCGGCGCCTCCTGGGCAGAAAATCGGTCCATCGGCGCAAATCAAGCGGGAGTAGGGCCAGAGGCCTGTCTCCCTCGAGAGGTGTCGAGGCTTTCGGTTCGTGAAGCCAGGTATGCGGCCTAGCTGGGAGGCCCGCGCCGCACAGAGGTCACCGCCGTATCGTCGGGCCAGCACCTTGGCGGCCGCGTCGGCCAGGGCGGGGTCGACCGGAGTCTCGGAAATTGTGATCCAGGCCTGGAGGGAGCCCGGCGAGGACGCGACGACGGCGGCCGGGCGGTGATGGCGGCGGAGGGCGGATAGGGCGTCGGGGTGAAGGTCATCGATGAGGACGTGACGCGGATCAACCGGACGGCCGATGATGTGGTGACCAACTGTATTCAAGCGCCGGAGCCAGGGAATGGCGCGGAGGAGCTGATCCAAGTCCCAGGAGCGCCGGTGTGAGGCTGGGCCGGTAGCAGGATCGGCCGGAACGGCGGTGATCGCGTAACTGGCAGCGGGAAGGCTGCGGGCCCATCGCGAGACGGACTCGCGCGTGAGGTCCTCTCCGCGGCGCGCGGAGCTGGTGGTCGGGGACATTTAGAGTGGATCCTGAATAGGGGAGGCGGCCGGCGGTGAACCGGCCGCCAGGGTGTCAGGCGGCGCGGTGGGTGGGGCTGCGGGCCTCGTGGAGGGCGCCGACCCATCCGCCGGGCGGCGGTTGCAGCACGAGAGGTTCCCGTGAGCCTGCCGGCAGGGCGTCGCAAAGGAGGGTCTGGACACGCTCGCGGGAGGGGCAGCTACCATCGGGAAGCAGCGCGAAGGCCAGGATCACCTCGATCGGCGGTGAGTCGGCGACCAGTGCAGTGAGCACCCGGTCCGCCGCGCGCGACCAGGATCCCCCGGGCGCGGCGAAGGTGGCCGTGTGGACGGCGTGCGGCTTCAGCGCCGCCAGCGCGATGGCCTGCAGCGGCCCGTCGACGAGGACGAGGCGGGGACGGCAGGGGCCAGGGGTGTGGAAAAGGCTGCGCGTGCCCCCGCGAGTGAAGGCATGGCCACCGCCAGAACCTGCCTTGATTAGCTCCGAACCGGTCTCCTGGCCGGAGGCGTCACGGTGGCGGCACCAGAGACCGCCGGGGCTGCGGGACACCGCGTCGCCGAAGGGATGAAGATCAACACGTTGGAGCGGGATGTGCTCGAAGCCAGGCAGAAGCGAGAAGGCGTGAGTCGCGGGCGACGGGGGGCGAGGTTTACGTGAAGTGGAAGGGGTCAAGGCGCGTCTCCGAAAAACCGGCCGCGGGACCCCCCCGGTATCCAGGTCCGAATGGGCGAAGGCGGGGGGCGGCCGCGAGCGGCCCGCCCCCGCTGGCGCCATCCGGACCTGCACCTGATTTCTCGGGGCCGGCGGCCCCGTCGATCTCGATTCCGCCCGCTGGTCCTGTCCGTGCTCAATGCCGGCGAGGACGGGGTTAGGCGCCTGCGGGTAGGCTGAGCGAGACGCCGATGACGCGACCTTTCCGGCTCATCGTCACTCCCGAACCTGACAGGGCGCCTACGAGGCACTCGATCGTGGCAGCCCGCCCCCGGATTGGCTGCAAATCGGGCGAGAGCTCGACGGCCTTGATTGTTCTCAAGGACACGCCGGAGGCGGCGGCCAAGTCGGCCTGACTCCATCCGAGCAGGGCGCGCGCCGCCCGGAGATGGGCCGGCGTTGGGTTGTCGCTCGCAACCATCGGGCGCCCTCTTGATATCCGAACGGATTGCCGCACTTATAGTGCAGATTTCCGGCACGCCCCAGCTCGCCCGATCGGCTGCGGCCCGCCCCTTTTCCCACGACATCCTCCATCCGGAGACTACCCATGCCCCCACGCATGGCGCGGATTCCTGTCCGCGACACAAAGCCGGAGCGCTTGCTCCGCGCTGTTCTTGGCCGCATCGGCGTTGCCGATCTTGAATACAACGCGGCTCATCTGCCGGGCCAGCCGGACGTGGTCCTGCTGGCGTCACGCGTCGCCGCCTTCGCTCATGGCTGCTTCTGGCACCATCACCAGGGCTGCCAGCACGGGCGGGTGCCGGCCACGGAATATCCATGGGCGTCGAAATTCAAGTGCACCCGTGCCCGGGACGCCGCCACCCGATCCGCCCTTGTCGCGGCGGGCTGGCGTGTATTGACCGTGTGGGAGTGCGCTCTCTGCGGCCCCGATGCCCTTCCGGCCGGCGATCTCGACGGAGCCGTGGCGGGTTTCCTCGGCGGCACGACTGCGACCCTGGAACTGGAAGGGCACGGCGTCTCGCCGCTCGTCCGCCAGCCGCGGGCTGCCTGACCAGACGAGGGCCGGCAGCCTGGCACGGCCGGTCCTCAAGACCGATTAGGATCATCGACAAGGAGCAGGGCGCCATGGCGCGGAGGATGGACAAGGGAGCTTGTGTCCCTATCCCACAGGAGATGGCCGAGGCGCTCGGCCTGAGCGAGGGTAGCGAGCTGGATGTGAGGGTGAGTGGCCGGCACATCGTTATTACGCGGGCGGAGGATGAGGATAGGCCGTTCATCGGGTGGGGAACGCCGGACGTCCAATTTGCGGCGGCCGTTGCGTCGTTCGCGAACGACGACCTTCCAGGCCTCACCGCATCGATCGACGAGGGCATCGCCGAGATGGAGCTCGGATTTGTCGAGGGGCTCCGCCAAGGACTGGCCGGGCACCCCGTGGTTCTGGCGCGGTTGGAGCGGGTCATCGCGGCCACCATGGAGACGTTTCGCGATCCGAAGGTGTCAAGGGCGTGGGTTCTGCGTCCGCACCCCTGGCTGGAGTGGCGCTCCCCGATCGCCACCGCGATGACGGAGGAGGGTGCCCTCGTGGTGGAGGGGGTGCTCAGTCAAATCCTGTCTGGCCGAACGGTGTAGCTGGTGCGACCGATGCTGGAGCCCCCGACATTCATCGACGTGGAGGCGAGCGGGCTCGGACCTGCCGGCTACCCTATCGAGGTCGGAGTCGCGGTGCCCCGACAGGCAATTGGGGGAGGGTGGGAGGTAACGCTCTGGAGTGCACTGGTCAGTCCCCCTCCGGATTGGCTCGCGGGAGACGGAGGATGGGATCCTGAGGCGGAGCAATTGCACGGCATCTCCCAGGAGATGCTGGCGCAGAAGGGGCTGCCGCCTGCCGAAGTGGCCCGGCAACTCGACGCCGTCCTAAGCGGCCGGGTGGTGGTCTCAGACACGGGCGCCGACGGAAGGGATGGCGGCTGGATTGCCGAACTGGGGCGCGCTGCAGGGTGTGTGAGGTGGCCGCACTCGTGGACACTGGCGCCGGAGCAATCCGATGCCCTGATCCGGCAGCAAGCCCGGGTGGCTGGGGCGGGTGCCCGCCTGCTCGCCATCGTGGAGGCCACTCCGCCGCTGACCCACGCTGCTGCGGAGGATGCGTTCCACCACGCATGGCTCTGGTGCTCCGTCGCGGAGCGGGGAAACGGAGTTGTCGCAATCAGTCCCGCAAGTCGGTATCGACCCCGATGGCAGCGACGGGAGCTGGCCTGATAATGTCTGAAGATGAGGCCTGGCGGGCTGAAGCCAGTGCGTGGGATGGATTGCGTCGGACTACCCCGACCGAACGGCTAAACCAGCTGAGCAGGAAGGTGGCTGCCGGCTATCACCTACCCCCACCCGCCGCGTTGAGGAACAGCGGTAGGCGGAGAACGCCAGAGAAGATCGCACTCCTCGAGCGAATCGCGACATGTGTAGCGCCAGGGGATGCCAAGGCGCCCTAGATCCTCGACGACCTGCCAAGCCCCGGATCACTCCTTTGGGTTTGGCAGGTCGATCTCCAGGTCAACTTCTCGCCCCGGACACCGTCCGTTCACGAAGCACCGAGCGTGTCAGGCGGCTTCTTCGACCGTCTCATCCTGCAGGGCCTCGACTGCGGCGCGGATGGCGGCTTGCTGGGCCGGTGTCGCGGGCTTGGTGGGGCGGCGGCAGGTGCCGACCTCCATACCCTGGAGGGAGAGGGCGTACTTCGCCGTGGCGATGCGGTTGTCGGCGAAGATGGCGTTCCAGAGACGCAGCATCCTGCGGTGCAAGACCTGGGCCCGGGCGGTGTCGCCGGCCTGCACCGCATTCCACATCTCCAGGCACTGGCGCGGGGCGGCGGAGGCCAGCATGGAGATGACCCCGTGCGCGCCGAGCGACATGGAGGGGTAGAGCAGCGCGTCGATGGCGGCGTAGATGCGGTCGTTCGGGCCGGCCTCAAGGAGGAGGTCGGCGAGCATCTTCAGGTCGCCCGCGCTCTGCTTCACACCGATCACCCCGGGCTCCTCGCGCATCATGCGGAGGATGAGCTTCGGGGAGAGGTAGTTCCAGGGGATGACGTTGTAGACGATGATGGGAACGCCCGCCGCGTCGTAGACCTCGCGGAAGTGGCGGATCATCTCCTCCTCGTCGGTCCTGTAGATGTAGTGGACCGGGGTGAGCTGGAGGGCGGAGACGCCGAGGTCGGCGACGGCGCGGGCCTTCTCAATGGCGTCGCGCGTGCTGTTGGCGATGACGCCGGCGATCAGCGGGCGGGTGCCGTCCATCTCCTCGGCGACGGTCGCGGTCAGGCGGCGCAGCTCGTCGGTGGAGAGGTTGAAGCCCTCGCCGGAGCTGCCGCCGACCACCAGGCCGTGCACGCCCTGGCGCAGCATGAAGCGGGCGGCGGCGCGGAGCGCCCTCTCGTCGATGCTCTCGTCCTCGGCCAGCGGGGTGACGAGCGGGGGAAGGATGCCGGTGATCTCGGCGGGATGGAAAAGCTTGGGCATGGGATGCCTCCTGCTGGGCTCAGTTGGGCTCGACGCCGGCGATGCGGGCGAGCTCGGCGAAGTGGGTGATCTGCGCGTCGACGTAGCGGGCGAACTCGGCCGGGGAGGAGAAGGCGACCTCCAGGCCGAGCTGGTTCAGGCGGGAGGCGATCTCGGGGTCGGCCAGGGCCTTGCGGAGGGTCTCGCTGAGCGTCGCCACCACCTCGGGCGAAAGTCCAGCCGGACCGACCACGCCGTTCCAGGTGAGCACCTCGTAGCCGGGCAGGCGCTCGGCGATGGCGGGCACGTCGGGGAGCAGGGCGGAGCGGCTGAGGCTGGTGACGCCGAGCGGCCGGACGGTGCCGGCGGCGATCAGGGGCATGACCTCGAGGATGGGGTTGATCACAGTCTGCACCTGGCCGGCGACGAGGTCGTTCAGGGCCGGGAGGCCGCCGCGGTAGGCGACGGGCTCCATCCGCACCTGGGCCATGGAGCCCAGCATGGCGCCGGCGAGGTGGGGAGAGGAACCCTGGCCGGCGGTGCCGTAGTTCACCGCGCCGGGCTTCTCGCGGACGCGAGCGATGAAGGCGTCCAGGCTCTGCGCGGGGTAGTTCGGAGCGACGACGAGGACGCTGGGGCTGGTGGTGACGCGGGCGACGGGAGTGAAGTCCCGCCGCGGGTCGTAGGGCAGGCTGCGGGTGAGGCTGACGTTGGCGGCGAGCGGGCCGCTGCTGAGGAAGCCGAGGGTGTAGCCGTCCGGCTTGGAAGCCGCGACGGCGGCTGTGCCGATCGCGCCGCCGGCGCCGGTTCGGTTCTCGACCACGACGGGCTGGCCAAGGAGTTCTCCGAGCTTGCGGGCGACGATGCGGCCGGAGACGTCGTTGTTGCCCCCCGCGGCGAAGGGCACGACGAGGGTGACGGGACGGTTGGGATAGGGGGCCTCGGCCATGGCGGGTGTGGCCTGGAGGCTGAGCAGGCCGAGGAAGGCGCCCCTGACCCATCCTGAAGGTGACATCGTCCCTCTCCCTGTAAACCGGCCTTGAACGCCGTTCTTGTGTTGGGGGAGGTTAGGGAGCGGGAACTCGGCCCGTCTATTCGATTGTCAGACCCGCGTGTAAACCAGCAGGAAACACCGGGGGTCGCCCATGCTCCAGCATTTGCGCTTCCGCCAGCTCGAGATGGTGCGACTGCTGCTGGAGACTGGGAGCGTGCGGGCGGCGGCTCGGGCGATGAACATGACGCCGCCGGCGCTCAGCAAGAGCCTGCGCGAGGTGGAGGCGATCGTCGGCGCGGTGTTGTTCGAGCGCACGGCGCGCGGGATCGTGGCGACGGCGGCCGGCCATGACTTCGTGCGGCACGCGCGGGTGTTGCTGCAGGGCTTGGAGGAACTGCGGGACTGTGGCCGGGCCGTGGGCGGACGGGCACGGCCGGTGCTGCGGGTTGGGGCGGCGCCCTTCATCAACTGGCGCATCATGCCCGGAGTGCTGCGGCAACTGGCGCAGGCCGATGAGCGGCCGCGTATCCAGCTGATCGAAGGGCGGATCATCCCCCTCGCGGACCAGCTGGTGAACGGGGAACTGGACGCAATCCTGACGCTGTTCACGCCGGAGGCGCTGCAGGTGCTGGAGCAGGACGCGTTAGTGCTGGACCAGATCTACGCGGAGCGGATGCTCGTCGTGGCGGGCCCGGACCACTCGCTCGGCGGAGGGGAGGTTGGCTGGGCGAGGCTGGCCGAGGAGGACTGGATCCTGCCGCCGCCGACCTTCTCACAGCGGCTGATTGTTCAGCGCGGCTGCCTGGAGGCTGGGGTCCTGCCGCCCGAGCCGGCGATAGAGACGAGCAACATCCCGGCGATGCTGCGGATGGTGATGGCGGGGCTGGGCCTCGCCGTCACTTTCGGGTCCACAGTGCGGGAGGACCTCGCCGAGGGACGACTTCAGTTGGTGCGGACCGACGGGGAACTGCCCCCGGTGCCCATCGGGCTGGCGAGCCGGCGGACGCGGGCGGATCCACGACCGCTTCAGGCTCTGCGGGAGGCTATCCGGGCCTATGCAGCGCGGTAGTGCCCCTGGTGCCATGGCCAATCTGAGGTCGAACCGAAGGCCACGATCAGCCCTTCTTTTCCCAGGGCGGAGCCTAGTGGCGTGTGATCAGGACGCGCCTCAAGGGCGCGCCGACGGTTTGAATGGTTCTGGTATCAAGAATGCGTTCTCTTCCGATCCTGCAGCCGAACCGGTCAGGAAAACGCGCGTGACCCGTTAGTCTGAACCCAAGAGCCCGCGCGGCACCGACCCCTTCCGCGCCAGTAGGCGCTCGCCGAAGTCATCGTCCTCAAGGACCACCTTCGCCAGGGCATAGGTCACCAGTTCCGCGGGATCAGTGATGCCAGTCGACCTCATAGCGGCATCAACGAGCGGCTGTGGAAACTCGCCACCGAGAACGCGGAACTTCGGCCCATTCAGAAGGCCGGCGTCGGAGGCCATTTGCGACAAATCCGCCTGCTCAGGCGCGGTGCCGGGGCACGATACCGGTTCAGTCATGTTGCCCTCCGAGCGGCATCAGCTTGATTGGTGATCCTACGGGGTATGTAGTCAGACCATGAGGAGCAAGAGTCCATAAAAGATTGGACGCGGCGGCGGAACGCGTCCCGGCAAATCAAAGAAGAAGACCGGGATCTCGTCGGGTCCCAAACGGATCCGCACATAGGATGCCGTAGCTTGGCCGGAAGCGGAACGGCCGCTTCGGAAAGGGGATACGGAAAAGCGGCCGTCGGCGATGGCCGCCCTTGCCGACCACGTAAACCGCCGCCTAGACCACCTCCAGTAGCAGTTCGTCTGTTCGGCGAAGCCGGATCATCCCTGCAAACTCGCGCCGGCCCGGGCTTGGCTCTCTTCATCCTCGGAGGCTCAGATGCTGTCCCCCACCACGCTCGCTGCCGCTTTTGACCGGGTCACCGAACACTGGTCGCCGAAGGTAATCGGCCGGGTCAACGATCAGCTACTCAAGGTTGCGAAGCTGAAGGGCGAGCTTGTCTGGCACGCGCATGATGGCCAGGACGAGCTTTTCTACATCGTGAAGGGATCGTTACGTATCGAGTTTGGGGATGGTCCGGTCGATCTGGAAAAGGGCGACTTCCTCACTGTTCCAAGCGGCGTCCGCCATAATCCGGTCGCTGATGAGGAATGTTGGGTGCTGCTAATTGAGCCGGCTTCCACCAAGCATACCGGCGACGAGGTGACGCCGCGTACCCGCAGCCTTGAGGAGCAGCTTAGTTCGACCGATTGACGTCTGCTTTTGCAGCTCACCTCGGAGAACATCTGCTGGTTACGACCGCTTCCAGGGAACGGTGAGGCTATGGCGACGGCTGATTTGGGCGCAAAGCGGCCGTCCGCTTGGTTGAGCCCTCTTTTCCCTGGCGCAGCCACCAAGCCCCGGCCTGTGATCAGGAAGCGCGCCCTTAAGCGCGCCCGTCCGTCCAGGTCCGAGCCGACGCTGGAAGTTCCCCGATCCCGAAGGGCTCCCGATGACCCATCTCCATCCCGCAGCATCCGGTAGGCTGCGCGAGCGCTTCGTCGCCGACATGACCGTGCGCGGACTTACTGAGAAGACCCGCAGGAACTATCTCCGCACCGTCTAGGGCTTTGCCGCCTTTCTGGAATGCTCGCCCGGTACGGCTACGGCCGAGGACATCCGCCAGTTCCAGATCCGGCAGTCCGAGTAGGGCCTGCAGGCACCGTTGGGCTCAGGCCAGAACTACGGCCTCGTTGTACTTCTCCGAACCGAGCCGGAACCCGTATCGCCGTACCGCGTCGATGACGCCCGCCATCCGCTCCGGTGCTGGAGGCGCACCGCCCGACACCGTTACCGACTCCCCGATCTTAGCGAAGAACCGTCCCATTCCTGCGCGAGTAGGCCGGGCTGCTGGAGGTGCGTCGCGTGACGACGGACTGGGCCGTGCCGGAGGCGCTCGCCGGTCGCTGTCCCGCGGCGCGGGTCGAGCCAGATGCCATCCTAAACTTTGACGGGCCGCTCCGGACGGCCGCCGGGGTGACGGCGGGCCTCGACCTCGCCCTGGCGCTGATGGAAGAGAATTGGGGAGAGCTCGCGCGGCAGGCCGCGGCGCAGTTCGTCATGTTCTTCGGGCACGGCGGCGGGCAGATGCAGTTGAGCCGGCACGGCCTCGGCGCGCCGGTCGGGCGTTCCGCCTTGCAGGAGGTCCAGCGCTGGGTCGCCGCACATCCCGCCGAGGACCACGGCGTCGAGCGCCTTCCAGCCCGGACCGGGATGAGCCCGCGGCACTTCGTGCGCCTGTTCCAGGTCGAGACGGGGCTGATGCTGGCCACCTATGTCGAGGGCGTGCGGATCGAGGCCACGCGGCGGCTTCTCGAGAGCAGAGGCATGGCCACGAAGCAGGTCGCGGGCGCCTGCGGATTCAGGGACGCCGGCACTCTTTGGCGTGCCTTCGCCAGGCGGGCCGGCACGACGCCGGTGGAGTACCGGCGTTGCCAGGGCGGGACCGGCTTATGCCCATGGGGCGGGTAGGTGCCCTCAGCGACCGGCCGCTTCCTGGATGAGCCCGGCGACCGCCCGAGGATGGGAGATCAGGGCGACATGGCTGGACCGGAGCTTCACGGTCCGGGCGCTCATGGCGTCCCATTTTCCCCGCTGCGAGGCGGGTGGCCGCGACTGTAAACTTACCCGGGGACATGCCACGGCTTGATTGATCGATCAGTCGCCATGTGATCTAAGGAGCAATGACGAGCCGAGGCTTTTCGCTCGGCAGCCTGGCCGTTCTTGCCAGGTCCGTCCCTGGGCCGGCCGAGCTGCCGGGTCATGAGGAGGCAGCGATCAGCACACAGGACGTAATTTTGAATGCAGCCGAGAAGATCTTCGGCGAGCACGGCTTCGACGGCGCCAGCATGCGCGAGATTGCCCATTGCGCCGGCGTCGCCCAGGCGCTGCTGCACTACCACTTCCGCAACAAAGAGGCGTTGTACGAGGCTGTCTTCGAGCGCAGGGCGACCACCATCCGCGGCGTGCGCCGACAGCGCCTCGATGAGCTCTTCTCGAGCGGTCGCGCCGTCGCGATCGAGGAGGTGCTCGAAACCCTCTTCATGTCGCTGGAGGACCTCCTGGGCGAGCAGCGCGGCAACCTGCGGTACTACGTGCAGATGCTGGCCGAGGTGACCGTCTCGCCCGATGAGCGCTCAAGCAGGATCATGAAGCAGTTCTACGATCCGTCCGCGGAGCATTTCATCGCTGCTTTCCGCCGAGTGCTTCCGGACCTTTCCATGGAAGGCGCGGTCTGGGCCTATCTCTTTGCGATCGGCGCACGGATGCAGGCGCACTCACCGAGCGACCGGGCGGGGCGCCTCGGCGCCGGTTCCGATCCTGGGACACCTTACCGCCTCCTAGTGCCGTTCGTGGCAGCCGGGATCCGAACCACCTGCGCGCTTTCCGCGCTGCCTAATGGCCAGACGAGGGCCGCCCCGCCCCGCCCCGCCCGCCGCCGCCAAGTCCGCTCACCCGGGTAGTTCCGGGCGCCTCGGTCCTAACAAACCGTCCTTGGCGGCCATGCGGGCAATAGCCGCCGGGCCGCGCCGGAAATGAAATAGTCCAGCTCCCGGGCCTAACCCTCACACGAAATTCGAGTTGACTGATCAGTCAGTCAGCAAGTAGGTGTTGGCGAAGACACGGCGGGAGGGAACATGCGGCGCTTCATCGATATCTCCATGTCGATCGAGAACGGGGTCCCGTCCGATCCGCCGGGCTACGAGTTCAAGGTCGACTATGTCAGCCACGCCGACACGGTTCCGATGCTGCAGGGCCGCTACCCAGGCCTACAGGCGGAGGAGCTGATCGGCGGCGAGGCTTTCGCGCTGGAGAGCGTGCACCTTTCGACCCATAACGGCACCCATGTGGACGCGCCCTGGCACTACGCCTCCACCATGTCCGACGGCAGGCCCAGCCGGACCATCGACGAGATGCCGCTGGACTGGTTCATGCGCCCGGCCGTCAGGCTGGATTTCCGCGGGTTCGAGGACGGCTACATCGTCACTCCCAGCGACATCGACCGCGAGCTGGACCAGATCGGCTATACGTTGCGCCCCTACGACATCGTCGTCGTGAACACCTCAGCAGGGGCGCGCTTCGGCACGCCTGCATACCCGCAGAGCGGCTGCGGCATCGGTCGTGAAGCGACGCTTCACCTCACCGGAAAAGGGGTGCGTGTCGTCGGCACCGATGCCTGGAGCTGGGATGCGCCCTTCCGCTACGTGGCCGAGCGGTACGCGCGGGACCGCGACGCCTCCATCATCTGGGAGGGCCACAAGGCCGGGCGGGAGGCGGAGTACTGCCAGATCGAGAAGCTGCGGCACCTCGACCAGCTTCCGCCCCACGGGTTCCAGATCGCCTGCTTCCCCGTGAAGATCCACGCTGCCTCGGCTGGCTGGACCCGGGCCGTGGCCATCCTCGATGACGACAACGGTTGAGGGCGCAAGCCATGAGCATGACCCATATCGAGCGCGCGGCGACTACCTACGACAGCTACCGCGACCGCTTCCGCACGATCGCGATGACCCGCGAGGACGGCATCCTGGAGATGCGCTTCCACACGGATGGCGGCCCCCTGCAATGGAGCCTCCTCGCCCATAACGAGTTCGAAAGCGCCTTCCTGGAGGTAGGACGCGACCGCGGCAACGAGGTGGTCATCATGACCGGCACGGGCGACGAGTTCTGCGGCCCTGCCATCAAGCCGGGCAGCCATCCCAACCGAAACACGATGACGCCGGAGACCTACGACCCGATCTTCTGGGAGAGCAAGCAGCTTCTGCCGCACCTGCTCTCGATCGAGGTGCCGGTCATCGCGGCGATCAACGGGCCGGCCGTGCGCCACGCCGAGATCCCGCTCCTCTCGGACGTGGTGCTGGCCGCGGACGACACCTACTTTCAGGATACGGCGCATTTCCCGGGCGGCATGGTCCCCGGCGACGGGATGCACATCGTCATGCCGCTGCTGATGGGCGCCAACCGCGGCCGCTACTTCCTCCTGACCGGCCAGAAGATCGACGCACCGGAAGCCCAGCGCATCGGCCTCGTTAACGAGGTGATGCCGCGCGCGGCGCTGCTGGACCGCGCGCGCGAGCTGGCGCGCGAGTTCCTCAAGCAGCCGCGGATCGTCCGCCGCTACACCCGCACAGTGATGACGGAGGACCTGAAGGGCCGAATGCACGGCCTTCTGGCCTACGGCCTTGCCCTTGAGGGCATGGCGCGGATGAAGTCGTAGAGGCGGTGCCGTGATCCTCACCCGCCGCATGGCTCTCGCGGGCGCCGCCGGCCTGGCAGGTAGCCTTGTGCCCCGCGCCGGGGCGGCGGAGGAGATGGCGGGGTTCCCCTCCCGCACCGCCTTCATCGTCGTGCCTTTTCCGCCCGGCGGCGGGACCGACGTGTTCGGACGCCTCCTTGCCATGCACTTCGGCGCGGCGTGGCGGCAGAACGTGGTGGTCGAGAACCGCAGCGGCGCCGGCGGCCGTATCGGCACGCAGGCAGTCCAGCGCGCGCCGGCGGATGGTCACACCCTCCTCATCGGGACGACCGGGACGCTGCTGGCCATGGCCGGTCCTGGCGGTGACCCTCCCTTCGTGTCCCGGGACGAGCTCACGCCGATCACGCTCATCACAGCGCCGGGCTACGTCGTCACGGTCGCACCTTCCCTCGGGGTGCGCACGGTGGCGGAGCTGATCTCCGAAGGGCGGCGCCGTCCCGGCGGCCTTGCTTTCGGCAGTTCCGGCGCGGGGGCGGTAAGCCATCTCGCGGGCGAGCTCTTCGCCGCCATGGCCGGCATCCAGACGCTGCACGTGCCTTATCGCGGCACCGGCCCGGCGGTGGCGGACCTGCAGGGTGGGCGGATCCAGGTGATGTTCGCACCGCCGCAGACGGTGGCGGGCCCGGTGGCCGCAGGGCAGCTCCGCAACATCGCCATCACGTCGGAGCGGCGTTCCGCGCTGACTCCGGACCTGCCAACGGTGGCCGAGTCCGGCCTGCCGGGCTACGCCGCCGTGGGATGGTTCGGGCTTTTCGGCCCGCGCGGCATGCCTGGCGCCGTCGCCTCCCGCATCCACAGGGACGCGGCCCGCGCGCTGGAGCGGCCGGAGAACCGGGAGCGCCTGGCGGCACTCGGTGCGGAGCCCGAGCCAATGGAACCGGACGCCTTCGCCAGCCACGTGGACGGCGATGTCGCGCGCTGGCAGCGCCTTGTCCGGGAGCGCCGGATCCAACTCGAGTGAACCGCTGCCGGCCGTTCGTCGGCAGGCGCTGCAGCAACCTACCCGCGAATGGCCGGCACGCACCGGCCCGGGGCCATGCAGGGAGGATTCAGGATCATGTCCGCGATGATGTCCGCGCCAATGGCTCCGACCCGCCGAGCGCTCCTGGGCGCCGCAAGCCACGCTCTCGCGGCGCCTGCACTGGCGCAGGGTGGCTGGCGACCCCGCCGGCCGGTCCGGATCATCGTCCCTTTCGCGCCGGGCGGCTCCACGGACATCGTGGCGCGGCAGCTCGCAGGGCGCGTGGGCAATGCACTCGGCCAGCCCCTCGTCGTGGAGAACAGGCCGGGCGGCAACGGCATCATCGGCACCCAGGCGTTGCTCGCAGCTCCCCCGGATGGCCATGCCCTCATCATGGGCACAGCCGATACCCACACCATCCCGGCCATCGCCAACCCGCGCCTGCCCTATGACCTCGCCGCCTTCGTCCCGGTGACCGCTGTTGCCGGCACGGTCGCCGCGCTGGTGACCCGGATGGGGCTCGGCGCGACGGATGTCGCCACGCTGGCCGCCCTGGCCCGCCGGGCATCCCCGACGCTCACCTACGCCTCCTACGGCATCGGCAGCGTCTCCCATGTTGCGGGCGAGATGTTCGGGGCGGCGATCGGGGCGGAGATGACCCATGTCCCCTATCAGGGCTCGGGTCCCGCGGTGATCGCGCTGACGGCGGATCAGGTGGACCTGGCGCTGCTGCCGATGGCGGCGGTGCATCCGCAGCGCGAGCGGCTGCGGGTCCTCGCCGTCGCCTCGGCGGAGCGCTTCGGCATGGCGCCCGAGCTGCCGACCCTCACGGAGTCCGGGGTGCCCGTGGTGGCGGTGGGCTGGATCGGCCTCCTTGCCGCGCCGCGCACGCCGCGCGAGGTGGCCGACAGCCTGCACGCGGCGATGCACGAGGCCCTGAGCGCGGAGGATGTGGCGCATCGGCTCCGCACCTCCGGCTTCAGTCCCATGGACTACGGTCCCGACCGGTTTGCCGGGTTCCTGCACGCGGAGACGGAGCGCCTGGCGCCGGCCGTGCGGGCCGCCGGCATCACGGCCGACGGCTGACCCTTTTCGGGACAACACCAACAACAAGCCCATCGAGGAACGTCATGACCGGTATGCCATACACCAGCCGCGGCCCGGTGCGCCGCGCCCTCCTCTGCGCCGCCGCGCTCGCCCTTGCGGCCCCCGCCCTGGCGCAGGGGTCCTGGCGGCCTCGACGGCCGATCCGGATCGTCGTCCCGTTCTCGCCCGGTGGCGCCACCGACATCCTGGCGCGGCAGATCGCCCAGAAGGTGGGGAACGGGCTCGGCCAGCCGTTCATCGTCGAGAACCGGCCCGGCGGCAACGGCGTGGTGGGCACGCAGGTGCTGCTGACCTCGCCGCCCGACGGCCACAACCTCATCATGGCCTCCGCAGATACCCACACCGTGCTGCCATTCGCCAACCCGCGCCTGCCCTATGACGTGTCGACCTTCGTCCCGGTGAACGGCGCCGCCTATACCGTGTTCGGCCTCGTCGCGCGGTCGGGCCTTCCGGCGGCGGATGTCGGCGAGGTCGTCGCCCTGGCGAAGCGGGCTTCGCCGCCGCTCACCTACGCCTCCTACGGGATCGCCTCCACCTCCCATGTGGCGGGAGAGATGTTCAAGATGCTGACCGGGGTGGACATGACGCATGTCCCCTACCAGGGCTCGGGTCCCGCCACGATGGCCGTCGCCGCCGGCGAGGTGGATGTCGGCCTGGTTCCGATCGCCATCGCCCACCCGCAGCGCGACCGGCTGCGGCTGCTGGGCGTTGCGACCGGGGAGCGCTTCGCCATGGTGCCGGAGCTGCCAACGCTGGCCGAGCAGGGTGTGCGGCTCGTGGCGGATGCCTGGATCGGCCTGCTGGCCGCCCCGGGTACCCCGCGGGAGATCGCCGAAACCATCAATGCCGCCGTTTCCGAAGTGCTGGGCACACCCGAGATGCGGGCCTCGCTCCAGGCCGCGGGCTTCAGCGTCATGTCGCTCGGGCCGGACCGCTTCGCCGCCTTCCTGGCGGAGGAGTCCGGGCGATGGGGTAGCGTCGTCCGCGCCGCGCACATCTCCATCGCGGGCTAGCGCGGATGGACACCGACAGGGAGGCGGCGGGGAGCTGGGTCGGACGCTCCGTCCCCCGGCTTGATGGCGGGCGCTTCGTCGCGGGGGAGGTGCGCTACGCCGCCGACCTCATTCCTCCTGATGCGTTCCATGTCGCGCTCGTCCGCTCGCCCCATGCCCGCGCGCGCATCCTCGCGGTGGAGACGGAGGAGGCGCGCGGCATGGAGGGCGTGGTGGCGGTGGTGGACGGCGTCCAGGCGGAGTCGCTCGCCGTGCCGATGCCGATGGTCCTTCCCTTCCTCGGCCCGGGGGCGGGGCGCCCGATCCTCGGGCGGGCGCTCGCTGCCCGCCTCGTCAGCTTCGCCGGCCAGCCTGTGGCTGCCGTAGTGGCCGAGAGCCCGCATGCGGCCGATGCGGCGGCCCGGCGCGTCATCGTGCGCTACGAAGCGCTGGAGACGGTGCAGGACACCGAGGCCGCCCTCGCCGAGGGGGCGCCGGTCGTGCACGAGGGCTGGACGTCGAACCTGGTCGCCACGGACCACGTGCGGGCGGGCGAGGCCGCGGCGGTGCTGCGCGGGGCGCCACATGTCGTGCGCGGGGAGCTGCACCTCCGTCCCTCCACCGCGGCGCCCATGGAGCCCCTCTGCTATATCGGCGACTGGGAAACCCGCACCGGGCGCCTGACGCTGACCGGCACCTTCCAGAACCCGCATGCGAGCCGCTGGCTGGTTGCGACGGCCCTGGGGCTCCGGGAATCCGATCTGCGCGTGGTCGCGCCGGCCATGGGCGGCACCTTCGGTTACAAGATGTCCGGGCACACGGAGGAGGCGCTGGTGGGCCTTCTCTCGCGCCTGCTCGGCCGTCCCGTTGCCTATGTCGAGAGCCGGCGCGACTGCTTCCTCGGCCATTGCCGCGAGCAGCACCACCGCTTCGAGATCGCGGCCGACGGGGAGGGCCGGATTCTCGCATTCCGCGACACCTTCGTCGCCGATGTCGGCACGATAGGGCCCGGGAACGGCTGGACCATGCCGCTCGTCGCCGCGACGGTTTTCCCCACTCTCTACGACGTCCCGAATGTCGAGGTTTCCTGCACCCTCGTTGCCACGAACAAGGCGCCGTGGCAGCCGGTGCGCGGCTACGGCAAGGAGGTCGCCAACCTCGTCATGGAACGCGCGGTGGACCTGCTGGCAGCCGAGCTTCGCCTTGATCCCGCCGAGCTGCGAGCGCGCAACCTTCTGCGCCGCGCGGACCTGCCGCGCCGCCTGCCCTCCGGCCTCAACCTCGACAGCGGCGATTATCCGGAGGCACTGACGAGGCTGAAGGCGCTGTTCGGCTACGATGCCTGGCGTGCGCGCCAGGCGGCGGCGGCCGATGGCCGGCGCATCGGCATCGGCATCGGCTGCGAGCTGACGCCGGAAGGCGGCGCGCGCCCAGGGGCTTTCCCGAGCGGGTTCGAGACGGCGAGCATCCGCATGTCGCCCACCGGCGACGTGCAGGTCGCGGTGGGCGTCACATCCCCGGGCAGCGGCAACGAGACCGGGATCGCGCAGCTCGTCGGCGGGGTGCTGGGCCTGACGCCCGCAGCAATCCGGGTGGTGCAGGGCGACACCGACGCCGTGCCGGTCGGCACCGGCAATGCCAGCAGCCGCGCCATCCTCTACGGTGGCGCCGCGGCACATCTCGCGGCGGTGGATCTCCGCGCCAAGCTCGCGGCCTGTGCGGCGAACCTGCTGCAGGCGCCGGCCGATGAGATCACCTTCGCGGAGGGGAGGGCATGCGCGCCAAGTGGTGCCAGCGTCACCCTCGCGGCGCTGGCGCTCGGGGCACACACCCACCCCTTCACCGTGGCCGATGGCGTGGAACTGCCGCTGGAGGCCACCCGGTCCTACCGCGCGCGGAACATCCGCGTGACGCCCGACGCGAACGGGCGCATCGCGACCTACTCCTCCTTTCCCTATTCCATGCATGCCGTGGCGGTCGAGCTGGACCCCGGCACGGGGCGGGTGACGGTGCTGGACGTCGCGGCGGTGCACGACTGCGGCGTGATGATCAACCCGGCCCTCGTCACGGGGCAGCTCAAGGGCGCGATCGTCATGGGCCTGGGCGCCGCGCTCTGGGAGGAGCTGACGCAGGACGGGGAGGGCCGGCTGGTGAGCGACCGGTTCAAGACCTACCTCCTGCCGCGCGCCACGGACCTGCCGACCATCCGCGTCGACCATATGGCGACACCGAGCCCGTTCCACCCGCTTGGGATGAAAGGCGCGGGGGAGTCCGGCCTGGGCGGCGCGCTGGCGGCCGCGACCAACGCGGTCGCCGATGCGCTCGGCGCCCTGTCACCGGGCCTGACCACCGTGCCGGCGACGCCGCCCCGGTTGATGGCGCTGCTTGCCAGGGGAGCTGCGCGGTGATCGGCGCCCGCTTCCGCTTCACGCGCCCCGAGACGCTGGAGGAGGCGCTGGATCTCCTCGCCGGTGCCGGTGGGCTGGGCCGGGTGATCGGCGGCGGCTCGGTGCTCGTGCCCGCCCTGGTGGCGGGGCAGGACGCGCCGGCCCTCGTGGTGGATATCGGGCGGCTCGGACTAGGGAGCGTGCGCGAGGAGGACAGCGACGTGGTTATCGGAGCCGCTGCAACGTATGCGACACTGCTCGCGAGCGAGGTGGTGCGCCGGCGGTTGCCGTTGCTGGCGGCCATGCTGCGCGAGGTGACGGGCGGCCCCGGGCTGTGGAACCTCGCCACGCCAGGCGGTGCCGCCTGCTACGCCAACCCTGCCTCCGACGTGCCCGGCTGTCTTGTCGCCCTCGGCGCGGCCTTCCGCTTGGCCTCAAGACGAGGAGAGCGGTTGGTCGCGGCCGAGAACTTCTTCCGTGGCGCCTTCGAGACAGAGCGGTCGCCTGACGAGATGCTCACCGCCCTCGTACTGCCGGCGCCGGAGCCAGGGCGGCACGCCTATTACAAGCTGAAGCATGCTGCGAGCTCCTGGCCCATCGTCACGGCCTCCTGCCTTTCCATAGATGGGAGGATACGCCTCTGCCTTGGTGCAGCCGCTCCGGTGCCTCTGCTCTTGGACTGGCCCACGCCGTCCACCACCGAGGCCGTCGCGGCCATGGCCGAGCAAGTACAGGCCGCCATCGCCACGGAATGGACCGATGAACTGGCCGGCCCAGGCTATCGTCGGGCCGTCGTCCCGGCCGTCGCCGCGCGCGCAATCCGCGCCGTATTGGAAGAGAGAACATCATGAGCGAGGCGGTGACCCTCCGCTGCAACGTGAACGGCAGCGACGTGGATCGCGAGGTGGACGCGCGCCTGCTTCTGGTAGAGTTCGTTCGCGATGTGCTCGGGCTGAAGGCCACACGCGTGGGCTGCCATACCGGTGACTGCGGCGCGTGCACGCTTCTCCTGGACGGCGCCGTGGTAAAGTCGTGCTTGGTCCTTGCCCTCTCGGCTGAGGAGCGAGCGGTGGTTACCATTGAGGGCTCAAACAACTTGGCCGAGATCCAAGCCGCGTTTGTGGCCGAGAACGGCTTCCAGTGCGGCTACTGCACCACGGGCATGATTCTCACGGCCGCTGAACTCCTCCGTAAGAGCCCGCATCCGAGTGACATGGAAATCCGGCACGCGCTTGTAGGGAATCTCTGCCGCTGCACGGGTTACGACGCCATCATCGCAGCCATTCACCGCGCGGCAGAGCGTCGGGGAGCAGTAGGGTACGCCGTCGGTAGCCGGCAGTAAACCGTGTACCGCCAAGACGCAAACTAGTGCCTGGCGACAAGTGGCACATGGATGCGATGCTCATCGCATTCGCGGGAAACAGCACATTAGTAGGCGTGTGGTGGATCATGAGGGCAACGTGCCCACGTTTCTTGGGCCTTGTTGCATGAACCTTGCAGGTAGGCCTGCATGAGCAAGGCACTGGCACAAGGTGGACGCCTGAAGGAAGGCTACCCGACGCGGAGCTGGCGGGAGTACGGTCGGGGGCTGATCTCCCGCGGAAATCTGACGGTGTGGATCTCGCCGGACCTGGCCTGGCAGGCCGCCGAGGGGTCGGGAAAGCGCGGTCGGCCGCAGGTCTTTTCACGGATGCGGCGATCCAGGCGGTGCTGACGCTGAAGGTGTTGTGAGCCGCCCCTGTTGCGGGCGGCCCAGGGCATGACGGGAAACCTGATCCGACTGGCTGGGCTGGATTGGCGCACATCTCACTACAGCACCCTCTCCCGGCGAGAGAAGGACCGCACCGTCGTCATTCCCTACCGTCCCGCGGGGCAGGCCGCTGCACCTCGTGATCGACAGCACTGGGTTGGTGGTGCTCGGCGAGGGCGAACCCTGAAAGGTAGGCACGACCGGCGGGCCGAGCGCAACGAGAACCTCCGTGCCATCAAGCGCCTCGGCTGACGGCTCTGGAAGAGGTGGAGCGGATATCACCGGCGCAGCCTGGCTGAGACGGCCATGGCACGTCCAAAACACCTGGGCGAGCGTCTCTCGGCACGCGATCCCGCTCGTCAGGTCGCCGAAGTTCAGGTTCGCTGCGCTATGCTCAACACCTTCAACGCCCTTGGTATGCCCGACACCGTCACCCGCGCCTCATCAGGACATCAAAGACCTAGCCGCGTCCTCACGCCGATTTCCACAACAGAGTCCCCGCAAACGGCCGGTGAACCACTTACGATTTTGAACAGAGAGAATTCAGTCCTGTGAGTTCACGATCAATGTCAATCGGTCCAGATGCTAGCCGATGGCACATGCAACACTGATCGTCACATGCAGTGGCGGCACCCACTTCGATCGCGACCATTACGTCGACGTTCACCTACCCTTGGTGCTTGCCTGCTGGCAGCGGCACGGGCTGGAGAGCGCCTCCGCCTTCTTCCCGCGTGACGCCAACGCGGCGGATGTTTCCGTGGGCATTTACCGGTTCCGCGACGAGGACGCGCTGCACGCCGCGCTCGCATCGGCCGAGATGGAGACCGTGATGGCCGACGTTCCCCGCTTCACGGATGCAACCGTGTCCCGGAGCATGGGCACTCCCCTCTGATCGCACCGGGCTTTGCCTGGACGGAGCCGAGTGAGCACGGCACTCGCCAACCAACTTCCTCTTCCCCAATCTGAGGGCAAGCACGATGACATTCTCTGGTCGCAAGGTGTTTGTCGTCGGCGGCAGCCGCGGCATCGGCGCAGCGATCGTGCGGCGCTTCGCCGCTGCCGGCGCAACGGTGGTATTCACCTATGCCGCCTCGGTCGGCGCGGCCGACCATCTCGTCGCCGAGACCGGTGCACAGGCGCTCCAGATCGATGCAGGGGCGCGCGACGAACTGATCGCGGCAGTCCGTGACGCCGGCCCGATCGACATCTTTGTCTACAACGCCGGTCTGCTGGTGTTCGGCGACCCGCTGACGCTCAACGCCGACGATGTCGACCGCATGATCGACGTGAATGTGCGGGGTGCCTATTTCGGTAGCGTGGAGGCGTCACGCCTCATGCCGGGAGGCGGGCGGATCCTCGTCATCGGATCCGACACCGCCGACAGCATGCCGTTTCCCGGGCTTGCCGCATATGTGCTGACTAAAGCGGCAATGCAGGGTATGGCCCGCGGCTTGGCACGCGATCTGGGGCCGCGAAACATCACGATCAATGTGATCCAGCCGGGCCCTACCGATACCGACATGAACCCGGCCAATGGTCCGCGCGCAGCCGGCATGCTCGGGCCCATGGCTATCAAGCGCTACGGCACCGCCGACGAGGTCGCCGGCCTGGCGCTCTACCTCGCCGGAGCGCAGGCACGCGGCATCACGGGCGCCATGCATACGATCGACGGCGGCTTCGCCGCTTGACTTTCGGCATTCACCCGGGCGGTCAGGCAGAGAATGTGGACATGGATGACAGCGTCAGCTTCCGTGTCCCCCATCAGGCATGACCGAAATCTGCGTCGACAAGGGCACAGGATCCCGAAGGAGCGACCGGCGAGACGCGTGGGGCGATCTTGGATTCTCTCGGCCGATACTGTTCATCTCTGAGCCGCACCTCGTGCGGTCTCATTCGCGAGGTGGTCCGATAAGGTTGCGATAAACGCACGAAGACGTTGAAGACCCCGTAGATCCCGGTGGTATCCCATCCAGATGTCTCGCGCTGGCGGCGGCGTCGGCAGTTCCAGTCTGCGGATGCCCGAGATCTGGTTGCCGACGACGCGGGGCAGGACGGCGATACCGACGCCTTGCCTGCACATGCGCCCCTGGACGTTGCGGTTGTTCGATTGCAGGACCGGCCTTGCGTTAGGGAAACTCTCGATGAGCCACGCGATGTCAGGGAAGTGGCGCTTGGATGGGGTGATCAGCCGAAAACCAGTTCCATCGCCATATTTGGGATCAGACGCCTCCTCGGCGATGTAGACGCCATATTCGAGCCTGAAAAGCCGCCGCTGAACGATATCGGCAGTCTCGAATGGAACGGTACGAAATGCGACATCGGCTTCCCGCTGGGCGAGGCTGAACCGGCGCGTGCCGGTGAGGATTTCGACGTCGACATTGGGGTAAGCGTTGGCGAAGTCCGCCAGGATGGGAGGCAGGACATAGGCCCCAAACCAGTCCGTTGTTGAAATGCGCAGACTGCCTTCGAGATTCCGCTCCTGTCCCGCAAGCCGGCGCTCCATTGCCAGCGCGCCTTCTTCCATTTGCTCGGCCAGCGCGACGATCCCGTGGCCCTCATCGGTCAGGACAAAACCGTCCGCTGTGCGCTGGAAGAGGGTGTGACCCATCGCCTCCTCAAGTGCGCGGAGACGCCTTCCAACGGTCGGATGACTCGTCTGAAGAGAGCGCGCGGCGCCGCCGAGTGTGCCGCTTCGCGCAACAGCAAGAAAGATTCTGACGTCACTCCAGTCCATCGCGACCACCCAAACAGATCTGAACGGTGAGGATACAGTTATGTCTGTTGGAGAACAAATCTGAGCACCTATTCTCCCGCACATCGTTAGGAAGCGCGAGTGACCGTGACTGATCCCAAGGGAGGCTCCTCAGGACTGAGCAGAGTGACCTCCCGGATCAGGGCAGAACACGGCGGCCTGCGCCTCAATCCCAAATGAGAACTTCGATGATGATCACGATGCTGGTGACCTACGCGGGCGATGAGCAGGCGCTATTGGACCGCGACCTCCGCGTCATCGTCACCAGCCAATTCGACGAGGCGGGTCTCGGCCTGGCGATCTCCCGGCAGCCCGCGTCCGATCCCGCGCACAGCTCTCATCCGAGCAGCAGGAAATAGAACATGCATATCGGATTTATCGGCCTCGGCAGCATGGGCTCAGCGATGGCCGTGAACTTGGTGAAGGCTGGCCATGACGTCCGAGCCTGGAACCGCAGCAAGGTCGCCCACGAAAGCGTTCCCGGAGTGACGCTGGTCAGACACGCGGCGGATGCATTCGAGGGTGATGCAGTCTTCACGATGCTGTCCGACGACCCTGCCATTCGCGAAGTGATCCTCGATGCCGGCTTACTCGCAAGCGCGCGACGAGGGCTGATCCACGTTGTCACATCCACGATCTCGGTGGCCTTCGGGCGCGAACTGGATCTGCTGCACGAAGAGGCTGGCCTTGGCTATGTGTCCGCACCGGTTCTCGGCAGACCCAACGTAGCGGCGCTTGGCCAGCTCAACATGTTGGCGGCCGGGAAGGCCGACGCAGTTGCCGCGATCGAGCCGCTGCTCGCCCCCCTCAGCAAGGAGGTCTGGAAGTTGGGGGACAACCCCGCTCGGGCCAATGCGGCAAAGCTCGCCTGCAACATGATGATCGCCATGGCCATCGAGGCAATGGCCGAGGGTGTGGTGCTGACCGAGAGCGTCGGCCTCGACCGTGCGGATTTCTTTGAGCTCATCCTGGGCACCCTTTTCTCGGGCCGCGTCTATGAGAGCTACAGCGCGCAAATCACGGAGCAATCATTCGAGCCCGGGTTCAAAGCCAGGCTTGCGCTCAAGGACATGCTTCTGGCGACCCAGGCCGGCGAGGAGATTGGACGCAGGCTCCCGATGCTTGAGTCTGTTCGCGAGGGCCTCAGCAAAGCTGTCTCGGCAGGCTTAGGGGAGAAGGACTGGTCGATCATGGCCGATATGACGGTCCGCGGCGGCGACCGCGTGGCGTCGTCCAGAAGCAACTCGGAGAAGAAGGCATGAAAACCTGGCTCATCACAGGCTCCTCAAGCGGATTCGGCCAGCGACTCGCGCTCGCTGCAGTACGGCGGGGCGATCAGGTCATCGCGACAGCCCGCAACGTCAAGGCGATCGAGGCAATGGCTGAGCCTTTCGGTGGGCGGATGATTACCCTGCCACTCGACGTGACCGCCGCCGCAACAGCCAAGGCTGCGGTGGCGAGGGCCGTCGAGGCATTCGGCGGGTTCGACGTGCTCGTGAACAATGCGGGCTACGGACTATTCGGCGCGATTGAGGAAGGCACGCCCGAGGAGTATCGGCCGATGTTTGAGGTGAACGTCTTCGGTCTGATCGAAACCACCAGAGCAGCTCTGCCCGTCCTGCGACGTTCGGGCGGAACGATCGTCAACATGTCGTCCGGCGCCGGCATCGCGGGCAGTGGCGGAGGAGGCTATTACAACGCTGCTAAGTTTGCCGTGGAAGGGATTTCCGAGGCGCTCGCCGGCGAACTGGAGCCCTTCGGCATTCGTGTGCTGATCGTCGAGCCTGGGCCGTTCCGCACCGACTTCCTTGGCCGTTCGATCACGCTGGCGGCCAATGAGATGCCGGAATATGCCGCGAGTTCGCGGAAGCGCTATCGCGAAACTAACGACGGCAACCAGGCGGGCGATCCCGACAAGGCGATCGCGGTCATCCTGCAGGCAGTCGACGCCGATGATGCCCCGCTTCATCTGCCGCTCGGCCCGGTCGCGCACGCAATCGCCGAACGAAAGATGGCTGCATTCCGTAGGGACATCGAAGCCTGGCGTAGCGTCTCGATCGCCACCGATTTCGATCAGCCCTGAGCGCTGGCCGCAAGCTCTGTCTCAACGTCAATTATCGGCTGGAAGGCAATCATGACTGCGACTTTGAAGGGGTTCACCCAGCAGCTGGTGCCGGTAAATGGCATCAAGATCAACGCTGCCATGGGAGGCTCAGGCCCGCCAATCCTTCTGCTTCACGGCTGGCCGGAAACATGGTGGGAATGGCACCATGTGATGCCGCTGCTGGCCGAGCATTTCAGCGTGGTGGCCATGGATCTGCGCGGTGCGGGCTTTTCCGACTGCCCACTCGACGGCTATGACAAGGCGACGATGGCGCGTGACGCGCACGAGGTTATGGTCGCCCTTGGGCATGAACGCTACGCCGTGTGTGGACATGATATCGGTGGAATGGTCGCCTTGCCGCAGGCCACCATCTATCGCGAGGCTGTTACCCACCTGGCCGTCCTCGACGTTCCGCTTCCCGGTTGGACCGGATGGGAGGCGACGACCGCAAGGCTCTGGCACTTCAGCTTCCATATGAACCGGGATCTGCCCGAGCGCCTGATCCATGGTCGTGAATACGACTACGTTTCGACCTTCATGGCAGAACGGTTCTACGATCACAGCACTTTTGATCCGGCGGACATCGAGATCTACGCCAAGGCGATGGCTCTTCCGGGCCGCACGCGCGGCGGCATGGAATGGTATCGCACCCTCGCCGCCGATCACGCGGCTGCGCTCGAGTACAAGAAGCAGCCGCTCGACATACCCGTCCTTGGTCTAGGTGGGGACCAGCGCTTCGGCGCGCAGATGGTGCCGATGCTTAGGGAGTTCGCCGCTAATGTGTCAGGTGGCCCAATCGCGCGATGCAGTCACTATGTCGCGGACGAGCGGCCGGATGAAGTCGCGGGCGCTCTGATCACGTTCCTCAGAGCCAATTGAAATCCTGCGCCTGCGCCGTCTTGGGCCGGGCGGATCGACAACTTCAGAATGGAGACAATCATGACCGCATCCGTTGTCCGCGGCGTCAATCATGTCGGCATCACGGTGCCCGACATCGAAGCAGCGAAATCGTTTCTGGTGGAAGCTTTCGGCGGCCAGGTGATCTACCAGTCTTTCGGACCGCAAGATCCGCCGCGGCAGGGGCCCGAGTTCGAGCGAGCCGTCGGCGCTTTCCCCGGGACCGTCGTGCGTGCGCAGGCGATGGTCAAGATCGGAACCGGACCCGACATTGAGCTCTTCGAAATGCACGGCCCCGAGCAAGCCCAACCGGTCCGGGCGAGCGACTTCGGCATCACGCATTTCGGTGTTTACACCGACGACATCGACGCATCGGTTGAGCGCTTCGAAAGGGCTGGCGGCACTCCCCTCACCGCGCCACGTGCAATCCCCTATGCAACCGAGAAAGGCTCTGGAAATAAGGTCTGCTATTGCCGCATGCCCTGGGGCACGACGGTGGAGTTCATAACCACGCCGGACCGAATGGCCTATCGTGACCAGACGGATTTGCGCAGGTGGCAGGACGAGGACTGAGCAGGGCGCGAAGAGGGATCCGCATTGCTCAAGTTGCGGTGACGCTGACGCGGTATGCCACCGGCCCTTGCCCTTGCCCTTGCCCTTGCCCTTGCCCTGGCCCTGGCCCTGGCCCTGGCCCTGGCCCTGGCCCTGGCCCTGGCGACGGCTCCGGCTGCGCCGCGTTCACCGTGATCCCACGGGGCCCGAAGCCCGCGCCAGCCCGTGCGCCATCCCCTACATTGCGGACTTCGTCGTTGAGTGGACCACGATGCCGGGGTGCCCGACGTGGCCCCCAACATTGGAGCCGATCACGGCGATCCGTCAGCCCTGGGGTATCCGGTGGGGCGCGTGGACGCTGATGCGGATGGTCCGGTCGCCCTCATCCGCATCCTGCTAGAGCGGATTGAGGAAGATCAGTACGCCCGCGTTCGCCCCCCCAGGTCCAGTGCCCCACTCTCCCGCAACCGACCGGCCACGGCGTCCTGGTCCGCGCTGTCCGACATCTCCGCCCTCGCGCCCGTTGCCCCTCGCCAGCCGCTCCACAATAGCCTCCCAGCTGAAGGTGACGAGTTTGATAGATTCTTATTGCGGTTCTCACATGAACTCTTCTTCTGGAGGTGAGGAGGCATCCCGAGCACGATTGGCCGAATGTGAGATTCTGATTATCGGGGCCGGGATTGCCGGTGCTGCAGTGGCTTATGATACCGCGGCGAGCGCCTCTGTCGTGATCCTCGAACGTGAGGCGCAGCCCGGCTATCACAGCACCGGGCGATCGGCCGCGCTGTTCTCGGAGACATACGGCAATGCGGTTCACTAACAGCGCTACTATCCCGACGATATTCTCCGATCGCTCCGCGTCGGGCCGGAACCGGCCTCGGCGCTCGTTGCCAAGGTTCTGGCCGTTCAGGGCCAACGGCCAGAACCTTGGCATCATTCCGGAGCGCTGAAGCGAATACAGGGGCATTCATGGGCGGATGAGTGCGACCTGGGCCCGGAGGTGCCGCAAGAGGTCTTGAGCTGCCGGAGAGAGGCGCCTTCCCCGTCTGGTCACAAGATGAGCTTCCGATCCCTCCAGGAAGGGCTCACCCGCCTCCAGCGCCACAAGCCTGCCGTCTCGCAGCTCTTGGTCCACGGCGAACTCGGTCGTGATGATCACCCCGTCCCACTCCTCCGCGAACCGCAGCAGGGCGCGCGACGAATTCGTGGTCAGCCGGGGGACAAGCCGCACGCGGTGGCGGTGCTCGGCTGAGAGCAGGACCTGCCGGACCCCGTAGCTGCCCGGAAGCAGGCCCAGGGCGTGGTGCCGCAAGTCATCCACCTCGATCGGCCGTCCCAGCCGCCGCAGCGGATGGGTTGGGTTCACGATGATCCGCATCGCATGCCGGCGTGAGGCGTGGGACTGCAGCTTGGGCTCCGGCGGCAAGTTGTAGAGCAGTGCCATCTGAATCGTGTCGTCAAGAAGGCGCGCCACGAGGTGGTCCGTGCTGCCCACCTGCACGTCCAGGCGGAGATCCGGATGCGCGAGGGCGAAGGCGCGGAGCGGCGGGCCCATGACCGCGCCCAGGAAGCCTTCTCCCATTCCCACCGAGACCTGCCCCCCACGCGCCTCCACCAGCTCCTGCAGCTGCGCGATGACGCCGTCCAGCCTTCCCCGCTGGTCGGTGAAGTAACTGTCCAGCAGGTCCCCAGCCTCGGTCGGCCGGACACCGCGACCGTGCCGCTCCAGCAGCGCGATGCCGAGATCAGTCTCCATCTTTGCGATTTGCCGGCTGAGCGCGGAAGGGCTGACCCCAAGCCGCTCCGCCCCGCCCCGGACGGATCCCGCCGATGTCGCTTCGTGTAGGTATAGCAGCCTGCGCTGGTCCAGCCCGGCGATCCGGTTGGCCAGGGAGAGGCGCTGCTTCTCGGAGAGGACGCCACGGCGTGCACCGGCCATCAGGGCAGATCCGTTGCTGTTTCGGCAACATTTAAGCCGAGAATAGGTACACTGTCCCGTCTCCGATCTGACACAGTTCCGCACCGAGGCGGGCCGAGGACGCCCGCCGCAGGAGCGCCGCATGACCGACGAGCCGACCGTCCTCTACGAGGTGCAGGACAAGGTCTGCACCATCACACTGAACCGCCCGCGCGTGCTGAACGCCATCAGCCGCGCGATGAAGGCCGAGTTCGTGGAGGCCTTCGACCGCGCGGAGGCCGACCCGGAGGTGAGCGTGATCCTGCTGCGCGGTGCCGGCCGCGCCTTCTGCGCCGGGGTGGACCTGAAGGAGGCGGCGGCCAACCCTTGGGAGAACAGCGTCACGGGCTGGCGCTGGCACCTCACCACGCTGCTGGCGATGTGCCTGCGCATGTGGAACTCCTCCAAGCCCGTCATCGCCGCCGTGCGCGGCCACGCGCTGGGCTCCGGCTGCGACCTGGCGCTTTCCGCCGACCTCACCGTCGCCGCGTCGGACGCGAATTTCGGGGAGCCGGAGATCCGCGGCACCTCGGGCCCGCCGGGGCTGATGATGCCCTGGGTGGTGGGCCTGAAGCGCGCGAAGGAGCTGCTGCTGTTCGGGGACAGCGTGAACGCGGAGCAGGCCGAGCGCTACGGCATGTGCACGCGGGTCTTCCCGCTGGAAAGCTTCGACGAGGAGGTGGAGCGCTACGCGCGCCGCCTGGCCGCCATCCCCGCCGTCGCGCTCTCGCTCAACAAGCGCTCCATCAACAAGAGCTTCGAGATGATGGGCCTGCGCAACGCGCTGGACTTCAACACGGAGATGATGATCTCCACCAACATGTCCAAGCCCGCCGAGCAGCGCGAGGCGCGGCGCGCGCAGATCGCGGCCGGCGGGCTGAAGGAGATGCTGGCGAAGCGGGACGAAGGCCTTGCCTGACGCGCCCTTCCCGCCCGCGGTCGCCGACCTCTCCGCCTTCCTGGAGCCCGCCTCCGTCGCCATCATCGGTGCCTCGGCGGATCCGGGAAAGATCGGGGCGCGCCCGCTGCGCTACCTCCGCAAGTTCGGCTTCGCCGGCGCCATCCATCCCGTGAACCCGCGCGGGGGCGAGATCGGCGGGCTGACCTGCCACCGGGACGTGGCCGACATCCCCGGCCCGGTGGACCTCGCCATCGTCGTCACGGCGGCCGAGCACGTCATGGCCGCCCTCCGCGCCTGCGCCGCTAAAGGCGTGCGCGGCGCGGTGGTGATCAGCGCGGGCTTCGGCGAGACGGGCGAGGCGGGGCGCGCGGCGGAGGCCGAGATGGCGGGCTTCGCCGCGCGGGGGATGCGCGTGCTCGGCCCCAACAACCAGGGCACGGTGAACCTGATCACCGGCGCGGTGATGGGCTTCAACCCGCTGCTGGAATGGGTGGAGCGCTTCCGCCCCGGCCGGATCGGGCTGGTGAGCCAGAGCTCCGGCATCGGCTTCGGCCTGCTCGGCCTCGGGCTGGAGCGCGGCATGGGCTTCGCGCACCTCGTTACGACAGGCAACGAGGCCGACCTCTCCTTCGCCGACAGCGCGCTCGCCCTGCTGGAGAGGGAGGAGGTGCGCGTCGTCGCCGGGGCCCTGGAGGGGGTGAAGGACGTCGCCGCCCTGCGCCGCCTCGCGGAGCGCTCCCACGCCCTGGGCAAGCCGGTGGTGGTGATGAAGGGCGCGACCAGCCGGGCCGGCGGCCGCGCCGCCGCTTCCCACACCGGGTCGCTTGCCGGCGGCAGCGCGGTCTTCTCCGGCTTCTGCCGCCAGCACGGCTTGGTAGAGGCGGCGGGGATGGATGAGCTGCTGGACCTCGCCGGGGCCTTCACGGGCCTCGGCCTGCCGCGCCCCGGCCGGCGCGTGGCGATCGCCACGGGCACGGGCGGCACGGCGGTGCTGATGGCCGACGCGCTGGAGCGGGCGGGGTTCGAGATGCCCGCTCCCTCGGCGGGAACGGAGGCGGCGCTGCGGCGGACCCTCCCGGCCATCGCGAGCTTCGGCAACCCGATCGACATGACCACCGCCAATCTCGGCAACCGCAGCCTCTTCCTGGAGACGGCGCAGATCCTGGGCAGCGACGGCGGCTACGACTCCCTCGTCACCGTCGTCGGCCCGGCCGTGACGAAGAGCGGCGTGGACTATGCCCGTCAGATCGTGGCGGCGGCGGAGGCCGTGCCGGCAGTGTTCGTCTCCTGGAGCGCGCCGGACGGCGAGGGGCAGGCGATGCTGCGCGATGCCGGCATCCCCGTCGTGCCCTCCCCGCAGCGTCTGGCGCCGCTGATGGCGTCGGCCGCCGCGCGCGCGGCCTTTCAGGACCGCGGCGCGCCCGCCCGCCCCGCACTGCCCGGGCGGGAGGCGCGGCTGGAGAAGGCCCAAGCCATCCTGGCCGGGGCGCGCGGCCTGCAACTGGCCGAACATCAGGCCAAGGCCCTCTGCGCGCTCTGGGATTTACCGGTGACGCGGGAGATCCTGGCCCCCGATGCACCGGCCGCGGTCGCCGCGGCGGAACGGCTCGGCTACCCCGTGGCCCTGAAGCTGCAATCCGCGGAGATCGGCCACAAGACCGAGATCGGCGGCGTCCTGCTGAACCTGGCCGACGCCACTTCGGTCGCCGAGGGCACCGCCCGGCTGATGGAGGCCGCGCGCCGGCACGCGCCCGGCGCGGTGATCGACGGCGTCCTCGTGCAGGAGATGGTGCGCGGCGCCGGGGAGGTGATCGTGGGGGTGGTGGACGATCCCTCGCTCGGCACCGCCGTCATGGCGGGCCCGGGCGGCATCCTGGCCGAGATCGTGGAGGACGTGGCCTTCCGCCTCGTCCCCTTCGATACGGCCGAAGCGGCCCGGCTGCGCGGGGAGACCCGGCTCTCCCGCATGACCGGCGGCGTTCGTGGCGGCCTGGCCTGGGATGCGGAGGCACTCGACGCCCTGCTCGCCCGCGTCTCCGTGATGGCGGACGAGCTGCGGGGCCTGGTGAGCGAGATCGACCTGAACCCCGTGATCATCCGTCCGCAGGGCGAGGGCGCGGTGATCGTCGACGCCCTGGTGGTCAGGAAGAGCTGAGGCGCGACGCGCATGAGGGCCGGACCGGCGGAAAGCCGGCCGGGAGACGGGGAACGGAGTGCACGGCCAACATGGAAGGACAGTCCGATGACTCTCTCCCGCCGTAGCACCCTCCTCGCCGCGCCGGCGCTGCTGGCGCCCCTGGCTGCCCGCGCCCAGGGGCCCTACCCGGACCGGCCGATCCGCTTCATCATCCCCTTCGCCGCGGGCGGCGGCACCTCCGTCATCGCGCGCATCGTGACGGAGCCGATGGCGGCGGATCTCGGCAAGAGCTTCGTCATCGACAACCGACCTGGCGCCGGCGGTAACGTGGCGGCCGAGGTCGTCGCCAAGTCCCCGCCGGACGGCTACACGCTGTTTTACGGCTCGCTCGGCATCCTCGCGATCAACCCCTCCCTCTACCGCTCCGTGCCGTTCGACCCAATCCGGGATTTCACGCCGATCTCGCGCATGACGACGGCGCCGAACGTGCTGGTGGTGCACCCCGACGTTCCCGCGACGAACCTGCAGGAGTTCCTGGCGCTGGCCCGCGCAAGGCCGGGCGGGATCAACTACGGCTCCGGCGGCAGCGGCACCACCACGCACCTGTCCGGCGAGATGCTGAAGGCGATGACGGGGGTGGAGATCACCCACGTGCCCTATCGCGGCGACGGCCCCGCGGTGGTGGACCTGCTGGCGAACCGCGTGCAGTGCATGTTCGGCAACCTGAACGGCATGGCCGCCCTGATCCGCCAGAACCAGGTGCGCCCGATCGCCATCACCAGCCTCGGCCGCTGGCCCGCCGCGCCGGACATCCCGACCTTCGACGAGCAGGGGGTGAAGGGCTACGAGATCTCCGGCTGGAGCGGCATCGTGGCGCCCGCCGGGACGCCGCCCGCCATCATCGCGCGGCTGCGCGATTCCATGGTGGCGGCGCTGAAGGTGCCGGCCACGCGGGCGCGGCTGGAGGAGCTCGGCCTGGAGCCCATCGGCGACACGCCCGAGGAGTTCGCCGCCGTACTGCGGCAGGACTTGGCGAAGTGGCGCGAGGTGGTCCGCGCCTCCGGCGCCACGGCCGATTGAACACCGGGAGGAGGAGATCCGCATGCCGATCGAGACAGGGCTGACGCACGAGATGAAGGTCGCGGTGACGGAGGATCTGACCGCGGAGCACTACGGGAACCCGGGCTTCCCCGTCCTCGCCACGCCCGCGCTCTGCGGGCTGGCGGAGCGGTGCTGCATCGCGGCGCTGGCCCCGCACCTGGAGTCCGGCCAGGGCTCGGTCGGCACCTCCCTCTCCATCGAGCACCTGGCGGCCACGCCGCCGGGCTTCACCGTGACCCTGCGCTGCACCTTGCAGGCGGTGGAACGGAGTATGCTGGACTTCGTCGTGGAGGCGACGGACGGCGTGGACACGATCGCCCGCATCACCCATCGCCGCGCGGTGGTGGGAATGGAGCGCTTCCGCCAACGCGTGGAGGCCAAGGCCGCGAGGGCCGCGGCCTGAGGCACCTCTCCGGGAGGACATCCATGATCCGTCGGCGCCATCTCCTGGCGATGCCCCTCCTCGCGGCTCCCGGCACCGCGCGGGCGCAGGGCTGGCCCACCCGCCCGGTCACCGTGGTGGTGCCCTATCTCGCCGGCGGCCCCTCCGACGTCTTCGGGCGGGTCGTGGCGGCGCCGATGCTCCAGCGGCTCGGCCAGCCCGGCGTGGTGGAGAACCGGGCCGGCGCCAATGGCGGCATCGCCGCCGGCCTCGTAGCCCGGGCGGCGCCGGACGGGCACACGCTGCTCGTCGTCGCGGGCGGCATCATGACCATCAACCCGCTGCTGATGCCGAACCCCGGCTACGACCCCGTGCGGGACTTCGCCCCGGTCACCATCGGCATCCGCGCGCCGAACGTGCTGGTCGTCCCGGCCGCCTCCGCCGCCACCACCCTGGACGCCTTCCTCGCCGGCGCGAAGTCGGGCGGCGTCACTTACGGCACGCCGGGCATCGGCTCCTCCGAGCACCTGACCATGGCCATGCTGGTCCAGCGGGCCGGGGTGGAAATGACCCATGTCCCCTATCCCGGCGTGGCCCAGACGATCACGGACCTGCTGGGCGGCACGCTGCAATCCGGCTTCCTCGGCCTCGGCGCGACGCTCGCCCATATCCGCGCGGGGCGGCTGCGGCCGCTCGCGGTCTCCTCCACCGAGCGCAGCCCTGCGCTGCCCGATGTGCCCGCCGCGGCCGAGCGCTACCCCGGCTTCCTGGCGCATAGCTGGCAGGGGTTGGTGGCGCCCCGCGCGACGCCTGAGCCCGTGCTGGAGGGCCTGCACGCCCTGACGGACGAGGCCCTGGCCGCGCCCGAGGCCCGGGCACGGCTGGAGGCGCTCGGCTTCACGGTCGTCGCCAGCAGCCGGGCCGAGATGGCGGAGGTGGTCGCGGGCGAGACGGAGCGCTGGCGCGGCGTGATCCGGGACGCGCGGATCACGCTCGGCTGACACGACAGGGAGGAAAAGCGATGACCCACCCGCTTCGCATCGGGATCTGGGCACTGGTGCACGGCAACCGCGCCGCGCTGAACGACCCGGAGGAGCCCTACGACGCCTCCTGGCGGCGCAACCGCGGGCTGGTGCTGGAGGCGGAGTCGCTGGGCTACGACTGCGTGCTGGTGGCCCAGCACACGATGAACCCGCACCGCACGGACCTCGGCCAGCTGGAGGCCTGGACCGCCTCCGCCGCGCTGGCGGCGGAGACGAGCCGGATCGAGATCATCGCGGCCATCAAGCCCATGCTCTACCACCCCGTCGTGCTCGCGAAGATGGCGCTGCAGATCGAGGAGATCAGCGGCGGGCGCTTCGCCATCAACCTCGTGAATGCCTGGAACCGCAAGGAGATCGAGGATGCCGGCCTCGTCTTCCGCGAGCACGACGAGCGCTACGCATACGGCGCCGAGTGGCTGGAGGTGGTGGAGCGCCTCATGCGCGGCGAGGAGGTGCAGCACCAGGGCCGCTACTTCCAGGTGAAGGACTACGTCCTGCGGCCCGCCGCGCGGGGGCGGGCGCGGCCGCGCATCTATGTCGGCGGCGAATCCCCGCCGGCGCGGGACCTGGTCGCGGCCCGGGCCGATGTCTGGTTCATCAACGGCCAGCCGCTAGAGGACGTGCAGGCGCTGATCGCCGATGTCCGCGCCCGCCCGCGGCAGGGGGAGCCGGTGCGCTTCGGCCTCTCCACCTTCGTCATCGCGCGGGAGACGGAGGAGGAGGCGCAGGCGGAGTACCGGCGCCTGCTGGACCTCGCCGCGCAGGACGCGGAGATCAAGGCCTACGTGAAGGCCAACACCGATCCCGCCGTGGCGATGCGCAAGACCCAGGCGAAGTTCCAGAGCGTGGGCACCAATGGCGGCACCGCCGCCGGCACGGTGGGCAGCTACGATCAGGTGGCCGCGCGCCTCGCGGCCTTCCACGCGGCGGGGATCGACACGCTCCTCACCCAGTTCCAGCCTTTCGAGCGGGAGATGCGGCGCTTCGCGGAGAACGTCATGCCGCGCCTCGCCCATCTGCGCGCCGCCTGAGGGAGACGCCGATGCGCCCCCGCCGCCCCCTGCTTGCCGCCGCCCTGGCAACCCCGTTCCTGCCGGGGGCCGCGCTGGCGCAGGCGGAGTGGCCGAGCCGGCCGATCCGCCTGATCGTGCCTTTTCCGCCCGGCGGCGCCTCGGACCTGCTCGGGCGGCTGATGGCGGAGGGGCTGACCGCGCAGCTGCGCCAGCCGGTGGTGGTGGAGAACCGCGGCGGCGCGGGCGGGCTGACGGCGGCCGAGTACGCCTCCAAGCAGCCCGGGGACGGCTACACCCTCCTGCTCGGCACGCAGCCGACCCAGGTGTTCAACAAGTACCTCTACGCGCACCTGCCCTACGACCCCGACCGCGACTTCACGCCGGTCAGTACGGTGGCCGCGGTGGCCTACGTGCTGGTGGTGAACCCGAACGTGCCCGCGAAGGACCTGCCGGAGCTGATCGCCTATGCCCGGGCCAATCCCGGCCGGCTGAACTACGGCTCCTCCGGCACGGGCGGCGGCATGCACCTGGCCACCCACCTCTTCGCCGAGCGCGCCGGGGGCAACATGGTGCACGTGCCCTATCGCGGCGCCGCCCCGGCCGTGACGGCCCTCGTGCAGGGCGAGGTGCAGCTGATGGTGGACCTGGTCCCGAACAGCCTGCCGCTGATCCGCTCCGGCGCGCTGAAGGCCTTCGCCGTCGGCCTGCCGGAGCCCTCGCCGCTGCTGCCCGGCGTGCCCACCTTCCGGGGGTTCGGGATCACGGATTTCGACGTGCCCTCCTGGTTCGTGCTCGTCGCCTCGGGACAGGTGCCGCCGGCGGTGGAGGAGCGGCTGCGCGCGGCGGCCGAGGCCACCGTGGCCGACCCGGGCTTCGCCACCCGGCTGGAGGCCGTCTCGGCGCGCCCGCTGCCGATCTCCGGCCCCGCGCTCCGGGCCTTCCTGGCCGAGCAGAGCGCGCGGTGGGAGCCCATCATCCGGAGCGCGAACGTGCGGCTCGACTGACGGGGCTGGGCGGGATGACTGGGCCCTCCTCTGCACGGCGGACTTCATGGCCGAGCCCGGCACCCTCATGCAGCCGATCGAGGCGGATACCCTCCGTCACTCAACCGACATCACGATGCGCAGGATGCTCCGGACGAGCATCGCGCCCGTACTCCTCACGTGGCTGGTCGCAGGTCGAGCAGCAAGGTCGGGATCAGTTCCGAAACCGTGGGGTGGATGGGCACCGCCCAGCGCAGCGCGTCGAGGGGCTGATCGGCGTTCATCATGTCGAGGATGCCGTGGATCGCCTCGTCCCCGCCGGTGCCCAGGATGGCCGCCCCCAGAATGCGCCGCGTGTCCGCGTCGGCAAGGACCTTCATGAAGCCTTGCGTCTCGGCCTTCTCGACGGCACGGCCGACGCGGGTCATGGCGCGCTTCGCGTGAAGCAGCCGGCGACCGCTCCGCGCCGCCTCTGCTTCCGTCATCCCGATCCGCCCGAGCGGCGGATCGATATAGAGCGCGTAGCCGGTCAGCCTTTGGGTGACACGGCGGTCCTCTCCGTCGAGCAGGTTGGCGGCGACGATCTCGAAATCGTTGTAGGCCGTGTGGGTAAAGGCCCCTCGCCCGTTGCAGTCGCCGAGCGCATAGACACCCGGCACACTCGTCTGCAGGCGGTCGTCGACCGTGATGTAGCCGCGCGCATCGACATCGATGCCGGCCGCATCGAGCCCCAGATCGTCCGTGTTGGGCCGCCGTCCGACGGCCATGAGCACATGACTGCCGATGACCGGCGCGCTGTTCCCATCGCAATGCACCGACACGGAGATCTCGTCGCCGTTTCGGGCGAAGCCGATGCAGTCCGCCCCAGTGCGGACGGCGATGCCTTCGCGTTCCAGGATCGTCCGGACCTCCGCCGAGACATCCGGATCCTCGCGCGCGATCAGCCGATCCGACCGCTCGACGATCGTGACCTCCGCGCCGAACCGGCGGTACATCTGGGCGAATTCGAGGCCGATGTAGCTGCCGCCGACGACGACGAGGTGGCGCGGCAGGACCTCCAGGGCAACCATGTCGGTGTTGGTGAGCACCGTCACGTCGCCCAAGCCCGGCATGTCCGGGACAACGGCGCGGCCGCCAACATTGATGAAGATGCGCGGCGCGGTCAGTTGCTCGCCGGCAACCTCCACCGTGTTCGGCCCGGCAAAGCGGGCATGGCCGCGGATGAGCTCGGCGTTGGTCATACCGGCGAGCCAGGTCTCGTTGCCCGCCCGCGAGTCCAGGATCACCTTCCGGGCCCGTGCCGCCACGGCCGGCATGTCGATCTGGATCGGCCCGTCGACGGCGAACCCGTAGTCTCCGCCGCGCCGCGCCGTGTGGACGGCATAAGCGCTGGCGACCAGCGTCTTGGTCGGCTTGCATCCGGTGTTGACGCAGGTGCCACCGACCAGATGGCGCTCGATGATCGCCACCCTCATGCCGGCATCGTTCAGCCTCCCGGCGAGCGACGGGCCCGCTTGGCCGGCGCCGATGATGATCGCGTCGAAGGCGCGCGCGCTCATCGGCGGGTGCCCGATGCGGCGGACGGGGTGGTGCAGCAAGGCATCATGTTGGGGTCCAATCCGTTCAGGCATGCGGCCGGAGGTCGTCCGGGTCCGGAAGGATGCGCTGCCGCCCGGGGATCGAGCGGCAGCACGGTTGTGGCGGCCTGGGGGGCTTGGCGCAGCGGGCCGGGCGTGCTGCCCGGAGCCTACTGGTCCCTCCCGTCACCCGGCGGCGCGAAGCCCGCCCCGACGGGCGTCGCCCACCGTCAGCCAGAGTGCCGATACGAGGAAGTAGAAGGCGCCGAAGGCCGCGTAGGGGGCCACCGTGGCGATGCCCACCGGTTCCGGGCCACCGGCCATCCGAACGAAGAACAACCCGGCCAGGGCGGACTGGGCGCCGCTGAGGATCATCGCCCATTGAGCGCCATAGGACCTCCACCGGCGGACGGCGGTGGCGAGCTGCAGCAATCCGGCGAAGCCGGCCCAGATGCCGAACACCACGATGACGCTGTTCATGCTGACGCCGAGCGCGACGGCCACGGCAGCGGCCGTGATGGTGCTGACGATGACGTTCAGCAGCTGCGTCCTGTTGCTGCCGAGACCACCATTACGCTGGGCATCGATCAGGTTGGCGACGGCGTCCCATGCCGGATAGCCGACCAGCAGGATAGCCGCCAGCTGCGGCGCGCTCCTCGCGACGCTGAAGGCTGCCGCCACCCAGGCCGCCGAGAAGGCGAAGCGGGCGAAGTAGTAGCGCTTGAGCCACCCCGAGGCAGGCGGCGCGGGATGGTCGATGATCTGAGTGGGCATTTCGAGCCTCCAATCCGAGTACCAACCTACTAGAAGGTAGATATACGGGTGTCAACGCTCTCTCGCCGATGTCCGTTTCGATCCTGCCGGCGCCCGCTCTCCAGACACGGGGACCCGCCCGGCAGGCCCGGGATACGGGCGCCCGGCCCTTGAGGTCCTCGAAGGCGAGAGGCGTGCACCAACGACCCCCAAAGCAAAACGACGAAAGAAACATCCCCGCAGGAGGTGCTGCTGGACCGAGACTAGCTGCAGCGATGGGCCGGGCGGGACGGGCACTACGACGAGATCTTCGCCGCGATGAACCCGCGCCGAGCCTGTCGCCTCACAAGAGCCCGGATAGGGCCGGGTCGGGGCAGGTTGGGAAAGGAAGGACGAGCTCGCGGGCATTCGCTCCGTGTGCCCTGGAGACCGGCACGGAATTCCAGGCAGATCGCGGCGTTAAGAATTTGGGGGAGCGCTACGCAGCGCGCTCACCCCTCCAGCAGCCAGACCGAGAAGAGCCCCTCCGCATCGGTCCACATCGCCTCGGCCCGCCAGCCGGCCGCCCGGACCAGCTCCCGCAGGCGCTCGGGGCGGTACTTGTGGCTGCTCTCGGTGTGGATGCTCTCGCCCCCGGCGAAGCGGAACACGCGGCCGGCGAGGCGGACGGACTGCGCCGTTTGCGAGACGAGGTGCATCTCGATCCGCTCCTCCGCGGCGTTCCACCGGGCCTCGTGCCGGAAGGCGCCGAGGTCGAAATCGGCGCCGGCCTCGCGGTTCAGCCGAGACAGCAGGTTCAGGTCGAAGGCGGCCGTCACCCCCGCGGCGTCGTCATAGGCCGCCTGCAGCACCGGGATGCTCTTCACCAGGTCCGCGCCCAGCAGCATGCGCCCGCCCGGACGCAGCGTGGCGCGGGCGCGGCGCAGGAAGGCCACCGCCTCCTCCGCCTCGAAGTTGCCGATCGTCGAGCCCGGGAAGAAGCCGAGATGCGTCGCGCTGCCCTCCGCCCGCCCGGCGAGATCAAAGGGCCGGGTGAAATCCGCGACCACGGGCCGGACAGGAAGCCCGGGGCAGGCCGCCCGCACCCGCGCCGCCGCCGCCTCCAGCCATTCCGGCGCGATGTCCACGGGCAGGTAGGCCGCGGGGGCCCGGAGCGCCCGCAGCAGCTGCACGGCCTTGGCGCCGTCGCCCGGCCCGAACTCGACCACGGCCGCGCCCGGGCCGACCGCCCGGGCGATGTCGGGCCCGGACTCCTCCAGGATCCGCATCTCCGTGCGGGTCGGGTAGTACTCCGGCAGGCGGGTGATCGCCTCGAAGAGGCGCGCGCCCTCCGCGTCGTAGAGCCACTTGCAGGGCAGCGTCTTGCGGGGTGCCGAGAGGCCCGCGACGGCGTCGGCGACCAGGGCGGCCCGCTGCAGCTCGGCGGGATCGCGGGAGATGGCGCCGCTCACGCCGCGTCCTCCGCCAGGCGGAGCCCGCTGAACTGCCAGCGCGCCCCGGGCGGGAAGAAGTTGCGGTAGCTGGCGCGCGCATGGCCCGGCGGCGTCGCCGCGGAGCCGCCGCGCAGCACCATCTGGTTGACCATGAACTTGCCGTTGTACTCGCCCACCGCGCCGGCCCAGGGGCGGAAGCCCGGATAAGGGCGATAGGCGCTGCCCGTCCACTGCCAGGCCAGGCCCTCGGCATCGCGGAAGCCGGGCAGGGCCGCGGCGGCCTCCCATTCCCCCTCCGTCGGCAGGCGCCGCCCGGCCCAGCGCGCGAAGGCGTCGGCCTCGTACCAGGAGACGTGGCGCACGGGGCGCGCGGGATCGAGCGGGCGCAGGCCACCCGGGCCGAACTCCGTCCAGGCCCCGTCCCGGCTCTCCCAGTGCAGCGGCGCCTCCCAGCCCTCGGCCTGCCGCGCGGCCCAGCCGTCGCTCATCCACAGCAGCGGGTCGCCGTAGCCGCCGTCCTCCATGAAGGCCAGCCACTCGCCGTTGGTCACCAGCCCGCTGGCGATGCGGTAGGGCGCCAGCCAGGTCGCGTGGCGCGGCGTCTCGTTGTCGAAGGCGAAGCCCCGCCCGTCATGGCCGACCTCCACAGGGCCCGCCGGCCCCTCCAGCATCGTCACGGGCGCCGAGGCGGCCGGCTCCCGCCAACCGGGATCGCAGGCGGGGCGGAGCGGGTTGAGGCTGAGGGCGTGCAGGATATCCGTCAGCAGCAGCTCCTGGTGCTGCTCCTCGTGCTGCAGCCCGAGCACGACGAGCTCCGCCGCCTCCGCCGGCAGGTCCCGCAGCAGGGCCTCCATCGCCTCGTCCACGGCGGCCCGGTACCCGGCGATCTCCTCGCAGGAGGGGCGCGTCAGCATTCCCCGCCGCGGCCGCGCGTGGCGGGGGCCGGCGGCCTCGTAATAGGAGTTGAAGAGGAAGGCGTACTCCTCCCGCACCGGGCGGTACCCCGGCAGGTAGGGCCGGAGCAGGAAGGTCTCGAAGAACCAGGTCGTGTGGGCCCGGTGCCACTTGGTCGGGCTGGCATCCGGCATGGACTGCACGACCTGGTCCTCGGGCGAGAGCGGGGCGGCCAGGGCCTCCGTCCGGGACCGCACGGCGCGGTACCGCGCGAGGAGGTCCAGCGGCACGGTGCCTGCCGGGCCGGTGCCGGCGAGGCCGGGTTGGATCACGTTCATGCGTCTCTCACCCTCTGCGCGCCGCGCCGATGCCCCAGGAAGATAGGTGCGCCAATCCGCGGTCACAGCCACCAGGCGCGCCTGTCACCCATGTCCGATCAGCCGCCGTACCAACAGGCCGAGCACCGATCTAATCGGCCGTGCGGTGCCGCCTTCCCGCACCACCCGGCGCGCAACGGGTCCTGCGGGCCGACACCGGCGCTAGGGCGCTTCGGCCGCCGGCGGGTCCGGATGGCGGGCCGCCGCGCAGGCGCACCAGACCGGCGGCGGCCATGCGGCCGCCCTCAACGGGCAGCCGCATCCAGGATCAGCCCGGCGATCTCCTGAGGATGAGAGATCAGGGCCAGATGGCTCGCCCGGACCTCGACCGTGCGGGCCGCCATGCGGGCTGCCATGTAGCGCTGCAGGTCCGGGTTAATGGTCCGGTCCTCCGTGGAGACGGCGTAGAAGCTGGGCCTGGATCGCCACGCGGCCTGGTTGGGACGCCCGCTCAGGAGTGCTCTCCGGAAGGGCTGCTGCACCGCGTAGAGCGCTCGGGCCCGTTCCGCCGGCAGGTCGCCGGCGAAGTCCCGCAGGAAGGCTTCTTCGGTGAGCCGGCCCTCGTCCCCGTCATAGACGATTCCCGCCGATGCGGGCGGGGCAGGGAAGCGGGAGGCCAGGGCCGCATAGTCCTCGCCAGCATCCGCCGCCCGGGCCGCCACGTAGACGAGCGCCGAGACCTTCGGGTGCGTGCCGGCCTCCGTCACGATGGTGCCGCCGAACGAGTGTCCGGCCAGCACCGTCGGTCCGTCCTGCCGGTCCAGGACCTTGCGGCAGGCCGCGACGGCTTCCTCCAGCGTCGTCAGAGGGTTCTGGACGGAGGTCACCTCGAGGCCCCTTGCCTGAAGGAGCGGATTGACCTCCGACCAACTCGACCCATCGGCAAACAGGCCGTGGACGAGAACGACGTTCTTCGCCGGCTGCGACGAAGCCATTCCCTGAGCTCTCGTCTCCCTCGGGAGAACCGTTGCTGTGACGCCTGCCGAGAGAAAGCGGGCAAGGGACCTTCTGTTCATCACGACGCCATTCTCCAAAATGGGGGTTCTTCGAGCCGAGCAGTCAGGTCACGGCGCTAGGCCCGTCGGGATGGTTGCGGGCGTATCTCAGGGCGCGTCGGCGGTCCGCAGGACGGCGCTCCGCGCTGATTTGTCTCCTGCGCTTAGGGCATCACCCGTTGAATTTCGACGCGGTGAGGAGTGGAAACGAGCTGGACCGAGCTTCCTGGCCGAGGCCGCGATCCGAACTTGCAACCGGGCCGACTCCGCCTATAAGTACCTACCAGAAGGTAGGTAAAGTGGGTGTGATCGTGAGTGAGACGGCGGGCAAGCTGGTCGGCGGTGCCGCCCAGCTGATCATGCGGGGCGGATACAACGGGTTCAGCTATGCCGACCTCGCGGAGCGCTTCGCTATCCGCAAGGCCAGCATCCACCATCACTTCCCCTCGAAGGTCGATCTCGTGGTCGCCGTGGTGGAGCGGGGACGCACGGTCATCCAGGGGCAGATCGCCGCGCTCGAGGCCGGCTCGCCCGTGGCGATGGACCAGTTGCTCATGTACACGGACTATTGGAAGAGGTGCATCAAGGACCAGACCGCGCCCTTCTGCCTGGCGGCCGTCCTGGCCGCAGAGCTTCCCAGCCTGCCATCCGAGGTCGCGCTCGCCGTCCGCGGGCATTTTACCGACCTCGCGAGATGGCTGGAGCGGGTTCTGTCGCTCGGCGTGAAGCAGGGTACGATGCAGCTCGAAGCATCCCCCGCGCTCGAGGCGGAGGCCTTCATGGCCGCGGTCTACGGGGCAATGCTCGCCGCGCGCGCCTTTGACGATCCCGGGCGGTTCGACACCATTGTCGAGAGCTCTATCCAGCGCATCCGCGCCTGAGACCCTGCCGGCCACCGTAAGGAGAACACCATGCCGCAGAAGGTCATCGGCCTCATCGGCGGGATGAGCTGGGAAAGCTCGGCCGAGTACTACCGGATCATCAACCAGGCCGTGCGTGCCCGGCTCGGCGGCCTTCACTCGGCCCGATGCCTGATGTGGTCCTTCGATTTCGGAGAGATCGAGGCGCTGCAGCACGCCGGCCGGTGGGATGACGCGACCACCGAGATGATCGACGCCGCCTCGCGCCTGGAGCGGGGCGGGGCGGATTTTGTGGTGATTTGCACAAACACGATGCACCGCATGGCGGAGGAGGTCGAGGCGGCCATTGGCGTGCCGCTGCTGCACATCGCCGACCCGACGGCGGAGCGCATCCGGTCGGCCGGGCTGCGGCGGGTGGGGCTGATCGGCACGGCCTTCACCATGGAACAAGAGTTCTACAAGGGACGGCTCGCCGACCGGCATGGGCTGCAGGTGCTGGTGCCCAGTGACGAGGATCGCGCCCTCGTGCACCGGGTGATTTACGAGGAACTGGTCCAGGGGCGCGTCGAGGCTGCCTCGCGGCAGGCCTATCGTGAGGTGATCGCGCGCTTGGTGGAGCGCGGCGCCGAGGCGGTGATCCTGGGCTGCACGGAGATCATGCTGCTGGTGCAGCCGGAGGACAGCAGCGTTCCCCTTTTCGACACCACGACCATTCATGCCGAAGCCGCTGTGGCCTCGGCCCTGTCGGGCTAAAGGGGTTGTTCGGGATGCTGGTAGCGCAGTGGCTTCACCGCGTCGCACGCACCTCGCGCTCCCGCATGGCGATGTCATGTCTGGACAACTATGAATTGGCCGGCGTTGTTCACCATTAGGATCCGCTGAACCAGTTGTAGCCCTGATCCTCCCAGTAGCCGCCGGGATTGTCGTTGGTCACGGTGATGGCCGCGATGTGCTTGGGGTTCTTAAAGCCGAGCTTCGTGGGGACGCGCAGCTTCAGGGGGAACCCGTTGGCCACCGGCAGGGGCGATCCGGCGAAGTCCAGCGCCAGGATGGTCTGCGGATGCAGCGCCGTCGCCATGTCCAGGCTGCTGGTGTAGCGGTCGGCGCACTTGAACCCGACATAGCGCGCCCTGGTGTCCGCGCCGATCCGTTCCAGAAAGTGGCGGAACGGCACGCCGCCCCACTGGCCGATGGCGCTCCACCCCTCGATGCAGATATGGCGCGTGATCTGGCTCACCTGCGGCAGCGCGCGCAGCCGTGCGAGCGGCCAGGGCGAGCGGTCCTGCACCAGCCCCGAGACCTCCAGTGCGTAGTCGCCCGCATCGACCTCGGGGGCATCGTCCAGCGGGTAGAAGGCGTTGAAGGGGAACGGATTGGTGATGTCGGACTCAGTGTATTCCGGCGCCAAGCGGTGGGGGTTGAACAGCGCCGCCTGCACCTTGTCGTTCCAGCGCGACATGGCCCAGAGCACCTTGTCCACCACGTCCCCGTCCTGCAGGTTGCAGCCGGTGAGCATGGTCAGCGATCCGACCGACAGGCCGCCGCGCAGCAGCATCCGGCGGTCCAGCCGGCGCAGGGCGGGGCCGTGGTCACGAAGGTCGGGACGGTTCTTCATGGGGCCTCCTCGGGCAGCGCGCCGCCGGTGATCATGCCCGGCAAGGTGCGGGGAACCAGCGCCACCATGACCAGGTGCAGAAGGGTGAAGCCGACGATCCCCGCCATAGCCAGGAAATGGACCCGCCGCGCGGCCTCGTAGCCACCCAGCAGCCCGGCCAGCCCGTGCAGCTGCACCGGCTTCCACAGCGCCAAGCCAGAGGCGAGGATCAGGATGCCCAGCAGCAGCACGCCGACATAGGTCGCCCGCTGCACGGCATTGTAGGTTCCTGCCCGATGCGCCAAGCGCAGGCGGAGGGCGGCGACGATGTCGGCCAGCATCTCGCGAGGCCGCAAGGGCAGCAGCCGCCGGCGGAAGTGCCCGCCGAGAGCGCCGTAGAGCCCGTAGACAAGGCCGTTGCCGACCAGCAGCCACATGACGGCCAGGTGCCAGGCGATGCTGCCGCCGAGCCAGCCGCCCAGCGTCGCCCATTGCGGAAAGCGGAAGCCGAAGAGAGGCGACGCGTTGTAAATGCCCCAGCCGCTCATGATCATGCAGACCATGGCGAAGGCGTTGATCCAGTGGGTGATCCGCACCAGCAGCGGATGTCGCATTCGGCGATCTCCTTCGGCCCGGCCACGGAGGGGCCAGGACCGAACAGGTCCGTTCTTCGTGTGGAGGAGGCGGGTTGCCCCCCGGGTTGCCGGGTTGTCCGGCAACCCGGGGGTGACGCCGATCACATCGGCGGCGTCAGGCCGTCCTTGCCGACCAGAATGGTGGCGGCGGTCACCGCGCCGCCGGCCTCCCGCTGGCCGTTCACCACGATCCTCGTGCCCGGCTTCAGCGCGGCACGGTCCGCAGGCTCGACGCTGACGATGGGCACGTCGTCCGGGATCACGATGCGCTTCTCGCCGCTGCCGTAGTTCACCACCATGGTCCGGCCGCTAGTGCCGACGAGGCTGCCGACCGTCCCGTTCGTCATGCTGCTGCCCTCACCCAGATCCCACGCGAAGTGGCCCTGGCCGGTGCCGCGCATCTCCGGCGGGAAGACGGAGACCTCCAGCGCCCTGAGGGAGCCGTCCGGCTGCGGTGCGGTGGCCGCGGTGCCGATGTAGCTGTTGGGCCGGATGTCCTCGATCTTCGCGGCCACGACCAGCGCCACGCGCAGCTGCGGCGACAGCGCGACGGTCACGTGGGCGCCAGCGCGGGTGGTCATGGCGATGCCCGTCTCCGTCACGCCCTCGAGCGTGCCGCGCAGCCGGGCCGGACCGGCGGCCGCGCGGGGGGAACTCTGCGCCTGGGCGGTGGCACCGGCCAGCGCGCCGCCGACCAGCATGGCGCAGGCCGCCGCCATCAGCATCCGTCGTTGCATAGATCTATCCTCGATCAGTGTGTCGCCGGGCCCATGCACGCCGCCGCGAGCACTTTATTCCCACTTTTTTCCGACGCACCGCCGGAATAAGAAGGCAGCCCCTGCGTTGATGCGGCCATGAGGGGTTTGCCACACCGGATGTCGACGCTGGCCGAGATCGAAGCCCAAGTGCCGGCGCTGCGGCGCTACGCTTGGAGCCTCGTGCGCCACGACCAGGATGCCGATGACCTCGTGCAGGACTGCCTTGTCCGCGCCCTGGCCAGTCTTCCCGAGATCGAGGGCAACGGGATCACACCGCTCCGTCCCTGGCTGTTCACCATCCTGCACAACTTGGCGGTGAGCCGCTGGCGGAGCCTGCGTCGGCGCGGTCAGACAGTGGAGCCCGAGAGCGCCAACCTGACCGTGGCCCCCAGCCAGGAATGGACGAGTTCCGCGCGCGAGATGGTGGACGCGCTCGCGCGGCTGCCGCCCGACCAGCGCCAAGTGCTGATGCTGGTGAGCGTGGAAGGGTTTGAGTACCGCGAGGCGGCCGGCATCCTGGGCATCCCCATGGGAACCGTCATGTCGCGGCTGAGCCGCGCGCGGGATGCCCTGCGCGCGCAGATGGAAGGACGCGGGCGCCTGGCGCTGCGGCTGGTGCAATGACAGAGTCTTCGATCCCGGACGAGATGCTGCACGCCTATGTCGATGACCGCCTTGATGCCGGGCAGCGCGCCGAGATGGAGCGCCGGCTGGCGGCCGACCCCGAGCTGCGCCGGCGCGTGAACGACTGGCAGGCCCAGGATGCCGTGCTGCGCGACGCCCTGTCCTTTAAGCTACGGGAGCCGGTGCCGCCATCGCTGAGTGTCGCCGCCCTGGCCGAAGCGCGGATGCGCACGGCCACGCGCCCCGTCGCGCGCTGGCGTATGGCCGCCGGCTTTGTGCTGGCACTCGGGCTGGGCGCCGCCGGCGGCTGGTTCGGCCATCGGATGATGCCGTTTGACGAGATCGCGCTGCTGGGGATGGAATCCGCCTCGGCCTATCGCGTTTTCGCCAACGACCCGGCACGCGCCATCGAGGTCAGCTCGTCCAACAGGGCTGAAATGGCAGCTTGGATGACCCAGAAGCTGGGCCGGCGCGTGGTACTGCCCGACCTGTCGTCGGTGGGTTACAGCCTGCTGGGCGGGCGGGTTCTGTCGACCCTATCCGGGGCCGCAGCAATGCTGATCTACGAGAGCGCGGGCGGCGATCGGCTGACCGTCTATGTCCGCCCGATGGGAATCGGGCGCGAGGCGGAGATGCAGCCGCTCGACGTGAAGACGCTGGAGGGTTACGGCTGGATCAACCGGCAGATCGGCTACAGCGTGATGTCCGACGGTGATCGCGAGCTGCTGCGGCCCGTGGCGCACCTCATCCGGGATGAGCTGCGGCTGTGATTGGCCGCATGCCCAGGGGCGCAGGTCATCTCCTGTCCCTTTCCGCGAGGAACCGGTCGACAGCGGCGTGGTGCTCTGGGGTCTGATGCGCGATGGCCTGGAGCGCAGCTGTCAGGTCCAGGCTGCTCCTCAGGTCCGACCCCTCGCTTCTGCGAAGCAGGCGCTTGCAGAACCGGAGAGCAGGTCCGGGATGCTGCGCGATCTCCTCGGCGAGTTCCAGGGCGCGGGGCATCAGCCGGTCGGCCGCCAGGACCTCCGACACCAGGCCGTACTCCAGGGCCTGCGCCGCGTCGAACACCCTGGCCGTGAAGCTGAGCTCGGCGGCACGTGACGCCCCAACCACCCGGGGGAGGAACCAAGCGCCGCCGATACCGGATATCAGACCCAGCCGGACGAAGGTCTCCGAGAAGCGCGCCCGGTCCGAGGCGAGCCGGATGTCGCACATGCAGGCGAGGTCGAGCCCCGCGCCGAAGGCCGGGCCGTTGACGGCGGCGATGACGGGAACCTGCACTTCGTACAGGGAGAGCGCGAGCTGCTGCAGGGAGGCCCGGTAGCCCTCCGCCACCTCCTCCACCCGCCCGGCCATGAAGCCCTCGAGCGAGCGCATGTGCTTGACGTTGCCGCCCGAGCAGAAGGCCGGATCCCGCCCGCTGAGGATGACGGCCTTGATATCCTGGTCCGCGTTGATCCGGCGGCAGGCCTCGACGAACTCCTTACACTGCCGGGCTGAGGAGAGCGCGTTGCGGTCCTCCGGGCTGTCCATCATCAGCACGAGCACGGCGCCGCGCCGCTCCTCGCGAAGGAAAGGTTCCGTCATGCCTGTACAGCCTCCAGGACGACCCCTTCCCGGATCAGCGCGTCGATTTCCGAGGGGGTGAAGCCGAACTCCCCGAGCACGTCCCGCGAGTGCTCCCCGAGCCGCGGGGGCGGGCGCCTCGGGCGGGCAGGCCGGGGCGATCCGGCGGCGAAGCCGGGCATCCGGACCGTGCCGGCGGCGGGGTGCTCGAAGGCCACCTCGATGCCGCTGGCCGCGTACTGCTCGGATCGCGTGACATCCCCGTAGTCCGCGACAGGCGCTGCCATGATGTCCTCGCGGGCGAGAAGGTCCTGCCAGTGCGCGGTGGGATGGGCGCGGAAGATCGGGAACAGGACGTCCCGGAGCGCCGGGCGGTTGGCGACGCGGTCCGCATTCGTCAGGAAGCGGGGATCGTCGGTAAGCCCGGGGCGTCCCATGGCCCGGCAGAGCCCGGCCCAGCGTTTCGGCTGGTAGGCCGCGACCATGATCCAGCCATCCGCGGTGGGCAGGGCCTCGTTCGGGGCCGCATAAGGGGCCGCGCTCCCCGTCGGTGCCGGCATCTCGCCGGAGCTGAGGAAGGCGGCGAGGCCCATCTGCTGGATCAGCAGCATCGCGTTGTAGAGGCTCACGTCCAGCTTCGCCCCCGCGCCCTCCCGGTCGCGCCGCCGGAGCGCGGCGAGGATGGCGATCGTGGCGAAGAGCGCGCCCGCCATGTCCGCGAGCGGGAGGGGCGCCTTGCCCGGCTCGGCACCGGGCGCGCCGATGCCGCTCATCAGGCCCGTCACGGCCTGCATGATGCCGTCCACGCCCGGCCGGTTCCGCCACGGCCCGTCCTGGCCGTAGGCTGAGACGGAGCAGTGGATCAGGTCGGGCTTCCACCGCCGCAGGGTGGCCTCGTCGATGCCGAGCCGCGCGGCGACGCCCGGCCGGAAGTTCTCCAGGACCACATCCGTCCGCCGCACTAGGCGCTCCACCACCGCGGGCGCGCCGGGCCGCTTGAGGTCGATCGAGAGGCCCAGCTTGTTGCGGTTGGCCGAGAGGGCCGCGATGCTCTCCCCGTTCTGCCAGGGAGGGCCGAGCTGCCGGCCCAGTTCCCCCTCCGGCGGCTCCACCTTGATCACGGTCGCGCCCATGTCGGCCAGCCACATGCCGCAGACCGGGCCCGCGACGAGCTGGCCGAAATCCAGCACCACGATGCCTTCCAGGGCCGTGTCGATCGGCCCTGGAGGGCTGCCGGCGGGGATCATTCCTTCTCGATCCCCGCCGCCTCGACCAGCTCGCGCCAGACGTTCAACTGCTGCAGCACGAAGCGGCCCAGATCCTCCGGCGTGCCGGAGAGGACGCCGTAGCCGATCTCGGCGAAGCGGGCCCGCGCCTCCGGCCTCTCGATGCTGCCGCGGATGGTGGCGTTGAGGGCGGCGACCACCGGCGCGGGGGTCCGGGCGGGCGCGAAGACGCCGCTCCAGGAGATCAGGTCGAAGCCATGCAGGTCACCGGCCTCCGCAAGCGGCGGCACGCCGGGAAGCAGTGGCGACGGCGCCTCCGTGCTGAGAGCCAGGACGCGCAGCTGGCCGCCCCGGACGTTGCCGAGCCCCGCCGCGATGTCGACGAACATGCAGTCCACCCGCCCGGCAATCACATCCGTCATGGCCGGCGGGGTGGAGCGGTAGGGAACGTGGAGCATCTCCGTTCCGGCCCGCCGCGCCATGGTCGCGCCCGCGACGATGCCGGTGCTGTTGCCGCTCGCATAGGACATCCTCCCGCGGCGCCGGCGGGCCGCGTCCAGCAGCTCCCGCGCGGTGTGGAAGGGCGAGGTCCTGCCGACGGTGAGCATGAATGGCACGTCACCGATGCGGGCCACCGGGGCGAAGTCGGCCACCGGGTCGTAGTCCAGCCGTCGCAGCAGCGCCGGATTGGCGGAATGTGTGGTGTTGGTGGTCACCAGCAGCGTGTGCCCGTCCGGCTCGGCCCGGGCCACCAGTTGCGCGCCGATCACGCCGTTCGCCCCGGCCCGGTTGTCCACCACCACCGGCACGCCGCCGAACGCCTCGCCCATCAGCTGGGCGAGGATGCGCGCGACGGCATCCGTGGCCGAGCCGCCGGCGAAGGGAACGACAAACGTCAGAGGCCGCGTCGGCCTCCAGCCCTCGGCGCCCGCAGCCCGCATCCGCGACGCCGCGCCGAGAAAGCCGAGGGCGCCGGCCATGCAGGCCCGGCGCGGGATGGCCCGGGGATGCTGCGTGGTTTTCATCGGACTTCCTCCTCCCGGGCGGACCGTTCCGGCCCTGCCATCCTGTCCGGCAGCGATGCCCCCGGGCCTGGGATAGGACAATTGAAAAACTGTCGCCGACCTATAATGCTTCGATATGGATATTAGCCTGAGAAGCCTGCAGGCCTTCGTCGCCGTCGCGCGCCACCGGTCGTTCAGCCGGGCGGCGGGCCTGCTGCACCGGACGCAACCCGGGCTCACCGTGCAGGTCCGCCGGCTGGAGGAGGCCCTCGGCCTGCGCCTGCTGGACCGGCTGCCGCGCGGGGTTGAGCCGACGGCTGCCGGGGCGGAGCTGGCGCGAGCGCTGGAGCCGCTGCTGCGGGATGTGGAACACGCGCTGGAGGTGGCGCGCGGCACGGCTTCGCGGCGCGCGGGGACGGTTCGGCTGGCGGCGGTGCCTTCGGTCGCCTCCGGGCTCCTGCCCGCCGCCATCGCGCTGCTGCAGGAGCGACACCCCACCCTTCAGGTGCGGCTGCAGGAGGCGGTCACCGGGCGGGTGCAGGCGATGGTCCGCGGGGACATCGTGGAGATCGGCATTGCCAGCCAGCCCGAGGATAGCGCGGACCTAGAGGCCGAGCCGCTGTTCCGGGACCGCATGCTGGCCGTCATGCCGCAGGGCCATCGCCTCGCCACCGGCTCGGTGACGCTGGAGAGGGTGGCGGCGGAGCCCCTCCTGCTGATGGAGACGGACACGTCGGTGGATCGCCTGCTCTCCGACGCCTTTGCCGCGAGGCGGCTGCCGCTGGTCGCCCGGCAGCGGGCCGTGCACGCGGCCACGCTCATCAACATGGCATGTGCCGGGCTGGGCGTCGCGCTGCTGCCCTCGACAGTGGCTGAATTACAGATCGCGCCGGAGCTGGTCACGCGACGCCTCTCGCCGGATATCGTCCGCGAGGTGGTTGTCATCCGCCGGGCTGGGCGCTCCTACTCCCCCGCCGCAGAGGCCCTGGTGGCCGCCCTGCGGAAGAGCGTGCCCCGCGGCGCGACGGGACCGACGCCGGAATCTGCCGGAACGCCTCCCCGCCGCGCTCCACAGGCCCGCCGAGAGGAGAGCTAAAGGTGTCGCAGAAGGTGATCGGCCTGATCGGCGGGATGAGCTGGGAGAGCTCGGCGGAGTACTACCGGATCATCAATCAGTCGGTGCGGGCCCGGCTGGGTGGCCTCCGCTCTGCCCGGTGCCTGATGTGGTCGTTCGACTTCGGCGAGATCGAGGCCCTGCAGCACGCTGGGCGATGGGACGACGCGACCGCCGAGATGGTCGCCGCCGCGTCGCGTCTGGAGCGGGGCGGCGCGGATTTCGTGGTGATCTGCACCAACACCATGCACCGCATGGCCGACCAGGTTGAGGCCGCCATCGGCCTGCCGCTGCTGCATATTGCCGATCCGACCGCGGAGCGCATCGTGGCGGCCGGGCACCGCAGGATCGGGCTGCTCGGCACGGCCTTCACCATGGAGCAGGACTTCTACAAGGGGCGGCTCACTGGCCGGCACGGGCTCGAGGTGCTGGTGCCCGGCGAGGAGGACCGCGCCGTCGTGCATCAGGTGATTTACGACGAACTGGTCCAGGGACGCGTCGAGGCCGCCTCACGCCAGGCCTATCGGGAGGTGATCGCGCGCCTGGTGGAGCGCGGCGCCGAGGCGATCATCCTCGGCTGCACGGAGATCATGCTCCTCGTCGGGCCGGACGACAGCACCGTCCCCCTCTACGACACCACGACCATCCACGCCGAAGCCGCCGTCGAACTGGCCTTGTCCGCCTGATGGGCTGATCCCGGGGCCCGGTGTGCGGGCCCTGGACGCAGCGAAGGCCAGGGCTACCGGCCCTTGCCGGGCGCTCTTCCCGTCTCCCGGACCCTTACGCGCGCAACAGGCGGATCAGCCCGTCGCGTCGGCCGTCCTCGACGAAGCCGAGCAACGCCGTCGCTGCCCCGGCGCGGGCGCGCGGGGCCAGGGCCTCGTCACCGATCTCGCCCGCCGTCCAGAACGACAGCACGCCGCGGAAGGCGATGGCCAGCTGGTCCGGCAGCGTCCGGCAGGCCAGGTCGGCCAGGGCCGGCGCCAGCCCCTCGCCCTTGCCCAAGGCAAGGGCCCAGAGAGCCCGCGACCGTGCGGAGACCTGCCCCGGCTCCGGCCCTTGCGTGCCGAGCGAGCCCATGACCGCGCGGCTCACCGCCGGTTGCTCCAGCATCACGGCGACGGCGATGTCCACGGCCGCCAGCACGCGGTCGGAGGCATCGCCCGCCGGCGCGGCGGCCGCGAGGCGTGCCGCCATCGCGTCGATCCGCTGGGCCGAGAGGGCCTGCATGATCGCCGCCTTGCTACCGAACTGGTTGAACGGCGTGGCGAAGCTGACGCCAGCTGCGGCCGCCAGATCCCGCATCGAGAACTCGGCGCTTCCCTCCCGCATGAGGCGTTCGGCCGCCTCCAGCACGCGCTGGCGGGTCGCATCGCCGCGCGGGGTGTTCGAAGGAGAGGACTTGTTCGCGGTCATGGCCCAAACTATATCATGATATAAATGCAGCGGCAGGGAAGCCGGAGAGACAGAATGACCGTACCAGACGCAAGAACCTTCCTCATCACCGGGGTCAGCTCGGGCCTCGGCCGGGCCTTCGCGTCCGGCGCTCTGGCGGCAGGGCACCGCGTGATCGGCACGGTGCGCCGCGCGGAGGACGCCGAGGCCTTCGCCGGAGCCGCGCCGGGCCGCGCGCACCCGATGGTCCTGGACGTGACCGACTACGACGCCATCCCCGCTGCCGTCGCTGCGGCGGAGAGGGAGGCCGGGCCGGTGGACGTCCTCGTTAACAACGCCGGCTACGGGCACGAGGGGGCGCTGGAGGAATCCTCTATGGAGGACCTGCAGCGGCAGTTCGCGGCCAACGTCTTCGGCCCGGTGGCGATGTCTAAGGCGGTGCTGCCAGGGATGCGGGCGCGCCGGCGTGGGCACATCGTCAACGTCACCTCCATGGGCGGCTTCATCACCATGCCCGGGATCACCTTCTACTGCGGCAGCAAGTTCGCGCTGGAGGGCATCTCGGAGGCGCTGGGCAAGGAAGTGGCGAGCTTCGGCATCCGCGTCACGGCCCTGGCGCCGGGCCAGTTCCGCACGGACTGGGCGGGGCGCTCGATGGACCGCACGCCGCGCAGCATTTCCGACTACGACGCGGTGATGGACCCGATCCGTTCGGCGCGTCAGGCCAAGAGCGGCCAGCAGCCAGGAGACCCGGACCGGGCGGCGCAAGCGTTGCTGCGGCTAGTGGAGGCGGAGGACCCGCCCACGCGTCTCTTCCTCGGCGAGGACGCCCTGGGGCTGGTCGCCGGCAAGCTGGACGCGATGCGGGCAGAGATCGCGGCGTGGGAAGCCGTCTCCCGCTCCACGAGCTATGGGGCCTGATCGGACGCGTCGGGCGAGAAAACACAGCCTGCACGCTCGTGTCACGACCTGACAGTTGACGGATGTGCTGCGATGGAGCCGGATAGGAACGCCTACGTCCGGCTCCCGAACGACAGACTGAACGGCACGACCACAGGGCGGCCGCGGAACCATAGCATCATAACGAACTTGGCTTGGCTGCGGGTGAGCGTGACGGCGACCATTGCTGCACCAGCGCCAGCGCCTCCTCGTTCTCGTGCCAGCCCAAATAGCCGCGCACCCTGGCCGCGGAACATGAAGTTCACCGGCGGGCTCACGATCCCGGGGCCGTTCGCCATGGTGACGAAGGCGGACTAGCCGCCCTACACCACCAGGTCGTTTCTCACGTGCATGTGCATGAAAAGTGTGTCGTCAAGCAACGGGTCGATCGTGCCCACCGTGAACAGCGCGGGTGGGAGCTCCGCCAGATCCGCGTAGAGCGGCGAGATTGCCGGGTCGCGCAAGTCTGCCGGCCCGCCGCAGGACGCCGCCATCTGCTCAACGATGGGGCGATCGATGAACGCGGTGCCAACGGCCACCTTCCGGACGGAGCGGCTGACGCGGGACGCGACCGCCCGGCCGCTACACCTGATGATCGGGCACTGGCGGTGGGACCGCTTCGCGATGCGCCTGGTCTCCGCGCCCGCGGAGGCGGGCAACCACCTGACGGTGAGTGAACTGGAGCTTGGCTTGAGCCCAGAAAGACGTTGAGGACCGTGCAACACTGAGGCGGTGTGGCTGAGCTTGGCCGGGAACGCCACTGCCGCTTGTGGGTGGAGCATTCGGCGAAGCTGCCGTCCGACGATGCTCCAATTCTGGCAGGTCTCGACCCCAAGCAGCCCTAGCGGGGTGGAAGAACAGCTACAGACATCATTAGAGGTATTTGGACAGACTACCAACGTCCGCCCCATGGATGGCCGCGTTCAGGCTTGCGGTCGGAAAGCGATACATTTGATTTCGACAAGCAGGCCAGGTCGCGCAAGCTCCGACACGCCGATGACCGTCCAGGCACATGTGCTCCGTGGAAAAACCCGGTCCTTCACCGCACGGAAGACAGCGAAGTGCTGGTTGAGGCCGACATGGTAGGTTGTCATGTCGACCACGTCCCCGAAGCCGCACCCAGCCTCTTCCAACACCAGCCTGAGATTGTCCCAGCACGCCATGAACTGCGCCTCTGGGTCCTTGATGACGTTCAGATCCTCGTCTCTGCCTACCTGCCCGGCGCAGAATACGAATGAACCGGCCCTGACTGCGGGCACGTAGCCTGCGGTGTCGACGATGGGCTGCATTTTCCGGGGTATGATAAGCGTGCGGTCAGTCATGAAGGCTTCCTGAGTTCTGACTTCTCTGGCTGGTTACCGGCCGACACACAAATATGCCACTCCGTGGCACCTCGGCCGAAATCTGCTCTCCACCCACCCCAGCCGTATGCCGTCTGAACGGCAACGTCCGGTGTCGGGGAGACAACATGACCTGCGAACCTCCCGATCTGGGCGCAAAACAGCTGTTCGCTTGGCTGAACCCTCTTTTCCCCGGCGCAGCCACAAGGCCGCGGCCCGTGATCAGGAAGCGCGCCCTTAGGCGCGCCGGTCTGTCTAGCATTCACCCAGGAGAGAAGTCCCACCTACTCCCCCACCCATGAACGGCGACCGGCAGGGCCGCCGGGTGGCGCCGAGTTCAGATGCGGGTTGGACATCACCAACGAGGACGCTGCTCATGAATGCCTGTGGAAAACAGGATGCGCTTGCGAGCCCTCGGCCCCTCTGAAGCAGAACACCCCGGCCGCTACTGCCCTCAACAAGGGCGCTCCTTGACCGTCACACAATGCTGTCCCACATTCCTGCCAAGCCAGCGTAAGCTACTGGACCAAATGGGGATCTTGTGTTCCTGGGTGGGAATCCTGACGCACCAACCAGCCGACCAACTTCCGTTTTATTTCAACAATTCACGCTGACGACCTGGCCCTCAGAGGCGGCTCGGTGGTCCGTGTCACACAACGGCGTCACACAACGGCTACCCCGTCCGGCGACGGCCACAGAGCCGCGCAACCCAACTCGCCCAGCGGGACGGAAAGTTCCATCGTGGTTCTCTTTAGGACGGAGAAGGGTGCCGCCAGTAGCTGAGGCGACACCGCACATTACATTGCGGATTACCTGATCGACCCAGAGCCGGACCAGACGGCGAAGGAGCCGACCAACACGGGCAACCGCGCCATGTCCACGCTGGACGCTTAGGCGATCAAGCTCGCCCTGGTGGGCAGCCGCTTCCTCCTGCCGGGCCACGGCCACCCGGCCCTCGTCAGCTGCGGACGGATCGTCGGGTGCTACGAAGGGCTCTTCAGTGACTCGCGCGCGGCTGCCATCGCAGCGGCGAACCATGCGCCGCTCCCGTTACTCCAGGCCGGTGCCGACAGATGGGATCACTGAGCGGGCTGTGGTGAGGCGGGCGCACCAAGCGGCGGGCCGGATCGGCCGCCGCTTGGTGCGCTCCTCATGAGGCGTCGGCCGATGCGGCGAAGGCGTCCAGCGCGCGGGCCGAGTAGACGACGGCCGCGCCGGCGTTGATGCTGACTGCGACGCCCAGCGCCTCGGCCAGCTCGGCCTCGGTGGCGCCGGCCTTGCGGGCCGCGTCAGTGTGCACGGTGATGCAGCCGTCGCAGCGCAGGCTGATCGCCACCGCCACAGCGATCAGCTCCCGCGTCTTGGCGTCGAGCTGGCCCGTCTTCTGACCCGCGGTGCTCAGCGCGCCGTAGCCGCGCACCGTGTCGGGGCTGAGCTTGGCGAAGCCGCCGACGCCAACGCCAACCTGCTGGCGGTAGCGATTCCAGTCCATCATGTGCTGCATGGTTCTGCTCCTGAGATGAGGTGGTGAAGCGCCGACCGCGCGGTTCAGCGCGCAGAGCCGACGAGACAGGGTTGGATGTGCGGCGCGGCGGCGGCCTCTCCGGTCGGGGCGAGCACAGTCCGCCGGTGAAGGACGACCGCAGCCAGCTCCGCCGCGCCCGCGATCGCGCCAATCCCCCAAACTGTGCCGGTGCCCACCACGCCCGCGCCTATGGCGCTGCCGACGGAGAAGCCGAAATACATGGTGGAGGTGTTGAGCGCGAGGGCGACGGAGGCCTGGGCCGGCGTTCCCGCAGCGATGAGCCGTGCCATCTGCGCGGGGAAAAAGGACCAGACGGTGAAGCCCCAGACGGCTACCGCCGCGAGCACCGGGTAAAGGGCGGCAACCGGTGGCAGCGCGGTGGCCGCGGCGAGCGCCAAGAAGGCGGCGCCCAGCAGCAGCAGGGAGCCGAGTGCCACGCGGTCGGAGCCGAAGCGGTCGTTCAGCGCGCCGCCGGTGATCACGCCCACCGCGGCGAAGGCGCCCCACATCGACACGGTGGCGCCGACGCCCCCCGCCCCGAAGCCCAGCACCGCGCCGAGGTAGGGCGCAATGAAGGGATAGGCCGTGTAGGCGCCGACAGACCAGAACAGCGTCACCGCCAGCAGGCGCAGCACGGCGGGCTGGCGGACGACGCCGAGGCGCTCGCCAAGGCCGGCCACCGTGCCCCCCGCCCCGGCGTCCCGCCGCACGCCCGCGGTGATGCCGGCGATGGCGACTAGGCCCATCGCCGCGACCGCCAGGAAGGTGGCGCGCCAGCCGAAGGCGTGCCCCACCACCGCGCCGAGCGGCAGGCCGAGAGCGATCGCCAGCGTCATGCCGCCGCTGACGATGGCCAGGGCCCTGCCGCGTTTCTCCGGCCCGACGATGGCGCCGGCCAGGGCATTGGCATTGGGCGCGTAGAGCCCGGCGGCAACGGCCATCAGAACGCGCGCCGCCATCAGTGTCCAGAAGCCGGGGGAGAAGGCGGCAACAAGGTTACCGGCGGTGAACAGTGCCATGGCGATCACCAGCGTGTCCCGGCGCCGGAGGCGCCCGGTCAGCACCGTCGCGACCGGGGAACTGAGCGCGAGCACCAGGGTGAAGACCACCACCAGCAGCGCTACGGCCGAAAGGCCCATGCCGAAATCCTCGGCCATCACGGGCAGCAGCGGGGCGATCATGAAGCCCTCCGTCCCGATCGCGAAGGTGCCAAGAGCCAGAAAGGCGGGCGGCAGCAAGGAACCGCCCGTTCCGGGGATCACCGCGGCGGTCGGCATCTTGAGTTCTGACATGGGTGCGGTTCCGCTCCTTCCCGCCGGCCGGCGCGCGGCCGGCGGGGCGGCCTTCTTCAGACCGGGATGGGGTTGGCGATCAGGGCGGCGTTGAAATCGTTGACGAGCCTGTGCTCACCGGCGCCGGGGTTGTCGCGAACGGGCTTGACCGCATCAACGACGATCTCCTCGTCATCGCCGGCGAGCTTCTCCATCGTCTCCGCGATGAAGGCGTCCAGCGGCATGGCGCGCGGGTCGCCGCTCTTGCGGATCAGGTCGGTGTCCACCCAGGGCGGCGCGATCTCCTGCACCCGCACGGAGGTGTCGCGCAGCATGAAGCGCTGAGACAGGGTGTAGGAGTGCAGTGCCGCCTTGCTGGCGGAGTAGACCGCGCCGCTGGCCAGCGGCAGGTAGGCGAGCACCGAGGTGGTGTTCAGGATTGTGGCGCGCGGCTGCTTCTTCAGGTGCTCGATCAGCGCGGAGGTCATGCGGATCGGGCCGAGCATGTTCGTCTCCAGGATGCGCTGGCTGACCGCGTCGTTCACCGGCATGGAGGGATCGTCAAGGGGCATGATGCCGGCGTTGTTGACCAGCACGTTCAGCGCCGGGAACTCCGCGATCAACCGCGCCGCGGCGGCGGCGATGCTGTCCGTGTCGGCGATATCCAGCTCCATACCGCCCATGCCGGGATTGGCGGCCGTCACCTCGTCCAGCAGCTTGCGGCGGCGGCCCGCGATGATGACCTTGTTGCCAAGGCGGTGGAAAGATTCGGCCAGAGCGCGGCCGATGCCGGACGTCGCGCCAGTGATGAAGATCGTATTCCCGGTGAGCTGCATCTTTGCTCTCCTGATGGGGGTTGCGTGACGCCGGTCAGGCTGCGCGCGGCAGGGCGCGGTAGCGGGCCGCTGGCTCTGCATGCGACAGGTTGGGGAGCATGGCTTGGCGGGCCGTCTCGTAAGCCGCCCATTGTGCCGCGTCCGGCAGGGCGGGGATGGTGACGAGCTCGCCCGCGTCCAGCCCGGCCAGCGCGGCATCCACCATGTCGGTGGCGCGCATCACGATTTCGCCCGGCAGGTGCTCCACCGGCGTGCCCGCGATGTTCCAGAAGTCGGTCGCCGTGGCGCCGGGCAGCACCGCTTGCACCCGCAGCCCCTTGCCCGCCAGCTCGTGGTGCAACGACTGGCTGAAGGCCAGCACGAAAGCCTTTGCCCCGCCATAGGCGCCGTTCAGGATCTCCGGCCCGATGGCGACGATGGAGGCGATGTTGACGATCGTGCCGCGGCCGCGCGCGGCGAAGGCCGGGGCCGCCGCGTAGGTCAGGCGCATCAACGCCGTGACGTCGAGGTCTATCATCCGTTCCATGGCGTCCACGTCGGCCGAGAGCAGCGGCGCGGTGGCGCCGACGCCCGCGTTGTTGACGAGTATCGAGAGGCTGGCGTCCGTCGCCAGCAGCCGCTCCACGGCGCGCAGATCAGCCTTGTCGCCGAGATCAGCGGAGACGACCTCGACCGAGCGCCCGGTCCGATCCGTGATCCGGGAGGCTAGGTCGGCGAGCTTCGCGCGGTTGCGCGCCACGAGGATGAGGTCGTGGCCGCGGGTGGCCAGGCGGTCTGCGTAGACGGCGCCGATGCCGGAAGAGGCGCCGGTGACGAGCGCGGTGCCGAGAGGGGAAAGGCTCATGGGTCTTGGTCCTGTGCCGGGGCGGCTCCATCGCCGCCTGTCCTGGGCACCGGCTTAGGGCATCCGGGACATGGCCCGAATGTCGTATATGCCTCCTTTTAGGACGCGCGGGCTGCAGCGATGCGCGCCTGCTTTCGCTCCTTCGGCCAGCCACCCCGGGCAAATCGGCGGGCGGGATCGGTGCCGGCCTGATCGGGCGCACGAGTCATTCTGGCGGCGCCGCCCGTTTTGACGCGGCGACGTACCCGGCCTTCGTTATCAGCCCGACCATGGCGATCAGCCCGAAGGCGGCCATGCCCAGCCCAACCGCGAGGAACAGGCCGTGCAGCCCCGCCGTCATCCACCCGCCGAGGATAGCAATGGCCGAGCGGGTGAAGGCGCCGGCCACTGGCCATCCCATACGCCCCGCGCCCTGGGCGGCGCAGTAGGCGGCGAATGCCGCACCAAAAAAGCCGTAGAACGGCCCCGTGGTCCGCAGATATGCGGTGCCGGTGGCCAGCACCTCCGGTTCCCCGCTGAAGCCGCCCAGCCAGACCTCGGGCCAGAAGGCGGCGGCGAGGCCGATGGCCTCCGCCACCAGCGCCGCCATCAGCACGGCGGTCCAGGCGGTGCGGAGGGCGCGACGCCCCTGACCCGCGCCGATGTTCGTGCCGATCAGGATGCCCGCCGGACCACCGATCCCGTAGGAGAGCGGCACGAGAAGGAACTCCAGCCGCGCGCCAGCCCCGTAGCCCGCCACCGCCGCCGTGCCGTGCGCCCCAACGAAGGCGTTCACGATGGCGATGGTCACGTTCGTGCTGGCGCTCACCAGGGTGGACAGGCCGCCAACGCGCAGGATGTTCCAGGCCGGGGCGAGGGCCAGCCGTGGTGGCCGCGTGGCCGGGTGGAGCACGCCGCGGTAGCGCCAGATGTGCAGGGCGAAGCAGAGGCTGCCGCCCGCGTAGTAGAGGAGGATGGCTGCGGCACCACCGCCTACGCCCAGCCCTGGCAGGCCACCGATTCCGAAGATCAGCAGCGGCGAGAGCGGTAGCAGCAGAAGCGCGCCGCCCCCTACCACCATCATCGGCAGGATGAGATTGCCCGTCCCGCGCACCACTGAGAGCAGCGCGTTGAACAGCCATATCAGTGCGGCGCCGGCGAAGATGGCTCGAGAATAGACCTGGGCGGCGTCCAGCGCGCCCGCCTCGGCCCCCATGGCTTGATAGAGCGGCCCGCCGAAGACGAGGACGAGCGCACTGGTGACCAAGCCGAGGACAAGGGCGATCGCCACCGCATACCAAGCGACTTCGCTCGCTTCCGCAACCGCTCCGCGCCCGAGGGAGCGGGCGATGGAGGAAACGATCCCCCCGCCCATGGCGCCCTGAGACACAGCGATGGTCAGCGCCAGCACCGGGAAGACCTGCGACACCCCGGCCAGGGCATCCACGCCGAGGCGGGCGATGAAGTAGATCTCCAGCAGGCCGATCGCGGCCTGCGTCACCATGACGAAGGCGTTCGGGGCGGCGAGGGCGAGAAGGGTGGGAAGAAGCGGCGCCTCCAGCAGGCGGCGCGTCCGCGCATCTGTCACCGTCCCGTTTGCAGCCATCCGAAGAACTCCTCGCAACGGGGCATGCCATCGTCGCCTCCGGAGTTCTGGCCTTCTGGCTAACGGCGCTCCCGGTCTTGGCTGATTGAACCCTTCGCAGAGGCCGTCCGCCGCCGGTGCCAGGGCGACTCTCCCTGGCGCTTGTCCCATAATCCCCGTAACCCTCGTATCAGGACAGGGATTGAGATTGGGAATGCGCGTCGGGTTCGTGATCTTTCCCGGGTTCCAGATGATGAGCCTCGCTGCCGGCTCTGTCTTCGAGTTCGCCAACATCTGCGCCGGGGAGACGGTGTACGAGCTCACCACGGTTTCCGAGCGGGGCGGCCCCGTGCGCAGCTCCACCGGCATGGAGGTGAGCAGCCGCCCCATGGCGGGGGAAGACCTCGACACGGTGCTGGTCGGCGGCGGCGTCGACGTGCCCCGGCCCAGCGAGGGGCTGAAGGCCTGGATCGCAGGCCGCCTGCCGGAGGTGCGGCGACTGGGCGCGATCTGCACCGGCGCCTTCGTGCTGGCGGAAGCGGGCCAGCTCGATGGGCGCCGGGCCACGACCCACTGGCTGCTGGCGCGCGAGCTTCAGGGCCGCTTCCCCGCCGTGAGGGTGGAGGAGGACCGCATCTTCATCATCGACGGGCCGGTCTGGACCTCCGCCGGCATGACGGCCGGCGTGGATCTGGCCCTGGCCATGGTGGAGAAGGACCTGGGCGGGGAGATCGCGCGCTCCGTTGCCCGCAAGCTGGTGATGTACCACCGCCGCGCCGGCGGGCAGACGCAGCACTCGGAGCTGCTGGATCTGGCGCCGAAGTCGGACCGCATCCAGGCCGCGCTGACCTTCGCGCGCCGGAACCTGCGGGCGGAGCTCTCGGTGGAGGAACTCGCCGGGGCCGCGGCCCTCAGCCCACGCCAGTTCAGCCGCGCCTTCCGCGCCGAGACCGGCCAGTCCCCCGCCAAGGCCGTGGAGGGGCTGCGGGTGGAGGCGGCGCGGCTGATGCTGGAGCGGACGCGCCATCCCGTGGAGGTCGTGGCGCGCGAGAGCGGCTTCGACGACCCGGAGCGGATGCGCCGCGCCTTCCTCCGCGCCTTCGGCCAGCCGCCGCAGAGCCTCCGCCGGGCCGGCCAGCTCGCGGCGGGCGGCCACCTCGAGGACTGACCCGGCGGGCTCCGCGGCGGACGGGCGCCCCTACCCCTTCCCGCCGCGCAGGAACACGGAGATGTGGGCGGCCACGGGGCCGGGATGGTGGTGGTGCGGCGCGTTGCCTGTGCCTGGCAGGGTGATGACCTGGAGCGTCGGCAACTGCTGGCTCAGCGCGTACCAGTTCTCCACGGGATAGCCGATGTCGTGGTCGCCGCCGACATGCAGGATCGGGATGCCAGTGGTGCGGAGCGCGGCCAGTACCGCGTCCGAAGGGAAGAGGGGCTGGCGCGGCGCGTCGCCGAGTTGCGCGGCCGCCCACTCCCAGGGCACCTCAGCGCTGCGGCCGGCCTCGCGTAGCACCAGCCGCTCGGCCGATCTTCGCGCCGCTTCCAGGCCCTTCCCGGACCGGTCCCCGAAGAACAGGACCGCCTCGTCCTCCAGGCTGCACTCGGGCTTCGTGGCGATGTCGTAGAAGAGCTGCTCCGCCTGGCGCGCGCTCGGGCCCGGCGGGGCGGTGCCGATGAGCACCACGTGGCTGAGCAGCGCGGGAATGCGGGCCAGGGCGGCCTGGGCGACCATGCCGCCGAGCGACCAGCCGCCCACCGCCACCGGGCCGAGCCCCAGCGCCCCGGACAGGTCGCGCAGGTCCTCCACCATCTCCAGCGGGTTGTAGCTGCGCTCCCCGGTCGAGAGGCCGAGGCCGCTGTGGTCGAAGACGATCACCCGGATGCCGTGGCCCGCCAGCGCGTCGAGGAAGGCCGGATCCCAGCTGTCCATTGTGCCGCGGAACCGGTTGCAGAGCAGAAGGGGGACTCCCTCCCCGATAGAGCGGTAGGCGAGCTGCCGACCGCTGGCCTCGACGCGCCGGTTGGGCGCGGTGACGGCGCCTGGCCTGTCCGCTTTGGTGCGGCGGGGCATGCTTTCTCCTTGATGGGCCCGCGCCGGGGTCGCGGGCGTCTTGCTCCGCCGGCGGCGGATGGCCCGGGAAACATCAGGGCGCCGGGCTGCCCTGCAGGAAGGCGATGATGTCGGCCCTGTCGGCCTCCCCCGCCACGCGCACCGCCATCCGCGTGCCCGGCACCTTGCCCGTGGGGTTGGCGAGGTAGGCGTCGAGCTGGTCTGGGGTCCACTGAATGCCGGCGCCCTTCAGCGCGGGCGAGTAGCCGAACCCCTGCGCGGAAGCGGCGGCACGCCCCACCACCCCCTGTAGATGCGGCCCCACGCCGTTGCGGGGCTGCGCCACCTGGTGACAGACGGCGCACTGCCGCTGGAACAGGGTCTTGCCCTTGTCCGCATCGGCGGCGAAGGCCGGGACTGACAGCGCGACGAGGACCATCGACAGGAGGAAGGGGCGCATCAGACGGCTCCGAAGCGGGTCTTGGAGAGGGGAAGGCTGCGGACGCGCTGGCCGGTGAGGGCCGCGACCGCGTTGGCGACGGCGGGCGGCACCCCCGGCAGGCCGGGCTCGCCGATGCCGCCCATGGGCGCGCCGCTCTCGACGATGCGCACGTGCACGCGCGGCATCCGCGTGCGGTTCAGGATGGGGTAGGCATCGAAGTTGCGGGCCTGCGGCGCACCCTTCTCGTAGACCACCTCCTCCAGCAGGGAGGAGGAGAGGCCGAGCGCTACCGCCGACTGCACCTGGTTGGTGATGATGGCCGGGTTCACGACCGAGCCCGGGTCGATCGCCACCCAGACCTCGTGGACCTGCACCTCGCCCTCCGCGATGGAGACTTCGGCGATCGTCGCCACCTCCGTATTGAAGGCGCTGGCCAGGGCGACGCCGCGCGCGCGCTTCCCACCCTCGGCCTCGTATGGGCCGCGCTTCCAGCCCCCGGAGAGGTCGCCCACGGCCCGCAGCAGGTCGCGCTGGCGCGGGCTGTCCTTCAGCAGCTCCATCCGCAGCGCGAAGGGGTCCTTGCCCCCGGCCGCCGCGATCTCGTCCAGGAAGGATTCGTAGAAGAACTCGTTCATGGAGTGGCCGACGGAGCGCCAGAAGGCGATCACCGCGGGCTGGGGGTGCTTCACGCAGTCAATACGCCGGTTGGGAATGGCGTAGGGCCGCTCCACGATGCCCTCCACCATGGAGGGATCCACGGGCGGGTTGCCCATGGCCGCGCCGAAGTAGCGGCCGATCGGCCCCTCCCCGACCACCGCGACGTGCAGGGCCACGGGCATGCCGTTCGCGTCCAGCCCGGCCCTGAAGCGGGTAAAGCCCATGGGGCGCACCGCGTCGCGCGCGAATTCCTCCTCCCGGCTCCAGATCACCTTCACCGGGCGCCCCACCGCCTTGGCGAGCTGGATGGCCTGCTGAAAGGGGTTGGCGAAGTCGTAGAGGAAGTGGCGGCCGAAGAAGCCGCCGAGCATGGGGGAGTGCAGCTTCACCTGCTCCGGCCTCAGCCCCGCGACCTGGGCGGCGGCCCCCTGGAACAGCTCCGGCATCTGGTTCGGCAGCCATAGCTCCAGCGTGCCGTCCGCGTTGAAGCGCGCGAGGGCGGAGGGTGGCTCCAGCTGCGCGTGGGAGAGGTAGGGCGCGTCGTACTCCGCCTCGATCATCTTCGCCGCGCCGCGCAGCGCCGCCTCGGCGTCGCCCTTCTCCTCCGCCACCGCGCCCGTGCCGCGCTCGGCCCTCAGCGCGGCCAGCATGCCGGCAGAGGAGAAGTCCTCGGGCAGTCCGCCCTGTCCGGGCTTCCAATCCACCTTCAGCGTCTCCACCGCGCGGCGGGCGCGCCACCAGCTGTCGGCGACCACCGCTACGGCGTCCTTCAGCCGGTGGATGGAGTGGACGCCGGGCATGGCGCGCACCTCCGCCTCGTTCAGGAAATCACCCGCCTCCGCGCCGATGCGCGGCGCGTGCTGCACGGCGGCCTGCAGCATGCCGTCCACGCGGGTGTCGATGCTGTAGGCAGCGCGGCCCGTGGACTTGTCGCGCATGTCCAGCCGGGCGAAGGGCTTGCCGATGTAGCGGAAGGTCTTCGGGTCGCGCAGCCTCACGCTCTCGGCCGGGGGCAGCGCCATCGCCTCGCCAGCCAGGGCGGCGTAAGTCAGGCGGCGGCCGCTCCCCCGGTGCAGCACCTGCCCGTTCTCGGTCACCAGCTGCTCCGGCCGCACCTTCCAGCGCGTGGCGGCGGCGCGCACCAGCATATCCCGCGCGGTCGCCCCCAGCCGCCGCATGATCGCGTAGGAGGATCGGGTGGAGGAGGAGCCGCCCGTCATCCGCATCCCGTCCACCACCGCGTAGTCGAGCCCGGGCGGCGCGCACTCCACCTCAAAGCGCGCGGGATCGACGTCCAGCTCCTCCCCCATGATCTGCGCCATGGTGGTGGCGATACCCTGCCCGCCCTCCACGAAGGGAGAGAGCAGCCGGAAGCGCCCGTCCGGGTGGATCTCCAGGAAGGCGCTGACGCGCGTGCCCGGGGGCGGCGGGGTGGCACCCTCCGCACGGGCCATGCGCCGGGGCAGCGAGGCCCCGAGGACCAGGGCTCCGAGCGTCACGCCGAGGCCGCGCCGGGAGAGGCGCGGGCCCGCAGCCGCGCGCGCGAAAGGTGGGATCATGCCGTCCATCTCCGCCCCTCCTCAAGCCGCCGAGGCGGCGTGGCGGACGGCGTCCGCGATGTTGTTGTAGGTGCCGCAGCGGCAGAGATTCGTCATCGCGGCGGCGATGTCCTCGTCTGTCGGCTTCGGCGTCTGCTGCAGCAGCGCGGTGGCGGCGATCACCTGGCCGGACTGGCAGTAGCCGCACTGCGGCACCTCCCCACCCACCCAGGCCGCCACGACCTTCTTGCCCACCGGCAGCGTCTCGATCGCCTCGATGGTGGTGATCTGCGTGCCCACCGCGCTCTCCACGGGCGTGACGCAGGAGCGTGTGGCCTGCCCGTCCAGCAGCACGGAGCAGGCGCCGCACTGGGCGATGCCGCAGCCGTACTTCGTGCCGGTCATGCCGAGCGTGTCGCGCAGCACCCAGAGAAGGGGCGTATCGCCCTCCACATCGACATGGCGGGTCGTGCCGTTGATGGTCAGCTCGATCATGCGGCCTCCTGGGATAGTGCTTCGGCGTCCTGCGCCACTCGAGGCGCGCGGACGGGAAGCGGCGACAAGGCCCGGACCCTAGGCCCCGCTCCCCCTGGCGGACTTGTCGTTTTCGCTTCCCTCAGCACGTGGGCGCTTTCCCGCCCGGGGCGGGCCGAAAAGGCGGGTGCAAAAACGGGGGGCGGGACTTTTAACACCGCTTTACTCACGCCCCCCGCGGCGGCGGGGGCATGAGACTGGCACGGGTCGCACCGCGCCGAGGACGGCAAGGGGCGGGCCCGGGCAGGAAAGGGCCGCCCCATGCAGACGAGCTTCGCCAACCCGGTCGCCGCCGGTCACCTCATCCCCGCCAGCCACATCGAGCGGCTGGCCGCGCTGCTGGACGCGCCGCAGGGCCACGCCGCCGCCGATGCGCGGGCGCTGCAATCCGTGCTGCTGCGGGCCAACGCCATGGTCTCGGCCATGCTGCGCGCCGAGCCGGAGCCGCGTCCGCTGCCCACGCCGCGCCGCGGCTGCGCGGGGCTGGCGCCGTGGCAGCAGAAGCGCGTGCGCGACTTGGTGGAGGAGCGGATGCACGAGAGCCTCTCCGTGGTCGAGATGGCCGCCGCCGCGCGGCTGAGCCGCAGCTTCTTCTCCCGCGCCTTCAGCGCCTCCTTCGGCTGCTCGCCGCACGCCTACGTCATGGATCGGCGCATCGCCCGCGCGCAGGCGCTGATGCAGGAAGGGGATGAGCCGCTCGCGCAGATCGCCGTGGCCTGCGGGCTCTCGGACCAGGCGCACCTCTCCCGCCTCTTCCGCCGTCACGCGGGCATGACGCCCTCCGCCTGGCGCCGGCGCGCGCAGGTCGGGCGCGGCAGCACGCCGTCCCGCGGCATCGTGGACGGGAACGCTGCGCTGGCGGTGGGCTAGGGGCTGGCCATGTGGGTCCAGGCCCTGCCGCCCTCCTACTCCGACCTGCCGATACAGGAGGTGCTGTTGATCGAGCCAGCCATGCCCCGCGCCGCGCAAGGGCGGGAACGGGACGTGCTGCACGGTGACCTGCGGCGCCTGGCCGCGCTGGGGGAGATGACGGCCGCGGCGGTGCACGACTTCAACAACCTCCTCCAGGTCGTCGTCAGCGCGCTCCGCGTGATCGAGGGCCAGCTGGACCCGGTGCCCGCGCAGGAGGTGAAGGACCTCTTCGCCCAGGGGCTCTCGGCCGCCCAGCGCGCCGCCTTCCTTTCGCGCCGCCTGCTCTCCTACGGCACGGCTAGCGGGGGCGCCGCCGCGCGTCTGGAGATCGGCGCGGCGCTGCGTGGCTCAATGCCGATGCTGGGCTGGATACTCGGCGGCCGGATCGGGCTGCGGCAGGCGCTGCACGAGGAGCCCATGGTGGTGGAGTGCTGCGCCAACGAGCTGGAGCAGGTGCTGCTGAACCTCGCCGCGAACGCGCGGGATGCCATGTCCGGTGCGGGCACCCTCACGCTCCGCAGCGAGATCGTGCCTGCATCTTCGCTCTCCTGGCCCACCCGCAGCGTGGTTGCCGTTTCTGTCGTGGACGACGGGTGCGGCATGCCGGAAGATGTGCAGGCGCGGGCCTTCGATCGCTACTTCACCACGAAGGGTGCCGAGGGGTCGGGAATCGGCCTCTTCGCCGTGCGGGAGTTCGCGCGGAGGAACGGGGGCGACGCCTGGCTCCGCAGCGCCCCGGGCCAGGGCACCACGGTGACGGTGGCGCTGCCCTGCCGGCCGCTGGACTAGGGGCTGCCATGCCCGTGGCGGTTTGCCACGGCCTTTTTGCGGGTGCTAAATGCGACGGACCTGATCGAGTGATGACCTCGCGCCGGGGGCGGCCTGCCGTTTCCTTCCGGGGTCGGAGGGCCACGGCTGCATGGCACGAGAGAGTTTCGTCTTCGGCTCCTTCCGCCTCGATCCCGCGCAGCAGCTCCTGACCAAGAACGGGCACCCGCTGGCGCTCGGCGCCCGCGCCCTGGCCATCCTCGCCCTGCTGGCGGAGCGCGCGCCGGAGACGGTCGGCAACGCGGAGATCATGGCCCGCGTCTGGCCGGGGATCTTCGTGGAGGACGCGAACATCCGCGTCCACGTCTCCGGGCTACGGAAGGCGCTCGGGGAAGGCCACGGCATCGTCAACCATCCCGGCGCCGGCTACGCCCTCTCCACGCCGGTGCGCCGGTGCGGCGAGGAAGCCGGCGCGGCGCTGCCCGACGCGGCCGCAGCGCTGCTGGGGCGGGAGGAGGCGCTCGCCCACCTCTCCGAATCCCTCGCCCGGCACCGTCTCACCACCGTCATCGGGCCCGGCGGCATCGGCAAGACCAGCTTGGCCCTTTCCACGGCGCAGGCCGTCGCCGGGCGCTTCCCGGAGGGCGTGCACTTCGTCGATGTCTCGCCGCTGCAGGACGCTTCGCTCCTCACCGGCCGCGTGGCCTCGGCGCTGGGGCTGCGTCTGGCCGACGCCGATTCCGCGGCGGAGCTGGCGGCGGCGCTGCGCGACCGCGCGCTGCTGCTGGTCCTCGACAACCTCGAGCACGTGGTGGACGCCGCCGCCGTGCTGGTGGAGGAGCTGCAGGCCGGCGCGCCGGGCCTGTGCATCCTCGCCACCAGCCGGGAGCCGCTGCGCGCGGAGGGCGAGCACCTCTACCGCCTGCCGCCGCTGGGCCTGCCGCTGGCCGGGGAGGCGGAGCGCGACCCGGCGGGCGCCATGCGCCTCCCGGCCATGCGCCTCCTCGTGGAGCGCGCGGCGAGCAACGACCCGCCCTACGCCCTGTCGGAGTCCGAGGCGCCGCTCGCGGCCCGGCTCTGCCGCGCGCTGGACGGGCTTCCGCTCGCCATCGAGCTGGCCGCGGCACGGCTGGGCAGCTTCAGCCTCCCCGCCCTCCTGTCGCACCTTGACGAGGCGCTCTCCACCCCGCTGGAAGGGGCCGGCCCCGCGCAGGCGCGGCATCGCACGCTGACCGCGACGCTGGACTGGAGCTACGGCCTGCTGCCGCCGGCGGAGCGCGCGCTGCTGGATCGGTTGGGCATCTTCTGCGGTGCCTTCTCGCTGGAGGCGGTGGGCGTCGTCGCCGCGGATGGCGACGACGAGGCGGTAAATGGACCGCGCCTCGGCGCCGCCATGGCGGTCGCGGGGCTTGCGGAGCTGATCGACAAGTCCCTCGTCGTCGCGGACCTCAGCGGCGAGCAGCCCTGGTACCGCCTGCTCGACACCATGCGGCACTACGCGCAGGGCAAGCTGGCCGGCACGGCGCTTTCCGCCCGGCTCTCCCGCCGCCACGCGGTGCGCGTCCTCGCACGGCTCGCCGAACTGGCCACACCGAGCGCCCTGCAGGCGGAGCAGCGGCAGGCGGCGAACCGACGCCTTCTGGACGACGTGCGCGGCGCGCTGGACTGGGCGTTCTCGTCCTCGGGCGATCTCGGGCTCGGCCTCTCGCTCGCTACCGCCGCGGGGCCCTTCTACCTCCAGCTCTCCATGGCCGGGGAGTTCCGCCGCCAAGCCGGGCGCGCGCTGGACGCTATCTCCGCCGCGCCCGATCAGCACCAGGCCGCCGAGATGGGCCTACTGCTCACCCTCGGCAGCGCGATCTACAACACGGATGGGGCGACGCCCGCTGTGTTCGACGCCTACTCCCGTGCCCTCGCCCTCGCCGAGGCGCTGGGCGACGTGGCGGCCAAGCGGCGCAGCCTTTGGGGGCTGTGGCTGCACGCCTTTGGCCTCGGCCACTACGCCGAGAGCCTGACTTATGCCCAGGCCTTCAGCGCCTGCACGCCGCCGGAGGAGGATCCGCTGCACGTGCGGGACCGGATCCCGGCCATGTCGCTGCACCACATGGGCGAACTGCGCCCGGCGCGCGAGCTGGCCGAGCAGGCGCTGAGGCGCCGGCCGCCGCAGGGCGGCAACGTCCTCGGCGGCTACCAGTTCGAGCACCGGGTCGCCATCCTCGGCGGCCTCTCGCGCGTGCTCTGGCTGCAGGGCCACGCCGACCAGGCGCGGGCGGCCGCGCGGGACAGCCTGGAGGAAGGGCTGAAGGGCGGCCACGCCCTCTCGATCCTCTTCACGCTCAATCTCGGCCAGTGCTTCATCGCTCACGTCAGCGGCACGCCGGAAGATGCGCGGGACGCGGCCGAGCTCATGCTTTCCACCGCGCGCGGCAATGCGCTGCCCTATTGGCTACGCTACGGCCAGGTCTATCGCCGCGCCGCGGCGGTGGGGTTCGGAGAGGCGCTGGATGACGAGGCAGCATTCCTGCACGGCCCCCCCTGGAACAACGGGCAGGTGGAGCTGATCGCGACGCTCGGCCTCGGTTACGCTCACCCGCAGGGTTTCGCGCGGTTCGAGGGCGGAGAGGTCTTCTGGGGCTTGCCGGAGGTGTTCCGCCTGGAGGCGGGGCGACTGGCCGGTCGGGATCCCGCGGGCGCCGCCGCCCTTCTCGACCGCGCGGACGGGATCGCGGAGAGGCAGGGCGCCCTGGCCTGGAGGCTGCGGATCGCGATCAGCCGCGTCCGGCTCCTCGGGAGCGGGGCCGGCTCAGCACGGGCGTTGGAAGCGGTGCTGTCGCGCTTCACCGAAGGATTTGATACGCCCGATCTCGTCGCGGCACACCGGATGCTTTCCTCGGCGACGATGCGGGCGGGATGACGCGTACTCCTTCAGATGAGGCTGGCGTGAAGAGCGGAACTGGACGGCGAATCCTCGGTGTGGCCGTCATCGGCGGAGCACTTGCCCCCCTTATCCCGGCGGCGAGGGCCCAGACAGCCGACCGCCCGATCCGCATCCTGGTCCCCGGCGCGCCGAGCACGCAGCCCGACCTCGTCGCGCGCATCCTGGCCGAGGAGATGGGGCGGCAGCTCGGCCGCGCCGTGGTCGCGGAGCCGCGCCCGGGCGGGAACGGCATCGTCGCGGTGAACGCGCTGAGGCAGCAGCAGTCGGACGGGGGGGTGCTGATGCTCGGCGGCGGTTCCGTGCTGACCTACAACCCCGCGCTCTACGCGAACCCACCCTATGATCCCCTGCGAGATTTCAGCGCGATCGGCCTCGTCGCCAATTCCCCGATGACCCTGGTCGCCAGCCGCCGTAGCGGCATCGCGACCGTTGCAGACCTGCTGGAGAAGGCGCGTGCGCGGCCGGAGGCGCTGACCTTCGCCAGCGGCGGCTATGGGCACTCGACCCACCTGGCGATGGAGATGCTCTGCGACGTGGCCGGCATTCGCCTGACCCATGTGCCCTTCCCGACGCGCTCGCCCCTGCCGGAACTGCTGTCCGGCGCCATCGACCTCGCGACCGGTCCCGTCAGCAGCAGCCTGCCCTCGGTGCGCGCCGGGGAATTGGTGGCGGTGGCGGTGCTGTCGCCCGGGCGGGTGCCCGCGCTGCCCGACATACCCACCCTGCGCGAGGCCGGGCTGGACTGCCCGCTGGTGCCCGTGTGGTACGCGGTGGTCGGCCCGGCGGGCATGCCCGAAGACATCACGGCCCGGCTCAGCGCCGCGATCGGCGCCGCGGTCGCGTCCCCGGCCTTGCAGGCCCGGATGGCCGATCTCCAGATCACCCCGCTGGTCGGCAACCCGGCGCAGGTTGGGGAGAAGATCAGGACCGAGGCGGCGGCCTGGTCGCCCTTCGTCCGGAAGATCGGGTTGTCGATCGGCTAGGCCGCTTCCAGCGCTTTCCGGGCTGCCATCAGGTCCGGCATGTCGCGGCCCTCGTCGAAGGTGGTGAGGAGGGGCGTCAGCAGGTCCTCTGCCCGGCCGTGCTCCCCCTGGCCTCGCCAGAGCCTGGCGAGGCTGGTAGCGCTGCGGAGCGCCCAGGCGCGCAGCGCCCCCCGCTCCGCCAGGGCCAGCGCTTCGCGCAGGACGCGCTCCGCGGCCCGCGCGGCCCCGGGCTCGCCGCCGGCGCGGCGGAGGAGGTTCTCGGCCTTGGCGCGCAGCAGCTCCGGCGCGCACCAGGCGGCCTGCCCCGCCTCGGCCCGCGCGATGGTGGCACTGTCGGCCAGGGCCGGGTTCATCGTGGCCACGACTTCCAGGTGATAGGGCGTCAGCTCCAGTTCCCTCGGTAAGCTGGGCACCTCGCCGGGCCGGACGGAGAGGCTTCCGAAGAGGCGCGCCCAGCCGTGCCAGTAGGGCATGCGGTGGCGCAGGGCGGTGGCGGCCAGCTGCTCCACCCGCTCCGGCGCCGCCGGGTCGCCCGTCCAGACGGCGATGGGAACCCCGGCCTGGGTCAGGGCGTAGCAGAGCGAGAGCGCGTCCTCCGCCGCTTCTGCCGCCGCCAGTGCCGCCCCTGCCGCCGCCCGGGCCGCGTCGAAGCGACCATCCAGCCAGAGCAGCCGTGCGTCCAGCACGTGCACCGCGGCGGCTTGGTCGATCATGAGGCCGTAGGGACTGGTGTCCAGCCTCGCGCGGAGGTGGTGCATGGCCAAGTCGGCGTGCCGCCGCGCCTCCCGCTGGTCGCCGGCATAGTGCAGGGTCAGCGCGGCCACCCGGTGGTGCGCCTGCCGCAGGTCGGAATCCGGAGGCGTCCCGGGCGGGATGCGGGCGTCCATCTCCGCCGAGAGGCGCACGGCGCCGGCCGTGTCGCCCGCCATGATGCAGGCCATCCACAGCCCGCCCACGGCGCGGATCGCCGCGCCGCCCTCGCCGATCCGGTCGGCGATCTCGATGGCCCGGCGCAGCGGCTCCGCGACCAGCGCCACCTCCCCCGTGTTTCGCAGGATCGTCATGCCGGCGGCGACGTGCAGCCGCAGGGCGGCCAGGGTCTCCCCCTGGCCGGAGGCCGTCAGGCGCGAGAGGGCCAGCTCCAGGCGGTGGCGGTACTCGGCCGCGAGGTTCAGGCCCAGCCAGAGCGGGCCGGAGCCGGCAAGGAGACTCAGGCCGATCTCCACCTCTCCCTCCGGTCCGAAGGCCCAGTCCACCGCGGCGCGCAGGTCGTCCGCCAGCCCGGCATGGGCCGTGCGCCAGGCGGAAGGAGACATGCCCGGGCGCATCGCCTCGGCCGCGCCCACCCTCTCCAGCACGTGCAGGGCGTGGAGGCGGTGCAGGGCCGGAGCCTCGCCGCTGGCCTCCAGCTTCTCGGCGGCATAGGCCCGTGTCGTCGCCAGCAGCCGCCGCAGCGGCCCGCCATCGCCCTCCCCCTCCACGCGGTGCAGCAGCGACTTCGTCTCCAGCCGCACCAGCGCGCGCCCGGCGTCTATGGAAACGTCCTCTCCCGTCACGGTGACGGCGGAGGTGACGGAGAAGGGGCCGCGGAAGACGGAGAGCCGCCGTAGCAGGCGCTGATCCGCCGGGGAAAGGGCGTCGTGGCTCCAGTCCAGCGTCGCCCGCATGGTCCGGTGCCGCCCCGGCGTGCTGCGGCGTGAAGAACCTGGGGCGGCCAGCTGGTCGGCCATCCCCGCCGCCAGCCCGGCGATGCCGAACATGTCGATGCGCGACGCCGCGAGGGCGATGGCGAGCGGCAGCCCGTCCAGCTTCCGGCAAAGCAGGGCCAATCCGGCGGCGTCAGAATCTTTCGGGCTGAACCCGCCCAGCCGGGCCGAGGCGCGCTCCACGAAGAGCTGGGCGGCGGGGTAGGCCATCACCTCCGCCGCGTCCCGCGGTTCCGTCTCCGGCGGCACCTCCAGCGGCGCCAGCCGGTGCAGCCACTCCCCCGCCGCGCCCAGCGGCTCCCGGCTGGTCACCAGCAGGCGCAGCGCCGGGCTGCGCTTCAGCAGCCGCTCGGCGAGGCGCGCGGCGGCCTCGGCCAGGTGCTCCGCGCTGTCCAGGATCAGCATCGTCTCGCCCCGCAGAGTGGCGCCGATCTCCTCCACCGGGTCCAGCCCCGGCGTGCCCAGGCCGAGCGCGCCGCCCGCCGCGGCCGGCAGCAGCGCGGGATCGGAAAGGGCGGTGAGGTCGAGGAAGCGCAGGCGCCGCCCGTGCCGGGCCGCCCAATCCCCGGCGGCGGCCAGGGCAAGGCTCGTCTTGCCAATGCCGCCGATGCCGGCCAGCGTGATCAGCCGCCGGTCCTCCAGCCGCTCCGCCAGTAGCGCCAACTCCCTCTCCCGCCCAATCAGCCGCGTCAGCAACGGCGGCGGGCGGCCGGATTCCTCATCCGGCAGGCCCGCCACCAAGGGCGGGGCCGAGAGGCGTCGAACAGGCAGGGTGAACTGGTAGCCGCGGCCGGGGATGTTGAGGATCGCCCCCTGGCCCTCCGGCACCGCCGCCAGCGCCTTGCGAAGCGCCGTCATCTGCACGCGCAGGTTCGCCTCGCCCCGCGCGCCGCCGGGCCAGGCGCTCTCCATCAGCGCGGCGGCGCCCACCACCTCGCCGGGTTGTGCTAGCAGGGCCGCGAGGAGGCTCCGCGCCGGCCCGCCCAGAGTCACCGGCGTACCGTTCAGCAGCAGCGTCCGGGCGGCCGGGTGGAACAGGAAGTCACCGAAGGCGAGGGGCTCGTCGGCCGTCGTCAAACCTCATCCACTCCGCATCGTCGCGCGGCCGGGCTTCGTGCCGGGCCGCGTGGGAGAATGCACGGCCCGGGCAGGAGGGCAACGCGCCAGCAGCACGCCCCAACCCGGGCGAGGCCGGGGCGGGGCGCCGCCGCCGGAGCCGGCAGCCTGCGCGGGACGCCCGGCGGGGGCTTGCAGGACTGCCCGGCGGCGCGGCGGGACGATCCGCCAATCCGGTGCTCAACCTTCCAGCACGCGCCCGGCCTCCCGTAGGTCGGGCGTGTCGAAGCCCTCCTCGAAACGGCCATGGACCTCGTGCAGCGCCTCCAGGCCGCGCGCCCGGGCCGCGGCGTCGGCCGGCAGCCGCGCCATGCTCGTCAGGATCCGCAGCTCGTAGGCCAGCGCGCCGTTGCCGCGGGCGTGGGCCAGCGCCTCGTCCAACCCGGCCACCAGGCGCGCGGTGTCGCCATCGCCATTCCACGCGTAGAGGGCGCGGAGGTGCAGCAGGTGCGGCAGGTTCACCAGCTCCGCCGTCTCCTGGGAGCGAAAGATCGCCGCCTCCACCTCCGCCAGCGCCGCCCCGTGCCGCCCGGCCGCCGCATAGGCCTCGGAGAGGTGAATCATCAGCACCACCTCCAGCAGGCGGCTGTTGATGCCGCGCAGAGCGGACAGGCTTCCTTCCAGCAGGGGGATGCCCTCCGCCGGCCGGCCGCGATGGGTGAGGACCGCGCCGCGATGCGCCTGCCCGACGAGACGGGAGGGGGAGAGGCCGCCGCGCGCGGTGCACTCCTCCAGCCGCGCCAGCCGGCGTTCCGCCACCACCACCTCGCCGGTCCAGAGGGCGATCGGCAGGGTCCACATCAGCGCGACGGCGAGGGTGACGGGATCGCCCAGCGCCTCCGTCTCCTCCACGTTGCAGGCCGCCACCTCCCGTGCCTGATCCGCCATGCCCTGCATCCACAGGGCGCGGGCCAGGGCGTTGGCGGCGTTCACCCGCTGGTCCACGCCGATGCGCAGCACGTCCACCGGCCGCTTGCGGGGCAGCGTCGCCATCGCGCGCACGAGGTGGCGGCGCGTCTCCGGCAGGTTCCCCGCAAAGTAGTGGGACACGCCCATCATCCAGTCCGATCCGCCGTAATTCGGCAGGGTGATGCTCCGGGTCAGCGCCTCGGCTCGGCGCGCCGTGTCGAACATCGCGCGGAAATGCCCGCCGCGCAGGTGGTAGGTGAAAAGGCCGTCCAGAATGCGGGCCTGGTGGGCCACCGCGCCCAGCTTCTCCGCCAGCCCCAGCGCGCGCTCCAGCGCCAGCCGGACCTCCTCCAGATTGCCGCGGGTGAAGAGGAGGGGCATGGCGAAGCCCGTGCGCAGCTCCATCTCTCGCACCGTGCCGCGCTCCTCATTCGGCAGGCGCTCCAGGGCGAGGCCGGTCCAGCGGACGCACTCGGCCAGGAGCGACAGATCGATGAAGAGAAAGGCCGCCGCGACCGAGAGCGGCATGCCGATGGAGAGGTCCCCCTCCGGCGAGAAGGCCCAGGCCAGGGCGGCGCGGATGTTGTCCAGGTCCGGCCGGAAGGGTAGCAGCGTCTCGGCCGGGCGTTCCCGCAGGAAGCGCTGCAGCACGTTCAGGAAGTGCAGGGCATGGCGCCGCGCGAAGACGCCGCGCTCCCCTTTCTCCGCCAGGCGTTCCAGCGCGTAGACGCGCGTGGTCTCCAGCAGCGCGTAGCGCACGTTGCCTGAGGCGGTGTCGGCCGAGACGAGTGAGGCGAGGACGAGGCGGGCGAGGTGGTCGGTGAAGTCGTCCGGGGGGATGTCGTCGCCGCAGACCACGGCCTCCGCCGCGTCCAGCGTGGAGGAACCGGCGAAGAGGCTCAGGCGGCGCAGCACCACCTTCTCCTCCTCGGTGAGGAGGTCGTAGCTCCAGTCCAGCGCCAGGCGCAGAGTCTGCTGGCGCGGCAGGGCCGTGCGGCGGCCGCGGCTGAGCAGCTGGAAGCGCTGGTCCAGCCCCGCCGCCAGCCCCTTCACGCCGAAGGAATCGATCCGCCCCGCCGCCAGCTCGATCGCGAGCGCCAGCCCGTCCAGCCGGCGGCAGATCTCGGCCACCACCGGGGCGTTCCCGTCGGTCAGCACGAAGCCGGCGGCGCCGGCGGCGGCGCGCTCCACGAAGAGGGCGGCGGCGGGGTAGGTCGCGACCTCCGCCGCCGTCCGGTCCCCGCCCTCCGGCGGGCAGGGAAGGGGCGGCAGGCGATGCACGCGCTCCGCCCGGATGCAGAGGGGCTCCCGCGTCGTCGCCAGAATGCAGGCCCGCGGGGCGCGCTCGTGGATTGCCTCCGCGAGCGTCGCTACCCCGTCCAGCACGTGCTCGCAATTGTCGAGGACCAGGAGGACGGGCGCATCCTGCAGCGCGGCGAGGATGTTGCCGGTCTCGTCCTCGGACCGGATGGGCAGGTTCAGGGCGGTAGCGACCGCGCTCTGCACCATGCGCTCCTCGCGCAGCGGGGCGAGGTCCACGAAGGCGACAGCACCGGGGAAGCGGTCGGCCAGCGCGGCCGCGACGGCGAGGGCGGCGGTGGTCTTGCCGATGCCGCCCGGCCCGACGACGGAGATCAGCCGGTGCCCGAGCAGCGCCTCCGCGAGTTCCGCGACCTGCTCCGCCCGGCCGAGCACGGCGGTGCGGCGCTGGGGCGGCGGGCGCAGCCCGGTGGAGGACGCGACGGGCTTGGGGCGGGGCGGCTCCGCGGTCTGCGGTGCCGCCCCGCCCTGCCCGACCAGGGCCACGAAGCTGTAACCGCGCCCAGGGATGTTGACGACGTAGCGCTGGGTCTCGCTGTCACCCAGCGCCTTGCGAAGGGCGTGGATGTGGACGCGAAGGTTCTCCTCCTCCACGTGCACGCTGCCCCAGGCGCGCTCCAGCAGCTCCTCCTTGCCGACGACTTCGCCCGCGCGCTCCACCAGCAGGAGAAGGAGGCCGAAGGCGCGGTTGCCGAGGGGAACCGCCCTTCCTTCTCGGAAGAGGCGCCTCGCGGCGGGGTCGAGGCGGAAGGGGCCGAAGCCGATTGCCTGCGGTGCCGCGGCGCCGGCCTCTCCCGCCGTGTCGAGGCGTTGCTGCATCCCGGCGCCTACCTAGCGTAGCGATGGGTGTCCGTCACCTCCGCCAGGGGCTGCTCTGCCGTGCCGGAGAAGCGCGGCAGCCGGGCCATGATCGCGGCAGCGGCCAGCAGCAGCGCGGTCACGCCCCAGATCACCGCGGCGTAGTTGCCGCTGCGATCGAAGCTCATACCCGCCAGGAAGGGACCCACGGCGCCGCCCAGGACGAAAAGGGCGTAGAGGATGCCGTAGTTGGTGGCGTAGCGCGACATACCGAAGTAGCGGGCCGTCAGGAAGGCCATGAAGTCCACCTCCGCACCCAGGGAGAGGCCGATGGCGAGGGCGGCCACGGGCGCCAGTCCGACGCCGCCCACCGCCAGCAGGAGGCAGCCCGCTGCGGCGCCGGCGAAGAACAGCGCTGCTACCAGCGGCGCGAAGAAGCGGTCGACGAGGTAACCCGCCGCGAGCCGGCCCACGAGCACGCCGACGCCGACCAGCGAAGCGATGCGCGCCGCCCCCATCGCGTCCAGCCCCGCGTCGCGCAGCAGCGGCACCATGTGGACGATCAGGGCCGAAACGGCGACCGCGACGGCGGCGAAGGCGAGCACCATGGCCCAGTAGGTGCCGCGGCCCAGCGCCGTGGCCGCCGCGGCCCCGCCCCTCGCGCCCGCCGCGGCCCGGTGCCGAGGAAAGGCGAGGAGGACGAAGGGCCAGGGCAGCAGCGCCAGCACCGCCAGGGTTAGATAGCCCGTCCGCCAGCCGTAGGTGCCGTTGATCGAAGAGAGCAGGACCGGCAGCAACATGGCGGCGACGCCAATGCCGGCCAGCGAGATGCCGAGCGCCGTCCCCCGTGCCCGGCGGAAGGCCGCGTTCACCGCTCGGGTATAGTTCACGGGCGTCGCGCCCGCGCCCAGCAGCCCCATGAGGCCGAAGGCGAGCTGGAAGTGGAGCAGCGAGCCCTGGAAGGCGCCGAGAAGCAGGAGGCCCACCGCGAAGAGCGGGATCGCGAGGAGCGACACGCGACGCACCCCGAAACGGTCCGCCAGCACCCCCAGCAGCGGCGCCGCTACGGCGAGCACGAGGGTGGTGTAGAGGTAAGAGGTGGTGATCGCGCCCCGGCCCCAGCCGAACTCGGCCTGCAGCGGACCGATGAAGGTTCCCAGGGTGTAGAAGGGCAGCACGCTGACCCCTGTGGCGGAGCCGAGCGTCGCGGCCAGCAGCACCGGCCAGCCCCGGCGAAACTCTGCCAGGGCGGAGGGGGCGTTCTCTCCCGTCGTGGCGTCCATCGTCGGCGGCTCCTGATGCCTGGCTGCGCTGCGCGGCACCGCCAGGGACCCCGCCCCCCGGGGCTCGCACCGGACACGGGGTGCCCGCAGCCTCGGCCGGTGGATCATGCCCGTCTTGTCCGGATGTGCCCTCCGGACGCCTCGGCGCTTCAGCCATGGTCACAGGAAATGAAGCGGCCCCGCACCGGCCGGGGAGAGGGGGGCCGGGCGGGGCCGACGCACGCCATCCCGCCGTGGGGGGCGGCATGAAGGCTGGGATGGCGGTGCGAGCGGTCCGGGGCCTCCGCGCCCCGGGGTGGTCTCGTCGGCCTAGCGGTTGCGCGCGACGTAGGCGACGCCCTGGACCAGCCCGTTGTTGCAGGGCTGGTCGGCGCTGACCACGGCCATGTCGTACCCGCCGATGCGCAGGACCGGCCGGCCCTCGCTGCTGCCCACCACCTGCACGGTCGCCTCGTCGAGGGTGTAGAACTCCTGCCCCGGCTTCATCTCGGCAACGGGGTGGCGCCCTTCTAAGACCAGCTGGTCCATCACCGGGCCCACGCCGCGCACGTCACCGATCTCGGGCCCGAGCGGCAGGAAGAGGTTGCGCACCGCCGGCGGCACCTTCTCCACCTCGGCGTTGTCCAGCGCGAAGATGGTGATCGGCTGGTTTTGGGTGAAGCGCGCCGTGCCGCCGACGCGCTCGATCGCGTCAAAGAAGGAGCGGTAGTTCGGGTTCGCCTCGAGCGCGTTCACGCAGCTGTGCAGGCGCGGCGATGCCGCGTCCACCGGCACGGCGGAGGAGAGGAGGACGCCCGCGACGGTGGCGAGGGCGAGAGTGCGAAGAGCGTTCATGCTAAGGACCCTTTCCTGCTGTTGATTTCATCCGGCGAGTTCGAAGGGGGGCGCGGACGAGGGGTGTTGTAGGCCGCCGGAGCGAGCTTCTCTTGGAGGGACGGACCCTGGTTGTCCGGTTGCGTTGCGCCGTGACTTGAAAGGCTGAATTGAATCGTCACGGTGGTCTCGGGAGGCTCTGTGAGCAGGGCAGCCAGATCGAGATCCGCTTCCCGCGCGAACGCGGGAGGCGGAGCCGTCCAAAGATGCGGAGTGGTCCTGATGAGAGATCAAGAGGCCTTGGCGTAGGTGAAGCCGGCCCGCTGCACCTCGGCCAGATAGGCAACGACGCTTGGCACGAGCACGGTGCCGGAGACGAGATTGTTCGTGAGTTCGGCCGCGATGGCATCGGCCGCTCCTGCCTCCGCTCCCCGCGCGGCGCGGATACCCCGGGCGATAGCATGGATCGAGTCATGACAGGCCACGAACACGGCGCCGCGCCGTTGCAGCGAGACGATGTTGTTGTTTCCCGGTCCGTAGAAGCCGTCCAGACTCTGGAGATCGTCCTCCGGCGAAGCGCCGGGCCGCTCAACGATCATCTCGTTGCGCGAGAGGCTGCCACGGGTGTTCGCGGCCAGCCCGTACTTGTCCCACATCACCTGGCTGAACAGCGCCAGGTGCGCGGTGCCGTGCACGGCGGCCACCGCCAGGAAGTCGGGATGGCTGTGCGCGAAGACTTGGCCGTTGAGGGCTTCGCGCATGAGGTTCGGCCAGGCTGCGGCAATGTCGCTGCACTCCCACACCTGCTTCGGCCCGCCGGGATAGTCCAGCAGAATCGCCGAGGCCTCGTGGTCCCAGAGGTCCGGCCGGTCCACCACGAGGGGAACGGCCGCGAAGCCGCGCCGACGCGGTGCGGCGGCGAGACGGCGCGAGAGCGCGGCGAGCGCGGCGAGCGCCGGGCCGCCCGACCCGGCCCTGGCGGCCGGGGCTCCCGCCGACAGGGCCGCCGCACCGCCAATCCCGAGCAGGGCCAGGCGTCGTGACAGGTTCATCGCTGCCCCCTCAGTAGGAGTAGACGTTGGCGGCGTGGTCGACGACCGCCTCCATCGCCTTGCCCATCGCGGCCACGGTGGCGGGATCGTTGATCCCGTAGCGGCCGGCCAGGGCCTCCAGCTCCGGGTAGCCGATCCAGGTGCGCCCCATTGCGTCCTCCCACACCAGCACGCGCAGCGGGAGGTCCAGGCCCACTGTCTGGTCGTCCTGCATCAGCCGCGTGCCGATCCGGGGATTGCCGAAGGTGATAACGGTGGTCGGCCGCAGCGTCTCGCCCACGCCGCGCGCATTGGCGGCGTGGTCGACTGTGGCAAAGACCGGGACGTTGCCGGCGGCGAGCCCGGCCTGGATCCGCGCGACCGTCTCGGCCGCACCGAACTTGCTCTCCTGCGCGACGAGGCCCCGGTTGGCGACCGCCGGGCCGAGGTCGTCCTTGTAGGCGGCCGCGATCTGGCGCGCGAGCACCGTCAGGTCCACGCCCTCCTTGTTCGTCAGCAGGGTCACGCAGACCAGCTCGGCCGATTCCGTGAAGCGGCTGAGGTAGGAGCTGAAGCCCGGGGAATTGCCCTTCACCTCCATAAAGCCGGGGTGGTGCGTGAACTCCCAGCCCGCCATGGCCGGCACCACCGTGCCGTTGGCCAGCTGCGTGGGCTTGTAGATCACGTCGCGGTTCGCCGCCTCCCGGATCAAGGTGGAGCCGGCCAGGCCGATGTCCCACTTGCTGATGTCCTCGGCCGACGACCAGAGATCGCCGAAGCCGAACAGGTTGGCGGAGCTCTCCGGCGTCACAGCGACCATGCGCCCGTTCACGAGCTGGTAGCCGGTAGCCGGTTCCACCGGGTTGATGAAGCGCACATCCGACTTGAAGCGGGAGTGCTGGTTGTCGTGCGCGGGCGTCGGCACCGGCCGGTCCACTGCCGCACGCTCCGCAAAGTCGGCGGCGTACATCGTCGCCGTCAGACCCTCCACCTCGATCTGGTTCTTGCGGACGAACTCGTGATAGCTCATGCCGCTGGCATGCTCGACGGCCATGGCGAGAAGCGTGGAGTTCGTCGCGCTCAGCCGCGCCTCGGTGCCGTGCTCGAACAGCATCGGCTTCGCGGCGACGAGCCCGATGAGGTCGCGCGGCGCGTAGCGGCGGCCGGCCTCCATCGCCTCGCGGTAGTCGGGAATGCCGGAGGCGTTCTGCAGCAGCTCCATCACCGTCACCCCGCGCCAAGTGACCGGAAGTCCGTCCACGAACTTGCCGATCGGGTCCTCGAGCCGGAGCGCGCCGCGCTCCTTCAGCTGCATCACAGCGACGGCGGTGAAGGCCTGGGTGATCGGCCCGACGTTCCACAGCGTGCGGGTGGAGGCGAGCTCGTCGTGGTCGAGGCTGGTCCTGCCGTAGCCGGCGGAGCGCGGGATGTAAGGCGCCTGGACGATGGCCATGGTCAGCCCGGGAAGACCGTGTTTCGTGATGAAGTCGGCGATCAGTTGGTCGATGTAGACGCCACGGTCCTGAAGCCGCGCGTCGCCGCGCACGATCGGGATGCCGGAGGTCTGCGGTGCCTGCGCGAAGGCCGATCCGATCGGCGAGAGGGCGGTGGTGGCGAGGGCCAGCGTGAGCACGGCTCGGGCGATCTTCATGGCGGTTTCTCTCTTCGGGGGGAACGAGACGCGTTCGGGTGGGCGCCGCGTGCCCCCAAGCTGGCGATCCAGCGCCGCGATCGCTTGAACCGCAGTCCGTCAACGCTCGCGCGCGTCGGTTGGGTCACGTTCCGACAAGTCGGCCTGCACAGGGCGGATTTCTGTCCGTCGCGAGAGCCTTCCGCGAGCGCGGCAGGGCAGGAGGATCGCGGAATGCCGTTCATCAACATCCGGTGCGCCGGGACAGCCCTGACGGGCACGCAGACCGCGCGGTTGCAGGAGGAGGCCAGGCGGATCCTGGCGGAGACCATGCGCAAGCGAGCGGACTGGATCATCGTCCTTGTCGAGGAAACCTCGCGGCGGGGCTGGAGCATCGTGGGGCAGCCGGGCGGCATCGCGGCCCATGTACGGACGACGGTCAACGCGGGCGGCAGCACGGCGGAGGAGAAGGCACGCTACGTCGCCGCGACCTACGCGATGCTGGGCGAGGTGCTGGGCCGCGATCTCGGCGAGATGGCCTATGTCGAGATCCTGGAGCTGGACGGCGATGCCTGGGGCTTCGGTGGCCTGACCAACGCCGACCGCGCGGCGATGCAGCGTGTGTCGCATTGAGCCCACCGCCGCGACCCATGGCGCCAAGCCGGGGAGGCGTCCGGCGTCCATCCTTCCGGCACGCAACCCCGGGAGATTTGGCATGGACCCACTGGCGCAGCGCGTGATCGACGCGCATGGCGGGCTGGAGCGCTGGAAGGCGTTCAGCACCGTATCGGCCGACCTCGTGCAGGGCGGCGCCCTCTGGGCGATCAAGGGCCACTCGCGCACGCTGGAGCGCACCCGCGTCACCGCCGGGCTGCGGGAGGAGTGGGCGGGCCACGCGCCCTTCGGAGGGAACGGGCGCCGGAGCCGGTTCGAGCCGGGCCGGGTCGCGCTGGAGGCGGCGGACGGCACCGTGCTGGAGGAGCTGCGGGAGCCTCGGCGCAGCTTTGCCGGGCATGATCTGATGACGCCCTGGACGGAGCTGCAACTGGCCTATTTCGCGGGATGCGCGATGTGGACCTACCTCAACACCCCTTTTCTCCTGGCCTGGCCGGGGGTGGAGAGCGAGGAGGTGGAGCCTTGGGAGGAGGACGGCGCGGCATGGCGGCGGCTGCGTCTTCGCTTCCCGCCCGGCATCGCGACGCACAGCATGATCCAGACTCTCTACGTCGACAACGAGGGCCTTCTTCGCCGGCACGACTACGACGTAGAGATCGCCGGGGGAACGCCGGGCGCCCATTACATCAGCGCCTACACGCAGGTGTCGGGCATCACCTTCCCGACAAGGCGCCGCATCTTTCCGCGCGGGGAGGACGGGCGGGCAGCGCCGGAGCCGCTGGTCGTCTCCATCGACCTGTCGGGGATCGAGCTGCGCTGAGGCCGGAAAGGGGCGGGCGGCACAATCTCGGACAACGGTCCAAGAGGCGCCGCCCGCCGCGGGAGCAGGGTTGAAACGCCCACCCCGCATCGGAGATCCCGCCATGCAGCCGCGCAACCCCGCCTATGCCGACCCGCCGAACCCCGCCCTGCCGGTTGTCGGCATGGATCTGGACCTCAGCCGCACCGCGCTGCTGGTCACGGACCCGCAGATCGACTTCCTGAGCCCGCAGGGTGCAGCCTGGGGCGTCTTCGGCGAGAGCATCACCGAGCACCGCACGGTGGAGAACCTCGGCCGGCTCTTCGAGGCTTCCAAGCGCGCCGGTATCCCCGTGGTGATCTCGCCCCATTACTACTACCCCTTCGACCACCGCTGGAGCTTCGCCGCCACCGGCGAGACGCTGATGCACAAGCTGCGAATGTTCGACCGCCGCGATCCCCTCTCGCTGGAAGGCTTCGACGGCTCGGGCGCGGACTGGATGCCGGAGTTCAAGTCCCTCATCCAGGACGGCCAGACGATCGTCTGCTCCCCGCACAAGATCGCCGGGCCGCAGACGAACGACGTGGTCTTCCAGCTTCGCAAGAAGCGGATCGACCAGGTGATCCTCGCCGGCATGGCCGCGAACTACTGTGTGGAGTCGCACCTGCGCGACCTGGTCGAGAAGGGCTTCGAGGTCGCGGTGGTGCGCGACGCCACGGCCGCCAGCAGGATCCCGGAAGGCGACGGCTACCTTGCGGCGCTGACCAATTTCCGCTGGCTCGCCAGCGCGGTCTGGTACACGGACGAGGCGGTGGACCGGCTGGCGCAGGGCCGCGCCAGGGCCGCCGCGTGACGCCGCCATGAGATCCCTTCCCCTCGTCCCCGCCTCCTTCTTCGGCATCGTCCTCGGCCTTGTCGGGCTCGGGGGTGGATGGCGCCTAGCTCACCGGGTCTGGGGCCTACCCGCTGCCGTCGGGGAGGTGCTGCTGGCCCTCGGCACCCTCGTCTGGGCCGTTCTCGTCCTGCTCTACGCCGCGAAATGGATGCTCGCCCGCGACGCCGCGCTGGCGGAGATCGCCCACCCCGTGCAGTGCTGCTTTGCCGGGCTCTCGGGTGTGGCGACGATGCTCGTCGCCGCCGCCCTGCTCCCGCTCTCCCATGCGGCCGCCGTGGTTCTCTACGCGGCCGGCGCCGCCGTCACCCTCGCCTTCGCCCTCTGGCGCTCCGGCCAACTCTGGCACGGGGAGCGGGAGGCGGGCGCGACCACGGCGATCCTTTACCTGCCGGCGGTGGCGGGCTCCTTCGTCACCGGCACGTGCGCGGCGGCGCTGGGCTACGCGGACTGGGGGCAGCTCGCCTTCGGGGCCGGGCTCTTCTCCTGGCTGGCGATCGAATCCGTGCTGCTGCACCGGCTGTACCACGGCCCCGCCATGCCGGCGCCGCTGCGGCCGACACTCGGCATCCAGCTCGCGCCGCCAGTCGTCGGGGCAGTGTGCTACCTCTCAGTTACCTCCAGGCCGCCGGACGTGCTGGCGCACGCGCTGCTCGGCTACGGCCTGCTCCAGGCGCTGCTGCTGCTGCGGCTGCTGCCCTGGATCCGGGAACAGCCCTTCACCCCCGCCTACTGGGCCTTCAGCTTCGGCGTCACGGCCCTGGCCAATGCCGCGCTCATCATGGTCGGGCGCGGCGACGGCAGCGCGGTCGCCACGCTGGCGCCGCTGCTCTTCCTCGGCTCCAACGTCGCCATTGGGCTGCTGGCGGCCGGCACGCTGGCCCTGCTGTTCCGGGGCGGCTTGAAGCTGGAGCGGAGACCGCTGGCGACACCGTTCCCGGCGGATGGCGGCACGCCCCCGGCCCGGCCGTAGCGGCCGATCCGTCCAAGACGGGCGCGCCCGGACAAGGCATGACACGCCGGGCCGCAGGACGGCACCGCGCAGGAGAAGCGACATGAACGAGAAGGACGAGAGGCCCGCCGGGATCACCCGGCGTGACGCGATCCTGGCCGGGGCCGCCATGGCCGCTGTTCCCGGCGCGGCGCTGGCACAGACAGGGCGCCACCAAGCCAATCCCACCCCCCACAGCGAAGGACGCAGGACGATGAGCTTCGTCACCACCCAGGACGGCACCCAGATCTTCTACAAGGACTGGGGCTCGGGCCAGCCGATCGTCTTCCACCATGGCTGGCCGCTGAGCGCTGACGACTGGGACGCGCAGATGCTGTTCTTTCTGTCCCAGGGCTATCGTGTGATCGCGCATGACCGCCGCGGCCACGGTCGGTCCAGCCAGTCCCCCAAGGGGCATGAGATGGACACCTACGCCGCCGACGTCGCGGCGCTGGCGGCGCATCTCAACCTCAGGGGCGCCATCCATGTCGGCCACTCCACCGGGGGCGGCGAGGTGGCGCGCTACGTGGCCCGCCACGGCGGCAACGGCCGCGTGGCCAAGGCCGTGCTGATCGGTGCCGTGCCGCCTGTCATGGTGAAGAGCGCCTCCAACCCCGGCGGCCTGCCGATCGAGGTGTTCGACGGCATTCGCCGCGCGCTGGCCGCCAACCGCGCCCAGTTCTTCCGCGACCTTCCGTCCGGCCCCTTCTACGGCTTCAACCGCGCGGGCACCGAGACGATCCCCGGCGTGGTGGACAACTGGTGGCGGCAGGGCATGACCGGCAGCGCCCAGGCCCATTACGAGTGCATCAAGGCCTTTTCCGAGACCGACTTCACGGAGGACCTGAAGGCGATCGAGGTGCCGGTGCTGCTGATGCACGGTGAGGACGACCAGATCGTGCCGATCGACGATTCCGCCCGGATCGGGATCAAGCTGCTGCGGCACGGCACCCTCAAGACCTACCCCGGCTACCCTCACGGCATGGCAACCACCCATGCCGACGTGATCAATCCGGACCTGCTCGCCTTCATCAAGGGCTGAGAACGAGGGCGGCCTTCCCGCAGGGGGAGGCCGCCCTTCGCCGCCCGCTTGCCCTTGGGCGGCCGGGGGCATAGTTCCCCTCCCGTCCAGAGGCGGATCCCGCGGGCCATGCGCTATCCCGATCTCGAGCTCGACCTGCTCCGCGCCTTCGTCGCGGTCGCGGAGACCGGCAGCTTCACCGCGGCGGCGGAGGTGGTGGCGCGGTCGCAATCCGCCGTCAGCCAGAAGGTGCTGCGGCTGGAGGAGATCATCGGCCGCCGTGTCTTCGAGCGCACGAGCCGGTCCCTCAGCCTGACGCGGGACGGCGAGGCCCTGCTCGTGGCCGCCCGCCGCATGCTGGAGTTCAACGACGCGCTGATGCGGCAGATGCGGGAGCCGCCGCGTGTGGGCACGCTGCGGCTCGGCATCTCCGAGGATTTCGTGCCGGGCGAGTTGCCGAAGCTCCTCGCCCGCTTCGCCCGGATGCATCCCGGCGTGCGGGTGGAGTTGATGACCGGGCTGAGCTGCGAGCTGTTGGAGGCCTACGACGCCGGCCGGCTGGACGCGGTCGTCGCCAAGAAGGACGGCGCGGCCCAGCGCGGCCGCGTGATCTGGCGGGAGCCGCTGGTGTGGATGGCCGGCGCCGAGTACCGCCCGGACTTCACCCGCCCCGCGCAGCTGGTGATGCTGCGCGCCCCCTGCACCTACCGGGACACGATGATCGCGGCACTGGACACGGTGCGCCGCGAGTGGGTGGCGGTGTGCACGGCCAGCAGCCTGATGGGCGTGCAGGCCGCCGTGGCGGGCGGGCTGGGGATGACGGTGCTCGGCCGCTCCTTCGTGCAGCCGGGGATGCAGATCCTCCGGGCGCCGGAGCACTGGCCGCCCCTGCCGATGACGGAGATCACCGTGCTGGGCGAGGAGGGCGAGGTCGGGGAGCTGCTGCGCCCGCTGGTGGGCTTCCTGACGGAGAGCCTGGCGGGGGCGCCCCTGCGCGGCGCGGCGGCCTGACCGGCCTCTTCCGTGCCGGTCAGTCCTTCTGCCGGAGACTGACGAGCATCCCGCCGGCGATGCAGGCCGTGCCGATGGCCAGCGCCGCGTCCACCCGCTCCCCCAGCACCGCGACGGAGAGGGCCAGCCCGGCGAGCGGCACGCCGAGCATGGCCATGGACATGGTGGTGGCGGGCAGCCTGGTGCTGGCGGCGTTCACCGCCACGAAGCAGAAGGCGGTGGCCACCGGCCCCACGAAGGCCAGGGCCTCCCAGAAGCCGGTGGAGCCGTCCCCGGTGAACGGGCCTTCCCAGATCTGCCCGGCCAGGGCCAGGCCGGTCGCCGCCAGCAGCATCTGCCAGGGCGCCACGGCGTAGGCGGAGACGGGGTGGACGCGCAGGTGCAGGATGCACGCCGCCCAGCAGCCCGCGGCCAGCAGCAGCATGGCGTTGGCGCCGAGGACGCCCGGCACGTGCCAGGGGATGGAGAGCGGGTTCACCAGCACCACGATCCCGGCCAGCCCCAGCGCGATCCCCGCCAGGCCGCGCGGCGTCGCCTTTTCCCCGAAGAGGAGGATGGCGGCGGGCGCCACCCAGACGGGCGTGGTGTAGCTGAGGATGGCGGAACGCCCGGCGGGCAGCACCGTCATCGCCTCCATGCCGAGCGCGGTGAAGGCCGTCATCTGCAGCAGCCCAATGGAGGCGATCACCGGCAGGTCCGCGCGCCGGGGAAGGTGCAGCCGGCCCTGCGCGGCCTGCAGCAGGAAGAGGCAGGCCGCACCGGCCGCGAAGCGCAGGGCGGAGAACCAGAGCGGCGTGACATGCGCCAGCCCCACCTTCATCACCGGCCAGTTCGCCCCCCAGAGGAAGATGGCCGCGACGAGCGCCACCACGGCCCAGCGCCCCTGGCGCGCCGCGGCGGGGACGGCCGGCGCCACGACCGCCTCTCCCGCCGCGGGCGCGGGGGAGAAGCGGGTGACGGTGGGAAACGGCAGGCACGACATGGGTCTGGTCCCGATCCCGGGGTTTGTCGTCGGGTCCCAGCCACGGGCGGTGAGCCGGGGAAACGCTTAGATTGGATTGCTGCCGGCGGCGGGCCTGATGGACCGGGCGGCCACGCTAGCTACGGCTTCGGTACCAGCCCCATCTGCTGCAACAGGGTCAGGTTGTCCTCGATATGCCAGTTGTCGGTAACGAGCCCATCCGTCACGCGGATCAGGTCGGTCGCGATGAAGTCGATCGGCTGGCCCTGGCCGGCTGCGTCGCCCATGCGGCCGGTGAAGTGGCCGGTGAAGTGCATGTGCACCGTCACGTAGTCGCCGGCGATGATCATCTTCTCGACCGAGACGCGCAGGTCCGGCACCGCCCCGCGGAAGTTGCGGGAGGCGAAGGCCGGGCCTTCCGCCCCCTGCGGCCGGCCGGGCGGCAGGGTGTGGTCCGTGAAGGCGGGGGATAGGGCGGCACGCAGCACCGCCTCGTCGCCCGTGTTCCAGAAGTCGTAGAAGGCGCGCGCTGCCTTCTCCTCTCCCGTGCGCTGCGCGGCCGAGGGCGCGGCGGCGACGACCAGCTCCTTCACCGGCACGCCCTGCGCGGCGGCAGGCAGCGCGGCCGGGAGGAGAAGCCCGGCCAGGACCGGGGCGGATCTCAGCATCGATGTCATGGGACGGACCTCCTGCGGGCGAGGCTCACTGCCCCTGCTGGCGGATGAAGCTCTCCGGCGTGCCGTCCGCGGGGTTGACGAAGATGATGTCCTTCGGGTCGCGCCGCGGCGTGTCCACGGACAAGAAGACGACCGGCCGTTCCAGGATGTCCGGCAGGGCGTGCACCGTGCCGCGCCGGAAGAAGAGGAGCTGGCCGGGCCCGAACTCGTCCTGCGTGTCCGCGCTCTCCATCCAGAAGGTGCCGCGCCCCGAGAGGACGTAGAGGTACTCGTCGCAGGTCGCGTGGTAGTGCGGCGGCGTGCCGCGATAGACGCGGAAGACGCGCGCGCTCGCCGCCTCCTCCCGCGTCAGGTACCGATCCACGAGGAGCGTGTCCGCCGTCTCGGGAAAGCTCCTTGCGATGGCGGCGAGGTCGAAGCGGCCATGGGATGGCGTAGTATCGTTGGGCACGAGTGCTCTCCTGTCCGGGATGGGTGTTCAGCGCGCGTAGTAGCCCGCCGTGCCGTCCAGCCAGTCCTGGCGCTGCGGGGTGAAGATGTCGATGTCGATCGTGTCCTCGGTGAAGAGGAAATCATGCGGCACGTTGGGCGGGATGATCAGCACCGTGCCGGCCGTCATTACGAAGCGCCGGCCCTGGGAGAAGACCTCCGCCCGCCCTTCCGTGATCCAGGTGATCTGCTCGTTCGCGTGGTGGTGCAGCGGCACCACCGCGCCCTTGCGCATCGTCCACTTGCAGAAGGTGGCGCCGGCGCCGCTGAGGTACTGCCGCCCGATCAGGGGCGACATCCGCTCCATCGGCTGCTCGTCCAGCCCGAACAGCGTTGGCACGGCGCCGACATGGGCGCTGACGGCGGGCATCAGCCCGCGCCCCGGCGCGGCGGTGACGTGGTCGCCGCCAAGCTGTGGCGCGAGGATGGCCGGCGCCCCGGATGGCGGGGACTGCGCGCCCGCCGTGCCGGTCTCCGCCGCGAAGGCGATGCCGGCACCGCCGGCGGCCAGGTTCCGCATCACGCGTCTCCTCGAAGGGTTGCCGCCCAGCAGGGCCTCGTCCCGGCCGCTCACCGCAGCGCCACCGGCCCGGCCCCGATCTGGATGCGGAAGAGGAGGTAGGGCTTCGTCCGCAGGTCTCGCCCTTCGTGGAACATGGCCTGGCGCTGCAGCTGGTTGGCGGTGAAGTAGAGGTGGCCGTCGTGCGCTACGGAGAGCGTGTCCGGCCAGAGGATGCGCGGGTCGTGCGCGATGGTGCGCCACTGGCCGTCCGTGTCGCGCTGGCGGATGCTGTTGTGCTCGTAGTCGCCGGCATAGACGCGGCCCCTGTCGTCCGCCTCCAGCCCGTCCGAGGCGCCCTTCTCTCCGAGGTCCCGCACCGCCGCCGCCACGGCCTCCGGCGCCGCGCTCCGGTCGCGCAGCAGCGCCGTGGGCACGGAGAAGAGGTGGCGACTGGAGAGCGGGCAGAAGTACAGCGTCTCCCCATCCGCTGAGAGCGCGATCCCGTCGGAGGCCACGCGGAAGGGTGCGGGCGGCTTGCCAGCCTCGCGCGCGGCCATCGTCTCGCCCTCCACCATCGGTACGAAGGCCGGGTCCGGGGAGGTAGAGGGATGGCCCGTCAGGTGTCGCCACGCCTCGCCGCTGTCGAGGTCGACGATGATGATCCCGCCCGGCCCCGAGGTGGAGGAATCCGTGATGTAGGCGACCCCGGCACGGCCCTGACGAAGGTCGAAGCGCACGTCGTTGACGTAGGTGGTGGGCAGCACCACGCCTTCTGGCAGCACGATGGTGCGCACGACCCTGTCCGTCGCCAGGTCGACCGCGACGAGCTTCGCGCCGCCGGCCAGGGGCCGCGCGAAGCCGGGCGCGGCGGTGTCGAGGATCCAGAGGCGATCGGCGGGATCCACGACCACGCTCTGCACACTCAGCAGCGTCTCGCCCGGACGCGCCGGGTCGGCGCGGTTGATGGCGGCGTCCGGGTAGGGCACCACGCGGCCGTCGCGGATCTCGCCCACGGTGAAGGGCACCTCGTCACCCCATTTCGGGAAGTTCACGAAGATGCGGCCGCGCGCGGAGACGGTGACGCCGGTCGGCATCGGGCCGTTGCGGAAGGCGAAGACCGGCTCGATCGCGCCGATGCTGCGCTCCGCCGGGAAGGCCTCGGGGAGCGGCGCCTGGGCCAGCGCCGCGCCTACCCCCACCGGGGCGGCCAGGGCAAGCGCCAGGCCCGCCAGGCCCAGCCGCGTGGACATCGTCATCAGCATGACCTTTCTCGATCGCCGGGTGGCCTGGGGTGGCCGGGCGCCTCGCCCGTTCCTTGGCCGGGAAGGTGGGCGCCGGAAGGCAAGAAGGAAAACGCATAGTTCCGATACCAAGCAGATGAGTTTCTGCTGGTTCGGACCGTTCAGCCCGGCCGGTCCAGCGGCAGCCGGAAGAGCTGGACCGGCCAGCGGGTGAGCGGCCGTCCGCCATTGAACAGGGCCACCCGATCCATCTGCGGCACGGGCAGCCAGATGTTGCGCTCCGCATCGATGAAGGGCGCGTCCACCCAGTGCAGCCGCGGGTCGCGCAGGATCGTGGTCATCCGGCCATCGGCGCCGAGGCGCTTGAGCGCGTCCTCCGCCAGGTCGGTGAAGTAGAGGTCGCCGTTGCCGTCCATCGCCGTGCCGCCCACCGGCGGCAGGTCGACCCAGGGCTCCACCCCTGCGGCCAGCCTCGCCGGTGGGATAGCCGGGTCGTCCAGCAGCCTTGTCTGAATGCGTGACCACGGGCCGGTCAGCGGGCCGTAGAGCAGCCATTGCCCGTCCGGCGTCAGTTCGAGCGGGTCGGCGTTCACGCGCAGCACGCCTCCATCCGGCGCGCGCACGGGCTGACCGTCCAGCACCGCTGCGCGGCCCTCGGGCGCCATCGTGGAGGGATGGCCGTCCAGTACGCGCCGCGCGGCCCCGCTCCGAAGATCGAGCACGATCAGCCCGGGGCGGCCCGCATCGGTGAGGTACGCGGTGTCGCCGCGGAAGCGCGCGTCGTCCACGTAGCTGCCGGGCCCCGCGATCTCCGGGCCGAGCGGCACGACGCGGTCTACACGGCCACTCTCCAGCCCGATGCGCACGAGCTTGGCGCCGCCCGGCAGGGGATCGCCGCCGAAATCCGGGGAGCCGGTGTCCACGGCCCAGAGCCCGCCGCGCCCGTCCAGGTGGACGGCGTTGACGTTCACGAAGGCTCTGGCGGCTTCCTGTCCGCGCGCCCAGCCGTTCCACGTAGCATCGGGGTAGGGACGGACGGCGCCGCCTTCCAGCAGGCCCAGCGCGGGGCCCTGCGAGCCCGTCCAGCGCGGGCCGGCGACGAAGACGCGGCCCTGATCCACCGCGACCGCGTTCCAGATCATCTCGCGACTCTCAGCCACCAGAACCAGCCCTGCGGGCGTGGCCGCACTTGCAGCGGCGCCCAGGCCGCCGGCCGCTCAAGCGGCCAGGAAATGGCGTCGCGGCATCGCGCTTTCCGGCATCTCGATCATGGGCGCATACTCGCCGCGCGCCTCGGCCGAATCTTGAAGGCATGCGCCCGTTCAGGACGTTGCGCCTCTCCCCCGCGCGCGGAGGGTCCGGGTGTCGCGCCCCTTTCCACGAGGCCACCCGGTCCGGCGTGAGAGGCTGCCAGCCGCTAGGGCCCCTGGCCTGCCAGGTAGGCGATGAGGTCCGCCCGGTCCTGCGCCCTCGCGACGCCGTGGATGGTCATGCGGGTGCCCGGCGCGAAGGCCTGGGGATCGCGGAGCCAGTCGTCCAGCCGCTCCACGGTCCAGCGCCCGCCCGCGGAGAGGAGCGCGCGCGTGTAGCCGTAATGCGGGCGGTTCCCGCCGACCGGCGCGCCGAGCACTCCGTGCAGGTTCGGCCCGCTGAGGTCCGGGGCGCCCCGGCCGATCGTGTGGCAGGCGGCGCAGGCGCGGAACAGGCGGCCGCCCGCGGCGGCGCTGGCGGAAGCGGGCGCGCCCGGCGAGGGCTCCCCGCCCGGCCGGGCAGGCCCGGTGCTGGGGCCCCAGGCGAGGATACCCCCGGCAAGGCCGCCCAGCGCCGCCACGCCCAGCACGATCTTCCGGGCTCCGGTCATCCGTCCGGGATCAACGCGGCAGCGCGGCGCGGCCGGCCTCGGCGATCGCCACGTCGTGCTGCGGGGTCTCGGCCGAGACGCCGATCGCGCCCACCACCTGGCCCTCCACCACCAGCGGCAGGCCGCCGGCCATCATCACGAAGCCCGAGGTGACGGCGGCCTGGCGCCCGCCGTTGATGGCGTCCTCGAAGGCGCCGCTGGGGCGGCGGAACATGGCGGCCGTTCGCGCCTTGCCGGCCGCGATCTCGGAGGAGGCCGGGCCGGCGCCGTCCAGCCGCCCCAGCGCGAGAAGCGCGCCGCCCGCATCGCTGACGGCGATGGCGCCGCGCCAGCCTTGCTTCCGCGCCTCCGCCTCGGCGGCGGAGAGGACGCCTCGCGCGGCCTCCAGGTCCAGGACGGGCTGGCGCGGCAGGTCGGCGGCGCGGCCCGTGCCGGCGGCGAGAACGGGCAGGAGGAACAGGGCGGCGATCGGGCGGCGATGCATGGGAACACTCCGGGGAAGCGGCAGGTGGGCGGGAGGGCGCTACTGCCGGGCGGTTTCGCGCGTGACGCCGTTCGCCCAGGCGATGCCGACCACGGCGCCCTTCATGAAGGGGAGCGTGGCGAGGGTGATCGCGGTGATGAGGGGCAGCCAGATCGCGAACATGACCCAGAGAGCCGGCGACCAGGCCTTGTCCATCCAGAACACGAAGGGGACGACGAAGTGGCCGACGAGGAAGAGGGTGAGGTAGGGCGGCGCGTCGTCGGCCGGGTAGCGCGTGTTGTCGGAACCGCATGCCTCGCAGGCGCTCACGGTCAGGAAGCGCCGGAAAAGCCGCCCCTCGCCGCAGTGCGGGCAGCGCAGTCCCAGCCCGCGGCGAAGCCCGGTCGAGATCCTGGACGGTTCGGACATGGTGGTTCCCCGATCCTGCGCCGCTCCTGCCTTGCCATACAATCGGCTAGATGATACATACAATATGTGGCGCTTCTCCGCGAATATATGGATTGTATGGCTTGCCCGCAAGATGAACGCGGCACGGGATGAGCGGGGCTGGGTCCCGCGGATCGAGGGGGTCGAGGGGCCCATCTACCTCGCCATCGCCGGCGCGATCGGCGCCGGCCTGGCCGAAGGGACGCTGCGGCCCGGGGAGCGGCTGCCGACCCATCGCGCCCTGGCGGACGCGCTGGGCGTGGACCTCACCACGGTGACGCGCGCCTACGCCGAGGCGCGGCGGCGCGGCCTGCTGGACGCGCGGGTGGGGCGCGGCACTTTCGTCCGCTCGGCGCCCGCCATGCCCCGTCCGGATGGGGCGGAAGGGCCGGTGGACCTGGGCATGAACCTGCCGCCGCTGCCGGAAAGCCCGGACCTGCCGGCCCTGCTGCAGGAAGGACTGTCGCGGCTGCTGGCCGAAGGGGCGCAGGACATCCTCACCTACCGCCGGGGCGCGGGGACGGAGGAGGAGCGCGCGGCGGGGGCGCTGTGGCTGCGGCCGGTGCTCGGCGCGGTGAACCCGGGGCGGGTGCTGGTCTGCCCGGGCGCGCAGCCCGCCCTTCTCGCGGTCCTCGGCCAGCTGGCGGGGCCGGGCGACGTGGTGCTGACGGACGCGCTCACCTATCCCGGCATCCGCGCCGCGGCCGCGCAGCTCGGCATCCGCCTGGCGGGCGTGGCGCGCGACGAGGGGGGAATGCGCCCCGACGCGGTGGAGGCCGCCTGCCGGACCCTGCGGCCAAAGGCGCTCTACATCATCCCGACGATCCACAACCCCACCACCGTCACGATGCCGGAGGAGCGCCGCCGCGCGCTCGCCGGGACGGCGCTGCGCCTGGATCTGCCGGTCTTGGAGGACGACGCCTACGGCCTGCTGCCCGGGGCCCCGCTCCCCGCCATCGCCGCCCTGGCGCCCGGGATCACCTACCACGTCGCGACGCTGTCGAAGGTGCTCTCCCCGGCCCTGCGGATGGCCTATGTCGTGGCCCCCGGTGGCGCGGCGGAGCGGCTGGGCGCCGCGCTGCGGGCCGGGGTGCTAATGGCCTCGCCCCTGCTGGCGGGGCTGGCGACGCGCTGGGTGCAGGACGGGACCGCCGGCACCCTCCTCTCGGCGATCCGGCGGGAGTGCGCGGCGCGGCAGCGCGTGGCGCGGGCCCTGCTGCCGCGGGGATCCTTCGACGCGCACCCCGAGGGGCTGCACCTCTGGCTGCGGCTGCCGCCGCGCTGGAGCCGGCTCGACTTCACCGCGCATCTACGCCGGCAGGACGGGCTGGCGGTGGTGCCGAGCGACGCCTTCGCGGTGGAGGGCGCCGCGCCGGACGCGGTGCGCCTCTCGCTCGGGGCGGCGAGAGGCCGGGACGCCCTGCGCCGCGCCATCCGGGCCGTGGCCGCCGCCCTGGAGGAGGAGGCGGCGCCCGACTTCACGAACGTGGTGTGAGCAACTCTGCCTTCGTGCCCGTCCGGAGGGGAACGAACTCTGCCCCACTCTCCTCCCCTTATCGCCAGGAGCGCAGTCCGCTCTCCGTGGCCAGTTCTCCGATTGCACCGCCAGAGCAGCACCGGGACTTGTCCAACCCAGGTCCGCTTCCCTGAACCATTCGAGTGACCGGGGTGGGCGCACAGCGGTCATCGGCTCAGTCAAAAGCCTTTTCCCCCGGCGGAGCCATGAGGGCCCGGCCTGTGATCAGGATGCGCGCCGCTAGGGCGCGCCGGTCTATCGAGACTACAATCAAAGAATTTATCCAACCCCGCTCTCGGCCATGAAGAGCGATCGGCAGATGCGTCAAACGATCGCTGAATTCGGATGCGAGCTGGATCTCACCAACGAGGACAGTTCAGGGACGCCTGGACGGGAGGGCAGTCTGAGCACGGGCCGCAGGATCTCGGCCCGTTGATCCAGCGTGGCTCGGTGACCTGCCGCCGGCCGCACCGTTAGCGGTCGCCGCTTCTCGCAGTCACGTTGGGCTGCTACCGGGCCGGTCCCAGACTGAAGTCCTGAATGTTGCCAGCAGTTACATACACTTCGTTCTGGTCGGGGGCGCTGCTTTCGATGCAGCTACTCTCGCCGCGCATGCTATGCTCAGTGCTTACAGGCTTGTTGCAGAGGGCTGTCCTTCCCGCCTTCCAATCTGCCCCTCGGACGGACCTTCGTGACCCGGCAACTCGTCTCCCGCGCCAACCTGCTCGTGCTCGGCGTCCTGGTCGGAATCTGGTCGGCGGCATCGCCTGGGAGCGGTCGAAGGCCGCCCGGGACGCGAGGGGCTGGTCGGACCACACCCAGAAGGTCATCTCCACCCTGAAGGACCTCGGCCTCGCCATCTGGGTGGCGGAGACCGGCCAGCGCGGCTACCTCCTCACCGGGGTCTAGGACTACCTGGCGCCGTACCAAGCGGCCTTGGGGCAGGTCACCGTGCTCTCGGGGGAGCTGCAACGCCTGACCGCCGACAACGCCCTCCAGCAGCAGCGCCTGCGGACCCTGGCACCCCTGAACCTAGCGGGTCGGGGGCAAGCGCGGGAAGATGGTGAAAAGTGCCTCAGGGGGGCCGAGGGCGGCTTCTACCGCCACCGGCTCGTCTCGCCCTTCTACAGCAGGATCCAAATCTGGCCGAGGCCTGGGCGCGATGGCGGGCCGGCCAGACCGATGATGTCGGTCCAGATAGAGACGTCCATCCAATCGCCAGTGCTGAACAGGAGACAGGGTTAAGCCAAACCGGCTGTCAGTCGCGCTGAGGAAAGCCCTATGCCCCCGAACACGCAATCCGGGCAGCATTCAGCTGCCTATTCCCCCAACCAGTATGTTGATCTGGAAGGGCGCCGCCTCGCCTACCGCTCCATCGGTGAGGGCACCCCGCTGGTACTCTGCACGCGCTTTCGCGGAACCATGGACACCTGGGATCCGGCCTTCCTCGACGGGCTGGTGGCCGAGGGACTGCGCGTCATCACCTTCGACTACGCCGGTCTCGGTCTCTCGGCCGGCGAGCGCACCTACAACCCGGCCGTCCTGGCCAAGGATACGGCGGCACTGATCGGGGCGCTCGGCCTCGGGCGCGTGGTGCTCGGCGGCTGGTCGCTGGGCGGCATCGTGGCGCAGGTGCTGCTGGCTACGCGGCCCGACCTCGTCTCCCATGCCGTGCTCATCGGCACCACGCCGCCCGGCCCCGTGGTGAAGCTTCCGGAGCAGCTGTTCATCGACACGGCCCGCATCCCCGGCAGCTCGCTCGACAAGGATACCATTCTCTTCTTCGAGCCGGCATCGGCCGAGAGCCGCGCCGCGGCGGAACGCTCGGCGAAGCGCCTATCCGCCCGGCAGGAAGGCCGCAGCCCCGAGGTGCCAGGCGAATGGGCGGCCGCCCAGCTCGGGGACAGGCCGCGCAACCCGCCCTTTCCTGCCGACGCCGTGCTGGCGGCGCTGAAGGCGACGAAGGTCCCGGTCCTGCACATCGGCGCGGACCATGACATCGCTTTTCCGGTGGAGAACTGGTACGCGCTGAATAGCCAACTCCCCACGTTGCAACTGCTCACCTACCCACAAGCCGGGCACGCGCCCCACCATCAGTACCCGGAAGCGTCGGCCGCCTATATCGGCACCTTCGTCCACTCCACGCTGTGCGCTTGAACATGCCGAGAATGGTCGATCCAGCCGGGCGCCGGACTCGGATTGCTGTCGCGGGCGCGACAGGGCGAGTTGGCAGCACACTGACAGGACTTCTGGCGTCCGACCCCGTGAATGTCGTGGCGCTTACGCGTCGGCCGGATGCCGTTCAGCTGCCAAGCGGCGTCGCCACGGCGGCAATCAATTTCGATCAACCGGAGACCCTGTCCGAAGCTCTCCGCGGTACCGAGCGCCTTTTTCTCGCGCATGGCACATCAGCCCGACAGGTGGCGAACGAGATCGCGGTGATTGATGCAGCGATCGCCGCCGGGGTGTCGCACATCGTCAAGCTGTCCGCGATGGGCCCACCGACCAGGCTGCACCCCTTCGACTGGCACATGGCCATCGAAGCGCACCTAGCGGCCTGCGACATCGGTTATACGGTGCTCCGCCCCGGCTCCTTCGTGAACATTCTCGCACGGGCCGCGACGCCCGTCGCGACGAATACTTGGGGCGGCGCGGCTGGGGACGGGCGCGTCAACCTGATCGACGTGCATGATGTCGCCGCCGCCGCCAGGGTCGCATTGCTCGACGGCAGCTTCCTGCGCGCTCAGCGGGCCTACCATCTGACTGGCCCCGCTGCTGTCAGCATGCCCGAAGTGGCCGACGAGCTGTCGCGGCTGCTCGGCCGTTCCGTAACCTATCAACACCGCACACCCGCAGAACACCGGGACGTGCTGATCGCGTCCGGCCTGGATAATATGGTAGCCGGCCTCCTACTCGGCCTCGACCAGCTCTTCCGCGAGGGTGTCCTGGCGGAGACAACGAACACGGTTTCCGACCTGACCGGCAAGGAAGCTCGGCCGGTCGCAGGTTGGCTGCGCGACAACATCTCCGCCTTCTTGATGGCGTCGACGTCATAGCACTGAAGATCCGAGAGAGGACCTGACAATGACGGAAGCCGGTCGAGCCCAACGCCTGCATTGGGATCTGTTCATTAGGAAGCGTCAGAGCGCGACTAGCGGGCTGCCGCCGGGTCTGGAAGGCCTGAGCTGGGTGGCAAACACGGCCACGCTGCTGTGGGGAGAACAGGACGCCGTTCTGGTCGATACCTTTCTCAGTGATGCGCAGACCACTGAACTCGCGGATTGGATCGAAGCCAAGGGCAAGGCGCTGACCACCATCTATCTGACGCATGCCCACCCCGACCATTTCTTTGGGCTCACCTCCCTACTGGAACGATATCCCCAGGCGCGCGCGGTCGCGCGGCCGAACGTGGTCGCCGCCATGTGGGTCACGTCCTCGCCCGCCGTCCTGGAGGGCAACTGGAAACGTCGGTTCCCAGGCCTCGTGCCGGACCGCCTCACCGTCGCGCAGGCACTGGACAAGGGTCGCTTTGAACTGGAAGGTCAAGAACTGCGCATCCTCGACCTGCCGCATACGGATACCGACGACACCACGGCCCTGCACGTTCCTGCACTCGGCCTCCTGATCGCGGGCGATGCCGTGTACAACGAGACGCACCCCTTCCTGGTCGAGACAGACAGGGCGGGGCGGAAAGCTTGGCTTGCGGCACTCGATCGCCTCGCCTCCCTCGGGCCAAGGCACGTCGTGGTCGGCCATGGTCCACTTCATCCCGATAATAGTCCCTCGCACATCCAGGCCACGCGCCAGTACATCCTCGATTTTGACCGACTGGATGGCCAGACGAAGACCCCGCGTGAACTCTACGATGCGATGCTGGCGCTGTACCCGCACCGCATCAACCCTGGGTCGTTATGGGGCAGCGCGCACGCGGCTAAGGCCCAAGTTTAGACCTCGCTTGATCGAGGCTGAGGCAGGGGGCGCGTAGTCCGCGACTGGCCGGGCCATGGCCTCTCGGCCGCGGCGGACGGGGGCGGGGTTGTCTTCGTCGGCGGTGATGCTCAACGGCGCTTCTTGCCTCGTGAGGACGGCTTGATCTTGCGAGTCTATTATGCCTGCAGTGGTGATATCTCCTGCACCTCGACATGCCCCACATCGGGGCGGTGATGGCAGTCGGGCAAATCGCAGCCGGTGACGATGCCGGGGACATTCTCAGAGCCGGGCACCCTGAACGCTTCGATGTAGAGCCCACGCCAGGAGCAGCGGCCCTCGAAGGGTGCACCGGGCGGAGCAGGAAGCGGCCAAAGCCACCTCGTCCTGCTGCAAGCCGCAAACCGGGTGCTGATAACAGTGGTACCATGGCCGGGTCTGGCCGAGAACTGCCCGACCGCTTTCCGGCAGGACATACCGGAAAGCGGTCATCGACCGGCTAGCCACCCAAGTTGGGCGCACCAGGACGTCGCGATCGGGCAAGCCCAATGGCGCATGGCGCCGCGTCGGCCCTGGCAGTCCCGGGCCGGGAACAATCCGGAGTCGTCCGGGGCTCAGGACGGGGGCTGAACACCGGAATGTCCTCGTGACTTCGTCGGGAGAGCCTGGCCGCGCCAGGACGCGGGCTGGCCCGCTAGGCCCTGGGATGCCGCCTATGGCCGCTGGTCACCGGTGGAGGGCAGCGGCGCCCCGCGCATCGGCTCGATGCCGATGTCGAACCCGGTGCCGCCCGTCAGCGCGCCGCTTCCGGCGGGGGGAAGGGAGCCGCCGCGCATGGGTTCCGTCGCGATATCGGGTCTGGCGCTGGTCACGGGCACCCGCGCCGCGGCTGGCAGCGACCCGCCGCGCATCTCCTCGTGTCCGATGACGGGCGGCGGGCTGGTCTGCGCGCAGGCGCTGAGGAGGGCGAGGCCGAACGCGGCCAGGACGGCGCGGCTCGCGGGATGGAAATGGCTCATGGGATCTTGTCCTTTCGGGTGATGACGGGTTCAGAACCGGTCCACGTCGAGGATCGCCTGGGCGAACTCGCGCGGCGCTTCCTGCGGCAGGTCGTGGCCGATGCCGCCGGTGATGTCCCGGTGCTGGTAGCGACCGGTGAACTTGCGGGCGTAGCTGGCCGGCGGCGGATAGGGGGCGCCGTTCGCGTCGCCCTCCAGCGTGATGGTGGGCAGGACGATCGTGGGGAAGGCGGCGAGCTTCGCTTCCAGCGCGTCGTACTTCGCCTCACCCTGGGCCAGACCCAGGCGCCAGCGATAGTTGTGGATCGAGATCGCCACATGGTCCGGGTTGTCGAGCGCCGTCGCGGAGCGGTCGAAGGTGGCGTCGTCGAACCGCCACTTCGGCGAGGCCAGCTCCCAGATCAGGCGCACGAACTCGCGCGTGTTCTTCGCGTAGCCCTGCGCGCCGCGCTCGGTGGCGAAGTAGAACTGGTACCACCACAGCAGCTCCGCCTTCGGCGGCAGGGGCGCGCGGTTGGCCTCCTGGCTGCCGATAAGATAGCCGCTGACGGAAACAAGGGCCGTGCAGCGCTCGGGGAACAAGGCGGCGAGGATGCAAGCGTTGCGGGCGCCCCAGTCGAAGCCGGCGACGAGGGCCTTCTGGATGCCTAGCGCGTCCATCAGGGCGATGGCGTCCACCGCGAGCGCGCTCTGCTGGCCGTTGCGGGGCGTGTCATCGGAGAGGAAGCGCGTGGCGCCGTAGCCACGGAGATGGGGGATGATCACCCGGTAGCCCGCCGCCGTCAGGATCGGCGCCACGTCCACGAAGGCGTGGATGTCGTAGGGCCAGCCATGGAACAGCAGAACCGGCTTGCCGTCCGCCGGGCCCTCCTCGACATAGGCCACGTCCAGGACGCCGGCGTTGATGCGCTTCAGGGGCGGGAAGGCAGTGCGGCCCGCGGCCACGGGGCGGGCCGCTAGGCGGGTGGACGTGGACGCGCCCTGCGGCGCCTGCTGGGCGATTGCGGGCGCGACCGTGGCCAGCCCGGTGGCCGCGACCCCCAGGGCGGCGGTCCCGAGGAATGTCCTGCGGCGCTGGTCTATCTGTTCAGGCATCACTGTCTCCTCTTCACGTCGTTGGTGAAGGGGAGAAGACTGCACCGCTGTATCGCCCCGATGTCGTGGACTCGCGGGATCTGCAAGACCCTGTACGGAGCGGGCTGCTGTACACGCGCCGATACATTATCGATAACGCGACTGCCCAGGAGCTGACTGAAGGATCTCCCGGGGACGGCGATCTGACCACCGTGGAGATGCGGGTGGATTCGGAGGAGGCTGAATCTCAGGCGGTGATCGAGGACTTCCGGCACCGCAGACCCGCCAGCGCTTGTAACCCCTTGCAATCGCGTCGGGAGACACGAGGGACTCCGCGCCGGCCCGAAGGGCACGGCGCGGCTTGCCCGGCGGTGCGGCGGATCAGCGCAGGCCCCGGAAGGCGGCGCGCACCTCCTTCACGAAGATCCGCGGCTGCTCCCAGGCCGCGAAGTGGCCGCCTTCGCTCGCCTCATTGAAGTAGACCAGGTCGTGGTAGCAGCGCTCCGCCCAGCTGCGCGGGGCGCGGTAGATCTCGCCGGGGAAGACGGTCACGGCCACGGGCGTGCCCGCGATCTCGCGCGCGTTGAAGTTGTTCGAGTGATCCTCCCAGTAGATGCGCGCGGCGGAGGCTCCTGTTCCGGTCAGCCAGTAAAGCGAGATGTCGTCCAGCATCTCGTTCTTCGTCAGCACCTTCTCCGGATCGCCGCCGCTGTGGGTCCAGCTCGCGAACTTCTCGTAGATCCAGGCGGCGAGGCCGATCGGGGAGTCGACGAGCGAGTAGCCGATGGTCTGGGGGCGCGTGACCATCATGGTCGCATAGCCGGAGCTGTCCTTATAGAACGCCGCCAACGCGTCGAAGGCGCGGCGCTCCTCCGGCGAGAGGCTCGGCGGAGCCGGGTTATCCGCCGTGAGGATGGCGGCGATGTCGTCCGGTACCGTCGCCGGCATGTTGAGATGGATGCCGGCAAGACCGGGCACCTTCTGGAGCGCCATGCGTTGCGAGATCACCGCGCCACAATCGCCGCCCTGCGACACGTAGCGCCCGTAGCCGAGCCGTTGCATCAGCACCGACCAGGCACGGCCGGTCCGGTCGGACCCCCAGCCCCTGGTGATGGGCTTTCCGGAGAAGCCGAAGCCGGGGATGGAGGGCACGACGAGGTGGAAGGCGTCCGCGGCCGAGCCGCCATGCTTCACCGGGTCCGTCAGCGGCTCCAGCACCTTCATGAACTCCAGGACCGAGCCGGGCCAGCCATGGGTCATGATCATCGGCATGGCGCCGGCATGGGCGGAACGGAGGTGGATGAAGTGGATGTCGAGCCCGTCGATCTCCGTCATGAACATCGGCAGCGCGTTCAGCCGCGCCTCGATCCGGCGCCAGTCGTAGGCCGTGGCCCAGTGTGAGGCGAGAGAGCGGAGACGCTCAAGGGGCACACCCTGGGCGAAGTCTGCCCCCGTCTCCTCGGGCCAGCGTGCCGTGGAGACGCGGCGGCGCATCGCGTCGAGATCGGCCTGGGGGATCGCGACCCGGAAGGGACGGATGGCGCCGCCGGGCTCGGTAGCCCGGAGGGTGGCGGGTGCTAGGCCCGCCGCGGCCGCGAGGCCGACGGAGGCCAGAAGACGGCGCCGTGACGGGGAGGGAAGATGATCGGACATGGAGAGGACTCCTTCTCTGCTTGCCCCGCCATCAGGCCGCGCGACTGTCCCTGCGATGTGTCGGGACGCGCTCTTTTCGGTATCCGGGTGTAGAGCGCCAGCCGCGGCCGCCCCGCCCGGTTTGCACCGATGTCCCTCAGCGCAACTCGGCCAGCCACTCCGTCAGCATGGCGCGGGCGGGGCCGCGCAGGGCCGCGCCGCACCGCGCGGCCTTGGCGCGCAGCCCGCGCGGATCGATCCCGGCCCCGGCCAGTTCCGTGGCGTGGCCGATCAGCCAGGGCTCGATCCCGGCCGAGGCGTCGAACTCCGGGTGGAACTGCAGGCCCAGCACGTTCGGGCCGCGGGCGAAGCCCTGGGTCGCGCAGGCCGGCGTCGTGGCCAGCCCCTCCGCGCCCCCGGGGATGGCGAAGGCGTCGCCGTGCCAGTGCAGTACCGCCACGCCCTCCAAGTGCCGCAACGGCCCGACCGCCCCCGCTGGGGTGAGGTCGAGGGGGGCGAAACCGATCTCCTTGGCCCTGCCCGGCTCCACCCGCGCGCCCAGCGCTGCCGCCATGAGCTGGGCGCCGAGGCAGACACCCAGCGTCGGCCGCAAAAGGGCCAGACGCCGCCGGAGGAGCGCGATCTCCTCTGCCAGGAAGGGGTAAGCGTCCACCTCGTAGGCGCCGACCGGCCCGCCGAGGACGACCAGCAGGTCGTCCCCGAGCGGATCGATCGCGGCGAGGCTGTCCCTCCCGGCATCGTGGTAGTGGATGAAGTAGCCGGCGGCGCGCAGGGGCTCATCGAAGGTGCCGAGGTCCTCGAATCCCACGTGCCGGATGACGCGCGCGACGCCGATCATGCCCCGCTCCTCCCGCGCCGCCGCTACCGCCCCGCCTCGCGTGCCGCGTCCTCGATCACCGCCGCGACCCTTTCGGGCTGGGACGCGAAGACGGCGTGGCTGGCTGCGATCTCCGTCACCGCGCTGCCGGCGCGCCGGGCCATGCGCCGCTCCAGTTCGGGGTTGATGGAGCGGTCCTCCGTGGCCACCACCGCCCAGCTGCGCTTGCCGCGCCAGGCCGGCTCCCCGGCGGTGGCGGTAAAGGCGGCCTTGGCGGCGAAGACCTGTGACCGGGCGAGGAAGGCCGTCTCCTCCCGGGGCAGGTCGGCCGCGAAGTCGGCGTGGAAGGCGGCGGGGTCGAGGTAGAGGTACTGCCCGTCCCCCGTCTCCCGGATGCCCTGCCCGGCGGGCGGCGTGGCGCCTGCCAGCCCGGCCAGGCTCTCGCCCCGGTCCGGCTGGAAGGCCGCGCCGTAGACCAAGCCGACCACCGCCGCGTGGTGCCCGGCCTCGGTGATGACCATGCCGCCGTAGCTGTGGCCGACGAGGAGAGTCGGGCCCTGCTGCAGGTCCAGCACGCGCCGGGTCGTGGCCACGTCGTCCGCGAGGGAGGTGATGGGCTGCTGCACCACCGTGACGTTCAGGCCGCGGGCGAGGAGGATCTCCGCCACGCGGCGCCAGCCAGAGCCGTCGGCGAGGGCACCGTGGACGATGACGACGTTCCGCACCTCGGCGGCCTCCGCCGCGGAAGGTCCGGCCGCGGTGGCGACGGCGCCGGCCGCGATGGCCAGGGCTAGGGCGGTGACGTGGCGGCGGTTCATCATGGGTCTACTCCTGCAATACGGTGGGTTGGGGAGGCGGGTCAGCCGAAGGTGAAGGCGTAGGCCTCGACGCCGGGGTCGAGGAACCGGATCTCGAAGCGCCGCGCCCGCACGGCGCCGGATTGGCGGACGAGCTGGTAGAGGCGGGTCGCGTCCACCGTGCCGTAGCCCTCGGCATCCGTGTCCGCGCCGTGGTCGGCGCCGGGCGCCTGGCCGTCGATGGTCACGCGGAAGCGCACGGGGCGCCCGGCGGCGCCGGGGCCGAGCACCAGGTGCAGGTCCCGGGCGCTGAAGCGGTGGTCGAGGCCGCCGCCGGGCGCGTTCAGCACGGCCTGCTCGGCCTGGACCGTCCATTTGCCGGAGAGGCCCCACTCGTTCACCCGCAGGTCGCCGACGGAGTAGTCCCGTGCCGCGTCGGCCCGCACGCTCTCGCGGGAGGCGAACCCGGTGGCTTGGCGGTAGCCGACATAGGTCTCGCCGGAGCGGATGTTGGCCAGGTTCGGCGCCGCCTCGATGGCCTGGGGCCGTGGCTCGGCGGGCGTGCCGGCGGGCATCCCGCCGCTCGCCTCGCGCAGCAGGTCCCGGATGGCGGCCTCGAAGCGCTCGTAGTGCCCCTCGCCGAACTGGCTGTAGCGGATGCGCCCGCCGGCATCGACGAGGTAGAAGGCCGGCCAGGCGTTGTTCCGCCAAGCGCGCCAGATGCGGTAGTCGCTGTCCACCGCCACGGGGTAGGCGATCCCGAAGTCGGATACTGCGCGGCGCACGTTCTGGAGCCGCTTCTCGAAGGCGAATTCCGGGGTGTGAACGCCGACGACGACGAGGCCCTGGTCCCGATACCTCTCCGCCCAGGCGCGCAGGTAGGGCGTGGTGCGGATGCAGTTGATGCAGGAGTAGGTCCAGAAATCGACCAGCACCACCTTGCCGCGCAGCGCCTCCGTCGTCAGCGGCGAGGAGTTCAGCCATTCCACCGCGCCATCCAGGGGCGCGGCGCTGCCCTGCACGGGCAGGCTGCTGCGGTAAGGCGGGGCGGCGTCGGAGGCCGCAGCGCCACTGCCGGCCGTCTCGGTCGGGGCATCGGCGGGACGCAACCCGTTCAGGACTGCATGCTCGGTGGCCGTGGTGCCGGCGTAGGACACCCGCGCCAGCGCGCCTGTGTCGAGGCCGAGCGCGATCGTCGCCACGCCGGCGAGGACGGCGGCGCCCAGGCCGCGCCGCACCCACTCCCCGGCGCCAAGGGACACCTTCAAGGCCGCCAGGACCCGACGACCCGCGAGCAGTGCCACGGCCAGCGAGGTACCCGCGCCGGCGGCATAGGCCAGCAGCAGCAGCGCCGTGCCGGCATTCGGGCCGTTCAGCGCCGCCCCCGTCAGCACGAGGCCGAGGATCGGCCCAGCGCACGGGGTCCAGAGCATCCCTGTCGCCGCGCCGACCAGCAGCGAGCCGAAAGCGCCCCAGCGGCCGTCGCCGGCGGCGCCGAGCAGCCGGTTGCCCCCGTCTACGAAGGGCCGGGCCAGGGTGCTCGCCAGACCGGGCAGCAGCAGGGCGGTGCCGAAAAGCGCCAGCAGCAGGATCCCGGCGAGACGCCCGATCTCGTTCGCCCGGACTGCCCATCCCCCACCCACTGCCCCCAGCGAGGCCACCAGGGCGAAGGTGACCGCCATGCCGGCCAGCATCGGCAACGTGTCGCGCAGGAAGGAACGCCCGGCCCGCGCGAGGACGAACGGAATGACCGGCAGGATGCAGGGGCTGAGGATCGTCAGCCCGCCGCCGATGTAAGCGATGAGGAGAAAGGGCATGGCCACCTCTGGGGATTGAAGCCGTGCCGCAATCCCAGCGGGGCCGGGTATCCGGAGTATGTGCCCGGGCGGCCGGAAGCGTACCGTGCTGTCGCTGCCGGGCCGCGCCATACAAGCCGGTACAATCTGGAACGGGCCGGGCAGCTCCCACCTCGTCCCGGCCCACGATACAAGGGCATACAATTCCGGCCCGCGCCGATACAGGCTGGATACCCGGCCGACCCTATCCTGCGGCAAGCCGGGGTCGATGTTTCCGGAGCGGCCACGATAGACTCAGCGTAGGGACGGCGAGAGGGGCGCGCATGGACCATGTCGACCACATCCTGATCGTCGACGACGACCGGGAGATCCGTGATCTGGTCTCCGAGTACCTGAGGCGAAACGGCCTGCGCGTGACGGTGGCCGCAGACGGACGGCAGATGCGGAGCTTCCTGGACGCCAACACGGTGGACCTGGTCGTGCTCGACATCATGATGCCGAGGGAGGACGGGCTGACCCTCTGCCGCGAGCTGCGCGGGGGCAGGCACAAGGCCATCCCTATTCTGATGCTGACGGCCCGCAGTGACGAGACCGACCGCATCATCGGGCTTGAGATGGGCGCGGACGACTATGTGCTGAAGCCCTTCGCGGCGCGGGAGTTGCTGGCGCGCATCAACGCCGTGCTGCGCCGCACCCGGATGCTGCCGCCCAACCTGCAGATCAGCGAGGCCGGCAAGGTCCTGACCTTCGGCAACTGGCGCCTCAACACCGTGGGCCGGCACCTGATCGACAGGGAGGGCACGGAGGTGGCGCTGAGCGGCGCCGAGTACCGGCTCCTCCGCGTCTTCATCGACCACCCCAACCGCGTCCTGAACCGCGACCAACTCCTCAACCTCACCCAGGGGCGAGACGCGGAGATTTTCGACCGCTCCATCGACCTGCTGGTGAGCCGCCTGCGCCAGCGGCTGCGCGACGACGCGCGCGACCCGGCCTACATCAAGACCGTGCGGAGCGAGGGCTATGTCTTCTCGGCCTCGGTCGAGATCACGGAACCCATGGGGTGAGCGCCGCGCGCGCTTCGCGCGGCTGGTGGCCGCGCACCCTGCGGCTCCGCGTCTTCCTCATCCTCCTCGCCGGCCTGGCCGCGGCCTACGGCCTGTCCCTCGTCGCGCTGAGCGCCGAACGATACCTGTCGGCAAAGGCGATGATGCTCGGCACGCTGGAGAGCGACGTCGCCACCTCCATCAACATCCTCGACCGGAGCCCGGCGGAGGACCGCCCCTGGCTTGCGGAATGGCTGGCCCGCGGCAGCTATCGCTTCGTGATCGGCCCCGGCGAGCCTGGCGTGGCGGAGACATCCACCCGGGGGCGCGAGATCGCGGCGCGGATTGAGGAGGCGGCGGGAGGGCGGTTTCCCGTCGCCATCCGCTCCATCCCCGGGGAGCGGGAGCGGCTACAGGCTCACCTGACCCTGAGCGACGGCGGTCCCCTGACCATCGACATCACGCCGCGCGGTGTCATGCCTGTCGCCAGATGGCTGCCCTGGGTTCTGGCCGCCCAGATGGTTCTCCTCGTGCTCTGCGCCTGGCTCGCCATGAACCAGGCGCTGCGGCCACTCGGCGATCTGGCGGCGGCGGCCGACGCGCTGGACCCGAACCGGAACGGCACCGACCTGAGCGAGACCGGCCCCAGTGAGGTGGCCCACGCGGCCCGCGCCTTCAACGCCATGCGCCGAAGGATCGCCGGTTACCTGGAGGAGCGGGTACAGATCCTCGCCGCCATCTCCCACGACCTGCAGACGCCCATCACACGGATGCGCCTGCGCGCGGACATGGCGCCGGACTCGCCGGAACGGGACAAGCTGGTGAACGACCTGCGCGAGATCGAGGCCCTGGTGCAGGACGGCATCGCCTACGCCCGCAGCGCCCATGGCAGCGGGGAGAAGGTGGCCCGCATCGACATCGCGGCCTTCGTGGACAGCCTCGCCTGCGACTACCAGGACACCGGCAAGGACGTCGCCGTCTCCGCCCTGGTGGAGGGCGTGGTCTCCACCAAGCCGCACGCGCTGCGGCGCATCCTCTCCAACTTTCTCGACAATGCCCTGAAGTTCGCGGGCACGGCCGAGATCGCCATCGAACGTGGCAGGGACGGGGGTACGGTCATCACGGTCCGGGACCGGGGGCCCGGCATCCCGGAGGACATGCTGGACGCCGTGATGCAGCCCTTTGTCCGGCTGGAGGAGTCGCGCAGCCGCGACACGGGCGGAACCGGGCTGGGTCTCGCCATCGCCGGGCAACTGGCGGGCAGCATCGGCGGCTCGGTGCGCCTTTACAACCGGCCCGAGGGTGGCGGGTTGGCCGCCGAGCTCGTGCTGCCCTGACCTGTGCCCGCTGACCAGCGCGGGCCGCACGGGATCGTAAGCCAGCGTATCACGGCCCGCCGGTAGCGGAGGTCCGATACGAAGGCGCGGGAACGCGGACAAGCGCTGGATACCTTCCCACTGGATGCTCGCCTCACGGCCGGGAACGGCCGCGTCACAGGCCCGAGGGGCTGAGGAGCATCCCATGACGACGATCGAGAAGGTTCTCTACACCGGCCGTGTCCACACCACCGGCGGGCGCGACGGCAGCGCGAGCAGCGATGACGGCCGACTGGACCTGCGGCTCTCGCCCCCGGGCAGCGCGCAACCGGGGACGAACCCCGAGCAGCTCTTCGCGGCGGGGTGGTCCGCCTGCTTCATCGGCGCGATGGGGCTGGCTGCGGGCCGTCGCAAGCTGACGCTCCCGGCGGGCACGGCCGTGGATGCGGAGGTGGACCTCGGCAAGGCAGAGGACGGCTTCCACCTGCGCAGCCGCCTCGCCGTCTCCCTTCCCGGCTTCGATCCTGCCCTCGCGCAGGAGCTGGTGGAGGAGGCGCATGCGACCTGCCCCTACTCCAGGGCTACGCGCGGCAACATCGGGGTGCAACTGACCCTCGTCTCCACCATGGCCTCCCAGCCCGCCTGAAGGGCCATCGCTCATGGTCCTCCTGAAGAAGTTGTCCATCCGGATCGCTTCGCTGGGTCTCCTGGGTCTCGCCGTCCTGACGGCGCCCTGCACCATCGAGGCCACCTCCCGCGAGCCCTCTCCCTTGGCCGGCCTAGTTTCGCTGGTCTCGGCGGGGACGGGCCAGAACCAATGACAGGATTGTCGATGAGAAGCGTGCTTATGCTTGGCCTACTATGGGGCACCCTGGGCCTGATCGGGCCGGCCCTGGCCCAGACCGCTGGTGATGTCCTCGGCCCGGCGGGTGTCGTCCCGCTCACGGCACCGCAACCCCCAGCCCGGATCATCGTCGATCCTCCCCTGGCCGAGCCCCTGTCCCGCGGCTTCGTTTTCATCCAGTACCGGGCGGAGAACCTACGGATCCAGCCGGTCTTCGGTCCCAAGGCGACGGAGGTCACGCCGCGGATTGGCCACATCCACGTCACCGTGGACGGTGCGCCGTGGCACTGGGCCGATGCCAGCGGCGAGCCGATCATCCTCGTTGGCCTCCCGCCGGGGACGCACGCCGTGGAGGTGATCCTCGCGGACGCCAACCACCGGCCGCTGGACCGCGGCGAGGTCTCCTTCACCGTGCCGCCAGCTGAGCATGGCGGCGCGGGTGAGCACGGTCGGCCGCGCTAGGCCGGGCGACCCTTTCCCTGATCGGCCCACCGTCGGCCCGATCCTCCCCCAACAATCATCAGGAACTACGACAATGATTTCCGACAAGCTCGCGCTGGTCCTCGGTGGCTCGCGCGGGATCGGCGCGGCGATCGTCGCGCGTCTGGCAAGGGACGGCCACGCGGTGGCGTTCACCTACGCCTCCAGCGAGGACAAGGCGAAGGCGCTGGCCGTTTCTGTGGCCGCTTCCGGCGGCCGCGCCCTTCCGATCCGTGCGGACAGCGCCGACCCGGTGCAGATCTGCGACGCGGTGGCGAAGGCGGTGGAGTGGTCCGGGCCCATCGACGTCGTCGTCGTAAACGCCGGGATCTTCACCCTGGGGAGGGTCGGCGAGGTGGAGCTGGAGGACCTCGACCGGATGCTGAGCGTGAACGTGCGGGGCGTCTATCTCTCGGTCCAGGCCGCGGTACCCCACCTGAAGGACCGCGGTCGCGTGATCACGATCGGCAGCAACGTGGCGATCCGCACCGGCATGCCGGGAGCGAGCGTCTACCAGATGACGAAGGCGGCCGTGGCCGGGATGGTAAAGGGCATCGCCCTCGATCTCGCGCCGCGCGGCATCACGGTAAACAACATCCAGCCCGGCCCGACGGACACCGACATCAACGCCGGCGCCATTGGCATGCTGGCGGATCGCAGCCCGCTGAAGCGCGTGGCCAGCCCGGATGAGATCGCCGGCCTCGCCTCATACCTCGCCCGTGAGGAGGCTGGCTACGTCACAGGCGCCAGCCTGACCATTGATGGCGGCTTCACGATCTAGTCGCTCTGAGCCGGGTGATGTTGCCTGGGATCGAGGGATGAATGTCGCGCCTGGCTAGGTCAGCGAGGCGGGATATTCAGGGAGCGGTCGCTTCGGTCTTCGCCACCTCTCGCAGGTCGTCGTCTCGGCCGTCAGTTGGAGCTGACGTCCGCTTACGAGAACCTCCCCAAGGAGCAAGAATGACCGATGTGGGCGCAAAGCGGCTGTGGAGAGGTCTGCCGGAGCTTCCTAGGTCACTCCGGCACCACGCCCGCGAAGCGCGCCATCTCGGACCGGCGCTCGGTCTCCTCCAGCAGGAAGCGGCGGTAGTCCTGGGGCGACGACGCGACCACCTGGATGCCGAGCGGACGTAGCGACGCCCTCGTCTCCGGCGCTTCCAGCGCGGCCTTCAGCGCGGCGTGCAGCGCCTCGATCAGCGGGGCCGGCGTTTCCGCCGGCACGTTAAAGCCGTACCAGAAGGCGCGGGCGGCGGCGTTCGGCACGACCGAGGCGATGGTGGGAACCTCGGGCAGCTCCGCCAGCGGCACGTCGGAGGCGACGGCGAGCGCGACGAGCGATCCGGCGCGCAAGTGCGGCAGGGCGGTGGTGAGGCTGAGGAGACAGAGATCGGTCTCCCCCTGGATGACGGAGGTCGTCATCTGCCCGCCGCCGCGATAGGGGACATGGGTCAGCTCGGTGTCGGTGCGCCGGGTCAGGTCGGCGATGGCCAGGTGGGTCGCGTTCCCGGCGCCGGCCGAGGCATAGGTCAGGCGCCCCGGCTCCCGCCTCGCCCGCGCGAGCAAATCGGGGAGCGAGGCGGCGGTGCCGGGACGGGTCACGAGGACCTGCGGCGCGTGGACCGCGAGCATCACGGGCGCCAGCTCCCGCCGCGGGTCGAGCGGCGGGCGCTGCATGATGTCCGTGGTGATCGTCATGGAACCGCTATCGGCCACGAAGAGGGTGCGGCCGTCCGGCGCGCTGCGCGCCACATGAAGGGCCGCGAGGGCCGCGGAGCCGCCGGGCCGGTTGTCCACCACGAAGGTGTTCCCGGTCCGCTCGGAGGCGGCGCGGGCGGCGATCCGCGCGAAGGCGTCGATGCCGCCGCCCGCGGCGAAGCCGACCACCAGGCGGATGGTTCCGCCGGGAAGCTCGGCCGCCCGAAGGCCGCGCGGCGACAGCGCGATGGCCGGCGCGGCGAGCAGGAGCGCGCGCCGGCCGGGGCGCGGGCGCCCCTGTCCGATCCATGTCATGGTCTCTCTCCCGATGATGGCCGGGGGCGGCCCTGTCTCAGCGCAGGGCGCAGCCGGCCGGTGGTGCGAGCAGCGCGATGAGTTCCCCGGCATCTCCCAAGGCCTCCAGACCCAGCACGGCGCGCTCGATCGCGTCGCGGCGGGCGGGCTCGACGATGCCGTCGGTGAGTTGGCGGTACTTCCTAACGATCTCGTCATTGGTCAGCGGGTGGCGCAGCCCGCCGCGCGGGCCGTCGATCTCGATCTCCTCCACCCCCCCGTCCCGGAAGGTGACGCGCATGCGGGAGCGGCCGCGCCCGTCCGGGCCGCGCCGGTCGTAGTCGGGTTCGTGGTGCGCGGTGACCTTCGGCACCAGCGCCCAGACGTCGTCCTGCCCGATCCGACTCTCGCCGAACTGGCCGATCAGCGCGGCGCCGTCGATGGCGGCGACCGAGACGGCGTAGGCGAGGTTCATCTGCGCCCCGATCTCCGTCAGCGGCCGCTCGGCCGTCCATCCGCCATGGTGGTAGGAGGCGTGGTTGAGCCAGACCTCGATGCGCTCCACCTGCTCTGCGTGCAGCGGGCGGCGCTGCCGCAGGGCGAGCACGGCGTCGATCGGCCCGATCAGCCCGCCCATTGCGGCATAGGGCTTGATCGCGATGCGCTCCACTTCCCAGCGCTCGCCGAGGGCGTCCGCGACCTGCGACGCGTCAGGGTCGTGTCCCTCTCCGAAGGTGGAGAGGAACCCGCCGTACTCGCGCTCGAATACCCGCTTGATGCCGGTGTAGCCGCCCTCCGCCAGGAAGGCGGCGTAGAGGCCGGCACGCGCGGCGAAGCCGTGGTGCATGCGCTTCGACATGGCCTCGTACTGCGCGGCCATGAGGCCGGCGGACTGCGTGGCGGCGAGGCCGAGCGCGTCCTCGGTGCGGGCCGGGTCCAGCCGCAGCAGCGCGCCGGCGGCGGCAGCGGCAGCGTGGGTGCCGAAGACCGAGCCGGAGTGCCAGCCACGCGAGAGCATCTGAGCCCCGTGCAGCGCCAGCCCAACGCGCGGCCCCACTTCGTAGCCCGCGATGGCGCCGCGCAGGAGTTCGGCCCCGCCGATGCCGCCGCGCTGCTCCGCGCAGGCCAGCAGGGCCGGCAGGACGACGGAGGCGGAATGCAGCGGCGCCAGCGGGTGGAAGTCGTCGATCTCGAAGCCCTGTATGAAGGTGCCGTTCAGCAGGGCCGCGGCGGAGGGCGAGGTCCGGCGGCCGCAGCCGATGACGGTGGCGGTGCCGGACTCCAGGGCGGTGACGATCCCCAGGGCCCGCTGGGACCACGGCATCTGCGCGCCGACCAGGGCGCAGGTGATGCCATCCAGGGTGACGTGCTTCGCGCGTTCCCGGACGCGCTCCGGCACGTCCTCCAGCCGCAGCGCGGAGAGCCAGTGCGCCAGCCGGCCGGTCGGGCCCGCCGGGTCCGTCGCGTTGCCCGCCACGCGAGGGTCTTCCTGCGCCGTCATGCTCATCAGGCTGTCTCCCGCCAGATCCATGGGCGAGCCGCCCGGTCCCGCTCCTGCCAGGCCGCAATCTCCGCCGAGCGCTTCCGGGTTTGCCCGAGCTCATCCAGCCCCTCCAGCAGCGCCTCGCGCCGGAGCGGCGCGACCGTGAAGGGCATGGGAGGACCTTCGGGCGGGGTGACCGTCCCGCTCGCCAAGTCCACCGTCACGGGCGCGCCGGAGGCGGCCTGCCGCGCCAGCCTCTCCACGGCATCGGCCGGCAGCGCGACGGGGAGCATGCCGTTCTGGAAGCAGTTGCCCTGGAAGATGTCCCCGAAGCTCTCGGCGATGACGCAGCGCAGGCCCATGCCCATCAGCGCCCAGACCGCGCCCTCCCGCGAGGAGCCGCAGCCGAAGTTCGGGCCGGCGATCAGGATGGGCGCGCTGCGGAACGCGGGGCGGTTGAGGATGAAGTCCGGGTTCTCCGCGCCGTCCGCGCCGTAGCGCAGCGGCTCGAAGGCGTAGCGGCCCAGCGTGTCCCGGGCCGTGCCTGTCAGGCGCTGGATGGGGATGATGACGTCGGTGTCGGTGTTCGGGCGCATCAGCGGCGCGGCGGCGCCGGTGACGGTAGTAAAGGGTGTCATGCCGCGAGCCTCCGCACGTCGATGATGGCGCCCGTCACGGCAGCCGCGGCGGCCATCGCCGGTCCCATCAGGTGGGTGCGCGCCCCCGGGCCCTGGCGGCCGACGAAGTTGCGGTTGGAGGTGGAGGCACAGCGCGCGCTCTCCGGCACGCGCTCCCCGTTCGCGGCCACGCAGAGGCTGCAGCCGGGCTCCCGCCACTCGAAGCCGGCGCTGCGGAACACGGCGTCCAGCCCCTCCGCCTCCGCCTGGCGCTTCACCGCCTCGGAGCCGGGCACGACCCAGGCGCGCACACCCTCCGCCACCTTGCGCCCGCGCGCGACCGCCGCGGCCTCCCGCAGGTCGGACATGCGTGAATTAGTGCAGGAGCCGATGAATACCCAGTCCACCGGCGTGCCTGCGATGGGGCGGCCGGGGGTCAGGCCCATGTAGTCCAGCGCGGCGCGCCAGGCCGCGCGGCGCTCGGCATCCGGCGCCGCGCCGGGGGCCGGGATCGCCGCGTCGATGGCGATGGTGTGCTCCGGGCTCGTGCCCCAACTCACGGTCGGCACGATGCCGGCCGCATCCACCACGACCTCCCGGTCGAAGACGGCGTCCGCGTCGCTGGCCAAGCCGCGCCACTGCGCGAGGGCGCGGTCGAGCATCGCGCCCCCGGGCGCGAAAGGGCGGCCGGCCACGTAGGCGAAGGTCGTCTCGTCCGGCGCCACGAAGCCCATCTTCGCGCCGAGCTCGATGGCCATGTTGCAGACCGTCATGCGGCCCTCGATGGAGAGGGCGCGGATGGCCTCCCCGGCGAACTCCACCGCGTGGCCCGCGCCGCCATCGGCGCCGATCCGGCCGATCAGGTGCAGGATCAGGTCCTTCGGCGTCACCCCCGGCCCCGGGCGCCCCTCGAAGCGCACGCGCATGGCGCGGGGCTTGCGCTGCCGCAGCACCTGGGTCGCCAGCACGTGCACCAGTTCGGAGGAGCCGATGCCGAAGGCCAGCGCGCCGAGGCCCCCGTTGGTGCAGGTATGGCTGTCGCCGCAGACGAGGGTGGTGCCGGGCAGGGTGATGCCCATCTCCGGCCCCATGACGTGGACGATGCCCTGCCCGACCTGGCCGAGATCGAAGAAGGGAATGCCGTTGCGCGCGGCGCCGTCCCGCAGGCCGGACCAGAGGCGCTCGCCCGGGCCGTAACTGTCGCCGCGGCGGCCGGGAGCGGTGGAGACGGCGTGGTCGGGCGTGGCGAAGGCGAGGTCCGGCGCGGCGACGGCCAGGCCGCGCTCCCGCATCTCCTCCATGGCGCGCCAACCCGAGAGGTCGTGCATCAGCACGCGATCGATGTGCAGCAGGGACCAGCCGTCGCCGAGATCGGCGACGACGTGCGGGTCCCAGAGGCGGTCGAGGAGGGTGGGCATGCTGCGCTACTTTGCCGGCGCCGGCTCGGTGGCCGGGACGGGATCGCGGAAGCGGGTGCGAAGCGCATCCCACTCGTCTGCGCCCCAGCGGCGGAAGCGTTCCCGCACCGGGGGCGCCCCGGCGGAGGAGGGTGGCGCATCGGTGTCCCGCACCACGCGCAGGGCCTCGTCACAGGCCTGTACCACGGCGCTGAGCAGCAGGCTGGGAAGGATGGCGAGCTTGTAGCCCATGGCCTCCGCCTGCCCGAGCGGCAGGTCCGGCGTCTTGCCGCCGCGCACCACGTTCAGCAGGCAGGGGCCGCGCACCAGGCGCGGGATGGCCGCCACCTCCTCGATCGTGCGCGCGGCCTCGACAAAGGCCATGTCGGCACCGGCCTCCAGGGCGAGGTTGGCGCGGGCGATCGCCTCCTCCATCCCGATCACCGCGCGGGCGTCGGTGCGGGCGATCACCAGGAAGTCCGGGTCCCGCCGGGCGGCGACGGCGGCGCGGATCTTGGCGACGAACTCCTCCCGCGGGACCACCTCCTTGTCGTCCAGGTGGCCGCATCGCTTGGGGAAGACCTGGTCCTCGATGTGGAGCCCGGCGATGCCGGCGCGCTCGTAGGACTGCACGGTGCGGGTGACGTTCAGCTCGTTGCCGTAGCCGGTGTCCGCGTCCGCGATGACGGGCATGGTGACGGAGCGCGCGATGACGCCGCCGTTCTCCGCCATCTCGCTCATCGTCAGCAGCCCAAAGTCGGGGTAGCCGAGGGAGGCGGAGGTGCCGGCTCCCGTCATGTAGACGGCGGAGAAGCCCGCCTGCTCGGAGAGCTTGGCGGTGATGCCGTCATAGACGCCGGGGGCGCGCAGCATGCCCTGTGCGGCGAGGAGGGCGCGGAGCTTGGCAGGAGGGGTCATCGGATCGTGCCTGATTCAGGAGGGGGGAGCGGGGCGCCTACTCCGCCTGCGCGCCGGAGGTGGCGACGGCGCGGGCCCAGAGGGCGGTCTCCCGCCGCAGGAAGGCGCCGAACTCGGCTGTGGAGAGCTGCCGCGGCTCGCTGCCGCCCGCGCGCACGGCGTCGATCACGGGCTGCGTGCGCCCGGCGGCCCGCATGGCGGCGTTGATCGCCTCCACCACCGCGGGCGGGGTGGCGGCGGGCGCGACCATCGCGCTCCAGGTCACCACCTCGAAGCCGGGGAAGCCCTGCTCCGCCACGGTGGGCACCTCCGGCAGGGCGGCGAAGCGATCCAGGCTGGAGACGGCGATCGGCTTCACGCCGCCATCGCGGATCTGCGGCACGAGGAGCGAGCCGGCATCCATCATCATCTGCACGTCGTTGTTGAGCAGCCCCGTCAGCGCGGCGGGGGAGCCGCGATAGGGCACGTGCAGGACGTCCATCCCGGTTTCGGCCTTCAGGATCTCCGTGCCGAGATGCGCGGTGATGCCGATGCCGCCCGAGCCGTAGGAGAGCTTGCCCGGCCGGGCGCGGGCATAGGCCACCAGCTCCGGCAGGGTGGAAACGGGCAGGGACTTGTTGACGACCAGGTAGAGCCGCCCGGTGGCGCCCATGGCGACCGGCGCGAAGTCCGTCAGCGGCGCGTAGGGCAGTTTCTTGTAGAGGCCGGGGTTGATGGCGAGCTGGCCGGAGGTGCCGAAGAGCAGCGTGTAGCCATCCGCCTCGGCAGCCTTCACCGCCTCCGCGCCGATGATGCCGTTCGCGCCGGAACGGTTGTCTACCACCACGGGCTGGCCCCAGGCCTGCTGCAGCGCGGCCCCGTAGGCGCGGGCCGTCAGGTCCACCGTCTGGCCGGGCGGGTAGCCGACCACGATCCGCACGGGGCGCTGCGGGAAGGCGGGCTGGGCGCGGAGCGCCGGCGCCGCGAGGAGGGCGCCGGCCGCGCCGAGCAGGGCGCGGCGGCCAAGGGACGGGCGGCGGATCATGCCACGGCTTCCTCGATCTTCACGGGCGCCAGGACGCTGGCGGGCACATAGGCAGTGCCCTGCATCAGCCGACGGGCGGTGCGGCGGAAGGCCAGCCGCTCGAATCGCGCGCCCTCCGGCCCGGCGCCGGGACTGGCACGCACCACCACCTCCATGACACCGAGCGGATGCCCAATGCGGAGCGTGTCCGCGTTGCGCGGCGTCCCGGCCTGCACGGCCCCGTGCACCACCGTGCCGGGAATGCGGGACATTGCGGCCGTGCACATGCTGCCCGTGCCCGCCATGCTCTCGTGGCACTTGTTGTAGAAGATCAGGCGGGCCCTCAGGTCCATGGCCTCCTCCTCGACGGACCGGGCCTGGCTGTCCGCATAGGCGGCGGGCGCCGCGACCAGCACCATGAGGGGCAGGGCGGGGGATTGCGTCTCGGCCTCGCGCCAGTCCGTGGCCAGGCCGATCGCCTCGGCGGCCTTGCCCCGCAACTCGCGCATGGCGGCGATCAGGGGCTCGTCGGCGTTGATGGCGTCGGGCAACTCGCTGCCGGTGGCGCCCAGATCGGCGGCCGGGACGAAGATGCAGGGGTTCGCCACGTCGCCGATGGTCGCGCGGACCATGCGCCCGTCCTCCAGCGCGATCTCGTCCATCACCCGGCCCGTGGGCAGCACGCGGCCTGTCTTGGCGCCAGTGGTGGCGCGGTAGTCCAGCAGGATCTCGGCGCCGGTGCCGGGGACACCCGGGATGGCGAGATCGCCCTCGACCTGGGCGCGCCCGTCACGGACGGGGACGTGGGCGATCAGCAGCTTGCCCGTGTTGGTGTTAAAGATGCGGACCTCGGTAACGGGCTCCCGCGCCTCGACCATGCCCTCGTCGATGGCGAAGGGGCCGACGCCGGCGGAGATGTTGCCGCAGTTGCTGGTGTAGACGACGAGGCCCCGGCCGGGCGGGACGATGCCGTAGGTATAGTCCACGTCGGCATCCAGTCGGTTGGAAGGGGAGACGACGGCGAGCTTCGCGGTGACGAGGCGGGAGCCGCCGAGCCCATCAATCTGGAGCAGGTCCCCGCTGCCGATCAGCGCCTTCAGCAGGGCATCGCGGGAGGCGCCGGGCTGCGGCAGGTCCTCGCCTCGGAAGTACAGGCCCTTGCTGGTTCCGCCGCGCATGAGGGTGCAGCGCACGGCGTGCTGCTGGTCTCGTCCGGCCATGGCCGTTTCCTCAACTCTTCTGCCGTGACCCTAATCCTGTCATGATAGTAAAGGCAACCTGTTATAATAGGTTTCGTCTGGAGCGCCCATGAAGCCTGACCTGCCTCTCTATCGCGCAGTGCTGGACGGGCTGCACGAGGACCTGCGCAACGGGCGCCTGCCCGTAGGCGCCGCCTTGCCGAGCGAGAAGGAGTTGTGCGAGCGCTTCGGGGTCTCCCGCATCACGGTGCGGCGCGCCATGGACACGCTGGCGCAGGAGGGGCTGATCCACCGCAGCGCCGGTCGGGCGGCCCGGGTGGCCGAGCCCCGGCTGGTGCAGGCCGTCGCCGCCTTCGAGGACTCGTCGGGGCCGCTGCGGCTGGTGCGGGGCACGCGGGTGGAGCTGCTGGGGTTCGAGTGGCAACTAGCCGACGGGGCGGTGGCCCGCGCTCTCGGGATCGAGGAGGGCGACCAAGTGCTCCGCATCGCGCGGCTGCGGCGGCAGGAGGAAGCGCCGGTCTTCCACACCGTGACCTACCTGCCCGCCGAGATCGGCGCCGCGATCAACCGGCGGGCGCTTGAGGAGAGCGCCCTTCAAGAAGTGCTCGCGGCCGCCGGCTTCATCGCCGCGGGAACGGAGCGGCAGATGGGCGCCGCGCCCTGCCCGAAGGCCGTCGCCGCGCTGCTCGGCCTGCGGACGGGGGCGCCGACCTTCCGGACGGAGCGGCTGACGCGGGACGCGACCGCCCGGCCGTTGCATCTGATGATCGGGCACTGGCGGTGGGACCGCTTCGCGATGCGTCTGGTCTCTGCCCCTACGGAGGGGGGCAATCACTTGACGGTCAGCGAGATGGAACTTGGGGCGTGCCTGGAGGGAAGCTGAGCGTCGTGCGACACTGAAGCAGTTTGACCGACTTTGGCCGGGAGCGGAACTTCCGCTTTCGAGGGGAGTAGCTCGGAGAGCGGCTTACCGAGGGTGGCTGGCTATCGGCCGCTTTCTGTCCATCTATGACGTTGATATATGTTGGCGCGAGTTCGGCAGGCAGATGGGCCTTGTTGCACAAACTTTGCAGGTAGTCCTGCATGAGCAAGGCACTGGCGCAGGGCGGACGCCCGAAGGCGCGCTACCGGACACGGAACTGGCGGGAGTACGACCGAGGGCTCATTGCCCGCGGTGACCTGACCGTGTGGATTTCGCCCGATCTGGCCTGGCACACCTCAGAAGGTACGGGCAGACGTGGCCGCCCTCGGGTCTTCACGGACGCGGCGATCCAGGCGGTGCTGACGCTGAAGGTGCTGTACCAGCTGCCGCTGCGAGCCGCCCAGGGCATGGCGGGGAGCCTGATCCGGCTGGCGGGCCTGGACTGGCAGGTGCCCCACTACAGCACCCTCTCGCGGCGGCAGAAGAGCCTCACGGTCACCATCCCCTATCGTGCCCGGGGCGGCCCCTTGCACCTCGTGATCGACAGCACCGGGCTGAAGGTGCTGGGCGAGGGTGAGTGGAAGGTCAGAAAGCACGGGGCCGACAAGCGTCGGGTCTGGCGCAAGGTGCACCTGGTGATCGACGCTGACAGCCACGAGGTGCGGGCCGTGGAGATGACAGATCACCGGCATGGCGACGGCGAGATCGTACCGGGCCTGCTCGCGCAGTTGCCGGAAGGGGAGCGGATCGGGGTGATCAGTGGCGACGGCGCCTACGACACGCGCGGCGTCTACGAGGCCTCTGCGGCTCGCCAGGCCGACCTCGTCGTGCCCCCGCGGCGCAACGGCAAGCCATGGAAGAGGCGAACCACCGGAGCGACCGAGCGGAACGAGACGCTGCGCGCCATCAGGCACCTCGGACGGCGACTGTGGAAGCGATGGAGCGGCTATCACCGGCGCAGCCTAGCCGAGACGGCGATGTCCCGCCTCAAGCGCCTCGGCGAACGTCTCTCAGCCCGAGATCCGGCCCGTCAGGTCGCGGAAGTGCAGATCCGCTGCGCAATCCTGAACATCTTCAACGCCCTTGGTATGCCCGACACCGTCGCTCGCGCCTGATCAGGGCATCAAAGACCGAACCACGCCCTCAAACCGATTTCCGCAACAGCGCCCCAGCCCGCCCGGCTCTTTCCTCCATCACCGGGCGGGCGTTCCAGGGCGCGGTTTGGATCAGGTCGGCGCCCCGTTGATCGTCAGAATGGTGTCACTGGTGTAGCTGGACCGACGTGAGGCCAGAAGCACTGCCGCGTCCGCGATCTCCTCTACTGTCGCTGGGCGGCCGAAAGGCATGCTCCTGTCCGAGATGGCTTACCTCGGCGTCGCCCAGCAACGTATTGCCCGACATATCGCCGGCCTGGCCACTAATTGTAGGCTCAGGACCCAGGAGAACTGGCAAGACCTCCTCTGATTGCTGCAGCCACGGCTCGGCCACCGAGGGAAAGTGGCCGCCTCAGCCCGAGCAACAGCCGGGGGCGCAGAACGATGGCCGGTCGGAGTGGGCGAACGACCAGCCCAGGCCACCAGCCCGTAGAAAGCACTGAGTCCTCGACAATTCCAGGCAAACCCAACCGGAGCGCGGCCTCGCAGAGAACCGTCGAGGAGGCAACTTCGACCGCTGGCTTGTAGGTTCCACCGGCCGCGGCGAAGGCCGAAGCCATCCGCTCCCCGATCGGAGAAGCGACCGTATAGGAGACGTAGCGGATCCCTTTCAGCACTGGTGCCCCTACTGCTGCCCGCGCGGCCAGCGGATGCGCCGCGGGCATGACGCAGACCATGGTCGTGGCACCGACATCCTCCCCCTGAACGCGTGGGTCGTCATCGAGCAGCCGGTGAACCAGCCCGATATCTGCCGTGCCAACGGCCACTGCCTCCGTCACTTCGCGCGTTGGCAGGATTTTCAGGCCGACCTGGAGATTCGGGTGCTGCTCGGTGGCAATTCTGATGGCTTCCGGCACGATGACCGTGGCAAGGGTCGGAAGGGCCGCGATCGTCACGGGCCCACCTGCCTCCTGCCGTGCCGTCCGGGCAGCCGATTGCAGCGCGTCGACCGACCCGAGAACACCCTGCAGCGCATAAGTCATCACTTCGGCTTCAGGTGTCGGCAGCAAACGCCCACCGAGACGCTCGAAGAGCGGAAACCCGAGCCCGGCCTCCAGCTGCTGCAAGGATTTACTGATAGCTGGCTGTGAGACGCCGAGGAGTTGAGCCGCGGCTGTTACCGAGCGGAGATCGAGGACGGCGCGGAAAATCTCCAGCTCGCGCAGCTTGATTGGGCGGGTTCCCATAACCGTAAGTTTGCTCGCTCCAACTTTTCCATATTGGACTTCATGCTGCGTCGCACGGCAACCTTCCTGCCTCGCCCTACCACTGATTGGCCCCGCATGAAGCTCGCCATCGGCATGTTCAAGCATGAGACGAATACCTTCTCGCCGGTTCCGACCCGGTGGGAGGATTTCGGGCCTGGCGGTCCCCTCTTCGGGGACGAGGCCTACAGGGCCTTTCGCCACTCCGGCTACGGCCTCTCCGGCCTTCTCGACGTGGCCGAAGAAATGGGGGCGGACATCACCGTGCCGATCGCGGCGCGCGCCCTGCCGAGCGCGCCAGTGGAGCGCACGGCGTTCGAGCGGCTTTCCGACATCCTGTGCCAGGCAGCCCTTTCCTGCGACGCGATGCTGCTGGACCTGCACGGCGCCATGGTGGCCGAGGGCGTGGAGGATGGAGAGGGCGAGCTGCTGGCGCGCATCCGGCACGTTCGCCCGGGCCTGCCGATCGGCGCCTCGCTGGATTCCCACGCCAACCTCTCGGACCTATTCATCGCAAACTGCACGGTCATGCCGGGCTACCGGACCTACCCTCACACGGACATGCCGGCGACTGGGCGCATGGCAGCGCGGATGCTGCGGGATGTGCTGGAAGGGCGGCTCGACCCGGTCACCGTCGTGCGGCGCTGCCCGATGCTACCGGATATGGTGAAGTGCATTACCGATGCGGAGCCCATGTCCCTGCTGATCGAGGCGGCCGCCAGGGCGGAGCGGGAGGGCATGCCCTGCGTCACCGTCTTCACCGGTTTTCCGCTGGCCGACACGGCGGATACCGGCCTCTGCGTCCTCGCCACGGCGAGCGGGGATGCCGCGCGCGCGGCGGCGGTTGCCCAGGAGATCGTGGACCTCGCCTGGTCGCTGCGCGACCGCTTCACGACCCCGGCCTTTGAGCCGCTGGCGGACTCCATCGAGCGCGCGGCGGCCATGGGAGCTGCGGAGGGCTCGGGCCCCGTGATCCTCGCAGACATGTCCGACAACTGCCACTCGGGTGGCACCATGGATTCCATGGCCGTCATCGCCGCCGCGCTCGAGAGGGGCTTGGACGGCATCCTGGCCGGGCCGATCTGCGACCCGGAGTCGGTTGCGCGGATGATCGAGGCGGGGGTCGGCGCCACCATCACCCTCGACATCGGCGGCAAGCGGCCTATTCCAGCCCTGAAGGAGCCCCTGCACCCGCTGCGGCTCACCGGCACCGTCCGCAGCATTGCTCTGGGCCGTTTCACGGTGGAGGGGCCGATCTTCACCGGCATGCCCGTCGATCTCGGCCGCTGCGCGGTGCTGGAGACCGGCCGCCTGACGCTGGTGGTGAGTGAGGCGCGCGTGGAGGCGCTGGACCCGCTCCAGTACCGCATCTTCGGGCTGGAGCCGACGCGCTTCCGCTATGTCGTCCTGAAGTCGAAGACCAACCACCGCCCGAGCTTCCTGCCGCTCGCCCGCGCCAACGTCGAATGCCAGGGGCCCGGTGTGGCCACGCTCGACCTGCAAGCGCTCGACTTCCGGCACGTCCGCCGCCCCATCTTTCCCCTGGACAGGAGCAACGCATGATCCGCCACCCGGCACGGCGCATCCTCGCCGCCCTCGCGCTTGTCCTCGGTATCGGGGGCACTGCGGAAGCCCAGACCACCATCCGCTGGGGGAACAACGGCGAGGTCACCACCATGGACCCGCACGGCGTGTTCAGCACGGCCAATGCGGCCCTGCTGGGCAACATCTACGATTCCCTCGTGCGGCTGGATCGCAATCTGGTTTTCCAGCCCGGGCTCGCCACCGCCTGGGTGGCGGTGGCGCCCGACCATTACCGCTTCACCATCCGCCAGGGCGTGCGGTTCCACGACGGCACGCCCATGACGGCGGCGGATGTCGTCGCTTCGATACGGCGCGCCAGCGTGCCGAACTCGCCCTATGCCTCCGTGACCCACATGATCCGGGAGGTGCAGCAGAGCGGTCCCGATACGGTCGATGTCCTGCTCCGCGGGCCCTACCCGGTCCTCATCAACGACCTTGCCGGCATCTCGATCCTGAGCGAGGCCTGGATGAAGGCCCATGACGCCCTGCTTCCCACCGACCCGGCCCGCGGGACGGCCGGCTACGCCAACGTCAACACCAACGGCACCGGCCCTTTCCGCCTCGTCTCGCGCCAGCTGGATTCTGAGACCGTGCTCGAGGCTTTCCCGGACTGGTGGGACAAGCGGGAGCACAACATCGACCGGATCTCCTTCCGGCCGGTGCCGAACGACGCCACCCGCCTCGCCGGCCTGCTCTCCGGCCAGCTGGACGTGATCACGCCCGTGCCGCTCCAGGACGCCGAGCGCCTGCGGCAGAATCCGGGCATCACCCTCGTCGAGGCGCAGGACTTGCGCGTCATGTATTTCGGTTTCAACGTTGGGGCAGCCCACCAGACGGCCGCGGGCGCCGGCCCCAACCCGCTGGCGGACCGCCGCGTGCGGCAGGCGATGACCATGGCGCTCGATGTGCCGGCCATCACCCGCGCCATCATGCGCGGCCTGACCCAGCCGACCCATGCCCTGATCGCCCGCGAGATCACGGGCTACGAGCCCGCGCAGGCGGTGCAGCGCGCCAGCTACGACCCGGAGGGCGCCAAGCGGCTGCTCGCCGAGGCCGGCTACCCGGACGGCTTCACCATCGGGCTGGAATGTCCCAACGACCGCTTCGTGAACGGCGACCGGCTCTGCCAGGCGGCCGCGGCGATGTGGGCGCGCGTGGGGGTGAAGGTCAGCTACTCCGGCGCGCGCTACGCCGCCTTTATCCAGCGCTTCCTGAAGCAGGAACCGGACATGTACCTGATGGGCTGGGCCAATACGCCGCAGCTCGATGGCTTCTCCATCCTGAACAACGTCTTTCACACCCGGGACCAGCGGAGCGGCAGCTGGAACGCCGGCGGGTACGCGGATCCTGCTTTCGATGCCCTCGTCGACCGGACAGCGACCGAGATGGACCTCGGAAAGCGCACGAGCCTGCTGACCGAGGCCTTCGCCCTGGAGCGGGCAAACTTCTGGGCCATTCCACTCTACCGAGAGCCTATGCTGCTTGCCTCCCGCAAGGGTTTCGAGGTGCCCGCCTTTGCGGATGGCCGGATGCGCTTCTGGCTGGCGCGGGCACCATAGCAGAGTGGGAGACTGCGTCCGGGACCTAAGCGTGCGTATTGAGGGCTGCTATTGCCTGATCAGGGCTCGGGCCTGCGTCCCGATTATAGTGCTCTGGTCAGGCATTCTGCCCCGAGCGCCTACTCTCGCTTACGAAGCGCTCCATCGCAAAGCTGCGGACTGGGCGAAGGTGATACGCCGTCGCGGCGGAGGCGCTCACGGAGCGCGTGACGCGCGCAGCACTGGAGGACGTCGTGTCCCGGGACGTGGCTGGAGAGGCGGCCCTGCACGACCCCGCGTTCCGGCCCGTGCCGGCATCGGGCGTGTGGGCCCGTGCGCGGCTCAGGGCCTTGGAGGTGCCGCGCCGGGCTCGGCGTCGCCCTCCGCCGCCCGCTTCCGCAGATCTCCCTCGCGCAGAAGATTGTGCAGCGTCTCGTCTCCGATCTCGTCCCCCTCCCGCATCTCCACCAGGACGCGCCGCTCGGCCGCGATCCCCTCGGAGTGCGCGTCATCCTCGCCTGTGGCCCGCTCGCGCGCCTCGGTCGCGGCCCCGCGCGCCCGCGCCTCCTCCCCCTTCGCATCCCCGCTGCCCTGCAGCGCCGCCGCGCGGATCGCGCGCCGCAGGGTGAAGCCCTGGACGCCAACGGAGCCGAGCACGACGAGCGCCGCGACGACGAGCAGCAGGCCACGCTCCACGACCGGGGTCCCGTCCGGCCAGGCCGTGGGCACCGAGAGCACGACGACGAGGCCGAGGACGGAGCGGGTGGAGGCCCAGGCCATCACGCCCGCCGCGGCCGCCCGCCCGGCCGTGTCCTCCCCGGCCAACGCCTCCCGCACGGGCGGCAGGCGCGTCGAGAGCGCGGAGCCGAGCCAGGAGAGGAGAAGCACGAGGAGGAGGATGCCCGCGGCCGCCGCGACGGCGGTGGCCGGCGACCAGCCCCCGAGATCGCCGAGGGCGTCCGGCACCGCCAGCCCGGCCAGGAGGAACAGGATGGAGGAGACGAGCAGGCTCGCCTCCTCCCAGAACGCCATGCCGGAGATCCGGGCCTCGGCGGAGGAGCGGGCCTCCCCGGTCCGGGTATCCACCCGCGCCGCGGAGACGGCGAGCGCCGCGGCAATGACCGTCACCGCGAGCGAGAGGCCGAGGCTCCGTGCTGCGAGCGCGCCGAGGTAGGGCGTGGCGAGAGAGACCGCGATCTCGACCGGCGCCGGCCCCGCCCGGTCGCGCAGCCAGAGGACGGCGCGGCCGATACCCAGACCGACGGCGGAGCCGCCGAGCAGGGCCCAGGCGACGTGCAGCGCCCCCTCCCCGATTCCGGGCGGCGCGCCCTCGCGGACGGAGGAGGCGATGATGGCGAGCGCGGTGAGCGCCACGACGCGGGAGGCCATCTCGCGCGCCTTCAGCGCGTCGGCCAGGGCGCGGGGCACGCGCGGGACACCCTTCACCTCCTGGAACAGGCGCGTGTCGAACAGCGCGGCGACGACGCCGAGCACCAGCGCGGCGGCCGGCGGAAGGCCCGGCAAGAGGAGGAAGTGCACGGCCGCCGCGACGCCCAGCACGGTGGCCAGCGCGAGTCCGCCCCCGACGGCCACCCCCGGCAGCAGCGCGTGCCGCAGCAGATGCGGCGTGATGCGGACCGCGGCGGCGTAGATGACCGGGGGCAGGAAGAGCCAGATCGCGAGGTCCGGGTCCACCTTCACCGGGACGTCGCCCGGCAGGAAGCCGACCGCGAGGCCGGTGCCGAACAGGACCACCGTCGCCGGCACGCCCAGCAGATGCGACAGGGCCAGCAACGGCCCGATCCCCGCGAGGAGGAGGGCCACGAACTCGACAGCTCCCATGCCCCTCACCCCTGCACGCGGACGGAACGTGCGCGGGGCGGCCCCGTTACGCCGGGCCGGACGCGGCGAGGCCAATGGGTCGAACCCTGGGCCCCGTCATCGGTTATGGGCCTATGATGGAGAGTCCTGCGCCGCCGACGGCGCGTCTGCGCGTCATCGACCTCGAGACGACCGGGGACAGCTTCGCTAATGGCGGCGTGGTGGAGATCGGCTGGCAGGATCTGGCGCAGGGGGCCGACGGCAGCTGGGACCTGGATGGCATTCCGGGGTCGCGGCTCGTTCGCCCGGATTTTCCCATATCCGCCGTCACCTCGGCCATCCACCACATCGTGGAGGAGGACGTGGCGGAGGCGAGGCCCTGGGCCGAGGTGGCGCCGGATATCCTGCGCGGCGGGCACGCGGTCGCGCTCGCCGCCCACCGCGCGGCGTTCGAGCAGCGCTGGTGCACGCCGGCCCTGAGTGGGCGAGCGCGCTGGATCTGCACGTGGAAGTGCGCCCTGCGTGTCTGGCCGGACGCCCCCACCCACTCCAACCAGGGCCTGCGTTACTGGCGCAGCTCGGCGGGGCTGGATCGCGCGACGGGGCTGCCCGCGCACCGGGCCGGCCCCGACGCCTATGTGACGGCGCACCACCTGCGCGACATGCTGGCCCTGGCGAGCGTGGACCGGCTGCTGGCTTGGTCGGCGGAGCCGGCGCTGCTGGTGCGCGTGCCGAGCGGGCCCCTTCGCGGGCGGCGTTGGGACGAGTTGGACGGGACGCAGCTCGGCCGCGCGCTGGAGGGGGCTTTCGGGCGGAACCCGGACATGCTCTTCACGGCGCGGACGGAGCTGGCGCGCCGCGGTGGGGGATCAGGCTCGCCGGAGCAGCCTCGCCTTGATGTGTGACCCTACCCTGCGGGCTGGCCTGCGGGCCCGAGGCCCAGTCCATCGCCGCGCCCGCCGCCCCTCTCATCCGGCCCGGCGAACCCGTGCGCGGCACTCACCGACGCCGCGGTAGCTGAGAGATTGTGCAGCGTCTCCGACCTGCTCCCACCGCGATAGGCGAGACCGAGCACGGCCCGTAGCCCACTCCCTGCCAGGGCGAGGTAGCGCACCGCGTCGGGACGCAGGTGCTGCATGCAGGCCGGCACGACCGCCACACCCATCCCCGCCGCGACGAAGTTGATGGCGGCCGTCAGCTCCGGCGCGTCCTGCCCGATGCGTGGCGAGAAGCCGAGCCGCATGCACTCCGAGACGATCTGCTCCGAGAGGCCGGAACCGCCGCGGCGCGGGTAGAGGATGAAGGGATCGTCCCGCAGGACCTCCAGGCGGACGGAGCGACGCCTCACCGCGGGATGGCCGGAGGGCACCGCGGCCACCATCGGCTCCTCCAGCAGCCAGCGCACCTCGACCACCGGGTCCGGAACCAGCGGAGGACGAACGAACGCGGCGTCGAGGTCGTCCGCCTTCAGGGCCGCGGTGAGCAGGGCGGTGCGCCGCTCCACCAAGCCGATCTCAACGTCGGGCCACCTCGCCCGGTAGGTCTTCAGAACTTCCGTGACGAAGGGGCTGAAGGAGGCGGAGGCAGTGAAGCCGACGCGCAGCTTGCCGATCTCGCCGCGCTCCGCCCGACGAGCCAGCACAGCCGCCCGCTCGGCGCGGTCCAGGATGGCGCGAGCCTCCTCAAGGAACACGGTCCCGGCAGCCGTGAGCTCGATGCGCCGCCCCACGCGATGGAAGAGCCGGACGTCCAGCTCGGCCTCCAGCGACTTGATCTGGTGCGTGAGCGGCGGCTGGGCAATCCCGAGAAGGGCTGCGGCGCGCGTGACGTTCAGTTCCTCCGCCACCGCGCGGAAGTAGCGGAGATGCCTGAGTTCCATTTCCATATCCTGCACGTATGGGTTTGGGACGAGCAATATATTGGACCGGTAGGACGGCGCCCTTCTAGCCTCATCGACATCGGATGCCTGCAGAGGAGACGTCGTCCATGAGCGGAGAACCGCCTGTCCTGCTCCAGCACGCCACGCGCGACCTGGCGCGCTTCGCTGCCGGGCTGCGCTACGAGGACCTGCCGCCCGAGGTGGTGGAGCGCGCCAAGCTGTGCCTGCTCGACGGGCTCGGCGTCTGCCTGCAGGGCGCGCTGCTGCCCTGGACGCGCATGGTGCAGGAGGTTGTGGAGGCCGAGGGCGGAGTTCCCGCGGCGTCCCTGTGGGGGACTGGGCTGCGGGGCTCGCTCTCCCAGGCGGTGCTCGTAAACAGCACGGCCGGGCACGGCTTCGAGATGGACGACATCCACAAGGAGTCCATCCTTCACCCGAACTCGCTCACGACGCCGATCGCGCTGGGCTGGGCCGAGGCGGAGGGCGCTGTCAGCGGGCGCGAGCTGCTCGCGGCCATCGTCGCGGGCTACGAGGTCGGGACCCGCGTCGGCAACGCCGCCACCATGGCGCTGTTCCTGGACGGCTTCCATCCCCAGGGCACCAGCGGCACCTTCGTGGCCGCCGCGACCGCCGGGCGCCTGCGCGGGCTGGACGCGGGGCGGATGCAGCACGCCCTCGGGATCGCGGGCTCCATGGCGGCGGGCCTCATGGCCGCGCAGGAGGGGGCCATGGTGAAGCGCCTCCATGCTGGCCGGGCCGCACAGTCCGGGGTGCTCGCGGCCGCGCTGGCGGCGCGCGGCTTCACGGGGATCACGGAGATCCTGGAGGCCGGCTACGGGGGCTATCTCAGCTCCTTCTCCAGCCGCCCCGTGCCGGAGAAGCTGACGGCGGGCCTCGGGGAGAGCTGGGAGACGCTCAACGTCGGGTTTAAGATGTACCCGACCGTCACCAGCATCCACACCGCGCTGGACGCGCTGCGCCAGCTGATGGCGGCCCACGGCTTCCCGCACAGGGACATCGCCCGCGTGGATGTCGGCATGGGGCACATGACTTACGTGCACACGGCCTGGCCCTATCGTCCGGCCGGCATCACGGCCGCGCAGATGAACCTGTCCTTCGGGCTGGCCGTCACCGCCCTCGGCGGCACTGTCACCGCGGGCGACTTCACGGAGGAGCGGCTGCGCGACCCCGGGCTGCTGGACTTCATTGCCCGGGTGCACGCCCACGAGGATTCCGGGATCGAGGCCATGGGGGCCCCCTTCCGACACGCCTGCCGGATGACAGTGACCCTGCGGGACGGAGCCACCCACAGCCACGAGGAGCTGAACCGGCGCGGCAGCCCGGAGAACCCGGTGAGCTTCGCCGAGATCGAGGCGAAGTTCCGGGGCAACGTGTCGGGCATCCTGACCGACCGTGAGGCGGACCAGGTCGTCAGCCACGTCAGCCACTTCGAGAGGCTGTCGGATTGCGGGGAGCTGCTGGCCATCCTCTCCGCCGACCGGCGCTCCTTCGCGCTCACCGAGGAGGTGCGCTGATGTCCATCACCCGTCGCCACCTGCTTCGCGGCGCGGCCACCGTGCCGCTGCTCGCGCGGGGCGCCACGGCCCAGCCGCAGGCCGTTACCATGGTCGTGCCCTACGCCCCCGGGGGCGGCACCGACATCGTCGGGCGCAGCTTCGCGCAGCTCTTCTCGCGGGAGCTGGACCGCACCGTGGTGGTAGAGAACCGCAGCGGCGCGGCCGGGCACATCGGCACCACCTCCGTTGCGCGCGCCCGGCCGGACGGCAATACGCTACTCTACTCTGTCAGCACCCATATCGTGGTCAACCCGCACCTGCAGCGCGGAGCCGGGACGGAACTCGTGGCCGCGATGGTGCCGGTCGTGCAGGCCACCTCCTACCAGTACGTGCTCGCCGCCGATCCCGACCTCGGCGTCTCCAGCCTCGCGGAGCTGGTCGCGCTGGTGAAGTCCAGGGCTGTCGGCAGCATGGCCTATTCCTCGGCGGGCGTTGGCAGCAACAACCACTTGGCGGCGGTCGTCTTCTGCGATGCCGCCGGCATTCAGATGGAGCACGTGCCCTACCGCGGCAGCCTACCGGCCCTGCTGGACGTGGTGGCGCACCGTGTGGCGCTGATCTTCAGCTCGCCGGCCCCGGCCATTCCTCTGGTGAGGGAGGGAAAGCTGCGGGCCCTGGCCGTGACGGGCGACCACCGTATGGACGCGCTGCCGGAGGTACCCACGCTGTCCGAGGCCGGCCTGACCGGCGTGACCATCACCGGCTGGCACGGCGTCTTCGCCCCCGGCGGCACCCCGGCCGAGCTGATGGGCCAGTACGAGGCGGCAGCGCGGCGGGCGGTGGCGACGGAGGAGTTCCGGAGGCGCATCGCCCTGGAGGGGATGGAGCCGGCTCCGGACCGGCCCATCGGGGCGTTCGCGGCCTCGGTGCGGGAGGAGACGGCGTACTGGGGCCGCAAGCTCGCGGAAATGCGGATCCGGATGGAGTAGGGCCGCCAAGGATCCCTTCTTGCGCCCGGGCCGCGGCTCGGGCGCGGTCGGCCCGGCCCGGCCACGTCCCGTTCGGGGCGAGCCGGCCCGATTCCCCGGAACTGCGCCCGATTGCTCTGCGCCGCGCGTCAGAAGGTGATCCGCGTATCCGCCACGATCCGGCGGATGAGCGCGCGTTCGCGTTCCAGCTGCGCGCCGAAGGCGGCGCGGTTCATGCTGCCGGGCTCGCTGCCGATGCGGCGCAGGGCATCGCCGGTCTGCGGGTCCTCCAGTGCGGTGCGAAGGGCCTGCTCCAGGCGTTCCAGCACCGGCTCCGGCGTTCCGCTGCGCGCAAAGAGGGCGTTCCATCCGGCGAGGTCGACGTCGGGGTAGCCGGAGGAGGCGATCGGCGGGACCTGGGGCAGCAGGGGGCTGCGGTCCCGGCTGGTCAGGCCGATGGCCCGCGCCTTCCCCGTCGGTAGCAGGGGTTCCAGCGAGGAGGCGCTCAAGACTGCCGCCTCCAGGTTGCCCGCGAGCAGGTCCGCAGCGGCCTCAGCCCCGCCACGATAGGTAATGTGCTCCAAGGTGAGCCCGGCCGCGTGGCCGAGCAGCGCGCCCGCGAGGTGGCCGATGCTGCCGACCCCGGGCGAGCCGTAGCTGATCGGCTTCCCTCGCCCGTAGCGCACGAAGCTCGCCAGGTCCGCGGCGGGAAAGGAGGCGGTCACCGCCAGAACATAGGGCTGCGCGGTCGCGAGCCCGACCGGCGCGAAGGCGTGCTCGTAGTCGAAGGGCAGGTTCCGGATAGCCAGTGGGACGATCAGGAAGGAGGCGGCATCGAAGAGCAGCGTGTAGCCATCGGCGGGCGCATTGGCGACGAGCCCGGCCCCGATGGAGCCGCCCGCACCGCTGCGGTTCTCAATGACGACCGGCTGGCCCAGGGCCGCGGCGAGGCGCGGCTGGATCAGGCGCGCCACCGTGTCCGTCTGGCCCCCTGGCGCATAGGGCACGATGACGCGGAGCGGGCGCGTCGGCCATGAGGCGTGGGGGCGCTCCGTCTGGGCGTGCGCGATCAGGGGCATGCTGGCAGCCGCCAGCACCAGCCCTCGCCTGGTTGGCATCGGGACGATCCTCATTCTCTAGTCGGCTGTGCGAAGCGCGACGGCGGGTGGCTTCCTCACCCGCCGCGCCGGTCAGGGCAGGTCCAGGACGGGCTTGCCCACGACCCGGCGCTCCTCCAGCGCCGCATGGGCCTCCTCGACGTTGTCCAGCGAGTAGCGCCCGGCGATCTCGATGGAGAGGTCCTCGTCGAGAAGCCCTCCGAAGATATCCGCGGCCCTGCGCCGGATGGTCGGACCGTCCGGCAGGTGGTCGGCAAGACGCGGCCGCGTGAGGAACAGCGACCCGGCCTCGCCAAGCTCGATGGGATCAAGGTCCCGCACCGGCCCGCCGACCGCGCCGAAGTTCACGACCAACCCGCGCTTGCGGGCAGCGCGAAAACTG
>NZ_JAGIZA010000015.1 GCF_017813365.1 Roseomonas indoligenes
GCCGGAGACGCGGGCGCGCAGTTCCACCCGGGCCGAGGGCTCGAGCCGGGCGATGTGCTCCTCCCATTCCGTGATGTTCCGGCGGACGGGCTCGGAAACCGTGACCGTGGGCGGCGCGGGCTGCGCCAAGGCGGGAAGTGCGGGAAGGGCAAGGGCGAGGAGGAGGGGCGCCAGGCGGCGCCGCGTGGTGGTCGGCATGTCCGGTCTCCAGGGGTCGGTCATGCCGACCGCGTCAGGGCAGGGGGTCGCGGCTCAGCCGCGGGCGAAGGCGAGCAGGTCCGCGTTGAAGGCGTCGGGCGTGACCTGGGCGAGCCCGTGGCTGCCGCCGGGATAGGTGCGAAGCGTGGCGTTGCGGAGCAGCTTCGCCGTCTTCAGCGCGGCGGCGGCGATCGGCACGATCTGGTCGTCCTCGCCATGCGCGACGAGCACGGGGATGTCGATCTTCCGCAGGTCCTCCGTGAAGTCCGTCTCGGAGAACTCGTGGATGCAGTCATAGGCGGGCTTGATGCCGGCCTGCATGCCGGCCAGCCAGAAGGAATCCCGCAGCCCTTCGGAAGGGCCCGCGCCGTCGCGGTTGAAGCCGTAGAAGGGCACGGAGAGCTCGCGGAAGAACTGCGCGCGGTTGGTCAGCGTGCCCTCGCGGATGCTGTCGAACACGGCGATCGGCGTGCCCTCCGGGTTGGCATCGGTCTTCAGCATCAGCGGCGGCACCGCGCTCAGCAGCACGGCCCTGGCGACGCGGCCCGTGCCGTGGCGGCCAAGATAGCGCGCGACCTCGCCGCCGCCGGTGGAATGCCCGACCAGGACGGCGTCGCGCAGGTCCAGCCCCTCGATCAGCTCGGCCAGATCGTCGGCGTACCCGTCCATGGTGTTGCCGTCCCAGGTGGATTCGGAACGGCCATGCCCGCGGCGGTCATGCGCGATCACGCGGAAGCCCTGCCGGCCCAGCAGCATCATCTGGATGTCCCAGGCATCCGAGGAGAGCGGCCAGCCGTGGGAGAAGACGACCGGGCGGCCCGAGCCCCAGTCCTTGTAGAAAATGCGGGTGCCGTCGCGGGTGGTGAGGAAGGGCATGGTCTGCTCCGGTGGCCGGTCTTGCGCTCCCACAACGGGATCGCGCTCTGCGGCGGCAGACTTGCGGCACGGGGCCGGCACGCGAAATCAGACGAAGGTATGAAGGATTCAGACCTGCGCCTGAGCGGCGCTGCGGCTCAAGCACGGCTGGATGCGCGTCCCCCGCGCGGTTGAGGCCGCATTCCGAAGGCCGCGGTGGGGATTGGAAGCCTTGCCGCGACGCTCCGCGGCCCCGGCGGCGCAGACGGCCTCATACCAAGGTATGGGCGCCCCAGACGCGCGTCCGATGTCGGCGCGCCCGGCCCTCGCAGCACTATCCCGGCATCAGGAACGGCCCCGCCGCCCACCAGCCCGGACACATGCCATGCACCGCTTCGAACGTCTGGCCGCAGCCCTCGCCGTGCTCGGCACGGTTTGCGCCGCCGCTCTCCCGGCAGGAGCCGCCGAGGCGCAGCGGGCGTCGCCGCCGCAGCATGGCGCCACCGCATCCCGGCCGCAGCACCCAACCGCCATCCGGGCGGAGACGCGGCGGGGCGCGGCGCGGGCGGCCCCGTCCCGCCGTCAGGCGCCATCCTCCCTCGATGAGAACGTCTGCGTCCCCGGCTTCAACGTCCTGATGTTCTATCGTCCTGATGCGGACACGACGAACATCGCGCAGCGCGTCACGGCCGGCATGCCCGGCCTGCGCACTTCGATCCGCCCTGCCGCTGGCCAGGCCTGCATGACCCCGGCCGGCGCGAAGTGGACCTGAGGCGCCGACCGGTCCAGCCCGCGCCTTTCACCCCGAACACAAAAGGAAGTTCCATGATGCCCCGCGACACGCCCGAGATCACTGCGGTGAAGACCTTCTTCGACCTGATCAGCCGCGATCGGTTCGACGAGGCGGTCGACATGCTGGCGGCGGATGTCCTCTACCATAACATCCCCTTGCCGGAGATGACGGGCCGGGAGAATGTGCGCGCCTTCCACAAGGGCTTCGGCATCGGCACCAGCATCAGGGCCGACTGGAAGATCACCCGCATCGCCCAGGCGGGGAACGCCGTCCTCACGGAGCGCATGGACCTGTTCACGCAGGCGGACGGCCGCAGGATCGTGCTGCCGACGATGGGCAGCATGGTCCTGGATGGCAACGTGATCACGGAGTGGCGGGACTATTTCGACCTGGCGAGCTTCGAGCGGCAGGCCGCCGCGATGAAGGCCTGACCGGCGCCGCTCGGCCCATCCTCGGGTGGCCGCATCAGGCGGCCAGCGCGTGGTCCAGGCAATCCACCAGCGCGTCGCCGTCGAAGGGCTTGCGGAAGAGGTCGTAGGCCCCGGCCGCATCGGCCTGCGCCCGCGTATCCCGGTCCGGAAGGGCGGAGATGAGGATGACCGGTACCCTGCTTCCCGCCTCGCCCAGAGCCGCCGTCATCTCGATCCCGCTCATGCCGGGCATCTGGACGTCGCTGATGATGCAGGCGCAGCGGTGGCGATCCGGGGAGGCCAGGAAATCCTCCGCGCAGGCGAAGGCCGCGACGCGGTAGCCGAGGCTGCGGACGAGGCCGTCGAGGGAGCGCCGCACGCCCTCGTCGTCATCCACCACGGAGATCAGGGGAGCCTCTGCCACCTCGCCCACGCCTCGCTCGTTCCGCCGGCCGGTGCCCCCAGGGGGCAGCAACTCAACCCGGGAGCTAGGCCTTGAGTTTCAGGGTCTCCGCCATCTTGACGAAGTCGGCGAGCGTGCGCGCCTCCATCTTCCGCATGGCGTTGCCGCGGTGGATCTTCACGGTGATCTCGCTCAGCGCGAGGTCGAAGGCGATCTGCTTGTTCATCTTGCCCGTGGCCACCCGCGCCATCACCTCGCGCTCCCGTGGGGAGAGGGTGGCCAGGCGGGCGCGCAGCTCGTCGGCCTGGCCGCGCTCCGCGCGTGTGGCGGCGTCCCGCGCCAGGGCGGAGGCGACGGCATCCAGCATGTCCTGGTCGCGGAAGGGCTTCGGCAGGAAGTCCACCGCCCCCGCCTTCATGCCCCGCACCGTCATGGGAATGTCACCGTGCCCGGTCATCAGCACCACCGGCATCGTCACGCCCGCTTCGTTCAGCTGCCCCTGGAGGTCGAGGCCGCTGATCCCGGGCATCCGCACGTCGAGCACGAGGCAGCCGGCCGCCCGCGCATCGCCGGACTGCAGGAACTCGGCGGCGCTGCCGTAGAGGCGCGTCCCGTACCCGACCGAGCGGAAGAGGCTGTCGAGGGCTTGCCGGAGGCCGGCATCGTCGTCCACGACATGGACGGCCTGCACGTCCTCTGGGATGGGGAGGGACGGCGTGTTCATGGCGCGCGGGATGTTGAAGCAGGCCGTCCCGGGCGTCAATGATGCGGCATGTTGACCGACACCGCCCTCAGCACCCCGCCGGATGCCCGCTTCGGCACGCCGGACCATATCCAGGCCATGGCCAATGCCATGCCCGCCCTCATCTCCTTCTTCGACGCGGGCGAGGTCTGCCGCTACGCGAACGAGCACCACTGCCACTGGTACGGCCGCACGCCGGGGGAGCTGGTCGGGCTGCACCTGCGCGACTTCCTGGGGGAGGAGGGCTACGCGCTGCGCCTGCCCTTCCTCGCGCGGGTCGCGGCCGGCGAGGAGGTCTCCTTCGACGCGGCGGTGCCGCACCGCGACGGCTCCTGGCACGAGGCCGCCATTCGCTACGTCCCCAAGCTCGGGCCCGAGGGCTTCGAGGGCTTCCACATCCTCGTCTTCGACACCGCGGTCCTTCACCACCGCTTCCGCAGCGTCTTCGAGGGAAGGGCGATCGCCTTCCTGGAGCTGGACCTCGGCAATCTCGGGCGCGCGCTGGAAGACGTGCCGTCCGCCACGGCGGAGGAGCTGGCGGCGACCCTGGCCGCCGATCCTGGCTTCATCCGCCGCACCCTGGACGCGACGCCGATCACCGCCATGAACGACAGGGCGGCGGAGCTGTTCGGCCTGGACCGGAAGGAATCGGTCGGGACCGGGTTCGGGTTGCTCTGCCCACCCGCGGCGGAACCCGCCCTGGCCGCCAACCTGCTGGCCTATGTCGGGGGGATGACGAGCTTCGAGGCGGAGACGGTGATGCGCCGGGCCGATGGCCGGGCCATCGACGTCCTCCTCACCACCGCCTATCCGCCGGACAGCGAGCGGAGCGGCAAGGTTTTCCTCGGCCTCATCGACATCAGCGCGCGCATCCGGCAGGAGCGGAGGCTCGCGCGGCTGGAATCGGATCTCGCCCATGCCGCGCGGATCGCCACGCTGGGCGAGCTGATGGCCTCCATCTCGCACGAGGTCAGCCAGCCGCTGGCGGCCGTGGTCACCAACGGCAACGCGGCGCTGCGCTGGATGAACCGGGCCGAGCCCGATCTGGACGAGGCGAAGTCGGCCATCCGCCGCATGATCGACGAGGGCGTCCGCGCCTCCGAGATCATCGTGCGCACCCGCGCCCTGGCGGGCCGGCACACGGCGGGCCGCACGCTCTTCTGCCCCAACGCCATGATCGAGGAGGCCGCCGCGCTGGTGCGCCGGCAGGTCGTGTCGCTCGGCGCGGAACTCCTCCTGGAACTGGAGCCCGGATTGCCGGAGATCCTGGCGGACCGCATCCAGCTTCAGCAGGTCGCCATCAACCTCATGGTGAACGCGGCGCAGGCCATGGCCGAGCAGGCGCACGCGCCGCGCCGGATCACCGTTTCCACGCGCGCGGCGGGCGGCGTCACCGCCTTCGAGGTCACCGATACAGGACCCGGCGTCGGTGCCGATTCCGCGGCCCAGGTCTTCAACGCCTTCTACACGACGAAGCCGACGGGGATGGGCCTGGGCCTCTCGGTGTCGAAGACGATCGTGGAGGCGCATGGCGGCACCATCGATCTCCGGCCGGCGCCTTCCGGCGGCGCCCGCTTCACCTTCACCGTGCCGCACCGGCAGAACGGCAACGCCGCGGAGGATGCGCCTCATACACGCGTATGAGGCCGGCACACCCGCGTAGAATTTCGCGGGGAACGGGCGCGGCGCATTCTCCCCTTACCGGCGCCGATGGGGCTCCGGTCCCAGCCCGGAGACATCCCATGCGCAGCATTGCTTCCGCCACCCTCGCCATCGCCCTGGTCGCCGGCGCCGCCGTCTCCGCGAGGAGCGAGACCTCCCCCGTCCAGACCGTCGCGAGCGGCTGGACGCAGTCCGGCGGCCGCACCCCCGTGGCCAGCATCGCCTATACCGACGGCGCGAACTTCGACATGAGCCGCCAGAGCGGGAACACTGATGGCGCCAACTTCGACATGAGCCGGCAGAGCGCCAACAGCGACGGTGCCAATTTTGACATGGGTGTCCAGAGCGCGAACAGCGATGGCGCGAACTTCGACATGAGCCGCCAGAGCGGCTACTCCGATGGCGCGAACTTCGACATGAGCCGTCAGAGCGGCTACTCCGATGGTGCGAACTTCGACATGAGCCGCCAGAGCGCGAACCACGACTGACCGCGCGGCCGGTTCGCGACGGGGAAAGAGCCCCGGGGCGCAGCAAGGCCACAACCCCCACGCGAGGCCCGGCCACATCCGATGTGGCCGGGCCACTCGCGTTCCGCCCGCCTGCCGTCCAGTGGGCGCAAGGCCATTGTTCCCTCGGGAAGCCCGTGGCAGCTTCCCGGCCCGGCGGACGATCCGGTGCCGGCGCCATGATGGGCCAGGGCCCGGTCCTGCCAACAGCGCCGGGAAAGCGGGCTGGGGACAGGGAGAACGCAACAGCATGCACCGCCGCTCTCTCCTGGGCGCATCCCTCGCCCTCCCGGTCACCCGCGCGGCGGCGCAGCCGACCTGGCCCGACCGCCCCATCGTCCTGATCGAGGGATATCCGCCGGGCGGCGTGACGGACCTCGTCTCCCGCGCCGTCTCCGCCGTCATGGCGCGCGATCTCGGCGTGCCCGTGGTGGTGGACAACCGGCCGGGCGCGGCCACTTCCGTCGCGGCCACCCACGCCGCCCGCGCGCGGCCTGACGGCCATACCCTCGTCATGGGCACCACCACCCTCGCGATCAATCCTACGCTCCAGCCGCAGCTGACACCCCGCGACCCGGTGCGCGAGCTGGAGCCGGTCGGCATGGTGTTCCGCACGCCCTTCATCCTGCAGGTTCACCCCGAGGTCCCGGCCGCCGACACCGCGGAGCTGATCGGGCACTGCAGGCGGAACCCCGGCCGGGTCCTGTTCGGCTCCCCCGGCACCGGATCGGTCAGCCATCTCTGCCTGGAACTGTTCCGCGCGCGGACGGGGATCGATGTCGTCCACGTCCCCTATCGCAGCGGCACCGACGCGGCGCTCGGGCTGCGCAGGGGCGAGGTCCACGCCGTCTTCCAGGCCCCCCAGGAAGCGAAGGCGGTCCTGCGGGACGGCAGCTCGCGGGGCCTCGCGGTCACCGCCGCCACGCCCCTTCCCGGCTACCCCGCGCTTCCCTCCATCCTCGGCACCGTGCCGGATCTCGAGGTCTTCTTCTGGCAGGGCCTCTTTGCCCCCGCGGGCGTTCCCGCGGCCGTGCTGGCCCGCGTGGCCTCGGCGCTCCGGGCGGCCACCGAGGATCCCGCCACGCGGCTGCGCCTCGCCGATGCCGACGTGGAACTTGTCAGCGGTGGCGCGGAGACCCTCCGCACCGTCCTCGTCTCCGACATCGCGCGGTGGCACGAGGTGATCCAGCAGGCGAACCTCCGGCTGGAGTAGCGGGCAATGCGCCGGTGATCCCTCACAGCGTGGCGCTTGTCCTGACAGGTCCGGGACCAGGGGGCGCCGCCCCCTGAAACCCCCGCCAGGAGCCTGAGGCTCCTGGACCTGCTTCGGGCTGCCGCGGCGCCGTTCTGACACGAGGTTTCGGCGTGGCGAGCCTGTTCCTGCCCTTGCAGTGGCCTCGGCTCATCGAGCCGAGGCGCACCGCCAGCTGAAGAAAATCAAAGCCCAGAAAAAGATGATGGTGAGGGGTCCGGGGAGAGGAAGAATTCCTTCTTCCTCTCCCCGGAACAAACCATCAGCGCAGGAGCAGCCTAAACACCTTTAGCGCGTTCAGGCCGCGTGTTCGCCCGCAGTGTCGGTCTGCGATGCGCCGGGGTCGTCCACGTAGCCCTCCCTGCCCTGGGTGAACCAGGTCGCCGGATCGTCCACCGCGAGAGGCAGGCGTTGCGCGAGGCGGCGCGGCAGGTCGGGGTTGGCGATGAAGGGTCGCCCGAAGGCGATGGCGTCCCCGGTGCCAGCCTCCAGGGCCGCCCGTGCCTTCGGCAGGTCGAAGTCCGAGTTCAGGATCACCGGTCCCTTGAAGGCGTGGCGCAGGCGCGGTGCCAGCGGCGGCAGGTGGCCCACGCCGAAGGTGCCGTCGACCGGCGGCTCGCGCAGTTCCAGGTGCGCGATGCCGATGGAGGAGAGGGCCTCCAGGGCGGCGGTGAACAGCGGCAACGGGTCGCTGTCGCGCACGCCCTGGGTGTCGCTGTTGGGCGAGAGGCGCACGCCGGTCCGGTCCGCGCCGATGGCCTCCGCCACGCCCTGGCTGACCTCGCTGAGGAGCCGGATGCGGTTGAGGACCGATCCGCCGTAGCTGTCGTCGCGCAGGTTCGCGCTGTCGCGCAGGAACTGGTCGATCAGGTAGCCGTTCGAGGCGTGGATCTGCACGCCGTCGAAGCCGGCCTTCATCGCGTTGCGCGCGGCGGCGGCGTGGTCGGCGACGATGCCGGGGATCTCGTCCCGGTGCAGCGCGCGCGCTGCCTCATAGGGGCGCTTGCCCTCGTAGGTATGCGCCTCCCTGGGGGCGGTGGTGGCGGAGGCGGAGACGGGCGCGGCGCCGTCGAGGAAGCTCGGGTGGACGACGCGGCCCATGTGCCAGAGCTGCGCGATGATGCGGCCGCCGGCGGCGTGGACCGCATCGGTCACGCGCCGCCAGCCCGCCACCTGTTCCGGCCACCAGAGGCCGGTGGCGTAGGGCCAGCCGAGGCCCTGCCGGCTGATGCCGATCGCCTCGGAGATGATGAGGCCGGCCGAGGCGCGCGCGGCGTAGTACTCGGCCATCACCGGCGTCGGCAGGTGCTCGCGCGTGCCGCGGGCGCGGGTCATCGGCGCCATCAGGACCCGGTTGGGCGCCCGGATGGCGCCGAGCCGGATCGGGTCGAAGAGGGTGGGCATTCCCGTGTCTCCCGGAGGCGTGGCGCGGATCAGACGAGGCGCGAGCCGCCGTCGAGGTGGAGGGTGGCGCCGTTGATCCATCCGTTGCTCATGAGGAAGACGACGGCCGCGCCGGCCTCCTCTGGGGTGCCGAGGCGGTGCAGCGGAAGGTTCGCCTTCAGGCCGGCGACATAGGCGTCGCGACCTTCGCCGAGCGCCTTGCCCAGCAGGGGCGTGTCGATTGGGCCGGGCGAGAGCGTGTTCACGCGGCGCGGGGCAAGCTCCAGCGCGAGGCCCCGTGCCAGCGCCTCCATGGCGGCGGAGGCGGCGGCGAGCACGGCGGTGCCGTAGGCGTTCGGCCGGTCCGCCAGCGCGCCGGAGACGAAGGTGATGGAGGCATCCCCGGCCAGGCGGTCGCCGAGGGCGCGGAGGGTGTGCACGGCGGCCCAGACGCGCTCGTCGAAGGCGCGGTGGAGGCGGGAGACATCGGCCTCGAGCACCTTGCCGACGACGAAGCTTCCGGCGAGCAGGACGAGATGGTCCACTTGCGGGATGCTCGCCAGCGCCGTCTCGATCGTCTCGGGGCGGGTCACGTCGGCGGCGCGCCAGCCGGCGAAGCCGTGCTCGGCGGCGGCCGCCTCGGCGCGGTCAGGCTCGAAGCCGATGACGGTGACCTGGGCGCCGGCCGCCTTGGCCTGGATCGCGGCAGAGAGGCCGATGCCGGAGGTGCCGCCAAAGATCACGACGACGCGGCCCGCGAGCGCAGAGGACGGCGCCGGGGCCGGCTGCGCGACGGTCGGGGAACGGGAAAGGGTCTGGCTCATGGTGGGCTCCTCAGGGGCGCCGCTGCGGCGCCGTTGAGGAGGACAGTGACGCCGCGCCGTTCAGCCGGAAATCATACTCTGGTTCATCCCCGTCATACCCGAGAGGCTGGCCGGGGTGCTGTGGCGATGGCGGCCTCGGGCTGCCCGCGTCACCGCAGGGCCTGGCCCTTCCGCCAAGCCGACGGCGCCGTGCCGACCTGCCGCGTGAACACGCGGGTGAGGTGGCTCTGGTCGAAGAAGCCCGTGGCGGCGGCCACCTCGGCCACGGTCACGCGCGGGTTCGCCAGCATCGCCTTCGCCTGTTCGATCCGCCGCTGCAGCAGCCAGCGATGGGGCGGGGTGCCGGTGGTCGCGCGGAAGGCCCGGGAGAAGTGGCTGACGGAGAGGCCGCAGGCCGTGGCCATCTCCGCGAGGCGAACCTCGCCGTCCAGCCGTGCGGCGATCATCTCCTTCGCCAGCCGTTCCTGCCGGGGGCTCAGCCGCGGGCCGCCCTTCGGACTGATCGGCTTGTAGGTGCCATAGGTCTTCGCAAAATGGGCGACGGCCGCCCAGGAGAGGTGATCGACGAAGAGCGTGTTGGTGGCCTCGGGAGAGAGGAAGGCGGGCTCCACCAGATCGGCCAGCTGGCGGGCGACCGGATCCACGAGGCTGCTCGCCTCCGGGACGGACAGCTCGGAGAAGACGGTGCCGCGGTGGTCCGGCTCCAGCGCCTCGAAGACGGCGCGGGGGATGTGCCAGTTCACCTGGTCGAAATCATCCATCAGCACGCAGGTCCAGTCGTGGCGGTAGTCGTAGGCGCGGATCTGCCCGGGCTGGGCGAGCCTGACGGACATGGAACGGCCGTCGCAGGTCATGTCGGAGCGGCAGGGCGCGCGCGCCAGGCAGAAGAGGAAGGCGTCCTCCACGATGTGCCGGCTCAGCGGCTTGTCGCTTGCCATGCCACGGATGCGGCCGATCGCGATCGGCGCCGGGTGGCCGCTGCGCGTCGTCAGGATGGAGGCCTGGGTCGGGCGGAAATACTCCATCCCGATGTTGTTCTTCCCCGACACGCCCGAACCTCGCTCCTCTCGCGCCAGGGCCGCGATCCCCGACAGGAGCGGCGCCGGGGCATGGTTTAGGCCGAGCGGATCGGGGACGTCGATGGCGCCACCTCCACGGTCCCCGGGCCGGGGCAGGAAAATCCATGCCGCCGCGCAGGAACGTGCTAGGCGCGGATCCGTGACTTGCCGTTAATCCCGGCCCGTTGCGGCGCCCGGTGTCGCTGGAGCGCGGCACGGAGCCGCCGCGGGGCCATAGCCGCCCCTTGGCGGTCCTGGGCGGAGCCGGATACGACAGGCAATGGGTTTCCAGTGCGCGAAGGACGATGAGGCGGGCAGCGTTGACACCGGGGGGGATCGTGGCGGCCGACCGCAGCGGCCGGGGATGATGCAGGGCTCGACCGCCGGTCCGGACGTGCCGGCCTATGGCTCGGCCGCTGACCTGCGGGCGATGGCCGATGCGGTTCCCGCCCTGCTCTCCTTCTTCGACGCGGACCTGATCTGCCGCTACGCGAACGCCTACCACCGCCAGTGGTACGGGCGGCCGCCGGAGGAGATGGTCGGCCTCCACATGCGTGAATTCCTGGGCGAGCGGGGCTATGTGTCGCGCGGGCCGTTCCTGCGGCGAGTCCTGGCGGGGGAGGAGGTATCCTTCGACGCCACCGTGCCGCATGCCGACGGGACATGGCGGGACGCCGCGATCCGCTACCGCCCCCGCCACGGTCCGCAAGGCCTTCTCGGCTTCCACGTGCTCGTCTTCGACACGGCCGTCCACCAGCACCGCTTCCACAGCCTGTTCGACGGCAAGGGCATCGCCTTCCTCGAGCTCGACCTGTCGCGGCTCGCCGGAACCCTGGAGCAGCTGCGCGCGGAGGGGGTGGAGAGGCTCGCGGCCACGATCGCCTCCGATCCCGGCTTCGTGCGGCGCTTCGTCGGGCTGACGCATCTCGCCGACCTGAACGAGAAGGCGGCCTCCCTTTTCGGGCTGGACCGCGAGGCGGCCATCGGCACGGTCTTCGGCGCCCTCTGCCCACCGGCCGCGGAGCCGGTCCTCGCGGCCAACCTCCTGGCCTATGTCGGCGGGGAGAGGGGCTTCGAGGAGGAGACGGTGATGCTCCGGGCCGATGGCCAGCCGCTCGAGGTCCGCCTGACCAGCGCCTTCCCGCAGCAGGGGGAACGGCAGGACCGGGTCTTCCTCGGGGTGATCGATATCGGCGCGCGCGTCCGGCAGGACCGCCGGCTGGCGCAGCTGGAGACCGACCTCGCCCATGCTGCCCGGGTCGCCACGCTCGGCGAGCTGACTGCCTCCATCGCGCATGAGGTGAACCAGCCGCTCGCGGCGGTGACGGCAAATGGCGACGCGGCGCTGCGCTGGCTCCGGAGGCCCGTCCCGGACCTCGACGAGGTCGAGGCCGCGATCCGGCGTGTGATCGAGGAGGGGCGGAGGGCCTCCGAGATCATCGCCCGCACGCGGGCCCTGGCCACGAAGGGAACGACGAAGCGCGCGCTCTTCGACCCCAACGGGATGATCGAGGATGCCGCCGCGCTGGTCCGCCGCCAGGTGGCGTCGCTGGGCGCGGAACTCCGCCTGGACCTCGCGCCGGCCCTCCCGCCCGTCCTCGCGGACCGGGTGCAGCTGCAGCAGGTGGTCATCAACCTGGTGGTGAACGCCGCGCAGGCCATGCTGCAAGGGCCGGAGGGACCGCGCCTCGTCGTGGTGGCCTCAGGCGAGCGGGCCGGGACGGTCGTCGTCGAGGTCAGCGACACCGGGCCGGGGATCGGGGAGGAGGCGGTCCCGCGCCTTTTCGAGGCCTTCTACACGACCAAGGCATCGGGGATGGGCATGGGCCTCTCGGTGTCGAGGACCATCGTCGAGTCGCATGGCGGCTGGATCCGCGCGGGGGGCGCCCCCATGGGGGGCGCGGTCTTCTCCTTCGGCATCCCGGTGCCGGAACCCGCGCGGGCTTCGGGCGGGCCGGACGGCGGGGGCGCCTGAGTTCCCTGGCGGGGAAGCCGCCCCGGCCCCTCAGGACGCGAGGGCGCTGTCGAGGCAGCTGATGAGGCGGTCCCCGTCGAAGGGCTTGCGGAGGAAGCAGCGCACGCCCGCGGCACGGGCCTGGGCCGTCACGCGGTCGTCGAGGAAGGCGGAGATGAGGATGACCGGGGTGCAGGCCCCGGAGGCGCTGATCGCCTCGGTCAGCTCGACGCCGCTCATCCCGGGCATCTGGACGTCGCTGATCACGCAGGCGCTCCCGTCCCGCTCGGCCGAGCTGAGGAAGGCTTCGGCGGAGGAGAAGGTCGCCACCCGGTAGCCGAGGCTGCGGACCAGCCCGTCCAGCGAGCGCCGCATGCCCTCGTCATCGTCCACCACGGCGATCAGCGGGATACCGTCCACCTCTGCCATTCCTCGCACCGCGTACCGCCGCCATGGCCGCACGGTTCTGCCACTATGGGGGGCGCGGGCGCCCCGTGAAATCATACGCGAGGATGAGGGGCGCCGCTGGCCGGGGTGGCGGCGGCGAAAAGGACCGCATCATCCAGGATGACGGCGGCCGTGGCCTCGTAGTGGCTCACCAGGAGTGCCACCGCGCCGTCCACGTCGCGCGCCAGCACGGCGGCCAGGATATCGGCGTGCTCCCGCTCCACGTCCCGTCCGGGAAAGGCCCGCCGCGCCGCCAGGCGCCGGTAGCGCTGGTGCCGGTCGGTGAGCTGCTCGCAGAAGGCGATCAGCCAGCGGGACCCGCAGCCCGCGATCAGGGCCCGGTGGAAGGCCCGGTGCCGCGCCTCCCACTCGGTGATCCCCGCCGCATCCTCCCCGGTCGGCACGCGCGGCGTCCGGGCCAGGCGGAGATGGGCGAGGACGAGCCCTTCCTCCCAGGCCGGGTTGGCGGCGGCCATGGATTCCCGCAGCCCGCGCTCCTCCAGCCAGCAGCGCGTGCGCGTCAGCTCCGTCAGCTCCTCCGCGCTCACGCCGGGAACGGTGAAGCCGCGCTGGTCGCGGCACTCCACCAGCCCATCCGCCGTCAGGCGGTTGAGGGCCTCCCGCAGCGGGGTCTGGCCGATGGCATAGCGCTCCATCAGCGCGCGGATCTGGAGCCGCGCGCCGGGCCGCAGCCGCCCTTCGAGCAGGTCGTCGCGGATGCGGTCATAGACGCCGGTGGCATGGGTCGGCACCGCCGCGCGGGCAATTCCCGGCATGCCCTCGGAGGGCGGAGCCTGACCGTCCATCATCTCTCTCGCCTCCTCATCGCGCGCTCCGACCCATCCGGCGCCTCCGGAGCGGAATATGCACGGCCCTCTTCGTCCCGCCAAAATGTATATCATTCTGTTGACACAGGCCCGATGATGGATATCGTTCGAATATAACGAAAGGCTACCGGAGGAACGCGAATGGAAGGGTGGATGAAGCCGCGTCGCCGCCTGGGCGCCTCCCGGGCGTGACCACGCCATGGCAGCACCGGTGCGGATGCGGCGTGGACGTGCATGCCCATGTCATCCCCGCCTCCTTCCCGCGCGCGCTGCGCGATCCCGTGCCGTCCGGCTGGCCCGCCATGGCGATGGCCGACGATTCCTGCCACGCCCATGTCATGATCGACGGCCGGAACTACCGGACTGTCTCCGACCGCTGCTGGGACGTGCCGAAGCGCATCGCGGACATGGAGGCAATGGGCCTCTCGCTGCAGGCCGTCTCCCCGATGCCGGAGCTGCTCTCCTACTGGATGGACGCGCCGGATGCGGCGGAGCTGCTGCGCTACATCAACGACGAGACCGCCGCGATGGTGGCGGAATCCGGCGGCCGCCTCCTCGGCCTCGGCGCCGTCCCGCTCCAGGACATGGACCTGGCGCTGAAGGAGCTGGCGCGGGCGAAGGAGGAACTGGGCTTCGCCGGGGTCGAGATCGGCAGCAACGTGAACGGCGTCCCCGTCGGGCATCCCTCGCTCGATCCCTTCTTCGAGGCGGCGGAATCGCTGGACATGGCCGTCTTCGTCCATGCCCTGCGTCCGGCCGGGATGGAGCGCCTCGTCGGGCCGAAGAACCTGCAGCAGGTGCTGGCCTACCCGACCGATGTCGGCCTCGCCGCCGCCTCGGTCCTCTGCTCCAACCTGATGCTGCGCCGGCCCCGGCTGCGCATCGCCTTCTCCCATGGCGGCGGCACCCTCGCCTCCCTCCTGCCGCGACTGGAGCAGGGCTGGAAGACCTTCCCCGCGATGAGGGACGCCATCCAGGCCTCGCCCGCCGAGCAGGCGCGGCGCCTCTACTACGACGCCCTCGTCTTTGACACGCCGATGCTGCGCCACCTCGTCGCGACCTTCGGGGATGACCGCGTGATGATCGGAACCGACCACCCCTTCGCCTTCCACGACTCCGAGCCGGTCCGCCGGATCCTCGAGGCCGTGCCCGACGAGGCCGCGCGCGACCGCCTGCTCTCCGGCAATGCCCGCAGCTTCCTCGGCCTCTCCTGAGGGACGCCAGATGCCCGCCTTTCCCGTCTCCGGCCTGCGCAGCGTCGATCTGACCGTGCCGGACCTCGACCGCGCCGTCGGGTTCTACACCGCGACCTGGGGCCTCGATCTCTCGGCGCGCGAGGGCGGCTCCGCCTGGCTGCGGGCCACCGGCGATGACGACCATGTCCTGGCCCTGCACGCGGGGGCCAGGCCCGCCCTGCGCTCCGTCACCTTCCGCGCGGCGGACGAGGCAGCGCTGCGGCGGATGGTCGCGGCCGCGGAGGCGGAGGGGGCCACGGTCCTGGCGCCGCCCGCGCCGCTGGCGGAACCCGGTGGCGGCCTCGGCGCGACGCTGCGCGCCCCCGGTGGCGCAGCGCTGCGCCTCGTGGCCGGGGATGAGCGGCGCGCCCCCTCCCCCGCCGTCGCGGACCGGCCGGAGCGTCTCGCCCATGTGAACCTCAACTGCCGCGACGTGGATGCGGTGCGCCGTTTCTTCGAGGGACCGCTCGGCTTCGTCCTCTCCGACCGCTCGAAGCTCATGGCCTTCGAGCGCTCCTCGGCCGATCACCACATCATCGTGCTGGCGGACGCGCCGGTGGACGGGCTGAACCACGTCGCCTTCCTGCTGCCAGGCCTGGAGGGCGTGATGCGCGCCTCCGGGCGCCTGGTGGATGCCGGCCATCCCATCGCCTGGGGCCCAGGCCGCCACGGGCCCGGCGACAACGTCTTCACCTATTTCCTCGATCCCTTCGGCATCGTGGTGGAGCACACGGCCGAGGTGCTGCAGGTGGACGACGACTACCGCGTGCGCGGGCCGGAGGAGTGGGTGTGGCCGCCCGGCCGCACGGACCAGTGGGGCATCGCGCCGGCGAAGACCGAGGCGGTGAAGGCGGCCCAGCTCGCCATCGGCTACGTGCCGTGAGGGCGCCGGACCACTACGACGTCGCCGTCATCGGCTTCGGCCCTTCCGGCGCCGTCGCGACCGCCCTTCTGGCCCAGGCGGGGCTGCGGACGCTCGCCATCGACCGCGCGCGGGAGGTCTGGGACAAGCCGCGCGCCATCGCGATCGACCACGAGATCCTGCGCGTCCTCGACAATCTCGGCGTCGCCGAGCGCGTCCTGCCGCATGTCGCGCCCTTCCCGGCCTCCGAGCATTTCGGGGCGCAGGGCCAGCTCATCCGCCGCATCGACATGGTGCCGGAGCCCTATCCGCTGGGCTACGTGCCGACCATGGTCTTCACCCAGCCGCCGGTCGAGGCGGCGCTGCGGGATCACGCGGCCGGCCTTCCCGGCGCGGAGGTCGCGCTCGGCGTCGAGCTGCTCTCGCTGGAGCAGGACGCGGAGCGCGTGACGCTGCGCCTGCGCGGGGAAGACGGCGCGGAACGGACCGTCACCGCCGACTACGCCATCGGCTGCGACGGCGCGACCAGCACCGTGCGCCGCGCGCTCGGCATTCGCTACCAGGATCTGGTCTTCGACGAGCCCTGGCTCGTGGTGGACGTGCTCGTCCATGAGGACGCCCTGGCCCACCTGCCGGCCAATGCCGCGCAGTACTGCGATCCCGCGCGCCCCGTCACCTACATCGTCGGCCCCGGCCGGCATCGCCGCTGGGAGATCATGCTCCTGCCCGGCGAGGACCCGCGGGCGATGGAGGCGGAGGCGGCGGTTTGGCGCCTGCTCTCCCGCTGGGTGACGCCGGAGGACGCGACCCTGTGGCGGGCCTCGAGCTACCGCTTCCACGCGCTCGTCGCCGCGCAGTGGCGGCAGGGCCGCGTCTTCCTCGCGGGGGATGCGGCGCACCAGCAGCCGCCCTTCATCGGCCAAGGCATGTGCCAGGGCGTGCGCGACGTGGCGAACCTCGCCTGGAAGCTGGCGCAGGTGCACCGCACCGGGCCGGACGACGCCCTGCTCGATACCTACGGGAGGGAGCGGGACGCGCATGTCCGCGAGCTGACCGCCCGGATCAAGCACATCGGTGAATACATCTGCGAGCGCGATCCCGAGGCCGCCCGCGCCCGCGACGCGCGGCTGCTCGCCGAAGGGGGCGGCACCGCGCGCACCGTGACCCGGCAGGAGATCGTGCCGCCGCTCTCCGCGGGCCTTCTCGCGGCCGGGGCGCACCCGGCCAACGGCACCCTCTTCCCGCAGCCCTGGGTGCGGGACGGGACTGGGGGCCGCGTCCGGCTCGACACGGTCGCCGGCCATGGCTGGCGCCTCGTCCTGCGGGGGATGCCGGGCCCGGCGGCGAGTGGCGACCTGACCGTCCTGCACCTCCTCGAACCCGGCGAGGCCGCGCCCGGGGCGGGGCTTGCCGCCACGGAGCTGGACGGCGTGGCCGCGGCCTGGTTCGCGCGCCACGGCGCCCGCGCCGCCATCGTGCGTCCGGACCACTACGTTTTCGGCACAGCCGCGGACAGCGTCGGCCTCGCGCGGTTGCTCGACGACCTCCGCGCGCGGCTGCCGAACCTTCTCCTTCCCCTCGCGACATCACCGGAGCACGCAGAATGAAGCTCGCCACCTTCCGCCACGGCGGCACGACCAGCTGGGGCGTCGTCGAGGGCGACACCATCCTGGACACCGGCGCCGCCCTGCGGGACCGCTTCCCCGACCTGAAGTCCGTTATCGCGGCGGGCGCGCTGGACGCGGCGCGGGATGCCGCGGGGGCCGCGCGCATCGCACTGTCCGAGATCACCTGGCTGCCCGTGATCCCGAACCCCGACAAGATCCTCTGCGTCGGCCTGAACTACGAGACGCACCGCAAGGAGACAGGCCGCTCAGAGGTGGAGAACCCCACCATCTTCGCGCGCTACGCCAATTCCCAGACCGGCCACTTGGCGCCCATCCTGCGGCCGCGCGTCTCGCAGGACCTCGACTTCGAGGGCGAGCTGGCCGTCATCATCGGCAGGCCCGGCCGGTACGTGAGCAAGGCCGATGCCCTCGCGCATGTCGCGGGCTACGCCTGCTACAACGACGGCAGCGTGCGCGACTGGCAGCGCCACACGCACCAGTTCACCCCGGGCAAGAACTTCCCGGAGACCGGCGCCTTCGGGCCGTGGATGGTGACGCCGGACGAGGTGGGCGACCTCGCCAGGTTGCGGCTGCAGACCCGCGTGAACGGGCAGGTCGTGCAGGACGCCCTGATCGAGCAGATGATCTTCGATGTGCCCCGGCAGATCGAGTACTGCTCCGCCTTCACGCGACTGGAGCCGGGCGACGTGATCGCGACCGGCACGCCGGGCGGCGTGGGCGCCAAGCGCCAGCCCCCGCTCTGGCTGAAGCCGGGCGACACGGTGGAGGTCGAGATCGACCGCGTCGGGCTGCTGCGGAACAGCGTGGCGGACGAGACGGCGGGCTGAGGCCCGCGCCGCGCCTTCACGGGCGCGGCACGGTTGAAAGAAAGCGTCCAGGAGAGGAAACACAACCATGGGCACGCTGCCCCGGATCCTGCCGCGCCGCGGCACCTTGGTGCTGGCCGCCCTCGCGGCGCTGCTCGCCCCTTCGGCGCTCTCTCCCGCAAGGGCGCAGGGAAACTGGCCCAACCGCCCCATCCGCGTGATCGTGCCGCAGCCGCCCGGCGGCAACCTCGACATCATCGTCCGCTCCCTGAGCGAAGGACTGCAGGCCGAGCTGGGCCAGCCGGTGGTGGTGGAGAACAGGCCTGGCGGCAACAGCGTGATCGGGCTTGAGGCCTGCGCGGTGGCGGCGGCGGATGGCTACACCTTCTGCGGGGTCTCGGTGGAGGTGATGTCCACCTACCCCTATGTCGAGCCGCAGCTCTTCGCCCGCTACGCCTCGCTCCGCCCCGTCACGCAGATCGTCTCCAGCCCCGGCGTGCTGCTGGCGAGCGCGGAGGTGCCGGCACGTACCCTGCCGGAATTCGTCGCCTGGGCGCGCGGCAAGCGGGACCTGAACTACTCCTCCTCCGGCAATGGCTCCTCGCAGAACCTGCTGTGGGAATGGATCAAGGCGCGCGATCACCTGGAAATGCAGCACGTGCCCTATCGCGGCGTGTCGGAGGCGATCAACGAGCTCGCGGCCGGCCGCGTGCAGGCCTCCTACGTCGCGCTCGGCCTCGCCCTGCCGCAGATCCAGGCCGGGCGGATCAAGCCGCTCGCGGTGCTCGGCGCCAGCCGCATCCCGCAGCTTCCCGACACGCCCTCCATGCACGAGATCGGCTACGACTTCCCCTATACCGGTGCCTGGTGGGGCCTGGCGACCGCGGCGAACACGCCGCCCGCCATCGTGGAGCGGGTGGCCAGGGCCGTCCACGCCGTGGTGCACAGCGCAGGCTACCGCGAGCGGATCATCGCGCCCGGCGGCTACGTTCCCTCGGGCAGCACCCCGGCCGAGTTCACGGCCCTGATCGAGGAGGAGCGCGCCAAGGGGGCGGAGATCGTGCGCCTGGCGGGCGTGCGGCCGGGCAACTGATGGCGGCGGCTGCGCCTGGCCTTCTATGCCGGGCGCAGCCGATACCGGATCGTCACTCGATCTGCACCTTCGCCTTGCGGACCACGTCGTCCCACTTCGTGATCTCGTCCTTGATGAAGGCCTCGAACGCGTCGGGCGAGTTGCCGACGGGCTCCGCCCCCTGCTCCGTCAGCTTCGCCAGGAAGGCGGGCTGGCGTGCCGCCTCCTGCAACGCGGCGGAGATGGCCTCGATCGCCGGGCGCGGCGTGCGGGCGGGCGCCACCGTGCCGAACCAGGCCACGGCCTGCACGTCGGGGAAGCCCGCCTCGGTCGTCGTCGGCACATCGGGCAGGGAGGCGCTGCGGCGCGTGTCCGTCACGGCCAGCGCGCGCACCCGCCCATCCTTGATCTGCGGCAGGCCCGAGGGGAGGTTGTCCACCAGGATCTCCACCCGGCCCGCCGCCGCCTCCAGAAGCATCTGCGCCGCGCCCCGGAAGGGGATGTGCGTCATGTCCAGCCCGTTGCCGTTCTTCAGCATCTCCCCGGTCAGGTGCAGGCTGGTTCCGACGCCGGAGGAGCCGAAGTTGAAGCCGCCCGGCGTCTTGCGGATCAGCTCGACCAGCTCGCCCAGCGTCCGCGCGGGGATGCGGTTGGCCACCATGATGACGTTCGGCACGGTGCAGATGTTCGACACCGCCGCGATGTCGGCGGGGCGATAGCCGAGGTTGCGGTACATGGCGTAGTTGATCGCGCCCGTGCCGACGGTGACCAGCCCGATCGTGTGGCCGTCCGGCTCCGCCTTCGCCAGCACCTCCGTGCCGATGCCGCCCCCCGCGCCGGCCCGGTTCTCGACGATGACGGGCTGGCCGAGGCGGGCGGAGATGGCTTCCGCCATCATGCGGGAGAGGATGTCGGCCGTGCCCGCCGGCGCGAAGGGCACGATGTAGCGCATCGGGCGAGTGGGCCGCCATTCCCGCGCCTGCGCCATCCCTTGGGCCAGGGCCGGCGCCGAGAGCGCCGCCCCCGTCAGGCCGAGCGCGGCGCCGAGCGCCTCCCGCCGGGAGAGTGTTGTCATCGTTCCGCTTCCTCCATCGCGCCGTTTCTTGTCGTGGCGCTGAACTTGCTCGGCCGCCGGGCTAGGGCATGGCGACGCCGAGCTTCCCGGCCCAGGGCCGCAGCGCGTCGAGGATGCCCTCGCGCAGCGCCACGCCCTTCGCCTCCGCGTCCCGGTAGCGCCGCAGCCCGGCCTCGCCCGGCAGGCGCACGGGGCCGAGGCCCGGGCGCGGGGGGCTGGCGCGGCAGCCATCGGCGATCGCCCCGGCCTGCCGGGTGAAGGCATCCAACCCCGCGAAGGCGGCGGGATCGATCACCTGCAGGAACACGGCGTTCACCATGCCCTTCGGCCCGTCCGCCCGCCCCTGCCCGGAGAGCCCCTGGCTCAGCGCCTCCGCCGTCAGCGCCCAGCCATAGCCCTTCTGGCCGTGATCCTGCCCGCCCGCCGGCAGCACCGTGCCGCCGCGCTGCAGCACGGCGGGGTCGTCGCTGGCCTCGCCCTCGGCGCTCATCAGCCAGGGCCGGTCGTAGCGCCGCCCCTCGCGGGAGAGCCGCATCGCCATGTTGTTGGTGGTGATGGAGGCGCTGACATCGATCATCACGGGATCGCCGCCCGTGGGAAACCCGATCGAGAAGGGCGCGGGCGAGAGGGCGGCGCGCAGCCCGCCGAAGGGCGCGACCGTCGCGATGCCCGGCGCGGAGGAGTGGATGGACAGCACCAGCCCGCGCTCCGCCGCGCGGCGCAGATAGGCGGCGAGGCAGCCGATATGGTGGCCGTTGCCTATGGCGACGCTGACAGTGCCATACTGCGCCACCCGCTCGAAGGCCGTCTCCATCGCGCGCGTCACGAGCCAGGGGCCCGGCAGCCGCCGGCCGTTCCAGGCCAGGCAGGCCCCGCGGTCCGACAGCACCTCCGGATCGCCGGAGAGCGTCATGCTCCCCGCCTCGATCTCGCCGAGATAGCGCACGGCCAGTTCCAGCCCGTGCGTGTCGTGGCCGAGCATGTCGGCCTCGACGAGGATGTCGGCGACCGCCTCGGCCTTCGGTGCTTCCAGCCCGGCCGCGGCGAAGAGATCGGCGGCGAAGCGGCGCAGCGCCCCGGCCTCGTGGCGGTCGCCCACCCGGCTTTCCACCGCGCTCACGCCGTGACGCCGATCGGCCAGGGCACGAACTCGTTGGTGCCCACCCCCGCCAGCTCGCTCTTCGTCCTCTCGCCGGAGGCATGGCGCAGCAGCCTTTCGAAGATGCGCCGCCCCGCCTGCTCCAGCGTCTCCTCCCCGTCGATGATCGTGCCGCAGTTCACGTCCATGTCCGCCTCCATGCGCTCGTACATCGGCGTGTTCGAGGCAAGCTTCATCGTCGGCGCGGGCAGCGAGCCGAAGCAGGAGCCGCGGCCGGTGGTGAAGATCACCATGTTCGCCCCGCCGGCGATCTGGCCGGTGGCCGCCACGGGATCGTAGCCCGGCGTGTCCATGAAGACGAAGCCCTTCGCCGTCACCGGCTCCGCGTACTCGTACACCGCCATCAGCCCGGTGCTGCCGCCCTTCTTGGAGCCGCCGAGCGACTTCTCCAGAATGTTCGCAAGGCCCCCCGCGTTGTTGCCGGGCGCAACCTTGCCGTTGATCTGGCTGTCCCGGCCCTCGCTGTGGCGCAGCCACCAATCCATCCGCTCCACCAGCTTCCGGCCGACCTCCGGCGTCACGGCGCGCGCCGTCAGCGTGTGCTCCACGCCGAAGATCTCCGTCGTCTCGGAGAGGATGGCAGTGCCGCTGTTCCGGATCAGGATGTCCATCGCCACGCCGAGGGCGGGGTTCGCGGAGAGGCCGGAGAAGCCGTCCGAGCCGCCGCACTGCATGCCGATCGTCAGGTGTTCGGCGGAGACCGTCTCCCGCGTCACCGCATCCGCCAGGGGCAGCATCTCGCGCACCAGCGCGATGCCCGCCTCCACCGTGCGGCGCAACCCGCCCTCCTCGCCGATCACCAGGGTCCGCAGCGCCGGCCCGCGCTCCAGCCCCTGCCCGGCCAGGAATCCCTCCAGGTCGTTCACCTCCGCGGCGGAGGCGATGACGAGGGCGGCGGCGGTGTTCGGGTTCCGCAGCGTGCCGCCGATGGTCCGCCGCAGCAGGGCCATGGGCTCACCGCCGCGCTCCATCCCGTCCCCGCCCTCATGCGCGAAGGGGGCCACCCCATCCACCATCAGGAAGGCTTCCAGGCGGTCCGGCGTGAAATAGGCGGCGATCCGGCGCGCGGCCGTGGCGCCCGCAGCGCCGAGGGCGAAGACACCGATGTAGTTGCGTGTGCCGACGCGCCCATCCGCGCGGCGGATGCCCTGGAACGTCGCGCGCCCGGGCTGCGGCACGAACTCCGTCGGGCGGTAGTCGCGGGAATAGGCGTAGTCCTTCTCCACCGCGTCGAACAGGATGTTGTGGCTGTGCATCCAGGTGCCCGGCGCCAGATCCTCGGACGCGAAGCCGATCACCGTGTCGTATTTCCGTACCGCCTCGCCCTTGGCGATGAAGCGCGTGGCGATCTTGTGGCCGGCGGGCACGTCCTGCAGCGTGACCACGCCCTCCGCCGGCACGGCCGTGCCCGCCGCCACGGGCAGCCGCGCGACCACCACGTTGTCCCTGAGGTCCAGGCGAATGAAGGGGTTGTAGTTGGGGCGGGCGATGTCGCCATCCATGGTGATGCCCTCTCTCTCGTTCAGGAGCAGACGCCGATGGGCCAGGGGGCGAAGCCGCTCTCGCCCATGCCCTCGATCTCGCCCTTCGTCCTCTCGCCGGAGGCATGGCGCAGGATCGCCGCGAAGATCCGCTCCCCCGCGGCCTCCACCGTCTCCGCGCCGTCCAGCACCGGGCCTGCATCCACGTCGATGGCGTCGGCCATGCGACGGAAGGTCTCGCTGTTGGAGGCGATCTTGAGCGTCGGCGCGGGGAGCGACCCGAAGTCGCTGCCGAGGCCCGTCGTCATCGCGATCAGCGTCGCGCCCGCGGCCGCCTGCCCGGTGACGGAGACGGGATCGTGGTCCGGGCTGTCCATGAAGACGAGGCCGGGGCCGCTCACCCGCTCGGCGTAGCGGTGCACCGCGGCGATCGGGGTGCTGCCCGCCTTGCCCAGCCCGTCCAGCGCCCGTTCCAGCCCGCTGGCGAAGCCGCCGCGCTCGCCACCGCGGTCGAGACCGCCGTCCAGCCGCGTCTCGCGCCCGCTGCCATAGGCCTGCCACCAGTCCAGCCGTTCCCGCAGGGCGGCCGCAATCTCGGGGCTGGCCGCGCGCCCTGCGAAGGCGCCGCCGGAGAGGAGCATGTCCGGCGTCTCCGACAGGATCGCCGTCCCGCCCCCGGCCACGAGCATGTCCACCGCCACGCCGAGCGCGGGATTGGCGGAGAGGCCGCAGAGCCCGTCCGCCGCGCCGGTCTGCAGGCCGAGCACAAGGCGCGACACGGGCACCGTCGTGCGGCGCGCCGCGTTCGCCGCCGGCAGCATCGCCGCGACCCCCGCCTTCGCCGCCTCCACCGCCGCCCGGGTGCCGCCCACCTCCTGCAGCGTCACCGTCTGCAGCCGGTCGCCGACTTGCAGCCCCTCCTTCTCCAGGAAGACCTTCAGGTTGTTGCGCTCGCAGCCCAGGGCGACGATCACGGCGCCGGCCATGTTGGGATTGCGGATCACGCCGGACAGGGTGCGGCGGAGCAGGTCCATCGGCTCCCCCGTCATCTCCATGCCGCAGCCCATGGCATGGATCAGGGGGATCACCCCGTCCACGTTGGGAAACTCGGCCAGGCGTTCCTCGTCGAACCAGTCGGCGGCCTGCCGCGCGGCGGTCGCGCCGCAGTTGCTGGCGATGACCACGCCGAGGAAGTTGCGGGTGCCCACGCGCCCGTCCTCCCGCACGAAGCCCTGGAAACTCGCGGGCGCCACCGCGCGGGCGGAGCCGGCAAGGGGGTGTGCCACGGGCATGGCCCGTCCCAGGAGCGCGGCGTGCACGCGCGCCCCGGCCGGGATATCGAACGCCGCCACGCCGATCGGGATCCCCGCCTTCAGCACCGGCTCGCCGCGCCGGATGTCGCGCAGGGCCAGCTTGTGCCCGGGCGGCACATCCTCCCGCGCGGTGATCCCGCCCTCCAGCACGGCGCCGGCCGGCAGCAGGCGGAGGGCGGTCGCGGTGTTGTCCCGCAGGTCCGCGCGGATGGTGTCGATCGGCCGCAGCAGCGGCGCGGCATGGCCCAGGGACATCGGATCCTCCCGCCCGGGGGCCATCCGGCCACCGGTGCTTCTTATCCGGCCATTCTATTTCCGGCTTGATGCGTGTCTAACACCCATCCAGCATCGTGGTGATACCCGATCGACATCACGGGAGACTGGCGCGCCATGGATCTCGGGCATCTCCGCTCCTTCGTCTGCGTGGCGGAGGAGCTGCATTTCGGCCGGGCCGCCCGGCGCCTGGGCATGACGCAGCCGCCGCTGAGCCGGCAGATCCAGCTGCTGGAAGCGAGGCTCGGGGCCGTGCTGCTGGACCGCTCGCGCCACGGCGTCGCGCTGACGGCGGCCGGGCGGGCCTTCCTGGCGGAAGCCCGCGCCGTGCTGGCGGCGGGCGAGAGGGCGGTCCAGACCGCGCGCCGCGCCATGGAGCACCGCACCGGCGGCGCGGTGAAGCTCGGCTTCTTCAGTGCCAGCACCTATGCCTTCCTCCCGAAGCTCATCGCCCGCGCCCGCGCGGAACTGCCGGGCACGGAGATCGTGCTGCGGGAGATGAGCGGCGCGGCGCAGCTCGAGGCCCTCCGGGTCGGCCGCCTCGACATCGGCCTCGTCCGTCCCTCCCAGGACATGCTGACCTTGTCCTCCCGGTGCGTCTCCAAGGAGGAGCTGGTCCTCGCCCTTCCGCTGGCCCACCCGCTCGGCGCGCGCCGCCGCCTCGTCCTGCGCGATCTGCAGGACCAGGACTTCATCGGCTACTCGGAGGAAGGCCCCTACATGCGCGGCCTCGTCGCGCGGGCGCTGAGCGGGGCGGGGGTGACGCCGCGCATCGTGCAGTCCGTCGCCCAGGCGCAGACGATCCTCTCCCTGGTGAGCGCCGGGATGGGGGTGGCGCTGCTTCCCTCGGATGCGCGACAGATCGGCTTCGCGAACGTGGCGATCCGGCCGGTCGCCGTGCCGCCCGGCCTGACGGTGGAGCTCTACGCCGTGTGGAAGGCCGAGAACGACAACGCGGCGCTCGGACCCTTGCAGGGGCTGCTGCAGCGCCTCTAGCGTTCCGCAGGGTTCGTCAACCCGCCCTCAGGCTGCGCCCGATGATGCACAGGGCCCGTTCCAGCTCGGCGCGCTCCACCGGTGCGCCAAGGGCGAGGCGGATGCCGTTCGGCGCGCTGCCGACCGCGAAGGCCGCTCCCGGCGTGATGCTCACCCCCTGCGCCGCGACCCGCTGGACCATGTCCTGGGCCGACATGGCGGGCGGCAGGTCGAGCCAGAGGTGCATGGAGGCGGGATGGGCCGAGGGCGCCGCGCGAAGCGGCAGCAGGCTTGCGGCGAGCGCCTGCCGCGCCCGGGCCTCGCGGCGCTTCGCGGCCTCCAGCAGGGCCGCGGTGCCGTCGCCGACCCAGAGAGAGGCGATGGCCGCCCCCAGGGGCGGCGCGGTCCAGACCGTGGCGCGGATCAGGTTCGCGGCCCTCTCCTCCTGTCCTGGCGGCACGAGCATCCAGGCCGCCCGCAGGCCGGGCGCGAAGCTTTTTGAGGTGGAGCGGAGATACCAGGCCAGTTCCGGCACCAGGGTCGCGAGCGGCGGGACCGGCAGGTCCTCCTCCGTCAGGAAGCCGTAGGCGTCGTCCTCGATGAGGCGGAAGTCGAGACGCCGCGCGATCGCCGCCACCGCCTCGCGCCGCCGCGCCGGCATGGTCACGCCCGTCGGGTTCTGCAGGGACGGCATCAGGTACAGCGCCGCGATCCGGTGGCGCAGGGCCAGCCGCAGCAGGACGCGCGGGCGCAGGCCTTCCCCGTCCATCGGCACGGGCACGACCTCCAGCCCCAGCGCCGCCGCGCTGGCCCGGATGCCCGGCCAGGTCAGCGCCTCCACCGCGATCGTGTCGCCGGGCCGGGTCGTTGCCATGAGGGCGACGGTCACGGCGTGCTGCGCGCCGGCGCAGATGACCACGCGGGCGGGATCGTCGGGCAGGCCGCGCCGCGCCATCCAGGCGGCCCCCGCCGCCCGGTCGGCCGCCCGGCCGGCATGGGGCTGATAGTCGGCAAGAGCGGCCCGTTCGCGCCGGAGGACGAGGCGAGCCGCCCTCTCGAAGCGGTCGGCCAGCCCCGGCAGCGGCATGACGTTGCGGGCGAGATCGATGATGCCGGGCGCCCTCTCCTCGATCCGGAAGGAGGCCGCGTCGACATGCCCGGGCGCGCGGACGAAGCTGCCGCGCCCGACCTCCCCCACCACCAGGCCGCGCGTCTCGAGCAGGCGCATGGCGCGCGATGCCGTGTTGAGCGCGACGCCGTGGCGGAAGGCGAGCTCGCGATGCGTGGGCAATCGCGTGCCGGGAAGGAGCCCTCCCTCCCGGATCTCCGCCTCCAGGGCCGCAGCGATGGTCCGGGCGCCAGGGCTCATCGAATTCCCATTGTCTCTGAGACAATCCTTCGATTGCCTCAGCCTCGCCCGGCTTTCAACCTCGGGGCATGAACGACCTCGCTCCCCTGCCCTGGCACCTGACCGCCCCCTCCTTCCAGGAGATCGAGGAGGCGGCCGGCCGCATCCGAGGCGTGCTCGTCGAAACCCCGCTGCTCGAGAGCGAGCGGCTGAACGCGAGGCTGGGCGGCCGTCTCCTGGTCAAGGCCGAGGGGCTGCAGCGGACGGGCAGCTTCAAGGCGCGCGGCGCCTGGAACCGCCTCGCGCTTCTCTCGGCCGAGGAGCGCGCGCGCGGCGTGGTCGCCTTCTCCTCGGGCAACCACGCCCAGGCCGTGGCCTGGGCCGGGCGGCGCCTAGGCATCGGGACGGTGGTCATCGCCATGCCGGCGGACGCGCCCGCGGCGAAGATCGACCGGACACGGGGCTGGGGGGCGGAGGTCGTGCTCTACGATCGGGCGACCGAGGATCGCGAGGCGCTGGGACGGCGCCTCGCGGCGGAGCGCGGCCTGATCCTGGTACCGCCCTATGACGACCGCCGGGTGATCGCCGGGGCGGCGACCCTCGGTTTGGAAGTGGTGGGGCAGGCCGAGGCGATGGGGGCGAGGCCGGATGCCCTGCTGGTCTGCTGCGCGGGCGGCGGCCTCACCGCCGGCTGTGCCCTGGCCTGGGAGGCCCTGCTGCCCGCCGCCCGGGTCTTCGCGGTGGAGCCGGAAGGCTTCGACGACACCGCCCGCAGCCTCGCGGCCGGGACGCGGCTGGGCAACGCGCCCGGCGCGACCTCGCTCTGCGACGCGGTACTGGCGCCGATGCCGGGCGCCCTGACCTTCGCCATCAACGCGCCCCGCCTCGGAGGAGGGCTGGTGGTGAGCGATGGAGAGGCGCTCGCGGCCATGCGCGTCGCCTTCGAGGATCTGGGCCTCGTGGTGGAGCCGGGCGGCGCCGTCGCGCTCGCGGCGGCCTTGTCCGGCTGCCTTCCCATTGAGGGGCGCACCGTGGCCGTCGCCCTCACCGGCGCGAACGTGGATCCCGCCATGTATCGGCGGGCGCTGTCCAGCGGGAGCTAGGCAGGATCGGGGGCGCGACGCCCGCCCCGGTCCTGTCAGTCGAGCCCGAAATTGCCCTCGCGGACGATCTGTCCCCATTTCGCGATCTCTGCCGCAAGCCGCGCGCGGAACTCGGCGGGCGTCGATCCGACGGGCTCGCTGCCTTCCGTCGCGAGGCGGGCGGCGATCTCCGGGCCGGAAAGGACCTTGCGCAGCTCCTCATTCCATCGCGCGAGGATCGGCTCCGGCAACCCTGCCGGTGCCACCAGGCCGGTCCAGTTCATCGCTTCGAAGCCGGGGAAGCCCTGCTCGGCCACCGTCGGCACCTCCGGGAAGGCGCGGGCGCGCGTGGCCGATGTCACGGCGATGGCGCGGACATCGCCCGCCTCCAGCACGCCCTTCACCGAGAGGGGATTGGCCGAATACACATCGAGCCGCCCGGCCAGGAGGTCGGTGACCACGTTGCCGGCACCGCGGTAGGGGACCTGGACGATCTGGACGCCGGCCAAGCGGTTCAGCACCTCGCCGGAGAGGTGGCCGACGGTGCCGTTGCCGGGATGGCCGGCGGAGAGCTGGCCCGGCCGCGCCCGCGCGGCCGCAATCAGATCGGCGAGGCTCCGCACCGGCGCCCCCTTCCCGACCACGATGATGTTCGGCTGCTGCGCGACCAGCCCGATCGGGGTGAAGTCGCGCAGAACGTCATAGGGCATGTTGCGGTAGAGGGCGGGGTTGATGGCGAGGTTCGCCGTCTGGCCAATGCCGATGGTGTGGCCGTCGGGCGCCGACTTCGCTACCGCGTCGAGGCCGATGTTGCCGCCCGCCCCCGGGCGGTTCTCCACGACCACGGTCCAGCCGGTCGCGGCCGCGACCCGCGTGCCGATCTCGCGCGAGATCATGTCGGTGCCCCCGCCGGGTGGGAAAGGGGCGATGAGGCGGATGGGCCGGTCGGGATAGCCGGCCTGCGCGCGCGCGATCCGCGGCACGGCGAGCGACGCGCTGGCGACGGCAAGAAGGGCGCGACGGTCCATCTGGGTCTCCTCCGGCTTTTTCTGTTCTCAGGCCCCTCAGGCTAAGGGTTTCGAGCTATCGGGGCCACGCCCCCCACACCCGATCGGTTCAGAAGCCCTGCTGATAAGTTCATGTCAGTTTCAGGCCCTAATCCCCGGGCCTTCCTTCCCCTAACTCTCTGGCCGGATCGCCACGCGCTGCCCAAGGTGGCGGGTGCTCCCGAGGCACAAGGACAGAAGCGATGGACATCACGCGCGCAGGGGCGCAGCCCTCCGGCAAGGGACCGGCCGAGTACTTCACCGGCACGGTCCGCATTGACCCGCTGTTCAGCTCGCCCAACCCGGCCCGCGTCGCGGGCGCCCTGGTCACCTTCGAGCCGGGCGCGCGCACGGCTTGGCACACGCATCCGCTCGGGCAGACGCTGATCGTCACGGCCGGCTGCGGCTGGGTGCAGCGCGAGGGGGGCCCGGTCGAGGAGATCCGCCCCGGCGACGTGATCTGGTTCCCCCCCGGCGAGAAGCACTGGCACGGCGCCACGGCGACGACGGCCATGAGCCACATCGCGGTCCAGGAGAAGCTCAACGGTTCCCCGGTGAACTGGCTGGAACACGTCACGGACGAGCAGTATCAGCGCTAGGATCCGATCCGCACGCCGGTCGCTGCCCCTCCCAAAGGAATGAAATGCCCCACGTTATCGTCAAGCTCTTCGCCGGACGGTCGGAGCAGCAGAAGAACCGGATCGCCGAGGAGGTGACCAAGGCCATCATGGCCACCACCGACAACGGGGCGGACGCCGTGTCCGTCAGCATCGAGGACGTGCAGCCGAGCGACTGGACGGAGGCGGTGTACCGGCCGGACATCCTCGAGAAGCCGGATACCCTCTACAAGAAGCCGGGCTACGAGCCCCGGTAGCGCCACCGCCCGCCGCTCCTCGCGGGACCGGGACGCTGAATGAGGCCTCATGCCTGGGCGGCATGTCCCACGCCCCGGTACGGATGTTCTCTCCCAGCCGGGGTGCCGTCTGGGGGGGTTGGTGGACCTGGTCGGCCGTATCAGGGGTCCGGGAAGGGGTGATGCCCTCCACCCCCTCCCCGGCACGTCCCGCCAGCGGAGAAGCAGCATGCCCGCCTACATCCTGATCGCCATCGGTGGCGCTATCGGCAGCTTGGCTCGCGGCTGGTTCAGCACCGCCGCCGCGCGCTGGTGGGGCGTGGGCTTTCCCTGGGGCACGGTGGCCATCAACCTGGGCGGGTCGTTCCTCATCGGGCTCTTCGCCGCGCTCACCCTTCCGGGTGGGCGCTTCGCGGGAAATGCCGATCTCCGCGCCCTCGTCATGGTCGGGATCTGCGGCGGCTTCACCACCTTCTCCTCCTTCAGCCTGCAGACGCTGGAACTGCTGAGGGAGGGGCGAGGGCTGGCCGCGCTGGGGAACGTCGCCGGTTCCGTGCTGCTCTGCCTCGCTGCCACGGCGGCGGGCTATGCCCTGGCGGCACCGCCCGCCCCCCCATCGGCGGTGTCCGCGAATGCGGAACCGGACCGCCCCGCGCCGGTGCCGCCGGCCCGGGGCTGACCGGCTACTGCAACCGCAAGGCCTGCACGCGGCGGTTCAGCTGCCGCCCGGGCTCGGTCTTGTTGTCGGCGATGGGCTCCGCCGGTCCCCGGCCCTCGGCGCTCAGCCGGCCGGCCTCCACGCCATTCGCCACCAGCCAGGCGCGCACGGAATCCGCCCGGGCGGCAGAGAGCGGCGTGTTGATCCGGTCGTTGCCCGTATTGTCGGTATGGCCCACCAGCCGCAGCCGCAGCGCCGGATCGGCCACCATCGCGTCCCGCACCTGCGCCAGGACCGGCGCGGCCGCGATGTCGAGATCGGCGGAGTTGGTGCGGAAGGTGACGTAGAGCTGCACTTGCCCAGTGCGCCGGATCGCCTCCGCCACCGGCGCCTGCACCGGCGCGCTGGCACGGGGGCCCGAGCCGGCGACGCGGAAGCTGGCCCGGTAGGCGCCGAAATTGTCGGAGCGGATGCCGTTCTTCGTGGTGCCGGGATAGCGCGGCTGCCCCGGCAGCATCTGCACCGTCACCATCCCGCCGGTCTGGGCGATGGCGCCCGCATGGACCGCCGCGCGGCAGACGCCGCTATCCGCCGTGTAGGTGTCCGTGCCCCAGAGAGTGCCGCGCAGCGTCGCCTCGCCGGGGCAGAGGCAGGTCAGGCTCTCGTCCGAGTCCCGGTAGGCGTCCATGTTGTCCGGGCACTGGGTCGGGCCCGTGGCCGCGAGGGGGGCGGGCGCGGAAGCCGCCGCCGGCTGGGCCGGCGGGGTCAGTCCCTCGAAGCGGAAGCTGCCCTTGTACTCCCCGTAGTTGTCGCTGCGGATGCCGTTGCGGGTGGAGCCGGGATAGCGCGACTGGCCCGGCAGCATCCGCACCGTGACCGTGCCGCCCCCGCGCCCGATGGCGCCCATATGCGCCGCGGCCCGGCAGACCGCGCTGTCCGCGGTATAAATCTCGCTGCCCCAGACAGGTCCGCTCGCGGGCGTCGCGGGGCAGGTGCAGGTCACCACCTCGTCCGATTCGGCATAGGCGGACATGTTGTCCGGGCACTGGCTCGGAGCCGATGTAGCGGCGGCCGGCGCCGGACCTGCCGGGGACGGGGCCGAGCCAGGGGCCGGGGCCGGCGTCAGGCCGGCGAAGCGGAAGCTCGCCTTGTACTCCCCGTAGTTGTCGCTGCGGATGCCGTTGCGGGTGGAGCCGGGATAGCGCGACTGGCCCGGCAGCATCTCCACCGTCACCGTGCCGCCCCCGCGCCCGATGGCACCCATATGCGCCGCGGCCCGGCAGACCGCGCTGTCGGCGGTGTAGGTTTCGCTGCCCCAGACAGGGCCGCTCGCGGGCGTCGCGGGGCAGGTGCAGGTCACCACTTCGCTGCTCTCGGCATAGGCGGACATGTTGTCCGGGCACTGGCTGGGGGCCGCCACCGCACTGGTGGCCGGCGCACCGGCCGTTGCGGGCGCAGGCGGAGCCAGCCCGGCGAAGCGGTAGCTCGCGTCATAGGCCCCGTAGTTGTCGGAGCGGATGCCGTTGCGCGTGGAGCCGGGGTAGCGCGGCTGGCCCGGCAGCATCTCCACCGTCACCGGCCCGCCGCGGGGCCCGGTGGCGCCCGCGTGGACCGCCGCCCGGCATACCCGGCTGTCCGCCGTGTAGATTTCGCTGCCCCAGACCGGCCCGCTCGCATTGGCGGGGCAGAGGCAGGCCAGCGTCTCGCCCGATCCCGCATAGGTCCGCATGTCGTCAGGGCACTGGGTCGGGGCCGCCGTGGCAGGCGCCGGGGAGGGCATTGCGGGCGCCGTCACCTCCGGCGCCCCCAGCGGCGGCGGCTTGGCAGAGCCCTGCCCCATCGCTGGCACCCCGGCCAGCAGCAGCGCCAGCAGCGCGGAAAGACGAAGGACGATGGGCATCTCTGGCCTGCAGGACGGTTCCGGCAGCGAGACTATTCGCCTGCCCGCCCAAATCGCAAACCGCCCTGGGTGCCTCCCCGATTCCTCACGCGATTTCTACGCGGGCCTCCCGGCGCGAAAAGGCGGCAGGGGCAAGGCCCTGCCGGTCAAGACACCCGTGCACCGGACCTTCGGGAATCGCCACCCCGGGATCCGCAACCCATAAGGGAGGATCCCTGGCGGCCGCCTCTTGGCGATCCGGCGCCCCGCGCAAACAATGGCGGCATGACGATGGAACGACGGACCCGGGGCTGGACCCTGCACCGCGGCGGGCGCGGCACCCCGGCGGAGGTGCTGCGCAAGCTGACGCGCGCCATCATGGGCGTCTGCCTCTGGGACCCGGAGGAGGAGGGCATCTCCTGGGCGCTGGGCGACATGCGCTTCCTCACCATCTCGGCCATGCTGCCGGACATGGGGGAGGCGGCCTATGCCCAGGTCTTCTCCGCCCCCTTTGCCAGCAGCGCGGTGGAGGTGGCCTCCGGCCGCTTCGCGCGGCGCGGCGCCTTCACGAAGCTGCCCGTCTCCGCCCGCAAGCGCGCCGCCGTGCTGAAGGAGCTCGGCCTCACCCTGCCGCCCCAGGGCCGGGAGGACTGGTCCCGCGACCTTCCGCCGCTGGACGAGGCCGGCTGCGCCTCCCTTGCCCGCACCGTGCTGGAGGCGCTGACCGGCGCCTTCGGCTGGACGCCCGAGATCCCCCTCCAGGCCTCCGTGATCCATGAGACGGCGCTCAGCGAGACCGAGGCCTTCATGGAAGGGCTGCGCCCCATCCATGTCGAAGGCCTGCTGCGCGAGGCCGGGCTGGAAATCGTGGAAGGCGAGCCGGAGGACGACGATTCCGCCCCCGCTTTCCTCGTCCAGCACGGCGCCCCCCTGCCCTTCCAGGTGGAGCTGACCGACCCGGTGGAGGAGGAGGACCCGCCCGCCCTCGCCTGGCACTACGGCACCATCGTCTTCTCCCTCGCCATCAACGTGGAGGAAGGGGACGCGCTCGCCCTGGCCCTGGCCCTGCACGCCCTGACCCGCTGGGCCCGGGTGGAACTGCCGGAGGAGAAGCGCGTGGTCGTCTCCCGCCTCGATGGGGTGGAAGGCGTTACCCCCGAGGGCCTGCGCGCCATGCTGGACCGCTGGCTGGAGGAACTGACCGCCGTGCGCAGCCGCCTGGAGCAGGGCCCGCAGGAACTGCGGGACGAGGAGGATTAAACGGGTGCCGGGCTGAGCGGGCACGCCGCCCGCGCGTTACGCCGGTCGGCACCCCGGAGTCCCTGGAATGGCCTACCTCCTCGCGGCGATCGCCGGCATCCTCAACATGCTGCAGTCCGGCACCAACGCAACCCTGAACGACAGGCTGGAGGCCGGCCCCGTGGTGCCGGCCCTCGTCGTCTATCTCGTCGGCATTCTCGGCGTGCTCGCCGCCGCACCCTTCATCGGAAAGCCGGCCGAGGGAATGCTCCGCAACGCCGCCACCGTTCCCTGGTGGGGCTGGATTGGCGGGATGCTGGGCGCCTTCTACGTCGTCGTCACCCTCATCCAGGCGAAGTCCATGGGCGCCGGCCCCTTCACCGCAGTGACGCTGACCGCCGCGGTCGTCACCAGCCTCGTGCTCGACCATTTCGGCCTGCTTGGCTTCGAGGTGCACCCAGCCTCCGCCCTGCGCCTCCTCGGTGGCGCGCTGATGGTGGCCGGGGTGGTGCTGGTGGCGCGGTTCTGATCTGTCCGGGACCAGGGGGCGCCGCCCCCTGAAACCCCCGCCAGGAGCCTGAGGCTCCTGGACCTGCTTCGGGCTGCCGCGGCGCCGTTCTGACACGAGGTTTCGGCGTGGCGAGCCTGTTCCTGCCCTTGCAGTGGCCTCGGCTCATCGAGCCGAGGCGCACCGCCAGCTGAAGAAAATCAAAGCCCAGAAAAAGATGATGGTGAGGGGTCCGGGGAGAGGAAGAATTCCTTCTTCCTCTCCCCGGAACAAACCGCCCGCGGGGATCACACGAGGGGCTCCACGATCCGCGCCGGTTCCGCAGGGGGCAGGCGCCAGAGAAGGAAGAGCATGATGGCCATGGCCGGCAGGGCCGCCGCGGTGGTCATGAGGAAGAAGCCCGGCCAGCCCAGGGATTCCGCAAGGCTGCCGGAGAAGGCGCCGAGCGTGCGCAGCGGCACGGCCGCCAGCGAGGACAGCAGTGCGTATTGGGTGGCCGTGAAGGCGCGGCTGGTGAGGCCGGAGAGGTAGGTGACGAAGGCCGCGTCGGCCAGCCCGTCCGTGAAGTTCTCGATCCCGACCTGGAGCCAGAGCATCGGCAGGTCGTGCCCGGCATAGGCGAGTGCGACGTACATGAGGTTGGAGAGCATCTGGCCGAGGCCGGTGATGACGAGGGCACGGGCCGTGCCGAGCCGCGCCACAACCCATCCGCCGGCCAGCGCGCCGCCGAGGGTGGCGAAGAGGCCGAAGACGGTGCCCACCGCCGCCACGTCTTCCCGGCTGAAACCGAGGGAGCGGTAGAAGGGCGTGGTCATGATGCCCGCCAGCGCCTCGCCCAGCTTGAAGAGGACGATAAAGAGCAGGATCGCCAGCCAGTAGGGCCGCTGCATGAAGTCGGCGAAGGGCTGCACGACGGAGGCGCCGAGCCGACCGGCCCAGGAGAGGACGGGGGCGGGGCGCGCCGGTCCCTCTCGCGAGGCAAGGGTGGCGGCCACGCCCACCAGCATCAGCGCCGCGGCATAGGCATAGGCGCCGCCCCAGCCCAGCGCGCCCACGAGCCAGAGCGTGCCGCCCCCGCTGGCAAGCAGCGCCAGCCTGTAGCCCCAGATGTAGCAGGCCAGGCCGTAACCCTGCTCCTTCTCCTCCAGGATCTCGATGCGGTGGGCGTCCACCACGATGTCCTGGCTGGCGGAGAGAAAGGCGACGAAGGCGGCGAGGGCGGCGGTTGTCAGCGGCGCGGCGGTAGGATTGCTGAACCCGGTGGCGAGGATGGCGAGGATCAGGAGGGGCTGGATCAGCAGCAGCCAGCCGCGCCGCCGGCCCATCCGTGCCGTCAGTGGCGGCGCCACGGCGTCCAGCGCCGGGGACCAGAGGAACTTCAGCGAGTAGGCCAGCCCGATGAGCGCGGTCAGGCCGATATCGGTCAGGGAAAGCCCGCTCTCCGTGAACCACTGGCGGAGCACCTGACCGGCCACCAGCGGCAGGGGGACGCCGGCTGAGAAGCCCAGGGCCAGCAGGACGAGGAAGCGGCGTTCGCGGAGCGGGTGCATCGCTGCGGACCGTGCCACGGGTGCGGGACGCGCGGGAGGGGCGAGAGAAGCCTTGAATTCAGGACATTTTCACCCATCTTCCCGCTTGACGCCCGGTCCGCTGCCCTTCTAGGGTCCGCTCCGGTGCAGGGCTGCAAGATCTCCTCCGGAGATCCTCGCCGGCCGCCACCGCCCCGTGCATCGCCCCATACAGGCCATTGCCCGCCAGGCCCTGACTCGGAATCCCGCCGCCCGGCGGAGGCGCGTCCCAGCGTCGATCCAGGTTCCGCGCATCCTCCTCCCTTCGGCCACGCCGATCGAGACCACCTGAATGCATCTATCCGAACTGAAGGCCAAGAGCCCCGGCGACCTGCTCGCCTTTGCGGAGGAGACCGGCGTCGAGAACGCCTCCTCGCTCCGCAAGCAGGACATGCTCTTCGCCATCCTCAAGCAGCTCGCCGACAACGACCAGGCGATCTACGGGGATGGCACCCTGGAGATCCTGTCCGACGGCTTCGGCTACCTGCGCAACCCACAGTCCAACTTCCTCCCCGGCCCTGATGACATCTACGTCTCCCCCGCCCAGGTGCGCCGCTTCGCGCTGCGCACGGGCGACACGGTGGAGGGCCAGATCCGCGCCCCGAAGGACGGGGAGCGCTACTTCGCGCTCCTGAAGGTCAGCTCGGTGAACTTCGAGCCGCCCGAGGCCGTGCGGCACCGCGTGAACTTCGACAATCTCACGCCCCTGTATCCCACCCGCCGCCTGCGGATGGAGAACCCGGAGGTCGAGGCCGCCGCGATTACGGACAAGAAGGGGCCGCCGAAGGACAACACCCACCGGGTGATCGACCTCGTCTCCCCGATCGGCATGGGCCAGCGCGCGCTGATCGTCGCGCCGCCGCGGACCGGCAAGACGGTGATGCTGCAGAACATCGCCAAGTCCATCTCCGCCAACAACCCCGACGTCTTCCTCATGGTGCTGCTCATCGACGAGCGGCCGGAGGAGGTGACGGACATGGCGCGCACCGTGCGCGGCGAGGTCGTGGCCTCCACCTTCGACGAGCCGGCGACGCGGCACGTGCAGGTGACGGAGATGGTGCTGGAGAAGGCCAAGCGGCTGGTCGAGCACAAGCGCGACGTGGTGATCCTGCTGGACTCCATCACCCGCCTCGGCCGCGCCTACAACTCGGTCGTGCCGTCCTCGGGCAAGGTGCTGACGGGCGGCGTGGACGCGAACGCGCTGCAGCGGCCGAAGCGCTTCTTCGGTGCCGCGCGCAACATCGAGGAGGGCGGCAGCCTCACCATCATCGCGACGGCCCTGATCGACACGGGCAGCCGCATGGACGAGGTGATCTTCGAGGAGTTCAAGGGCACGGGTAACTCCGAGATCGTCCTGGACCGCAAGCTCTCCGACAAGCGGGTCTTTCCCGCCATCGACATCACCAAGTCCGGCACCCGCAAGGAAGAGGTCCTGGTGGAGCGCTCCGAGCTCTCGAAGATGTGGGTGCTGCGCCGGATCCTGAATCCGATGGGCACGCAGGATTCGATGGAGTTCCTGCTCGACAAGCTGAAGTACAGCAAGACGAACCAGGACTTCTTCGACGCGATGAACACCTGATCCGCCCGCAGGGGGCCTGGCGTCCCCTGCCCCGCGGAAAGGAAAAGGGCCTGCCCCGGTCTCCCGGGACGGGCCCTTCTTGTATCAGCCTCTGGCGACCAGCCCCCGGGCGTCAGCCCGGGGTCCGTCGATCAGTTGCTGCCGCTGCCGCCCTGCTGGGACTGGGGCTGCGTGCCCTGCGCGCCGGCCTGCGGGTTCGGCGGGCCGCCGGCGGAGCCGAGCGGGGCGGCGGGGGAGGCGGCCATGCCCGGGGCGCCCGCGCCCTGGTCGCGCGTCACGCCGCCCGGCGCGCTCGGGGTGGGGGCCGTGGAAACCTGGGCGAAGGCCGGCGCGGCGATCAGGCCGGCGGCGAGAGCGAGCGCGAGAGTGGTGGTCTTCATCACTGTCTTCCTCTTCTGATCTATTTCGTCTGCCGGTGACCAACGCGTCCTTCCCGAGTCGGTTTCGTTCGGCGGACCGGAAGCCCCGGCCATTTGGCAGGGTGCTGGCGAAGGTTCATCCTGACGGCCGCAACGGACCCGAGGGCATGATGGATCACGCGGCGGAGATGGCGGGAATGGATGCCGCGCTCCTGGAGCGGGCGGCGCTGAACGCCGTGCCGGCCCCGCGCGTTGCCTGGGATGGCCCTTTCGTGCTGCGCGCCTTTCACGGAGGCACCGGACGGGCAAACGCCGCCTCCTCGCTGGACCCTGCCGACGACCCGGACCTGCCGGCCCGCATAGCCCGGGTGGAGGCGCATTACGCCCGGCTCGGCCTACCCTGCCGCTTTCGCTCCACACCGCTCGACCCACCCGGGCTGGCGCCCCTGCTCCTCGAACGGGGCTACAGAGAGGCTGAGGGCGCGCTGGTGATGACCGGCCGCGTTCCCGAGACCGAGGACCCGGCGGCGCACTGGTGCGAGGGACCTGACGCGGAATGGCTCTCCGTTCTCGCCACTGCCGAGTACCAGAGCGAGACCCGCCGGGCGGAAAAGGAGGAGGCCTTGCCGTTGATGGCCCGCCCGGCCACCTGGCTCGTGCTCCGGATCGACGGCATGGCTGCGGCATGCGGCCATGCCGTCGCAGACGGGCGGCTCTGCGGCCTTTTCGACCTGGCCGTGCGGCCGGAATTCCAGCGCCAGGGCCTGGGTCGCCGCCTGCTGGGTGCCTTGGCCGGTTGGGGAGCCCTCCAGGGCGCCGGCCTCTGCTGGCTGCAGGTCGCGCCGGGTAATGCCGCAGCGCGCCGGGTCTATGCAGCGGCAGGCTTCGCGGAGGTTTATGCTTACCGCTACTTCCTGCGCAACTAGCGATCGGCCCCGGCGTCCCGCGACAGTTTAGCCGAGGCGGATTGTCGGGCCTTTGAGGGAAAGGCCAACGCTATTTCGGCTGATATTAGCAATTTTTCCTGCATTCAGGGTTTCTTGCCGGAAGTAGTCCCGAATTGATCAGATTCGACCAGCGCAGGATGAATTACGGAACAAGTAAGCTGCTGCCGGTCGTTTTGCGGGACTCTAGGTCCCGGTGGGCCGTCGCAGCGTCGCGCAGCGCGTAGGTCTGGTTGATCTCGATCTTCACCTGACCACTGCGGACCACAGAGAAGAGCTCATCGGCCATAGCGAGCAGGTCGGCCCGCTTGGCGGTGTGCGTGGCCAGGGTGGGGCGGGTGACGAAGAGGCTGCCCTTCGCGGCCAGGATGCCGAGATCCACGCCGGTCACAGGGCCGGAGGCATTTCCGTAGGAGACGAGGAGGCCGAAGGGCGCCAGGCAGTCGAGAGAGGGCGAGAAGGTGTCGCGGCCGACGCTGTCATAGACCACGGGCAGGCGGGCACCGCGTGTGATGTCGTTCACGCGGGCGGCCAGGTCTTCGCCCTGCAGGATGACGTGGTCCGCGCCGTGGGCGCGCGCCAGCTCAGCTTTCGCCTCGGAGCCCACGGTGCCGATGACGGTGGCTCCCAAAGCTTTCGCCCATTGGCAGAGGATCAGGCCGACGCCGCCCGCCGCGGCGTGGACGAGGATCGTCTCGCCGGCCTTCACCTTGTAGGTACGGCGGAGCAGGTATTGCGCGGTCAGGCCCTGCAGCATCATGGCGGCTGCCGTCTCAAAGCCGATGTCGTCCGGCAGCTTCACCAGCACCTTGGCGGGAATGGTGCGGGCTTCAGCATAGGCGCCGATCGGGCCCATGGCATAGGCAACACGGTCGCCGGGCCGGAGGTCCTCCACGCCCTCCCCCACCGCTTCCACCGTGCCGGCCGCCTCCATGCCGATGACGGCGGGCAGGGAAGGCGCCTTGTAGAGGCCGGTGCGGAAGTAGATGTCGATGAAGTTCAGTCCCACGGCGTGGTGGCGCACCAGCGCCTCGCCGGGCTTGGGGCTGGGCAGCGGCACCTCCTCCCAGACCAGCTTCTCCGGGCCGCCGGGCTCGTGCAGGCGAATGGCGTGGTTCATGGCGGGGTTCCTAGGACGCGCCGGCGGCGCGGCGCGTGGGCGGGTTGGGGCCGTCCAGCAGATCGGGGCTGAGGGGGTCGGGGCGGCGGCTGCGGCGCTCCAGCGCCAGCAGCCATCGCTTGGTGGAAAGGCCATCGCCGCCGGAATAGCCGCCGATGGCGCCGCCGGCCCCGATCACCCGGTGGCAGGGGATGATGATGGGAATGGGATTCGCGCCGTTGGCGCCTCCGACGGCGCGGGATGCGGTGCCGAGAACACGGGCCAGATCCGCGTAGCTGCGGGTCTCCCCATGGGGAATGTCGCGCAGCGCCTGCCAGACACGCTGGCGGAAGGGGCTGCCCGTCGGGTTCAGGGACAGGTCGAAGCCGGTCCGCAGGCCGTCCAGGTAGTCCTGCAACTGGTCCGCGGCGCGCCGCAGCAGCGGCGTCTCCTCGCGGTCCCGGCCCTGGCCCCAGTCGAGGGCCACGATCGCACCGTCCTCCTCGGACAGGGTGAGGGTGCCGAGGGGCGTGTGGAGGAAGGTCTGTGGCATGGTCTGGCGAGCGGCATTCGTCGGCCCGCCCGGGCCCCGCGTCAAGCCGGGATTGGTGCGCCCCGGCGTTCATCCCCTGCCCTCGCCTCCTGCCCTGCCTCACCCTAGATGTGGGGCAGCCTTCCCGCCGCCACCGAGGGGTGTCCGCCTTGCCTGACAGCGTCGCCGTTTCACGTGAAACAGGGACCGATCCGCGGCCCTGGTTCCAGGTCCACCTTTTCGTTTGCACCAACCGGCGTCCGGACGGGCATCGGCGCGGGTCCTGTGCCGCCCGGGGAAGCGAGCCGCTGCGGGACTACATGAAGGCGCGGGCCAAGGAGTTGGGCATACCCGGCATCCGCGTGAACAGTGCGGGCTGCCTCGATCGGTGCGAGTTCGGCCCGGTCATGGTGATCTACCCGGAGGGCATCTGGTACCGCGCCGAAACGCGCGAGGACATCGACGAGATCCTGCAGACGCATGTCATCGGGCATGGACGCGTTCACCGGCTGATGCTGACCGAAGCGGACTTGCCACCGGGCAAGGGCTGAGGCCCCTGCCCTTCATCATGGACACGATCTTCGCGCTCGCCACCGCCCCCGGGCGCGCGGCCATCGCCGTAATGCGCCTCTCCGGCCCGGAGAGCCGGAGAATGCTGGAAGCCCTTGCCGGCCGGCTGCCGGCGCCAAGGCGTGCCGCGCTCCGGCGTCTGAGCGCGCCAGATGGCACCGTGCTCGACGAGGCCCTGGTGCTCTGGCTGCCCGGCCCCGCCTCCTACACGGGCGAGGATTCGGCGGAATTGCACCTCCACGGCGGCGCGGCTGTCGTGGCCGGGGTGGGCGAAGCCCTGGCCGGGTCAGGCGCCCGCCCCGCCGAGCCCGGGGAGTTCACGCGCCGCGCCGTGCTGAACGGCCGCATGGACCTCACCGCGGCCGAGGGGGTCATCGACCTAATCGAGGCGGAAACGGCCGCTCAGGCCCGCCAGGCGCTCGGACTGGCGGGGGGCGGGCTTACCGCCCTCTGCGCGGCCTGGGCGGGCCGCCTCACAGGCCTCCTCGCGCGTCAGGAAGCCCTGATCGAGTTCGAGGATGAGGGCCTGCCCGATGCGCTTGAGGACGAGGTGGCCCGCGCCATCGGCGTTCTCGCGGCCGAGATGACGGCGCGGCTGACGGCGGATGAGGGTGGGGAGCGGGTGCGCGCGGGACTGGACGTTGCCATTCTCGGGGCGCCGAACGCCGGCAAGTCCTCCCTCCTGAATGCCCTTGTCGGGCGCGAGGCCGCGATCGTCTCCGCCCGGGCCGGCACCACGCGCGACGTCGTGGAGGCCCGCATCCTCCTCGCCGGTCTTCCCGCCGTCCTGGCCGATACGGCGGGGCTGCGAGAGGCGGGGGACGAGATAGAGGCCGAGGGCGTGCGCCGCGCCCTGCACCGGGGCGCGGCGGCCGATATCGTGCTGGCTGTGCTGCCCTGTGGCGCGACGCCGGATGCGGCGACCCTGGCCCTCGTCGCCCGGCGGGACTGCATCCTGGTGGCGTCCAAGGCCGATATCGGCGGGCCGGTGCCGGAAGGCGCCCTGGCCGTTTCCGTGCGGACCGGGGAAGGGCTTCCGGCACTGCGGGAGAAGCTGGAGGAGGTGGCGTCCCGCCTTGCCCCTGTCTCCGGTGCCGCGCTGCTGGCCCGCCCCCGCCACCGGGCGGCCGTAAGGGACGCGCTGCGCTGGCTCGGTGAAGCGATGGTGGCGTCTCTGCCGGAAATGCGCGCCGACGCCCTGCGGGAAGCCCTCCAGGCCCTAGGACGGCTGACCGGCAAGGTGGGAGCCGAGGCCATTCTGGACCGCGTCTTCGCCGAGTTCTGCATCGGGAAGTGACCCCGCCCGGCGGTGGCGGTATAGCCGCGCCATGGGGCGCATGTTCGATGTGGTGGTGGTAGGCGGCGGGCATGCCGGGGCCGAGGCGGCCGCGGCGGCGGCACGCTGCGGCGCCCGGACCTTGCTGCTGACCCACCGGCTGGATCGGCTGGGGGAGATGTCCTGCAACCCCGCCATCGGTGGGGTGGGCAAGGGCCATCTGGTGCGCGAGGTGGACGCGCTGGACGGGCTGATGGGGCGCGCGGCCGATGCCGCCGGTATCCACTTCAAGCTCCTGAACCGCAGCAAGGGCCCGGCCGTGCGCGGCCCTCGCGCCCAGGCGGATCGCGCCCTCTACCGCGCCGCTGTCCAGGGCCTCCTGCGGGAGACGCCGAACCTCTCCATCGAGGAGGGCGTGGCCGAAGGGCTGGAGCGGGGTCCGGACAACGGCATCGCGGCGGTGCTGACGGGCGAGGGGGAGCGCATCGGCTGCGGTGCCCTCGTCGTCACCGCCGGCACCTTCCTGCGCGGCGAGATCCATCTCGGCCCAGAGCGCCTGCCGGCCGGCCGCCACGGCGACCCGGCCTCGATCGGGCTGGCCCTGGCCCTCGCGGCCCTGGACCTGCCGGTGCGCCGCCTCAAGACCGGCACCCCGCCGCGGCTGGATGGCCGCACGATCGACTGGGCGGGGATCGAAGCCCAGCCCGGGGACGATCCGCCCGAACCTCTCTCCTGGATGACGGAGCGGATCGCCAACCCGCAGGTGGTCTGCGGCATCACCGCCACCGCGCCGGGGACCCACGCGATCATCCGCGCTTCCCTGGACCGGGCGCCGATCTACACCGGCCAGATCCAAGGGGCCGGGCCGCGCTACTGCCCTTCCATCGAGGACAAGGTCGTCCGCTTCGCGGACCGCGAACGCCACCAGATCTTCCTGGAGCCGGAAGGGCTGCCCGGGACCGAGGACATCCCGACCGTCTATCCCAACGGCATATCCACCAGCCTGCCGCGCGACGTTCAGGAGGCGGTGATCGCCTCCATCCCCGGCCTGAGGCGGGCCCGCATCCTCCGCCACGGCTACGCCATCGAGTACGACCATCTGGACCCGCGCGCCTTGCGGCCAAGCCTGGAGGTGCGGGCTGTGCCGCGCCTCTTCCTCGCCGGCCAGGTCAACGGCACCACCGGCTACGAGGAGGCCGCGGCCCAGGGCCTGCTGGCCGGGATCAACGCCGCTCACCGCGCCGCCGGTGGTACGGAGGCGCGGGTGCTGCTGCGGACCGAAGCCTATGCTGGCGTGCTGGTGGACGACCTGGTGACGCAGGGCGTGACCGAGCCCTATCGCATGCTCACCGCCCGGGCCGAGCACCGCCTCCGCCTGCGGGCCGACAATGCCGGCCTGCGCCTGACCGGGCGCGGCCTGGAATGGGGCTGCGTCGGGCCGGAGCGCGCCGCCCGCCACCGCGCCTTCGCCACCGCCGTCACCGAGGCCCTGGCCCGCGCGCGGGCCGAGACCGCCACCCCCGCCGCCCTGGCCGCCGCCGGCCTGCCGGTGAACCAGGACGGCATTCCCCGCACCCTGCTGGAGGTCATGGCCCTGCCCGCCGCCCAGGGGCCTGCCCTGGATCAGGCCTTCCCCTGGCTGCGCGATCTCTCGCCCGGGGTCCGCACACAGCTAGAAACGGAAGCCCTCTACGCCCCCTACCTTGCCCGCCAAGCCGCCGAGTTCGCTGCGCTGGAACGGGAGGAGCGGCTTCGAATCCCGGAGGAGGTGGACTTCGCCGCCATTGCCGGCCTCTCGACCGAGATGCGCCAGCGCCTCTGCGCCGCCCGCCCCGCGACCCTTGGTGCTGCCGGACGTGTCCCGGGTATCACGCCCGCGGCCCTGGTCGCGCTCGCCGGCCACCTGCGGCGCGGTGCCTCCCCCGCACGGGCAGGTGCGGCGTGAGAGCACCTGATCCGGCTGTTTCACGTGAAACAGGGGCGAGGCTGGACGGGTTCCTGTCCCTCCTGCTCCGCTGGAATGCCCGCATCAACCTCGTGGCCGAGGGCGACCCGGAAACGCTCCGCGCGCGCCACATCGCGGACTCCCTCCAGCTCCTGTCGTTATTGCCGGAAGCAGACGGCGAAGCGGCCGACCTCGGCACCGGCGGCGGCTTCCCCGGCCTCGTCCTCGCCATCGCCGACACCGGCCGCATCTGGAACCTTGTGGAATCGGATCGCCGCAAGGCCGCCTTCCTCACCGCCGCCGCCGGCGAGCTCGGCCTTTCTCATGTCCGCGTGCATGCCCTGCGCATCGAGGCCGTGACCCTCCCTCCCCTCGCCCTTGTCACCGCCCGGGCACTCGCGCCCCTGACCCTGCTGCTGGGGCATGCCGAACGGCTGCTCGCCCCCTGCGGCACCGCCCTTTTCCCCAAAGGCCGCAGCGCGGCCGATGAACTCGCCGCCGCAGAGGCGGAGTGGACCATGAACACCGAACGCTTCGAGAGCCGCACCGAACCCGGCGCCATGATCTTCCGCATCACGGGGCTGCACCGTGCCGGCCGCTGATCGGACCGCCGCTGGCCCGCGCCGTATCGCGCTCGCCAACCAGAAGGGCGGCGTCGGCAAGACCACCACCGCCATCAATCTCGCCACGGCCCTGGCCTCCACAAAGCGCGTGCTGCTGCTGGACATGGACCCGCAGGGCAACGCCTCCACCGGCCTCGGCGTGCCCCGCAACGCGCGTGGCGCGGGCAGCTACGCCCTGTTGGTGGGGGACCGCCCCCTCCCCGACCTGATCCGCCCCAGCGCGATCCCCGGCCTCGACCTGCTTCCCGCCGACAACGACCTGGCCGGTGCCGAGATCGAGATGGTCGGCATGGAGGACCGGGAGCGGCGCCTGGCACAGGCCCTCACCCGGGATGCCGCCACCCTCGCCCGCTACGACTACATGCTGATCGACTGCCCGCCCTCGCTCGGCCTGCTCACACTGAATGCCCTCGTCGCCAGCCAATCCGTGCTGGTTCCCCTGCAGACCGAGTTCTTCGCGCTGGAGGGCATCTCCCAGATGACGCGCACGGTGGACCGGGTGAAGCGCCTGAATCCCGCCCTCGCCCTGGACGGAATCGTCCTGACCATGTTCGATCGCCGCAACAACCTCTCCGAGCTCGTCGCGCGCGACGTGCGGAGCTTCTTCAAGGACCGGGTGTACGACACGGTGATCCCCCGCAACATCCGCGTCTCCGAGGCGCCCTCCCACGGCCTTCCCGTCATCCTCTACGACGTGCGCTCGGCAGGGTCGCAGGCCTACATCCAGCTCGCGGCGGAACTCCTGAAACGGGATCGGGCCCGTGCCCGTGCCCGTGCCGCCAAGGCCGCGGAGGCCACGAAGTGAGCCGCAAGCCCACCCGCCTCGGCATGGGCCTCTCCGCCCTGCTGGGCGACGATCCCGCCCCCGCCGCCGCCACCGCTCCCCAGAGCCTCCCCGTCGAGGCACTGGAGCCCGGCCCTTTCCAGCCACGCGGCCCCATGGACCCGGAGGCTTTGGCCGAGCTCGCCGCCTCCATCCGGGAGCACGGCGTCCTCCAGCCCATCCTCGTCCGCCCCAAGCCCGGCTCCGGCGGGAACTACGAGATCATTGGCGGCGAGCGCCGCTGGCGCGCCGCCCAGGCCGCCCGCCTTCACGAGGTGCCAGTCGTGGTGCGGGAGATGGACGACCGCGCCGCCATGGCCGCCGGCCTCGTCGAGAACCTGCAGCGCGAGGACCTGAACGCCCTGGAGGAGGCCGAGGGCTACCGCCGCCTCACCGAGGAATTCGGCCTGAAGGCGGACGCCCTGGGCAACGCCGTCGGCAAAAGCCGCAGCCACGTCGCCAACACCATGCGCCTCCTCGGCCTGCCCGCCTCCGTTCGTCAGATGCTCGGACGCGGCAGCCTCACGGCCGGCCATGCCCGCGCCCTGCTCACCTCCCCGGACCCGGTCCGCCTGGCCGAGCAGGTCGTGACGCGCGGCCTGAACGTGCGCCAGACCGAAGCCTTGGCCGCCGCCGGGGAACGCCCCCGCGCTCAGCGCCGCCAAGTCGATGCCGACACGCGCGCCCTGGAGCGGGAACTCTCGGAACGCCTGGGCCTCCGCGTGACGGTCGAGCATGGAGGCCGGGGCGGCAAGGTCATCATCTCCTACCGGGATCTCGACCAGCTCGACGGCATCGTTCGCCTGCTTCAGGCGTAAGTTCTGCAGCCGGCCCAGGGGAGAGGAGAAAGAATTCTCCCCTCCCCTGGACCCCCACCCCTCATCTTTTCCTTTCGGGCTGCCGCGGCATGCACGTCTGGCGGTTCGCCTCGGGTCGATGACCCGAGGCGCGGGACAAGTCCGCCCGCGCTGAACTGAGATCAGAAATCCTGCGGCGTCGCCCTTCGGTCATCGTATCCGCGGCAGCCCGATGCAGGCCCAGGAGCCTCAGGCTCCTTCCTGGCGGGGGTCCAGGGGGCAGCGCCCCCTGGGGCCAAGAGCACCGTCGTGGCACGATCGTCGCTAACCGCTTTTGCGGCAGGGGAAAGACACCATGGAGATCGGCATCGACATCGGCGGCACCTTCACCGACGCGGTGCTGCGCGACGGGGCGGGGGCGCTGCGCTCTCTGAAGGTGCCGAGCACGCCCGACGACCCGGCCCGCGCCGTCGGCCACGCCCTCGCACGGCTGCTGGGGGAGGAAGCGCCGCCCGCCTCCGTGCGCCGCTTCCTGCACGGCACCACGGTGGCGACGAACGCCATCCTGGAGAACACGGCGGCGCCCACGGGGCTGATCACGACGCGCGGCTTCGCCGACGTGATCGAGCTGGGGCGGATGACGCGCGCCTCGAACTACGAGCTGATCTTCCCGCCGCAGACGCCGGTGGACCTCATCCCGCCGGAGCGGCGGATGGAGGTGGCCGAGCGGATCGGCGCGGACGGCGCCGTGGTGGAGGCGCTGGACGAGGCGGGGGTGGCGGAAGCCGCGCGGGCGCTGGACGCCATGGGCGCGAAGGCCGTGGCAATCTGCTTCCTCTTCGCCTTCCTCAACCCCGCGCATGAGCGGCGGGCGCGCGAGATCGTGCGGCAGGCGTGCCCGGGCATGGCGGTCTCCCTCTCCTCCGAGGTGGACCCGGCGCCGCGCGAGTACGAACGGACCTGCGCCACGGCCTTCGACGCCGCGCTGAAACCGGTCATGAGCGACTATCTCGGCCGGATCGAGACCATCCTCGGCGATGCCGGGATCGGCGTGCCGATGCAGGTGATGCACTCCCGCGGCGGGTTACTCGGGGGCGCCGCAGCGCGCGGGCGCCCGATCCGGCTCACCCTGTCCGGCCCCTCGGCGGCGGCGATCGGCGCGGCGGCCGTCCTGCGCGGCGCGGGGATGCCGGACGGCGTCTCCATCGATGTCGGCGGCACCAGCGCGGACGTGGCGGTGATCCGCGGCGGCGCGCCGGCCCTGCGGACGGATGGCCGGATCGGCCGCTTCCCCGTGCGCGTGCCGACGGCCGACGTGCTGGCGGTGGCGGCGGGCGGCGGCTCCATCGCCTGGATCGACGCGGCAGGGGGCCTGCGCGTCGGCCCGCGCTCGGCCGGCGCCGCGCCCGGGCCGGCCTGCTACGGGCGTGGCGGGGTGCGCCCGACGGTGCTGGACGCCTCCGTCGTGCTGGGCCTCGTGGACCCCACGCGCTTCGCGGCGGGAGAGTTGGCACTGGATGCGGAAGCCGCGGCGGAGGCGATCCGGCGCGATGTCACCGGCCCGCTCGGCCTGGGCCTGCGGGAGGCGGCGGTGGCGATCCACCGCGTGATCAATGCCACCATGGCGGAGGCGGTGCGCGCCGTGACCGTGGCGCGCGGCGTGGACCCCCGCGAGATGCCGCTGCTGCCCGCGGGCGGCGGCGGCGGGCTGCACGCGGCCGCCATCGCGGAAGAATTGGGCCAGAGGACCATCGTGGTGCCCACCGCGCCCGGCGTGCTGGCCGCCACAGGCCTGCTGGACGCGCCGCTGGAGCACGACGCAGCGCGCGGCTTCGGCGGCGTCGTGGACAGGATGGATGGCACCCTCCGCGATGCGGTCGCGGAGATGATCGCCGAGTGCCGCGCCTCCATGGCCGCTGAGGGCGTGAATGCCGATGCGGCGGAGGTGATCCTGACCGCGGCCGCCAGCTTCGTGGGGCAAGGCCACACGCTGGACGTCCCGGTCCCTCATGACGCGCCGGACCCGGCGCGCGCCATCCGGGATGGCTTCATCGAGGCGCACCGCGCCGCCTACGGCCACGCGCGCCAGGCACCCGTGCGGCTGGTCTCGCTCCGCGCCGTGCTGCGCCTGCCCTCGCCCGACCGCGCCGCCCGCGCCCTCCCCCGCCCTGCTCCGCCGCGCGGGACACGCCATGCGGTCATCGCCGGCATCGCGGGGCCGGTCGCGGTGGTGCCCCGCGCCGCCCTGGCGCCGGGCGAGACCCTGCACGGCCCCGCCATCGTCGAGCAGGACGACACGACCCTGGTGGTGCCCGCCGGCTGGCACGTCACCGCGCACCCCGCGCACCTGCTGATGGAGAAGGCGGCATGACCGTGGAGCGCATGGACCCCGCAACGGTCGAGATCATCCGCCGCCGCCTGGAGGGCATCGCGGAGGAGATGCAGGGCGTGATGCTGCGCTCCGCCGTCTCCCCCATCGTGCGGGAGGCGAACGACGCCTCCGCCAGCCTCTTCCTGCCGGACGGCACGGTCATGGCGCAGTCGGTCTCCCTACCGCTGTTGCTGGGCTGCCTGATGCCCGCCGTGCAGCGCATGCTGCGCGACTTCCCGGTGACGGGGATGCGGCCCGGCGACGTGTTCCTGATGAACGACCCCTATGACGGCGGCACGCACATCCCGGACGTCTCGCTTATGGTGCCCGTCTTCGCGGAAGACCGCGTGATCGCGCTCGCCGCCACCATCCTGCACCACCAGGACATGGGCGGCCTCACCCCGGGATCGCTCCCCACAAACTCCACGGAAATTTTCCAGGAAGGCCTGCGCCTGCCGCCGCTGCAGCTGGCGCGGGCGGGCGTGACGGACCCGCAGATCCTGCGGATCATCGCCCTCAACACGCGCACGCCGGAAGCCTTCGCCTGGGACCTGGAGGCGCAGATCGCCGCTTGCCGCGTGGCCGCGACGCGCATGGAGGAACTCGCCGCCCGCCACGGCGCCGATGCGCTGATGGCGATGATGCTGGAACTCGTCCGCCGCGCGGAGGCCGCCACCCGCGCCGCCATCCGCGCCATCCCCGACGGCAGCTGGACCTATGAGGACGCCCTGGACAACGACGGCGTGGAACTGGACCGCCCCGTGCCCATCCGCGTGCGGGTGACGGTGCGGGGGGACGAGATCGCCTTCGACTTCACCGGCACCTCCCCCCAGGTGCGCGGCCCGGTGAACGCCGCACCCGCGGGCGTCATGGCCGGCTGCTTCTTCGCGCTCCGCGCCGTGACCGGCCCCGACATCCCGAACAACGGCGGCTGCGCCCGCCCGCTCTCCGTCGTGCTGCCGGAGGGCTCCCTGCTGAACCCGCGCAGCCCCGCCCCATTGAACGCGCGCACGGGCACGGTGAAGCTACTGACCAATGCGGTCCTTGGCGCCCTCGCCCAGGCACTGCCGGACCGCATCCCCGCCGCGAATGCCGGCACTTCCACCGTCATGGCCCTCTCTGGCCGGCGAGCGGACGGAACGGCCTGGGTGGTGACGGAGGTGCTGACGGGCGGCAGCGGCGGCTCGGCCGCCATGCCGGGCGTGCACGGCGTCTCCACCGATGTCGGCAACACCATGAACCTGCCCGTGGAGGCGATGGAGGCGGATGCGCCCGTGCGCGTGCACCACTACCGCGTTCGTCGCGGCTCCGGCGGTGCGGGGCTGCATCCCGGCGGCTGCGGCATCGACCGGGAATACGAGATCCTGCAAGGACCGCTCACCCTCACATTCCGGGGGGAGCGGCATTTCCATGCGGCAAGGGGCAGCGCGGGCGGCGGCGATGGCCGTGTCGCGGAAGCCCTGGTGATCCGCGCCAACGGCGCGCGGGAGGAAGTGCGGTCAAAGCTCACCACGGTGCTGCAAACGGGCGACCGGCTCCTCATGGGCACGGCCGGCGCCGGAGGCTGGGGAACCCCTTCATGAGACGCGCATTCGCCTCGCTGATCCTGTCCGCCACCGCGCTGGCCGCACTGGCCACCCCGGCCGCCGCGCAGCTGGAACCGGGCCGGGTCGTCCGCGTCCAGGTCGGCTACACCGGTGGCAGTTTCGACGCTATCGGCCGCATCGTCGCCGAGGGCCTGCGCGAGCGCCTGGGCCTGAACGCCATCGTGGAGAACAAGCCGGGGGCCGGCGGCTCCATCGCTTCCGACTACGTCGCCAAGGCCACGAACGACGGCACCGTCATTCTCATCGGCGGCGCCGGCACCCACGGCGTCACCCCGGCACTGCGCCGGAACCTGCCCTTCGATGCCGCGCGCGACTTCACGGCCATCGCCCGCGTGGGCGAGTTCCCCAACGCCATGACCGTCTCCGCCGCGCTGCCCGTGCGCACGGTGCAGCAGTTCATCGCCCTCGCCCGCCGCCCCGGCGGCGTGAACTTCGGCTCCTCCGGCACCGGCACCTCCATCCACCTCACCGGCGAACTCTTTCGCCTTCGCACGGGGCTGGAGATGACCCACGTCCCCTATCGCGGCAGCGGCCCCGCCGTGCTGGACCTGCAGGCCGACCGCATCCAGGTCATCTTCGACAACCTGCCCAACGTCTTCGGCGGCATCCAGGGCGGCACCCTCCGCGCCCTCGCCGTCACCTCGCGCGAGCGCCTGCCCAACCTGCCGGACGTGCCCACCATGGCCGAGGCCGGCATGCCGGACTTCGTCGTCTCCAGCTGGGTCGGCGTCTTCGGCCCTGCCGGCATGAACCCGCGCACGGTCGAACAGCTCTCTGCCGCCATCATGGACACGGTGCGGACCGAACCCGGCCGCACCCGCGTCGCCAACCTCGGCGCCCAGCCCTCCCCTGCCGGCGCCGCCGAGTTCGATGCCATGTGGCGGGCCGATATGCGCCGGTGGGCGGAGGTGGTGCAGGCCGCCAAGGTGGAGGTCGATGATTGAGGTTCGGTTCCTGTGGCCCCAGGGGGAGAGAAGGAATTCTCTCCCCCTGGACCCCCTCTCGTCTTCTTCTATCGGGCTGCCGCGGAATGCTTCGCTGACGGCCCGCCTGAGGTCGATGACCTCAGGCGACTGACAGCGCGGCTCGGCTGATGCGGTTTTCAAATTCCTTCGTCGGCGCCCTTCAATCATCGCATCCGTGGCAGCCCGATGCAGGTCCAGGGTTGGACCTATAGGTCCAACCAGGCTCCTGGCGGAGGGTCCAGGGAGGCGGCGCCTTCCTGGGGCCACCAGCACCCCACCAAAGGGTCAATCTTCTTCACTCGGGGGGACGTAGCGAGCGTGCTACCTCCCCCGCGAATCAGGACGGGATGCGAGAGCATGGCAGGCAACCGGAAGAACGCGCGGGCTCGGGTGAGCGGGCCCATGCCGCCCTCGAGGATAGCAGCCCCCGTGGTGGCTCCGCGGCCGGCTCCTCCGGCGGGCTTGCTCGGCCTGTCCTGGCCGATCCTGGCCGCGGCCGGGGTGGGGCTGGTCCTGCTCGTTGTCGGCTGGTCGCTGGCCTTCTCCCGCGGCGCCGGGCTGGAGCGGGCCGAGGACGCGCGCCGGGTTCAGGCGGCGCGGGTGACGGAGTTGGAGGGCACGCTGGCGCAGGAGCGCCGGGCGGCCGGAGATCTCGCCGCGCTGACGCAGCGGGCGGAGGCGGCGCGAGCGGCGAACACGGCCGCGGAAGGCCGCAGCCGGGAGCTGGCAGCCTCGGTGACTCAGGCCGAGGCGCGAATCGCGGAGCTCCGGCAGCAGACGGAGGTGGCCCAGGGCCAGGTAACGTCGCTGGCTGCGGAAACGGAGAAGGCGCAGCGGGCCCTGGCGGAGCGTCAGGCCGAAGTGGCCCGGGAGACGACGGCGCTGGACGGTCAGCTGGCGGCGCTGCGCGGCCAGGTGGGCGAGGCGGAGCAGCGGCTGGCTGGGCTGACGCAGCAGGCGGAAGCAGCGCAGGGCCGCGTGGCCGCGCTCACGGCGGAGGCCGGGCGGGCGCAGCAGGCGTTGGCCGAGCGACAGGCCGGGGCGGCGCGGCAGGCGGCGGAGGGTGAGCAGCGTCTGGCAGCCCTGGGCGCCCAGCAGGCCGAGGCCGAAGCGACGCTACGGACCCGGCAGGCCGCGGTGGCCGAGGCGGAGCGGCGGCTTGCCGCCCTGCAGGCCGAGACTGCCGCGCTAGACCGGCAACTGGCCGAGCGCCGGCAGGCGGTGCCCGCCCCGGGCACCGCGCCCTAAGCGCCTGCCTCAGCCCTGTGCCAGGATCCCGTCCCGGCGCAGGGCCTCGATCTCCTCCGGGGTAAAGCCGGCCTCGGCCAGGACCTCGGCGTTGTTCTCGCCCATCCGCGGTGGCTGGCGCTGCAGGGTGGTGCGCTCCTTCGCCCCGCCGAACTCCACGGGCAGGGCGGGGAGCAGGGCCTCCCCGGTGCCGCCGCCGAGGAGGGACATGGCCGTGGCGAGTAGGCCACCACCGGCGAGGAGATGCGGGTCCTCGAACAGGTCGGCCGGCTTACCCACGGGTGCCCAGGAGATAGCGGCCCTTTCGCAGTTCTCCACCACCGTCTCGCGCGGCAGTCGCGCGATCCGCTCCTTCAGCTCGGGGATCAGCCAGGCGCGGGCGCGGGTGCGGTCGGCATTGGTGTGCAGGCGCTCATCGGCCGCGAGGTCCCCGAAGCCGAAGACCTCGCAGAAGCGCACCCATTGCGCGTCACTGGTCACGCCGATGAAGACCTGACCGCCATCGCCGGCGGTGAAAGGCTCGTAGACGCCCCAGGCGCCGCGGCGGGCGGGCATCGGCGGCACGGGCTCACCGGTGGTGACGGCCCCGGCCATGTGGGAGCCGACGAGGAAGACAGCAGATTCGAACAGGGCGCTGCCCACCCGCTGTCCCTGGCCGGTCCGGTCCCGCTCCCGCAGGGCGGCGAGCACGGCGACAATGCCGAAGACCGCGCCCATGATGTCCACCACCGAGGCACCGGCGCGCAGCGGCTGGCCCGGCGGGCCGGTCATGTAGGCGAGGCCGGCCTGGAACTGCACCACCTCGTCCAGCGCCGGGCGATGCTCGTAAGGCCCGGCGAGGAAGCCCTTCAGCGCGAGGTAGACCAGGCGCGGGTTGAGGGCCGAGAGCGTCTCCCAGCCGCAGCCCAGACGCTCCATCGTGCCCGGGCCGTAGTTCTCCAGCACCACGTCGGCTTCCCGCACCAGCCGGTGCACGGCATCGCGCCCCTCGGGCCGCTTCAGGTCGATCGCCAGCGACCGCTTGTTGCGGTTGAAGGTGGCGAAGAAGCCGGAGGCGAAGCCGGGCAGGCGGCGCGTGTGATCGCCGGCCGGTGCCGGCTCCACCTTCACCACCTCCGCACCGAGGTCGGCCAGCAGCAGGCCAGCGCAGGGGCCCATGATCGTGTGGGAGAACTCGAGGACCTTCAGCCCCTCCAGCGGACGGGCGCTCATGCCACCACCCCGTGACCGGCCTGGGCCGCGCGCTCGCGGAAGGCGCGGAGGCTGCCGCCGCGTAGCAAGGCGCTTGGCAGGGGGTGGCCGACGATGCGCTCGGCGAGATGCCCGGCCTCGATCAGGGCGTCCAGGTCGATCCCCGTCTCGATGCCCAGCTCCTCGCAGAGCAGGGCCAGCTCCTCGCTGGCGATGTTGCCCGGCGCGCCCTTGTGGCCCGCGAAGGGGCAGCCCCCGAGGCCGCCCACGGTGGCATCGAAGCTCGCCACGCCCATGCGCAGCCCGGCATGGGCATTGGCCACGGCCAGGCCACGCGTGTCGTGCAGGTGCAGGGTGATCTCCGGCTCCGGCCAGCGGGCGCGGACCTCGCCCACCAGCCGCTCCACCTGCGCGGGATTCGCCCAGCCCATGGTGTCGGCCAGCGAGAGGCGGGTGATCGCAGCCCCGGCCTCCGCGGCAACGCCCATCCCGTCCTCGATCGCGGTGAAGACCTGGGCGGGGGTAACGGCGCCGGAGAAGTTGCAGCCGAAGGCGGCCATGACGCCGATGCGGTTCACCGGAATTCCGGCGGCGAGGTGCGCGGCCGTTTGCTTCCGCATTGCCTCCACCTGGCCCAGGCGGTCGCGGTTGAGGTTCTTGCGGGAAAACGCCTCGGAGGCGGAGAGGGAGATCGATCCGGCGAGGTGCAGCCGGTCCTTGAAGGCCAATGCCCGCTCCAACCCGGCCGCGTTGAACCACAGCGCCGTATAGGCCACCCCCGGCCGCGGCGCGAAGCCGGCCACAGCCGCCTCCGCATCCACCCAGCCCGGCACGAGCTTCGGCGAGACGAAGGAGGCGACCTGGATATGCTTCAAGCCCGTCGCCGCCAACGCCTCGATCAGCGCGACCTTGTCGGCAGTCGGGATGGGCCCGGGCTCAATCTGGAAGCCTTCGCGCGGGCCCTCCTCGTTGATGGAAACGCGGCGGGGCAGGTCAGTCACGAGGGTAAATCCTTCAGGTCACGGCAGGGTTGACACCGAATCGTTCTGTCTGACAGAACTGCTGTTCTATTCCAGTGAGAATGGCGATGGCGGTCCCCAAGGTCAAGCAGGACGGCACCGAGGAGCCGGACAGCCCACGCGTTGAGGGTGTCGCGGCGCTCGAACGCGGGCTGGCCGTGCTGGAAGCGCTGGGCGCCAGCGATGGCCCGCAGCCCCTGGCCGAGCTCGCCCGCAGAACCGGCCTGTACAAAAGCACCCTGCTCCGCCTGCTCGCCTCGCTGGAGCGGCGCGGCTACACGGTGCGGCAGGCGGATGGGCGTTATCGGCTCGGCCCCACCCTGCCCCGGCTCGGCGCCGCCTACGCGCGCGGGCTCGACCTGCGGGCGGCCCTGGACCCGGTCCTCGCCGCGCTGGCCGCGGAGACGCGCGAGACGGCGGGCTTCTTCGTGCGCGAGGGAGAGGGCCGCCTCCTCCTCGCCCGGGTGGAAGGCCAGCAGGCCGTGCGGGACTGGATCACCATCGGCTCCCTGCTCCCCCTGCAGGGTGCGGCCGGGCATACCCTCACCCGCTTCGCCGGGGGATGGCGCGGGGACGAGCCCCTTCTGGACTCCTCTTTCGGCGAGCGGACGCCGGAGATGGCCGCCATCAGCGTGCCGGTCTTCCGCGCCGGCGGCGCGCTCGCCGGGGCCCTGACGGTCAGCGGCACCTGCACACGCTTCCGGGACCCGGACCACCACGCCGCGCTCTCCGCCGCCCTGTTGCGCGCCGGGGCGGCGCTGACGCGGGCGCTGGACGGCGAAGCCATGGGCTTCGATAGCCCAAAGAAGGTCCCGTAAAAACAATCCGGTGACCTCCCTACCCTGGTGCTGCCGCCAGCGTTCTCCCTTCTCCCGGTAGAATTGGAACAAGGCCCCCATGTGCGACGTGCTCGTCCTGGAGGATGACGACCTGGTGCTGGACGTGATGGTCCAGGCGCTGGAGGATGCGGGCTATGCCGTGCGGATGGCGGAGCACGGGGATGAGGCGCTGGAATACCTGGCCTCCGGGCCCTGCCGCCTCATGCTCAGCGACATCAACCTCGGCGAGCCGATGAACGGCTTCGACGTGGTGGAGCGGGCCCGGGCGGCGCGACCGGATCTGAAGGTGATCTACCTCTCCGGCATGCCCTCCAACTGGGCGGGGCGGGCCTTCGACGAACGGACGCGCCGCCTGAACAAGCCCTTCCGCTTCGAGGAACTTCTGCGCGCCATCCAGGAGATGGGCGTTTGGCCCAGCCAGCCGCCGGCCCTGGGCGTGGAACGCAGCACCTTCTGAGGGGGAGAAGGCCAGCCCTCCTCCCGAACCGCCTACTCCGCCGCCACCATGGCCGGCCGCGGCTCCTCCGGCATCTCCGGCCCCATCCCGTGCCGGTGGAGCCAGGACAGCACGTGGTACACCGCCTTGAAGGACAGGATGGGCAGCACCGCGCGGGGATCGCCGAAACGTCCCCCGGCGAGATTGCCGGCCAGCATGTTGATGATGCCGTCCCGCATCCAAAACGTGTTGCGCGGGGCCATGAACAGGCTGCGCATCACCGGGTCGTTGATCCGGTAGATGAGCCAGCCGATCCGGTCCATCGCCCGCGCCAGCTCCTGGTTCACCGCGCGGCAGGCGGCGGCGCCGCGCACCGGGTTCTCCAGCCAGGTCTCCGCGGCCTTGGCGCCTAGCTCGCCGGCCGTCATCGCCATCAGCACGCCGGTGGAGAACATCGGGTCCACGAAGCCGAAGGCATCCCCGATCATCAGGTAACCCTCCCCGCTGCCGGAGGTGGCGCGGTAGGAGTAGTTGGCAGTGGAGTAGATCTCGCTCGCGATCGTCGCGCCGCGCGTGCGGGCGGACACGGTGGGGCTGGAGGCGATGCGGTCCAGGAACAGCTCCTGCGCCGTGCCCTTGCGGCCCTTCCAGGCCGACTGGTTGCCCACGAAGCCGATGCTCATCACATCACCCGGCAGGGGGATGAGCCAGAACCAGCCGTCCTCCGCCAGATGGATGGAAATGTAGCCGTCCAACTCCCCCTCGCGCCGCTCCACCCCGGTGAAGTGGGCGTACATGGCGGCGGTGTTGTTGTGCTTGTTGCTCTCCTTCAGCCGCAGCTTGCCTGCCAGGAAGGTGTCGCGGCCTGAGGCGTCCAGCACGAAGCGGGGGCGGAAGGCCAGTTCCACGCCCTCTCTCGTCTTCGCCGTCACGGTGGAGCGCGCGCCCCGCGCCCCGAAGGCGATGTCCGTCACCCGCGTTTCCTCCAGCGCCGTCGCCCCGAGGCGGCGGGCATTGGAGAAGAGGGCCGCGTCGAAGTCCGACCGCCGCACCTGCCAGGAATGGGTGCGCGCCTTGTTCAGCGCCTGCGCGAAGGGAAAGGCGCAGGACCGGCCGGTCCGGTCGGAGACGAACTCGGCACCGGGCTTGTGCACGCCCATTTCCCGCACCGTCTGGAGCATTCCCAGCCGCTCGAGGATGTCGAGGTTCCGCGGCAGCAGGCTCTCGCCGATGTGGAAGCGGGGATGCGCTTCCTTCTCCACCAGCACCACGTCGCGTCCGGCCTTGGCCAGCAAGGCGGCGGCGGTGGACCCGGCTGGCCCCCCACCGATCACGAGGACGTCGGGTTCGGCACTCTGTTCCATGGCGGAAGATTTCCTGCGCCCGCCCGCCCCGGTCAAGCGGATCGAGCAGGCCTCCCGGCGCAGCCCCCGCCATGGCAGGCTGCGCGGATGCACCCCGCCTTCCGCCAGGGCATCACCGAGGCCTTCGGCGCCCAGATGGTCGCCATGGCCGCCACCTTCGTCGCCTTCGGCGCCGCGGTGCAGGCGGCCGGCTTCGGGCTGGGCTGGGGCCTGGCCTCCTCCGCCGGCGTCTACGGCATGGCCGGGCAGATGGTGCTGCTCAGTGCCGCCCCCGGGGCCGCCCCCGCGGTCGTGGCGGGCTGCGTGATGGCCAACGCCCGTTTCCTTCCCATGGCCGCGGCCCTCGCCCCCCTCATCCGGGGGCCCCTCGCCCCGCTCTGCGTCCCCTTCGTCGCCATCACCCCCTGGGCCGCCGCCATGCGCCGCCTGCCCGACCTGCCGCCCCCACACCGGACCCGCTGGTTCCTCGGCTTCGCCCTCGCCAGCTGGATCGTCGGCCTGCTCACCACCGCCCTCGGCTACATCCTGGCCGGAGGCCTTTCCCCGGCCGTGCTGCGCCTCCTCCTCATGGTCAACGTGCTCTACTTCGCCCTCATGATCGCCGCCGGCCTGGCCCGGGGCGGCCCCTGGCGCGCCTCCCTCGGCGGTGCCGTCGCGGCCCCCCTCGCCTTCCTCCTCCCGCCGGGCGTTCCCCCGGCCTGGGGCATCCTACTCGCCGCCCTCGTCGGCGGCACCGCCGCCTTTCTGTTGCGGCGCCGATGATGGAGGGCGGCTGGGGCCCGCTGCTGGCGGCCGTGCTCCTCATGCTTGCCCTGCGCGGCACCGGCATCGCCCTCGCCTGGCGCCTGCCGGCCGATCACCCCGCCATCGCCTGGGCCACCGCGGTCAGCGAGGCCGCCCTCTCCGCCTGGGTCGTCCTCGCCCTCGTCTCGCCCGGCCCCTGGCCCCTTGCGGCACGCCTGGCCGGAGCAGCCACGGCGCTGGCCGTCTTCACCCTCACCGGCCGCCGCCTCCTTCCCGGCCTCGCCCTCGGCCTCGCGGCCATCTGGGCCGTGGAGCGGCTCCTGCACTGATGGTGCCCGCTCCCTACATGCGCCCCATGATCGCCAAGACACGCCGCGCAGCATCCAGGCCCCAGGGCGACGCCGGTTCTCCGCGGGTGGTGGGGGCTTTGCAGAGGTCTTCGCGGTCGGTCTGTCCCGGGGAGAGGAAGAAAGAATTCTTCCTCTCCCCGGACCCCTCACCATCATCTTTTTCTTCGAGTTGGTCTGGCTCGGCTGATGGTGCGCCTCGGGTCCACGACCCGAGGCGACTGCAAGGGCAGGATCAAGTCCTTCGCGCCGAAACCCCGTGTCAGGCCGGCGCGGCGGTAGCCAGCCGGGGATCCAGGGGCCTCAGGCCCTTGGCGGGGGTTCCAGGGGGCAGCGCCCCCTGGTCCCGGCCTCATCAGGACAAGGCGCGCGGCTGGGCCGGTGCGCTGCTCCTCCTCGTCCTGCTGTCCCTGCCCTCGGTCGCGCAGGCCGCCCCTTCTGCCTGCCCGGAGCACCACCCTGGTGGCCAGGCCCCGGACATCCTGCGCCCGTCGTTGGCGGCCGAGACGCGGGAGTTGTGCTTCGAGGCCTATTCGGTGGTCCATAGCGGCGTGTCCCGCACCCCACTGGCAGCGGCGGAGCACCTGACGCGCCGGCGCATCCAGCAGGCACGGGGAATGGAGCGGGACGACGCCTTCCACGCGGAGGACGGGTTGCCGGAGGATGAGCGGGCGCGGCTCTCCGACTATGCCCGTTCGGGCTTCGACCGTGGCCACATGGCGCCGTCCGGCGACATGCCGACCGCCTCGGCGCAGGCGGACAGTTTTTCGCTCGCCAACATGGTTCCCCAGAACCCCGGCTCGAACCGCTGCCTGTGGGAGGGGATCGAGAGCACCGTGCGGGATCTGGCGATGGAGGAGGGCGAGGTCTGGGTGCTGACCGGGCCCATCTTCGAGGGCACGACGCTGCAGCGCCTGAACGGCCGGGTGCTGGTGCCGACCCTTCTGTATAAGGCGATCTACCTGCCCGGGCGCGGCGAGGCCGCGGCCTACCTTGCCCCGAATGCGCCCGGACTGGCCTGGCGCGCCGTCTCGCTGGATGGGCTGCGCGAGGTGGCGGGGCTGGACGCCTTCCCCGCGCTGCCCGCCGCGGTGAAGGCGCGCGCCATGACGCTGCCGGATCCGCGCCCGAGCAACATCGCCGGAAGTTGCGCCAACCAGCCGGAGGGCACGCGGCCGCCCGCCCCGCCTGCGCCGTCCTCTCCCCCCGGGCCTGTGGCGCAGCTTGCGCCCTCGGGCAGCCGCATCGGGCTGATCCTGGCCGGGGTTTTCGCGTTGGTGATGGTCGTGGCCCTGATCCGCGTGCTCGGCCGTCGATGAGAAAGGGACCAGCCATGCCCTTCCACCCCTATGCCGACGAGGCCGCCACGCTCCGCATCGGGGAGCTGACGGCGGAGAACCGGCTGGACCGGGTCTCCCTCCACGGCAGCCTGGACCTCACCCGCGACCGCGCCGGGCTGGACCGTGCCCGGCGGCTGAAAGGGCTGGTGGACGCCGCCCTGGCCGTGCTGGAGGCAGAGGCCGACCGGCTGCCCGAGGCGGTCGAGACTGGCGGGAATACAGATTCCGTCCGCAATCCTTTCGGCTGACGGCCGCAGGGGCGGGTTGGGCCCCTAGCGGGCCGGCGGCCCCTGGTTCGCCCCGTGCGGCCCGGCGAGGAGGCCGGCGCGGGCGTGCCAGCCTTCCATCAGTTGCAGCACGGTCGCCGCGGTCTCCTCGATGCTGCGGCGGGTCACGTCGATCACCGGCCAGCCATGGGCGGTGCAGAGGCGCCGGGCGGACAGGATCTCCGCCTTCACCGCCTCCGGGTCCACGTAGTCGGTCGCTTCCTGGCGGATCGCGCCGGGGCTGTGGCCGATGAGCTTCAGCCGGTGGCGGCGGATCTCCAGTAGGGCGTTCACCTCGATCGTCAGCCCGACCACCGGGCAGGGCGGGGCCTCCAGCTCCGGGGGAAGGACGGTGCCGGGCACGATCGGCACGTTGGCGGCCTTGATGCCGCGATTGGCCAGGTAGAAGCAGGTCGGCGTCTTGCTGCTGCGGGAGACGCCGACGAGGCAGACATCGGCCTCCGCGATGCCGGCGGTGCCCTGCCCGTCGTCATGGGCCAGCACGTAGTGCATGGCGTCGATGCGGCGGAAATAGTCCGCGTCCAGTACGTGCTGGGCAGCGCGCTTCTCCTTCGCCGCCTCGCCGATCGCGGCTTGCAGCAGGTCCAGCGTCTGGTCGAGGACGGAGAGGCTGGTGACGCCCAGGCGGGCCGTGAACTCCTCCAGGGAGTGGCGGAGCGACTTGTCCGCCATGGTGAAGAGGACGGGGCCGGGCTCCGCCTGGATGCCCTCCAGCACCTGTTCCAGCTGGAACCGGGACCGGACGAGGAACCAGCGGTGCTGGATGACGTGCGGTTCCTCGAAGCGCGCCAGTGTCGCGCGCGCCATGGAGTTCAGCGTCTCCCCGGTGCTGTCCGAGACGAGGTGGAGGTTGGTGATGCGCGGCATCGGACGAGCCTAGCCCAGATCGGGCGGGAATGAGGAGAAGCCGCTGGGGAGGACTCGGGGCGCGGGGGTGAGTCCTGGGGATGAATCCCGGCCTTCCCCGACTCCCGCTGAGTCATGGGGAGGGTGAGTCACGACTCACGCCAGGGTGGATCGAATCCCCGCCCCTTCTGTGACCCCCCGGGGAGCGAGTCACCGACTCGGCCCGAGTCAGCGAGTCCCCGCCCCTCCGGCCCTGTGGAAAACCCTCGGGATGAAATGCGCCGGCGGATGCGTCCACAGGACTCACACCCCCTACTAACCACCCCAATCTTTCTTAAAGAATCCAATTAGAGTGAAAGGGGCCCGATGGACCCCGTGGACAAACCCTTCCTCCGTGCCCTGGCCGGCGAGGCCGTGTGGCCGCCGCCGGTCTGGCTCATGCGCCAGGCCGGCCGGTACCTGCCGGAATACCGCGCCACGAAGGAGCGTGCGGGCGGCTTCCTGGAGCTGTGCCTGAACCCCGAGCTCTCGGCCGAGGTCACCTTCCAGCCCCTGCGCCGCTTCCCCGGCCTGGACGCCGCCATTCTCTTCACAGACCTGCCGATGCTGCCCTGGGCCATGGGCCAGGGCCTCCGCTACGGAAAGGGTGGAGCGGAGGGTGTGGGACCCATCCTGGACCCGGTGCGCGACGCCGCCGCCCTGGCGGCTCTGCGCCCGGCCGAGGCGGCCCGGCGTGCCTCCCCCATCATGGAGACCGTCGCCCGGATCCGCCTGGGACTGGAAAGGGATCATCCCGGCACCGCCCTGATCGGCTTCGCCGGCGCCCCCTGGACCACCGCCTGCTATATGATCGACGGCCGTGGCGGCTCCGGCTTCCCCGAGGCGCGCCGTGCCGCCGAGGAAAGGCCGGACTTCCTCGCCGACCTCTACGATGTCCTGCTGGAGGCCGCGGAAGCCTATCTCATCGCCCAGGCCGAAGCGGGCGCCGAGGCGCTGATGCTCTTCGACTCCTGGTCCGGCCTCCTGCCCCCCGACCTCTTTGACCGCTGGGTCGTGGCTCCCACAGCCGTCCTCACGGCCCGCCTGAGGGCCCGGCTGGGCCCAGACTTCCCCCTGATCGGCTTCCCCCGCCTGGCCGGCCCTGGGCTGCCCTCCTACGCCGCCTCGGCCGGCGTGCAGGGGATGGGCCTGGACGAGACGGTGGACCCGGTCTGGGCCGCCTCTACCCTGCCGCGTGACGTCACCCTGCAGGGCAACCTGGACTCCCGCCTCCTGGTCCAGGGCGGGCCGGGGATGAAGGAGGCGACGGCCGCCATCCTCGCCGCCATGAAGGGCCGCCCCTTCATCTTCAACCTCGGTCACGGCATCACGCCGGACACGCCGGTCGACCACGTGGCCGAGCTGGTGCGACAGGTGAAGGCGGGATAGCCGCAGCCCGATGAAGCCAGGGCAATGAAGCCAGGGCGATGAAACCGGCGCGGCGCGCGCTATATTACAGGGCTGTGAGAAACCCTCTCGGGAGCAACCCGTCCATGCGCCCCCGCCCCCGCCCCCGCGCCCGCCTCCTGGCCGCCTTCGCCGCCCTGGCCCTCGCGCTCGGCCCCGCCATTGCCGAGGCCCGGCCCGGTGGCGGCTTCTCCTCGGGCAGCCGGGGCAGCCGCAGCTACGCCCCGCCGCCGAGCACCCGCACCGCGCCCGGCACCGCGAACCCCTTCAACCGTACGGAAACGCCGCGCCCGGGCTACAACGCGCCCAGCCCCGGCTACGCCCAGCCGCGCCCGACGCCGAGCTACACCAACCCCAACCGGGGCGGCATGTTCGGCGGCGGCTTCATGTCCGGCCTGATGGGCGGCCTGCTTGGCGCCGGCATCGCCGGGATGCTGTTCGGCCATGGTGCCTTCGGCGGCATGTCCGGCGGCGCGGGCTTCCTGGGCTTCCTGCTCCAGCTCGCCCTGATCGCCGGCATCATCTGGTTCGTGCTGCGCGCCCTGCGGAACCGCAGCCCGGCTCCGGCCATGGCAGGGGCCACCCCCAACGGCGCCATGGCCCGCAGCCTGGACGACGGCAACGCCATGGGCCGTGGCGCCGGTGGCCGCACCGCCACCCGCGCGCTGCAGATCACGGAGACGGACTTCGCCGCCTTCGAGAACACCCTGATCCGCATCAACCAGGCCTGGTCCAACCGCGACACCGGCACCCTCGCCCGCCTCGCCACGCCGGAGATGGTCCGCTACTTCGAGGGCGACCTGCGCGACCTCTCCGCCCGCGGCTGGCACAACGAAACCCGCGACGTGCGGCTGGAATCCGGCGACCTCTCCGAGGCCTGGGCGGAGGACGGCCTGGAATACGCCACGGTGGCCATGCGCTTCAGCATGATCGACGTGACCCGCGACACCGCCGGCCAGGTGGTGGAGGGAGACCCGAACACCCGGCAGACCTCCACGGAGATCTGGACCTTCGTCCGCCGGCCGCGCGAGACCTGGCTGCTCTCGGCGATCCAGCAGGTCGGCTGACGGTCTGTCCCGGGGAGAGGAAGGAATTCTTCCTCTCCGCGGCCCCCTCACCATCATCTCTTTCTAGGTTCTTGGCTTTCCTCGGCTGACGGTGCGCCTCGGCTCGTGGAGCCGAGGCGACTGCAAAGGCAGGACCGGACCCACCACGCGGAAACTCCGTGTCAGGGCGCTAAGCCCTGGCGAGCTCCGTCAGCGCCGCCGTATCCGTCACCCATCCGAAGAAGGTCTTCACGTTGAAGACCGTCGCGTCGTGCACGAAACGCGGCCCGCCCTGCCAGCAGGCGTCCTCCACCAGCACCGGCCAGAACTCGTGGTGGAAGGCCTCGCGCAGGGTGCTTTCCACGCAGACATTGGTGGCCACGCCGCAGAAGAGGATGTCGCGGATGTCCCGGGCACGCAGCATCATCTCCAACTGGGTGCCGTTGAAGCCGCCGTAGCGGGGCTTCTGGATCAGGATGTCGCCGGGCGCGCGCTGCATCTGCGGCACCAGGGCGTAGTCCCAGGTCCCCTTGGCCAGGAGGGTTCCGGCCAGTTCGGGCTGCTCGCGCATCAGGCGCAGGGCGTTGGACTTCCAATAATTGGGTGAACCGGGACCGCCGGCCTCAATGCCCTCGGGGTCCCAGCCGTTCTGGAACCAGACGACCTGGATGCCGAGCATCCGGGCGGCGGCCACCACCTGCGTCACCTTGCCGATAACGGATTGCGCGCCGGAGAGATCGAAGCCGGCCTTGTCCAGGTAGCCTTCCTCCGAGGCGTAGGCGTTCTGCATGTCCACCACGATCAGGGCGGTGCGGGAGGGCAGGATCGGGAAGGCCTCGGGCTCGGCGGGCAGGAGGCGGTCGCCAGGGACGCGGGGGAGTTCCTGGGGGGTGCGGTCGGTCATCGAAGAACGTCCTCGGGGCGCTGCAGGAGCCGGCCCTCACGCAACGCGGCGGGGCGGTTGGGATAGAGGTCTGCAAGGGACGGGCCGCGCGCGCCGGGGACGATGCCGTGGCAGACCCAGCCATAGGCCGTGGCCACGGCGCGGTCCGCCGGGGCGGGCTGGCCCGGGTCCAGCGGCCTCTCTCGCCAGCGCCGGCCCTCCCGCCCCACCAGGGCGGGTCCGCTGCCGGAGCAGAGGAAGTACAGGATCTCCTGCCGCCCCTCCTCCTCCCCCGAACCCTGACGGTCGGCGCTGGTCCACCAGCGGATTTCCAGGCGCAGCAGTGTCCCGCGGGCGCTGGCCCCGGCCACGTCGCGGGACAATTCCCGGAACCAGGTGCAGGTGCCGCCTTCGCAGGACCCGCGTACGGCCCGCGCCGCCTCTGCCGCCGGGGCGGGCAGAAGGCCCGCGAGGAGCAGCAGCGCCAGCGCGGGCCGAAGGAACCTCACCCCACGCGGTTCCCGATCAGGTCCTGCACCACCGTCGGGTCCGCCAGCGTGGAGGTATCGCCGAGGTTGTCCGTCTCGTTCGCCGCGATCTTGCGCAGGATGCGCCGCATGATCTTGCCCGAGCGCGTCTTGGGCAGGCCCGGCGCCCACTGGATGGCGTCCGGCGATGCAATGGGCCCGATCTCCTTGCGGACCCAGGCCACCAGCTCCTTGCGCAGCGCCTCGGTCGGCTCCTCGTCCACCTTCAGCGTGACATAGGCGTAGATGCCCTGGCCCTTGATCTCGTGCGGCATGCCGACGACGGCGGCCTCCGCCACCTTGGGGTGCGCCACCAGCGCGCTCTCGATCTCGGCGGTGCCCATTCGGTGGCCGGAGACGTTCAGCACGTCGTCCACGCGGCCGGTGATCCACCAGTAGCCGTCCTCGTCCCGCCGCGCGCCGTCGCCGGTGAAGTACTTGCCGGGGAAGGTGGAGAAGTAGGTCTGCACGAAGCGCTCGTGGTCGCGGAACACGGTCCGCATCTGGCCGGGCCAGCTGTCGGTGATGACGAGGTTGCCCTCCGTCGCGCCCTCCAGGATCGCCCCGTCATTGTCCACCAGCGCGGGGAAGACGCCCGGTAGGGGAAGCGTCGCGGACCCCGGCTTCTGCGCCACGGAACCAGGCAAGGGGGAGATTAGGATGCCGCCCGTCTCCGTCTGCCACCAGGTGTCCACGATTGGGCAGCGCTCGTCGCCCACCACGCGGTAGTACCAGAGCCAAGCCTCCGGATTGATCGGCTCGCCGACGGAACCGAGGATGCGGAGCGACTTGCGGGAGGACTTCTTCACCGGCGCCTCGCCCTCCCGCATCAGCGCGCGGATGGCGGTGGGCGCGGTGTAGAAGATGTTCACCTTGTGCTTGTCCACCACGCTCCAGAAGCGGCTAGAATCCGGCCAGTTCGGCACGCCCTCGAACATCAGCGTCGTCGCGCCGTTCGCCAGCGGGCCGTAGACGATGTAGGTGTGCCCGGTCACCCAGCCCACATCGGCTGTGCACCAGTAGACCTCGCCCGGGCGGTAGTCGAAGACCAGCTCATGCGTGAAGGCGGCCCAGACGCCGTAGCCGCCGGTGGTGTGCAGCACGCCCTTCGGCTTCCCCGTGGAGCCGGAGGTGTAGAGGATGAAGAGCGGGTCCTCCGCCCCCATCGGCTCCGGCGCGCACTCCGCGGACTGCGCGTCGCACAGTTCGGCCCAGTCGTGGTCGCGGCCATCCTCCATCGCGACGCCGCCGCCGGTGTTCCTCGCAACGATGACGTTCCTGATCGTCGGGCAGGACTTCAGCGCCTCGTCCGCATTCGCCTTCAGCGGCACGGTGCGGCCGCCGCGGCGGCCCTCATCGGCCGTGATCAGCAGGGTGCTCTCGCAGTCCTGGATGCGGCTGGACAGGCTGTCCGGGGAGAAACCGCCGAAGATCACGGAGTGCACGGCGCCGATGCGCGCGCAGGCCAGCATGGCCACCGCGCTCTCCACGATCATCGGCAGGTAGATCGACACGCGGTCGCCGCGGCGCACGCCGAGGGACTTCATGGCATTGGCCAGCCGGCACACGCGCTCCAGCAGCTGGCGATACGTCACATGCGCGTCGGCCTTGGGGTCGTCGCCTTCCCAGATGATCGCGACGGCATCGCCGCGCCCGCCCTCCACATGGCGGTCCAGGCAGGATTCCGTCAGGTTGAGGACGCCGTCCTCGAACCACCGGATGGAGACATCGCCCTCGAAGCTCGTGTTCTTGATCTTCGTCGGCGCGCGCATCCAGGCCAGGCGGTTCATCTCGCGGGCCCAGAAGCCGTCCGGGTCCTTCGTGGCCTCGGCCACCATGGCCGTGCGCCGCTCCGCATCGGCGTGGCTGCCGGCGGCGATCTCGGGCTTCACGGCGATGAGGGTGTTGTCGGTCATGGCGGTCCTCTCGGTGGCCTTCAGGCCCTTCCCGCCCATGGTGGCCCCCCGCCCCGCCCCGTCAAGGCGCCCCCTCGAAAGAGAGGGGCCGAGGCGTCACCGCCCCGGCCCCCTGCCCTTCAGGGCCTGACCCTCAGCGCCAGTGGCGCGGCGGGCCGCGGTGGTAGCCGCCGCGATAGCCGCCATAGTGGCGGTAGTAGCGCGGCGGGGGCGGCGGGCGGCGCCAGTGGCGGTGGCGATGGCCGTAATAGCCGCGCGGCGGGCCGTAATACTGCACCGGCACCAGCTCGGCCGCCGGGCCGCTGCCCAGCATCACGGCGGGCACGGGCTGGGCCTGCGCCGCCGGGGCGGCCGCCAGCGCCGGGGCGCCGATCAGCGCCGCGAGGACGAGAGCCTTTCGGCCCCATGAGACGATGCGCACGAACGGTTTCCGCAAGATGGCCTCCTCTTTCTTTTGGACCTTCCAGGGTCCCTCACAGGGATAGAACGCAGAAATCGGCGCAAGGCGGCGGCGGAATTGCGGCATCGTGACGGCATGCCGTACCGGAGCGTTACAAGCCTGCCGCCGCGGGAACGATCAACACCCCTTCCTCGACCCGCGCCTCCACCGCCTCCAGCCGCTCGCCCGTGCAAGGGCCGGAGACGCAGAACCCGTCCTCCACCCGGAAGCGCGCACCGTGCGCGGTGCACACCAAGTGGCGCCCCGCGCGGTCCAGGAACCGGTCCGGCAGGCTCTCCAGGGGAATGCCGAGATGCGGGCACGCATTGACGTAGACATGCACGGCCCCGCCCCGCCGCACCGCCACCAACCCGGTGAAGCCGCCCTGCGCGGGCGGGAAGCCGCGCGCCCCGCCTGCCGGGATCTCCTCCAGTCGGCAGAGGGCACGATCCCCCGTCAAAGCCCCGCCATGGAGAGGATCAGCGCCCGGTGCTCCGCCGAGACCGGCACGACGGAGAGGCGGGACTGCCGGATCAGCGCCAGCCCTTCCAGCCGCGGCTCCGCCTTCATCGCCGCCAGCGTCACGGGCCGCGGCACCGGCCGCACCGCGCGCATGTCCACGCAGATCCAGCGCCCCGTCTCGTCGCTCGGGTCGGGATAGGCTTCCCGCACCACCTCGACGATGCCCACCACCTCCTTGCCGATGTTGGAGTGGTAGAAGAAGGCCTCGTCGCCGACCCTCATCGCCCGCAGGTTCGCCGCCGCCTGCGCGTTGCGGACCCCGGTCCAGGGCTCCACCCCGTTCGCCACCTGCTGATTCCAGGAGAAGGCGTCCGGCTCGCTCTTCACCAGCCAGTAGGCGGTCACGCCACCCTGGCCCCGTCGCGGAAGATCTCGCGGAACGCGTGCACGGTCTGGCTGCCGAAGACATCGGCCTCCCAGAACGGATCGGCCTTCGCGAAGGCCCGCGCCGTCTCCAGGTCCGGCTGCTCCGTCACCACGATGCTGCCGCGCTGCTTGCCGCCCTCGTCCAGCAGCGGCCCGACATAGCGCAGCGAAGGACCCGCCGCGTCCAGCCACACCAGGTGCTTCGGCCGCGCGGCCAGCCGGCGCTCCAGCGCGTCCGGCTTGTCGTAGCTGACGATGGCGAACAGCACGGTACTTCCTCCCCGCCGGTCGATTCCGGCGCGGGCCGCATGGAAGCGCCGCTGGGCGGGGTGTGCAACCTCGGGCCGGGCGGTGCTGGTGGCACCGGGCAGGCGCCGCGGCCTTCGGCGTTCGAGGCAATGCCTCGAACACTATGGAGCCCTCCGCCAGGAGGCCTTTTGGACCTGCATCGGGCTGCCGCAGCTGCCCGGAAAAGAGGATGATGAAGTTGAGGGGAAGGGTTTTTTCTTCCCCGGCGGAGCCGCCGATCAGGCCGGCGCGATATTCCCCGCCTCCACCACCCGCTTCCAGCGCGCGATCTCATTCGCCTGGAAGGCCACGAACTCGGCCGGGGTGCTGGCCACCACCTCGAAGCCGATCTCGTCCATGCGGCGCGTCACCTCCGGCGCGCGAAGGGCGGCGGCGGCCTGGGCCTGGATGCGCTGGCCGAGCGCCGGCGGCAGGCCGGCCGGGGCGCCCAGAGCCTGCCAGGAATAGACGACGAGATCGCGCAGCCCCGCCTCCACCCCCGTGGGCAGGTTCGGCAGCAGCCGGTGGCGGGTCTCCGCGGTGATGAGGATCGGCTTCACCCGACCGTCCGCGATCTGCGGCGCGATGGAGCCGAGGTTCTGGAAGGAGAGCTGGACGTTGCCGGCGATCAGGTCGGTCGTCGCGGGTGCCCCGCCGGAATAGGGCACGTGGGCGATGTCCGTGCCGGTGAGCTGCTTGAACATCTCCATCGTCAGGTGGTCCGAGGAGCCAACGCCGGAGGTGGAGTAGGAGGCCCGGTTCGCCTTCAGCCAGGCAATGAGGGAGGGAAGGTCGTTCGCGGGAACCTGCGCCGGGTTCACCACCAGCACGTTCGGCGTGCGGACCGTCTGGCTGAGGCCGGCCAGCTGCTTCACCGGATCGTAGCCAAGGTTCGGCCGCAGGGCGACGTTGATGGCCCAGGTGCTGATCGGCGCGTGCATCAGCGTTAGCCCGTCCGGCGCGCTGCGGATCACGGCGCGGGCGCCCAGTTCACCGGTGGCGCCGGGCCGGTTCTCCACCACCACGGCCTTGCCGATCGCCTGCGACATCGGCCCGGACATGGCCCGCGCCACGATGTCGGAAGAACTGCCGGGCGCGAAGGGTACGATGATGGTCACCGTCCGGGCCGGCCATTCCTCCGGCGCCTGCGCCCGGGCCGTGCGCGCCAATGGCAGAAGGGCAGCGGCGGGCAGCAGGCGCAGCAGGGCGCGGCGGTTCACGCGTGTCATGGGCCATCTTCCTCCGGGGCTCGTTGCGCGCAGGCTAGCAACAGGACACCGGGAGGAGCGAGGGGGGGAAAGAACGCCGTCCTTGTTCGGCTTGATCCTTCACGCCAGAACCCCGTGCCAGTCCGGCGCGGTGGCAGCGGGACGGGGGTCCAGCGGCCTCAGGCCCTTGGCGGGGGTCCCAGGGGGCGGCGCCCCCTGGTTCCGGCCTGATCGGAAGAGGCGCGCGATGGCGCGACGTTACCCGAAATAGGCCTTCCACCACCGCACGAAGTGCCCGAGCCCCGTCTTGAGGTCCGTCGTCGGTTCCCAGCCGAAGTCGCCCTGAATGGCGGAGATGTCGGCGAAGGTGGAGGGCACGTCGCCGGGCTGCATGGGCAGCAACTCGCGCCGGGCGGGCATGCCGATGAGGTCCTCCAGGATGGAGACCATGTCCAGCAGGGGTTCCGGCTGGCTGTTGCCGATGTTGTAGACGCGGTGGCCCCCCTGGACGGGCGGGTTGTCGAGCGCGGCGAGGATGCCGGCCACGATGTCGTCGATATAGGTGAAGTCGCGCTGCATCCGCCCCTCGTTGAACAGGCGGATGGGGCGGCCCTTCAGGATGGCGTCGGTGAAGAGCCAGTAGGCCATGTCCGGGCGGCCCCAGGGGCCATAGACCGTGAAGAAGCGCAGGCCGGTGAGCCGGAGGTTGTAGAGGTCGGCATAGGTGCTGCTCATCACCTCCCCCGCCTTCTTGGTGGCGGCGTAGAGGGAGGCGGGGGTGTCCGTGCGGTCCGTCTCGCGGAAGGCGCCGTCCGTGCGGCTGCCATAGACCGAGCTGGTGGAGGCGTAGACGGTGTGGCCGATGCGGCCCTCGCTGCGCCGGACGCCCTCCAGGATGCCCAGGTGGCCGGTGACGTTGGTGGAGGTGTAGGCGAAGGGCGCTTCCAGCGACCAGCGCACCCCGGCCTGGGCACCGAGATGCGCCACGCGGTCGATGCCGGGATTGGCCGCGAAGAGAGCGAGGAGATCGTCCGTCGAGGCCAGGTCCAACCGGTGCATCGTGAAGGCGCCGGGCCGGTTGTTGCCCGTCAGCGCGGCCAGCCGCGCCTCCTTCAGCGCCGGGTCGTAGTATGAGTTGAAATTGTCGAGGCCGATCACCTGCTCGCCGCGCGCGAGTAGGGCCTGGCAGACATGGGCACCGATGAAGCCGGCCGCGCCGGTGACGAGAACCTGGCCCATCCGTCAGAAGGCGCGGGCCGGCCGGGCGGCAGGGCAGGAGAACATGGCGGTTTCCACTCTATAGGATCCTGCAGGTATCAGGGCTGAGGCCTGGGGGCCATATGCGTCTTGCGGGCCGCCCCGGCACCGTTCCATACCGCGCGAGGACACCGGGGGGAGCCCATACCGGGCTGAGAGGCGGGGAAACCCGCGACCCCTGGAACCTGACCCGGTTCGGACCGGCGTAGGGACGGTGCATCCTGAGGACGAAGCCGCGCCCGGATCGCGCTGGCCCGACCCCCTGCCGCTCGCGGCCGGGGCGCGGTGCTGCGCGGGCGCGAGAAGCCCTCGCGCCGCCTCTGCCCGCCCCCGGGAGGGAGGAAAACGCATGCACCGTCGTTCCCTGCTGAAGGGCGCCGCTCTCTCCGCGGGCCTTGCTCCATTGGCTCAACCGGCCCTGGCCCAGCCCGCGCGGGCGCGCACGCTGCGCTTCGTGCCGCAGGCCGCGCTGACGGCGCTGGACCCGATCGTGCAGAACGCCACGATCAGCACCACCCACGGCTTCTGCGTCTTCGATACCCTCTTCGCGACCGATGCGAGGCTCGATCCGCACCCGCAGATGGCGGCGGGGCACGAGGTGAGCGCGGACGGGCTGCTCTGGACCATCCGGCTGCGGGACGGCCTTCGCTTCCATGATGGTGCGCCCGTTCTCTCACGCGATTGTGTTGTCAGTCTGAAGCGCTGGTGCGCGCGGGACCTCTTCGGAGGGATGCTCGCCAAGGCCGTGGCGGAGTGGGGAACGCCGGACGACCGGACGCTGACCATCCGGCTGAACCGCGCCTTCCCCGCCATGCTCTACGCCCTGGCCAAGCCCGCCGGCGTGCCACCCTTCATCATGCCGGAGCGGCTGGCGATGACGGACCCGGCCAGGCCGGTGTCGGAGATCGTCGGCAGCGGTCCCTGGAAGTTCGTGGCCGCCGAGTTCAATCCCGGCAGCTTCGTGGCCTATGCCCGCAACGAGGCCTATGTGCCGCGGGACGAGCCGGCCGAGGGTGCCTCGGGCGGCAAGCGCGTGCACTTCGATCGGCTGGAGTGGCACATCATCCCGGACGGCGCGACGGCCGGCGCCGCCCTGCAGCGCGGGGAGGTGGACTGGGTCGAGTACCCGCTGCCGGATCTGCTGCCGGTGCTGGAGCGGGACCGCAACCTGAAGACCCAGGTCTACGACCCCATCGGCTTCCTCGGCGTGATCCGCTTCAACCACCTGCACGCGCCCTTCGACAGGATCGAGGTGCGGCGCGCGGTGCGCGACTGCATCAGCCAGCCCGACCATATGGCCGCCGTGGCCGCGCCGGGCGACTGGCGGGAGTGCCACGCCCTGTTCCCCTGCACCCTGCCCGGGGTGACGGAATTTCCCTCACCCCCGCGCGACTTCGCGAAAGCCCGGGCCGCCATCCGCGCGGCGGGGGCGGAAGGCGCGAAGGTGGTGGTGATCAACCCCACCGATTTCGCCGCCGTCGCGCCCCAGGGCCGGCTGGCCGCCGATGTCTGCCGCCAGCTCGGCTTCCAGGTGGATCTGCAGGAGATGGACTGGGCCGCCATGCTCAGCCGCCGCAACTCCCGGGAGGATGCGAATCACGGAGGCTGGAGCATCTACCCGACGAACTTCCCTGCCGCCTCCATCGCCAACCCGGCGGTGAATTCCGGCATCCGGGGGGATGGCCCGACGGCCTGGTTCGGCTGGCCGGCCGACCCCGCGACGGAGGCAAATATCGAGCACTGGCTCTATGCCCCCGACGCCGCGGGCCAGGCCCTGGCCTTTGCCGATGTGCAGCGCAGCGCCTGGGACCATGTGGGCTTCGCCCCCTCCGGCCTCTTCGTGCTGAAGACCGGGTTCCGCGCGGATCTATCGGGCGTGCTGCAGGGGCCTAACCCCTACCTCTGGAACCTGCGCCGGGGCTGAGGCCGAGAGGTGTGGCGCCAGGACAGGCGCGGGGCCGACGGATCGCCCGCCGGCCCTTTGCCGATGCCACGGGGGGTGGAATCAGCCATGCTGACCGCCACCGCCGGTGGCGCCGCTGCCTTCCAGCGAGGTCTGCCCCGCACCGTTCCGGGGCGCCGTGCCGTAGCGCGCATCGTAGATCGCCTCGTCCGCACTGCGCTCGGCGATCCGCGCCCCGGTGCCATCGACGCGGGGCGCCGTGTCGGCGTGGGCTCCAACGGCGGAAAGGGATGCTGCCAGGCCGGCGGCAAGGCTCAGGAGGTGGAGCGAACGGGTCATGAAATGGACTCTGGACTGATTGTGTCGGCGGCGCGCCGATCTTCTGCCGTGAGATATGTCTCTGATCCTGCGCCTGAGCCACGCGAAAGAGCGTATAGCCGCTATTCGCTTCGTGGATGGAACTCTCGGGGTCTGCTTGGCGCTCCGGCGCAAAACGGCCAGAAAGGGAACCGCGTCATCCGTTCCCCGTGTGGAGACAACGCCCCTTGAAGCCGATCCAGAACCCGTTCACCCGCCGCGCCCTGCTGGCCGGCGCCGCCGGGCTGCCCTTCCTGCCCAACCTGGCCCGTGCGGAGGCACCTCTTGCGCCCGGCTGGCGCCGCTTCGAGCTGCGGACCGAGGTGACGGTGGAAACCGGGGACGAGCCCGCCATCCTCTGGCTTCCCCTGGTCCAGACCGCCGGCGGCTACCAGCGCGCGGAGGAGCCGGCCATCGAGACGAACGGCCGCGCCGAGCGGGTGCGCGACGCCCGCTACGGCGCGGAGATGCTCCGCGTCACCTGGCCCTCCGCCCGGGAGCAGCGGGTGGTTGTCACCCAGGCCGTCGCCACCCGGCCCCGGGGCACCGAGCCCGCGGCGCTGAGCGCGGCCGAGCGCGCCCTCTGGACCGCGCCGACCGAGAGCGTGCCCACGGACGGCATCGTGGCCGAGACGGCGCAGCGCATCACCGCCGGCCTCAGGACCGATGAGGCGAAGCTCCGCGCCCTCTATGACTGGGTGGTGGACAACACCTTCCGCAACGGTGCCACCCGCGGCTGCGGCACGGGTGACATCAAGGCCATGCTGGAAACCGGCTGGCTCGGCGGCAAGTGCGCGGACATCAACGCGCTGATGACCGGCCTGGCCCGCGCCTGCGGCATTCCCGCGCGCGACGTCTACGGCATCCGCGTCGCGCCCTCGGAGAACTCCCGTTCCCTCGGCACCGGCAGCCCCGACATCACCCGCGCCCAGCACTGCCGGACGGAGATGCATGTCGGCGGCCAGTGGGTGCCGGTGGACCCCGCCGACGTCCGCAAGGTCGTGCTGGAGGAGAACCTGCCGGTGGAGAGCGAGCATGTCCGCCGACAGCGGGAGCGCCTGTTCGGGAACTGGGAGATGAACTGGGTGGGTTACAACAGCGCCACCAACATCGCCCTGCCCGGCGCGCCCCGCGCGATGGAATCCAACTTCCTGATGTACCCCTGCGCCATGACGGCCAAGGGAGAGCCGGACTGCCTGGACCCGGCCGCCTTCCGCTACGCCATCCGCTCGCGTGAGATCGGGACCTGACATCGCCCTGGCAGGGGAGAGGGAGAAGGAATTCTCCCCCTCCCCTGGGGTCACCCGCACAAACCTCCCCAATCCCTTCCCCCTGTGGCAGTTTCCCAGCCCATGTCCCTTGGCCGCCCCGTCATCGTCTTCGACACCGAGACCACCGGCTGCACCGGCGGGGACCGGGTCGTTTCCCTCGGCGCCGTGCGGCTGGACGCGTCTCTGGAACCTGAGGGGACGCTGCACCTCGTCTTCGCGCCGGGGATGCGCTGCCATTTCGGCGCCTATCGGGTGCACGGACTGTCGGACGCCTATCTGGCCCAGCAGCCCGGCTTCGCGGCGCATGCGGAGGAGGTGGCCGACTTCTTCGGCGGCGCGCTGGGCTGCGCGCACAACATGGCCTTCGACCGGCGGATGCTGGGCGGGGAGTTCGACCGGCTGGAGATGGCGCGGCCCTGGAGCGGCGAGTTCTGCACCATGCTGGCCTGGCGCCGGGCCCGGCCGGGGGAGCGGGCCGGGTTGGCCCAGGCCTCCGCCGCCTGCGGGCTGGCGCGGGAGGGGAACCTGCACGGCGCGCTGGAGGATGCCTGGCTGGCGGCGAACCTGCTGCGGGCGCTGCACGGGCTGCCGGCCGCGCCGATGCGGCTGCACGGCTTCACCAATGACCGGGTGAGCGATATGGCGGCCTGACCTGTCGTGCCGAGACGGGGCTGAGATGGGCCGGGCTGGGATGGGAGAGGGAACGACGTGATCAACAAGATCGTCCGGGACATGGCCGAGGCCATGGAGGGTGTGGCGGACGGCAGCACGGTGCTGGTGGGCGGCTTCGGTGCCGCGGGCCAGCCGGACGACCTGATCGAGGGGCTGATCGAGCAGGGGGCGAAGGACCTGACGATCGTGGCCAACAATGCGGGCACCGGGCGCACGGGGCTGGCGCGGCTGATGGAGCTGGGCCGGGTGCGGAAGATCATCTGCTCCTTCCCGCGCAGCGTGGGCTCCGTGGTGTTCGAGGAGCTGTACAAGGCCGGCCGGCTGGAGCTGGAGATCGTGCCGCAGGGCACGCTGGCCGAGCGGATGCGCGCCGCCGGCGCCGGCGTGCCAGCCTTCTTCACCCCCACCGCCGCGGGCACGCGGCTGGGCCAGGGCAAGGAGGAGCGGGAGTTCAACGGCCGCCCGCATGTGATGGAGCTGGCCCTGCCCGGCGACGTGGCGCTGGTGGAGGCCTGGGAGGCGGACCGCTGGGGCAACCTGACCTTCCGGCGCAGCGGGCGGAACTTCAACCCGGTGATGGCGATGGCGGCGAAGCTCACCATCGTCCAGGCTGAGAGGATCGTGGAACTGGGCGCGATCGAAGGGGAGCAGGTGGTGACGCCCGGCATCTTCGTGGACCGCGTCCTCAACGTGAAGCGCGGCGCCCCCTGGGGCGAGGCGAGCGCGGCCTGACGCCCCGGACGACGGAGGAACGAGACATGGAAACCTGGTCCCGCACCCAGATGGCCGCCCGCGCGGCGCAGGACATCCCGGACGGCTGGTACTGCAACCTCGGCATCGGCATGCCCACCCTCATCGCCGACCACATCCCCGAGGGGCGCGAGGTGGTGCTGCACTCCGAGAACGGCATCCTCGGCATGGGCCCGGCGCCGGAGAAGGGGAAGGAGGACGCCTGGCTGATCAACGCCGGCAAGCAGCCCGTCACGCTCCACCCCGGCGGCAGCTACTTCCACCACGCGGACAGCTTCGCGATGATCCGCGGCGGGCACATCGACCTCTGCGTCCTCGGCGCCTTCGAGGTGGCGGATAACGGCGACATCGCCAATTGGGCGACGAGCGAGAACGACAGCGCGCCCGCGGTGGGCGGCGCCATGGACCTGGCCGCCGGCGCCAAGCGCGTCTGGGCCATGATGGAGCACACCACCAAGGATGGGCGCCCGAAGCTGGTGGAGGGCTGCTCCTACCCGCTGACGGCGATGAAGGCGGTATCGCGGGTCTACACCAACCTCGCCGTGCTCGAGGTGACGGATCGTGGCTTCGCCGTGCTCGACCTTGCCCCGGGCGTGACCCTCGACCACCTCCGCTCCGTGACCGCCGCGCCCCTGCACGACGCGCGGGAGACGGCGGGCGCCTGACGCGCGAGGAATCATCGGCCGCATGAGCGAATCCCCCCTGCCGGACGGCATGGTGCTGCACGTGGCGCGCGACGGCGCCGTGCTGGTGCTGACCCTGGACTACCCCGCACGCCGCAACGCCCTGGCCGTGCCGCTGCGCGACCGCATGGCCGACGTGCTGGAGGAGGCGGAGGCGGATCCCGCCATCCGCGCAATCGTCGTCACCGGCGCTTCCGGCACCTTCTGCTCCGGCGGCGACCTCTCTGGCATGGAGGTGAAGGACGCCCTCGGCGGGCGGGAGAGGCTGCGCCGCGCGCACCGCTCCATCCGCCTCCTCGCCACCGGCTCCAAGCCCGTGGTGGCGGCGGTGGAGGGCTGGTGCGTCGGCGCCGGCCTCTCCCTCGCCTGCGCCTGCGACCTGATCGTGGCGGCGGAGGATGCCCGCTTCATGGCCGGCTTCGGCAAGGTGGGGCTGATGGCCGACCTGGGCCTGCCCTTCACCCTGCCCGCCCGTGTGGGCGCCGGCCGTGCCCGCCGCATCCTGATGCTGCACGAGCAGGTGACGGCGGCGGAGGCCGAGCGCATCGGCCTGGTGGAGGAGGTCGTCCACCGGGGCGAGGCCCTGCCCCGCGCCCTGGAACGCGCCCGCTACCTGGCGGAGCAGGCCCCGACGCCCATGGCCCTGACCAAGTCCATGCTCGCCGCCGGGCTGGAAGCGGCGCTGGAGGCGGAGCGGCACTTCCAGACCACGCTCTTCCTCTCCGCCGACCATCAGGAAGGGCGGGCAGCCTTCCTGGAGAAGCGGCCGGCGCGGTTCACCGGGAGCTGAGGCTGGAAAGGGTGGTTCGGGTGGCCCCAGGGGGAGAGAAGGAATTCTCTCCCCCTGGACCCCCTTTCATCTCCTTTTAGACGGCTGCCGCGGGATGCTTATTTGGTGGCGCGCCTGAGGCCTGTGACCTCAGACGACTGACATGGCGCCAAAGGCCCCAGGCGACATCCTCGGTCGTCGCATCTGCGGCAGGCAGCGCAGGATGAGGCATCCCCGACCATGCGCAACGTGCGGGCTGCCCAGGGTATTCATTAGGCCAGGCGATAAGGCCTTGCCGGATTGGGCCGGTAATCGGCGGGCCAGTAGCGCCCTAAATCTCTGTCCTCAAAGCCATTCTCCCGGACCGGGGGTGCCGATTTCCCGCGGGAAGACGGTGTGCCCGGAGAAGGAAGGGTTCGTCCCGTGAAACGGGCTAACCCTCCCCGCGCTACAGCGGTGCGGCCCGACGTGGATGCGCCACCAGCCAAAGGATCGAACCATCATGCAGAGGAAGGATGCCCTCGAGATGTCCCGGCGCGGCCTTCTGGCCGGGGCCGCGACCGCCAGCAGCCTGGCCGCGGCCTCAACCCCGGCGGGGGCTGCCACGGAGGCCGCCGCTTCCGCCCCCGGAACCCCGGTGCTGTCCAAGGTCTCGCTGGTGGTGAACGGGCAGCCCCGTGCCCTGGAACTGGACACCCGGACGACGCTGCTGGACGCCCTGCGCGAGCACATGCAGCTGACGGGCAGCAAGAAGGGCTGCGACCACGGTCAGTGCGGCGCCTGCACGGTGATGGTGGACGGGCGGCGGGTCTATTCCTGCCTGACCCTGGCCGTGATGCATGAGGGCGACGAGGTCACGACGATCGAGGGGCTGGGCCAGCCGGAGAACCTGCATCCCATGCAGGCCGCCTTCGTGAAGCATGACGGCTACCAGTGCGGCTACTGCACGCCGGGCCAGATCTGCGCCTCCGTCGCGATGCTGCAGGAGATCAAGGCGGGCGTGCCGAGCCACGCGACGGCGAACCTGATGGAGACGCCCCAGGTGAGCGCGGAGGAGATCCGCGAGCGCATGAGCGGCAACATCTGCCGCTGCGGCGCCTATTCCAACATCGTGGACGCGATCACCGAAGTCGCGGGGAGGCAGGCATGAGGCCCTTCACCTACGAGCGCGCCCGCACCCCCGCCGAGGCGGCGGCCGCGGCCACCCGTACGCCGGGCGCCAAGTTCATCGCGGGCGGGACGAACCTGCTCGACCTGATGAAGCTGCAGATCGAGGTGCCGACGCACCTCATCGACGTGAACGGCCTTGGCCTCGACAAGATCGAGGCGACGCCCGAGGGCGGGCTGCGGATCGGCGCGCTGGTGCGGAACACGGACCTTGCCTCGGACGAGCGGGTGCGGCGCGACTACGGCGTGCTCTCCCGCGCGTTGCTGGCCGGCGCCTCCGGGCAATTGCGGAACAAGGCGACGACGGCGGGCAATCTGCTCCAGCGCACGCGCTGCCCCTATTTCTATGACACCGCTCAGCCCTGCAACAAGCGCGTGCCGGGCAGCGGGTGCTCGGCCATCGGCGGCGTCACGCGGGCGTTGGCGGTGATCGGCAGCAGCGAGGCCTGCATCGCGACCCATCCCAGCGACATGGCGGTGGCCATGCGCGCGCTGGACGCGACCGTGGAGACGGTGAAGGCCGACGGCACGACCCGCCGCATCCCCATCGCCGAGTTCCACCGCCTGCCCGGCGACACGCCGCATATCGAGACGGCGCTGGAGGCGGGGGAGTTCATCACCGCCGTGACCCTGCCACCCCCGCTCGGCGGGCGGCACTTCTATCGCAAGGTGCGCGACCGCGCCTCCTATGCCTTCGCGCTTGTCTCCGTCGCGGCCGTGGTGCAGCGGGACGGCACGGGGCGCGTGGCGCTGGGCGGGGTGGCGCACAAGCCCTGGCGGGTGGAGGCGGCGGAAGCCGAGCTGCCGCGCGGCGCCAGGCCCGCCACGGCGGCCATCCTGGACGGCGCCAAGCCGACCCACGACAACGCGTTCAAGGTGAAGCTGGCGGAGCGGGCGCTGGCCGCCGTGCTGGTCGAGGCGAAGGGCTGAGACGATGAAGTTCGACACCCCCGCCACCAATAACCCGATCGACCGGCTGAAGGTCGTCGGTAAGCCGACGGACCGCATCGACGGGCCGCGCAAGACCACGGGCATGGCGCCCTATGCCTATGAGCGGCACGACGTCGTGCCGAACCAGGCCTATGGCTTTGTCCTCGGTGCCGGCATCGCCAAGGGGCGCGTCAACGCCATGGATACGGCGGCCGCGCGCCGGGCGCCGGGCGTGATCGCCATCGTCAGCACGCTCGACATGCCCCGGCTGGAGAAGGGGCAGACGAACGTCGCCGTCCTGTTCGGCGGGCCGGAGATCGACCATTACCACCAGGCCATCGCCGTGGTGGTGGCAGAGACCTTCGAGCAGGCACGCGACGCCGCGGCGATGATCCGTGTGGACTATGCCCGGGCCAAGGGCCGCTTCGACCTAGCCGCCGAGGCCGCGGGGGCACCCCTGGTCGGCGGCGATAGCGAGGAGGGCAGCGGTGCGCCGCCGGAGGATCGCGTCGGCGACTTCGAGGGCGCCTTCGCGGCGGCCCCGGTGAAGTTCGACGAGACCTACACCACCCCCGACGAGAGCCATGCTGCCATGGAGCCGCACGCCTCCATCGCCGCCTGGGAGGGCGAGAAGCTCACCGTCTGGACCTCCAACCAGATGATCGCCTGGGGCAAGCGGGACTTGGCGAAGACGCTCGGCCTGAAGCCTGAGAACGTGCGGATCGACAGCCCCTTTGTCGGTGGCGGCTTCGGCGGCAAGCTGTTCCTGCGCGCCGATGCCGTGCTGGCGGCACTGGGCGCGAAGGCGGCGGGGCGGCCGGTGAAGCTGGCCCTCACCCGCCCGCTGATCGCCAACAACACCACCCACCGCCCGGCCACCATCCAGCGTGTCCGCCTCGGCGCGACGCGCGACGGCAAGATCACGGCCATCGCGCATGAGAGCACCTCCGGCAACCTGAAGGACGGCAAGCCCGAGACGGCGGTGTCGCAGACGAAGCTGCTCTATGCCGGCGCGAACCGCCTGACCGCCATGCGCCTGGCCGAGATGGACCTGCCGGAGGGCAATGCCATGCGCGCCCCCGGCGAGGCCCCGGGCCTGATGGCGCTGGAAGTCGCGATCGACGAGATGGCGGAGAAGCTGGGCATGGACCCGGTGGAGTTCCGCATCCTGAACGACACGCAGGTGGACCCGGAGCACCCGGAGCGCCCCTTCTCACAGCGCCAGCTCGTCCAGTGCCTGCGGATGGGCGCGGAGCGCTTCGCCTGGGCCAACCGCAACGCGCGGCCCGGCACGCGGCGGGAAGGCCGCTGGCTCGTCGGCATGGGCGTGGCCGCCGGCTTCCGCAACAACCTGCTGACGAAGTCCGCGGCCCGCGTGCGGCTGGACAGCGCCGGAACCGTCACGGTCGAGACGGACATGACGGATATCGGCACGGGCAGCTACACCATCATTGCCCAGACGGCAGCGGAGATGATGGGCGTGCCGCTGGAGAAGGTGGTCGTGAAGCTCGGCGACTCCGACTTCCCCGCCTCCGCCGGATCGGGCGGTCAGTGGGGCGCCAACAACTCCACCGCCGGCGTCTATGCCGCCTGCGTGAAGCTGCGGGAGCAGGTGGCGCAGAAGCTCGGCTTCAACTCGTCCGAGGCCGAGTTCGTGGACGGGCAGGTCCGGGCGGGCAACCGCAGCGCGCCGATCGCCGGGGCCGCCGGGCCGGACGGCATGGTGGCGGAGGACGTGATCGAGTACGGCGACCTCGCCAAGCGCTACCAGCAATCCACCTTCGCCGGCCACTTCGTGGAGGTGGGCGTGGACGCGATGACGGGCGAGACCCGGGTGCGCCGCATGCTGGCCGTCTGTGCCGCGGGCCGGATCCTGAACCCGAAGTCGGCGCGCAGCCAGGTGATCGGCGCCATGACCATGGGCGTCGGCGCCGCGCTGAGCGAGGCGCTGGAGGTGGACACGCGCCACGGCTTCTTCGTCAACCACGACCTGGCCGGGTACGAGGTGCCGGTGCATGCCGACATCCCGCACCAGGAGGTGATCTTCCTGGACGAGGTGGACCCGGTCTCCTCCCCCATGAAGGCCAAGGGCGTGGGCGAGCTTGGCCTGTGCGGCGTGGGCGCGGCGGTGGCGAACGCCATCCACAACGCCACCGGCATCCGCGTGCGCGACTACCCCATCGCGCTCGACAAGCTCATCGAGCGCCTGCCGGAGCCGGCCTGACGGCCCGGGGGGAGGGGCACGACCCCTCCCCCCGGTTGCCGCCCTGTCAGCCCATCAGCGTGTTCCAGTCCGACACACCGGACACGCCAAGGAGGTGGACGGCGCCGACCTGGAGGCCCGTGATCGTCTCCACCCCGGCAAGGAGGCCGCCCTCGATCACAAAGAGGTCGGCGCCCTGGCCGCCCGTCAGACGGTCGCTGCCCTGCAGGCCATAGACGACGTCATTACTGTTCGTGTGCCGCCATAGACGGTGTTGAAGCCCTCGGCGGAATCCACGTACTCGCGGGCCACGCGGGTGTTGTCGGAGTAGACGCCGTCCACGCCCATGTCGATGAGGCTCTGCAGCTCCTCGCCCGTGCCGGTATGGGTCCAGGCAGAGACCAACAGCCCCGCCGCGTGCGCCTTCGCGACGAGGTCGGCGGTGATGTAGGGCGTGTTGACGGAGATGGTGTCGGCCCACTTGGCGACGTTGGCGAGGTTCACGTTGCTGAAGTCGTAGTCGACATAGTCGATGGAGGTGCTGATGCCGGCCGCCGGGTAGAGCGTGTTCGCGAGGCGCTGCGTGGAGGCGATGTCGAAGGATGAGACGGAGATGTCCGCGTCATCGGTGATCCCGCGCGCCACCAGCAGGTCCACGAGCGCCTTGGGCATGTCCAAGCCCTTGGCGGCGTGGGTGGCCGGGTTCTTCATCTCGATGCTGACCTTGATCTCGCGCCCCGTCTCCGCCTCCTTCGCGGCGACGAGGTCGAGGGCCTGGTTCAGCGTCATGGTTCCGGGGCTGGAGGCCATCAGCTTGGCATAGGTGGTGGAAGGGATGGTGCCCGTGTCGTGGGCGACGACCAGCACGCCGTCCGACGTCATCTGGATGCCGAACTCGGCCCAGTCCGCGCCCCAGTCCATGGCTGCGGCATGCGCCTCGGCGGAGTGGTCGGTGTAGGGATTCGTGCCGCGGTGGCCGAAGATCTCGAAGGTCATGGGGTGTCTCGGGGCATGGCTGGCCGCCCGGCCGCGGGCGGCGGCCGGTTGCCGGGACGGGTGGGACTATCGGGTGGTGCGGAGGCGGGCGATCAGGGGTGGGCCGGATCGCCCGCCAGGAGGGGCGGGCACTGCACGATCGCCGTGTCCGAATGCGCCAGCCGGTCGCGGATTGCCGGCGGCAGCTCCGCATCGCAGAAGACGGCGGAGACATCCTCGATCCGCCCGCCGCGCACATGCGCGGGGCGGCCGAACTTGGAGGCATCGAGCACGAGGAAGGTGCGGCGGGCGTGTCGCATCATCACCTCGCGGATCCGTACCTCCTCGCGCGAGTAGTCGAGCAGGGAGCCGTCCGCATCCACGCCGCCCACGCCGAAGACGGCGATGTCCACGCGGTAGGCGCCGAACAGCTCCTCCCCCGCCGGACCGCAGACGTCGAGGTCGCCGGTGCGGACCGCGCCGCCCGCGATCGCCACCTCGAATTCCGGGTTCTGCGCCGCGGCCAGGGCCAGGGGCAGGTTGTTCGTCACGATCTTCAGCCCGCGATGGCCGGAGAGGCATTCCGCCACGACCTGCGGCGTGGTGCCGATGCCGAGGGAGACGCAGGCGCCGTCCGGCACGTGGCGCGCGACGGCCATGCCGATCTGCCGCTTCGCCGCGCGGTTCATCACCTGGCGGTCCCCGAAGCTCATGTTGCCGCCGCTATTGGAGGGGCAGGTAATGCCGCCGTGCAGGCGCCGCGCCACGCCCTGCTCGCAGAGGCCGTTGATGTCACGGCGTATGGTCTGGGTTGTCACGTCGAAATGCTGGGCGAGCTCGTCCACGCGCAGGAAATCCCGCGTCTTCAGCATCTCAGCGATCATCGCCTGCCGGCCCTGGGAGGCGACGCCGATGTTCATATGAAAGGTTGGCCTGTTCATGCACGGCTTCTTAGGGCCGCTGTGCTTCAAAGACGTGACATGCCCGAGAAGGATTGGTGTTGTGCGCCGGGGAGGGTGGCGAATCCGGATTAACCGGGGCCACGAACGGCGAAATGCCTGATTCTGTTGAGATGACGCTTGCCTCGGGCCCGGATCTCATCCGGTGCAGGGCTCAGCCGGGCCGCTTGCCGGAATGCCCGCAGCTTCACAAAACCGACATCGAAGCAACATTCATTCGAAGCAAGCCGGGGATATCAGCCCGCCCATGAACCCCACCGATCGCCAAGGGGCCACCATCCAGCTGGACGCCGTGCGCAAGCAGTTCGGCGACACGGTGGCTCTTCACGACATCACCCTTTCCGCCGCGCCCGGATCTCTCGTCGTGTTGCTCGGCCCTTCCGGCTGCGGCAAGTCCACCCTGCTGCGCGTGCTGGCGGGGCTGGAGGAGGCGACAGGGGGTGTCGTCCGCCTTGGTGGGCGCGACGTCACGGGGCTGCCGCCGGCGGCGCGTGGCATTTCCATGGTGTTCCAGTCCTACGCGCTGTTCCCGCATCTGAACGTGGCGGAGAACATCCTTTTCGGCCTGCGCGCGCGGAAGGTGGCGCGGGTGGAGCGGGATTCGCGGCTGGCGGGCACCGCGGCCATGATGGGCCTGACCCCGCTTCTGGAACGGCGGCCCGGCCAGCTCTCCGGCGGGCAGCAGCAGCGCGTGGCGCTGGCCCGCGCCATCGTGGCGGAGGCGCCGGTCTGCCTCATGGATGAGCCGCTCTCGAACCTCGATGCCAAGCTGCGGGCGGAGATGCGGCACGAGATCCGATCGCTTCAGCAGCGCCTGGGCCTGACCATGGTCTACGTCACCCACGACCAGGTGGAGGCGATGAGCATGGCCGACCAAGTCGTGTTGATGCGTGACGGCCGTGTGGAACAGGACGCGACCCCCGCCGAGCTCTACGCCCGCCCCGCCACCGCCTTCGCCGCGGGCTTCATCGGCACGCCCCCCATGTCGCTGCTGCGGCTGGAGGCGGCACCCGGCGGCGCCTGCATCGCCGGCGCGCCGGAGCACGCCGTGGCCCCGGCCGAGGCCGCCGGCGCCCTGCTCGGCCTTCGCCCCGAGGATGTGGCGCCCACCGACGACCCCGGGCTGCCCGCCACCGTCAACAGCGCGGAGTTCCTGGGCGCAGAAACGGTGCTGCGCTGCGCGGTGGGGAGCGAGATGGTGCAGGCCCGCATCCCCGGCCACCACGTGATGACGCCCGGCAGCCCGATCCGACTGCGGCTGCCGCCACCCGCGCACCTCTTCGACCCCGCCACGGGCCGACGCCTGCCCCTGCCGGTCCATGCGCCCGCTTTCGCCTGATCACGAGAGGACCAGAACCATGCTGATCACCCGCCGCGCCGCCCTCGGCGCGCTCGCCGCCACGCCCGTGCTCGCCGCGCCCGCGGTTCGCGCCCAGGCGCCGGTGCAGATCACCTTCAACTACCCGGTGGCCGTGGGCGGGCCGATCACGAAGGTGATCGACGGCTATTGCGCCGATTTCGAGCGCGCGAACCCCGGCATCCGCGTGCGCCCGGTCTATACCGGCACCTACCAGGACAGCATCACCAAGGCGCTGACGGCGGCCCGCGGCGGCGATGCCCCGCAGATGGCCTGCCTGCTCTCCACCGACATGTTCACCCTCATCGACGAGGGTGTGGTGGTGTCCTGGGACGAGCTGCCCGGCGCCGACAAGGGCTGGACCGGCGGCTTCTACCCCGGCTTCATGGAGAATAGCCGCACGGGCGGGAAGACCTGGGGCATCCCGTTCCAGCGCTCCACCATCGTGATGTACTACAACAAAGACGCTTTCCGTGAGGCGGGCCTGAACCCCGAGGTGGCGCCCGCGACCTGGGCGGAGCAGGTGAGCTTCGCGCAGAAGCTGACGAAGCGGCAGGGCGAGAACACCACGCAGTGGGGCATCCAGATCCCCGGCAACGGCTTCGCCTACTGGATGTTCCAGGCGATGGCGACGCAGAACGACGTGCGCCTGATGAACGAGGCGGGCGACCGCACCTCCTTCGCCGACCCCAAGGCAATCGAGGCGGCGCAGTACTGGCTGGACCTCTCCACGAAGCACAAGGTGCAACCGCCGGGCATCGTTGAGTGGGGCACCACGCCGCGCGACTTCTTTGAGCGCAAGGTGGCGATGATGTGGACCACCACCGGCAACCTGACGAACGTGAAGACGAATGCCCCCTTCCCCTTCGGCGTGGCGATGCTGCCGGCCGGCCGCAAGCGCGGCAGCCCGACCGGCGGCGGCAACCTCTATGTCTTCAAATCCGCCAGCCCTGCCCAGCGCGAGGCGGCGGTGAAGTTCGCCCGCTTCCTGACGGAGCCGGAGCGCGCGGCGCAGTGGGGCATCGACACGGGCTACGTGGCCAGCAGCCCCGCCGCCTGGGAGACGCCGAAGATGAAAGAGTACGTGGCCGGCTTCCCCGCCGCCGCCGTAGCGCGCGACCAGCTGCCGCACGCGGTGGCCGAGCTCTCCACCCATGAGAACCAGCGCGTGACGAAGGCGCTGGAGGATGCGCTACAATCCGTGCTGACCAGCCGCGTGCAGCCGGCGGCGGCGCTGACCAAGGCGCAGGACGACGCCGAGCGCGTCCTGCGCAGCTACCGGTAAGGGAGCCGCCGGGCCCATGCGCGGACGCGCGACCCTTCACGCCTGGCTGATGCTGGGCCCGGCCATGGTGCTGCTGGTCGCCTTCACCCACTACCCGGTGGTGGCGACCTTCTGGCACTCCTTCTTCTCCACCCCGCGCGGGACGCGTCCTTCGCGCTTCGTGGGGGTGGAGAACTACGAGGTGCTGGCCGCCGACCCGATCTTCTGGCAGGCGCTGACCAACAACCTGATCTACGCGCTGGGCACGGTGCCGATCTCCATCGCGCTGGCACTGGCCATGGCGCTGTGGGTGAACGGCCGCATCCTCGGGAAGGCGGCCCTGCGCGTGGCCTATTTCACGCCGACCGTGCTTCCGATGATCGCCGTCGCGAACCTCTGGCTGTTCTTCTACACGCCGGATTACGGGCTGGTGGACCGGCTCACCCGCTTCTTCCTGGGCTGGGGCGCCACGAACTGGATCGGCAGCCGGGAAACGGCGCTGGGCGCGATGATGGTCATCGCTGTCTGGAAGGAAGCCGGGTTCTTCATGATCTTCTACCTGGCCGCGCTGCAGGCTATCCCGCCCGTGCTGTACGAGGCGGCGGCGGTGGAGGGTGCATCCCGCTGGGAGGTGTTCCGGCGCGTCACCCTGCCGTTGCTGGGCCCCACCACCCTGTTCATCGCGGTGAATGCGCTGATCAACGGCTTCCGGCTGGTGGACCACATCATCGTCATGACCAAGGGCGGCCCGGACAACGCCACCGCCCTTCTCCTGACCTACATCTACGAGGTCGGCTTCCGCTTCTGGGACACCGCGCAGGCCTCGGCGCTGACCATGGTGCTGCTGCTGCTCCTGATGCTGGTCGCCCTGGCGCAGTTCGCCTTCCTCGGCCGCCGGACACATTACCAATGAGCGCGACGACCACCATACCGGCCGCGACGGCGCAGCCCCGCCTGCGCCTTGGCCTGTGGCTGGAGACGCTGGGTGCCTGGACCCTGGCGATCGTCTGGGCGGCGCCGCTGCTCTACGCCCTCTGGGCCGCCATCCACCCCACCGGCTACGCCACGCGCTTCGAGCTCTTCGCACCGCTGACGCTGGACAACTTTGCCGCCGCCTGGAACGCGGCGCCCTTCCCGCGCTACATGCTGAACAGCCTGCTGCTCGTGACCTTCGTCACGGGCGCGCAGTTTGTACTCGGCACGCTGGCCGCCTTCGTCTTCGCCCGCAGCACCTCGCGCCTGATGGGGCTGCTCTTCGCCGTGGTGCTGGTGCAGCTGATGATCATGCCGGACATGCTGATCGTCGAGAACTACCGCACCATGCGCGCCCTTGGCCTGGTGGACACGGTGGTCGCCATCGGCCTGCCCTATATCGCCTCCGCCTTCGGCATCTTCCTGCTGCGCCAGACCTTCAAGCAGGTCCCACGGGAGCTGGAGGAGGCAGCGCGGGTGGAAGGTTGCGGCACCTTCGGCATCCTCTGGCGCGTCTATGTGCCGCTCGCCCGCCCGACCTATCTCGCCTATGGCCTCACCTCCGTCGCCTACCACTGGAACAACTTTCTCTGGCCGCTGGTGATCACCAACAGCGTGGAAACCCGGCCGGTAACCGTGGGGCTCGCCGTCTTCGCCTCCACCGATCAGGGCATCGACTGGCCCATCATCAGTGCGGCCACCCTCCTCACGGCCGCGCCCCTGCTGCTCGCCTTCCTGCTGTTCCAGCGGCAGTTCGTGCAATCCTTCATGCGCGCCGGGATTCGCTGAGCAATCCGGCTTGGGTGGTTCTCGTGGCCCCTGGGGGAGAGAAGGAATTCTCTTCCCCCTGAACCCCCCTCTCATCTCCCTCTATCGGGCTGCCGCGGGATGCTCGTCCGATGGCGCGCCTGAGGTCGATGACCCAGGCGACTGACAGCGCGGCCCGGACTGACGCGGATGTAGAATCCCTTGTGCTGCCCTCCGTCATCGTATCCGCGGCAGAGCCCGAAGCAGGTCCAGGAGCCTCAGGCTCCTGGTGGAGGGGCCAGGGAAGCAACGCCCCCTGGCGCAACGCGCACGGCCCCATACGGAGTGCGATCGGATCAACATAAGCTAATTCAACGTTCCGCCTGGGCACTGCGTTCCAGCAACGGTCCCGAGGCAGCGCAACCGTGCCCCCTCGCGCACCGTTCTGGCACCGCCTCCAAGGAGCTGCCGCATGAGCGAGAACCCGAAGCCGCCCCAGCCGCCGCAGCAGCAGGCACACCAGCCCGGCGTCGAGAGCGAGATGACGCCGCGCCCCCGCTCGGCGATGGAGGACTGGAAGGGTTCGGGCAAGCTGGAGGGCAAGAAGGCGCTGGTGACCGGAGGGGATTCCGGCATTGGGCGCGCCGTCGCGGTGGGCTTCGCCAAGGAGGGTGCCGACGTCTTCATCCTCTACAAGGACGAGCACGGGGATGCCGCGGAGACGAAGCGGCTCGTGGAGGCTGCGGGGCGCCGCTGCGAAAGCATCGCGGGCGACGTGGGCGACGCGACCTTTGCGAAGCAGGCCGTGGAGAAGGCTGTGTCCTTTCTCGGCGGTCGGATCGACGTGCTGGTGAACAACGCGGCGGAGCAGCATGTCTGCGAGTACCTGGCGGACATAGATCCGGCCCAGGTGGAGCGGACCTTCCGCACGAACATCTTCGGCTATTTCTGGATGACGAAGTTCGCGCTGCCGCACATGCCCGACGGCGCGGCGATCGTGAACACCACCTCCGTCACGGCCTATCGTGGCAGCCCGCAGCTGGTGGATTATTCCAGTACGAAGGGCGCTATCGTCGCCTTCACGCGCAGCCTGTCGAACCAGCTCTACAAGGCGCGCAAGATCCGCGTGAACGCGGTCGCGCCGGGACCGATCTGGACGCCGCTCATCCCCGCCAGCTTCGACGCGGAGAAGACGGCGGAGCACGGCGCGTCGGCCCAGATGGGCCGTGCGGGGCAGCCGGACGAGGTCGCGCCCTCCTACATCTTTCTCGCCTCGGATTCGGACAGCTCCTACATCAACGGGCAGGTGCTGCATCCGAATGGCGGTGACGTGGTGAACGGCTGAACTCTCTCAGAACTTAGGGAAAACGCGCATGAAGGCGATCACCTGGCACGGCAAGGGCGACATGCGGTGTGAGACCGTGCCCGACCCGAAGATCGAGGACGGCCGCGACTGCATCATCAAGGTGTCGTCCTGCGCCATCTGCGGATCCGACCTGCACATCATGGACGGGATGATCCCCGGCATGGAACGCGGCGACGTCGTCGGCCATGAGTGCATGGGCGAGGTGGTCGAGGTTGGCAAGGACAACAAGAGGCTGAAGGTCGGCGACCGCGTGGTGGTGCCCTTCACCATCTCCTGCGGTGAATGCTTCTTCTGCCAGAAGGGCTGGTACTCCGGCTGCGAGCGTTCCAACCCGAATGCCAAGGTGGCGGAGAAGCTGTGGGGCCATTCCCCGGCCGGTCTGTTCGGCTACTCCCACATCCTCGGCGGTTTCCCCGGCGGGCAGGCGGAGTATGTGCGCGTTCCCTACGCCGATGTGGGCCCGATCAAGGTCCCCGAGGGGATGACGGACGAGCAGGTGCTGTTCCTGTCCGACATCTTCCCCACCGGCTTCATGGGCGCGGATTTCTGCAACATCCAGGGCGGCGAGACGATCGCCATCTGGGGCTGCGGCCCGGTCGGCCAGATGGCGATCCGCAGCGCCTTCATCCTCGGCGCGGAGCGCGTCATCGCGATTGACACGGTGCCGGAGCGCCTGGCGCTGGCCCGCGCGGCGGGTGCGGAGACGCTCGACTTCCGTGAGGTGGACATCTACGACGCCATCCAGGAGATGACGAAGGGCCGTGGCGCCGACGCCTGCATCGATGCGGTCGGCACCGAGGCGGACGGCACGGCGAGCTTCGATTCCGTGATCGACCGCATCAAGGTCGCGACCTTCATGGGAACGGACCGGCCGCACGTGCTGCGCCAAGCCATCCACTGCGTGCGGAACTTCGGCACCGTCTCCATCATCGGCGTCTACGGCGGCTTCCTGGACAAGATCCCCTTCGGCTCCGCCATCAACCGCGGCCTGACCTTCCGCATGGCCCAGACCCCCGTGCAGCACTACCTGCCGCGGCTGCTGCAGATGATCCAGGACGGGAAGATCGACCCCTCCTTCGTCATCACGCACACGGCGGGGCTGGAGGACGGGCCCGACCTCTACAAGACCTTCCGTGACAAGAAGGACGGCTGCATCAAGGTCGTCCTGAAGCCCTGAGCCCTCCGGAAAGGAGAAGAACCATGGCACTCGCCATCGTCACCGGCGCATCCACCGGCATCGGGCTGGAACTCGCCAGGCAGGCCGCGCAGCACGGCTACGAGCTGCTGATCGCGGCCGACGAGCCGGAGATCGAGACCGCCGCCACGGAACTGCGCGCTTCCGGCGCGAAGGTGGAGGCGGTGCAGGCGGACCTCTCCACTACGGAGGGCGTGGACAAGCTCCTCGCCGCGACGAAGGGCCGTGAGGTGGAAGCCCTGCTGGCCAATGCCGGACGCGGCCTCGGCCACGCCTTCCTGGACCAGGATTTCGACCGCATCCGCGGGGTGGTGGACACCAACATCACCGGCACGCTCTACCTGATCCACAAGGTCGGGCAGGGCATGCGCGCGCGGAACGCCGGGCGCATCCTCATTACCGGCTCCATTGCCGGCTTCATGCCCGGCAGCTTCCAGGCCGTGTACAACGGCACCAAGGCCTTCCTGAACTCCTTCTCCTGGGCCATTAGGAACGAGCTGAAGGAGACGCAGGTCAGCGTGACCTGCCTGATGCCCGGCCCGACGGAGACTGAGTTCTTCGAGCGCGGCGACCTGATGGACACGCCCGTCGGCCAGCAGAAGAAGGACGATCCGGCCGAGGTGGCGAAGACCGGCTTCGCGGCGATGCTGCGCGGGGACGGCGACGTCGTCTACGGGCTGAAGAACAAGCTGCAATCGGCGGTGGCCAACGTGCTGCCGGCCGCCGTGACCGCGCAGATGCATCGCGGGATGGCAGAGCCCGGCAAGGGCTGACAATGGCCAGGGGGAAGGGAGAGGACTTCTCCCGCCCCCTGGACCCCTTCACCCCACCAGTGCCGCCGCCAGGTTCACCGCCGCTGCCACCACCACGGCGTTGAACAGGAAGGACAGGATGGAGTGGCCCAGCACCAGGCGGCGCATGGCGGCCGACTGGGTGGTCACGTCCGAGACCTGGGCCGTCATGCCCACGGTCATCGCGAAGTAGAGGAATTCCGGGAAGTCGGGTTCCTCGTTCCCCGGGAAGTCCAGGCCCTCGCCCCGCAGCCAGTAGGCATGGGCGTAGTGATGGGCATAGAGCACCTGCACGAAGGTCCAGGAGACGAGGATGGTGGCCCCGGCCAGCAGCGCGGCCTCCTCGGCCCGCCCTGTGCCTTTCGCCCCCGCCAGGTCCAGGGCAACCGCCGCGATCGAGGCGAGGGACGCGGTTACGGAAAGTAGCAGGATGGTCCACTGGTCCTCGTCCAGCTCCTCCGCGCGCCTCTTCATCCGGTCGGGGTCGGCGCCCCAGAGCATCACCAGCACGGCGCCCATGTAGACCACAGCCGCAGCGTCCCAGGAGAAGAGCCAGCGGGCGATCCCGCCGGCCCCCAGGAACCAGGCCGTGGCCCAGCCCAGCACGCCCACGGCCAGCGCCCAGATCAGGATCGGGCGGCGGCTGAGGCGGGGCACGATCACCGGAGTGACTCTTCCGCCTCGCCGATCGGGGGCACCGCGTCGGTCATGCCGGCCAGCACCTCCGCCACATGGCGCACCCGCACCTCGCTACCCTCGCGCTTCAGGCGGCCGGCGATGTTCAGCAGGCAGCCCATGTCGCCCGCCAGCAGCGTGTCCGCTCCGGTGGCCCGGATATCCGCCACCTTGTCCGTGACCATGCGGGCGGAGATGTCGGGGTACTTCACGCAGAAGGTGCCGCCGAAGCCGCAGCACACGTCGCGATCCGCCAGTTCCTTCACCGTCAGCCCCGGCACCGCCGCCAGCAGGCGGCGCGGCTGCTCGCGCACCCCCATCTCCCGCAGGCCGGAGCAGGAATCGTGGTAGGCGGCGACGCCGTCGTAAGGGGCGGGCGAAGCTTCCATCCCCATCACGTCGGAAAGGAAGGCCGTCAGCTCCTGCGTGCGGGCCGCCAGCGCCTCCGCGCGGGCGCGGTAATCCGGGTCGTCGGCGAAAAGGCCGGGGTAGTGGTGCGCGATCATCCCGGCGCAGGAGCCGGAGGGCGCCACCACGAAGTCGTATCCCAGGAAAGCGTCGATAGTCGCCCGCGCAAGGTCCTTTGCCGTCGCCCGGTCGCCCGCGTTGTAGGCGGGTTGCCCGCAGCAGGTCTGGGCGGCCGGCACCTCCACCTGGCACCCCGCCGCCTCCAGCAGCCGGATGGCCGCAAATCCCACCGTGGGCCGGTAGAGGTCCACCAGGCAGGTCACGAACAGCGCCACGCGCGGCTTGGTCTCAGGCATCGCGGCGCAGGATAGAACGGGGACCGGGACTTCGCCACGGGTGAGGGATCCGGGAGGCTCCGGGGGACGACGGCAAGGCCGATCCTCCCCCGTTCAAGCCCTATCCCCTGCCGTCACGGGATCGCGCGCCGAGGCGGCCAGCCAGCCGCCGCCCACCACCAGCGCCGCCGCTGCCAGCACGCGCGGCCCTGCCGTTCCCTCGCCGGTCAGCAGGAGCAGCAGGGTGGAGGCCACCGGCACCGCATAGGCCAGGGTGCCCAGCAGCCGTGGGTCGCCGCGCTTCATGCCCACGTCCCACAGGAAAAAGGCCACCCCTACCGGCCCCAGCCCGAGCAGGACCGCCGAGATCCATTGCCGGGCATCCGGCGCCACCGTCGCCTCGAAGCCAAGATGGGCCAGCAGCGCCAGGATGGCCGAGGCAAGGCAGAACCCCGCCACGGCCTCCGTCGGCACCGCCGCCATCCGGCGCGAGGTGACCGAGTAGGTGGCCCAGACAAAGGCCGCCGCGGCCGCGCAAAGGAAGCCGGGTCCGGCCCCCGGCGGGAATTCCGCGCCCGGCCCCACCACCAGCGCGCAGCCGAGGCCCCCCAGCACCACCCCCGCCAGCCGCCGCGCCCCCAGCCGCATTCCCAGCACCGGCGCCGAGAGCAGCACGATGAGCAGCGGCCAGAGATAGTTCAGAAGGCTCGCCTCAACCGGCGGGGCCCAGGCCAGGGCGGCGAAATACAGCGCGTGATAGCCGAACAGTCCGCCCACCCCGTGCAGCCAGGCCAGGGGCGGCTGGCGCAGCACGCCCAGCCTTCCCTGAAAGGCCAGCCAGGCCGTGGCGAGCACCCCCGCCGTGCCGAAGGCCATGGCCGTCATCTGCAGCGGCGGCACCCCTGCCGAGCCGCGCGCCAGCACCGCCAGGAAGGCCCAGAGCAGCAGCGCGGCCACACCGGAGAGCGTTGCGCGGCTCACCGCGCGCGTCGCGCGTCGCGGGGGGCAACCGTCGCGCGAAGGCCGCGTTGCCCCCGCGTCCCGCCGGGTTCATCCGGCGCCGCATTGGCATAGGAGTGGAGCAAGGTGGGCTTCCTGATTCGCACGGTCATCACGGCCGTGGCTTTCTACATCGCCGCGAACCTCGTGTCCGGGCTCTACTTCCCGAGCCTGACGAACCTTATCATCGCGGCGATCGTCTTCGGCGTCGTCAACGCCCTTATCCGGCCGATCGTCGCCACCCTGTCCCTGCCGCTGACGGTCCTCACGCTGGGGCTGTTCACGCTGGTGATCAACGCGCTGATGCTCGCGCTGACCGCGCTGCTGATGCCGGGCATGCGGATCACCAGCTTCGGCACGGCCTTCATCGCGGCGATCATCATCTGGGTGGTCTCCTGGATCGCCAACAAGCTGGTCGGCGAGCGCACCGTCCAGCCCGTCGGCTGAGGACACGGGGGCAGCCGCGAGGCTGCCCCTCACCCCGCCCCCTCACCCCGTCGGCAGCGCCCGATAGGGCAGGGGCGCGATGCGGGTGGCGTACCAGTCCACCCTCTCCCACACGCCGCCCGTCACATAAGGGTCTTCCGCCCACCAGCCCCGGGCGTCGTCCACCGATTCATGGGCCGTGATGGCGACGGAGCCGATCATCGCCCCGCCGGGCCTGTCAAGGATCGCCCCGCCCAGGGCGAGCACACTGGCCTCGGCCGCAGGGCGGACACGGGCGAAATGCCGTTCTCGCACCGCCAGCCGCCGCTCTCTCGCCGCCTCGTCCGTGCCGTCCCAGGCTACGGCAATGGTGTGTGTCGGGCGCTCGGGCACCGGCCCGTCCGGGAAGGGAGGGTAGGGAAGACCTGCGATGCGGAAGGGATGCACGGCGTGGCTTTCCCATACGCCGCCATGCCGGAATGGCTCGACCGCCAGATAATCCTCCAGCGCCTCAGCCTTCACCAGCATGAGGGAGCCGCGGTACCCACCGCCCTCTGTATCCAGCAGGGGCACGCCGATGATCAGCGTTCCCGCCTCCGCCATCCTTCCCAGCAGGTCGAGATGCGCGGGGCGTGCCCCTCCGATCAGCGCCCCGGCCTCTGCCGAGGCCCGCGCCAGCACCAAACGGCATTCCGACATGGCCCATCCTCCGCCGCGCAAGGCTGCCCAGGAGGCTGGCGGAGCGATGGGCCGCCGGCAAGGCGCTACTTGTTGGTACGGCCGAGATGGCCGGGGTTCACCCCGCCCTCGCGAGTCGTCTCGTTTCCGACATCGCCCTCGTCCGTGTTGTCGGCCTGCAGCGCGGCAGGATCGGTGCCGCGCCCGAAGGTGCCCTTGGAGGAGCCAATGCCAGGGTTGCGCTCGTCGTCGGAAGGCGGGCGGGGCACGCCGTCGCCCAGGCCCTCCTCGTTCGGGCCGCCCTTGGGGTGCTTCGATGACGTCATGCTGGCCTCCCTTCGCGTGAAGGCAGTTTAACGGCCGGCCCCGCACATGGTTCCGGCCGCCAGAACGCTATCCGCCCTCAGTACATGTGCTGGCCGCCGTTGATGGAGAGGGTGGAGCCGGTGATGAAGTCCGCATCATCCGCCGTCAGGAAGCAGACGCCGCGGGCGATGTCGTCCGCCGTGCCCAGCCGCCCGCGCGGGATGCGGGCGATAATCTTCTCCAGCACGTCCGCCGGCACGGCACGCACCATCTCCGTGTCCACATAGCCCGGCGCCACCGCGTTCACGGTGATGCCGAGCCGCGCGCCTTCCTGCGCCAGTGCCTTGGTGAAGCCGTGGATGCCGGACTTGGCGGCGGCGTAGTTCACCTGCCCGTACTGCCCGGCCTGGCCGTTGATGGAGCCGATATTGACGATGCGGCCGAACTTCCGGCTGCTCATCCCATCCCAGACCAGCTTGCAGAGGTTGAAGCAGGAACCGAGATTCGTGTCGATCACGTCGTCCCACATCTTGCGGTCCATGCGCTTCATCGTGTTGTCGCGCGTGATGCCCGCATTGTTCACGAGGATCTCGACAGGCCCGACCTCCTCCTCGATCCGCTTCAGCGCCGTGGCGCATTGTTCCCAGTCGGAGACGTCGAACCGGTAGGTCTTGATCCCCGTCCGCTCCGTGAAGGCCCGCGCCGCTTCCTCATTCCCGGCATAGGAGGCGACCACCGTCCGCCCGGCCTTCTGCAGGTGCTCGCTGATGGCCGCGCCGATTCCGCGCTGCCCGCCGGTGACGAGTGCGATCTTTCCCATTCGAGAAGTTCCTTCCGCAGGCGTTGTCTCCCGCACAAAGCTGACCCTGCCGCGCAGGGCCATCAAGGGCGCCAGGCGCACTATCGCACTGCACAACAACGATTTTCTTCCGCTTGACCTTACGGCACGATTTTTCCGCACAAACAAATTCTGGCCTTTTCCGCCCGGCCGGGTGTAGGACCCCGCCCGCCTCGCCCCGAGCCGCGCTCCCTCAAGGACACCCCAATGGATACCCCGATCGCCGCCGTGCTCTGGCCCGACCACGCCCGCCGCGACATGGCCGCCTTGATGCGGCTGGTGGCCCATCTGGAGCGCTGCTGCCTGGAGATCGGCGCCGAGGATGCCGCCGCGCACCTGGCCGAGGCCGCGGCCTGCCTTGCCGAGGACGGTGCCCAGCGGCGGATGGCGGCCTGACCAGGCCAATCCGGCCCAGGTTGTTCCGAGGCCCCCGGGGAGGCTCCGCCTCCCCGGACCCCTCTGCCAGGAGGCTGGTTGGACCTATAGGTCCAACCCTGGACCTGCATCGGGCCGCCGCGGATGCGATGATCGAAAGGCAGAGCCGAACCGATTTTAAAACCATGTCGGCCCGGGCCGCCGTGTCAGTCGCCTGAGGTCATCGACCTCAGGCGCGCCGCCAGCGAAGCATCCCGCGGCAGCCCGATAGAAAAGGTGAGAGGGGGTCCAGGGGGAGAGAATTCCTTCTCTCCCCCTGAGGCCACCGGAGCCACAGCCCAGGATAAGGCCTCATCGCAACAGGCTCTCCGGTGACCTCTTCCCTGCCCAGGGTGCGGCAGGATGCCCAAACGGCGTGCAGCCTCTTGCCCCGTCCCTTCCTTCGGCCGTCACGCCCCCCCTATCGCCGTGGTATCCTTCCGACCTAGCCTTCGCGCGGTTTGACGCATCGGAGATGCCGCGATGAGCCTGACGCGCCGCAACCTTCTCGCCGGAGCGGCTTCGGCGCCGGTCCTGATGAGTGCTTCCCATGCCCTGGCGCAGGGGATCCAGCCCAAGCGCGGCGGGGTGCTGAACGTCATCCTCAACCCCGAGCCGCCGGTGCTGCAGATCGGCGTCAACAATCAGACGCCGACCCTGATCCAGGGCACGAAGATCACGCAGGGGCTGCTGAAGTTTTCCCCCACGCTCGATCCGCTGCCGGAACTGGCGAAGAGCTGGACGGTGAGCCCGGACGGGCTGGAATACGTGTTCCGGCTGCAGGAGAACGTGAAGTGGCATGACGGCCGCCCCTTTACGGCGGACGACGTCATCTATTCCGTGATGACCTTCAACCGGGAGATCGCGCCCCGCCTGCGCGGCGTCCTCTCCGGCATCGCCGAGGCGACGGCGCCGGACCCCCACACCGTGCGCTTCGTGCTGAAGCAGGCCTTCCAGCCCTTCCTGCTCTGCTTCGACGCCACCGCCCTGCCGATCGTGGCAAAGCACATTTACGACGGCAACGACATCCGCTCGAACCCCTTCAACGCCAAGCCGGTCGGCACCGGGCCCTTCAAGTTCGTGGAGTGGCAGCGCGGCAACTTCGTGCGGATGGAGCGAAACGAGAATTACTGGAAGCCCGGCCAGCCCTATCTGGACGGCATTCTCTGGCGCGTGATCCCGGACGCGCAGAGCCGCCGCGTGGCCCTCACGGGCGGGCAGGTGCAGATGGCGACCGCGACCGATATTGAGCCCTTCGACGTGCCCGCGCTGCGCCAGGCGCCGAACCTCAACGTGACGACTAAGGGCTGGGAGTACTTCTCCCCCATGTTCTGGTACGAGCCGAACCATCGCATCAAGCCCTTCGACGACAAGCGGGTGCGCCAGGCGATGAGCATGGCTCTGGACCGCAACTTCATCGTCAACCGCCTGTGGTTCGGGCTGGGCAAGGCCGCCACGGGCCCCGTCGCCTCCACCACCCGCTTCTACGACGCCAGCGCCAAGGTCGCGCCCTTCGATGTGGCGAAGGCGCGCGCCCTGCTGGACGAGGCGGGAGTGCGGGCCAATGCGCAGGGCATCCGCGGATCCTTCAAGCACCTCATCCCGCCCTATGGCGAGATCTGGACGCGGATGGGCGAGTACTTCCGCCAGGCCATGCGCCAGATCGGCTTCGAGGTGACGCTGGAATCGACGGATGCGGGCACTTGGGGCTCGCGCGTGGCGAACTGGGACTTCGAGACGACCTCCAACGTGCTTTACCAGTTCGGCGACCCGACGCTGGGCGTGGAGCGGAGCTACGTCTCCTCCAATATCCAGAAGATCCTCTTCACCAACACGTCCGGCTACTCCAACCCCAAGGTGGACGAGCTCTTCAACAGGGCGCGCGTCTCCGGCGGTGAGGCGGATCGGCGCGCCGCCTTCTCCGAGGTGCAGAAGACGCTGGTGGAGGACATGCCGCTGCTCTGGGTGGTGGAGGTGAACTACCCGACCATCACGGACAAGAAGCTGCACAACGCCGTCCAGCTCGGCACCGGCGACCACGCCAGCTACGACGACGTCTTCCTCGCGTAACGGGGTCCTATGGAATTGTCGCGCCTGCCCGGCTTCCTTCTGCGCCGGGTGCTGAAATCGATCGTCGTCGTGCTGGCGATCGTGGTCTGCAATTTCTTCCTGATCCATGCGGCGCCGGGTGACCCGGCGACCGTCATGGCGGGCCAGTCGGGCGCGGCGGACCCGGCCTACATGGAACAGCTCCGCCGCCAGTTCGGGCTGGACCAGCCGCTGACGACGCAGCTCTGGATCTACCTCAAGGGCGTGCTGCAGCTAGACCTCGGCTACAGCCACCGCCAGCAGGCAGGCGTGGCCGGGCTGATCGCGGACCGGCTGCCCGCCACGCTGCTGTTGACGGGCGCCGCCTTCCTCATCGCCATCGCCGGCGGCGTCGCCATGGGCGCGCTGGCGGCGCGGCGCGTGGGCACCTGGGCGGACAGCGTGATCACGGTGGTGGCGCTGGCCTTCTACGCCACGCCTCTCTTCTGGGTCGGGCTGATGCTGGTGCTGCTGTTCAGCGTTACGCTCGAATGGCTGCCGGGCTTCGGTATGAGCGACCCGGGCCTCAATGCCACCGGCCTGGCGCTGGCGCTGGACGTGGCGAAGCATCTCGTGCTGCCCGCCGTCACGCTCGGCCTGTTCTACCTTGCGGTCTATGCGCGCCTGACGCGGGCGACGATGCTGGAGGTGGCGGACCAGGACTTCGTGAAGACCGCCCGCGCCAAGGGCGTGCCGGAGGGGCGCGTTCTACGCGCCCATATCCTCCGCAACGCCCTGCTTCCCGTGATCACCTTCGCCGGCATCCAGGCCGGGCAGCTTGTCGGTGGCTCCATCCTGGTCGAGACGGTCTTCGCCTGGCCGGGCATCGGGCGGTTAGCCTTCGAGGCGCTGCTGGCGCGCGACTACGGGGTGCTGATGGGCGTGTTCTTCGTCACCTCCGTCGTGGTGGTCGTGTTCAACCTGCTCACCGACCTGCTCTACGCCCTGGTCGATCCGCGGGTGGAGGTCGCCTGATGGCCCTTCTCCGCCGCTTCGTCCGCCACCCCGGCGCCGTGGTCGGGGCTGTCGCGCTGATCCTCGTCATCGCCACCGCCCTCCTCGCGCCCGTGCTTTTCCCCGGCTCCCCCTGGGACATGGCCGGTGCCCCCTTCGCCCCGCCAGGGGAGGACGGGATGCTGCTCGGGACCGACAGCCTCGGCCGCGACCTCGCCGCCGGGATCGCCTATGGGGCGCGCGTGTCCCTCCTCGTCGGGATCGTCGCCACTGTCGTCTCCATCCTCATCGGCGTCGCGCTGGGCGCCACCGCCGGCTATCTCGGCGGGATCGTGGACGACGCGGTGATGCGCTTCACCGAGTTCTTCCAGACCATCCCCAGCTTCGTGCTGGCCATCCTGCTCGTGGCCATCTTCACCCCCTCAATCACCTCCATCGTGGTGGCGATCGCGATTGTCTCCTGGCCGCCGGTGGCGCGGGTGGTGCGGGCGGAGTTCCTCTCGCTCCGGAACCGTGAGTTCGTCCAGGCGGCGGAGGTGCTGGGCAAGCGCCCGATCTCCATCGTGCTGACGGACATCCTGCCCAACGCCCTCTCGCCCATCATCGTGCTCGCCTCCCTCAACACCGCCAGCGCGATCCTGCTGGAGAGCTCCCTCTCCTTCCTTGGGCTGGGCGACCCGAACCTCATGACCTGGGGCTTCCTCATCGGCACCGGCCGCTCCGTCATCCAGATCGCCTGGTGGATGAGCGTCTTCCCAGGTGTTGCGATCTTCATCACCGTGCTGGCGCTGAACCTGATCGGAGAAGGCCTGTCCGACGCCCTGAACCCGCGGCTGCGCAAGAGGGGTGAACGATGAGCACTCTTCTCTCCGTCGAGGGCCTGACGGTCGGCCTGCCCCCGGGCGGCGACCGCCCGAACGCGATCGAGGACATCACCCTCACCGTCGCGCCCGGCGAGATCCTCTGCGTCGTCGGCGAGAGCGGGTCCGGCAAGTCGATGACGGCCAATGCCGCCATGGGCCTGTTGCCGCCCGGCCTTCCCGTGCGGTCCGGCCGGATCCTGTTCCAGGGCGAGGACCTGCTGGCGAAGCCGCGGGAGGAGATGCGCAAGCTCCGCGGCTCCCGCCTCGCCATGATCTTCCAGGAGCCGATGACGGCCCTGAACCCCTTGATGCGCGTGGGCGACCAGATCGCGGAAGCACTGCGCGTCCATGGCGCCGCGGCGGACGCCGCCCGCCGCGTGCCGGAGCTTCTGGCGGCTGTGAACCTGCCGGACCCGGAGCGCCTGGCCCGCAGCTATCCCTTCCGCCTCTCCGGCGGGCAGCGGCAGCGCGTGATGATCGCCATGGCCCTGGCGCTGGAGCCCGCCCTGCTGATTGCGGACGAGCCGACCACCGCGCTCGACGTCACCACCCAGATGCAGATCCTCAAGCTGATCCGGGAGGTGCAGGGCCGGCGCGGCACGGGCGTGATGTTCATCACCCACGATTTCGGCGTTGTGGCGGAGATCGCGGACCGGGTGGCGGTGATGCAGCGCGGCCGGATCGTGGAATCCGGCCCCGCATCCCAGGTGCTGAACGCCCCCCAGCACGACTACACCAAGGCCCTGATCGCCGCCGTACCCCACGGCACCCCGGCTGAGCGCCCGCCCGTGGAGCCCGGCGCCCCGATCCTGGCGCTGAAGGGCGTGCGGAAGACCTATCACCGTGGTGGCGGCTGGTTCGGCAAGGGCCAGTCCTTCCAGGCCGTGCACGACGCCGACATCACCCTCAACCCGGGCGAGACACTCGGCATCGTCGGCGAGAGCGGTTCCGGAAAGTCCACCCTGGCCCGCGCCGTGGTCCGCCTGGTCCGCCCGGAGGAGGGAGAGATCCTTTTCCACGGCACCGACCTGCGCCCGTTGAGCCGCGAGGCCTGGAAGCCTTTCCGCCGCCAGATCCAAATGGTGTTCCAGGACCCCTACGCCTCGCTCAACCCCCGCCGCTCCGTCGGCGAGGCGATCGCGGAGGGTCCCATCACCCATGGCACCCCCCGCGCCCAGGCCCTGGGCCGGGCGCGGGAACTGCTGCGCCTCGTCCAGCTCGATCCTGGCGCCATGGACCGCTACCCGCACGAGTTCTCCGGTGGCCAGCGCCAGCGGATCGGCCTCGCCCGGGCGCTGGCCATGGAGCCGGAGCTGCTGATCGCCGACGAGCCGGTCTCTGCCCTCGACGTTTCCGTCCAGGCCCAGGTGCTGGCCCTGCTGGCCGACATCCGGAAGCGCCTGGGCCTGACGATGCTCTTCATCACCCACGACCTGCGCGTGGCCGCGGAGATCTGCGACCGCGTGGCCGTGATGCAGCGCGGGGCCATCGTGGAGCAGGGCCCGACTGCCGCGGTTTTCGCCAGCCCCGCCCATCCCTATACCCGCGCCCTGCTGGACAGCATCCCCGGGCGGGGTTGGACACCGCCTCCGCGGGAAAGGCCGCACTTTCCCTGACCGGGAGGACGCTGGTAGCCGATCGGGAAGAGCCCGTGTCCCTGCAGGCGCACCGCGAGCTGAGTGACTCCAGCTTCTAGAAGAAGATAATGGTGAGGGGGCCGGGGTAGAGGGAAATCCCTCCCCTTGCCCCGGGACAGACCGCGCGCGAAGAGCCGGCTGGCCCGGATGGACGGCTCGACCGCTCTGCGGGGATGCCCCTGACGCCGGAATGGCGGTGGGGAGCGCAGCCCGGCTGATCCTCTCCTTTCGCCCTGAAGAACCATGCGGAGCCCGGGCCAGTGTTCCGGGCGTGAGCGTGCCGGTGCCTGACGCGCGCGACGTCATGGAGCCCAACGCCACGGCAGGTGCGGTCGTGGCCGCTGTCGCAGCGGGCGGGCCGCTGGCCGGCACGCCGTCCGCCGTGAAAAGGCTGTTCGACATCGCAGGCCTCCCTCACCCCCGCGGCTTCGCTGATCAACTTGAGGCGGCCGCCAGCGGCGCGGGGGCTTGCTGCCGTGGAACTCTACCTCCTGAGTGCTGCTGTGGCTGGCACTGGCTTCTCAGCCATGGCAGTTCCCGAATAACTACCCGAAGCCAATCGCCGCTCCTGAGCAAAATCACAAGAAATGAGCAAAAAATAGACGGATTCAGTCAACTGAGATCAAGTTAAGAGAAATCGGCTGTACTTGCGTGCGAGCAAGTAGCATCTTATCGTCATGGGAGGGTGAAGTGCAGCAGTATGGAGACAGTTTTGTCCCAAGAGGTTCTCGTCCCCACGTCTATTGGTGAACTGATCGACAAGATCACAATACTTGAGCTTAAGGCGCGGTTCGTTTCGGATTCGGAGAAGTTGAATAATATCCGACTTGAGTTGGATGCATTGTCGGGGATCTTCTCACCCATTCAGGCCGCCGCGCCTGAGGGAACTGCTGAGTTGATCGACCAACTCCGGAAGGTCAACGAGACGCTTTGGGTGGTTGAGGACGATATACGTGATCGGGAGAGGCTGAAGGACTTCGGCGAAGAGTTCATCCGACTGGCCCGGGCTGTCTACTTCACGAATGACGAGCGAGCCGCTCTGAAGAAAAAGCTCAACATCATGCTGGGCTCAAAGTTCATCGAAGAAAAATCTTATAAGGAATTCTAACGGCAGTCGCGCTTGTGCCCGTTCCCGATCAACCTACTCCGGAATCCGGGTGCTTTCCTTGTTGCCACATGGGCGACTTGGTCCGGCGCTTCTGCTGCCCACCAAACGGTGGATCGGAACAAGGCTGCCTCTTCGCCGGATACCGTTGGAAGGCGCAAGCTTTGGCGGCGGTAATGTCCTGCTGTCCGTGGCGGCCGATATCTAAGTGGCGCGCCGAGAATTTCCGCGCATTTACACAGGGCAAGTGGGCATGACGGTAGTGGAGAACGAACGGGAGCATGCCGGCACCGATATGGTGCATGCGGCATTCGCCCTGTTGCTAGGTCGATCGGCAAGCCCCGCCGCGACAGTGGCGGAAATGGCCCGGATGTCGCCGGTCGCGCTCCTTCAGCGTCTGACCTCGTCCAAAGAATTCTTCCAGAATGTTGTGCTTCGCTTGGCAGGCAGCGAAGCGTTGCCCCACGAGCGCCGTCAGGCCTCTCCGCAGTCCCCGCTCGTCGATTGGATCGTCGACCTCGCGAAACCGGAGGCCGCAGCCGCTGCGCGCGCGGCGCGCACATGGCGCGACTTGCTTCTGCTTCTGTTGCGGGACCCGGCGGCAGGTCCGACCATCCTCTCTCCGGCGCATCGCCCGGAGATCCTGCGGGCATTGGAGCCTGTTCTGGGACCGGAACGGGCGATGCAGGAGAACAAGCCGGCTGCCACCCTCCTGCCGGATCCTGCCTATGCCACGCCGGCGGTGGCGGCCGAGGTCTTGGGGCAGCTGCTCCAGACGCTTCCCGCGGCCGAGCTTGGCGAATTCTGGACTAAGCTAGAGGAGAATATCCTCGGCAAACGCGTCCGACAGCTCTTTCGGGAGAAGCAGTGGGCCGATCTGAATGCCCTCCATAAGGCTGGCGAGGCCGCGCGAAAGAAGCGTGCCGAGATCCAGACCATGATCGGCCGCAGCCATATCTACGCCGGGGAATACGATACCGCAGCACGGCTACTGAGCAGTCTTGCAACGGAATTCGAAAGCGACGCGACGATCCAGTTCTATTCCTCCGTGGCGCTCGCACGGAACAATGAACTCGAGAAGTCCGTTGGCTTCGGCCGCCGCGCGATCGCATTACGGCCGAAAAACGATCAGTTTCTTGCCGACCAGAGTGCCGTTCTGCGCCAGCTTGCCCGACAGAAGACGACAGATCAGGCCAGCCGAACGGCTTTGCTGGAGGAGAGCATCGATGCGTGCCGGATGGCCATCCAGGTCAATCCGAACCGTGCCGAGAATCTGGGATTCCGGATAGCGCGGAACTTCTTTGATCTGCGCCGCTTTCCGGAGGCGCTGGCAGCGACGGACAAGCTGCTGAAGCTGAAGCCGGATGGCGTGCCATCGCTGATGTTGCGCAGTGACATCCTGCTTGCGCTGAACCGGCCGGCCGACGCGCTTGCCATTGCAAGGCGGGTCCTCGAGATCGAGCCCGGACATCAGGGAGCTCAGTATCAACTCCGCTCGCTCCGGACCCTCATCGACGACGATGAGGATCGTACGGGGGGCGAATCCTTGGCTCTGCTGACGATCCTGCCGCAGGCCGATACGGTGACCGGCTCGATTTTCAGCGTTGTGGATGGCCAACTGCTGGAGACGGCGCTTCCCGAAACGCCGCCCGCGGTTGATTCTCTGCAACTGCTCAGCAGCTTGCCTGCCGAATGGGTCATACCCCTCCCCGCCGGTCGGGCGCCCCCCGTGATTTCTGCGGCCTGGATGGCCAAGTTGCACGAGAACGGGCTTCGCTGGAGCGGGCGCGTGCTGATGGCCGACGAAGCGGGTGCGCCGCTGGAGATCTGGCGCCGTGACCTGATCACTCTCCTGATTGAGTCCGGGCTGCTTCGTGGTTTGGCCGAACTCCCGGGCGATCTTGCCGAACATGCCGCTATGGTCGCGACCATCGATCTATCGGGATCCCTTGTGTCGTCGCACGCACCAGGGTGGCGGGGCCGCAGGACCGTCGTGCTGATGTCGAAGCACGGCGTCGTCAAGTTCGGGGGCGGCGAGCAGTTCCTCGACAGCATGGCCGAGCACTACGCGGAGATGGGCTTCGATCCGGTCATCGTGGGCACCCGCGCCGACATGGTGGGGCAGTCCGGCGTGGAGAACGGCCGCGCCTTCCACTTCGTCGAGGAGACTGCGGCCGCCATGCGGCAGTTCTTCCTGGAGGTGAAGCCCGCGATTGTTCATGTGCTGTCGGGGCTCGGCTACCAGGTGGCCGACGCGCTCGAGTACCTGGACGTCCCGTTTGTCTATGGTGTCCACTTTTGGCGCGACTGCCTCGGCCTGATAGAGGGCGATAACCAGTTTTTCCTGAATTTTGATCGCGATCCGGTTCCGCGTCCGGCCTTTCGCCGCATCTTGCAGCGCGCCGCGACGGTCTACTCCAATTCCAGCTACACGCAGGCCGTGCTGGAGGAGGCCTTCCATGCCCGGACGCCCATCATCTACTCCCTGCCGCGCGACGTGGATCCGTCGGTGCAAGCGGAACGGGAGCGGGAAGCCCAGGATCTGCTGGGCGATCGAAGGGACTTCGTTCTGCTCGTCAACGCGAAGGGGGAGAAGGGCTTCGACCTGCTGCTCGCGACGGCGCGTCTCTGCCCGGACATCCCGTTTGTCGCCATCTCCAGCCAATCAGACCAGAGCGAGGCGGAGGCTGCCGTCGCTGACGCGGGTGCCGGGAATGTCGCGATCCTCCCCCGGACCGATCGCATCGACCTTCTCTACAGCAGGAGCAAGGTGGTCGCGGTACCGAGCTACCACTTCGTGGAAACCTTTAGCCGTGTCTGTATCGAGGCCCAACGCTTCGGAAGGCCGGTACTCGGCTCGGACCGCGGAAATGTTCCCTATCTCCTCCAGGAATCAGGCGTGGTCCTGCCGGAGAATGCGGACCGCTGGGCCGCCGAGCTGCGGCGGATCTATGACGATCCCTCCTACTACCGCGGTCTAGTCACCCGGGCAGAACAGAACTCCTCCCGCTACAGCTACGACAGGCAGCGGCGGTCGCTCCATGGGATCATCTCCAGCCTCGGCGACCAGATCCTGATCGGCATCGGCTCCGGTATCGGCAACATGCTGCATGTTGCGCCCATGGTGCGAAACATCGCCCGCCGACTTGGCCGCAAGGTCGACCTTGTCGTGGCGGAGGACCACAAGAGCAGTCTCTTTCTCCTGCAGAACTCGGATTACGTGAACGCCGCCTTCTCGCTGCGGCAAACGGTGCTGCGCAAGCGTTATGATCAGGTGTTCATCACACACTCGTTCGGCAGTGCGCGCGTGCCTTTCCTGGCACGCCGGACGCAATATTCCCGAGACTGGATGATGTTCGAACCCGGTGGGCCGTTCCATGAGACCGTGTTCAATCTGGAGGCGGCCAAGGCGCTGCTCGGGGTCCCCTACGACGATGAGGACGTGACCGGATACTTCGTCGCGGATTACACGTACCAGAAACCCCTGAACGGCCGCCGGATCGGCATCCACGGCGGCTCGAAGGACGGGTTCTGGAGAAGCAAGCGGTGGCCCGGCTACGTGGACCTGGCGCGGGAGCTGCAGCAGCACGGCTACGAGGTGGCCTCCTTTGGAGTCGAGACGGAACGCGTCCCGGAGACACTGGACCTGACCGGCGGCACAATCTCCGAGATGATTGAGGGGATGATGACCTGCTCGTACTTCATCTCCAATGACAGTGGCCTGATGAACATTGCGAACGCACTTGGCATTCCCCTTACGGCGCTGTTCGGCCCCACCAATCCCAGGACGCGCGGCCCGCTCCGCCCGACGAGCTCCTGGCTTGGCCTTACGAAGGATTGCTCGCCGTGTGAGATCAGGCCGTCCCACATGAAGACCTTTCTTTCCAGCGAATGCAGCTGCATCCAGGAACTGGATTATCGCACCGTCCGCGACCACGTGTTTGCGGAATTACGGCGCCACGATCTGCTCCTGGAAGCAGGAGGTGAGGGGAAGGTATGGCCTGCCATGACCTTCCACGATGTTCAGGGGTAGCGGAGCGCGAGGAGAGATGAGGTATGCGGTGCATCGTCGTCTCGGTCCGATTGGTCTCGTCCAGTCGAGCCCATCTCGCCACAGGGCCCTGATGCCGATGCAGGCCCGCCTTTCCCAACAGGCTGATCCGTGATGGCTGCCAGCTCGCTCATGGGCTCGGTGAGCGTCGTTGTTCCCAACTACAATTATGCACGTTACTTGCCGGAGCGTTTCGCTTCCATCGTCGCGCAGGGCCGGATCGTCCGGCATCTGACCTTCCTTGACGATGCTTCGAGCGACAACAGCATGGAGGTGGCCGAGCCTCTTCTCGCAGGCCTCTCGATCTCAGTCACGGCACAGCGCAATGCCGTCAATTCCGGATCGGTGTTCCGGCAATGGGCCCGTGGCGCCGAGGCTGCCGGGACACCGTTCCTCTGGATCGCGGAAGCGGACGACAGCGCAAGGCCGGGTATGCTGGATGCTCTTGCTCAGCGTCTCGCCAGTGATCCATCCGCGGCATTCGCATTCTCAGACTCGGCCGCGATCGACGTGGACGGCGTCGTTACCGCGGAGAGCAGTAAGCCATACGCCGCTATGATGGGCGATGACTTGCTGAAGGGGGACGCGACCCTGACCGGGCAGGAGTTCATCGGCCGCTGTCTCTGCCCGCGCAACCTCGTCGTCAGCGCCAGTGCCGTGCTGTGGCGCACTGAGGCCTTGCGTGCCGCGTTGGAAAGCCTGGGCGATTCCATCGGCCGCTGGCGCTGTGCCGGTGACTGGCGGATCTACACGGAGGCCGCTCGGATGCATGCAAGCATCCATTACGAGGCGCGTCCGTTCAACCTCCACCGTCGTCACGCCTCGAGTGTCACGGGCTCCATACCCGTTGTCCGTCACTTCGCGGAGGTTGTCGCCATGCACTCGACACTGCGACGGCTCCTGGATCGAAAGGCTGAGCAGGACGAGAAGATGCGTCACTATCTTCGTGACCTTCGGCACGCCTGGAACCTCGGCTAGACGTTTTCCGTCGGAGCATCCTGGATGGCGCCGAATAGGGAGGATGATCGCGTGAACGAGGTCACCGAGGACCAGGGGGCGACCCGTTCAGTCGGCCATGTCGAGGTTTTCGCGCGGCATGGCCGGTTCCTCTACGTGGCCGGCTGGTTCCAGGTCGCCGGGGATGATCTTTCGGAGCGGATGCCACGGCTGGTGCTGCGCTGGGAAGGGGAGCGCCGCGAGATCGCGCTCCGCCGCTTCCGTGAGCGGCAGGACGTGCCGGCCCAGGGGGGCCTGCCGGCCGGGCGGGGCTTTCAGGTCCTGCTGGAAGGCCCCGAGACCGACGACCCGGCTACGGCCACCCTCGAACTGGCCGGGGAGGCCTTGCCCCTCACCCCCGCCCTGCTCCGGCCCACCCCGTTCCGCCCGCGGGGCGGACTGGACGTGCCGGGCCGGGAAGGCGTGAGCGGCTGGACGGTCGACGCGCCCGGCGAGCAGCCTCTGCTCCTGCTCGAGGGCAGCCGGCCCTTGCCGATGCCCCTGAACGTTCACCGGCCCGACCTGCCCTTCGAGGATGGCACGGAAGCGCCGCTGCTCGGCTTCCATGTCTCTCTCGAGGTCTTGGGCGAGCATCTCCGTCAGAACGATCCCGCCGCCACCCTCTTTGACGGCCGGCCGCGCGAGATCGTCCTGGTCGCCTCGGGCACCGAACTCGCCCGCCAGACAGTCGTCGCCCGGCGCGACATGATCGGCAAGCTCGAACGAACCGATGGGGCAGAGGCCGTGGAGCGTGGCCGAGGCCATGTCGAGGTTTTCGCGCGGCATGGCCGGTTCCTCTACGTGGCCGGCTGGTTCCAGGTCGCCGGGGATGATCTTTCGGAGCGGATGCCACGGCTGGTGCTGCGCTGGGAAGGGGAGCGCCGCGAGATCGCGCTCCGCCGCTTCCGTGAGCGGCAGGACGTGCCGGCCCAGGGGGGCCTGCCGGCCGGGCGGGGCTTTCAGGTCCTGCTGGAAGGCCCCGAGACCGACGACCCGGCTACGGCCACCCTCGAACTGGCCGGGGAGGCCTTGCCCCTCACCCCCGCCCTGCTCCGGCCCACCCCGTTCCGCCCGCGGGGCGGACTGGACGTGCCGGGCCGGGAAGGCGTGAGCGGCTGGACGGTCGACGCGCCCGGCGAGCAGCCTCTGCTCCTGCTCGAGGGCAGCCGGCCCTTGCCGATGCCCCTGAACGTTCACCGGCCCGACCTGCCCTTCGAGGATGGCACGGAAGCGCCGCTGCTCGGCTTCCATGTCTCTCTCGAGGTCTTGGGCGAGCATCTCCGTCAGAACGATCCCGCCGCCACCCTCTTTGACGGCCGGCCGCGCGAGATCGTCCTGGTCGCCTCGGGCACCGAACTCGCCCGCCAGACAGTCGTCGCCCGGCGCGACATGATCGGCAAGCTCGAACGAACCGATGGGGCAGAGGCCGTTGGGTGGGTTGCCGAGCGAGGCCGGCCCCAGGACGAGCACGCGGTCGATCTCCTGCTGGACGGGACACGCTGGACGACGGTGCAGGCCGATCTCCAACGTCCCGATCTGATCGCGCCTGGCCTTGTCCGTCGCGGTGGCGGCTTTCGCGTGGCCCTGCCGCCGGCCCATCCGGGCGAGGGCGGATCGCTTCGGGTCGAGGCGGTTCCCCGGCATGGAACCGGGACGCTACCGGGGACAACCGTGCTGGAGGCACGGCCCGCCTGGCGGAGGGACTTCGGCGAGATCGCCTTTCGGATGCCCGATGATGGCCGGGTGCCCGTCTCGGTCGTCATTCCTATCTACAACGCCGCGTCCGAGCTGGCCCGCTGCATCGAGAGCGTCGTGCGTCACACGACCGGCGCGGCCCGCCTGATCCTGATCGACGACGCGAGCCCGCAGCCCGAGGTGTCCGAGGTCCTTGAGCGCTGGAGAGGCAGGCCCGGGATCGAGATCCACGGGAACACCGGCAATCTCGGCTTCACCCGAACCGCCAATCGCGGGATCGCGCTCGCCGGACGCGATGACGTCGTTCTGCTGAACTCAGATACCGCGGTTGGGCCGGGCTGGCTCGACGGGCTGCGCGCCGCCGCCCGCTCGGGCCCGCGTACCGGCACCGCTACGGCGGTCTCGAACAATGCCGGCGCCTTTTCCGTGCCAGAATTCAACCTCGACAACCCCATGCCGGCCTGGTTCGGCGTGGACGACATGGCAAGGCTGGTGCGGGGAGCCGCCCTTCCGCTCCTGCCTGTGGTTCCAACCGGCCATGGCTTCTGCCTCTATATCCGGCGCGAGTGCCTGGACGCCGTGGGCGCCTTCGATGAAGCGGCGTTCCCGCGCGGCTATGGTGAGGAGAACGACTTCTGCATGCGCGCGGCTCGGGCAGGGTTCGAGAACGTGCTGGATGACCGGACCTTCGTCTGGCACCTGCGCTCCGCCTCCTTCGGTTCGGAGAAGGTGACGCTGAACGCACAGGGCCGCGCGGTGCTGGAGGAGCGCTACCCGGAATACCAGTTCCTCACCCGGATGTTCCTGACGGACCCCGCCATGCTGGCCATGCGCTGGCGGGTGCGGCGGGCGGTGCAACATGCCCTCACGGACGGCGTGATTCCCTGCCCTCGCGTGCTCTTCGTGATCTCGACCGAGAGCGGAGGGACGCCGCAGACGAATCGCGACCTGATGGGCGCCCTGTCGGACCGTTACGAATCCTGGCTGCTTCGCTGCGATTCTCGCACCCTGACGCTGTCCCGCCACGCGGATGCGGGGTCCGGCGGGGCCGATACTGTCATCGAGACGATCTCCCTCGAGCGCGCGATCGAGCCGGCCACGCATCGCTCTGCCGAGTATGACCGTCATGTGGCGAACCTCATCCTGCGGCATGGCTTCGAGCTGGTGCATATCCGCCACATCGCATGGCACGGGCTCGGCCTGCCCCAGATCTGCCGGCGGCTGGGCGTGCCTGTCGTGCTGTCCTTCCACGACTTCTACATGGCCTGCCCCGTCACGAAGCTGCTGGACGCGGAAGGGCGCTTCTGCGGCGGCCCCTGCACGGACGGGGAGGCGGACTGCACCGCCGAGCTCTGGCCGGCCGGATCCGTGCCCCCCCTGCGGCATCGCTTCGTCCATCGGTGGCAGGCGATGATGGCCGAGACGATCCTGGCCTGCGATGCCTTCGTCACCACGTCGCCATCCGCGCGGGACACGATGCTCCGCAACTTCCCCGACCTGGCGGAACGGGACTTCCGGGTGATCCCGCATGGGCGCACCTTCCAGCGCCAGGAAATGCTGGCATCCGAGCCTAACCTGGACGAACGGCTGCGCGTTCTGGTGCCCGGCAACATCTCGGCGGCGAAGGGCAGCGAACTGATCGCGGCGATGGCCGCGCTGGACCGGGGACGGGAGGTGGAGTTCCACGTACTCGGCGCGGTGGACCGGCACCTCGCCGAAGCGCCAGGGATCATTCTGCACGGGCGCTACAACCGGGATGAGTTCGCGACCCGTGTCGCGGAGATTCGCCCGCATTTCGCAGCCATTCTCTCGCTCTGGCCCGAGACCTACTGCCACACCCTCACCGAGTGCTGGGCTGTGGGGTTGCCCGTGGTGGCGACGTCCGAGGGAGCGCTGGCCGAGCGCATCGGCGCGAGTGGCGGCGGCTGGCTCCTGGACCGCTGGATGCCGCCGGAGGCGATGCTTGTCGAATTGCTTCGTCTGAGACGCGAGCCGGCCGAGGTGCGCGGGCGTCGCGACGCCGTGCTGGACTGGCAGGCCACCATCGGCCGCCACCGGACCACCGCAGCGATGGCGGCGGAGTACGACCGGCTCTACCGCGAGGTCCTCGACAGGCGTCGGAGCTTCGTCGAGCCGGCTGAGGCGCCGCGCATCGTCCTCACGCTCGACCGGGCCAAGGTGGCCCTGCCCACCCCCCTTGCCGTGGCAACGCGCAACGCCGTCTCGCGCCCCTTCATCTTTCGCCCGATCCTCCCATCCTTTCCCTTCGGCAATCCGCTGGCCGGGACAGCGGATGCCGTGCTTGTCGCGTCGGATACCCTGCCACCGGGTGATCTGGAGGCCTTGCGTCGACGCTGCGCGGCAGGGGGGCTTCCCGTGCTGGATGCGGCTACCGATGGGGTATCGGGCGGTGGGCTGGATGTCGGCAGCGGGCTGGAGGCAGCGCGCTGGCTGTCGGACATGCCGATTGCACCGGAGGACCTGCCCTCTGACGGGAGTGCAGCCTGCCGTGTTCTCTTCGTGGCGACAGGCGACGGTGCCATGATCGCGGCTCTTCGACCCGCTTTCGAGGATCTCTCAGCCCTCGACGTCGCAACCCTCAGCGTTCTCGGTGGGGAACTGGGTGACGCGAGCTGGTACAAGGTGGTTCCGACCGAAGGGGAAGATCCCGTCACGGTCCTGCGCCGGGCGGCCACGGCCCATGATGTCGGTCTTGCCCCAGCAGGACCGACGCTGCTGGCCATGGAAGCGGCCGGCCTTCCGGTCCTGCAACTTCCCGCGTTTCGCCCTGGCGATGCCGAGCTTCTGCATGACTGGCTTCTGCGACAGGTGACCGAACTCGCGGTGGACGCAGCGCGCCGAGCCGATGCTGCTCGGGCCGGAGAGGCGAGGGCACGTGCGGCGATCCTGAACAGGTCCGACATCGTGAAACTGGACAAACGTTTGGCCGAGGTCCTTCGACGGGTCAGGAGCAGCAGTCCGGATGCGCTGGCCGCCTTGTAGGGGCTGCTACCAATTCCGGTGGGGTTTCTGATCAGGGATGAATGACCGGCCGCCGGCCGTGCCAGGGCCCTGGACGTCGCTTGCCTTCCCGAAGGTGACCCGGCATCGCTGCCATGGAATGGCTGCGTAGCTCGGCGGCACAGGTACCCGGCGAATGCGTGATCGCCCGGGAACCGTGCAAGGCCGAGACCTTGCCCTGCTGGCGCCCGGCGGTGACGGATGGAGGCCAGGGTCGTCGCTTGGTCCGATGGGACCAGTGCTGCTGAACGGGCCCTGGCCCGCTCAATGGACCGGCGCCGCCGCGGCAGCGCTGTCGGCCGGCCGGGCAGACCCGCCGCAAGGGCCTGTACGAGAAGCCGCCCGGCACGTCTGCAACGCCTGCTCGCCGGAGCGGGACCTCCGTTCGGCTTGTCAGCCGATCCAGCCGGGGCGTGGTGCCTGACCAGCTGGCGTTCACGTCCGGCTACGCCGGATCCCAGCCGCTATCCCACCCCGAACCACCCTGGCTTCAGCCAGGACACCATGATCCTTCGTGAGACCCGATCCCAAAAACAATGATATCAGAGACTTAAGCCGGCCCCGCCCTGTGGCAGGGGAGACACAAATACGAGAACCCGTCTCGCAACTTCGCGTTAAAGTTGCATAAACGGCCGAAGCACGCCAAAAGTGCACACGTTAAAGTAGAGTAAAAAAGGCTAGAACACTCTTACAGGGTTTTCGGACCCTAACAAACGGGAGGCTCAAGATGAGCGAGAGCAACAGCGGGAATGGAATCTGGACCCCCCAGGGTTTGGGCCTCGGCCTGAGCGTCCCCGCGCTGGGGGTGGGCATCACCGGCACCCCAACCGCCGGGGATGATCGCTTCGATGGCGATGCGACACTGGTCGTCGGCGCGATCGGCATCCCCATTGTCACGCTCGCGCTGGGTGGGGGAACCGATAACTACGCCGACGGCCTTGCCGGCGACGACATCCTGAATGGCAATGGCGGCAACGACTTCCTGATCGGCGGCGAAGGTGCCGATACGCTGAACGGCGGGGCGGACAACGACACCCTCGTCGGTGGATTGGGCGCGGACGTGCTGAGTGGTGGCGCTGGGGTCGACACGCTGAGCTATGCCGGCTCGGTCGGCGCAGTCACGGTGAACCTGTCCACATCGACTCCGACGGCCACAGGTGGGGACGCTACGGGCGACACCATCTCCGGTTTCGAGAACGTCTTGGGTGGCCTGGGCGGCGACACCCTGACAGGTGACGCGGGCGCCAACTCCCTGTTCGGTGAGGCCGGCAACGACCGCCTTGTCGGTAACGGCGGCGATGACGTCCTGCGGGGTGGCACCGGCAATGACACGATGCTCGGTGGTCTCGGCAACGATGCCTACTACGTCGATTCAACCGATGACGTGGTGACCGAGGGGGGGAGCCAGGGAGATGACGTGGTTGCCACCACCTCCGACTGGACCATCTCCGCCAATGTGGAGCGCGTCTACCTGAAAGCCGCTGTCACGGTGACCGGCAACGCCCAGGCAAACTTCGTCAGCGGCAGCGCAGGCAACGACACCGTTTACGGTTTCGGCGGCGCGGATGACCTGCGCGGCGGTGGCGGTGCGGACCTGCTGGATGGCGGATCGGGGAACGATCGCCTGGACGGCGGCGCCGGCGCCGACACGATGATCGGTGGGACCGGAAACGATGCCTACTTTGTCGACGCGAGCAACGATGTGGTGACGGAGGCTGCTGGCGAGGGCAACGACGTGGTTGCCGTCACCGCGAACTGGACCGTCTCCGCCAATGTGGAGCGCGTCTATCTCGAGAGTGCCGTGACCGTGACCGGCAACGCTCAGGCAAATTTCATAGTCGGCAGCACGGGTGATGATACCATCCTGGGCCGGGAGGGGGCGGATACGCTGCGGGGCAATGCCGGCGCCGATCGTCTGGATGGTGGGGCGGGCAACGACGCGCTCACCGGCGGGGCGGGTGCTGATACTTTCGTGTGGCGCGCCGATTCGCTGGGCGGACGGGATGCAATCTACGACTTCTCCCGCGCGGAAGGGGATAAGATCGACCTTTCGTCGCTGAACCTGACACAGGTCGATGCTCGCAATGGAGCCGGGCAGTTCACCCTCGCTTACGACGATGCTCGGGACACCGCCACGATCTCTGTGTACTACGATGCTGACCGCAGCGTGGACCTGTCCATCAAGGTCTACACTCACGCGGAGGGACCGCTGATCGCGAGCGACTTCATCCTGAGCTAGGTAGGCTGGCCGGCCGGTACGTCCCTTCGGCGTACCGGCCGGTCGTACCGGCAGTGGAGGTGCCCTTGGGCCGAGCCAGGATCGGCTTCCTGCGATCGGGCTGGGTCATGTGTCCTCGCGTCACCGCCCGTCCCGGACTGGATTTTGTGCGTGGTACGCCAGCGATCTTGCCGGATTTTGGGCGTGGCGCGGCGAAAGACGAACCGGCAGGAGGCAGCAAAGCGTAGGCGCTATATCTCCGGCACCGAGGACGGGAAGGTGGTATGCTTTTCCGAACGCTGCAGCAGTTGTGCCGCTGCTTGCTGATGAACTCGGGCGTAAAGGCCAGTGCCCCTGGAGCATGAGGGTACTTCTGAGAACCAGCGCTTGTGTCTATGCTATGAAATCAACCCACACCGAAGGTGAACGTGAGCACCGTTGCCGCCACGGCCAAATTATTAGATGTCCTTCAAGCACGTCGCGTTTTTCTCCATCGGACGGCAGAACGGAGGGTGCGTCCGACAGATCAGTTCAGCTTCCTCGATACGATTTCGCTGGAGCCCTACATCGGTATCTATAGCGGCCTGAGCTTGCCGGACAGAATGGGCTCGTTCTCTTACAGCAACTCTGTTCTTCCTCTCGCGTGTCGTATTGGCCGCTACTGTTCGATAGCGGGTGGCCTTTCGCTTCTGGGAAGTTCTCATCCCCTGGATCGGCTCAGTTCCTCGCCCTTCACCTACGAAGGTCTTCCGGTTCATCAACATCTGCAGTCGGCTGTTGAGGATTTCGCGCCCACCTATACCTATGCGGCCCGCCAACCCCGACGCCTCAATCCGTGGACGACAATCGCACACGACGTCTGGATCGGGCAGGATGTGAGACTTGCACGCGGAATTCATGTCGGCACGGGATCCGTCATCGCGGCTGGGGCGGTCGTCACCAAGGACGTGCCGCCATATCATGTCGTTGGCGGAATTCCTGCAAGGACGCTTAAGGTCCGCTTCCCCGACGACATCGTCCGTAAACTCCTGGCCTCCGAGTGGTGGACATACCGCTTCACGGATTTCGAGCCGAAAAGCGTACTAGATCCTGACCGCTTCTGCGACTGGCTCGGCGAACAGGCCGGTCAGAGAAAGATCGAGCCCTTCGAACCTAAATCTTTGACCGCTGCTGACCTTCTTGCGGCCGAGAGCACCATTGCAGATTAGCGGCACCACCTCATCGCAAGGGATGATGGACGGCAGAAGCAGACATTTGCAGGGGCGGCGGGCTGCCACTGCGCTATAAGGCTGGCGCCGAGGGAACCGCGAGGCTGATCGCGTCAAGAACCCCGTCACCAACTCCGCTCCTACCGCCCCGGATGGCCTAAGGCCCTTCTTTGAAAGCAGCCACAACGTCCTGCATGACGAGCGCGCCGTATTCCGGCGTCATGTGCCGCAATCCATGTTCAGCATGATCGAGCGCATAACGTGGCTCAGTGAAAGCCGGAGCTAGTACTGTTCCGTCGGGCTGAGTGATGACCTTTGCCCCGCTTGTCTCAGCAAGGGTCCTCAATGCCTCAGCATACGATTCAGCAACAAGTGGCAGGATGTCTGCTCCCCAACGACCGAACTTGTCAGTGTCCCTGATGCGAGGATTCGGCATCGGATCGGAGACCAGAACAACTGGTGCTTGTGTCAGCTTTCGCAACTGCCGCAACAGGTGAAGGGCGGGGGTATGGACCAGGGCGTCCCGCGCAGCCGCACGTAGAGCCGCACGTGATGCCGGCGCTTGGTTGGCGTTCACATGATCCGGCGGACGATGCCCAACGAAGACATCGGCGACGAAGCCGATGCCGAAATATCCTACCAGCACGTATCCATCATAGTTCGCCGCAACACGGTCCAATCCGCCGGAAGTCGTGCTCATGTAACGTCGCGACTCGTCAGTGCTTGCAAAAAGGGCACCTTCCCGCACCACCATGTCCCCAAGGCCGTTTCCAGGCGCACCAAAGAACACCGCCTCGATCCCGCCCTTGTCGAAGCCGGGCGATTCCCAACCGCCTTTGAGGGCTCCAAGATGAGAGTTACCGATCAGTGCGATGCGCATCAGCGGGCGAACGCCTCCAGGAGCACTTCCTCACACACGACATCGTCGCTTCGAGCCCGGGCGGGAGCCGCCGGGTTCTGCTCAATCTCGGGCGAGGAACTTCCGGTCCGGCCTTCGAAGAAGATCCGCATCACCGTCTCGACACCTTCCGGCGCCACGGCGCGGAGGGTGTCGTCGTAGAAGGTCCGGCCAAGGAAGGGTGTGCTGATGATCTCGTAGGAGGGGAAGTAGTCGATGTCATCAAACTCCTGCGTTAGCTGCCCTGCCACAGCGCGCAGGACGGATTTGGAGTAGATCGTCGCGGGCAGCACGTGGCTGCCACTTGCGGTGGCCGTGAGAGGCACGGGCGACACGGTGAGGAGGAACTTCAGCCCTGGCCTGTTCCGTAGCGCGATCTTCCTGAACGCCAGGAAGTCGGCCAGCACCTCCGCATGAGTGAAGTTGCGGAAGGAGCAGCGAGCGGGATCATAGCTTCCCGCGATCGTGCCTGGCGCCGTCGGAAAGATCCTACCCGTCTCCAGGTCCTCCCAAGCCTCGGTCAGGCCGAGCGTGAAGACAAAGACATCCGCCTGACGAAGAGCGCGGCGAACGGACTTTAGGTGGTGGCGGCGGTGCACCGCCACTTCCTCTGGGCTGTCGAGTCCCTCTGGCTCGACGGATGGGCGAATCGCGTCGAACCACCGGCCATCGCGTTCCCAGGCAATCGGCGGCCGTGGGAAGACACCGGTCGCCTCCTGCATGACCTGCAGGAGCTGGCGCGCCGTGTAAATGTTGCCGTAGCGAGCCGAGTAGAGGAGGTAACCGAAAGCCCTCGCCGTCTCCGGCTTCATGCGCCGCGGAGGTGGTTCAGTGTCGATCACGTTCTGCCCCCGGGCACGAAGGTGGCGTGCAATGTGCTGAGCAAAGCATGAACCTGCCGTCATCACCCTCATCTCTGGGGTGATCTCGAACTTCGGCTGCCACAGGTCCGTGTCCCCGCCCAGCCAATCCTGGTTCCTTACGCCAGTCCGCCAGAATGCTCGACGTGGCAGGTTCTGGTAGGGAGAGCGCATTGGTCCAACCTCCTGGCCGCACGATCAGAGTCGGGAAAAGTTGCACTGAATGCAAGCTCCTGGAGTCGACTGAAACACCTCGCCCTTACTTGCGGTTCGTCTCACAACGCTCGACATTGATCGAGATAAGAGAGAGGACGCGAGCACAGAGATTGTCTGAGTGCAGGCAGGGTCGTGATGGTGGCCAAAGCCACCTTCCCCTTCACCGGCCCGGGTCATATCGCTAACGGATAAAGCCCGGAGTGGCAGGCCTGGAAGGCAGCACCGAAGCACATCCTCTTCCAGCCGTCCGACAAGCAAGCTGTGCCTGTCAAATGGTCCGGTCGCTTCCGCATCTTCTCCCCTCCGCCATGCTCAAGGTACTGTCTCGCCGAGCTCCGCCCACCTTCGTCCTTACGAGACATCGGTGAGACGGCATCGAAATTGCGGCAATCTTCCGTCGCCAAAGGAGAGAAGACTTCTGGATGACCATACGAAGGCTTCTGGATGCGGAATTGCTTCAGGGGTCCATCGCGCTCACGATCGAGATCGATCCAATGGCGTCCAAGGCGCATTCACGGCCGGACGCAATTCTGGGAAGAGTCTCATTCGAGTTCATTCGTTCTCTGACGGTCGACGCTGACCTGCATTTCAAATCTTTGGTTCTGGTTCGCGGCGCGACGTACCGCACGACCCTGCCAATTCCCCGGGCGGACGGCCCGTTGCGGGCTGTCCGTATCACAGCGGAACAGGCTGAAAACACGATCCTATTCGAGGAAGGTCTCGACAGCCGCCTCGCGCGCCTCTATCCGCTCGACGGGCCGGACTACGTTGATCTGCTAGCGAGCCATACCCGCAGGTGGGGCAGCGCGAATACCCGCTACTTCCTGGCAGAACAGGTCACGCGCTTCTTCGTGGACCATCCGGAGCACCGCATCGGCGCGTCGTTGATCCAGGCATACAAGGCCGTCGAACTCGGGAAAGCCGGCCTCATCGAGGCAGCGCTCGGCATCAATCAAGCGGCATTCGGCTGGCTGGATACCCTGTCGGTCGATTGGCACCCCCGGCGCAACAGCGAGCACCTGGAAGTTTCGCTTCTAACGGCCAAGTGGCACCTCGAGCTTGCTGGGCGCGACATCCAGGCCTTCAGGGCGACGCTTCATCGGATGCTCACGCTCACGTCGACGCCGAAGGCGGACTACGCGACGCTCGCCTACTCCGCCTCCAAGTCACTCCTCCTCGGCGGATGGCTGGAGTGGCGACACGGCGACGAAGTGGCAGCCAAGCTCTTCTGGAATCAAACGGTGGCGATGTTCAAACTGGCGGTTCGCGACGCTGACCCCTATCGCGCGGTCCTGTTCCGTGAACTGGAGCACAGTTTGAAGGCCGCCTGGCTGGCAGGCCTCTGCCTGCGCAATCTGGGCAAACGCCGGAACGACATGCCGACACTGGAGCAGATCATCGACAATGCTGTGAGGGTGCCGGGCAGGACCCGCCGACACCTTCAAACGATCCTGGAAGAGCTCTTGCCGCCAGTTGCCGTGATCGAATAGCGCCCTACGTCACGAATCGGGAACGATCTGCCGGTCTCGCACCGCCGGGGGATGCAGACCAGATGCCACGTTCAACCGCGCCGCTGCGCTGATCGATACCGCAACGCCGAGGTTGCGTAGAACCTTGCGAAATCCTTGTAAGGCAGGGCGTCACTGGATATCAAATCGAGGGCATGGCCGTCCGCTCATGGCGCCGCTCCTGTGTTCGACGACCATGGTAGCGTCCGCCCGGAACGTCGCTCAAAGAGGCTGGATGGTTTAGGGGAGCGCGCATGAATTCCTGGCGGAGATTACGGTTTCGTTTCAGCCAAGCGGCCATCGATGCAGGCCACAGCGTAGATTTCCTAAATGATGGCGCCATTCTCCTTCATCTCAAGCCGCGCGCGTCGGGCAAAGCCCTAGCGATCAACAGCAGAGCTTCGGACCAGTGGGACGAGGAGGTGCGCCTCGAGCTGACCGGGGCTGAGATTCCCGATCAGCTTGAGGTGGACCTCCTCCATACCGAGAACGGCGTAACGATCTACCTGGCAGGTGAGCAGAGCACCGTGTTCTCACGGTGCGGCGACCTTCACCGCGCGACGAGCATCAGCACCCCCGCAACGATCGCCACGGAGGTAGAACCCGCCTCTCCCGCTTTGCCGCTGGTCACCCCGCGCATCGAGAGGATCGCCTCTCCAGTTCCGCCGGAGCAGCACCCCGTGCCAACTGCTCGACCTCCGGCAACGGACGGCGTGGTGGAGCCTGCGATGCTGGCGGAACTCGTCAGGGCCGCGGCAGGCGCGAAGGACTGGGCGCGCGTCGCGGAGCTGGCGGCGGACCGGCCCGAAACACTCCAGGGCAACCGCCCGGCCGAGATTGACCTCGCGCGTGCATTGATCCAACTCGGGCGGGGCAAGGAGGCCGAGGCCGTTCTGCGCCGGCTCGGCATGAATGGGCCGCCCGACGAGGATGTCGCCTATCATCTCGGCCTCGCACTCCAGAAGCAGCACCGCTACGATGAGGCGCGTCAATTCTTCCTGCAGTGCTTAGCGGGGCACCCGAATGAGGCCCGATACGTCTTTGAGGCCGGCCGCACGACAGCCCAATGCGTGAACGGCGGATTTGGGAACTTCGAGCCACAGCCTACGCTCATCGACGAGGCGATTGATCTTCTGACACGGGCTGCAGGCCTCATGACCCGGGATGGCCGCCCGCATCGCGAGCTGGCCGCCATGCTTCAAGGCAAGGGGCTGTTGGAGGAGGCGCTTGCTGCGCTGGTCGAAGCCCAACGCCGATCGCCGGCTATGACGGCGCTGTACCTCGAGCAGTCCCGGCTCCTCGTCCGGCTGGACCGGATCGAGGAGGCGCTTCACCAGGCCAGGCTGGCCGCGGCGGCGGACGAGAGCAACGATGCGGCGAGTTCCACGATCCGCATTCTCGAGCGATGGCTGGATGCGCGACGGGCCGGGCCGTTATCCACGGGAACGCTGACGGATCCACCCGGGCGAAGTAGGCCGGGTAGCAAGGTTCCGGCATGACTCCGCCATCCTCTGCCGTCCCGCAAAAGGCTGGCCGATCGGCCTGGCTCTCCCATCTCGCGACCCTGCCGGAATGGCTCGCCGCTCCCGGTGAGGTGCCACCGATTGAGGCATCCGCTGCGGCAGCAGCCACACCGGACCGAGCGGCTGTCATCGAGATCCACCAGGGCGGCGCCGTGCGTCAACGACTCTGGCGACGGGACTACCTTCGGCAGATCGTGGAATACGGCCTGGCCGACGATAGCATGGACGCTTCCGCGCTGCTGACCCTGGCCGCGGAGAGGGCACGTGTCCACGGCTACGATGCAGGAAAGCCTTCCCCTCCTGCGCTCCCCTGCTCCGAAGAAGACGCCGCGCGCGGAACCGTCCTGCTGGTCTCTCTTTTCGGCGTCGAGAAGTTCGGTGGGGCCGAGCATTTCCTCGAGCAGATGGCCGGACTGTACAAAACCATGGGGTACACCCCGGTCATCGTCGGCCTGCGGGCCGAACGACGTGGCGAAACGGGCGATCGAAATGGGATCCGGTACGTCTTCGTCGCCGCCACGCCTGAAGCTCTCTTCCGCCTGGCCTGGCAGGAGCGGGCCTGCCTCGCGCATGTGGTTTCAGGCTTCGGCCACGAAGCGGTGGCGGCGCTCCGCTTCCAGCAGATCCGGCTCGTCTTCGGTATCCATTTCTGGCGAGAAATGTTCGAGCCGCCGACCGCTCATCTGGGCTACTACCCCGATTGCCCGGACGGATACGTTCCACGCCGGAACATGCAACTCCTGCTCATGGATGCCGACGCCGTCTACGTCAATTCGCCATTCGTCCAGAGCGTGGTCGAGACCACCTTCGGCGCCCGGCTGAACGTCATTCCATCCCTCCCCGCTGCTGCGGATACGAACCCGGCCTATCCTTTCTCGATTCCACCGCCGGACGAGCGTCCGATCGTCCTCCTTCCGAACAGCCGGTGGGACAAGGGGTTGGGGCTTCTGCTGGGCGTCGCCGCCCGGCTTCCGCAGATCTCGTTCGTTACCATCGCCTCCCAGTCGCCGCGGCAGCTTGCTCAAGCCCTGTGCACCGCAGCCGGCTTGCGTAACGTCACGGTCCTGGACAGGCAGGACACGTTGGATGCGCTCTACAGGCAGGCCCGCGTCGTGCTTACCCCAAGCTTCCAGTTCGTGGAGACATTCAGCCGCGTCGTGATGGAAGCACAGGCCCAGGGCGTTCCGGTGATCGGAGCCGACCGCGGAAACATCCCTTTCCTACTGAAGGATAGCGGCACCATTCTGCCGGAAAGCGCCGATCTATGGGCGGAGGAGATCCGACGCCTGTTCGAGGATCCGGAATATTGGCGAGCCCGTTCCGAGGCCGCGTTGCGGAATGCGGCCTCGATGGGCGTCCATCTCCAGGGAAACCGACTCTCCCGCCTTATCTCAGGGCTCGCGGCGCCGATGCTTGTCGGGGTGGGATCGGGTGTCGGTAACGTCGTGCATACGACACCACTGATAAGGCGCTTGTCCCGCCATCTCGGCCGACGCATTGACGTGGTGGTCGCCGGGGATTCGCCGGGCGCGCTCGCCGTCGTCGCCAATCCCGATTATGTCAACCACGTGTTCCTGTTGAACGACGTTCCCGTTCGCCGCCAGTACGACACGGTTTTCCTGACAAACAGCTTCGGGGAACTGCGGCCGGCATTCCGGGCGCGCCGTGTCGTGAGGTCCCGGGAATGGGATCGCTTTCATGCGGGCCACCGCCTCCATGAGACAGAGTTCAACCTCGAGGCTGCACGACAGCTTCTTGGTGTGGACTATGGGGCCGAAGATGCGCAGCACGCCTTCGTCGCCGGACTGCGCCCGCGACCGGGCCTTTCGGACCTGGTGGGCCTGCACGCGGGCTCCAAGGGCGGGACCTGGGGTGCGAAACGCTGGCCACACTTCGCTGAGCTGGCGGCCAGGCTCATGGCCTCTGGCCTGCGCGTGGCCTCCTTCGGCAGTGCCGAGGAGTACGTGGCGGGAACCATTGACCGTACCGGCGGCAGCGTCGAGGCGATGGCAACGGCGATGCAGGATTGCGGCGCCTTCGTATCGAACGACAGCGGCGTTATGAACATCGCGAACGCCCTCCACATTCCGCTCCTGGCGCTCTTCGCGCCGACGGAAGCGAGGACGCGCGGCCCATTGGGGATCCGAAGCGTCAGCCTCGCCTTATCGAAGGCGTGTGCTCCTTGTGAGCTGGCCGGGCGGTCGGGCCCCTTCGTCCAGCGTCGCTGCCACTGCATTGGCGAGATAACGGTCGAGGCCGTGGAGGCGGCCGTCAGGCTCATGCTGGACACACAGGATACCTCCGTCGCGAGAGCGGCGCGACGGCCCGAATACGCCCACAAATCGCCGTGAACGAGGTCAGGACCGTCTTTGATGGAGGAGGACTCCGGGTCAGGGTCGCCGATGGCAACGACAGCGACGTCGCTGTCGTGACCTTCGCGCCATGGCAACGGCAGCAGAACATAGCTGGCGAGGGCTTCGGCGAAGCCTTTCTTGCAGCGAACGGGATCGATGCGATCCATGTGACATGTGCACGGAACGACTGGTATCAGGCCGAGGCGATGGCGGCAGTGATCCCGACCATCAATGCTGTTCTGGGGGGCACTGGCCGGCGCCGTGTCGGCTACGGATCGAGCATGGGAGGCTTTGCGGCCCTGACCTTCTCAGCCGCGCTCGGCCTAGATTCGGTGATCGCCCTCTCCCCACAGTATTCGGTAGATCGGCGGCTTGTCAGCTTCGAAACGCGCTGGGCCGACGATCTGGACACGCTGTGCTGGCGCTATCCGATGGCCGCAGGGCCTGGCGGAAGGGCAAAGTGGAACCTTCTTTACGACCCTTTCTCCGTCGATGCGCGGCATGTCGATCTGATCAGGGCGTTGCGGCCGGTGACGGAGTTCCGCCTACCCTTTTCGGGGCATCCCTCCGGGGACTTTCTGAAGCAGACTCGTCTGCTCTCGAAGATGGTGCTGACACTTCTCCGGAAAGATGCTGATCCCGCAAGCTTTCGATCAGCCGTTCGGTGCAAACGCCGGCGCAGCGCGACCTACTGGCGACAGCTGGCCCGGGTTCTCGCTATAAGGCAGAACCCCGCGGCCGCGATGCGTGCCCTTACGCAGGCCGTGATGTTGGCACCGGCGAATCTTGACTACCAATATGCTCGAGGGCAGCTGGCAATGAAGCTGCGGGACTACAGCCTGGCGGTCTGGAGCTTCGAGGCGGCCGTAGCGGGTGCCCCGATGAACGCTCGATACCACTACAACCTTGCCCGGGCGCTCCGGGCGGCCGGGAAGCGTGAACCAGCCCTCGACGCCGTGCGGCAGGCCATTTTGCTCGACCCCCGCGATGAGTATTCCGGGCTCGTGGAACAACTCGTCAAAGCTGGCCGGAAACGCGGCCCTGCGACGACTTCCTAGGACCGGAGCTAGCCCCTTCAGGATCTGGCCGCCAAATCAGAGAGCGTCGATACAGCACAGGAACCGGTCGATATCGACCGACCAGTTCTGGCTCAGCAGGCGTGTTGTCTCGCTCTCATAGGAACAATCGTAGAGCACGTGCCGGAAACCGGCGAGCATCGACAGATTGTACATGCAGGCCAAGTTCCGATGCGGCCAGTGGCTGAAGGGTATGACCTCGACCACGGTGCAGGGCTGGCCACTGCGGAACAGCATGTTCGAGAGGCCAGCGCCATGCGTGGAGATGATCATCTCCGCCTCGCTGCAAAGCTGGGCCTGCTCTGCGACGGTCAGCTCTCCCATGACGACGCAGTCGAAGCCCCGCCGCGTCAGTTCGGCGCACAAGCGTTCCTCATCATGAAGAACCCTGGTGTTGGCGTCGCGGCGCGAGAGAAAAAGGCGGCGCGCACGGCCAGCCGGAGAGACCACGGATTGCGGGAAGAGCAGGACGTCCTGGGCAGGCAACACATGCCTGGACAGTCTGGGATCCGGCTCGAACCGCGTCGACACGGATGGCACCAACGCTTCCCGTGTGAAGGAGGGCCGCAGCAGAGGAACTGTTCTGGCAGGCAGTTGCGGGAAATGGTGGTGCAGGTCGTGGAATGGCATCTTCGGCCGGTTGACGCTGATCGTCTCCCCAGGATGGTCCTGGGCAAGGCGGGCCAGACGCGGCATGCATTCCACAAGCCAATGATAATAGTTGTCCGCGGAGCGGGTGGTGCCGATAAGTGCCCGCTCGATCCAGGCATCCTTCCGGAAGACGGCGGCGAGGAAATCGGCTGCCGGCTTGAGGCGCCCCGGCCGGACCACATCCTCCACTGCTTCCGTCTTGTACATGTTGAAGGACACCGGATCGACCAGCACGTCGTGCAGGGTGTTGACCCGTACGATCGGCTGCAGCGCCTGGCCATAATAGACGTGCGCCGGTAATGCCCCGCCAAGTCCTGCCTCGATGGAAACCCGCTCACCATCGGCCCACAGCTCTGGGCGCCGGACGGGAACGCTTCGATAGCTCGTCGCCTCGTCTGCGGCGTCCAGGAACTCGCGATACTTCCAGAATGAGGCTGGGAGGTCGGTGTCGATCGTCATTCCCATCACTTGGCCGCGGTGGTGGTCCGTTGGGCGGAGAGCATCTTGTCGAAGTAGGCGATGGTCTGCACCAAGCCTTCCCGCAAATGCACCCGCGGCTCCCATTCCAGGATGGCTCGTGCCTTGGTGATATCGGGGCAACGCTGCATTGGGTCGTCCACGGGCAGCGCGGCGTTGATCAGCCGTGACCCGCTGCCGGTGATGTCCAGGATGTGCCTTGCCAGCTCACCGATGGTGATCTCGTGCGGGTTTCCCAGGTTGATCGGGCCTGTCACGTCCGGAGGGGTCGCCATGAGACGGACGAAACCCTCGATCAGGTCATCGACGAAGCAGAAGGAGCGGGTCTGCTGGCCGTCCCCATAGATGGTGATGTCCTGTCCGGTCAGGGCCTGGATGATGAAATTGGATACGACGCGGCCATCATTCGGCAACATGCGCGGTCCGTAGGTGTTGAAAATCCTCCCGACCTTGATCTTCACCTGATGCTGACGGTGATAGTCGAAGAACAGCGTCTCCGCAGCGCGCTTGCCCTCGTCGTAGCAGGCGCGCGGGCCAAGGGTGTTCACGCTGCCGCGGTATTCCTCGACCTGCGGGTGGACCTCGGGATCGCCGTAGATTTCCGATGTGGAAGCCTGGAAGATCTTTGCGTGTGTTCGTTTGGCCAGGCCCAGCATGTTGACCGCGCCGATCACACTTGTCTTCGTGGTCTGGACAGGGTCGAACTGATAGTGAACAGGCGATGCCGGGCAGGCGAGATTATAGATCTCGTCCACCTCGACATAGAGCGGGAACGTCACATCGTGCCGGAGAGCCTCGAACCGCGGATGGTCGAGAAGCGGCTCTATGTTGGAACGACGCCCTGTGAAGTAGTTATCGACGCAGAGAACCTCGTTGCCGGCGGCGAGAAGCCGCTCGCACAGGTGCGAGCCGAGAAACCCGGCTCCGCCGGTTACCAGCACGCGGTTTTGCGTCGGGAGGCCTTGAGAATCCATTGGTCCCCGCGATCTCCATTCAACTAATAGTTGCGGTTAGCATGACGGCCATGGGGGGCATAGGCAAGTGCTCGTCATAGATAGCTCATCCAGGGGGCGGTCGATGACATCAGGTTTCGGTCGGCGTGCTTTCTCGCGGCTCGCTCTCCTTCCCACCCTGAAGGCGCCCGCCGTCGCGGGGCAGAACGATGATGTCGACCTTCTCGGACGGATTGGCGGGCGACGAGGTCCACACACGCCCATTATCCTGGACGCCCTGCGGGAGGCGCAGGCGCGTCGGGTCAAGGTCATCGCGCGGGCGGGAACCTATATCCTGGATGACGACATCCCGGTCGACTGGTCGGGGCTCCACCTCGAGGGAGAGGGGGAGGCAACCCGTTTCGTCCAAGCCGCGCCGGGCCGTGGCTTCCTTCGCCTGGGCGGGGAAGGGCACGTGATCCGCGGGATCGCTTTCATCTGCGATTACGAACGTCAGCGCCTGCCCGGCCGGTGGCGGGGCTACGCGGCGTTCCAGCGCGTCTGCGCCGTCTGGGCGGAAGGGGGCAACAACCTGATTGAGGCTGTTTCAGGACAGAACAGCTTTGGCGTGGTCTGTCTGCGTGGGCCTGTTCTGCCACTCCCCGTCGGCCAGGCAGCCCCGGAACGCGCCGAACCCTATGACTACACCGGGCGCGCTCGTGGGAACCGGGTCCGCGACATCGCGGGGCGTATGACGGATTTTGTCCTCACCGGGAACCAGCAGGAAGATCTCCTGATCGACGGCGTCGTGGCCCGCGGCACGACGGCACTGTCGGTGCCACCGCACGCCATCTACATGCAGAACCCTGGTTCGACCCGCGCCTTCTGCGGTTTCAGCCTGCGCGTCCGTGCCCGCCGCCTCGATGCACAGGACAATCCGCACAGCGAGGCTTTTCGCTTCTCGGACATCCGTGACCTGACCATCGAGGACGTCCGGGCGAAGGGCACGGTCGGCGGCCTTACGGTTTCGACGTGCGACGGGGTGGCTGTCCGTGGAGGCGAATGGAGCAGTCAGGACGGAAGTGACCGCGCAGGCCCGGCCGCGGTGCGTATCAGCCAGAGCGCGCGGGTCCGGATCGAAGGTGGAAAAGCGGATTACCGCGGGAGCGGCGTCGTCGTTTACAACGGGTCGGAGGGCGTGGACGTGGATGGCTTCGCGATCCAGGACCGGATCGAGGAGGGAAAGCCCTTCTCGCCATTCCGCGTGGGCGACACGAGCGAGGCCCGTTTCGTCAACTGCCGTCGCGAGCGGAACGGAGCGGACCGGCCGATGTTCGTGGTGGTCGACCAGGCCGTCGCCACAATCGAGGCGCCGGCCTGCGCCCGCTCCTCGCGACTGGTGCATTGTGGGCCCGAAGCCAGGGTTCACCTGTCCTTCGATCCCGCGCGCGTCGATGGCTGGGATCCGCGCAGGAGCCTCTCTGGCGCGCGGGAGCGGATGGACAGGGCCGTATCGCCCGACACGCGACGCGCCGTCCGGCCCTTGCCCGGCGCGCCCGACAATGCCTGCCCGAGCCGCGAACCCTGATCTTGTCGCGTCGGCTCAGGCCGAGTGGCGGTTGATGGCGCGCCGCAGATCCGTAACGGCGATTTTCGCGTGATTCATCAGGAGTTCCTTCTCCTGCTCGGCGGCCGTGTCGAGCATGGAGAGGAAGTTCGCCACGACCTCAGGCAGCCTCAGGGCCATCGCGCGCGCCTCAAGGTTGCTCGCTTCTTCCCGGGACTTGATGAAGGCCTCGACCTCCTCCAGTTCGCCTTCCTCGAGCTTGCCCCTGAGGTCCTCCGTGACCTTCGGGCTCTGGCGGCGGAGAACGCCCACCACCGTTAGGCTGCCCGGTTTGCCTTGACCGTCTGCGGGCTCGGATCGAAGCAGCTGTATCGACGTAGCTCGGACCCTGAATTGCATAATGCCCCTAATTCCGCGCAAGAAAGCTTAAACGAATGAGGGACTGACACCTGGGGGAAGTCAAGACAGCCGTATCCAGCCTTGCCTCCGTTCATTTGCTCCAGCATAGGATGCATGTTGCAGCCACTCGCCCGTCCGGGCGCAAGTAGGATCAGGTTTCGAATGCCTCTCCGAATCCTTTGTCTGGGTGCCTACGCGAACGGCAACGTCGGCGACATGTACCAGGCTGAGGCAATCGCGAGGGCCGTTCAGGCGGTCCGGCCGGATGCAGAGATCGTCTCGGTTTCTCCCTCGAAGCGGCAGTCTACCTACCCCGCCCGGAACCACGCTGCTGCCCCCGCGAGCGGCGCGATGGATCTTGATTTCATCAACGGGTTCGACGTGCTGCTGGTCGGGGGCGGCGGCCTTCTTTCCGCTCCCCATGCCCCTCTCAACAACGCGGCCTGGGTTGCCGGCCTGAAGCTTCCTGTCGTTGCCCTCGCGCTCGGTGCCGCCGGCGACACACCGGCCCAATCGGCCGACTTCGTCCGCAAGTGCCAGTTCTTCTCGGTCCGGGACGAGTTCTCTCGCTCGATGATCGGCGACCTGCGTGCGGACGTCGATATTGTGATGGATCCCATTCTGCTGGACCCGGCTGATCCTCTGCCGCCCTCCCCCGAAGGTCGCGGCATCCTTTGGGTGCCGGGAAAGATCGTTCCCGGAACGATGGCGGCCTACGCCAGCCTCATGTCGCGTCTCTATGATGCATCGACCGACCTGATCGTTTCGTTCAACCCGGAGACCGATCGGCGAAGCGGGTTCGAGGACGTTTTCGGGGATGACGTGAAGTACCTCGACACGGCCGAACGCTTCCAGGAACTTGCTGCGACAAAGCGCTTCGTCGTCAGCGAGCGCTATCACGGTTGCATCCTGGCCTTGAACAAGGGAATTCCCTGTGTCGGGCTCGCACTCAGAAGCCCTACGGTCACGTCCAAGATCACCGAAATGTACCGTCGGCTCGGTTTTGCCGGATGCATCTCGAATCTGGCAGAAAAGACGACCCGCCAGTCACTGCGCGGTCTCGCAAACTCGCTCGACCTGCTGGCGGTCACCTCGCGTCTGGTGGAGGAACGCGCGGTTCTCTGGGCCTATCTCGACAGGGTTCTTTCCTGATCTCTTCTCGCGCATCATGAGGGCGGAGCGCTCTTACATGCGGCCCACCATCGGGACCGCGTCCAGGTAGAAGGGCCGCCGACCAGCAAAGGGCCTTCGGCGACCGGGAGCGCCAGTCGCCTCTTCCGCGGTGTTGCCGCGCGCATGTCCTGGCGCCGGCATAGCCGTTTCGGACGGCCCAGGGCAGGCTGTCCCTGTCCGGTCCATGGATACCATTGCAGGCTTGCTGGCGATGAATGCCCGCCGCCGCCAAACCAAGGTCATGCTGACCGGGAAGGCAGAGTACGGGCTGCGGGCTCTGGCGATCCTGGCCCTGGAAGCGCCGAGAGCCCGATCGTGACGATCCCGGATATCGCTCAACGCGCGCATGCCCCGCACAAGTTCCCGGAGGCGATCCTCCTGGACCCCAGGCGGCACGGCTCCGTCCTCAGCCGACGGGGCAAGACGCGCGGCTACGGCATGGCGCAGCCGCCCCGCGCAATCCGGGTCGGGGACATCATACGCGCCATCGGCGGGCCGCTGGCCCTCATCCCCTGCCAGCCTGGACTGCCCGCAGTCGCAGGCCTGCGCCATCCAGCGGCTGATGTGGCAGGTGCCCGACGCCACCGTCAAAAGGCTCGACGGGACCAGCCTGGCCGAGCTGGCCGCCCATGGGGAGGCCGTGCTCGGCAATGGTGCCGAGACGGCGAAGGGCCAAGCGGAGCCCGTGGACGAGAGCATCGAGCCGGGCTACCACAACGCCCCTTTTGAGGGCGGTCCGTGTAACGGGCCGGGCGGGTCCGGTTCCGGCGCCGCCCATGATCAGGGGACAGCGGATGCCCGGAATCCCCGGCGTCATCGGGACGGGCACGGTCTACCGGCCGCTGCGCCCGGACAACACAGGCAATCTCCTTCACGCCGTGGCCGCACGCCGGCTGCTGCAGGACCATGTCGAGCTGCCCACCGGGCGCGCCTGGACGGAGCGGGAGGTGGAGCGGGCGCAGGGCCTGTCCCACATCGTCGTCGTCATGGCGAACGCGATCCGGCTGGGCAGCACGCAGAACGGCCTGTCCCCCTTCCACGAGGTCATGGCGGGGAACCTCTCCCGGGTGGACCGGCCCGTCGTCGTGTTCGGCCTCGGCGCGCAGGCCCCCTCCGGCGCGGAAGGCGGCACCACGATTCCGGAGGCGACCCTGCGACTGCTGCGGATCATCGCGGAGCGTTCCCGGCGGATCGCGGTGCGCGGCCGCTTCACCGCGGAGGTCCTGGAGCGGTTCGGCATCGGGAATGCCGCCGTGGTGGGCTGCCAGTCGTGCTTTCTCAGCCGGGCGCCATCCTTCCCCCATTCCCTCGACCGGCCGCTGACCGGGGAAGGGCGCATCGCCTTCAACTACACCTCGATCAACCGCGAGGGGCCTCTGGTCAGATGGGCCGTCGGAAGCGGGTTCGACATGATCGGGCAGCAGGAGGGGTACGAGGAGGCCATCCAGGCCGGCGCGGAGCCGCCCGTCGACCCTCGGATGGAGCGCTTCTTCCGGACGCAGGGCCTCACCGCCGAGGCCTATGCCACCTATTGCAGGGAGCGGTTCCGCAAGTTCTTCGACACCGACCGCTGGCTGGACCATCTGTGGCCCTACGCCTTCAGCACCGGCACCCGCTTCCACGGCAACATGTTCGCGCTGCAGGCCGGGGTCCCCGCGCTCTGGCTCATCCACGACAGGCGGACGCAGGAGCTCTGCGAGCATCTCGGCCTGCCCGCCGTGATGCTGGAGAAGGCGATGAAGGTGCGGGACATCGCCGCTCTGCGCGCGATGGCCGACCCCTCCGGCTTCCTGGCCGGCTATCCCGCCCGCTACGCCCTGTTCAAGGAATATGTCGAGGAGGCCGGACTGCCGCACCGGCTCTCGTGAGGCGCCGCCCTACAGACGCTCCTCTTCGCGGGTGCCGAGCGGCCTGAGCTCGTCGGGCACGGCGCGGAAGACCGACCAGGGGCTGTGCGCCAGCTCCACCGGCTGCCCGGCGATGTGCACGGACACGTTGACGTCGCGGCCCGTGGGCTCCAGCGGCCTGGGGAAGCGGAGGAGGAAGCCGGTGCCTCCGAGCTCCGGACGCATCCGGACGAGGTCGTTCCGCATCCTGTTCGCCAGGGTCCGTCCCTGAAGGCGACCATCGACCCGGACCTCCACCTCCACGGGGCTTCCGGGGCGGTCGAGATCCGCTGCCCACCCCCGCACCAGGGCCTCGCTGCAGCGATCGATCGCGCCGGCGAAGCGACCGCCCCCGGCCGGGAGGCTGATCGCAGAGGCGGTGATGGCCGGCGTGTCCGGCAGCCCTGTCTCTCCCTGAAGCAGGGACACGCCTTCCGTCGTGCGCAACACCCGGGCCTCCGAGACGATGCCGCGCCGGTCGGCGAGGACCGCGCGCTGCCCGCCCGCCCATACTTCCAGGCTCTCGACGCCGAAGTGCAGCTCCAGCAGCAGCGCCCCGTCCGGGCGCGGGTGGGCAAGGGGGAGTTGCACCTCCGCGTTCCAGGTCCCGCCAATGCGGTCGTTCACCACGATCACCTCGGCCGCGGGACGCAGGCTGACATGCAGGTGGATGGACTCGTCATCCAGGTAGTCGATGATCTGCGGCTGGTATCCGGGAAAGCGGACCTTGAAGCGGTGGACGCTTCCGGGTCTCGGAGGATCGTCGAGAGATCGGTCCACGGAGCCAGCCACCGGGGAAGAAGGAATGGGCAAAGACCGGAAACCCGGCGTGTTCCCAAAGGCTTACCACCCCCTCCTGTCGGCAGCAAGCCTATCCCGGTGCCGGAACGAACTACCGGCGAGAGCTTTTTTTGGGTCTTGAAGCTTTTTTTGCACTTGCGAGATGGGGGCTATGGTCGGGGGCGTGGTGGTGGGATAGGGAGGTCTGGACAGGGCTTTGGCGGCCCTCATCCGCAGGGGAATTCAATGCGCGTCGCGATGATCGGTGC
>NZ_JAGIZA010000016.1 GCF_017813365.1 Roseomonas indoligenes
CCCGTACCCGCGAAGCCCTCTGGACCACCATCGGGCGCCTGCTCGACACCTTCACCCAAGCCGAGTGCAGAAACTACCTCGCCAACTCAGGATACGCGTCCGAGTAAGCTGGAAATGCTCTAGGCCTTATGGGCGGCCCGCAGGGGGCTTCGCCCCGTGCAACCTCCACCGGGGTGCCAAGGGCCACCCCGGACCCCGCGATCCGGCTGGCGCGGACGCGACAAGGAAAGGAGTCGCGGAATGGTCTTCGACACCGTGTCGGCCCGGGCCGTGCTGTCAGTCGCCTAAGGCCATCGACCTCAGGCGCGCCATCGGACGAGCATCCCGCGGCAGCCCGGTAGAAAAAGATGAGAGGGAGTCCAGGGGGAGAGACTCCTTCTCTCCCCCTGGGGCCACCAGACCCGAACAGAACCTCAGAGCGTCTCGAGGATGAAACGTCCGTTCGTATAGACGCAGATATCGCCCGCGATGGTCATGGAGCGGCGGGCGATCTCCTCGGCGGAGAGGTCGTCCACGGTCATCAGGGCGCGGGCGGCCGCGAGCGCATAGTTGCCGCCGGATCCGATGCCGATGATGCCGTCCTCGGGCTCCATCACGTCGCCCTGGCCGGTGATGAGGAGGGAGCGGTTCGCGTCCGCCACGGCCAGCAGGGCTTCGAGCCGGCGGAGGTAGCGGTCCATGCGCCAGTCCTTTGCCAGTTCCACTGCGGCGCGCTCCAGCTGGTCGGGGAAGCGCTCCAGCTTCGCTTCCAGGCGCTCCAACAGGGTGAAGGCGTCGGCCGTTGCGCCGGCGAAGCCGGTGACGACCTTGCCGCCGGCGATCTTGCGGACCTTGCGGGCATTGTTCTTGACGATGGTCTGGCCCATGGAGACCTGGCCGTCGCCGGCCATGGCCACCTGGCCGTTCTTACGGACGCAAAGGATGGTGGTGCCGTGCCAGCCCAGGGGGTCGTGTGTGTTGGTGGTGGTATTCATGATGGGTGCCATGTGAGGGAACCCATGTGGCGATGCCCGGTCCGCGTTGCAATCCGATGCCGGCGGGCCTGTTCCGCCCGTGCCGCGCAGCACCTATCTGCGGGCGCATGATCTAGGGGCGGGCATGAGCGCGGCGGGGCTTTCCATTCGGGGACCGGCTGTCCGGGGAACCGGCCTTCCCGGGCCGGCGCTTCCGGCACCGCGCCTGCCGCGCGCGGGGCGGCGCGGGCTGCGGCCCCGTGGCCGCTGGCGGTCCCTGGCGCTCGCCCTGTCCCTGCTGCTGCACCTGGCGGCGGGGTGGTGGCTGCTGTTCGGCATGCCGAAGAAGCCGATGGAGGAGCCGTCCGCCCCCTCGGCCGTGGACGTGGTGTTCGACGGGGGCGAGGAGGTGGCGGTGCCCGCCCCGCCCGGTGGCGCCCCGGCGCCGCCCGAGCCGCCGGGCGAGGCCGCGCCTCCACCCCCGCCATCACCGGTGCCCCTGCCGCCCGTTCCGCTGCCGCCGGTGGCCGCAGCGCCGCCCGTCCCTTTGCAGCCGCCCGAACTGCCCCCGGTGCCGGCTCCGCCCGCGCCCGCCGTTCCGCCGCCCCCGGCGCCGCCCCTCGCGCAAGCGCCCGCCCCGCCGCTTCCCGCGCCGCCCGCCGCCGCGCCGCAGGCGCCCCTGCCGCCCGTGGCGCGCACGCTGCCACTCCCGCCCCTTCCTGCGCCGCGGGCGCCCTCCGACTTCGCCCTGCCGCCGCCCCCGCCTTCCACGGAGAGCGCGCGCGAGGCGGATGTGGCCGCCCTGCCCCTGCCGCCACCCCCGGCGCCGGAGCCGCCCGCTGCCCCGCCTGAGACGGCGGCCCGGCCGCCCGCGCCGCAGCGGCCCCAGCCGCAGCCCCAACCTCGACCCCGGCCGCGCCCGGCCGCGCCGGCCAATCCCTTCGCGGGGGCGATGGACCTGGGCAGCGGGATCACCGTCGGCCGCCCGGCGCCGCCGCCCGGCGCGGTTTCCCGCCCCAACCGGGATGCGGGCGCCGCCGGCGTCGCCAATCCCGACGCGCCGAACGCCCAGATGCGGATTCGCGGGGCCAATCTCGGCGCGGACTGGCGGGCGGCCTTCATGGCCTGGCTGCGCGCCCACGGGTACTACCCCCGACAGGCCGTCGAGGCGGGGGAGGACGGGACCGCCGTGGTGCGCTTCACCGTGGCGCGGGACGGGCGGGTCAGCGGGCTTCAGCTCATCGGCCGATCCGGCTCCATCTGGCTGGATGCCGGGGCGCAGGCGCTGCTGCGGGACCGGATCGTGCCGCCCTTCCCGGCCAGCACGGTGGAGAACAGCGCGGAGATCGACCTGACGATCAACTACATCCTGCGCCGGCGCTGACGGCTTGTTCCGTCCCTCGTCCCATGACGGTGACGCCGCCCTCGCCGGGGTCTAAAGGACCGCCATGGACGCTTTCCCCCGCCGTGCCGAGATCAGCCGCGAGACGAGCGAGACCCGGATCCACCTGACGCTGGATCTGGACGGCACCGGCCGGGCGGCGATCGCGACCGGGATCGGCTTCCTCGACCACATGCTGACGGCCCTGGCCCGCCATTCCCTGACGGACCTGGCGGTGCGGGCGGAGGGCGACCTGCACATCGACTTCCACCACACCACGGAGGACGTGGGCATCGTGCTCGGGCAGGCCATCCGCAAGGCACTGGCCGACAAGCGGGGCATCCGCCGCTACGGCCAGGCGCTGGTGCCGATGGACGAGGCGCTGGCGGAATGCGCCATCGACATCTCCGGCCGCCCCTTCCTGGCCTGGTCCGCGGCCTTCCCGCGCGACAAGGTGGGGGAGATGGATACGGAGCTGTTCGAGGAGTTCTTCCGGGCGCTGGCCATGAACTCCGCGATGACGGTTCATCTGACCCAACGGGCGGGGACCAACGCGCACCACATTGCGGAGGGGCTGTTCAAGGCCTTCGCCCGCGCCCTGCGGATGGCGGTGGAGATCGACCCGCGCGCCGGCGATTCGGTTCCCTCCACCAAGGGCATGCTGGAAGCCTGATGCGGGTCTTCACCATTCATTCCCGCGACGGCGGCAAGCCCCGCGCAAGGCTGGTGCCGGAAGGCTTTTCCGGCTGGGCCTTCCTGTTCGGCCCGCTCTGGCTTTTGTGGCGAGGGCTGTGGCTGACCCTCCTCGGCTATCTCGCCCTCGCCGCCGCCATCGCCTTCCTGCCCGACCCCTGGGAGGGCTGGGCGGGGATCGCGCTGCAGATCCTGCTCGGCTTCCACGCGCACGACCTGGAGCGCTGGACGCTGCGCCGCCGCGGCTATGCCATGGGCGGCGTGGCCGCCGGGGCGGATGAGGAGGAGGCGACGCTGCGCGCCCTCCGCGCCCAGCCGGCCCTGGCCAGGGGGATGATGGCGTGAGACTCGCGATCGTCGATCCCGGCTCGGGCAACCTCGCCTCCGTCCGCCGCGCCTTCGAGCGGGCGGCGCATGAGGAAGGGGTGTCGCTGCTCGTCCAGGTGACCACGCATGCGGAGGACGTGCTGGCGGCCGACCGCGTGGTGCTGCCGGGCCAGGGCGCTTTCGCCGCCTGTGCCCGCGGCCTCGCCGCCCTGCCCGGCATGGAGGAGGCGCTGCGCGAGAGCGCGATCCAGGGGGGCCGCCCCTTCCTCGGCATCTGCGTGGGCATGCAGCTGATGGCGGAGCGCGGGCTGGAGCACGGCAACACGCCCGGCCTCGGCTGGATCAAGGGCGAGATCGCGCCCATGGACCCGCGCGGCGCGGACGGCGCCCCCTTGCCCCTGCCGCAGATGGGCTGGAACGCGCTGGAGCCGCATGCCGCCCACCCCCTGCTGGCCGGGCTGCCGGAGGGCGCGCACGCCTATTTCGTCCACTCCTACGCCCTGAGCGGCGGCCGGAGGGAGGAGCTTCTGGCCAGCGCCGCCTATGGCGGCGACGTCGCGGCCGTGGTGGGCCGGGACAACCTGGCCGGCACCCAGTTCCACGTGGAGAAGTCCGGCCCTGTCGGCCTGCACATCCTCAGGAACTTCCTGCGCTGGGCACCATGAAGCAGGACACGCATTCCCTTTCCGTCGAGCGCGTGACCGCGCTGGACGAGGCCGACATGGCCGACCTCTGCGAGGCGACGGACGCCGCCATCATCGAGGGCGGCGGATTCGGCTGGCTCGCGCCGCAGGGGCGGGAGGCGTTGACGCGCCACTTCAGCGGCGTGCTGCTGGTGCCGGAGCGCGAGCTGTTCGTGGCGCGGCTGGACGGCCATCCCGTCGGCTCCGCCCAGCTCCTCCGCCCCGCCCGCAACAACGAGGCCCAGGCCTGGGCCGCGCAGCTCACCCACGCCTACATCGCCCCTTACGCGCGCGGGCACGGCCTGGCCGGGATGCTGGTGCGCCGGGCGGAGGAGCGGGCGGCCGCGCTGGGCCACCGCGTGCTGAACCTGGACGTGCGGGAGACGCAGGAGGTCGCCATCGCGCTGTTCGAGCGCCATGGCTACGTCCGCTGGGGAACCCACCCCGCCTATGCCCGGATCGACGGCCGCACCGTGGCCGGGCACCACTACTACAAGCTGCTGGACCCGGCCCGGGGCCGCCCGACCGGGACGCTCTTCGCGCAGGACCCCTGATGGACTTCATCCCCTACCCCGCCATTGACCTGAAGGGCGGGCAGGTCGTGCGCCTGAAGCGCGGCGACATGGACCAGGCCACCGTCTACGGCGACCCCGCCACCCAGGCCGCCGCCTTCGACGCCGCCGGCTTTCCCTGGCTGCACGTGGTGGACCTGGACGGCGCCTTCGCCGGGCGCCCCGCCAATGCCGAGGCCGTGCGCGCCATCCTGGCCGCGACGAAGCGCCCCGTGCAGCTCGGCGGCGGCATCCGGGACAATGCCACCATCGAGGCCTGGCTCTCCGCCGGCATCGCGCGCGTCATCCTCGGCTCCGCCGCCGCCAAGAACCCGGACTTCGCACGCGAAGCCTGCCGCGCCTTCCCCGGCCGCGTCGCCATCGGCATCGACGCCCGCGACGGCCGCGTGGCGACGGAAGGCTGGGCCGAGACCGGCAGCCTCACCGCCCTCGACCTCGCGCTCATGCTGGAGGATGCCGGCGCCGCCGCCATCATCCACACCGATATCGACCGCGACGGAATGCTCGGCGGCGTGAACGTGGCCGCCACCGCCGCCCTGGCCGAGCGCCTCTCCACCCCCGTCATCGCCAGCGGCGGCGTGGCGGGGCGCGCGGACCTGGACGCGCTGCGCGCGACCGGGCGCATCGCCGGCGTCATCATCGGGCGGGCGCTCTATGACGGGCGGCTGACGGCAGGAGAGGCGTTGGGGGTTTCCTGACGCCGGCCAGGGGCGCCGCCCCCTGGAACCCCCGGGCAAACGCGAAGCGTTTGTCCCGAGCCAAGGGTCTGAGGCTTTTGGGTCCCCACAGGGCTGCCGCCGCGCCGACGGGACACGGGCCTTCTGCTTGAGCGGCCCGGTCCTGGCCTTGTAGTCGCCTCGGGTCACGGACCCGAGGCACACCGTCAGCCGAGCCAGACCAACTCTTAAAAGAAGATGATGGTGAGGGGTCCGGGGAGAGGAAGAATTCCTTCTTCCTCTCCCCGGGACAGACCGACAGCCAAAAGCCGCACGAACCTGCCGGCGAGGCGACCAAATGCCCCCTGATTGACGATCCGGTATTTTTGCACGACCGATATGGAATCGGTCCATCTGCCTGTGCCGGGCCGTCAAAACCCAAGGAGGAACCATGATCCCTCGCGCCATGATGACGACGGCCGTTCTGGCTTGCTCTCTCGCGCTTCTCGGCAGCGGCGGTGCTTCTGCCCAGAGCAACAACCCCGATTTCCGGCTCAACAATCGCACGGGGTCGACGATCAACGAGGTTTACGTCTCCTCCTCAGCGCGAGCCAACTGGGGCCGGGATTTGCTGGGCGACAACACCCTGCCTTCCGGGCAGAGCCTCAACGTCGTCCTGCCCGCGGGGCAGTGCATGAACGACATCCGGGTGGTCTACGCGAATGGCGCGGCGCAGGAGCGGCGGCAGGTGAACACCTGCGGGATCACGGACTTCAACTTCACCCGATAGGGCTGGGCACGGCGCCCGGCCCAGGGGCGATCGCTACATCACCGTCGGCGGCATCCCACCCGGCCCCGGGCCGATGGGCGGGATGTCCGGCCCGATCGGGTCGTTGTCCGGCCCGATGGGGTCGCTGCCCGGGATCTCCGGCGTGGGCGGCGGTGGCGGGGAGATGGGGCCGGGCACCGGGTTCTCCGGCCCGGGTGCGGGGCCGGGCGCGGGGGAAGGGTTGGGCGGGGTGATCTCGGGGGTGTCGGACATGAGCATTCCCTCTCTTCGGAAGGGATGAACGCGCCAGGGGTCGGGTCGTTCGGGGGAATGAGCCTCGACTCCGTGGGGCCCCGCCTTTAAGGCGCCGGGCCATGGCCCCTGCCCTCTCGCTGACCGGCGCGCTGGACCGACTGCCGGAGGTGCGGCGGCCGCGGCTGCTGCTCTCGCTGCTCTGCCTGCTGATGTGGGCGCCGGGGCTCTTCTCCCTGCCGCCGGGGGACCGGGACGAGGCGCGCTTCGCCCAGGCCAGCCGCCAGATGGTGGAGAGCGGCGACTATGTCCGCATCCGCAACGGGGTGGTGGAGCGCAACAAGAAGCCCGTGGGCATCCACTGGGCCCAGGCCGGCATCGTCCAGGCGATGGAGGCCTTGGGGCTGCCGGCGCGGGGATGGATCGGCAGCTACCGGCTGGCCTCCGCCCTGGGGGCGTGGCTGGCGGTGCTGGGGACCTTCTCGCTCGGGCGGGCGCTGGTGGGGCGGCGGCCGGCCTTCCTGGCGGCGGCGCTGCTCTCGGCGACCCTGTTGCTGGTGGTGGAGACCCACATCGCCAAGACGGACGCGGCGCTGCTGGCGAGCATCGTGGCGGCCATGGGGCTGATGGGGCGGGCCTATCTCGCGCCCTCCGCCTTCACGGCCCGGGCGGCACTCGGCTTCTGGCTGGCGCTGGGGGCGGGCGTGCTGCTTAAGGGGCCGATCGCGCCCATGGTGCCGCTGCTGGCCGGGCTGACCCTCTATGCGGCGGATCGGGGATGGCGGACCGGTGCGCCCTGGCTTCGCGCGCTGCGGGCGCATTGGGGCATCCCGCTGATGATCGCCTGCGCCCTGCCCTGGCTGGTGGCGATCGGCATCGCGACGGAGGGCCGCTTCTTCCAGCAGGCGCTCGGCGGCGACATGCTGAACAAGGTCGGCTCCGGCGAGGAGGCGCATTGGGGTCCGCCGGGCTACTACCTCCTCACCTTCGGGATCGCGGCCTTCCCCGGCGCCTTCCTGGTGCTACGCGCCCTTCCCGGGGCCTGGGGCGCGCGGATGCGGCCGGGCACGCGCTTCCTGCTGGCCTGGGCGGCGCCGACCTGGCTGCTGTTCGAGGCGGTGGCGACGAAGCTGCCCCACTACGTCCTGCCCGCCTATCCCGCGCTGCTGCTGCTCGGCGCCGCCTGGGCCTGCGACCCGCTGCGACGGCCCGCGCCCCGCTGGCTCGCTTGGCTGGGCTGGGCGGCGCTGTTCGGCACCGCCATCGGGCTGGCCGCCGGCGCCGTGGCCCTGCCGATCCTGGCCGATGGCCGGATTTCCCTCCCCGGGCTGCTGGCCGTTCCCCTGGCGGCGGCGCTGCTCTGGGCCGTGGCCAGCGCCGCCCGCAACAGCGAATGGTCCCGCGCCGGCCTCTCCGGCGCGCTCCTCGCCGTGCCCCTCTACTGGGCCCTGCTGGGGGGCGTGCTACCCCATCTCACCGCCCCCTGGGTCTCACCCCGCGTCGCGGCGATGGTCGCGGCGGAGGAGGTGCCGGCAGAGCGCTTCGGCATCACCGGCTTCCACGAGCCCTCCCTCGTCTTCTCCGCCGGCACCGCCACGAACCTGCTGGGCAGCGGCGCTGAGGCTGCCCGCTTCCTCGCCGCCGCCCCGGACCGCGTGGTGGCCGTGGAGGGCCGGGAGGCCCCACGCTTCGAGGCCGAGGCCGCCGCCATCGGCCTGCGCCCCCGGGCCGTGGGCCGGGTGGAGGGCATCAACTACGTCCGCGGCCGCCGCGTGGCGATCACCCTGTTCCGGGCAGGCTGAGCCGTGCTGCAGACCATCGCCGATATCATCGCGGCCACCGGCACCTTCGGCATCTTCCTGCTGATGCTGGCCGAGAACATCTTTCCGCCCATTCCCTCGGAAGCCATCATGCCCGTGGCCGGCTTCGCCGCCGCGCAGGGCCAGATGGACCCGCTGGCCGTCTTCCTGGCCGGCACCGCCGGTGCCGTGCTCGGCAACGCCGCCTGGTACGAGGCGGCGCGCGCCATCGGCCAGGCCAGGATCGAGCATCTTGCGAACCGCTATGGCCGCTACGTCGGGATCGTCGGGGAAGACATCCGCGCTGCCAGCAAGGCGCTGCTGCGCTGGGGGGCGCCGGCCGTCCTGATCTGCCGCTGCCTGCCGGGGCCGCGCACCCTGATCTCAGTCCCCGCCGGCATCGCGCGCATGCGCCGCCGGGTGTTCTACCCCGCGACCATCCTCGGGACCGCCCTCTGGACCGGCTTCCTCATGGCCGCGGGATGGTGGCTGCAAGGCCAGTGGGAAGCGATCGGGCACTGGATGGAACCGCTGGGCGTGGCCGTGATCGCCGCCTGCGTCGTGGTCTATGCGTGGCACCTCTGGCGCACGCGGCACCGCTGGAAGCGCGGGATCGAGAACTCGGGGGAATGAGAGACAGCGGGGCCGGGTGTCCGCCCCCGAACTTCGCCGGGATTTCTTCGACCCTGCGAGCCGGGCAACGCCGCGCCGGCGGAGAAGCACCCGGGAATACGTCGTTCGCACAGGAGGCTTAGGGCGCTACGGCTCTCGCCCGGGCCTCAATCCATTCTTCGCGCCCCAGGCGCGCGGAGAGGCGGCGCGTCGGCTCCTCGACCAGCCGGTGCAGCGCCGTGGCGGCCAGTAGCGCATAGGCGAGGGCAGCCGCCATGGTGGCCGCGGGCGGCCAGCCCCAGCGGGTCAGGACCACCATAATCGCGTAGCCGGACACGGCGTGCACCACATAGAGCGGGTAGGAGATGGCGGCGAGGCGTGTGGGCCAGCGCCATGCCGGGATGCGGTGACGCAGTGCGTGGGCCGCCACGAAGAGCGCTGCCATGGCAAGGTAGGACGGGGTCTGGGAGTCCAGCCGCGCCACCGGCCACCAGCGCAGCAGAAGCGCGACGGCGAGGAGAAGGGCGGGGATGACGAGGAAGGCCGCGCGGCGCCACCGTGCGTCAGCCTCGGCCAGATGCAGCACCGTACCGACCATCATGAAGAGCAGCATCGGGGCGGCCAGGGAGAGGCCGGCGAAGGCGTGGCGCAGCGCACCCGGCGGCCAGCCAGCCCAGGCGGGGAACAGGGCGAGGGCGGCACCCGCTAGGCCGACGCCCAGCGGATAGAGAAGGAACGCGGCCGAGCGGGCAAGCAGGGCGGGCGCGGCCAAGGCAGCGAGAAGGTAGAACCAGACCTCGATGTCCAACGTCCAGACGATGCCGTCCAGCGTGGGGCGGCCGGTGAGCATGTGCGGCCCGGGCAGAAGGTTCAGGACAATATCCAGGGGATCCCGCGGAAAGGTGCCGCCGAGAAGGCGCCCGACCCCGAGGATAACCAGGGCCTGGAGGGCGAAGCCGATCCAGTAGGTGGGCATGAGCCTCACGAGGCGGGCAACGAGAAAGCTGCCCGGGCTGCGGCCCCGCAGGCTGAACGGGATGACGTAGCCGCTGATCAGGAAGAACAGCGCCACCCCAGCCGCACCGAACTGGAAGGTGCCGAGAAGGATGGGAATCGTGAAAGCCAGGCCCGCTGGTGGAGTGGCGAAAGCGGGCGGCAGCCCCGTCATCTCCGCGACGGCAGGCTGGTTGTGCCAGAATACCGCGCCGAAATGGGCGATGACGACGAGCAGTGCCGCGATGCCGCGCAGCTGGTCGGCAAAGGCGACCCGGTTGCCGCGCGCCGCCACTCGCCCCTCAGCGCGTCGGCCGGGGCTTTTCGCCCGAGTAGTCGTAGAAGCCGCGCCCGGTCTTGCGGCCGAGCCAGCCGGCCTCGACATGCTTCACCAGCAGCGGGCAGGGGCGGTACTTGCTGTCGCCCATGCCCTCGTGCAGCACCTGCATGATGGCGAGGCAGGTATCCAGGCCGATGAAGTCCGCCAGCTCCAGCGGGCCCATGGGCTGGTTGGTGCCGAGCTTCATGCCGAGGTCGATGGAAGCCACGTCGCCCACACCCTCGTGCAGCGTGTAGACGGCCTCGTTGATCATCGGCATCAGGATGCGGTTGACGATGAAGCCGGGGAAGTCCTCGCTCGTCGCGATGGTCTTGCCCATGCGCTCGGCCAGGGCGACGGTGGCCTGGTAGGTCGGCTCGTCCGTGGCGATGCCGCGGATCACCTCCACCAGCTTCATGACCGGCACCGGGTTCATGAAGTGCATGCCGATGAAGCGCGGCGCGCGGTCCGTGGAGGCCGCGAGGCGCGTGATGGGGATGGAGGAGGTGTTGGTCGCGAGAATGGCGGAGGGCTTCAGGTGCGGGCAGAGGGCGGCGAAGATCGACTTCTTGATCTCCTCCCGCTCGGTCGCCGCCTCGATAACGATGTCGGCGCCGGAGAGCGCCGCCATGTCGGTGCCGGTGGAGAGCCGGCCGAGCGCCGCGTCGCGGTCCTCGGCCGAGAGGGTGCCCTTCGACACCTGACGCTCCATGTTCTTGCGGATGGTGGAGAGCGCCTTCTCCAGCGCCTCCGCCTTCACGTCGATCATGGTGACGGCGAGGCCTGATGCGGCCGCGACATGCGCGATGCCGTTGCCCATCTGGCCGGCGCCGATGACGCCGACGGAAGAAATGGTCGGCGTCGTCTCGCTCACTTGGAGAGCTCCGCCTCGATCTCCGGGATCAGCTTGAAGATGTCGCCGACGAGGCCGTAGTCGGCCACCTGGAAGATCGGCGCCTCCTCGTCCTTGTTCACGGCCACGATGACCTTGCTGTCCTTCATGCCCGCCAGGTGCTGGATGGCGCCGGAGATGCCGAAGGCGATGTAGAGCTCGGGGGCCACGATCTTGCCGGTCTGGCCGACCTGCTGGTCGTTCGGGGCATAGCCCGCATCCACCGCGGCGCGGGAGGCGCCGACGGCGGCGCCGAGCTTGTCCGCGATGCCGTCGAGGATGTGGAAGTTCTCGGCGGAGCCGAGCGCGCGGCCGCCGGAGACGACGATGCGGGCCGCCGTCAGCTCTGGCCGCTCGCTCTTCACGATCTCGGCGCCGACGAAGGAGGAGACGCCCGGATCCGCGGCGGACGGCGCGGCCTCCACGGTCGCGGAGCCGCCCTCGGCCTCGGCCGGGTCGAAGGAGGCGGCGCGAACGGTGATGACCTTCTTCGCGTCGGAGGACTGCACGGTGGCCAGCGCGTTGCCCGCGTAGATCGGGCGCACGAAGGTATCGGCATCCACCACGGCGGAGATGTCGCTGATCGGCTGCACGTCCAGCAGCGCGGCCACGCGCGGCATGACGTTCTTGCCGAGCGCGGAGCCGGGGGCCAGCAGGTGGGTGTAGTTCCCGGCCAGCGCCTGGAGCAGGGCGGCCGCGGGCTCGGCCAGCAGGTGCTCGGCGGGATCGTGGATCACCTTGGCGACGCCCGCGATCTTCGCGCCGGCCTGGGCAACCGCCTCCGGCCCGATGACCAGCAGGTGGACCTCGCCGAGCTTGCCGCCAGCGGCGATGGCGGAGCGGGTGGGCTGGTTGATGGCCTTGCCGTCGTGGTCGGCGAGAACGAGGACGGTCATCTTCAGATCACCTTGGCTTCGTTGCGCAGCTTGGAGACGAGCTCGGCGGCCGAGGCCACCTTCACGCCGGCCTGGCGCTTGGCCGGCTCCTCCACCTTGATCACCTTCAGCCGGGGCGCGGTATCCACGCCGAGGTCGGCGGGCTTCATCGTCTCGATCGGCTTCTTGCGGGCCTTCATGATGTTCGGAAGGCTGGCGTAGCGCGGCTCGTTCAGGCGCAGGTCGGTGGTGACTATGGCCGGGAGCGTCAGCTTCACCGTCTCCTGGCCGCCATCCACCTCACGGGTGACGGTCGCGGCGCCGTCGGCGACCTCGACCTTGTTGGCGAAGGTGCCCTGACCCCAGCCCAGCAGGGCGGCGAGCATCTGGCCCGTGGCGTTCATGTCGTCGTCGATGGCCTGCTTGCCCATGATGACGAGCTGCGGCCCCTCCTTCTCGACGATCGCCTTCAGCAGCTTCGCCACCGCGATCGGCTCGACCGCGCCCTCGGCCTCCACCAGGATGCCGCGGTCGGCACCCATGGCGAGGGCCGTGCGGATCTGCTCCTGTGCCTGGGCCGGGCCGATGGAGACGGCGATGATCTCCGTCGCCACCCCCTTCTCCTTCAGGCGCACGGCCTCCTCGACGGCGATCTCGTCGAAGGGGTTCATGGACATCTTGACGTTGGCGGTCTCGACGCCCGAGCCATCGGGCTTCACCCGGACCTTGACGTTGTAATCCACCACGCGCTTGACGGGGACGAGGAGCTTCATGCCGGCTGACGGGTCCTCTGGCGGGCACCGCGAGGGGTTCGTCGGTGCGTTTGAGGGACCGCGGGCGGCCCCTGGACAGGCTGGCGACGCTCCGCCGCAAGAGGGGCAGGGCTTCGCTTCCACGGAATCAGGCGGGGTCTATAAGGCGGCCCCCGGAAGGCGGCAAGCGGGCCGGGGCGTCCGCGTTTCAGCCCCGCATCAGGTAAAGCAGCAGCGCGAAGAGGACGATGGTGACGGCCTGGAGCGTCACGCGCCAGCGCATCAGCGCGTTCGAGCGCCGTGGGTCGCCGTCCTCTCGGACGAGGCCGACCATGCCGAAGAGCAGCGTGCCCAGGGTGGCCAGCATCCCCAGGGCGACGAGGATCGTGAGGAAGGTGATCATGGTGACGGGGATGTGGGCATGCCTCACGCCCGCGCAACGGTCCCGTCACGAATCAGCCGCGCCGTTTTCCCTTGGCCTGCACCTCCGGCACCGGCTCCGGCGCCGCCATCTTCCGCACCACCGTCAGCAGCGCGGCCTTGGTGGAGAAGTCCAGCTCGCGATAGGCGCGCAGCAAGGCCTCCTCGTCCCCTGCCAGCAGGCCGAGGCTGCCCTGCTCCTCCTCCAGCATCTCCGCCGGCGGGGCCACGTCCGGGTCCATCCCGACGAGCCAGGAGACGGAGGTGCCGAGCACCTCGGCCAGGCGCACCAGCCGGGCGCCGCGCGGCACCGTCGCCGTGCCGTCGCGGAGGCGCAGCAGGAAGTCCGGGGGCAGGCCTGCCCTGCGGAAGGCCTCCTCCGGCGAGAGTTCCAGCCGCTCCAGGCGGGCCTCGATCAGCTCCACCATAGGCGGCGGGTCGGGGGGTAGGTCCGTCATGGCTCTGGGGCGGGTCTCCGGGTGGCAGGGTTGCGGCAGGGCGGCTGGAAGCGGCGCCCTCCCCGGTGGAGTATGGTGTGCCGGGCAGCCCTGCGCCGCCCGCAGCAGATAGAGGGGAGGTGGGCATGGCGGAACCGGCGGACCGGCGGATCCCGGACCTGTTCGGGATCGAGCTGCCGATTATCCAGGCGCCCATGGCCGGGGCGACGACGCCCGCCATGGTCGTGGCGGCCAGCGAGGCGGGTGGCCTCGGCTCCCTCCCCGGCGCGCAGTACGCACCCGACAGCTTCCGGGCCGCGGTGGCGGAGGTGCGGGCCGGCACGCGCCGCCCCTTCAACCTGAACTTCTTCGCCCATGACACCCCGCCCGAGGACCCGGGGCGCCAGGCCGCCTGGCGCGCGCGGCTGGAGCCCTACTACGCGGAGGCCGGGCTGGGCCCGGATACCCCGCCCTCCGGCGCCGGCCGCGCCCCCTTCGACGAGGCTTTCTGCGCCGTGCTGGAGGAATCGCCCCCCGCCGTGGCCAGCTTCCACTTCGGCCTGCCCGCGCCCGCCCTGCTCGCCCGCGTGCGGGCGGCGGGCTGCAAGGTGGTCGGTTGCGCGACCACCGTCGCCGAGGCGGTGTGGCTGGAACGGCAGGGCGTGGACGCCATCATCGCCCAGGGCTTCGAGGCGGGCGGCCATCGCGGCAATTTCCTGACCCACGACATGGCCACCCAGGTCGGCACCATGGCCCTGGTGCCGCAGGTGGTGGACGCGGTGCGGGTGCCCGTGATCGCCGCCGGCGGCATCGCGGATGCCCGCGGCGTGCGCGCCGCCCTCGCCCTCGGCGCCTCGGCCGTCCAGGTCGGCACCGCCTACCTCCTCACCCCCGAGGCCCGGATCCCCGCCCTGCACCGCGCCGCGCTGGAGCGCGCCACCGACGACGGCACGGCCCTGACTAACCTCTTCACCGGCCGCCCCGCGCGCGGGATCCTCAACCGCCTGATGCGGGAGGCCGGCCCCCTCTCCGACATCGCCCCGCCCTTCCCCACCGCCGGCGCCGCCCTGGCGCCGATCCGCGCGCGGGCGGAGGCGGAGGAGCGGGACGATTTCACCAACCTCTGGGCCGGACAGGCGGCGGCCCTGGCCCGGCCGATGACGGCGGGGGAGCTGACGCGGCGACTGGCGGGGGTTTGATCCTTCACTGTCGGTCTGTCCCGGGGAGAGGAAAAAGGAATTCTTCCTCTTCCCGAACCCCTCACCATCATCTTTTTCTTCGAGTTGGTCTGGCTCGGCTGGCGGTGCGCCTCGGGTCCACGACCCGAGGCGACTGCAAGGGCAGGATCAAGTCCTTCGCGCCGAAACCCCGTGTCAGTCCGGCGCGGCGGTAGCCAGCCGGGGGTCCAGGGGCCTCAGGCCCTTGGCGGGGGTTCCAGGGGGCGGAGGCCCCCTGGGGGTAGCCAGCACCTTCCGCCCCACCGGACCGTGACAGTCGAAAGCTTGACCTCGGCTGACCCGGCGGGTTCCAACCGCGCCTATGCGGCTTTCCCGACATCTTCTCGCTCTGCTGGCGTTGCTCTGCGCTGCGCCGGCGCTCGCCCAGACCTCTGCCCCTGCCCGCCCCGCGCCCGCGGCGCCCGCCGGGGCTGCGCCGTCGCCTTCCACGCCGGCGGAGGCGGACCGCCTGCTGGGCCTGCTGCGGGATGACACGCGCCGGGCGGAGCTGATCCGCAACCTGGAGGCGCTCTCCGCGGCGTCCCGCCCTGCCCCGGCCGCGCCGGCGGGAACCGCCGCAAGCCCGGCTCCTGCACCCGCTACGCCGGCCGCGCCGGCCGGTGGCGCTGCCCCGGCGGAAACGCCGGCGGAGGCCGGGCTGCTCGCGCCCAACACGCTCGGCGCTCAGCTGATGATGGGCGCTTCGCAGCGCCTTGCGGCCCTGTCCGACCAGCTGGTCGCCACGGCCAATGCGGTGACGGACCTGCCCAACATCGTGTCCTGGGCGTCCGGCGTCGCGCGGGATCCGGTGACGCAGGCGCGGGTGCTGGATGCCTCCTGGAAGCTCGTGCTGCTCTTCGGGCTGGGTCTGCTGGCCGAATGGATCGTCTGGCGGCTCCTTGGCCGCTGGCGGGACAAGCTGGACGCCCATGCGCCGGAGCGGTCGAATGTCTGGACCTGGTTCCGGCGCATTCCCTACGTGCTGATGCGGCTGGTGCTGGACCTGCTGCCGGTGGGCGCCTTCGCCGTGATCTCCTACGGGTTGATCAAGGCCGTGCAGCCGCTGCCGACGACGGAGCTGGTGCTGCTGCTGGCGAACAACGCCTACATCGCCATCCGCGCGGTGATGCTGACCAGCCGGATGCTGTTCTCCCCCAATTCCGCCCATCTGCGGCTGGTGCCGCTGCACGACGAGACGGCGGCCTACATCACGATCTGGCTGCGGCGGATCGTGGCGGTGCTGGTGGTGGGCTGGGCGGTGGCGGAGGCCGGGCTTCTCTTCGGCGTGCCCTGGGCGGTGTACGACGCCATCACCCGCCTCTCCCTGCTGATCGTCACCTTGTTCCTGGTGATCGTGATCATGCAGAACCGGCACTCCGTGGCGGATTGGCTGCGCGCGCCGGAGCTGAAGCCGAACGACCACCCGGACCGCTCCCGCCGCATGTTCCGCGCGCTGCGGGACCGGCTGGCGGAGGTGTGGCACGTGGTGGCCATCCTCTACATCCTCGCCCTCTGGGGTGTCTGGGCCCTGCAGGTTCGGGACGGGTTCGAGCGGCTGCTGAAGGCCAGCGCGCTCACCCTTCTCGTGCTCGGCGCCGCCAAGCTGGTGGATTACGGGCTGCGACGGCTGCTGGAGCGGGGCTTTCGCATCACCCCGGATCTCGCCAAGCGCTATCCCGGGCTGGAGGCGCGGGCCAACCGCTACCTTCCCGTCCTGAAGGGCATCGTCTCCGGCATCGTCACCCTCGTCACCCTGCTGGTGCTGCTGGAGACCTGGGGGATCGACGCTTTCACCTGGTTCCGCAGCGGCGGGCTCGGCGCGCGGGTGGTCAGCAGCCTCGTCTCCATCGGGCTGACGATGCTGGCGGCCATCACGGTGTGGGAGGTGGCGAACGCCGCCATCCAGCGCCGGTTGACGAAGCTGGCGCGCGACACGCAGGCGGCACGGTCCGCCCGCATCCGCACCCTGCTGCCCATGGCGCGCACGGCGCTGCTCATCATCATCGTGGTCTTCGTGGCGCTGAACGTGCTGAGCGAGATCGGGGTGAACGTGGCCCCGCTGATCGCCGGCGCCGGTGTCGTCGGCGTCGCCATCGGCTTCGGTTCCCAGACGCTGGTGAAGGACGTGATCACCGGCATGTTCCTCCTGCTGGAGGACGCGGTGGCCGTGGGCGACACGGTGACGATCGGGACCATGACCGGCGTGGTGGAACAGCTCTCCATCCGCTCCATCCGGCTGCGCGCGATGGACGGGTCCGTCCACATCATCCCCTTCAGCACCGTGACCTTCGTGACCAACATGACGCGCGACTTCGCCTTCGCGGTCGTGGACGTCTCCCTGCCCTATGGCGAGGACACGGACCGGGTGATGAAGCTGATGAAGGAGATTTCCGCCGAGATGCGGCAGGAGCCGCGCTGGGCCAGTGCCACGCGCGACGAGATCGACGTGATGGGCGTGGACAAGCTGCTGGAGACCGGCGTCGTCGTCCGCGCCCGCATGAAGACCGATCCCTCCCAGCGCTGGCCAGTGACGCGGGAACTGAACCGGCGCATCGAAGGGCGGTTCGAGCGGGAGGGCATCCGCATCAACTCGCCCTGGCGGAAGGCGGCGGAGGAGGAAGCGGTGGACCCGGCCGCAGGGGACCAGCCGGCGGCGGCCTGAAGCGGTTCCTGCGGCCGCGGGACGCGGGACCCGACCGGCAGGCCCTGGCGGCCGGACCGGCAACCGGCCCGCCCCGGAGCCGTTGCAAGGCCTGATCCAACCCAGGAGAGACCGATGGCCGAAGCCCAGACCGACCACGAGCAGCGCGAGAAGGTCCGCGAGCTGATCAAGGACGTGCAGACGGCCGTGCTCGTCACCCACGGCGACGACGACAAGCTGCGCGGCCGCCCGATGGTCGCCGCCGGGCTGGACCCGGATGGGAAGACGCTATGGTTCTTCTCCGGCTCCGGCACGGAGAAGACGGAGGAAATCGCGAAGAACGACCGCGTCCTGCTCTCCTACTCCGATCCCTCCAAGCAGAACTACGTCTCTGTCTCCGGCACGGCGCGGGTGGTGCGGGACGTGGCGAAGCAGAAGGAGCTGTGGACGGAGTCGATGAAGACCTGGTTCCCCAAGGGGGCCGAGGACCCGCGCATCGCCCTGATCGCCGTGGAGATGACGGGGGCGGAGTACTGGGACAGCCCCTCCTCCACGCTGCTGCATGCCTATGGCTATGTGAAGGCCGTGGTGACCGGCGAGCCGCCGAAGGGCGGCGAGAACGAGCGGGTCTCCTTCAAGCAGGCTTGATCCAACGAAGGGCCGATCTATGGAAAGGGACTGCGGGCCGCAGCCCCTTTCCCGGTCCGGCGCGAGGGGCACCGGATCCAGAAGGGATCAGAGAACGTCTCCAGGGGTCGTCCGGCCCGGAGGATTCGTTGCCTCCTGTTCACCCCGATCGCGACGCGCTCCGGCTGGCCTTCCGCCTGGCCCTCCTGGACGCCGTTCCGCGGGACGGCACCGCGGCGGAGCGCTGCGCCGCGCTCGAGGCCGCACGGGACCGCATGGCGGCCGCCCTGCTCCTGCCTGGCCCCCCGGACGGCTTGCCCGATGAGGCAATGGCCGTGCGCGACCGGGCCATCCTCGCAGTCGCATTGGAGGGCGGCTTCGAGGACGCCTGGGCGGTGGTGACGCAGTTTCCTTTCTGCTGAAGGGGCTCCTGCGTCCTATTCTGAACGGCCGCCCAACCCCGTCCCCGTTCGGCCGGGCCAGTTTGAGCTCGGCAGGCTTGAGCCGGGCGCGCGATGGGTGTGGCGACCTCCCCGAGGGCGAAATGAACGGCGATCTGGTGTGGAACTTGCTTTCGGCGGGCCTGATTTGAGGGATGACCGGACCATGATGCATCGCCGTTCGCTGCTGGCCGCCGCGCCGCTTCTGGCGGCCCCTGCCCTGCTCTCCGGCCCGGCGCGGGCACAGGCAGCGCGGGCGGCAACGCTGCGGGTGGTGCCGGAGACGCTGACGAACATCCTGGACCCGCACTTCACCACGAGCTTCACGACACGGGACTTCTCCTACCTCGTCTACGACACGCTGCTGGCGGTGAACGACCGGTGGGAGCCCACCCCGCAGATGGCGGAGCGCTGGGAGACGAGCGCGGACGGGATGGAGTGGCGCTTCTTCCTGCGGGACGGGCTGGTCTTCCACGACGGCACGCCGGTGACGGGCGAGGATTGCGCGGCCAGCCTGCGCCGCTGGGGCGCGCGGGACGCGCTGGGCGGCGTGATGCTGCGGGCGAGCGAGGCGATCGACGCCCCGGACGCGAAGACCCTTCGCATCGAGCTGAAGGAGCCCTTCGGCCTCGTGCTGCAGGCCCTGGCGAAGCCCGGCGCCATGGTGCCGATGATCATGCCGAAGCGCCTGGCGGAGACGCCGCCGAGCCGGCCGGTGACGGAGCCGATCGGGTCCGGACCGTACCGCTTCGTGGCGGCCGAGTACCGCCCGGGCGACCGGATCGTCCTGGCGCGGCACGAGGGCTACCGGCCGCGCGGCGAGGCCTCCATCTGGGCTTCCGGCGGCAAGCACGCCACCTTCGAGCGGGTGGAGCTGATCGCCATGCCCGACGTCTCCTCCCAGGTGAGCGCGCTGACGACGGGGGAGGTGGACTACCTGGAGCGACTGCCGGCGGACGTGCTGCCGGTGCTGGAGCGGAACCGGGCGGTGAAGGTGCAGGTGGTCTCGCCCTTCGGCTACCAGGGGATCCTCCGCTTCAACCACCTGCTGCCACCCTTCGACGACGTGCGCGTGCGGCGGGCGGTGATGACGGCCGTGGACCAGGCGGACTACCTGCCGGGCGTCGCCGGACGCCCGGAATACGCGCGGGAATGCCGCTCCATGCTGGGCTGCGGCACGCCTTACGAAACCACCGCCGGGATGCCGGGCAAGGCCGACCTGGAGGACGCCAAGCGGATGCTGCGGGAGGCGGGGATCGACCTCTCCAGGCCCGTGGTCATCATCCACCCCGCGGACGCGCCGGGGATCGCGGCGCTGGGGCTGGTGACGCAGGACCTGCTGACGAAGCTGGGCTTCAGGGTGGACCTGCAGTCGATGGACCTGAACACCTTCTTCGGCCGCCGCGCGCGGCCGGAGGGATGGAACGTCTTCCACACCACTGCCACCGTGCCGGACATGCAGACGCCGCTGCAGAACTCCTACATGGAGGGTTCCGGCCCGCCCAACGGTTTCGCGGGCTGGCCGAAGGACGCGACCGTGCAGGCCAAGCGCGCGGCCTTCGCGGCGGCGGGAACGGAGGCGGAGCGGAAGGCGCTCGCCACCGAGATCCACCAGCAGGCGGCAGAGCGGGGCTTCTACATGCCGCTCGGGCAGTTCGTCGCGGCCTCCGCCTGGCGGTCGGAGCTGCGCGACGTGCCGCAGGGCCCGGCGATGTTCCTGTGGAACATCAAGCGCGGATGATCTCCTTCTCCGACTATCTCGACCTCGTTCCGAAGGTCGAGCTGCACTGCCACATCGCGGGCGCGGTGCGCGCCACCACGTTGCACGAGATCGCGCAGGCCAACGGCGTGCGCCTGCCGCGCCCGGCGGAGACGCTGTACCAGTGGCCGGACTTCTACGGCTTCCTGGAGGTGCTGCGCCTCGGCGCCCTGGCGATCCGCCGGCGGGAGGATTTCGAGCGCGTGGCCTATGAGTGCATCGAGGACATGCACCGCCACGGCAACGCGCGCCACGTCGAGATCTTCTTCAACCCGCACTACTACAGCCCGAACGGCGCCACCTACCCGTTGATCGTGGAGGGGCTGGTGGCGGGGCTTGAGCGGGCGGAGCGCGACTTAGGCGTCTCCTCCCTCATGATCGCCTGCATCGACCGCAGCGTCTGCCTGCCGAGCGAGGCCCTGCAGATGCTGGACTGGGTGCAGGCCCACCCGCACCCGCGCGTGGTGGGCATCGGGCTGGACGGCGCCGAGCGCGCGGGGCCCCCGCTGGTCTGGGTGGAGGCCTGGCGGCGCGCCGGCCGGATGGGGCTGCGCCGCACCGCCCATGTCTGCGAGGACAACCAGGCCCTGTTCGAGGGGCCGCCGGCCCACATCACCCATTGCCGGGACGCGCTGGGCTGCGACCGGTTGGACCACGGCTACAACATGCTGGCCGACCCCGACATCGTGGCCCGCATGGCGCGGGAGGGGGTGCCCTTCACCATGGCCTGCTGGTCCTCGATCCCGCCGAACCGGATCCCCCGCCTGGACCGCATCCGCCGGATGGCCGAGGCGGGGCTGACCATCGTGCTGGGCACGGACGATCCCACGATGTTCGGGACGAACATGGGCCATGCCTGGCGCCGCGTGTTCGACCACACGGGCTGGGGCGTGGCAGAGGCGCGCAGGCTGTCCCTGGCCGGGGTGGAGGCGTGCTGGCTGCCGGACCCCGCGAAGGCTGCGCTGCGCGCCGATTTCGAGACGCGGCTGGACGCGCTGGACGCCGCGCTCGATCCCTCGGATCGCGCGGTGGACGTGGCGGTGGAGCGCGCCTGAGGCGGGCGCGCCCGGGGGAGGGTCACTCGCCGGCCGGCAGGCCGAGATAGCGGGGCCAGAAGGGCGGGCTGGTGATGGTCGGGAAGGCTTGGCGCCAGGCCTCCGCCGCCGCGGGCCCTTCCCGGTCCAGGCGGCGCAGCAGGGTCAGGCCGTCCCGGAAGAGGCGGCGGAATGCCTCGCGGGAGCGGCGCAGCACTGGGCGCTCCGGGTCCCACCATTGCTCCAGCACGAGATGGTCGTGCCGGGTGACCCGGAACCACAGCAGGTCGGGCATGGGAAGGCGAACGGGCGCCGCGTGCTCCGCCGTGGGCCGGCGCCAGTTGCGCGCCAGGGCCCAGGCGAGGCGGAGGGCGATCCGGGCGCGCCCCCCGGAATCCCGGGGCACGGCGGCAGGGGGCACCACGCGCTCCATGGGCAGGCTCTGCGGCGGATGGGCTTCCTTGTGCGCGGCGAGGGAGGCGTGGAGCGCGGCCGGGGAATCCTCGAGCAGGGCGGGGCCGCGCAGGTAGTCGCGCACGGCCTGCAGGACGAGGGCGGCGCCGTAGTAGCGGTAGGTAAGGAGATAGGTGGCCAGCCGCTTGAACATGAGCCAGGTCAGGGCGTGCCGCCCGCGCGGGAAGTGCAGCGCGGCTGTGACGAGCATGTTCCGCGTCTCATAGTAGAGCTGCCAGCCGCCGATGCGGGCGTAGAAGGGCTCATGCCACACCGCCACGCCGGGAAGGGAGACAGTGTGCAGCCCGGCATCGTGCAGGCGGCGGCCGTACTCCACGTCGTCGCCGCGGATGAAACACGGCAGGGGCAGGCCGGCCTGGCGGAGCATCTCGAGCGGCAGGCCGAAGAACCACCAGCCGTTGTAGTGCATGGACGCGGGGGCGAGGAACGCGTCCAGGTCGCGCCGGGCGGCCAGGGGATGGTCGGGAAGCTGGGGGCGCAAGTACCAAGTGGCAGGGTCGATATTGGCCCCGGCCTCGTAGAGGCGGGTGGGCCGCAGCCCGTCCAGCATCTGGCCGCCGAGAGCGAGGCCCGGCCGCGCGATGGAGAAGAAGGCGGCGGCGCGGCGCAGGCTTTCCGGCTCCAGCCGGATGTCGTCGTCCATCAGCAGGGCATGGGTGGCGCCGGGCTGCTCCATGGCCGCCAGGAGGCCGCGGGTGAAGCCGCCGGCGCCGCCGAAATTTCCCTGCTCGATCACCAGCAGCCGCTCGCGGAAGGCCGCGGGCAGGGCGGCGATGGCGGGGTGGGAGAGGAGGCCCGGCCGGCCCTGGTTGACGATGACGAGGCGGGGCAGGAGCGATGCCGTCTCCAGGTCGCCCGTGATGCTCGCGAGGAGGTCGGCCAGCGCGGCCTCCCGGTTGAAGGTGCAGAAGACCGGGACGAGGCCGACGGGCGCCGGCTCGGCCTCCGGCGCGCGCCAGGCGGCGCTGCGCAGCAGCACCTCCCCGCCGCGCGCCGTCACCTCGAAAAAGACGCGGCCGGCGGCATGGGCGTTCGGCAGGTCGGCGGGCAGGTCCAGGGTGATGGGCAGGGCCGGGTCGGCCTCCGTCTCCAGCGCCTCCAGCAGCACGTCCTCGCCCTCCGGCGTGCGGCGCAGGACGCGCAGCAGCAGGCGCCCGCTCGCGCGCAACTCCAGCGAGAGGCCACGCAGGCCGGTCCAGGCGCGCCACTGGTGCTCGAAGAAGGCGCCGAAATAGGTATCGAAGCTCGCCGTGGCGCCGCGCGGGATGCGCAGCACGCCGCCCTCCGGCCGGGGCGGGGCGGGCTGCTCCCGCTCCTGCCGGAGCATGCGGACATAGAGGGGCATCAGGGCGGCCGCCCGGTCGAAGACCACCCGCTGGAGGAGGAGCCCGGGCTCCGCCCCGTCCGGGAGGGAGGCGACCAGGGAGGTGGCCGAAGCGCTCATCTCGTTCATGGCCGCGGCCTCGTTGCGCCGCGCATGAGGAGGGGCAGGGCCATCCGCGCGGCCCCTGCCATGCCGGTCGCCGGGGTGGGGTAGGGCGGCGGGCCCTCCGCATCGTTCCAGGGGGCGCGCAGGAAGCCGCCGTGCCAGCCCTTCGCGGTGGTGCCCAGCCAGCTCGCGAAGCCGCGCAGGTCCGCCCGGCGCGTGACGAGGTAGAACCAGCCGTAGCGGACGATATCGGCGAGCAGGTAGCCCCAGAGCCCGTAGGCCCGGAAGATCTGGCCGCGGTTGCGGAACTGGTAGTAGCGTTTCGCCTCGGTGGCCGGGACGGTGGCGTAGAAGCGGCCGAAAAGAATGGGCTCGATCTCCCCATGGGAACTGGGGTGGAGGAAGCGGCAGGCCGTCTCGATCCGTACCTCCAGCCCGGCGCGTAGGGCGCGGCGGAGGAACTCCACCTCGTCGCCGCGGATGACGTAGCGGGGTTCGGGCAGGCCGATGCGCTCGAAGGTCTCGCGGGCGATCAGGGCGCCGTTGAAGAGGTGGGCGAAACCCGCGACCTGCGCACGGCCCTCCAGCTCCGCCAGGTGGAAGCGGGTACGGCCGGCGATGCGGACCGGGAAGGCGAGGCGGTCCGGCCGCTCGATGTCGAGGATCAGGGGGGCGACAATGCCGCCCTTTCCCTCCGCCGCGGCGAGAAGGCCGGCAAGGCAGTCGGGCGAGGCGGGCAGGCCGTCGTCGTCCATGAGCCAGATCGCCCCGGCGCCCGCGGCCATGGCCTTGCCGATGCCCGCGCGGAAGCCGCCGGCGCCGCCGAGGTTCCGGGGCAGGCGGATGTGCCGCACCGCCGGGAAATCTGCGACGACGGCGGCGGTGGAGGGTGGGCTGGCATTGTCGATCACCAGCGTGGCGTCGGGCGGACGGCGCTGGGCGGCGAGGGCCGTGAGGCAACGGCGCAGCAGGGCCGGCCGGTCATGGCTGACGATGACGGCGATGACGGGGGCAGGATCGCGCCCCCCTGCCGCACGGCCCCGAAGATCCGCCTCGTTTCGGGCGGGAATGGGCTCGGGAAGGGTGTTCCAGGGATCAGGCCGGGGACGCTGTGTCATTCCGGCACAGGCTCTAAGGTGGCGAGCATTCCGGCAGCCATAACGTCCGTTAGCGGCCTGAATCATTCCTCCGGCATGTCTCGATTGTCATCGCGGGAGAATCGCGCCGGGCGGGCCTTCGTGTCTGACCCGAGTGCCTGGCTGAAATGGACCTACGGGGCCTTTCCACCCCGCCGGTCCACTCCATCAGTTTAGACGGGCCGGCTCCTCAGCCCATGCTGCGCCCCGCGCGCAGCCGCTCCACCTCCTCGCGCAGGGTGGCGAGCTCCTCCCGCATCGCCTCCACCTCGTCCATCGGGCCCGTGGGCGCGGCGCCGCCCGCGCGGGGAGGAAAAGGGGAGAAGAGACTCATGGCGCGCTCCAGCATCGCCAGGTTCTGCTTGCCCAGCTCCTCGAAGGGGGCAAAGGCGTTGAAGCTGCCCATCGTTCCCCCCATCGCGGAGCCCATGGCCTCCTGCGCAGTGCGGCGCATCGCCTCCTGCTGGCGGGCGAAGGTGCCCATGGTGGCCTCCAGGTAGCGGGGCACCACGGATTGCAGGCTGTCGCCGTACAGGCCGATGAGCTGGCGCAGGAAGGGGATGGGCAGCAGGTTCTGGCCCTTGCTCTCCTCCTCCACGATGATCTGCGTCAGGACGGAGCGGGTGATGTCGTCGCCCGACTTGGCGTCGGAGACGGTGAAATGCCGGCCCAGGCGGACCATGGCGGCCAAGTCTTCCAGCGTGACGTAGGAGGAGGTTTCGGTGTTGTAGAGGCGCCGGTTGGCGTATTTCTTCACCACGACGGGCGGGCTGGCCGGGGTTTCCGGCGCCGTGTCCGCCGCGCTGCCCTGGGGGCTTCCCTGGGGCGAGTCGATCTTGGCCATGGCCGATAATCCTCCCCCGGACGACCGCCGGGTCTGTGATTCCCGCAGGGGTTCCCGCGGGACCCGGCCTCTGGCGCCTTGATGCCGTGCCGGGCGACGATGCTAAACCGGCTTTGCCGCGCTGCGGAAGGCGCGTCGCGCGGGTCCGGCCGGGACGCCACCGGCGGAGGGGCGGGCGGATGCGCGGGCGGGGATGCCAACCGGGGAATGCATGAGCGGTTCGGAGAGCGGTGGGACGGAGGACGGGGCGTCAAGCGGGGCGCCGGACGGGACGCCGGACCTGGCGCGCCTGGCGGCGGACTGGGTGGCGCTGTGGCAGGGCGAGATGGCGGCCATGGCCATGGATCCGGAGCTGCTCTCGGCCTGGGCGGCGGCGCTCGCGGCGGCGTCCCGCCACTGGACGGAGCATTGGGCGGAGGCGTCCCGGGCCGCGCCGCCCTGGCCGCCGGGATTCGGGATGCCCGGCTTCGGGGCACCGGGCTTTGGCATACCGGGGGTTCCGACGGGCTTCGCGCCGCCCGGCTTCGGCCAGCCCGCAACGGGCTTCCCCCAGCCCTGGCCCATGGGCTGGCCGCCGGCGCCCGTCGCGCCCTTCCCCTTCCCGCCCCCGTCGCCCGGACCTTCCGCGGGGGCGCCCGATGACGGCGCGGCGCGGCCCGAGACCGCTGCCGGCGCACCTGGCCCTGGCCGTGAACCGGGCGCTGGTGACGATGGCGGCGATCCCCTCCGCGCCCGGCTCGACGCCCTGGAACGGGAGCTGGCCGGGCTTCGTGCCGCGCTCGACGGCGGGGCAGGCGGAACACGCGCGGATCCTCCGGGAACTCGGCGCCGGCGCTGAGGCCGGGGGCTTCGCCGCCGCGGTCTGGCAGCGCCTGGCGCGGGAGGACGCGGCCCTGCTGCGGGGCATCCTGGCCTACCGGGCCCATCCCTGGCGGCGGGCGATGGCCGATCCGCCGGCGCTGTGGTCGGAGGGGCCGGCGCGGCTGCTGGACTATGGCGGGGAAGGCCCGGCGGCGCTGTTCATCCCCTCGCTGGTGAACCGGGCGACGGTGCTGGACCTGATGCCCGGCCACTCCATGCTGCGCTGGCTGGCCGGGCAGGGCCTGCGGGTCCTGCTGCTGGACTGGGGCGTACCCGGCGCGGTGGAGCGGGGCTTCACGCTCACGGATTGGATCGCCGGCCGGCTGGAACGGGCGCTGGAGACATCGGTGGCCGCCACGGGCGGGCCGGTCTCGCTGGTGGGCTACTGCATGGGCGGGCTGCTGGCGCTGGCCGCTGCGTTGCGGGCACCGGCCCGGGTTTGCGGGCTGGCGCTGCTGGCGACGCCCTGGGACTTCCACGCCGGCGGGGCCGGACCGCGCGCCCGGGCCGTGGCCGGGCTGCTGCCGGGGCTGGAACCCGTGCTGGGAACCACGGGCACCCTGCCCGTGGATCTGCTGCAGCTGCTTTTCGCGGGGCTGGACCCCTTCGGCATCGCGCGGAAGTTCCGGGCTTTCGGGCGGCTCGACCCCGCCTCCCCCCGGGCCGCGCATTTCGTGGCGCTGGAGGACTGGCTGAACGACGGCATTCCCCTGCCCGCCCCCGTGGCGCGGGAATGCCTGGGCGGGTGGTACGGGGCCAGCACGCCGGCGGCCGGGGCCTGGCGCGTGGCGGGCGCGGTGGTGGAGCCGCGCGCCTGGCGGGGCCCCTCCTTCCTCGCCATCCCGCGCGGGGACCGGATCGTGCCGCCGGAGAGCGCGCGGGCCCTGGCGGCGGGACTGCCCGGGGCAGAGGTGCTGGACGTGGCGGCCGGGCATATCGGGATGGCGGCGGGAATGAAGGCGGAGGCTGTGCTGTGGCGGCCCCTGCGGGACTGGCTGCGGCGCTGACCGCCCCAGGGAGAAGAGATTCTCTCCCTCCCCGGCCCCCTCACCCTCATCTTCTTCGATCAGGCTGCCAAAGGATGCTGAACGGGCGTTTCGCCGGGCGGCCACGCCGCCCGGCGCGGGCCAGCCCCACGGTCCGCGGCAGCCCGATGAAAAAAGATGAGAGGGGGGGCGGGAGAGAAGTCTTTCTCCCCCCGGGAGCCACGGGCGCTCCCTCCCCCCTGTTCCAGGGCCGCCCACAACGCCAGATGGGGCGATGGGTTGTGTGGCGCGGGTGTCGGACGCAGTCTTCACCCCCTGCCGCACACGGCTCGGACGAATGCGCGGGAATCGCGCAGGCCGAGGACGGGATCAGAGGAAAGAGCCGGTCATGGACGACATCGTCATCGCTTCCGCCGCCCGCACGCCGGTGGGCAGCTTCAACGGGGCCTTTGCCAGCGTGGCGGCGCACCAGCTCGGTGCCACCGCGATCAAGGCGGTGCTGGAGCGGGCGAAGGTGGAGGCCGGGGAGGTGGACGAGGTGATCCTCGGCCAGGTCCTGACAGGCGCGGCGGGGCAGAACCCGGCGCGGCAGGCCAGCGTGATCGCGGGCATCCCGGTGGAGCGGACGGCCTTCGGCATCAACCAGCTCTGTGGTTCCGGCCTGCGCACGGTCGCGCTGGCGGCCCAGCAGATCGCGACGGGCGACGCCGCCATCGTGATCGCGGGCGGGCAGGAGAGCATGACCCAGGCGCCGCACGCCCAGCAGCTGCGCGCCGGGCAGAAGATGGGCGATCTGGCCCTGATCGACACCATGATCAAGGACGGGCTCTGGGACGCCTTCAACGGCTACCACATGGGCCAGACCGCGGAGAACGTGGCCCAGAAGTTCCAGATCACGCGCGAGCAGCAGGATGAGTTCGCCTACAACTCCCAGCGCAAGGCCGGCGAGGCCATGAAGGCCGGGCGCTTCCGGGACGAGATCGTCCCGGTGACGGTGAAGGGCCGCAAGGGCGACACGGTGGTGGCGGAGGACGAGTACCCGAAGCCCGAGACGAGCCTGGAGGTGCTGCAGAAGCTGCGCCCGGCCTTCAACAAGGAGGGTTCCGTCACCGCCGGCAACGCTTCCGGCATCAATGACGGCGCGGCGGCGATCCTGGTGATGAAGGGGGCGGAGGCCTCCAGGCGGGGTGTGACGCCGCTGGCGCGCATCGTCTCCTGGGCAACCGCGGGCGTCGACCCCTCCATCATGGGCACGGGCCCCATCCCCGCCAGCCGCCGCGCGCTGGAGAAGGCCGGGTGGTCGATCGGCGACCTGGACCTGATCGAGGCGAACGAGGCCTTCGCGGCCCAGGCCTGCGCCGTGAACAAGGACCTGGGCTGGGATCCGTCCAAGGTGAACGTGAATGGCGGCGCCATCGCGCTGGGCCATCCGATCGGGGCCTCCGGCGCCCGCGTCCTCACCACGCTGCTCTTCGAGATGCAGCGGCGCGGGGCGAAGAAGGGCCTGGCGACGCTGTGCATCGGCGGCGGCATGGGCGTGGCCATGTGCGTCGAGGCCGCCTGATCGGCGGGCGCGGTCCGCGCAAGACGGGCCGCGCCACCCCCGAAATGATTGATTCCGCGCGGGACGGGGCCTAACCCCGTTCCGCAGAACAGAAGCTGGTCACGTCCTCCCGCGATGCCCGATTATGACGCCCTTCTCGCCTCCCATCTCGACGCGCTCCGCGCCGAGGGCCGCTACCGCCACTTCCTGACCCTGCAACGTCAGGCCGGCGCCTTTCCCCGCGCGCTGCGGGCGGATGGGCGGCCGGTAACGGTGTGGTGCAGCAACGACTATCTCGGCATGGGCCAGCACCCGGCGGTGCGGGAGGCGATGATCGCCGCCATCCGGGAGGACGGGGCGGGCGCCGGCGGCACGCGGAACATCTCCGGCACCGGCCGCCACCACGTGGCGCTGGAGGCCGAGCTGGCCTCCGTGCACGGGAAAGAGGCCGCGCTGGTCTTCAACTCCGGCTTCACCGCGAACGAGGCGGCGCTCTCCACCCTGGCGATGCTGCTGGGGGCGACCATCCTCTCGGACGCGGACAACCACGCCTCCATGATCGCGGGCATCCGCAACGGGCGCGGGCCGAAGAAGGTCTTCCGGCACAACGACGTCGCGCATCTGGCGGAACTGCTGGCCGAGCTGCCGCCGGAGGCGCCGAAGGTCGTGGCCTTCGAGAGCGTCTATTCCATGGACGGCGACATCGCCCCGATCCGCCGGATCGCGGAGCTGGCGCGCCGCCACAACGCCCTGACCTATATCGATGAGGTCCATGCGGTCGGCCTCTACGGCCCCGGCGGCGCGGGCGTGGCCGCGCGGGAAGGCGTGGAGATCGACGTGGTGGAGGGCACGCTGGGCAAGGCCTATGGCGTCGGCGGCGGCTATGTCGCGGGCAGCGCCACCCTGATCGACGCCATCCGGTCCTTCGCGCCGGGCTTCATCTTCTCCACCACCCTCACCCCCGCCGTGGCCGCGGGCGCCCTGGCGAGCGTGCGCCACCTGCGCGCCTCCGACACCGAGCGGACCGCCCACCAGGAACGCGCCCGGGCTACCCGCGCCGCGCTCCGCGCCGAGGGCCTGCCCGTGCTGGAATGCCCCAGCCACATCGTGCCGGTCATGGTGCGCGACGCCACCCTGTGCCGGGAGGCCAGCGAGATGCTGCTGGAGGAGCACGGGGTTTATATCCAGCCCATCAACTTCCCCACCGTGCCCCGCGGCACGGAGCGCCTGCGGATCACGCCGACGCCGCTGCACGACGATGCCGCCATCGCCTCGCTCGCCGGGGCGCTCTCCGCCGTCTGGGACCGCCTGGGGCTGCCCCGGCAGCGCCTGGCGGCCTGACCTTTCGGGGAAGGCTCCCGCCTTCCCCGTTCGCCGCGGTGGCGATCAGGCCCCGGCCATGGTCAGCCCGTCGATCCGCAGCGTCGGGCTGTCGGTGCCCCGCCGGAAGCGCAGGTCGTTGGCGGGGGTGATGTTCAGGAAGATCTCCCGCAGGTTCCCGGCCAGGGTCACGCCGGAGAAGGGCTCGGCCAGTTCGCCGTTGCGGATCATGAAGCCGGAGGCGCCGCGGCTGTAGTCGCCGGTGGTGGCGTTGATGCTGGTGCCGATCATCTCCGTCACGAAGAGGCCCTCCGCGATGTCAGCCATCAGGGCCTCCGGCGTCAGCGCGCCCGGCTCCAGCCAGAGATTGCTGGTGGAGGGCGAGGGCGGGCCGCCCACGGCGCGGGAGGCGCGGCCATTGGAGGCGAGGCCGAGCTGCCGGGCGGAGCGCCAGTCCAGCAGCCAGTGCTGCAGCACGCCGTCCTCCACGATCGCCAGCGGGGCGGTGGGCATCCCCTCGGCGTCGAAGGGGCGGGAGCGGAGGCCGCGCGGGCGGGTGGGGTCGTCCCGCACGGTCAGGCCGGGGGCCATGATCCGCTGGCCCATGCTCTCCCGCAGGAAGCTCGTGCCGCGCGCGACGGAGGCGCCGTTCGCCGCGGCCGTGAGATGGCCGAGGATGGAGCCGGCCACGCGGGGATCGTAGAGCACGGGCAGGCGGGCGGTGGCGGGGCGGATCGGGTTCAGGCGGCGCACCGCCCGCTCCCCGGCGCTGCGGCCGAGGGTCTCCGGCTCGTCCAGCTCCGAGAGGTGGGTGGCGGAGGCGTAGTCGTAGTCCCGCTCCATCCCCGTCCCCTGCCCGGCCAGCGCCGTGACGGAGAGGCTGTGCCCGCTGCGGGTATAGGTGCCGGAGAAGCCGTTGGAGGCGGCGAGCGCGACCACCGTGCGGTGCCAGCCGGCATCCGCGCCCTCCGAGTTCGTCACGCCGGGGATGGCGCGGGCGGCCTCCTCCGCGCGGCGGGCGCGGGTGGTGAGGGAGGCCACGTCCGGCTCCACCCCGTCATCCATGTCCAGCGGCAGGTCGGCCAGCGACGGCACGAGGTCCGGCAGGAAGCCAAAGGGGTCCTCCGGCACGGCGCGGGCCATCGCCACGGCGCGCTCGGCCAGGGCCGCGAAGCCGCGCGGGTCGGAATCCGTGGTGGAGACGATCGCCTGGCGGCGGCCGACGAAGACGCGCAGGCCGATGTCGAAGCCCTCGGACCGCTCGACCTGCTCCACCTCCCCCAGCCGCATCTGGACGGAGAGGGAAGCGCCGGCGGCCAGCATGGCATCTGCCGCATCCGCCCCCGCTGCGCGGGCGGCGGCGACCAGCGCCGCCAGCGCCTCGCGCGTGTCGGTCACTGGTGCCTCGGCCGTCGCGCTCACGCCGACAGCCTCTCGGCGACTTCCGGCAGGTGCGGCACGCGGCCGGCGGGGCCGAGGGCGGCAAGCGTCGGCGGGGCGCGGAAGGTTCGGGCGGCCGCGGCCTGCACCTGCTCCACCGTCACCGCCGCGATCCTGGCCTTCGTCTCCTCCACCGGGATCAGGCGGCCATGCACCTGGAGCTGGCGGGCCAGCTGCTCGCAGCGCGATCCCGTGGATTCCAGGGACATGAGGACGGAGGCGCGCAGCTGCGCCTTGGCGCGGGCCAGCTCCTCCTCCGTTACATCCTTCTGCACGCGGCGCAGTTCCTCCAGCGTGGCGGGCATCAGCTCCGCCGCCTGCTCCTCGCCCGTGCCGGCATAGACGGTGAAGAGGCCAGCGTCCCGGTAGGGGGAGTGGAAGGAATAGACGGAATAGACCAGCCCGCGCTTCTCCCGGATCTCCTGGAACAGGCGGGAGGACATGCCGCCGCCGAGGATCGTGGAGAGCAGCATCGTCGGGTAGTGCATCGCGTCGCCATAGGCCGGGCCGGGGAAGCCCAGCAGCAGGTGCACCTGGTCCAGGTCCCGCTCCTCCCGGAACTCGCCGCCGGTGTAGCGGGCGGGCTCGGCATTGTGGCCCTCGATGTTCGGCAGGTCGGCGAAGTGGGTCTTCACAAGATCCACGAGGTTGTCGTGGTCCACCGCGCCGGCCGCGGCCACCACCATGCGGGAGGGGCCGTAGTGGCGGCGCATGTAGCCCGTCAGCGCCTCACGCGGCAGCGTCTCGATGATCCCGGCCGGGCCCAGAGTCGGGCGCCCCATGGGCTGGCCGGCGAAGGCCGTCTCCTGGAAATGGTCGAAGACGATGTCGTCCGGCGTGTCGTTCGCCTGCCCGATCTCCTGAAGGATCACGCCCCGCTCCCGCTCCACCTCCTCCGGCGCGAAGGAGGAGTGGGTGAGGATGTCGCCGAGGATGTCGGCGGCCAGCGGCAGGTCCTCCTTCAGCACCTTGGCGTAGTAGGCCGTGGTCTCCCGCGCCGTGTAGGCGTTCAGGTGGCCGCCCACGTTCTCGATCTCGCGCGCGATCGCGGCGGCGTCGCGCCGCTCCGTGCCCTTGAAGGCCATGTGCTCCAGGAAGTGGGAGACGCCGTTCTCATGCGCCTCCTCGTCCCGCGTGCCGGTGTGGGCGTAGGCGCCGATGGAGGCGGTCTCCACCCGGGCCATGGTGTCGGAGACAATCGTCAGGCCGTTGGGCAGGCGGGTGAGGCGCACGGCGCCGCCATTCGCGGCGGGGTCCGTGGCGGCGGCGAGGATTTCTTCGGTCATGCGGCGGGGGCGACTTCCGGGAAGAGAGCGTTTCAGCGGGTGAATGTAGGGTGCCCCAGGGTCCGGTGCGAGGCTGGGCGGCCCCAAGGGACGCCGCCCTCCGAACCCCCACCCGCTGCCGCCGCGCTATCCTGACAGGATGTACCGGCGTGATGGGGTCAGTCCTGCCTTTGCAGTCGCCCCGGCTCGAAGAAGGGGGGTGCCTGGATGGGGAAGAACTCCCTCTTCCCCTCCCCGGTACAGGCCAGAAGTAGAATCAGGGCCCCTGCCGCACCGGTGCGCTGCGGCGCCATGTCACGGGATAGGGGGCCACATCCGCCGCGGTCAGTTCCGCCGGCGCGGTCAGTCGCCGGCCGTCGAAGCGGAGGAAGCGGATCGCGCCGTAGGGGACCGGCGCCCCGCCGCCGATCCGCAGGTTGGTGGCCTGGGCGTCCTCCAGCACCAGCTTGCCCCAGGGCTCGGCGTCCCACCCGTTCGGGTGGTTCGCCCAGAGGACGCGCAGGCCGAAGTCCCGCCCGGGCCACCAGACCGGGGCCACGCGGTAGGACATGATGTCCGGGGTGACGAGGAAGACGCCGGGATCGACGAGGACGACGAAGTTAGCCGGCTGGCCCGCGGGGACGGCAGCGCCCAGCGCTTCCATCCCCGACCGCAGCGCGCCCTCATGGGCGGAGGCGACGCTCTGGCGGCTGTTGTAGCCGAGACAGGCGACGAGCAGCCAGGCCGCCGCCACCCCGCCCACCGCCGAGAGGCCTGCGCGGCGGAGCCCGGCGGGTACCGGCAGCAGCGCCAGGACCAGCGCCGCGACGCCCGTCCAGAGCAGGGGCATCCAGGCCTGCTCCACCATTGGCCAGCGCAGGCCCACGGTCCAGGTGCCGGACATGGATTCGATCAGCAGCGTGGGCAGCACGAGGCCGAAGGCGACGGCCAGCACCACCGCCGCGTCCCGCGCGCGCACCGGCTCCTCGCGCCGCAGGGCGAGGAAGTGCAGGCCGGCCATGCCGATCCCGAAAGCGGCGCCGAGCGCCAGGGCGCGCCAGCCCAGCACCTGCTGCGCCACCGCCACGAAGCCGTCGTAGCGGGAGACGGAGAGGCCGGCCTTGATCGAGGCGGGAAGGTTCTGAAGCAGCAGATCCGGCCGCAGATCGTAGTAGGCGGCCATGCCGGGGTTCTGGGTGGTCTTCCAGACCAGCACGAAGGCGCCGAGCAGCAGGGCGTAGGGCAGCGTTTCCAGCACGGCCCCGACGAAGCGGCGGAAGGGCCCCGCGCCGGGGCTGGCGGGGTGCAGCAGGGCCAGCAGCCCGATCCCGACCACGGCGCCCACCTGGAAGGTGTAGCTGCCGAAGGCGACGAACCAGAGAACGAGGGAGAGACCGTACCAGCCCGGCGCGCGCCGCCCGCCCCGGACCCAGGCCGCGAAGCTGGCCACGCAAAGGCAGCTGAGGGAGAGGGCGCCGATGAAGTTCCAGGCGATCTCGTCCGGGGTGGGGTGCAGCACCCAGGCGGCGGCCAGCATTCCCGTCCCGAGGGCGATGCCGCGCGCGCGGCCATCGGCCACGCCGCGCACCATGAGGTAGGAGGAAACGCCGAGCAGCGGCCCCATCATCAGCCGCACGAGGTAGGCGCCGTTCGCGCCATTGGTGAAGAGAGGCTGCGCCGCGACGTACCACCAGGGCGAGAGCGGGTTGCGGTCGTTGAAGGTCCAGAAGGTCTGGGCGCGGGCCACCGCACCCGGCGAGGAGAGGATGAGGAGCCAGTTGTAGTCCTCGCCCATGGCGATGACCCGCAGCCCGAAAGGCAGGCCGAGGCGGCGAAGCACCGCGAAGAGGGCGAGGCTGGCCACCGAGGCGAGGGCGATGAGGGCGAGGTCCACCACGAGGCCACGCCGGTCCATGGCCGGGTTTGCGGCCTGGTTCGCGCCTCGGTTCACCACATCCGTCACGCGCTTCGCTCCGCCAGCCAGGGCAGGTAGTCCGCCATCCGCTCCTCCGGGTCGTAGGGCTCGCTCGCCAGGACGAGGAGGGCGGCGTCCGGCGTGTGGCCGTACTGCAGCGTCCAGGTACCGGGCGGCACGTGCAGCCCCGCCTCCGGCCCGGACAGGCGTACGGCCAGGCGCCGCCGCCCGTCATCCACCGCCACCGTCACGGCGCCCTGGGTCGCGATCAGGAACTGGTGGGACCGGCGATAGGCCCCGCCGCCGCGCGCCCAGCCATCCGGCGCGCCGTCGATGACGTAGAGGCGGCGCGGGGTGAAGGGCAGGGCCGATTCCAGCGGCCAGTGGGAGAGGCGGCCGCGCGGGTCGCGGTGCGTGTCGGCGGCGATGGCGCGGCAGGGCGCGTCCGGCGGCAGGGCGTCCAGCGCCGTCACGCCCTCCACCCCGGCATAGCCGACGACGCGGGCGGGGTTGCCCACCACCACGGCATTGGCCGGCACGTCGGCCGTGATCACGGTGCCCGCCCCCACCATGGCGCCCGGCCCGATCGTGATGCCCGGCAGCACCGTGGCATTGGCCCCGATGGAGGCGCCGCGGCGGACCGTGGTGGGGGACAGCGCGTCCCGCTGCACGCGGCTGCGGGGGAACATGTCGTTGGTGAAGGTGGCGTTGGGGCCGATGAAGACGTCGTCCTCCACCCGCAGCCCGTCCCAGAGCTGGACGCCGCACTTCACCGTCACGCGGTCGCCGGTGACGACGTCGTTCTCGACGAAGACGCCGTCGCAGATGTTGTTGTCCGCCCCGATCACCGCGCCCGGCAGGATATGCGCGAAGGCCCAGACCCGCGTGCCCGGCCCGACCTTGTCGCTCTCGCAGAGCGCCTGGGGGTGGATGCGCGGGGCGTTCACGGCAGGTGCCCCGGCGTGGCGCCGTTCGCCATGCGGCGCGCGACGATGGCGTTCGGGCGCCCGCGCACGTTCTCGCTGATCCGCCAGACGTAGATGCCGATGATGCCGAGGGAGAGCAGCGTCATGAAGCCGAAGAACAGCACCGCGATCATGATGGGGACGTAGCCCGCCACGGGAATGTCGCGGAACAGCCAGGCGAGCAGCACCACCACCGCGCCGACGACCGAGAGCGCCCCGCCCACCGCGCCGATCCCGACCAGCATGGAGATCGGCAGGTCGGAGAAGGCGAAGACGCTGTCCACGAAGTAGCGCAGGCGCTTGGCGAAGACCCAGGCGCTGGTGCCCTTGGTGCGGGCGCGGCGGTCATAGGGGATTTCCAGCCGGCGGAAGCCCACCCAGAAGAGCTGGCCGATGAGGGAGCCGGAGCGCTCGTCCAGCTCCAGCAGGGCGGTCCGCACCGCCTCGTTGCAGCCGAAGATGTCCACCCCGCCCGCCGGCACCTCCGGAATGACGAAGCGCTTGTAGAGGCGCCAGTAGGTCTGGGAGAGGAGGCGCGAGAGGCCGGGATCCTGGCGGGAGGCGCGAACGCCGAGGCAGAGGTCGGCCTCGTCCGCCCGCAGGGTGGCGAAGAAGCGCTCCGCCAGCTCCGGGGGTTCCTGCAGGTCGGCGGCCATCACCGCGAAGAAGCGGCCGCGCGCCGCCATCAGCCCCTCGCGGATGGCCGCGAAGGCCCCGAAGTTGCGGGACAGGGCGAGGAGCTGCGCGGGAAAGCCGAGATTGGGCAGGGCCGCGCGCAGCAGCGCCTCGCAGTTGTCGGGGGAGGCATCGACGACCAGCACCGCCTCGAAGCCCGGCACCCGGGCCGCCATGCCCGAGAGCGCTTCGAGCAGGTCGGGCAGGTTTTCCTCGTTCCGGTAGATCGGAACGATAAGGGAGCAGTCGATCATCCGGCCCGGCAGTCTCTGACGTTGGCCGCTCATAACAGCCGCGCCCACGCCTGAAAACCGGCGCCCTACCCCGCCGGGCGCCGGAGGAGATGGGGCGGGGTGGGCGGTGGGAGGGGAAGCGGGAAAGCGCCCCTGGAGGCGGCCCGCGAGGCAGCCAGGCCCGGGCGGGGCGGATCGGCCGGGCCGGGCGGGCTTTCCGGAAGCAGCAGGATGATCCCGGCCAGCAGCCCGGCGGGGATCAGCCCCCCACGGAGCCGCCGCGCCCTGCCCCGGGCCTGTGCCCGGGGGCGGGCCTTGCGCGGGCGCCGGGCGGGCTCGGACTTGGGTTCAGGGGGGCCTGCCGGCTGTGCCGGGCGGGGAGACTGCCGGAACAGCGCGTCCGCCCGCGCCAGATCCGGGACATTCAGCAGCAGCACCCCCACCCGCGCCGCCAGGGCATGGGCGGCGGGGGTGTAAGAGGCGTTGGAGACCACCGCCGCGCAATCCGCCCCGGCGAAGCCGCGGCCGGCCAGGGCTTCCTGCACCGCCCGGTTGCCGACGGGCCGCCCGTGGAGCTTGCACTGGAGCACGACAGAGCGCCCGCCTTTGCGGGCCAGCACGTCCACGCCCTGGTCGGCGGAGCCGCGGCCGAGGGTGACGGACCAGCCGCGCGCGGCCATGAGGTTGGCGCAGTGCCGCTCGAAGTCGCGCGGGGAAAGGTCAGCGGGCAGCGCCGCCGCCGCATCGTCGCCCCGGAGGAAGTAGAGGACGGCGAGGGCGAGAAGCGCGACGGAAGCGAGTAGCCCCCACGTTCCCATTGCCACTCCAGCCGGCCAGGCGTCACCGGCGGGCCGCCGGAGGGCCTGTCAGGGCCTGCGACTCGGGGCAAGCAAGGCTGACAGGCCTATTAGGTGCCGTTCTTCACAAAGCACTTCAACTGTGCCTGGCAAGTTTGGATCAGATTTTTGCCAATCTGATCAGGGATTTCCCAGTTCCCGGCCCGGGCGCCTCAGGCCGCCGGCCGACCCGGCTTGCGCAGCCCGTCCACGAAGACGTCGAGCAGCCGCAGCACGCTGGCCTGCCAATCCGGCCGTTCCTGGGCGTAGCACATGCCGATCAGCGCCCGCAGCACGTCCTCCGGGCCGATGTCATCCCGGATCTCGCCGGTGCTGACGCCGCGCGCCAGCAACTCCCCCACAGCCCGGGTCAGGCGGTCCGAGGAGTAGGCCATGAGGTCCGGGTTCTTCTGCGTGGCCAGGGCCAAGGCGGCCAGCATGCCCTTCTTCGTGGCCACGAAGGCCACGTTGGCGCGGAGCCAGAGGCGAAGCGCCTCCGCCGGGCTCGCCTCCGCCTTCAGGACCTGCACGAGGTCGACGAGCTGCTCCACCTCCCGCCGGTACACCGCCTCGAACAGGGCCTCGCGCGTGGGGAAGTGGCGGTACAGCGTGCCGATCCCGACGCCAGCCTCACGCGCCACGGCCTCCAGGCTCGCGCTCTCTCCGCCCTGGCTGAACACGACCTTCGCGGCTTCCAGCACGCGCTCGCGGTTGCGGACGGCGTCGGCGCGCGGCCTTCGCGCCCGCCCGGCCGGATCGCCGAGTTTCACACGGACTTCGTCATTCGCCCCTTGCAAACGGAGGCACCCTCCATATTCTAACCCGCAGGACGCCGGATCGGTGCTCGCCATCCATCCTGCGCCCGCCTTTTGAACGCCGCCACGCATGTTTCGTCCAGCCGCACCGCGCATTGGCCCCACGGCCTTGCCCGGGCCTGGCCGAGACCGGGCGGATCCTAGCGCACAGCACCCGATCGGAGGTCCAGCATGAGTTGGTCCATCACCCTCACCGTCAACGGCGAGCCGCGGCACGTCGAGCTGGACGACCCCCGGGTCACGCTGCTCGACCTGCTGCGGGAGCGCCTGGACCTGACCGGCAGCAAGAAGGGCTGCGACCGTGGGCAGTGCGGCGCCTGCACCGTGCTGCTGGACGGGCAGCGCGTGAACTCCTGCCTCGCCCTGGCGGTCAGCCATGACGGCGCCGAGGTGGTGACGATCGAGGGGCTGGCGCGGAGCGGCGTCCTGCACCCCGTCCAGGCCGCCTTCATCGAGCACGACGCCTTCCAGTGCGGCTTCTGCACCCCCGGCCAGATCATGAGCGCGGTGGGGATGATCGGGGAGGCCCAGGCCGGGGACGACCCCGAGCGGGTGCGGGAGTGCATGAGCGGCAATCTCTGCCGCTGCGGCGCCTATCAGGGCATCACGGAGGCCGTGCTGGACGCGCAGCAGCGCATGGGCCAGGACGGCTGGGAGGAAGCGGCATGAACCGCTTCGACTACATCCGCCCGGCGACCGTGGCGGAAGCCGTGACCGCCGCCTCCGTGCCGGGCAGCGCCTTCCTTGCCGCCGGGACGAACCTGCTGGACCTGATGAAGGGCGGCGTCGTCCGCCCCGAGCGGCTTGTGGATGTCAGCCGCCTGCCCGGGCTGGACGCGGTCGAAGCGCTGCCGGACGGCGCGTTCCGGATCGGCGCGCGGGTTCGAAACGCCGAGCTGGCGCATGACCGGGACTTCGCGCGCCGCTTCCCGGCGGTGGCGGAAGCCCTGCTCTCCGGCGCTTCCGCCCAGTTGCGGAACGCCGCGACCGCTGGCGGCAACCTGCTGCAGCGCACGCGCTGCGCCTATTTCTATGACCCTGCCAGCGCCTGCAACAAGCGCGAGCCCGGCGCGGGCTGCGACGCGCTCGGCGGCGAGAACCGGCTGCACGCCGTGCTGGGCTGGAGCGAGAGCTGCATCGCCACGCACCCCTCCGACTTCTGCGTGCCGCTCGCCGCGCTCGGCGCGGTCGTCGAGATCGAGGGGCCGGGCGGACGGCGTGAAGTGCCGCTGGAGGAGTTCCACCTCCTCCCCGGCAGCACGCCGGAGCGCGAGAGCGTGCTCTCGCCCGGCGAGCTCGTGGTGGCGCTGCGCCTGCCCGCCGGGGCCGACGCCTTCGCCGCCCACTCCCGCTACGTGAAGCTGCGCGAGCGCACCTCCTACGCCTTCGCCGTCGTCTCCGCCGCCGCCATGCTGCGGATGGAGGGCGGCACCATCGCGGAAGCGCGGCTGGCGCTCGGCGGCGTCGCGCTCAAGCCCTGGCGCGCGCGGGAGGCCGAGGCCGTGCTGGCCGGCGCCCGCCCCGACGCCGCCACCTTCCGCCGCGCGGCGGAAGCGGCGCTGGAAGGGGCGCATCCCTCCGGCGAGAACGGCTTCAAGATCGAGCTGGCGCGCCGGATCGCCGCGCGCGCCCTGGCGCTCGCCGCCGCCGGCACGCCGGAGCGCATCCCGGCGCTTCCCGCCTCCCCCCTCGCCCCCGTCACGGGAGTCGCTCTCCATGGCTGAAACCGCCATCCAGCTCCGGCACGGCTCCAGCATCGGCCAGCCGCTGACGCGCCGCGACGGCCCGCTGAAGGTCACGGGCGCCGCGACCTACGCCGCCGACAATAACCCACCGGGCCTGCTGCACGCCGCGCTGGCCGTCAGCACCGTCGCGCGCGGCCGCGTGGCCTCCCTCGACGTGGCGGCCGCCAGGGCCCATCCCGGCGTGGCGGAGGTCATCACCCCCGCCAACCGCCCGCCGCTTGCGGCGGACCCGGACGAGAAGACCGGCCCCTTCAGCTTCCGCCAGGAGCTGCTGCAGAACGACACCGTGCGCTACGCCGGCCAGCCGATCGCCATCGTGGTGGCGGAGACGCTGGAGGCGGCGACGGAGGGCGCCAGGCTGCTCGCCCCGCGCTACGAGGCCGAGCCGGTGCTGGCCGAGCTGGACGGGCCCGACGTCTTCACCCCCGCCGCTATCGGCGTCGGCAACGCGCCGAACATGCAGCACGGCGACGCGGAGGCCGGGCTGGCCGCGGCCGAGAGCAGCATCGCCGCCACCTATGACACGCCCGCGCAGTACCACAACGCGATGGAGCCGCACGCCGTCGTCGCCGCCTGGGACGGCGACCGCGTGACGGTGGACACGCCGAGCCAGGGCCTGGCCTTCGCGGTGATGCGGATCGCCGGCATCTTCGGCATCCCGCCGGAAAACATCCATGTCCGCAGCCCTTTCCTCGGCGGCGGCTTCGGCTCGAAGGGGCTGATCTCCGGCCCGCAGCTCCTCGGCATCCTCGCGGCCCGCATGGTGGGGCGGCCGGTGAAGCTCGTGCTGCCGCGTGCCCAGATGTACGGCCCCGTGGGGCACCGCGCGCCCACGCGCCAGACCCTGCGCCTGGGCACGGACAGCAAGGGCGCGCTGACCGCGATCTCGCACCACGTCCGCACCGCCAGCAGCCGCTACGACGACTTCTTCGAGCCCGCCGTGGGCGTCACCCACTCGCTCTACGCCGCGCCCGCCATCGAGACGACGACGGACGCGGTGCGGCTGGACACGGGCACGCCCACCTTCATGCGCGCCCCCGGCGAGGCCAGCGGCAGCATCGCACTGGAGAGCGCGATGGACGAGATGGCCGTGGCGCTGGGCATGGACCCGCTGGAGTTCCGCCTGCGGAACTACGCCGAGGTGGATCCGGCTTCCGGCAAGCCCTTCTCCTCCAAGGCGCTGCGGGAGTGCTACGCGCAGGGCGCGGCCCGCTTCGGCTGGGCGGGGCGGCCGATCGCCCCGCGCAGCATGCGCGACGAGAACGGCCTGCTCGTCGGCTGGGGCATGGGCACCGCGACCTTCCCCGCCCTGATGTTCGCGGCCCAGGCGCGCGCCGTGCTGCGGCGTGACGGCAGCGGCGTGGCCGAGACCGGGGCGCACGACATGGGCCAGGGCGCCTGGACCGCGCTGGCCCAGATCGCGGCCGATAGCATGGGCCTGGACATCGACCGCATCGAATTCCGCGCCGGTGACTCCAGGCTGCCCGATGCCGGCATCGCCGGCGGCTCCGCCCACACCGCCACCGCCGGCGCCGCGCTCCGCAGCGCCGGCGAGGAGGTGGTCGCGAAGCTGGCGGAGCTGGCCATGTCCGACGAGCGCTCCCCCCTCTTCGGCGCCGGCAATGCCGGCGTGGTGGCGCGCAACGGGCGGCTGCTGCGGCGCGACGACGAGGCGCGCGGCGAGAGCTATGAGAGCATCCTGGCCCGCGCCGGGCTGGAGGAGATCGAGGGCAAGGGCCGCGGCGCCGCGGATCCCGCGGCGCAGGAGCACTACTCCATGCACGCCCACGGCGCTGTCTTCGCCGAGGTGAAGGTGGACCCCGAACTCGGCCAGGTGCGCGCCACGCGCCTGGTCGGCGCCTTCGCGGCCGGCACCGTCATCAACCCGCGGCTGGTGAACAGCCAGTACCTCGGCGGCATGATCTGGGGCGTCTCCTTCGCCCTGCACGAGGCGGCCGTGGTGGACCCGCGATCCGGCCGCGTGATGAACGCCAACCTCGCCGAGTACCACGTGCCGGTGAACGCCGACGTGCCCTCGATCGAGGCCATCCTGGTGGAGGAACACGACCCCCACGTGAACGCCCTGGGCGTCAAGGGCGTGGGCGAGATCGGCATCACCGGCACGGCCGGCGCCATCGCCAACGCCGTGTGGCACGCGACGGGGGTGCGCGTCCGCCAGTTCCCGGTCGCGATCGAGGCGCTGATCGCGGATTGGCCGCAGTCCTGAACTTCCGGGTCTGGCGGTCCCAGGGGGAGAGAAGGAATTCTCTCCCCCTGGACCCCCTCTCATCTTTTTCTATCGGGCTGCCGCGGGATGCTCGTCTGACGGTGCGCCTGAGGTCGATGACCTCAGGCGACTGACACGGCCACCAGGGCTGACACGGCTTTGAAAGCTTTTCGGCGCCGCCCTTCGATCATCGCATCCGCGGTAGCCCGATGCAGGTCCAGGAGCCTCAGGCTCCTGGCTCGGGACAAACGCTTTGCGTTTGCCCGGGGATTCTAGGGAGGCAGCGCCTCCCTGAGGTTACCAGCGCCGCCTACTCCGCCGCCACCGCCGGGGTGGCGGTGCCACCGTTCCAAAGCGCCGGGTTCAGTTCTTCCGGCCGATCCGGGAAGAGCAGGGCGCAGGCGAAGGTGATGCAGGCGAAGGCGGCGAGCACGATCAGCGTGAGGCCGAGATTGCCGAAGGTGTCGTGCAGGTAGCCGATGGCGGGGGAGGCCGCGGCGGCGCCGAGGAAGCCGACGAAGAAGCGGAGCGAGTAGAGCTTCGCGCGCAGGGTGGGGGCGACGTAGCGGGCGGTCATCGTCTCGTTCACCGTCACCTGGCCGAAGATGGCGGCAGCGGCGATGGCGGCCACGGGCAGCACCGCCCAGCCCTGCAGGAAGGAGAGGGCGAGCAGCGCCGGCACCAGCGCGAAGGCGAGCGGCAGGAAGACGCGCTTCAACGTGGTGCGGTCGATCATGCGGCCGACGGTGAACTGGGTGAGGCCGCCGAAGAGGGTGGCGGTGAAGGCCAGGGCGCCGACGAGGGGCAGGAGGGAGGGGCTGTCCGCCATCCGTTCCTGCATCAGCTTCGGGATCAGTAGGGTGAAGGCGTTGAAGACGAAGCCGGAGGCGACGGCCATGAGCATGAGGGAGATCACGGCCTGACGCACGACGGCGGGCGGGATCTGCGGAAAAGGGCGGGTGTTCTTCACGTGCTGGCGGGCATCGTAATGCGGCTCACGCAGCCACATCAGGCCGAGGAGGAGGACGGCGACGGCGGGGACGAGGAAGGCCCAGCGCCAGCCGGCCTGGGCGACGAGCAGCGCCGTCAGCACGGGGGCGGAGGCGACGCCGAGATTGCCGAAGACGCCGTTGTTGCCCATCGCGCGGCCCACGCGGTCGCCGGCGGCCTCCACCAGCATGGCCGTGCCGATCGGGTGGTAGATGGCGTTGAACAGCCCGGCCAGCGCCAGGGCGGCGGCGAGGCTCCAGGGGCTTGAGACGAAGCCGGCCAGCAGCAGGGAGCCGCCGACGCCGAGGAAGAAGGCCGTCATCAGCGCCTGCCGCCCGACCTTCTCCGCCAGCCAGCCCATGGGCAGGGCGCCGATGCCGTAGAGGACGAACATGCCGGTGCCGAGCGCCAGAACCGGCCCGTACTCCGCGCCGAAGGTGGCGCCGTTGGTCGCCACCATGCCCAGCACGGCCGTGGCGAGGATCAGCAGCACGTAGTGGCAGACGAAGTGCGCGGCGTTGATGAACCAGATCTGCCGGGTGGCGGGGTCTGTTGGCATTGGCGTTCTCCTCGCCCCGAAACTATCCTGGCCGGGCCAAGACGTTGGGCCATAGGATGTCGCGAACCGGCCAAACTGTGATCCCGAACCTCAACCTGCCGCAGGACGCGGTGGACCGGCCCATGGCGGCCTTCGTGCGGGACTATGCAGACGGCCAGACCACGGGGCGGCACCGGCACGCGCGGGTGCAGCTCCTCTATGCCCTGCGCGGGGTGATGCGGATCACCACCGATGCGGCGAGCTTCGTGGTGCCGGCCGGTCGCGCCCTCTGGGTTCCGGCGGGGGAGCCGCACTCCGTCGCGATCGTAGGGGCGGTGGCGATGCGGGCCCTGTTCCTGCGCGCGGACGCCGCGCGGGCGGGGCCGGAGGGCGTCGCCGTGCTCGCGGCCTCTCCCCTGCTGCGGGAACTGATCCTGGCGGCCTGCGAGGAGCCGCTGGAATGGGACGAGCACGGCCGGGGCGGCCACCTCGCCGCGCTCATCCTGGAGGAGATCCGCCGCGCCCCCAGCCTGCCCTTCGGCGTGCCGGAACCGCGTGAGCCGCGCCTGGCCCGGATGGCGGCGGCGTTGCGGGACGACCCGGCCATCCCCTGGTCGCTGGAGGAATGGGCGGCGCATGTCGGCGCGTCCCCGCGCAGCCTGTCGCGCCTGTTCCGGGCGGAGACGGGCCTGTCCTTCGGCGCTTGGCGGCAGGCGCTGCGGCTGGCCGAGGCGGCCGCGCTGCTGGCCCAGGGCGTGCCCCCGGCCAGGGCAGGTGCGGCGGTGGGCTACGCCTCCGCCCCGGCCTTCGGGGCGGCCTTCCGTGCGGCCTTCGGGATGACGCCGGCGGGGGTGCAGGGAATGCGGGGCGGGTAAGCCGGCTCCGGTGGCCCTGGGCCTACCGGCGCGCCCCTGTCAGACCGCTTCCGCCGGCCGCGCCGGAATGGGTGGCGCGGTACGGCTGACCTCGGCGTAGCCGCGGCCGTAATGGCGTTCCAGCCGGACCTGGACGAGGTTCCACAGCGTGGTGAGCACGAGGTAGTAGACGGCGGCCACGCAGTAGAGCTCCAGAACTTCGAACTTCTCCTGCATCAGCACCTGGCTGCGGCGCATCACCTCCTCCAGCGAGATGACGGAGGCGAGCGAGGTGGCCTTGAGCAACCCGTTCAGGGAGTTGCCCAGGGGCGGGATGATGAGGCGGGCGACCTGCGGCATGAGGACGAGGCGCAGCGTGTTCCAGCGGGACAGGCCGAGGGCCTTGGCGGCCTCCGTCTGGCCCTTGGCGACGCCGTTGAAGCCGCCGCGGATGGTCTCCGACAGGTAGGCGGCCTCATTCAGGCTGAGCGCGAGGAGGGCGGAAGGCAGCACGCCCAGCTTGATGCCGAGCTGCGGCAGGCCCGTGTAGATGAGGACAAGCTGCACCAGCAGCGGCGTGCCGCGGAAGACCCAGACGTAGAAGCTCGATGCTCCGTAGAGCAGGGCGTTCTTCGACATCCGCATCAGCGCCAGCGCGGTGCCGAGGATCAGCCCGATGATCATGGTGGCGATCGTCAACCCGATCGTCACGCCCACGCCTTCCAGCAGGTAGGCGTTCGTCAGGTAGGACAGGAAGGCCCTGACATCGAACATCGGCCCGATCCTTCTCGGCTAGGGGCGAGGGCTCAGTTCGGGCCGTTGCCGCGGATGGCGAAAGTGGCGTTCGCCAGGCGCGTCATGCCGAACTTGTCGAAGAGACGGTCATAGGTGCCATCGGCCTTCAGCTCGTTCAGGGCCGTGGCGAAGGCCTGGGCCAGCGCCCTGTCGCGGAAGGCGTAGGTGATGTCGGTGCCGAAGAGGCTGCGGACGTGGATCTTCGCGATGCCGCGGCTCACCATCTCGTTCGCCGTCTCGTCGATGTTGATCGCGGCCTCCAGCTGGCCGGCGCGGAGCGCGGCCACCGTCTCGCTGGCGGTGGAGAAGGTGCGGAAGTTCACGGGCGGCAGGCCGCGCGCCACCATCTCGGCATTCGCCTCGCGCGACTTGCGCTCGTTGTAGGTGCCGGTCTCAACGCCCACGGTGCGGCCGGACAGGTCGTCGAACTTCGTGAGGCTGAGCCTGCTGTTCGGCAGGGTGTAGATGCTGATGGCCTGCTGGGCGTAGGGCACGAGGTAGAACATGTTGGACCGCTCCTCGGTCCAGAACATGCCGGTGTTGATCGTGTCGAACCGGCCGGCGCGCAGGCCGGGGATCATCGGCGGGAAGTCCATGCGCATGAAGACCGGCTCGATGCAGATCTTCGCGGCGGCGGCGCGGGCGAGCTCCACGTTCAGGCCCTGCAGCTCGCCGCGGCTGTCCACGAACTGCTGCGGGGGCAGCGTGGGGTTGATGGACATGGTCCACTTGCCCGCTTCCACGAAGCTGCCGGCCGGCACGCGGGGCGTGCAGGTCTGGGCCGAGGCCGCCCCGCCGAGGAAGGCGGCGCCGGCGAGGCCGAGGAGGAGACGTCGCATGGTCATCGTACGGTTCCCGTTGCTGGATGTGCCCGACCGGGAGGCAGGAGAGAGGCGGTCACCTCAAAGCAGAGAAATTCAGTCGCAATAAGCGTGCCTTGTCCCGCACGCCGATCAGGCGGCGGGCCGGGCGAGGATGAGGGAGGCGTGCTCGGCGTCGATCACCACCTCGCCGCGCGCGTTCACCAGCTCCAGGAACTCGGTGACCACGCCGCGGTCGGGGTTGCGGGAGGGGCGCTTTGCCGTGAAGCGCATGCGGAGGTGCAGCTCGTCCCCGGCGAGGACCGGGGCGCGGAAGCGCACCTTGTCCCAGCCGAGGGAGGCGATGGAGGTGCTTTCGTAGAGTCGCAGCTCGGTCTTCAGGCCTTCCATCAGGGAAAGACCGAACAGCCCGTGCGCGATGACGGTGGGGAAGCCGCGGCTGCGGCAATAGGCCTCGTCCGTGTGCAGCGGGTGGTGGTCCCGCGTCAGCGCGGCGAACGCGCCGATCTGCTCGGCGGTCACGGTGTGCGTGCCGGTGCGCCACTCCTCTCCGGGCGTGATGTCCTCAAGGAAAAGGCTGGCGGGAGCGGGGGCGGAAGCGCTCATGCGGCGTGCCTCGGGCGTGCAGCCTGCATCAGGAACTCGTCCCGCAGCGCCATGGGGCCGGGGCGGAACAGGCGCGCATCCATGGGCTTCACGGCGGGGCTGACCAGGGGCTGGAAGCCCATCTGGTCCAGCACGTCCTCCTGCATCCGCACGCCGGGTGCGACCTCGGTCAGCACCACGCCCTCCCGGGCGAGCTGGAAGACCGCGCGCTCGGTCACGAAGGTGACCTCCTGACCCTTCTCCCGCGCGAGATGACCACTGAAGCTGATCTGCTCCACGGCGGGCACGAACTTCTTCATCTGCCCTTCCTGGCGAATGCCGATGCCGCCATCGGCCAGGCCGATCTTCAGCCCGCCACCGGTCATCGTGCCGCTGAACACCAGGCGGCGCGTGTTCTGGGTGATGTCGATGAAGCCGCCCGATCCGGCGAAGCGGTTGCCGAACTTCGTGACGTTCACGTTGCCCTGCGGGTCCACCTCCGCGAAGGAGAGGAAGGCCGCGGAGAGGCCGCCGCCGTCGTAGAAGTCGAACTGGTAGCCCTGGTCGATGATGGCGCGCGGGTTCACCGCCGTGCCGAATTCCCGGGCATGGCCGGGAACGCCGCCGATCACGCCGGCCTCCACGGTCAGGGTGATCAGGTCCTCGATCCCCTCCTCCGCCGCCACGTTCGGAATCATGGCGGAAACGCCGACGCCGAGATTCACCACGTCGCCCGGCCGCAGCTCCAGCGCGGCGCGGCGGGCCATCACGCGGCGCTCGCTCATCGGGTCCGGCAGGATGGAAGAGGTGGGGACGCGCGTCTCGCCGCTGCGGCTGGGGTCGTAGACCGTGCCGAAGGTCTGCATCTGCTCCGGCTCGACCACGATGTAGTCGATGAGGAAGCCGGGGATCTTCACCATGTGCGGGTTCAGGCTGCCGCGGCGGGCGAGGCGCTTCACCTGGCAGATCACCGTGCCGCCGGCATTGTGCACGGCCTGCGCGATGGAGAGGTCCTCCCGCGTCGTCGCCTCGTGCTCCATGGTGACGTAGCCGTCCTCATCCGCCGTGGTGCCGCGGATGAGGGCGACGCGCGGGGCGCCGGGGACGCGGTAGAAGAGCCAGTCGCGGTCCAGCAGCCGGACGTGGTCCACCAGCTGCTCGGTGGTGCGCGCGTTCATGCGGCCGCCGCTCTCGGCCGTGCCCTGGCGCGGATCCATGTAGGTCTCGAGCCCGACATGGGTGAGGATGCCCGGCTGGCCGGAGGCCATGGCGCGGCAAAGCCCGGTCATCACGCCCTGGGGGAAGTTGTAGGCCTCGATGTGGTTGCCATCGATCAGCGCCATGAAGGGAACCTGCAGCCCGTAATGGCCGCCGATGACGCGGCGCACGAGGCCCTGGTGCCCGAAATGGCAGAGCCCGTGCTCGTGGATGGCGCCGATGCCCGTGACGTGGAACAGAGTGAGGTCGTGCGGCCCCTGCCCTGCTAGGAAGCGCCGCTCCACCGCCTCGATCAGCGCCTCCGGCGTGCCGGTGCCGCCATTGCCGCCGACGATGACGAAGTCGCCGTCCTTCACCAGGGCGGCGGCCTCCTCGGCCGAGATGTGGTGCGGGGCGGTCGCACCCATCAGGCCGTCTCCTTCTCGACCTGGCGGGCGATGATCATGCGCTGGATCTGGTTCGTGCCCTCGTAGATCTGGGCCAGGCGCACGTCGCGGAACAGGCGCTCCACCCGGTACTCGCGGGAATAGCCGTTGCCGCCATGGATCTGCAGCGCGTTGGAGACGTGCTTCACCGCCATGTCCGTCGTGAAGAGCTTGGCCTGCGCCGCCTCCTTCGCGATGGGCATGCCCGCATCGTAGAGGCGGGCGGCGTGGTGGATCAGCATGCGGGCCGCCGCGATGTCCGTGGACATGTCGGCGATCATGAACTGGATGGCCTGGTGGTTGATGATGGCCGTGCCGAACTGCTTGCGGGTCTTGGCGTAGGCCACAGCGTCCTCGAACGCGGCCTGCGCCATGCCGAGCGCCATGGCGGACATCATCAGCCGGCTGAAGTTGAAGTTGCCCATGGCCATCTTGAAGGCGCCGTTCTCCGGCCCGACGACGGCATCGGCGGGCGCACGCACGCCGTCCAGCGTGATCATGCAGTCCTCCAGCCCGTGCATCCCCAGCAGCTCCTCGTTCTTGCCGCGGTGGATGCCCGGTGCCTTCCCGTCCAGCAGGAAGCAGGAGATGGCCTTGTGCCCGCCCCCCGGACCGCTCTCCGCGCCGCTGCGGGCGAAGACCATCAGCGCGTCCACGACATTGCCGAAGGTGACCCAGGCCTTGGTGCCGTTCAGCACCCAGCCATCCGCGTCGCGCTTCGCGGTGGTGCGAAGGCCCGCGACGTCGGAGCCGTGGTCGGGCTCCGTCACGGCGGTGGCGGGAATGATGTCGCCGGCGAGGATGCCGGGGATCATCGCCTTGTGGCGCTCATTCCCGTGGTGGTCCAGGAAGAGCGCGGCCTCCACGGGGATGGCGAAGGCGTTGCCGACCGCGCCGGAGCAGCGCGCGATCTCCTCCATCACGATGCAGGCGCCGGTCGCGCCCATGCCGGCGCCGCCCGCCTCCTCGCGCAAGGCCACGCCGAAGAGGCCCAGATCGGCCATGCCCTTGTAGAGGCCGCGGTCGAAGCGGTCCTCGCGGTCGATCGCGGCGGCGCGGGGCAGGACCTCGCGCTCGGCGAAGCGGCGGGCCGTCTCGCGAAGGGCGGCCTGGTCCTCGGTGTAGAAGCGGTGCATCGGGTTCTCAGGCGGGTTCGGCGTCGGAGGAGAGAAGGCCGGCATGGGCCACCTCATCCCTGGCGCGGTCGAAGAAGTAGACGGCGAGGGTCTTGGCCGTGGTGCCGTAGAGGGTGGCCAGCGGCTCCGTCAGGGCCGCCGCCGCCTTGCGGCGCTCCGGGATGCCGCGGCGATAGGCGTGCACCTTCACGAAGATGCGCTGCTCCTCCGGCAGGGCGCCCATCGTGCCGGCATGGGCATAGGCGCCGGGCGCGATGTCCAGGAAGTAGATCGTCACCGTCTCCGGGCCGACGGAGAAGGCATCGCAGAGGCCGTCCGTGACGGCGGTGGCCACCTTCTGGCGCCCCTCCGCGAGGATGGGCGGGGCGAGGATCTCGACATAGGGCATCAGGGGGCCACCGGACGGCAGGATTGGCGTTGGATCAGCCGCGCGCCGATGCGGTACTCGCGGGCGGTCGCGGCGGGCGGTGCGGCGCCGGGGCGGAGGCGCTGCAGCAGGCGGTCGGCGGCCAGCTCGGCCATGGCGTTGGCGCCGCTGTCCACCACGCTGATGGCGGGGCGCTGCCAGGCGAAGCCCGGCACGTCCTCGTAGCAGAGGAGGGAGATGTCGTCGGGCACGACGATGTTGCGCTCCGCCAGGCCGCGCAGCACGCCGAGCGAGGATTCGTGGTTGGCGGCAAACAGCGCGCTGGGCCGGTCATCCCTGTCCAGCAACTGCCGGCAGCCCGCCAGCCCCGTCTCCGGCTCGTAGCGCCCGGCATGGACGAGGGAGGCGTCGAAGGGGATTCCCGCTTCCTCCAGCGCACGGCGGTAACCTGAAAGGCGCTCCCGGCCGGAGGTGGTCTCCTGCCGGCCGACGATGAGCCCGATGCGGCGATGGCCGAGTTCCAGCAGGTGCCGCGTGCCGGCAAAGGCACCCTCCGGATCGGCGGCGAGGACGGTCTCCAGCTCCACCGTCTCGTCACGGCGGACGACGCAGGTGACGGGCGTTCCATTCGCTTCCAGGACTGCGAGCAGCGCGCCGTTGCGCCCGGTGGGGCAGATGATGAGCCCGTCCACGCGCTGGTCGGTCAGAGTCTCGATCGTCACCGCCTCCTGCTCCGGGTCATCGGCGGTGATGCAGAGAAGGGCCTGGTAGCCCTCCGCCCGGAGGCGGCGCTGCACCACCTCCGCCAGCACGCGGAAGGAGGCGTTGGTGAGGTTGTGCACGACGAGGCCGACGAGGCGCGTGGTGCGCGTCTTCAGCCCGCGGGCGAGGGTGTTGGGGCGATAGCCCAGTTCCGTCGCGATGCGCTGGAGACGCGCCTCCGTGCTCTTGCTCGTCAGCCCGCCGCCGGCGAGCGCGCGCGAGGCCGTGCTGACCGACACCTTGGCGGCCCGCGCGACGTCCCGAAGCGTCACCTGCGTCTGCATGGCGCGACCTTGCTCCGCAAACGTTTGCGGAAGCAAGCACGATTTCTGGGCACCTCGGCGAAAACTTCCTTTGACGACACCCTACCTGATCCGTTTTAGTGCATCCGCAAACGTTTGCGGCACTTGCGAAGGGACGACCCCCTTGGACCTGACCGGCATCGGCGGCATCTGGCCTGCCTCGCTCACCCCTTTCGACCGGGACGGCGCCATCGACGAGGCGGCGCTGCGCGCCCATCTGCGGCAGCTTGCCGGCACGCCGGGCGTGCGCGCGCTGGTGGTGAACGGGCATGCCGGCGAGACGGGTTCGCTCGACCGGTCCGAGCGCAAGCGCGTGGTGCAGATCGCGCATGAGGTGGCGGGTGAGGCGACGGGCGTGGTAGCCGGCATCGTGACGGAGGACCCGCGCGCCGCCTGCGACCTGGCGCGCGACGCGAGGGAGGCCGGGGCGGACGCGATCCTCCTCTTCCCGCCCCTGCTCTTCGCCGGCGGCGCGGAGGTGCGGCCGGACATGGTGCTGCGCTTCTTCCACGCCGTGGCCGAGGCGGCGGCGCTGCCGATCATCGTCTTCCAGCTCTCCCGCCCCGCCGGACTCGGCTACGCACCGGATCTGCTGGCGCGGCTGCTGCGCGAGGTGCCCTCCATCATCGCGGTGAAGGAGGGCAGCGACGTCGTCTCCTCCTACGAGGACAACCTGCTGGTGCTCGCCGGTTGCGGCCGCAAGGTGAGCATGCTGACGAGCAACAACTCCTGGCTGCTCGCCTCCCTCGCGCTCGGCGGGGACGGCATCCTCTCCGGCATCGGCAGCGTGGCCTCGGGCATCCTTGCCGAGATGCATGAGGCTATCGCGCGCGGCGACCTCGCGGCGGCCCGGCGCGCGAATGGCCGCCTGCGCCCCCTGGTGCGCGTGTTCTATCGCCGCCCGGCGCTGGACATGCACAACCGCATGAAGACGGCCCTGAACCTGATGGGGCTGATGCCCAACCCGGCGCCCCGCGCGCCGCTGCTGCCGATCGAGGCCGGGGAACGGGAGGAGATCCGGCGCGCGCTGGTCGCCGCCGGCCTTCTTCCCGCCGCCGAGATGGCCGCCTGAGGACAGACGTGATGAAGACCTTCCGCGGCACCTATACCGTGATGATCACCCCCTTCGACGAGCGGGGCGAACTGGACCTGCCGGCGCTGCGCCGTTTCGTGGACTGGCAGATCGAGCAGGGCATCCACGGCCTGATCCCGCTGGGCTCCACCGGCGAGTTCCTCTCCCTCTCCGACGAGGAGCACGTGGCGGTGGCGGAGACGGTGATCCGCCAGGCCGCCGGCCGCGTGCCCGTGCTGGTGGGCACCGGGGCGGAGGACACGCGCGAATCCGTGCGCCTCAGCCGCCGCGCGGAAGCCCTGGGTGCGGACGGCGTGATGATCATCCCGCCCTTCTACTCCACGCCGACCGATGACGAGCTGGTCCACCACTACAAGACGATCGGCGACGCCATCGGCATCCCGGTCATGGTCTACAATAACCCGGCAACGGCGAATGTGGACCTTAAGCCGCAGCTCGTCGCGCGGATCGCCGAGATCCCGAACTGCCTCTACATCAAGGAGTCGACGCTGGAGGTGACGCGGGTGCGCGACATCATCCGGCTCTGCGGCGACAGGATGACGGTGTTCGGCGGCATCCTCGGCTTCGAATCCTTCGTGGAAGGGGCGCAGGGCTGGGTGGCCGTCGCCTCCAACATCGCGCCCGGCCCGCTGGCCCGCCTCTTCGAGCTGGTGGCCGACGAGGAGAAGATCCGCGAGGCGCGCGACCTCTACCTGCGCTACCTGCCGCTGATCGAGTTTGTGGGCGGTCAGTACTACGTGGGCGGCAGCAAGGCGCTGCTGCGGCACATGGGCTTCCCCGTGGGCAACCCGCGCCCGCCGCGCCTGCCCCTTCCGGCGGATCGTGACGCCATGGCGCGGGACATCGTGCGGATGCTGGACCTGGGCTTCCGCCAGGCCGCCTGACGCTCGCGCTTGGCCCCAGGGAGGCTCTGCCTCCCTGAGACCCTCCGCCAGGAGGCTGAGCCTCCTGGACCTGCATCGGGCTGCCGCGGATGCGATAACCGGTGGGATCTTCGAACCCGTGGCAGCTCAGCTGGCCGTGTCAGTCGCCTGAGGTCATCGACCTCAGGCGGGCTGCAGGCGAGCATCCCGCGGCAGCCCAAGAGAAAAAGATGATGGGGGTTCTAGGGGGAAGAATTCCTTCTTCCCCCTGGGGGCCGCCCGAACCACGCTCAGCCCGGCCCGGGCCCACGGATCGCGAAGGGCTGATCCGCCGGTTGCGGCGTCAGGCCGTAGCGCTCGAACAGGGCGCCGTAGCTGCCGTCCTTGCGCATGGATTCCAGCGCGGCGGCCACGGCCTCCGCCACCGGGCGCTGGCGGAAGGCCATGGCGCTGGGCGCGCCGCCCAGGCGGAACAGCACGGTGCGGATCATGCCGCGCTTCGTCATGTCCACGGCCATGTAGTCCAGCAGCGCGGCGGCGTCGCCCTGGCCGGCGCGCAGGGCCGACATCGCCTCCGTCGCCGTGGTGAAGCCGCGGATGGTGATCGGGGCCTTGCCGCGCTTCACCAGGTCCTCGCTGACGGAGCGGAGCCAGCGCTCCTGGTAGGTGTTCACCTCGATCACCACGGCCTTGCCGGAGAGGTCGTCGGGACTGTTCACCTGCAGGCTGCTGTTCGCCGGCAGACCGACGCTGATCGCCTGCAGCGCATAGGGCACCATGTAGGCTACGCGGGAGCGCTCCTCGGTCCAGAACATCGCGGTGTGGATGCCGTCGAACCGGCCGGCCTGCAGCGCCGGGATCATGGACGGGAAGTCCATGCGGATGAACTGCAGCTCCAGGCAGAGGCGCTTGGCGATCTCCTGGCCCAGTTCGATGTTGATGCCCTGCAGCTCCCCGCGGCTGTCCACGAACTGTTGCGGCGGCAGGGTGGGATTGATGGCCAGCTGCAGCTTGCCCGCCGTGACGAGCTGGCTCGGCTGGATCTGCGCGACCGGCGTGCAGGCCTGGGCCTGGGCCTCACCGGCGGCGAAGGGCAGCAAGGGGGCGGCGAGGAGGGCGAGCGCGAGCTTCAGTCGCGTGCGGTGTCGCATCGTCGGGTCTCCGGTTCGTCGCGCCGTGACAGGGGATGCGTCACGCCGCCGCGTGGGCCTGATGCAAGTCTGGGCCCAGCCCATCGCGCGCCGAAGACTTTTCGTTATCAGAACACGGGGCGGGGGTAAGTGCGTGGTGAATAGGGCGGGGCCTTGCCTCTCCTTTTGGCCCCGCGGGTGCGCCCTAGGCCGGCACTTCCGGAAAGGCCTCCCGCACCACCTCCCCAGCGTGCCGCAGGAACGACTGCACGAGGCGGGAGGGCGGCTTGTCCCGCGCCAGGGCGGCGTGGACGGTAATGGGGACCGCCGGGCGGAAGGGGCGGATGGCAATGCGGTCCGCGGCGCCGGCCGCGGCGGTCAGCGGGTCCACCACCGTGGCGCCGATGCCCTGCTCCACCAGGCTGACGCCGGTGTTCATGAAGCGCACCTCGATGGAGGGCGTGAAAGGCTGCTTGGCGCGGCGAAAAGCGTCCGCGACGAGGTTGTGGACGCGGCTGCCGGCAGGCGCGGCGATGAGGGTGATATCCTGCAGATCCTGAGGGGTGACGAAAGGCAGGGCCGTGAGGGGGCTTTCCCCCGGCAGGACGCAGGCCATGTCGAATTCCCGCAGCGGGCGGGTCTCGATGCCCGGGCGGGGGTCGGGCTCCATGACGAGGCCGAGATGGGTGATGCCGGCCTCCAGCGCGTCCAGCATCTCGATCATCGGCCGCGTCTCGATGGAGATGGCGACCCCGGGATGGTGCGGGACGAAGCGGCGGAGGATGGCGGGGACGAGGGATTCCGAGAGTTCCGCCGTAGTGGTCAGGCGCAGGCGGCCGATGCGGCTGGTCCGCAGGTCGCCCGCCTTCTGGCGTATGCCCTGGAACATGAGGAAGAGAGGTTCGGAATCGAGAAAGAGGCTGGTGGCCTCCTCCGTGGGGATCAGCCGGTTGTTCACCCGGTGGAACAGGCGGAAACCCAGGTGGGATTCCATGTTCTTGATGGCGTTGGAGACGGAGGGCTGGGACATGCCGATCTCCCGCGCCGCGCCCACGGTCGTGCGCAGCCGCATGACGGCGCGCAGGATCTCGAGCTGGCGGAGATTCAGCATGGCGCATCCCCCGGGGCGAACCGGGGGATGGTAGCAGGAAAAGGGCCGGTTTTCAGGTGCCCAGGGGTGCGAGAACCTGGCGTTGGAAGTTCCGGATATGAGGGGTGAGGTGCATGAAGCCCTTCACCGCGTGGAATTCCGGCGTGTCGTAGACCCAGGGACCGGCGATCTCGTAGACGGCGGCGTAGCGGGGGCCGCCGTCATCCACCGTGTAGCGGCGGGCGGAGTGCCAGCCCGGGCAGGCCAGCAGGTCGGGGATGTGGTTCTCCACGTACCAGCGGTTGAACTCCTCCTCCACCGCCGGGTCCACGTCCACGCGGACGATGTGCAGCCAGGGCGCCCCGCTCACGGCATTGCCCCGGCATGAACGAGGGCGGCGCGCAGGGCGTCGGTCTCCGCCGCCTCCAACATCGGCAGCGGGGCGCGGCAGACGGGGACGGGCAGGCGGCCGAGCATGTTGAGGCAGGCCTTCAGGCGCGGGGTGGCCAGGCCCGGCGGGGCGGTGCCGTAGATCGCCTTGGCCAGCGGCGCCAGGCGCTCATGCAGGGCGCGGGCGGCGGGAAGGTCCTCCGCCTTCACCGCCCGGTCCAGCGCCACCACCATCTCCGGCACCACGGCCGCGAGGCTGACGAGGCTGCCGGCGGAGCCGGCCAGGAAGCAGGCGAAGAGGTGCTCATCGCCCGAGGCCATCACCGCGACATCCGGCCGGGTCTCCGCCGTCACGCGGCGGGTCTCGTCATAGGCGGCGGAATCCCAGCTGCCTTCCTTGATGCCGACCAGCTTCGGCAAGCGCAGCAGGTCCTTCAGCAGATCGGGCGGGAAGTGCAGCCCGCCGGAGCGGACATGGCCCTGGAAGAGGAAGAGAGGGAGGTCGGTCGCGTCGTGGATCGCCTGATGGTGGCGCAGCACCACGCGGGGATCGACGCCGAGGCCCCAGGAGAAGGGGGCGAAGACCATGATGGCATCCGCGCCCTCGGCCGCCGCATCCTGCGCCTGGATGGCGGCGGCGGCGCTGGCTTCGGCGATCACGCCCGCCACGATCGGGGCCTTTCCGGCCGCCTCCCGGCAGAGGCGGATAACGCGGCGCATCTCCTCCCGCGTCAGAAAGGCGTTCTCGCCGGCATGGCCATTGATGAGCAGGCCGTGCATGCCCGGGCAGGCCAGGACGGTGCGGACATGGGCAGTCAGCCCGGCCTCGTCGATCGCCCCATCCGCCCGCATCGGCAGGATGATGGAGGCGTAGAGGCCGTGGAAGCGCTCGGCGTTCATGCGGCCACCTGGGCGGGCTTGGGGCGGGGATATTTCAGCGTGGCGCGGGCCTTCAGCACCTCCAACCCCTCCTCGTTCCGGCAGCTGCCCTCCCAGACGATGGTGCGGGTGTCCGGGTGGCTCTCGGCGATCCAGACCTCCACGGTCAGGGTGTCGCCGTAGAAGACCGGGCCGGTGAACCAGAAGCGGTCCTCAATGGAGACCCCGATGGTGCCGGCCAGCTCGGCGGTGAGGACGCTGGTGCAGAGGCCGGCGACCATGATGCCGGGCGCCAGCCGCCTGCCGAAGCGCGTGCCGGCCGCATAGCCGTCATCCACGTGCACCGGGCCGAAATCGCCTGTCGCCGCAATGTAGAGGGCACCGTCCGCCTCGGTGACGGTCTTCGTCATCACCGCGCGGTCGCCGACGGACAGGCTGTCGAAGGGCTTCAGGTCATACATGGCGTCAGGCCGCCGCGCGGAAGGGCAGCAACTCGGCCTCGCCCTCCATCACCGCGCCGGCGCCGTCCAGCGTGCCGATGAGGCGCAGCGTCAGCCTGCCGCCTTCCGCCGCCGTCACCTCCGCAGCCGCCTCCACGCTGCCGCCCACGGGCACGGGGGCGAGGAAGCGCAGATCCATCCGGCCGATGCGGCGGGACGGCCCGCCGATGCGGGACAGGCAGGTGGTGGCCAGCGCGCCGATCACCAGCTCGAAGGCGATCATCCCCGGCGCGCCCTCCGCCTTGGCGCGGTTGGCGTCCACGTAGAGGGCGCCGAGATTGCCGGAAATACCGGTGAACAGCGCCTGCTCCGCGCTGGTGAGGGTCTTGCGGAAGGCGACCCGCGTGCCGATGGCCACCTCGCTCACAGCGAGAGCCCGTTCTTCATCACGCCGCGGGCGACGAGCATGCGATGGATCTCCGAGGTTCCGTCATAGATGCGGGTGACGCGGGCATCGCGCGCGATGCGCTCCAGCGGCAGTTCCTTGCTGTAGCCGGCGCCGCCGAAAAGCTGGATGCCGCGATCCGCCACGCGCCCCAGCATCTCGGAGGCGTAGAACTTCACCATGGAGACCTTGTCGCGCGGGTCGTTCCTCCGGTCGATCTCCCAGGCGGTGTTCAGCACCATCATGCGGGCGGCGAAGATCTCGGCCGCGCTGTCCGCGATCATGGCCTGCACCATCTGGAACTCGCCGATGGGCTGGCCGAACTGGCGGCGCTCCGTCGCGTGGCTCCGCATCATCTCCAGCACGCGCCCGGCCATGCCGACGCAGCGGGCGCCGATGTGGCCGAGGCGGATGCCCGACACGCTGCTCATGATGAGCTTGAAGCCGCCGCCCAGCTCTCCGAGAATCGCGTCCTTCGGGATGCGGCACTCGTTGAAGGCCAGCTCCGCGTGGCCGTAGCCGCGGTGCCCCATCATCGGCTGCTTGCGCGCCACGGTGAAGCCGGGCGTGTCCTTGTCCACCAGGAACAGCGTGATGCCGCCGCGCGCCCGCTTCTCGCGGTCCGTCACGGCCATGACGATGGTGTAGTCGGCAATGTCGCCGTCGCTGATGTAGTGCTTCGTGCCGTCGATCACCCACTCGTCGCCGTCCAGCCGGGCGGTGGTGCTGATGGAGGCGGCGTCCGATCCCGCGCCGGGCTCGGTGATGGCCATGGCGACGATCTTCTCGCCGGCCACGGTGGGCAGCAGGTACTTCTCCCGCTGCTCGCCCTTGCAGGCCAGCAGCATGGGATAGACCTGGCCGAAGACCCGGCGGATGAGGGCGTCGCTGGTCCTGCCCAGTTCCTCCTCCACCAGGCACATCTCCAGCACGGAGAGGCCGCCGCCGCCCACGTCCTCCGGCATGTTCATGGCGAAAAGGCCGAGCTCCTGCGCCTTGGCCTTCAGGGCGCGCAGCTTGTCCGCGGGCACCTCGCCCAGCGCCTCCACCTCGGCCTCCAGCGGCTGCACCTCCTGCGTCACGAAGCGGCGCACGGTCTCGGTGAGGAGGCGGGTGTCCTCGGGGATGGAGAAGTCGATCATGCCTGGGGCCCTTCCGGCCAGTTCACGGCGCCGTCGCGCTTCATCCCCTCCATCTCCTCGGGCGAGAAGCCGAGCTCCGCGAGGATGTCGCGGCTCTGCGCACCGAGGGGCTGGGGGACGAGGCGCACGCGCGGCACCTCCCCGTCGTAGCGGGCGGGGTGGGAGATGAGGGTGACGGGATGGCCGGTCGCGCCGTCCGTGGTGATGAAGGCGCCGAGGTGCTGCAGCTGCGGGTCGGATTGCAGGTCCTCGTAGTCCTGCATCGGCGCGTGCCAGACCTTGTGCTTCTCCAGCCCTGGCAGCCACTCCGCCGTCGATCGCTGCGGCAGCCGCTCGGTGACGAGGCGCGCGATGTCCTCGCGCCGGGCGAAGGCGTCGCCCTCGCTCATCGCGGCGAGTTCCGGCACCTCCAGCGCCTGCCCGATGACGCCGGGCGGGGACATGGACAGCGCGAGGTGACCGTCCTTCGTGGCGTAGATGCCGTAGGGCCCGCCGCTGAACCAGGAGGCGATGCCGCCCGGCCCGCGCGGGGAGGCCGCGCGCGCGCCGTTCACCCAGGCCGTCAGCGCCTCCGTCTGCAGGTCCAGCGCGGCCTGGAAGAGGTTCACCTCCACCAGCCGCCCCTTCCCCGTCCGCTCCCGCGCGAAAAGGGCTGCCAGGATCGCCATGGCGTAGATCATCGCCGCGTGCTGATCGACCACCACCGCGCCCACCGGCGTCGGCGGCCCGTCCGCACGCCCGGTGCGGGCGGCGAGGCCGGAGAGAGCCTGGAGCAGCAGGTCCTGCCCCGGCCGGTCCTTGTAGGGGCCGGAGGAGCCGTAGCCATAGGCGGCGGCGTAGATCAGGCGCGGGTTGGTCTCGCGCAGCGTCTCGTAGCCGAGGCCGAGCTTCTCCATCGTGCCGGGGCGGAAGTTCTCCATCACCACGTCGGCCCCCTGCAGCAGCCGCGCGACGACCTCGCGCCCGCCCGGGCTCTTCAGGTCCACGGCGAGGCTGCGCTTGTTGCGACCGGTGGAGAGGAAGTTGACGCTCTGCCCGCCCACGAAGTGGTTCGCCACCGCCCAGTTGCGGTGAAACGCCCCCTCCGGCGGCTCCAGCGCGATCACGTCCGCGCCGAGATCCGCCAGGATCTGCGCGCCCAGCGGCCCCGCAAGGAAGTGGTTGAAGCTGACGACCCTGATGCCGGCGAGAAGATCCATCCGACGCCCAACCCCTGGAAAAGACCCGACTGGCGGGACGGGCGGCAGGATGGCGGGGCGCGGCCCGGCGCCCAAGGGGCCGGGCCATTCGAAAACGGGGCGGGGCTATAGGCGGAGGCAATGCTCCCTTGGGTTCCGGGCGAGGGCGAAGTGCTCGCCCCGAGCCGGGGTGCCAGCGGTCACCCCGGCCACCGCGGTCGGACCGCGGGAACCGGAAGCGGCCTCAGCCCGTCCTGTCGGCGCCGGCCGCGTAAGGCCGGTCCAGGGCGCCGGGCATGGGCTGGCAGAGGACCAGGGCCACGTCCCGCGCCAGCGGGCCGGCCCGGTGCACGGCGATGGCGAGGTCGAGCTCCGTGATCCCGAAGCTCCTCGCCCAGTGCTGGACGCAGTAGGGATCGCCCAGGTCGATGTGATCGCGATCCGCGGGCTTGCCTCGGCGGGCCTCGCTCATGGCCGTTCTCCTCCCCATGCCCGAAATTACGGTCAGGCGCCGTGGCGCTGCCTTGTCCGGCGTTATTCCCACGGATCGCATTTGCGTGAGGTCTTTCTCACGGCGTTGTGCCACCCTGCCAACCTGTCCAGATCATTACGACTAATAAAGAAGTCACGCCCGCATGAGTCCGAGAATGTCAGTCCATGAGCCGAGCCGCCTGATTCTCGATGCGGAGGATCGAATCCTGCGGCAGAGAGACATCATCACCCGCTTGGAACGGCAGGGCAGCGACCTGGTGCCCACCGCGCAGGACCTCCTGCGCTGCATGCTGGAGACGCAGCGCGTCTTCGCCGAAATGCGCGGCCGTGAGGCTCCTGCCGGGATGGTGCCGGCCGTTTCCGGTGCAGGCCAGTCAATCGATGCGGAGGCGCTCCGCCAGGACCTCGTCAGGCTGGCGGCCCATGCAGCCTCTCAGGATATGCGGCTAGCGCAAGAATTTTTCACGATGGTGCAGCAGCGCCTGCTGGCGCGCCTGTCCGGTTGAGACGCGAAATCGTTGCACACGCGTTGGTGTCACACACAGCTTAGCCGGGTGGCCTGCAAAACGTGCGAGAACGTGTCGGAGAGCTACACGCGAGCTTCCTGGAGTTAGATATCTTGTCCATAGCCCCGCAGATCCGGTCCTTCTCCCACGGTGACCTTCTCGCCCGCCGGCTGGGTGGGCTCATGCCCCTCGGGCCGCTCGACATGCTCCTGCTGGACGGGCTGGGCAGACATGTCCGATCCTCCCCCGCCGGCGAGGAGATCGGCGAGCACGGCGCCCCGCTGCGGGCCCGCCTGATCCGCAGCGGCTGGGCCGGTGCGGTGCGGACGCTGGAGGATGGCCGCCGCCAGATCTTCCGCCTGCTGCTGCCGGGCGATTGCATCGGGACCAGCACCACGCCCTCGGCCCTGGCCGTCTCCACCACCCTCGCCCTCACGCCGGTCGAGACGGTGGAGCTGGAGCCGGTGATGACCGCCCTGCGGGAGGATCCGGACCGCCACGCCGCCCTGGCCACCGCCTTCGCGCTCGGGACGGCCCAGGCGGAGGCGGGGCTGCTGGACCACCTCATGCGGCTGGGGCGCCAGACGGCGCTGGAGCGGACCGCCCACCTCCTGCTGGAGCTGCGGGACCGGCTGGCGGCCGTGGGCATGACGGGCCGCACCAGCTTCCCCCTGCCGCTGACGCAGGAGATCCTGGCCGATACGCTGGGCCTCAGCACCGTCCACATGAACCGCACCCTGCAGGAGCTGCGGCGCCTGCGCCTCCTCCGGCTGGACAAGGGGCAGGCGGAGCTGCTGGACCCGACCCGCCTCGCCGATCTCGGGAACTACGCCCCGCCCCGGGTCTCCACCCTCTGCCCGCCCGAGCTGACCGGCCGCATCTGGGCATGACGGCCGCACAGCGGGATGTCGTCGCTATCGGGGGATCCCTCGGCAGCGGCGCCGTCCTGAGGCGCCTGTTGATCGAACTGCCGGCCGACTTCCCCGCCGCGATCCTCATCACCACCCACATGCCGAGCAACGGCCCCGTCCACCTGGCGGAGACGCTGGCGCTGCGCAGCCGCATCCCGGTCCGCCAGGCCGTGGACGGGCAGCCCATCGAGCCCGGGCAGGTGATCGTGGCCGCGCCGAACCGCCACCTGCTGGCGGTGGACGGCGCCGTGGTGCTGGGCACGGGCCCGCGGGAGAACATGACCCGCCCGGCCATCGACCCGCTGTTCCGCTCCGTCGCCCTCACCTACGGGCCGCGTGCCGTGGGGCTGGTGCTGAGCGGGCTGTTGAACGACGGCGCCTCCGGGCTCTACGCCATCAAGGCCATGGGCGGCACCGCCATGGCACAGCACCCGCTGGACGCGGAGGCCGGCGACATGCCGCGCGCGGCGCTGGAGGCTGTGGAGGCGGACGCGGTGGGCCGCGCGGAGGAGCTGGCGGGGATGCTGGCGTCGATCGCCGGCACGCCGGCCGGGCCGTCCCTGCCGCCCGCCCCCGAGCTGGAGCTGGAGGTGGCGATCGCCATCGGGCGCCGGCTGGGGTCCGATCAGCTCCGCAGCCTGGCCGATCCCGCCCCCCTCACCTGCCCGCACTGCCACGGCGTCCTCTCCGAGGTGAAGGGCGGCGGGCCGCTGCGCTACCGCTGCCAGATCGGCCACGCCTTCACGGCCGAGGCCATCGTCGCCTCCCAGGAGGCGGGGGTGGGCGACGCGCTGCGGATCGCCATGCGGGTGATGGAGGAGCGGGTGGAGCTGGTGGCCCGCATGGCGAAGGACGCGCGGGAGACCGGGCGCCGGGCCGTGGCCGAGCTCTACGAGGCGCGGGCCGCCGAGTATGCGGGCTACGCCGCCACCCTCCGCCGCGCCGTGACGATGGACCTGCGGATGGCCCGGCCCGCCGAGGATCTGGAGACCTAGGAGCCGGGGACATAGAGCCGGGCCGCGGGAGCGGATATAGGTGGCGGACAGACAGGGCCCGAAAGGGCAGGGTGAGACTTTGAGAGATCAAGACGCCGGGGCAGACACGCCCGACGGGGCCGCGCCGGTGGCGGTGGTCGGGCTGGGGGTCTCCGCGGCGACCTTCCAGGCCCTGGTGCGCCTGTTCTCCATCATGCCACGGGAGAGTGGCGCGGCCTTTGTCATCGTCTCGGAATCGCGGGAGGCGATCGACACGGCCGCCCTGATCCGCGCGCTGAACGAGAACGGCGGCCCGGCGGCCGGGCTGGCGGCGGACGGAGACCGCCTGGTGGCGGACCGGATCCTCGTGGCGCCGGTCGGGACGATGACGACGCTGGAGGACGGCCGCCTGCGGATCGCCCCCGCCGAGGAGCGGCCCGGGCATCGCGGCACGGTGGACAGCTTCCTCATCTCCCTCGCCGAGGCGGAGCGGGAGGCGGCGGTGACGATCCTGCTGGAGAGCATGCCGGCGGCAGGCAGCATCGGCGTGGCCCGGCTGAAGGCCTGCGGCGGCCTGATCCTCGCGGAAGGGGAGGAGACGGAGGGTCCGGCCCTGGAGCTGCAGGGCGCGGCGGCGATGGCCGACCTGCACCTGCCGCTGGCCGAGATCCCGCGCCGCCTCCTCGCTCTCGTTGCCCACCTGCGCGAGGTGGACGGCCCGCGAGAGGCGCGGGCGGTGCTGCAGGACGGGGAGAGCTACCTGCCCGCCATCGCCACCATCCTGCGCAACCGCACGGGCCACGACTTCCACGGCTACAAGGCCAATACCTTCCTGCGCCGGATCCAGCGCCGGATGCATGTGCTGCGGATCGAGGCGCTGGACGACTACGTGGCGCGGCTGCGCGGCAGTGAGGAGGAGGCGCAGAACCTCTTCGAGGACCTGCTGATCGGCGTCACCCAGTTCTTCCGCGACCCCGCCGAGTTCACGGTGCTGGAGGAGCGGATCATCCCCGCCATGCTGGAGGGCAGGGGCGGGGCGGACACGGTCCGCGTCTGGGTGCTGGGCTGCGCGACGGGGGAGGAGGCCTATTCCCTCGCCATGCTGCTGCGCGAGGCGATGGCCGGGATGGACGCGCCGCCGCATGTGCAGATCTTCGCCACCGACATCGACGCGCGGGCCCTGACGGTGGCGCGCACCGGGCGCTACCCGCAGGCGATCGAGAAGGACGTGCCGCCGGAGCGCCTGGCCCGCTGGTTCGTGAAGGAGGGCGGCACCTACGCCATCCACAAGGACCTGCGGGAGATGTGCATCTTCTCCGCGCACAACGTCATCAAGGACGCGCCCTTCTCCCGCACCGACCTGATCTCCTGCCGGAACCTGCTGATCTATCTCAACTCGGAGCTGCAGGAGCGCGTCATCCCGCTGTTCCACTTCTCCCTGCGGCCGGGCGGCTACCTGTTCCTCGGCCCGTCCGAGAACGTGACGCGGCACGGCAAGCTCTTCCAGCCGGTGGACCGCAAGCACCGGATCTTCTGCCGACAGGAGACGGCGACGCGGGTCCTGCCGGAATTCCCGCTGACCGCGCGCGCCGAGACCCGCCGCGCGGAGATGGGCCAGCCGGCCCGTCCGCTCGCCGGCTCCAGCCTCGGCCGCCGGGCCGAGCGCGTGGTGGAGCGCCACGCGCCGGCCTATGTCGTCGTCGATCCCGATTACCAGGTGCTGAACTTCTCCGGCCGCACGGGCCCCTTCCTGGACCCGAGCAGCGGCGTGGCGAACCTGAACCTGCTGAACCTCGTGAACCGCGACCTGCGCCTGGACCTGCGGGCGGCGCTGATGCGCGCGGCGGCCGAGCGCCGGGCGGTCCGCATCGCCTCCATCCGCATGGGGCTGGAGGACGAGGCCCGCCGGGTCGGCATGACGGTCGAGCCGCTGGCGGACAACCCGCAGGATCCCCTCCACTTCGTCGTCCTCTTTCACGACCACGGGCTGGATGGCGGGGAATCCGAGGAGGAGGTGCGGGACCCGGCGGTCCTGCGCGACGAGCACGTCCTGCGGCTGGAGGGCGAGCTGCGGGTCACCAAGGATCGGCTGCAGGCCACGATCGAGGAGCTGGAGAGCACGAACGAGGAGCTGAAATCCTCGAACGAGGAGTACCAGTCGATCAACGAGGAGCTGCAATCCGCCAACGAGGAGCTGGAGACCTCGAAGGAGGAGCTGCAATCCGTCAACGAGGAGCTGCAGACCGTCAACGGGGAGCTGGGGCACCGGGTGAGCGAGCTGGCGCGCGCCAACAGCGACCTGAAGAACCTGCTGGAATCCACGCAGATCGCCACCCTCTTCCTCGACAACGACATGCGGGTGAAGAGCTTCACGCCGAGCATGTCGGAGGTGTTCCACCTCATGGACGGCGACCTCGGCCGTCCGATCGCCCACCTCGCCTCCCGGGTGCCCTATCCGGAGATGGGGGACGACCTGCGGCACGTGATGCGGACCCTCTCCACCACGGAGCGGCAGATCGGGCTGCCGGAGGGACGGCGCTACCTCGTGCGCGTGCTGCCCTATCGCAGCGTGGACAACTTCATCGCCGGCGCGGTGCTCACCTTCCTCGACGTGACGGCGGCCGTGCGCGCGCAGGAGGCGCTGCGCGCGGCCGAGGCGCGCGTGCGGTTGGCCACCGCCGCCGCCCGCATCATAACCTGGGACCTCGACTCCGAGTCCGGCCGCTTCACGTATTCGGAAGGGTTCGAGGCGCTGTTCGGGGCGCCGCCGCCGGCCACCCTTCCCTCCCTGCTGGGCATCACGCATCCGGAGGACCGGGGCCACCTCGCCCTCGCCTTCGACAGGACCCTGGCGCGGGGCGAGCCGCTGGACGTGGAAGGGCGGCTCCTGGCCGGGCGGACGGAGCTGTGGATCCGCTTCAGCGGCGGCCGCTCCGGCGGGCAAGTGCTCGGCGTCTTCCAGGACGTGGACGCGCGGCGCCGTGCGGAGGCGCAGCGCTCCCTCCTCATGGCCGAGCTGCAGCACCGGGTGAAGAACATCATGGCCGTGGTGCGCTCGATCACCCGCCGTTCTCTGGAGAACGCGGAGAGCCTGGACGACCTGCGCCTGCACCTGGGCGGCCGCATCGACAGCCTCGCCCGCACCCAGGGCCTGCTGGCCAACCGGGGCGAGGAGGGAATGAGCCTGGACGCGCTGGTGCGCGACGAGCTGGCCGCGGTGCTCGGCCAGGACGGGGGGCGGGTGGAGATCGAGGGGCCGCCGATCCTGCTGAAGGACAAGGCGGCCGAGACCTTCGCGCTGGGGATCCACGAGCTGGCGACGAACGCGGTGAAGTACGGCGCCCTCTCGGGCCCGGAGGGGCGGCTGAACGTGCGCTGGCATATCCGGCACACGGCCGCGGGAGATCGGCTGGCGCTGGAATGGCGGGAGGCCGGGGTGCCCGTGCTGGATGTGCGCCCCACCCGCACGGGGTTCGGCCGCGGGCTGATCGAGCGCGGCCTGCCCTACGACCTCGGCGCCGCCACCTCGCTGGAGTTCCTGCCGGGCGGCGTGCGCTGCACGGTGGAGCTGCCCATGGGACCGCGGGTGGTCGCCCTGGACGGGGAAGAGGAGCTGGAGGAAAGCGGGGATGATGACGGAGCATGAGGAACAGACCACCCCGTTGGCCGGGCAGCGGGTGCTGGTGGTGGAGGACCAGTACCTGATTGCCGAGGACCTCTGCACCCTAGTGGAGCAGCTGGGCGGGACGATCATGGGCCCGGTCTCCGGCGTGGAGGCGGCGCTGGACCTCCTGCAGGCCGGCCAGCCGGACCTGGTCATGCTGGACGTGAACCTGGAGGGGGAGCGCGTCTACAAGGTCTGCACGGCCCTGCGGGAGGCGGAGATCCCCTTCGTCTTCATCACGGGCTACGACGCCTCCGTCATCCACCCGCATTTCCGCAGCGTGCCGCACCTGGAGAAGCCGATCGAGGAAGCCGCGCTGCGCGGGGCCCTCGCCCGGCTCTAGCGCGGGCCGGGCGCCGGCACCCTCCCCCGCCGCGCCCTTGCCGGATGGCGCGCGCCGTGCATGCCATCGCGCCCGCCAATCCCGAGGATACCGATGCCCGACCCCTTCCGCGCGCGCCTTGCCAGGGGCGACAGGCTCTTCGCGCTCGCCGCCTGCGTCCTGCGCACGCCGGAGGTGGTGCTGGTGGCGCGCAGTGCCGGCTTCGACCTGCTGCTGATCGACCTGGAGCATTCGCCCATCACGATCGGCGAGGCCGGCAACCTCGCCGTCGCCGCGCGCACCGCCGGCTTCCCCGCCCTGATCCGCGTCGGCGGCCCGCACCACCCGGATCTGGCCCGTGCCCTGGACATCGGGGCGGAGGGCGTGGTGGTGCCGCATGTGGACACGCCGGAGGAGGCGGCGCGGATCGTCGATCTCTGCCGCTTCGCCCCCGCCGGCCGCCGTTCCCTGCCCGCCCCGCTGCCGGGCTTCGGCTACCGCATGCCCCCGGCGCCGCGCTTCATGGAGGAGGCGGAGGCCGAGACCGTGATCATCCCGATGATCGAGAGCCGCGCCGGGCTGGAGGCCGCCGAGGCCATCGCCGCCACCCCGGGGCTGGACGCGCTGATGGTGGGAACCAATGACCTGGCCGCGGATCTCGGGCTTCCCGGCCAGCTGGACCACCCGGAGGTGCGGGCCGCCTTTGCCCGCGTGGCCGCCGCCGCGCGGGCGAACGGGCTGCGCTTCGCGGTGATCGGCGTGCCGGAGCCGCTGCTCGGGCCACTGGGCTTCGATCTCGGGGCGGGCCTGATCGTGGCGACGAACGACATCAACCTGCTGGTGGATGGCGGGGCGGCCCTGGCCGGGCGCTTGAGGACGATGGCGGGGTAGGTCCTCGCGGCAGCCCGATGCAGGTCCAGGAGCCTCAGGCTCCTGGCGGGGGTCCAGGGGGCGGCACCCCCTGGGGCCGCATGGCGACACAAATCCTTCACCGATCCGCCACGGACGGTTCAAGCGCCCCCGCTAGTTAGCCGGCATGTTGATTATCGAAGGACTGAGCCGTCGCTTCGGCGACCGGCTCGCCGTGGACGATATCTGCCTGGAGGTGCCGCGCGGCAGCTTCGTGGGGGTGATCGGCCGTTCCGGCGCGGGCAAGTCCACCCTGCTGCGCATGGTGAACCGCCTGGCCGAGCCCACGGCGGGGCGCATCCTCTGGGAAGGCGCGGACATCACCGCGCTCCGTGGCCGCGCCCTGCGGGACTGGCGGGCGCGCTGCGCCATGGTGTTCCAGCAGTTCAACCTCTCCGGCCGGCTGGACGTGCTGACGAACGTGCTCGTCGGACGGCTGAACCACGTGCCGGCGCACCGGTCCCTGCTGCGGCTGTGGTCTGACGAGGACCGGGCCATCGCCCTTTCGGCGCTCGAGCGGCTGGACATCGCCAACCTCGCCTCCCAGCGGGCGGAGCACCTCTCGGGTGGGCAGCAGCAGCGCGTGGCCATCGCCCGCACCCTGGTGCAGGAGCCCGACATCATCCTGGCGGACGAACCCATCGCCTCGCTGGATCCGCGCAACACGCGCGTGGTGATGGACGCGCTGGCGCGGATCTGCCGCGACTACGGCATCACCGTGCTCTGCAACCTCCACTCTCTCGACATCGCGCGGGGCTACTGCGACCGGCTGGTCGGCCTCTCCGCCGGGCACCTGGTCTTCGACGGGCCGCCCGACGCGCTGGACGATGCGGCGGCACGCGAACTCTACGGGCTTGAGGCCGAGGACGCGGTCGGGCCCGCGGTGCACGCCCCGCAGGCCAGCCCCTTCGCCCTTCACGCCTGACGCACCGCGCCAGCCGGCACCCCGACACGCCCCTACGGAGAACAAACCGATGATCCTGCAACGCCGCGCCCTGCTGGGCGCCACGGCCGCCATGCTGGCCGCCCCCTCCGTGCTCCGCGCCCAAGGAAGCACCCAGGGCGCCACCCCCTGGGCCAGCCGCTTCCCCGAGCTCGTCTTCGCCATCATCCCGTCCGAGAACGCCTCGGGCGTGACGGAGCGCTACGGCCCCTTCATCGAGTACCTGTCCAAGCGGCTCGGCACGAAGGTCACGCTCCGCATCGCCAATGACTACGCGGCGGTGATTGAGGGCCAGCGGGCCGGCAACATCCACATCGCCTCCTACGGCCCCTCTTCCTTCGCGCGCGCGCTGATGACGGGATCGCAGATCACCGCCTTCGCGATCGAGACGAACCTGGACGGCACCAAGGGCTACTACTCCGTCTTCTACGTGAAGAAGGACAGCCCCTATCAGCGCGTCGAGGACTTGCGCGGCAAGAACCTCGGCCTAGTGGATCCCAACTCCACCTCCGGCAACAACGTGCCGCGCTTCGCCCTGAACAAGATGAACATCAAGCCGGACGAGTTCTTCGGCCGCGTCGTCTATACCGGCAGCCACGAGAACGCCGTGATCGCCCTCAACCAGGGCACGGTGGACATGTGCGCGAACTGGTGGAACGACGAGCAGGAGAGCAACCTGCTGCGCATGGCGCGCAAGGGCATGGTGAAGGCGGAGGACTTCCGCATCATCTTCAAGTCCGACCAGATCGTGAACTCGCCGATGGCCTACCTGAACGCCATGCCGGACGACCTGAAGTCCGCCATCCGCACCGCGGTGCTGGAGCTGGCCACCGCCGACAAGAAGGCCTTCGACGCGATCTACGAGGGCAAGCAGGGTCCGCTGGTGGCCGTGGACAACGCCGCCTACGACCCGATCATCGAGCTGAACCGCTTCGTGGACAATCTGCGTCGCCGCGGCTAATGCCGGCGCGGCTCTAGATCCGCGCACCAAGATGCCCGCCGCCCCGGCTTCCGGGGTGGCGGGTTTCCTTTCGGGAGCCCTTCCCCTGGCCACCACCATCGCCCGCCCCTCCGGGCACCGCCTGCCCGATGCGCGCCTGCACGAGCTGCTGGAAGGCTATCGCCGGGCCGCGCGCGGCCCGCGCCGCCGCGCCCTCATCCTTGCCGTCACCGTCGCCGCCCTCGCGCTGCTGGCCGGGCGCGTGGCGGAAGTGGACCTGCCCCGGCTCTGGGACCACATCGGCGGCTTCGTCGGCTATTTCGACCGGATCACCGCGCTGGAGGCCGGCGGCGGCCGCGTCTGGACCGACCCGGCGGAGTGGTTCTGGGGCCTGAAGAAGTGGGGCCTCCTCCTCGCCGATACCCTTCTCATCGCCTATGTCGGCACCGCGCTCGGCGCGATCGGCGGCTTCCTGCTCTCCTTCGTCGCGGCCGCCAACCTTGTGCCGAACCCCTGGATCCGTGGCACCGCGCGGCGCTTCCTCGAATTCTGCCGCACCGTGCCGGACATCGTCTTCGCCCTGATCTTCGTGATCGCCTTCGGCCTGGGGCCGGTGCCGGGCGTGCTGGCCATCGCCATCCACACCATGGGCTCGCTCGGCAAGCTCTTCTCCGAGGTGGTGGAGAACATCGACCGCAAGCCGGTGGAGGGCGCGGTCGCCGCCGGCGCCTCCTGGGTGGCGGTGGTGCGTTTCGCGGCGCTGCCCCAGGTGTTGGCGAACTTCGTCAGCTACGCGCTGCTGCGCTTCGAGATCAACGTGCGCCAGGCCTCCGTGCTCGGCTTCGTCGGCGCGGGCGGGATCGGCCAGGACCTGATCGAGGCCATCCGCAAGTTCTACTACAACGACGTCTCCGCCATCCTGCTGCTGATCATCGCCACCGTCATGCTGATCGACTTCGGGACCGAGAAGGTGCGCCACAGCCTGATCGGCGCGATGGAGCGCGGGGCGTGAGCGCCGCCCAGCCCCTCAGCCTGCGCGAGGCCGCACGGGCCGACATGGCGGGCCTCGCTGCTCGCCACCCCGAGACCTTCCGCCGCGTCACCGCCGCCCGTGCGCGCGGCGTCACGGTCATCCTCGCCGCCATCGCCCTGCTCGGCTTCGGCCTCTGGCGGCTGGACTTCTCGCCAGGCCGCATCGCCGGCGGCTTCGGCCAGCTGGTCCACTTCCTCGGCCTGATGCTGCCGCCGGATCCCGGTACATGGTCCCGCACCGTGCTGATCCTGCGGGGCCTGGCGGAAACGCTGGCCATCGCCTTCCTCGGCACGCTGCTGGCCGCCCTGATCGCCTTTCCGCTCGGCTTCCTCGCCGCGCGCAACACCTCCGTGAACCGCCTGGTGCAGTTCCTCTCCCGCCGCGTGCTGGACAGCATCCGCGGGGTGGACGCGCTGATCTGGGCGCTGATCTGGGTCAGCGTCGTCGGACTCGGCCCCTTCGCCGGCGTGCTGGCGATCATGACCAGCGACATCGGCACCTTCGGCAAGCTCTTCTCCGAGGCGATCGAGGCCGCGGACCGCAAGGCGGTGGAGGGCGTGACCTCCGCCGGCGGCGGCAAGCTGGCGGGCATCCGCTTCGGCGTGCTGCCAGCCGTGCTGCCCGTGATGGCCGGCCACGTGCTCTACATGTTCGAGAGCAACACGCGCTCCTCCTCGATCATCGGCATCGTCGGCGCGGGCGGCATCGGGCTGATGCTGTCGGAGATGATCCGGACGCTGGAATGGGGCGTGGTAGCCTTCATCGTGCTGCTTATCCTCGTCACCGTCGCGGTCATCGACACGATCTCCGGCCGCCTGCGCGCCGCCCTGGCGGGGGTGCAGCCGCGCTGACCTCCCGCCCCGGCATCCGCGCCGGGGTTCTCCCCCGGGCGGGTTGCCGGGTTGCTCCGCATGCGGTCTAGTCCCGGCAAAACAATCCGGAGGAGACGCGCATGGCACACCTGGCACGCCGGGCCCTGCTCACGGCGGCGGCGGCGGGCGCCCTGCCGCTCCGCGCGCGGGCCCAGGGCCTGGCCGAGGGTTCCTGGCCCTCCGGCACCATCCGCATCGTCGTCCCCTTCGCCCCGGGCGGCTCCACCGACGTGGTAGCCCGGCTGGCGGCCCCTGGGATCCAGCGCGCCCTCGGTGTCAGCGTGGTGGTGGAGAACCGCGGCGGCGCGGCCGGCAGCACCGGCACAGATGTCGTCGCCAAGGCCCGGCCGGACGGGCAGACCTGGCTGCTGACCTTCGACAGCCACGCCGTCATGCCCGTCCTCGTCCCCCGCCTGCCCTTCGACCTGAAGGGCGACCTGGAGCCGGTGACGCTGATCGGCGGCGCGCCCTATGTCGTGGCCTGCAGGCCGGACAAGCCGTTCCGGGATCTGGCCGGGATCGTCGCCGCCGCAAAGGCCAGTCCCAGCGGCGTCACCTTCGCCACGCCGGGGAACGGCACCATCGGCCACCTCGTCATGACCCTCCTCGGCAGCCGCGCCGGGGTGCAATTCCAGCACCTGCCCTATCGCGGCGGCGGCCCGGCCGTGAACGACGCGGTGGCGGGGCATGTGGACATGGTGGTGGGCAGCGCTGCCCTCGTCGCGCCGCAGGTGGCGGGCGGCACGCTGCGCCCGATCGCGCAGTTCGGCCCGCAGCGCCTGCCCGCGCTGGCGCAGGTGCCCACCGCCGAGGAGTCCGGCTTCCCCGGCCTGCAGGCCGAGGCCTGGTGGGGCGTCTTCGCCCCCGCCAGGGTTCCCGCCCCGGTCGTGGCGCGCTTCCACGAGGCGCTCGTTTCCGCCTTCCGGGACGAGGCGGTGTCGAAGCAGATCACGGAGGGCCAGCAGGCCCGACTGGTGCTCGCCGGGCCGCAGGAGCTGGGCCGCTTCCTCGATGCCCAGATCGAGACCTGGAGCCGGGTGGTGCGCGAGAACGAGATCAAGGCAGACTGACGCGATGACCGCACCGAGCTTCCAGCGCCTGCCGGCCGAAACCCTGGCCGGTTTCGCCGCCCTGCCCACCTCCTCCATCTCCGACGCGCTGGACCGGCTGGGCCTGCCCGGCTCCGTGGACGGGCTGCGGCCCATGTCGCCCGGCGCGCGGGTGGCGGGGCAGGCGGTGACGCTGCGCTACCTGCCCGTGGGAACCGGCGGCGGCACGGTGGGGGATTTCCTGCACCTGGCCGATGCCGGCGACATCATTGCCATCGACAACCGGGGCCGGCTGGACTGCACGGTCTGGGGCAACATCCTGACCGAGGCGGCGAAGGCCAAGGGCATCGCCGCCACGGTGATCGACGGCGTGAACCGCGATGTCGGGGAGAGCCGCGAATTCGGCTACCCGATCTGGTCCCGCGCCGCCCACGCCCGCACCGGCAAGGACCGCGTGGCGCTGGAGGCGGTGCTGGTGCCGATCGTCCTCGGCACCGTCCGCGTCGATCCCGGCGACCTCCTCTGCGCCGACGACAGCTGCGTCGTCGCCGTGCCCATGGCCCAGGCCGAGGCGGTGCTGGAGGTCGCGCGCGCGATCGAGGAGAAGGAGGACGCCATCCTCGCCGACATCCGCGCCGGCATCGACCTCGCCGAGGCGCGCCGCCGCCACGGCTACCATAGCCTTCAGACCCGCCGGAGCTGACGCGCATGCGCATTGCGATCCTCGACGACTACGCGGATGCCTTCCGCACCGCCCCCGCCTTCGCGCGCCTCTCGGCGCATGAGGTCACGGTGTTCAGCGACACGGAGAAGGACCCGGACACCCTCGTCGCCCGCCTCGCCGACATGGAGGCACTGGTCCTCACCCAGCAGCGCAGCCGCCTGCCTGCCGCCGTGATCGAGCGCCTGCCCCGCCTGCGCTTCATCATGCAGACCGGCCGCAACACCGCCCACCTCGCCATTGATGCCTGCACGCGCCAGGGCATCGTCGTCTCCACCGGCGGTGCCGGCGGGCCGGAGGCGACGGCGGAGCTGGCCTGGGGCCTCATCATCGCCGCCCTTCGCCACATCCCCGAGGAGGCGCAGCGCCTGCGCGAGGGCGGCTGGCAGGCCACCGCCGGCATCGGCCTCAAGGGCAAGACCCTCGGCATCTACGCCTATGGCCGCATCGGGGCGATGGTCGCCCGCGTCGGCAGGGCCTTCGATATGCGGGTCCTCTGCTGGGGCCGCGAGGGCAGCCAGGAGCGCGCCCGCGCCGACGGCTTCGCGGTGGCGGACAGCCGCGGGGCCTTCTTCGCCGAGGCCGACGTGCTCAGCCTGCACATCCTCCTCAACGACGCGACCCGCGGCATCGTGACGGCCGGGGACCTGGCGCGCATGAAGCCCGGCGCGCTGCTGGTGAACACCTCCCGCGCGCCCATCATCGCGCCGGGCGCCCTCGTCGCGGCCCTCAAGGCCGGGCGCCCCGGCCGCGCCGCCGTGGACGTGTTCGACGATGAGCCCGTGCTCGGCGCCACCGACCCGCTCATCGGCATGCCGAACGTCCTCTGCACGCCGCATCTCGGCTACGCCACGCGGGGCGTGTTCGACGCGCTCTACGAGGTCGCGGTGGACCGCCTCCTCGCCTTCGCGGCGGGGGCGCCGACCCATGTCGCGAATCCCGAGGCGGCCAAGGGCTGAGCCTTCCGTCGGGCGGTAGACCGATGCCAGGCCCCTGCGCCATCATCGCCGCGCCGCAGTTCGGCCGCGGGCACGGGATGCCGATGCTGGAGAAGCCCCTCGACGCGCTGGGCGCGATGGGCGCCGGGTTCCTGGCGCTTGACGAGATCCGGCCGGCGTTCCGGGCGCGCGCGGCGGCCTGACCCGCCGCCGCACGGCAACAGGCGGGGCAGTGACCGGCCCGCCCCTCTCGAAAGGATCGCTTCGGTGCTTCAGGAACCTCGTTTCGCCGGCCGGGTGGCGATCGTCACCGGCTCGGCCGGCGGCATCGGCGCGGCGACAGCCGCACGGCTCGCGCAGGAGGGCGCCAAGGTCCTGGTGGCCGATCGCTCGCCGGATATCGGCGCGGTGGCGCGCGGGATCGGCGGTGTCGCGCTCGAGCTCGACCTGGCTGAGAAGGGTGCGGGGAGCAGGCTTGCCCAGGCGGCGATCCAGGCCTTCGGCCGCATCGACATCCTGGTGAACAATGCCGGCATCGGCGGCAGCAAGGCCCTGTCCGAATCGGACGACGACCTCATCGACCGTTTCGTGGACACGAATCTCAAGGCGGTGCTGCGCGTGACACGGGACTGCCTGCCGCATCTGGCCCGGCCGGGCGGGAGCATCGTCAATATCTCCTCCATCTTCGGACTGGTCGGCTACCCCGGCACCGCGGCCTATGCCGTCGCGAAGGCGGGGGTCGCCCAGCTCACGCGCCAGCTGGCCTGCGACCTCGGGCCGGAGGGTATCCGCGTCAACGCCATCGCGCCGGGCGTCATCGAGACGCGGATGACGGCGAACTACCTGAAGGACCCGCGCTACCTCGCCAACATGACCGTCCCGACGCCCCTCCGGCGCGCGGGAAAGCCGGAGGAGATCGCCTCCGCCGTGGCCTTCCTGGCCTCGGAGGACGCGTCCTTCATCACGGGGCAGGTCCTCGTCGTCGATGGGGGCTGGCTCACGTCCCGCGCCGCGCCGGCGCAGGCCGAAGGCTGAGGCCGGGGCTCCATCCCTCCAACGGAAAGGCACATCCCATGAAGCGCAGGACATTCCTGGCAAGCGGCGGCGCCCTCCTCGCCGTGCCGTCCCTTGCCACCGCCCAGCAGAGCAAGGTCCTGCGGTTCATCCCGCAGACGGATCTCAGCTTCCTCGACCCGATCTTCAGCCTGGCCTACGCGACCCGGAACCATGGCTACATGGTCTTCGACATGCTCTACGGCCAGGACAGCAGCTATCGTGCGGCACCGCAGATGGTGGAAGGGCATGTCACGGAGGGGGATGGTCTCCTCTGGCGCCTGACGCTGCGCGACGGCCTGAAATGGCACGACGGCGAGCGCGTCCTGGCGCGGGACTGCGTGGCGAGCATTCGCCGCTGGGGGGCGCGCGACCCCTTCGGTCAGGCGTTGCTGGCCGTGACGGACGAGCTCTCGGCCCCGGACGACCGGACGATCCGGTTCCGCCTGAAGCGTCCCTTCCCGCTGCTGCCGGAGGCGCTGGGCAAGCTGCCGCCGCTGCTGCCGGTGATGATGCCGGAGCGCCTGGCCAGGACGGACCCGTTCACGCAGGTGACGGAGATGGTCGGATCGGGCCCGTTCCGCTTCCTTCCCGGGGAGCGGGTCTCCGGCGCGCGCGTCGTCTACGAGCGGTTCGCGGACTACGTGCCGCGCTCCTCGGGCACGGCGGATGGCACGGCGGGGCCGAAGGTCGTGCATGTGGACCGGGTGGAATGGACCACGATCCCCGACGCCTCCACGGCGGCGGCGGCCCTGCAGGCCGGTGAGCAGGACTGGCTGGAGTTCGCCGCGAACGACATGGTCCCGCTGCTCAGGCGCATGCGCGGCGTGAAGGTGGCGGTGCAGGAGCAGGCGGGCATGATGTGCCTGATGCGGCTGAACCACCTGCACCCGCCTTTCAACAACCCGGCCATCCGCCGCGCGATCCTGGGTGCCTTCGACCAGTCGGACTTCATGCAGGCCGTCGCCGGCGACGACAGCGCGATGTGGCACGCGCCGGTCGGCTTCTTCACCCCGGGCTCGCCCATGGCGAACGACGAGGGCCTCGGCGTGTTCCAGGGGCCGCGCGACTACGCCAGGGTGAAGCGGGAGCTCGAGGCCGCGGGATACAAGGGCGAGAAGGTGGTGCTGCTCGGGTCCACCGACCCGACCTTCATCCTCGGCCTGAGCGAGGTGGCGGCGGATCTCCTCCGCAAATGCGGCCTGAACGTCGATTATCTCCTCTCCGACTGGGGAACGCTGACCACCCGGCGCTCCAGCAGGGAGCCCGTCGAGAAGGGCGGCTGGAGCTGCTACATGACGGCCCTCACGGGGATCGACACCGCCAATCCCGCACTCAGCGCGCCGCTGCGAGGGAACGGCCTCCAGGCCATGGCGGGCTGGCCGGACCTGCCGCAGATTGAGGCGCTGGTCGGCGAATGGTACTCCGCCGGGGACCTCGCCGCGCAGCAGGGTCTCGCGCGGAGGCTGCAGGCCCAGGCCTTTCGCGACGTGCCCTATATCCCGGCGGGGCAGTTCCTCCAGGTCGCGGCCTACCGGTCCAACCTCGAAGGGCTCCTGCGCGGCTTTCCCCTGTTCTGGAACGTCAGGAAGACCTGACGTCCCCGGGCGACCGAGGTGTCCCAGGCGTGGGGCGAGCCTTCTGTCCGTCCCTCGGGGTCGCACCTGGGGCGGCGGCTCGAGCCTGACGGCTGGCTGACAAGGGGGTGCAGACCCAACCGGGCCTCCTCACGGCGCGTTGCGGGCTCTGCCATCCAGAGAACGACCATGCCCCCTGCACCGGCGCCGTCCCAGTTCACCGCCAGGGGGCCCTCCCGCCGCGTCGCCCGGGGCCTGGACGCCCTCAACTTCTTCCTGGCCGATGTGCGGGACGGGCTGGGGCCCTACCTCGCCATTTATCTCCTCGCGGTGCGGGGGCCGGAGCAAGGGTGGAACGAGGCCACGATCGGGCTGGTCATCACCATCTCGGCCATCGCGGGCCTGGTGGCGCAGACCCCTGCGGGGGCCCTGATCGACCGCACCCGCCACAAGCGCGCCGTGGTCATCGCGGCGGCCGTGGCCGTGACCCTGAGCTGCGTGACGCTGCCCTTCATCTCCGGCTTCTACGCGGTGGCCGCCACGCAGTCCCTGGCCGGGATCGCGGGGGCGATCTTCCCGCCGGCGCTGGCCGCGATCACGCTCGGCGTGGTCGGGCCGAAGGCCTTTTCCCGCCGCATCGGGCGGAACGAGGCCTTCAACCACGGCGGCAACGCGGCCTCGGCCGCGCTGGCCGCGGTCACGGCCTATGCCTTCGGGCCGGTGGTGGTGTTCTGGATCATGGGCGGGCTGGCCGCGGCGAGCATCGGGGCGATGCTGCTGGTCCCCGCCCGCGCGATCGACGACGACCTGGCGCGCGGGCTGGATGAGGAGCCCGGCCGGCGGGCGGGGCATGAGGAGCCGTCCGCCTGGAAGGCCCTGCTCACCTGCCGGCCGCTGCTGGTCTTCGCGGGGCTGATGGCCACCTTCCACCTGGCGAACGCGGCGATGCTGCCGACCGTGGGGCAGAAGCTGACGCAGGTGGTGGGGAAGGACTACGCCACCTCCCTGATCGCCGCCTGCATCGTGGCGGCGCAGTGCGTGATGGTGCCGGTCGCGATGCTGGTCGGGGCCCGGGCGGATCGCTGGGGGCGCAAGCCGATCTTCCTGGCGGCCTTCGGCGTGCTGGCCCTGCGCGGGCTGCTCTTCCCGCTCTCGGACCATCCTGCCTGGCTGCTGGGGGTCCAGATGCTGGACGGGGTGGGGGCCGGGATCTTCGGCGCGCTCTTCCCCGTGGTGGTGGCGGACCTCACGCGCGGGACGGGGCGGTTCAACGTCAGCCAGGGCGCGGTCGCGACGGCACAGGGGCTGGGTGCGGCGCTGAGCGCCAGCCTCGCCGGCGGGGTGATCGTCTGGGCGGGGTACTCGCCCGCCTTCCTGGTGCTGGGCGCGATCGCCGCGGCGGGGTTCCTCGGCTACCTGCTGCTGATGCCGGAGACGTTGCCCGGCCAGGCCGGCGCGGATCGGTCCCAACCGCCCACGGGGGCGGTGGTCCAGCCTTCAGCCTAGGGGCAGGGGATGTTCGGCGTGGCGGGCCCGGTGCTCGCGGTCTGGCTTATCGCGGGGCTGGCAACGGCAGGGGTGATCCTGCGCCCCTTCCGCTGGCCCGAGGCGGCCTGGGCAGTGGCCGGCGCGGCGGCGCTGGTGCTCACCGGCCTGCTCTCCCCCGCTGCCGCCTGGCACGGCGTGCTCCGCGGCAGGGATGTCTACCTCTTCCTGCTGGGGATGATGCTGCTGGCGGAGGTAGCGCGGCGGGAGGGGCTGTTCGACTGGCTGGCGGTCTTCGCGGTGCGGGCGGCGGGCGGCTCAGGGGCGCGGCTGCTCGCCGTGGTCTACGGGGTGGGCGTCGTGACGACGGCCTTCCTGAGCAACGACGCGACGGCAGTGGTCCTGACCCCGGCGGTGCTGGCCGCGGCGCGGGCGGCACGGGCGGATCCGATGCCGCATCTCTATGCCTGCGCCTTCGTGGCGAACGCGGCGTCCTTCGTGCTGCCAATCTCCAACCCGGCGAACCTCGTGGTCTTCGGCGAGCACATGCCGTCGCTCGGCGACTGGCTGCTGCGCTTCACCCTGCCCTCCGTGCTGGCGATCGGGGCGACCTTCCTGATGCTGCGGCTGACGCAGCGACGGACCCTGGCGCAGCCGATCGCGCCCAGCGTGCCGCAGGTGCGCCTTCCCCGGGGCGGGGCGGTCGCCGGCCTTGGCATCGTCGCCGCGGTCGGGGTGCTGCTGGGCGCCTCCGCGGTCGGGGCGGATCTGGGCTGGCCGACCTTCCTGGCGGGGGCGGCGACGGCGCTGGTGGTCGCGCTCGTGACCCGGCAAGGGCCCGGGGCCGTGCTGGCCGGCCTGTCCTGGGGTGTCCTGCCCCTGGTCGCCGGGCTGTTCATCCTCGTGCAGGCACTGGAGGGGACAGGGGCGGTGCGCGCCCTCGTCGGGCTGGTTCAGGGCGGCGGCGGCGGCACCGCGCTGGCGGCCGGGGCGCTCGTCGCCTTCGGGACCAATGTCACGAACAACCTGCCGGCCGGGCTGGTCGCGGGGGCCGTGGTGCAGGGGGCGGGAGGCGGGGGATTGCTGCCGGCCGCGGTCCTGATCGGCGTGGACCTGGGCCCCAACCTCTCCGTCACGGGCTCGCTGGCGACCATCCTCTGGATGGCGGCGATCCGGCGGGAGGGTCTGTCGATCGGCGACGGGCCGTTCCTGCGCCTGGGCGTGCTCGTCATGCCGCCGGCCCTGCTCCTCGCGCTGGGGGTGCTCGCACTGCAGCCCTGACCGTTCCTCCCTCCCCCAGGGGCAACCGCCCTCACACCGCCCGCTTCTCCCGCAGCGGCAGGGCGTTCCCGCGCCACACCGTGGTGCCGGTCGTCCAGCCCATCGCCCAGACGCCGAGGATCATCACGTCCCGCACCGGCATGGCCGCGAGAAGAGCCGGGGAGAGAGGCCATCCCTTGCGCCAGGCCAGCGCGGCCTCCGCCCCGTACCAGAGGGCGGGGACGAGGAGCGCGGCAGGAGCGGCGGCGATGGCGGCCAGAAGCGTGGGCACCGCCGCGCCGATCAGGATCTCCGGCGCGAAGAAGAGGGGGAAGGTCACCCGGCGAAGGCGCGCCCAGCGGAGCTGGCGCAGCCAGACCTGGCGGGCGGTGCGGCGCCCCAGCGGCTGCTCGAAGGGGGAATCCACGAGGTGCACGCGGCGCCCGGCGCGGCGCACCAGCTTGGTCGCGGCGGCATCCTCCGCGATCTCAGCCGCCAGCGCCCGGATGCCGCCATGGGCGTCCAGGAAGTCGCGCTGCCACAGCATGCTCTTGCCCTGGGCGAAGCCGAGGCCCACCGCCTCCCCCGTGTACTGCCAGCGCGCCTGGAGGGTGTTGAGGAAGGCGCACTCCACCTGCGCCCAGAAACCGTCCGGGCGCGTGCCGAGAGGCGTGGAGCAGACGAGGCCGGTATCCGGGCGCCAGGCGGCGAAGAGCTGCTCCACATAGTCCGGCGGCATGAGGACGTTGGAATCCGCCAGGACGATCCAGTCGTGCCGCGCGGCGTCCCAGCCCTTGATGCAGTTGTTCAGCTTGGGATTGCCGCTGTGCCGGTTCTCCCCGATCAGCAACCGGGCCTGCACCGCCGGATGGGCGGCGATCAGGCGCTCGACCAGGGGGCGCACGGGGTCGTCGGCGCGGTCCAGGCAGAAGATCAGCTCGTAGTCCGGATGCTCCAGCGCGAAGCCGCTCGCCAGCGTCGCCTCGATATGCGGCTCCAGCCCGCAGACCGGGCGCACGATCGTCACCCCCTCCCCCCGCGTCGCCGGGCGGTGGCGGCGGCGCCGCAGCCGGGCGGCGGCAAGCCCGAGGCCCGCGAGGTTGACGGCGGTGACCGCCGCGGCAGCCAGGAGGAGAGGGTTCATCGGGCTCGGTTATCCGGCGACCGCCGCGGCGGGGAGGGTGTTGCGCAGGGCGCGCAACAGGGCTTCGGCGCCGGCCTGCACCGTCCCGTCGTTCCGGACGGTCTCGACGGCCAGGCCGGCGGGCAGCGGCGCCTCGCGCGCGAGGCGGCGGGCGATGTCCTCCGCCTCCTCCCGCCCGCGGGAGGCGAGGCGGGCGGCGAGGACCTCCGGAGAGGCGGTGATCTCCACGACGCGCAGCGGGAAGCGCGCGGCGGCGTCGGCCAGGGCGCGGCGGGAGAGGTTGGCCACCGCCGAGCGGCCCGTCTCCAGCGCCGCCTCAAGCGGGCCGGCGGGGATGCCGTAGAGCAGGCCGTGCGCCTCCCACGACAGGGCAAATTGACCGGCGTCGCGCCCGGCGAGGAAGGCCTCCCGCGAGAGGGGGAGATGGTCCTCCCCGCCCGCCTCGGCCGGGCGGGTGATGGCGCGGCGCAGGAAGGCCACGCGCGGGTCCGCCAGGAGCGCGGCGCGGGCGGCCTCCATCAGCGTGTCCTTGCCGGCGCCGGAAGGGCCGACGACGGCCACCAGCACGCCGTTCACGCCGCTTCCCGCAGGGGCGCGACCTCCAGGATGCGGTCCGCCACGCGGTCGCGCACCTCGATGTCGTGGAAGATGCCCACCAGGGCCGCGCCGCGCGCCTTCGCCTCCGCGATCAGGGCGATCACCACCTCGCGGTTCGCGGCGTCCAGGCTCGCCGTCGGCTCGTCCAGCAGCATGACCGGGAAATCCGCCACGAAGCCGCGCGCCAGGTTCACGCGCTGCTGCTCGCCGCCGGAGAAGGTGGCGGGGGGAAGGCCGTGCAGGCGCTCCGGCAGGTTCAGGCGGCGCAGCAGGGCGCCGGCGCGCGCCCGCGCCTCCTCCGGCGCCACGCCGCGGGAGGTCAGGGGTTCCGCCACCACGTCGATGGTCGGCACGCGGGGGATGACGCGCAGGAACTGCGAGACGTAGCCCAGCGTGTCCCGGCGCAGCGCGATCACCGTGCGCGGCGGGGCGGTGGCGAGGTCCGTCAGCGCACCGTCGCGCCCGCGGATGAGGATGCTGCCGGCATCCGCGCCGTAGTTCCCCTGCAGCAGGCGCATCAGCGTGGACTTGCCGGCGCCGGAGGGACCGGCGAGCGCCACGCACTCGCCGGGCGCCACTTCCAGCGCCGCGTCGCGCAGCACGGGGATTTGCACGCCGCCGCGCAGGTGCAAGGTGAAGCCCTTGGCCACGCCCTCGGCCTTCAATGCCCAGGTTTTCTGATCCGGGGTCATGCCGCGAGCACCGAGGAGACGAGGAGCTGCGTGTAGGGGTGGCGCGGGTCGTCCAGCACGCGGTCGGTCAATCCTTCCTCCACCACGCGGCCCTGCCGCATCACCACCATCCGGTGGGCGAGCAGGCGCGCCGCTGCGATGTCATGGGTCACGAGGATCACGGCGATGCCGAGATCGGCCACCAGCGCGCGGATCAGGTCCAGCAGCCGCGCCTGCACGGAGACGTCGAGGCCCCCCGTCGGCTCGTCCATGAAGACCAGCCGCGGGCGGGTGACGAGGGTGCGCGCGATCTGCAGGCGCTGGCGCATGCCGCCGGAGAAGAGGCGCGGTGCGTCGTCGATCCGGCTGCGCGGGATCTCCACCCGCTCCAGCCAGCGCGCCGCCTCCTCGCGGATGTTGCCGTAATGGCGGTCGCCCACGGCCATCAGGCGTTCGCCCACATTGCCGCCCGCGGAGACGGCCATGCGAAGCCCGTCCCGCGGGTCCTGGTGGACGAAGCCCCATTCCGTGCGCGCCAGGCGGCGGCGGGCGGCCTCCGTCATGCCGTGCACGTCGCGGGTGCCGCCCTGCGGGTCGCCGTAGGTCACGCTTCCCGCATCCGGCCGCGTCTCCCCGGCCAGCACGCGCAGCAGGGTGGACTTGCCGGAGCCGGATTCGCCCACGATCGCCAGCACCTCGCCGGGCCAGAGATCGATGGAGACGTCGTCCAGCGCCCGCACCGCCCCGAAGGAAAGGCGCAGGCCGCGGGCGGAGAGGATCGGTTCGTCGTTCACTCTGCGGCCTCCTTCATGCGGGCCTGCCGGGTGCCGCAGTAATCCGTGTCGGAGCAGACGAACATCCGCCCGCCGCGGTCATCCGTGACCACCTCGTCCAGGTAGCTCTCGCCCGAGCCGCAGAGCGTGCAGCGGCCATTCGCGCGCAGCGGCACGAAGGGATGGTCCTCGAAGTCCAGGCTCCGCACCGCCGTATAGGGCGGCACGGCGTAGAGCCGGCGCTCGCGCCCCGCGCCGAAGAGCTGGAGCGCGGGGGACATGTGCATCTTCGGGTTGTCGAAGGAGGGAATGGGCGATGGCGACATGAGGTAACGATCGCCCACCATCACCGGGTGGTCGTAGGAGGAGGCGACGCGGCCGTGGCGCGCGATGTCCTCGTACAGCTTCACCTGCATCAGCCCGTAATCCGCCAGCGCGTGCAGGCGGCGCGTCTCCGCCCGACGCGGCTCCAGCCGGAACAGCGGCTCGGGCTGCGGCACCTGGTAGACCATGACCTGGCCCTCCCGCAGCGGCGTCTCGGGGATGCGGTGGCGGGTCTGGATCACCGTCGCCTCCGCCGTGCTCTCCGTGGTGCGCAGCCCCGGCGCCACGCGGGCGAAGAAGCGGCGGATGGAGACGGCGTTGGTCGTGTCGTCCGCGCCCTGGTCGATCACCTTCAGCGTGTCGTCGGGCCCGATCACCGCGGCCGTCACCTGGATACCGCCCGTGCCCCAGCCATAGGGCAGCGGCATCTCGCGGGATCCGAAGGGCACCTGGAAGCCCGGCACCGCCACGGCCTTCAGCAGGGCGCGGCGGATCATCCGCTTCGTGCCCTCGTCCAGATAGGCGAAGTTGTAGCCGCTCATTCCGCAGCCTCCTTGAAGGCTTGCGGCGCGGCGCGCTCCGCCTCCACCTGGGCACGCATGGCGCGGACGGATTCCAGCTCGCTCTGGAAGTCCACGTAGTGCGGCAGCTTCAGGTGCTCGAGGAAGCCCGTCGCCTCGATGTTGTCGGAGTGGTTGAGGACGAACTCCTCGTCCTGCGCGGGGGCCGTGGCGTCCTCGCCCAGTTCTTCCGCCCGCAGCGCCCGGTCCACCAGCGCCATGGACATGGCCCGCCGCTCCAGCCGCCCGAAGGTCAGGCCGTAGCCGCGCGTGAACTGCGGCGGCTCGCTGCGGGATCCCTTGAACTGGTTCACCATCTCGCACTCGGTGACCTCGATCTCGCCGATCTCGATCTCGAAGCCCAGCTCCTCCGGCACGATGGTGACGGCGACGGATCCCTGGCGCAGCTCGCCGACGAAGGGGTGGCTGTTGCCGTAGCCGCGCTGGGTGGAATAGGCCATGCCCAGCAGGAAGCCCTCGTCGCCGCGCGCCAGCCGCTGCAGCCGCAGCGCGCGGGTGGCGGGGTAGGTGGTCGGCGTGCGCGTCACGTCCGCCGGCTCCTCGTCGCTGGCGACCTCGGGGGCCATCAGCCCCTCGCCCGCCAGCAATCCGGTCACGCGCGGGAAGGCCGCGTCCTCGCCAGGCTCGGCTTCCTCCGATCGCGCAGGGGCGTAGCCCTCGGCCGCCAGGGCGAAGTCCAGCAGGCGGTGCGTGTAGTCGAAGGTCGGGCCCAGCACCTGCCCGCCCGGCAGGTCCTTGTAGGTGGCGGAGACGCGCCGCCGCACCGCCATGGCGCCCGTGTCCACCGGCAGGCTCGCCGCAAAGCGCGGCAGGGTGGTGCGGTAGGCGCGCAGCAGGAAGGCGGCCTCGATCCCGTCGCCGCGCGCCTGCTTCACCGCCAGCGCGCCGAGGCCGGGATCGTAGAGCGAGCCCTCCGACATGGCGCGGTCCACCGCCAGCGTCAGCTGCTCCGCCACCTGGTCGGTGGTGAGCTCCGGCACGGAGGGATCGCCGCGCCGCGCCTCGTCCAGCCAGGCATGGGCGTTGGCGATGGCGGTCTCGCCGCCCTTCACCGCGACGTACATGGCCTCAGCCCTCCTTGATGCTGGTGCCGCGCGGAAGCGCCGCGACGCGGTCCCCCGCGCAGAGGATGACGTCCACCCCGCGCGGGGAGAGCGCGCGGTTGGCCGCCCACTGCGCCAGGAAGCCATCCGGCGCGCCGGTGACGTGCAGGCGGTGCTCGTGCTCAATCCCCGGGCCGGTCAGGCGCCAGCCGGTGCCTTCCTCCAGCGCGGCCACCTGCAGGATCAGCGTGGCGGAGCGGTGCGGGTCCTCATCCGTGCCCGCCTCCAGAGCGGAGAGGGCGGGCGGCGTGCCGACGGCGAGCACGAACTCGGCTCCCCCCGCATCGGCCGCCACCGGGCAGCCCGCGTGGAAGCGCGCCCACTCCGACGCATCCGCCCCGGCATCCAGCCAAAGAGGCGTCTCGCCATCCGCCAGCGCCAGCAGCACGGCGCCAGCGGCCGGGGAGAGCGGCGCCGGCGGGGCGGGCGGCGCGGGCAGGCGCTGCACGCGGCCCGGGCGGGCCATGGCCTCCAGCACCGCGCGGAAGGTGGACTGGGCATCGACGACAGGATCGGCGAAGCCGGGCAGCAGGCCGGTCATCGGGTCGTCTCCATCGCCAGGAAGCGCACGCGGGTGGCGGCCGCACGCCGGGCCTCCCGCTCGCGGGCCTCGGATTGCGCGGCGGCCAGCGGCTCGATGACCGAGGCCATCAGGGCCGGGCGGCGGGCGGGGTCCTGCAAGGCGGCGTCCAGCGCCGCGGCCAGTTCCGCCGCGCGGGCGTCACGGCCCGCGAGGTAGGCATGGCCCACCGTGCCGTCGGCCAGACGCACGGCGCAGCGGGTCACGGTCATCTCGCCGAGGTTGAAGGGCGCGCCGTCACCGCCGGCGCGGCCGCGCACCATCACCAGCCCCGTCTCCGGGCCGCGCAGGCGGGTGTGGGAGGGCAGCGCGGGAGCGTCGGCCAGCCGCGCTTCGATCGCCGCCGCGTTGGACTTGGCGAGGATGCTCATCCAGTGTTGGCGCTGAGAGTTGTCGGCCATCACGCGGCCTCCGCCACCGCCATCACGGCGGGCGCCCAGCCGTCGGAGTGGATCATCCGCCCCTCGCGCCACACGGCGCGCACGCGCGGGGGCGGGGCGCCGGCGGCCTCGGAGGTCTCCAGCAGAACCAGGTCGGCGCGCAGGCCCGGCGCGATGGCGCCGCGATCCGTCAGCCCCGCCGCGCGGGCCGGGTTCACCGTCAGCAGCGCGATCGCCTCGTGCAGGGGCAGGCGCCCCTCCCGCACCCAGGTCGCCACCGCAGGCAGCATGGCGCCCTGGTGGTAATCCGCCGCCAGCGCGTCCAGCAGCCCCGCCTCCATCACGGAGAGCGCGGTGATGTTGCCGGTCATGGAGCGCCCGCGCAGCGCGTTGGGCGCGCCCATCAGCGTCGCCATCCCCATTTCCCGCGCCGCGCGCGCGGCCTCGATCGTCACGGGGAACTCGGAGATGGTGGCGCCGAGCGAGCGCATCAGCGCCACCTTCTCGGGCGTGTCGTCGTCGTGGGAGGCGATGGGCAGGCCCTGCGCGCGGGCCAGCTCCGTCACCGCCCGCGCGATTTCCCAGGCGGGCGGAGCGGCCATGCGGGCCTCGGCGCGGGCCCGCGCCTCCTCCTCCGTGCGGTTCTGCGTGCGGCTGTAATAGGCGACGTACTGCTCGACGTTCCGGTACTGGCCCTGCCCCGGCGTGTGGTCGGTCAGCGACACCATGTCCACCATCCCGCGCGCGATCAGGTCCCGCATCACGGGCTCGGCGCGGGCATTCGTCACCTCGAAGCGCGCGTGCACACGCAGGTCGGTCCGGGCATGGCCGCGCAGCCGCGCCACCGCCTCCACCATCTCCCGCGCGCGGTCCTCGCTGCGCAGCCCCCTCTTGCCCTCGGCGAAGGAGACGCCGGCATAGGCGGTGGTGACGCCGGAGGCCGCCAGGCGGGAATCCAGGTTCGCCACCGCGACGTCCAGCGGGAAGGCGCAGTCCGGCCGCGGCTCCACCTCCTTCTCGATCATGTCCCCGTGCAGGTCCACGATCCCCGGCATCAGGGTCAGCGCCGCCGCCGGGCCGGCCCGCTCCGCCACCTCGGCGATACGCCCATCCTCGATCCGCACGGCGCCCCGGGGGACAACACGGTTCGGCAGCACCAGGCGGATGTCATCCAACCACATCGGGCATCTCTCCAGGATTTGCGGCATCCGCCGCGGCATGCGCATGGTCCATCGAGAGCTGCACACGCTCCCCGGCCCAGACCGTTTCCGAATAGGTGACCGGCACCCCGGCCAGGTCGGCGTCCACCTTCCGCACCACCAGCACCGGCCAGCCGAGGGGCTGGTCCAGCAGCCGCGCCTCCTTGGCGGTGGGCAGGCGCGTCAGCACCGTGCTGCTCTGCCGCCGGTAGTCCGACAGGCCGCAGGCCGCGAGCAGCGCCGTCACGCTCTCCACCCGCGCCCAGGTCTCGATCAGCCCGGGAAAGCGGCGCGCGGGGTAGTAGGAATCCGAGAGGTTGATCGGCACCCCGTCGCCGAGATTCAGCCGGCGGATGTTGTGCACCGGCTCCTCCGGCGGCAGGCGCAGCGCCCGCGCCACCTCCGGCGAGGCCGGCACGAGCGCCGTCCCGAGCGACCGCCCGGAGGGCTCCCGCCCCTGCCCCAGCAGGTTCTCCGAGAATCGCGTCCGCTCGGAGAGCCGGTAGTCCAGCACCGGCGCCGGCCGCACATAGGTGCCGCTGCCCTGGCGCGTCTGCACCAGCCCCTGCGCCTCCAGCCCCGCCACGGCGCGCCGCACGCTGTGCCGGCCCACGCCGAAGCGCGCCATCAGCGCGGGTTCCGTCGGCAGGCGCTCGTCCGGGCCGGGAGACCCCGCGCGGATCTCCGCGGCAAGGACTGCCTCAACGTCGCGCCAGGAGGTGGTGTTGTCGGGTGCTGTCATCTCGGTTTCCGAGGCCGCTTATAAATTCGTTCGGATGACTTTGGAAAGAAGGATCAGTGACAGATTGAGGTCACGAGCTCTGGCTGACATAGCCGGGCCTGACCGGGCCCATGCCGCTGGACTGCTACGGGTTCCTGGGCTGGCGGTCTGTCCCGGGGAGAGGAAGAAAAAATTCTTCCTCTCCCCGGCCCCCTCTCCATCATCCTTTTCTAGGCTTTTGGGGCTGCTCAACTAACGGTGCGCCTCGGCCCAAGGAGCCGAGGCGACTGCAAGGGCAGGATCAAGCCCTCCTCGCGAAGACCCCGTGTCAGGCCGGCGCGGCGACAGCGGGACGGGGATCCAGGGGCGCAGCGCCCCCTGGCTCCGGACCTTTCAGAGCGGGATCCCAAGCAGGAACCTTAGTTCAGGCGCCCCCGCCACTCGTCGATCATCTCCCGCCCGCGCGCGGCCGCATCACCGACGGGGACGAGTTCCAGGAAGCGGTCCATCGCCTCGATGGCCGCGCCCAGCTGGCCCAGCCTGGCGTTCATCACCGCGGCCTCCCGCCAGAGCGGGGCGGCGTCGGGCGCCAGGCGCAGCATGTCGGCGGTGCAGGCCAGGGCGCCATCCAGCTCGTTCGCCTGCAGGCGGCGCAGGCGGATATTCGTCTGCAGGCGCAGCAGCACGGCGCGGCGGCTCATCGGGGCCAGCATGCCCGGGCGCAGCTCCGCCTCCGCCCCTTCCACGCGCTTGATCAGGGCGCGCAGCGCGGGTGCCGGCAGGGCCGCACCGCCGCCGAAGGGGTCCACCACCACGGAGCCGCGGCGCGCGGTCCCGTCGATCGCGATGAGGAAATGGCCCGGGAAGTCCAGGCCACGCGCCGCCCAGCCCGCCGCCTCCGCCGCGTGAAGCCAGAGGAGGCCGATAGCCACGGGCAGGCCGAGCCGCCGCTCCGTCACATGGATCAGGTTGGCGTTGCGGGGGTCGTCATAGGTGTCGGCGTCGCCGGCGTAGCCGCCCTCCTCGTGGATCACCCGCGCGAGCAGGGCGCGGCGTGCCTCCGCATCGCCGGGGGCAGGGCCGGAGAGGACGGCGCGCACGAGGTCGGAGATGCGGTCGGCCGCCGCGTGCCAGTCGGCATCAGGGGCGTCGATGCGGGCGAATTGCAGCGCGACCCCGGCCAGGTCCAGCTCGTCGTCCGGCAGCCGCCCGGCCGCCTCGATCGCGGCGCGCGCCTCGGCGACGGAATCCGCCATCAGGCGCCGCTGGCCGGGACCATGCGCCCCAGCGGCCGGCCGCCGAAGAGGTGGACATGGAAGTGCGGCACCTCCTGCCCGCCATGCTCCCCCATGTTCGTCAGCGCGCGGTAGCCCTGCGCCTCCAACCCCAGCTCCTTCGCCACCCGGCCGACGGCGCGCCAGAAGCCCGCGATCTCCGCCTCGGAAGCGGAGGTGCTGAAATCAGCGAGGGAGACGTAGGCGCCGCGCGGGATCACCAGCACGTGCACCGGCGCCTGGGGGTTGATGTCGTGGAAGGCGATGGCGAACTCGTCCTCGTGCACGCGGCGGCTGGGGATCTCCCCGCGCAGGATGCGGGCGAAGATGTTGCTCTCGTCGTAGGGCGGCAGGCCGGTCGGGGGCATGGGCATGTCCTGGCGCGGTGGTCGGCCTTTCCTGCGTCGATGCCGGGGATCGCGCAAGGGGTGGCTCCGGAGGGCACCGGGGTGGGAGCGGTCATTCTCCCCTACCCGCCCCCCTTCCCTCATCGTCTTTTGTTGAACCCGCCACGGAATATGGAGGGGCGGCCCACCCCACAGCGGGGGACCTGCCGGCCCAGGGCCGTCAGCCCCGCCCGATCCGCCCGTCCAGAACCGGCGCCACCCGCCCCCGCGCCTGCAGGTAGTCCGCGACCACCTCCTCCAGCGCGGGCCCGTCGTCATAGGCCTCCAGCGCCTCGTTCCGCAGCACCGCGTAGCCGTCGCCGCCACCGCGCATGAAGTTGATGGTCACCACGCGGTAGGCCCGGTCCGGATCCAGCGGGCCGTCGGCCGTCCGGGCCTCCCGCAGGCGCTGGCCGGGCGGGGCGGCGGGGTCGAAGGTGACGCGCAGCCCGGCCAGGTGGGGAAACCGGCCGGCGGGGCCGGGCAGGCGGGAGAGGCCGTTCTCCAGCGCCGCGCGCAGGGCGCCGCCGCGGATGGTGAGTGTGGCCAGGGTATTGCCGAAGGGAAGCACGGCCAGGACGTCGCCATAGGTCAGGGTGCCGGCGGGCAAGCCGGCGCGCAGCCCGCCGCCATTGACGATGGCGATCTCCGCGCCCGGGCTGCGGGCCAGGGCGGCCTCCGCCACGAGGTTGCCGAGGGCGCACTCGCCGTCACGGCAAGTCTCGTTGGGAAAGGACGCCTCGGCGAGGCCCACGGGACGAAGGCGCAGCTCGCCCAGGGGCTTCGCGTATTCCGCCACCACCGCCTGGACCTCGGCGTCCGGCGCCACCTCGGGGCCGATGGGGCGGACGGTGCCGGCATCCGCGGCCACGCGGCCGTCCCCGGCGAGGTCGAGGTCGAGCCGGCCGAGGTAGCGGCCGTGGCAGGCCACCTGGGTGATCCGCACGTCGCGGTCACGCCCCCCGATCACCGTGGGATAGGGCCCGACGGCGCCGGGCAGGCCGTTGGCGAGAAGAAGGTGGGAATGGCCGCCGACGATGGCGTCGATCCCCGGCACCTCCGCCGCCAGCCGCCGGTCCGCGGGCAGGCCGAGATGGGACAGGACGACCACGGTACCGATGCCCTGGCGGCGCAGGCCGTCGGCGGCGCGTGCGGCAGCCTCTATCGGGTCGGTGAAGACAAGGGTGGGGCCGGGGGAGGAGGAGGTGGCCGTCTCCGTGGTGGTGAGACCGATCACGCCGATCCGGGCGCCGTTCGATTCCAGGATCGTGCTGGCAGTGATGCGGTCCCGCAGCAGCGGCTCCGCCCGCGCATCCAGGTTCGCGGAGAGCAGGGGGAAGGGCACGGCGGCGGCGTAGCGGGCCAGGGTCTCCGGCCCGTTGTCGAATTCGTGGTTGCCAAGGGCCATGGCCATGGTGCCGACGGCGCGCTGCACGGCCGCCTCCGCCAGGCCGCGGTGGTGGGTGTAGAACAGGCTGCCCATGAACTGGTCGCCCGCATCCAGCAGGAAGGGCGCGCGCCCTTCCGCGAAGGCGGCGGCGCGGGCCTCCCGAATGGCGCCGGCCAGGCGGGGGGAGGTGCCGGCGCAGGGCAGGCCCTCGCGGCAGGTGGCGCCGCCATCGGCCACGCCCTCGTGCTTGGAGTGGAAGTCGTTGAGGTGGATCAGCGCGATTCGCGCGCCATCCGCGGCCAGGGCGCGGCGCAGGGCCGGGGCGGCCAAGGGGGCGGCCCATGGCAGGGCGGCCGCAGCGCGCAGCAGGGTGCGGCGGGAGAGGCGGATGGTGGGATCGTGCCGCATGATCGCCCTTTTCGGCCGGCATCGTCGCCGTGCCGTCCTTCTGGGATGCCGGGGTTCTACCGCTGTCGGGTTGCGGTGCGGAATGGGCCTTGCACGGGGCCGGACACGGGTCCAAACGCCGGGGAACGCCCGCCCGCCCGTCCACCGCGACGGATGGGCACCGGAGGGCCGGAGATCGCGCCGCGCATCATGCGCGGCCCCGCCCGCGCGCGGCCCGCGCGGATGCTGTCTTGCCCCCCCTTGCCGGGGGCGGAGCGGGAAACCTATGCCGGTTTACCTGCCGATCGCCGAGATGTCGGTGGATGCCGGGCTGCTGCTGGGCATCGGCCTTGGCGTGGGCTGGCTTTCCGGCCTGTTCGGCGTCGGTGGCGGGTTCCTGCTGACGCCGCTGCTCATCCTCATCGGCATTCCCGCCCCCGTCGCCGTGGCGTCGGGCGCGAACCAGACACTGGGCGCCTCCGTCTCCGGCCTCATCGCCCAGTGGCGGCGCGGCAACGTGGATGCGCGGATGGGATGCGTGCTGCTGGTGGCGGGGCTGGCGGGCTCCTTCGCCGGCACGCAGCTCTTCGTGCTGTTGCGGCGGCTCGGGCAGGTGGACCTCGCCGTCTCGCTCTTCTACGTCGTCGTGCTCGGCACCGTGGGCGCGCTGATGGTGCGGGAGAGCGTGCGCGCCATCTTCCGCCGGCGGCGCGCGGCGCCCGCGCGCACGCACCAGCACTCCTGGCTGCACGGGCTGCCCTTCAAGATGCGGTTCCGCCAGTCCCGCCTCTACATCTCCGTCATCCCGCCGGCGCTGGTCGGGTTCGGGATCGGCATCCTCTCCGCCATCATGGGCGTGGGCGGCGGCTTCATGCTGGTGCCGGCGATGATCTACGTGCTGGGCATGCCCACGGGCACGACCATCGGCACCAGCCTGTTCCAGGTGACCTTCGTCTCCGCCAATGTCACGCTGCTCCAGGCCGTGCAGACCGGGTCCGTGGACGTGGTGCTGACCCTGCTGCTGCTGGCGGGCGGCGTGGCGGGCGCCCAGTTCGGCGCGGCCATGGGCACGAAGCTGCGGGGCGAGGAAACGCGGGCACTGCTCGGGCTGCTGGTGCTGGCGGTGGCCATCAGCTTGCTGGTCGCGCTGGTCCGTACGCCCGGCAGCCTCTACCTCCTCGGCCCCGCGACGTGAGAGCGGGCGGCGTGAGAGGGAGCGGGATGAGGGCGGCGGTGCTCGCCGCCCCGCTCCTTGCCGCCGCCCTTCTCGCCGGCCCCGCGCAGGCCCAGCGCGATGGGCAGGCCGGCCCGCCGCCCCAGGCCGGGCCCGCGCTCGCGGCGGAACTCGCCCAGCCCCGCATCGCCGTGGACACCGCCTTCACCGGCGCCGACCTGCTGGTCTTCGGCGCCACGGACCGGCTGCTCGGGCCGGCGGGTGACAATGTGGTGGTGCTCGGCCTCGGCGAGCCGCGGGACGTGGTGGTGCGGCGGCGGGTGCGGCGGCTGGGGATCTGGGTCAACGGCCCCTCCGCCCGCTTCCGGGAGGTGCCGAACTACTACGCCCTGGCCGCCACCGCCCCGGTGGCCGGGCTGCTGGACGAGCCCGCGCGGCGGGAGCGGCGGCTGGGGCTGGACGTGCTGACCGCCCGCCTGCCCGGCCCGCGCGACACGGAGTTCCGCCAGGCGCTGATCGACCTCAAGCGCAGCGCCGACCAGTGGAACGAGGAGGAAGCGCCGGTGGAGGTCTCCGGCGGGCGGCTGTTCCACGCGCGCCTTCCCCTGCCCTCCACCATCGCCACGGGGGACTACGTGGTGCAGGTGATGCTGGTGCGGGCCAACCGGATCATCGCGCGGCAGGAGCTCTCCTTCCGGGTGGACCGGGTGGGGGCCACGGCGCGGATCGCCAACTTCTCCCGCGGGGAGCCCTTCCTCTATGGCCTGGCCTGCGTTGCCCTGGCCGCTTTGGCGGGGTGGCTGGGCAGTGTGGTATTCCGCCGGGGCTAGGAACCGAGGGAGGTTTTTCATGCCGCAGGACCGCGTCTTCCTCGTCGTGGTGGATGACAGCCCGGAGCGGGCGGTGGCGCTCCGCTACGCCTGCCTGCGCGCGCGCAAGTCCGGCGGGCGCGTGGCACTGCTGCGGGTGACGGAGCCGCCGGAGCTGCAGGAATGGGCGGGGGTGGGCGCCCTGATGCAGGAGGAGCGGCGGCAGGAAGCCGAGCAGCTCCTCGCCGCCCTCGCCGCCCAGGTGCAGGAGATCACGGGCGGGCTGCCCCTGCTGCTGATCCGGGAGGGCGATGCGGTGGAGGAGGTCCTGGGCGTGCTGCAGGAGGACCCTCGCATCTCCATCCTCGTGCTGGCCACCGCGACGGAGGGCGGGCCGGGCCCCCTGGTGACGGCACTGACCGGCCGCCACGCCGGCGGGCTGCGCTGCCCGATGACGATCGTGCCTGGCGGGCTGGCCGATGCGGAGCTGGACCGGGTGACCTGAAGCGGGGACCGGAAGGGCCGGCCCTGCCGCCGCCGCGCCCCACCCCTGCACGAGGCCCTGTTGCACCCCGGGCCGCCCTGCCCCACATCCCCGGAAAGACGGCGGCAGGCCCGCCGGAGAGGGAATTCCCGCATGTTCATCGAGACCGAGGCGACCCCGAACCCCGCCACCCTGAAGTTTCTCCCCGGCGAGGACGTGATGGGCGGGCGCGGCACCGCCGACTTCACGGGCGCCGAGACCGCCTCCCGCTCCCCCCTCGCCGCCCGGCTCTTCGAGCTGGAGGGCGTGGCGCGGATCTTCCTGGGCGCGGATTTCGTCACCGTCACCAAGACGAACGAGGCCGACTGGGCGACCCTGCGCCCACAGGTCCTTGGCGCCGTGATGGAGCACTTCATGGCCGGCCGCCCGGTGATGGCGGGCGACGAGGCCGAGGAGATGGCGGAGGATACCGACCCCGCGGATGCCGAGGTGGTGGCCCAGATCAAGGAGCTGCTGGACACCCGCGTGCGCCCGGCGGTGGCCGGCGATGGCGGCGATATCGTGTTCCGCGGCTTCCGCGACGGCATCGTGCGGCTGCACATGCAGGGCGCCTGCTCCGGCTGCCCCTCCTCCCGAGCGACGCTGAAGCACGGGGTGGAGAACATGCTGCGCCACTACGTGCCCGAGGTGGTGGCGGTGGAGCAGGTCGAGGCCTGATCCTCGGTTCTGCAGGGGGAGTTCCAGGAGAAGGATCCCTTGCTCCCCCTGGGGCCACGAGCGCCCCCCTCAATTCACAACGGGTATGACGGCAATCCCCGGCGGGGATTGGCCGCCTCCCCCGGGCGGGCCCATCATGACCGGCAAGGAGACCCCCCCATGCCCGATACCCATGTGACCACCCCCGGCACCCGCCTGGACGATGCGGCGCTGGACCGCCTGTTCCGCACATCCCGCACCGCCAATGCCTGGCAGGACCGGCCGGTGACGGACGAGACGCTTCGCGAGCTCTACGGCCTGGTCGCCCTCGGCCCCACCAGCGCCAACCAGTCCCCCGGCCGCTTTGTCTTCGTCCGCAGCCCGGAAGGGAAGGAGAAGCTTCTTCCCACCGTTTCCGCGGGGAATCAGGACAAGACGCGGACCGCCCCGGTGACCGTGATCGTCGCCTTCGACCCGCAGTTCTACGAGCACCTGCCCCGGCTCTTCCCGCACGCCGATGCCCGTTCCTGGTTCACGGGGAATGCGGCCTTTGCGGAGCGCAGCGCCTTCATGAACTCCACCATGCAGGCCGCCTACCTCATTCTCGGCGCCCGTGCGCTGGGGCTGGATACCGGGCCGATGGCCGGGTTCGACTCCAAGAAGGTGGACGAGCTCTTCCTCGGCGAGAGCGGGTGGAAGTCCACCATGCTCATCAATCTGGGCTACGGCGATCATTCCAAGACCTTCGGCCGCCTGCCTCGCCTGGGCTTCGACGAGGCCGCGGCGCTGGCCTGAAAGGGTTCGGGAGGCCCTGTGCCTCCCACCCGCACGACGACCGCAGTCCAGAAAAAGAAGAGGTGCCCGCAGGTGGGGAAAGGAAGATTTCCTTCTTCTCTGCCTCTTGGCCACAACCCCGGAGCCTCCTCGGTGCTTGACCCGTCCGGATGACCGGGGCATTCGGCCCCTGTCATCGTCAGGACGTTTCGCCATGCTGGCGCTCCGCGTGATTCCCTGCCTGGACGTGAAGGACGGGCGCGTCGTGAAGGGGGTGAACTTCGTCTCCCTCCGCGACGCCGGCGACCCGGTGGAGCAGGCCCGCGCCTATGACCGCGAAGGGGCGGACGAGGTCACCTTCCTCGACATCGGCGCCACGCACGAGAATCGCGGGACCATGCTGGATGTTGTTTCCCGCACGGCCGCGGAGGTGTTCATTCCCCTGACCGTCGGCGGCGGCGTCCGCAGCGTCGAGGACATGCGCGCGCTGCTGCTGGCCGGCGCCGACAAGGTGTCCGTCAACTCCGCCGCCCTTTCAGACCCCGATCTCGTGCGGCGCGGGGCGGAGGCCTTCGGCAGCCAGGCGATCGTGGTGGCGGTGGATGCCCGCCGCGTGGCGCCCGGCCGGTGGGAGATCTTCACCCATGGCGGAAGGCGGGAGACGGGGGTGGACGCGGTGGACTGGGCGCGGCGGGTGGAAAGCCTGGGCGCGGGGGAGATCCTGCTGACCTCCATGGACCGGGACGGCACCGGCGAGGGCTTCGACCTCGACCTGCTCCGCGCCGTGCGCGCCGCCGTACGGCTGCCGCTCGTCGCTTCTGGCGGCGTGGGCCAGCTCGATCATTTCGTGCAAGGTGCGGCGGCCGGGGCCACGGGCCTCTTGGCCGCCAGCGTGTTCCATTACGGGCAGTTCCGGATCGCGGAGGCGAAGGCGGCGCTGGCGGCGGGCGGCTGGCCCATCCGCCCGGTGCCGGAGGCAAGGGAGGCGGCCTGATGGCGAAGCGAGCAGGGAAGGCCGCGAGAGAGGACGCACCGCGCAAGAAGGCCGCGCCCCGGACGGGGGCGCAGGCAAAGAAGGCGGCCTCCGATGCACCGGTTAAGAATAGTGCGGGCAAGAATGCCACGGGCAAGAAGGGGCCGAAGCTGAAGCCCGCCAAGTGGAAGGAGCGGGCGCGTGCCCCGAAGGCCCTGCCCGTGCCGCAGGACCTGGCGGATGCCCCCATCGCGGCCGATACGCGCCCGCCTAAGCGCGTGCGCCGCGCCGAGGCGCGCCACCTCGCGCCGCTGGACCCCGGCATGGGCCTGCCCGAGGCGGCGGTGCTGGACCGGCTGTGGGATACGGTGGAGGAGCGTCGGCTCTCCGGCGACACCACCATCTCCCACTCCGCCCGGCTCCTGGCCCGCGGGACGGCGAAGGTGGCCCAGAAGCTCGGCGAGGAGGCGGTGGAGGCCGTGATCGAGGCCATGGCCGGCAACCGCCGCGCCCTGATCGGCGAGAGCGCGGACCTGCTCTACCACCTTATTGTCACCTGGGTGGATGCCGGCATCCGGCCGGAGGACGTCTGGGCGGAACTGGTGCGGCGCGAGGGAATCAGCGGCATCGCCGAGAAGGCCGCGCGCCAGAACCTCTCCTCTGCCGGGGTCGTGAAGGCCGGGGAAACGACGAAACTGCCCTGAGGGGCGGGCGGCCCCCGGGGGGTGCTGCCCCCTGGCCCCCCCGCCGGGAACCTCGACGGGGGTCCCCAGAGCCCGGCGTTCGGGCTGCCACGGATACCCTGCTCGAAGGGGATACCGGAGAACTGATCCGCCCGGGCCACCATGTCCGTCGCCTGCGGGCATCGACCTCAGGCGCACCGCCCGACGAGCATCCCGCGGCAGCCCCCCGAAAGAAGATGAGAGGGGATCCAAGGGGAGAGAATTCCTTCTCTCCCCTTGGGGCCACCCGGACCGCCCCCGTTCCATTCCCAGCCTTATGTCATCGCCCCGCGCTTGCGCCCGGTGCCGCCTCCCCTGATCTTCCGCCGCAGAGGAGAACGCCATGCCGGACGACCTGACGCCCGCCCCCGCCGGGGCGGAGGGGATGCGGAGCGCGCTGCTGGCCGAGGCCGGATCGGCGCTGACGCGGCTGGCGCCGGCGCTTCCGCCGGCCGCCGGGGACCTGCTGCGCGGGCTGGGGGCCGCCCTGCCGCTGGAGGAACTGGCGGGGATGGCGCCGGAGGGGCTGGCATCCTGGGCGGCCTCGCTCTTCGGCGTGGCGGCGGCCCGGCGGCCGGGCGAGGTGGCGCTGCGGCTGACACCGCCGGCGGGCGGCCCCGGCGGTGGGAGCGGCGCCGGGGCGGTGGCGGAGATCGCGACCGAGGACATGCCCTTCCTCGTGGACAGCGTGCTGGCGGCCATTTCCCTGTCCGGGCGGAGCGTGCGGCGGCTGCTGCACCCGATCCTGGCGGTGCGGCGCGCGCCGGATGGCGGAGTGGTCTCGATCGGGCCGGCCGTGCCCGGGGGCCCCAATGAGAGCGTGATGCGGATCGAGATCGCACCGCATGGCAGCGGGCGCGGCGCGCCGGCGGACTGGCCGGCGGTGGAGGCGGCGCTGCGGCAGGCCCTGGCCGAGGTGCGGCAGGCCGTGGGCGACTTCGGACCGATGCTGGAACGGCTGCGCGCGGCGGAGACCGAGGTGGCCGGGGCGCCGGAGGGGGCGGAGGCGGCCGCCTTCCTGCGCTGGCTGGCGGAGGACAACTTCGTCCTGCTCGGGCATCGGCTGCTGCGGATCCCGGCCGATGGCGGCGGCATCTCGGCCGAGGAAGGGCTGGGGTTGCTGCGCGACCCGGCCGTGGTTCCCTTCGACGCGCTCCGGAACCTCTCCGCGGTGCCGGCGGCGGTGCGGCACTCCCTGACCGAGACGGCGGCGCTGACGGTCGCCAAGGGCAACCTGCGCATGCGCGTGCACCGGCCCAGCCACGCGGACGTGGTGGCCACGCGCATCCTGGCGCCGGACGGAAGCGTGGCGGGGATCCGGCTCTTCATGGGGCTTTTCGCGGCCACGGCTTATAACCGGAACCCGCGCGGGATTCCCTGGCTGAAGTCCAAGGTGGCGCGCATCCTCGCGGCCTCCGGCGCCGCGCCGGAGAGCCATGACGCGCGGGCCTTCCAGTCCATCCTGGACACCTGGCCGCGCGACGAGCTGTTCCAGGCGACCGAGGCGGAGATCCTGGCGCGCGCGCGCCGGGCGCTGGACCTGACGATTCGTCCCCGCCCCGCGCTGGTGGTGCGGCGGGACAGCTTCGGCCGCTACGTCTCCGCCATCGCCTGGTTCCCGCGCGAGGTCTTCGACACGCGGCTGCGGGAGAGGGTGGCGCGGCTGCTGGCCGCGGCCTTCGGCGGACGGCTCTCCGCCTTCTATATTGCCATCTCCGACACGCCGCTGGCGCGGGTGCACTACGTGATCGGCACCGATCCCGGCGCCCCGGTCGAGGTGGACGTGGCGGCGCTGGAGGCGGCGGTGGTGCAGGCCGCGCGCGGCTTCCCCGAAGCCCTGGCGGGCGCGCTGGCCGAGGCCTCGGGCGAGGCGGAGGGGGCACGGCTGGCCGCGCGCTGGGCGGAGGCCTTCCCCGCCGCCTATGCCGAGGCGATGACGCCGGCCCAGGCGGTGGCGGATTTGCGGCTGGCCGAGGCGGCGCTGACGGCGGGGCGGCCGGTGGCGGACGTCTCGCACATCCCCGGCGAGGGGCCGCGCCGGCTGATGCTGCGGCTGGCGAATCCGGGCGGGCCGCTGCCGCTGGCCGATGCGCTGCCGCTCTTCGAGAGCCTCGACCTGCGCGCGATTGAGGAGCAGCCCTGGCGGCTCGCGCCCGCGGGCGGCGCGCCCGTGGTGCTGCACCTCTTCGCGCTGGAGGCGGGGATGGAGGCGCCAGGGGTCGTTATCGAGGACCGGTTCGACGAGCTGCTGGGCGCCCTCTCCGCCCTGCTGGAGGGGCGGGCGGAGGCGGATGGCTTCAACCGGCTGGTCCTGCGCGCCGGGCTGGAGTGGCGCGAGGCCTGGCTGATCCGGGCCCTATTCCGCTGGTGCAAGCAGGTGGGCTTCGCCTTCCCGCAGCCGGCGGTGGAGGCAGCGCTGGCCGCGAACCCGGAGGCCGCGCGGCTGCTGGTGGCGCTGTTCCGCGCGCGCCTGGACCCGGAGGCGGCGAGCCAGGAGGCGGAATCGCAGGCGAAGGCCGCGTGGACGGTGCTGATGGAAGGCGTGGCAGACCCGGATGCGGACCGCATCCTCTCGCGCCTGCGCACGGCGCTGGATGCGGTGGTGCGCACCAACTACTTCCAGGGCAAGGACTACCTCTGCATCAAGATCGAGAGCGCGCGGGCGGGCGAGATGCCCGATCCCCGGCCCTGGCGGGAGATCTTCGTCTCCGCCATGCACATGGAGGGCTGCCACCTGCGGGCGGGCCCGGTGGCGCGCGGCGGCATCCGCTGGTCCGACCGGCGCGAGGATTTCCGCACGGAGATCCTGGGGCTGATGAAGGCGCAGCGGCTGAAGAACGTCATCATCGTGCCCACCGGCGCGAAGGGCGGCTTCATCCTGAAGGGCACCGTGCCGCCGCCGAGCGAGCGCGAGGCCTTCATGGCGGCGGGCGTGGCCGCCTACAAAACCCTGATCCGCGCCATGCTGGACGTGACGGACAACCTCGGCGCCGATGGCGGCATCATCCCGCCGGACCGCGTGGTGCGGCTGGACGGGGACGATCCCTACATCGTGGCGGCGGCGGACAAGGGCACGGCCACCTTCTCCGACATCGCGAACGCACTCTCGATCGAGTACGGCTTCTGGCTTGGCGACGCCTACGCCTCCGGTGGCTCGGCCGGCTACGACCACAAAGAGATGGGCATCACCGCCCGCGGCGCCTGGGTGATGGTGGCCCGCCACTTCGCGGAGATGGGACGCGACATCCAGGCGGAGCCCTTCACCTGTGTGGGCGTGGGCGACATGTCCGGCGACGTGTTCGGGAACGGGCTGCTGATCTCCCGCAAGACCAGGCTGCTGGCGGCCTTCGACCACCGGCATATCTTCATCGACCCCGATCCCGACATGGAGGCGTCCTTCAACGAGCGCGAGCGGCTGTTCAGGCTGCCGCGCTCCTCCTGGGACGACTACGACAAGGGGCTGATCAGCGCGGGCGGCGGCGTCTTCCCGCGCAATGCCCGGACCATCCCGCTCTCGCCCGAGGCGCAGGCGCTGCTGGGGATCGAGGCGGAGCGCGCGGAGCCGGCGGCCGTCATGCGCGCCATCCTGAAGGCGGATGTGGACCTGCTCTACTTCGGCGGCATCGGCACCTATGTGAAGGCGGCCACGGAGAGCCAGGCGGAGGCGGGCGACCGCGCCAACGACGCGTTGCGCGTGGACGGGCGGGAGATCCGTGCGAAGGTGATCGGCGAGGGCGCGAACCTCGCGGTCACGCAGGCCGGACGCATCGAGGCGGCCCGTCTCGGGAACAGCGGCCATGGCGTCGCGATCGACACGGACGCGCTGGACAACTCCGCGGGCGTAAGCACCTCCGACCACGAGGTGAACATCAAGATCCTGCTGGCCGCGGCCGAGCGCAACGGCGCGCTGACCCGGCCGCAGCGCGACGCGCTGCTGGAATCCATGACGGACGAGGTGGCCGCCCTGGTCCTGGCGGACAACGCCGCGCAGTTCGCCGCCCTCTCCCTGGAAGGGGCGGCAGGGACGGAGGCGCTGCCGGCACAGGCGGCGTTGATGACCCGGCTGGAGGCGGAAGGCCTGCTGGACCGCGCCGTGCTCGGCCTGCCCTCGGCCGCGCAGATGGCGGAGCGGATCGGCTCCGGCGACGCGCTGACGCGGCCGGAGATCGCGGCGCTGCTACCCGTGGCGAAGCTGTGGCTGACCGACGCGATCGAGGACGGGACGCTCGCCGACGACCCGGCTTTCCTGCCCCTGCTCCGGGCCTACTTCCCCCATGCCCTGCAGGAGCGCTTCCCCGACCTGATCGAGGGGCACCGGCTGCGCCGGAACCTTGTTGCCACCATGCTGGCGAATGCGGCGGCGAACCGGCTGGGGCCGGCCGGCCTCTCGCGCCTTGCGGAGGGCGATCCGGCGGCGGTGGCCCGGGCGGCCTGGCTGGCGGACCGGCTCCTCGGGATCGGGGCCGCGGCCGACGCGCTGGACGCGGCCGCCCCCGAGGCGCGGCGCACGGCCCTGCCGGTGCTGCGCCGCCTGCACGAGGACGCCGCGCGCGCGCTGCTGGACGACACCGCCCCCTTGGCGGAGGCGGAGGCGCGGTTGCGGCCGGGCATCATGGCCCTGATCGAGGCCGTGCCCGTGCCGGAAGGGACGGGCTTGCCGGAGGCGGCGGCGCGGCTGGTCGCGGGGGCCGGCTCGCTCTCAGCCGCCATCGGCATCGTGCGGCTGGCCGAGGCGGCGGGCGTGGCCCCGTCCGACGCGGCCGGGGCCTGGGACGCCGCGGGGCGCGACTTCGGGCTGGAGGCCCTGCGCGCCGCCGCCCGCGCGGCCCCTGCCCCTGGCGCCTTCGGCCCGCGCGCCCGCGCGGCGCTTCTGGAGGACCTGGGCGCCTTGCAGATGCGCCTGGCCCGGACCACGCTTTCCGGCGCGGCACCGAAGCCGCCGGAGGCGGTCCTGCGCATGGTGCGGGAGGCGGCCGGTTCCGGCGAGCTGGCGGCCGTTTCCGTCGCGCTCCGCACCCTTTCCATGGCAACCCATTCCGGGGCACCGCAGCCCGGGCTCACGGAGGCCGCTTGAACCGTCGCGAATTCGCCTGGGCCCTCTACGACTGGGCGAACAGCGCCTTTCCCACCGTGGTCACCACCTTCGTCATCGCCACCTGGTTCGCCCAGGGCGTGGCGGGGGACCCGGTGGCGGGGCAGGCGCAGTGGGGGTGGATGCAGACCGGCGCCGGGATCGCCATCGCCTTCCTCTCCCCCGTGCTCGGCGCCGTGGCGGATGCGGGCGGGCGAAGGCGGCTGATGTTGGCGATCTGCACCCTCGCCACCGCCGCCCTCACCGCCGCCCTCTGGTTCGCCCATCCCGCGCCGGCCTGGGCGGGCTACGTGCTGCTCTGCGTGGGGCTGGCGACGGTGGCCTTCGAGGTCGGCACGGTGTTCTACAACGCGATGCTGCCCGGCGTGGCCAGCCCCGCCCGCATCGGCCGCCTCTCCGGCCTCGCCTGGGGGCTGGGCTATGCGGGCGGGCTGGCCTGTCTCCTCGTCTGCCTCTTCGGCCTGATCCGCCCCGATCCCGCGCCCTTCGGCCTGGACCGCGCGGCGGGCGAGCCGGTCCGCGCCACCGCACTCCTCGTCGGCGCCTGGATCCTCGCCTTCGGCTGGCCCGTTCTGATGGCGGTGCCCGATCCGCGCGGCCCTCGCCCCGGCTGGGCCGAAGCCGCCCGCGCCGGCCTGCGGGAGATCGCCGCCGTGCTGCGCGGCCTGCCCGCCCGCCCGAACATGCTGCGCTTCCTCCTCGCCCGCCTTTTCTACACGGATGGCCTGAACACCCTTTTCGCCTTCGGCGCCATCTTCGCCGCCGGCGTCCACGGCCTGTCCTTTCAGGAGGTCCTCCTCTTCGGCATCGCCATGAACGTCTCCGCCGGCCTCGGCGCGGCGCTGGGCGGGCTGGTGGAAGACCGCGTCGGCTCCCGCCGCATGGTGCTGGTCTCGCTCTGGTGCCTGGCGGCCATCGGCGTCGCCATCGTGCTGACGGAAGGCGTGACCCTGTTCTGGTGCCTCGCCCTCACCCTCGGCCTGTTTTTCGGCCCGGCCCAGGCCGCCTCCCGCACCCTCATGGCCCGCCTCGCCCCGCCCGAGGAGATGGCGGCACATTTCGGCCTCTTCGCCCTCTCCGGCCGCATCACCGGCTTCCTCGGTCCCGCCGTCCTGGCCTTCGTGACGCAGGCCAGCGGCAGCCAGCGGGCGGGGATCGCGACGACGGCGGCCTTCATGGCCTTCGGCGCGGTGCTGCTGGCCGGCGTACGGGAAAGCGGCGCGGTCCTGACCCAGGGGGCTCCGCCCCCTGGACCCCCGCCAGGAGCCTGAGCCTCCTGGACCTGCATCGGGCTGCCGCGGAACTGACCGGATATGTCAGTCTCTGCGATCGGGATCGATCCTGCCCTTGCAGTCGCCTCGGCTCCACGAGCCGAGGCGCACGTCAGCCGGGGAGTCCCAAAGCCTAGAAGAAGATGATGGTGAGGGGGCTGGGGAGAGGAAGAATTCCTTCTTCCTCTCCCCGGGACAGAGCGACAGCGCAGAACCGCCCCCCCGGAACGAGGTTCACGCCGCTGCACTTCGGCGCCACAAGGGGCCGTGCCATGACCCTTCGCCGTTACCTCGACCAGCGCCTGAAGCTGCACCACCTGCGGGCGGTGGAGGCGATCGTCGCCCAGAGCAGCCTCCTGAAGGCCTCGGCGGTGCTGGGCATCACGCAGCCCGCATTGACGCGGACGGTGCAGGAGCTGGAGGAGATCGCGGGGCAGCGGCTGTTCGACCGGCTGCCGCGCGGGGTTCGGCCGACGGAGGCGGGGAACCTGCTGGCCGCCGCCGCCCGGCGCATCCTGGCGGACCTGCGGCGACTGGACGAGGCGTTGGACCGGCTGCAGGACCCGGAGGGCGGGACGGTTGCGATCGGTACTTTGCCGGTCGCGGCCACGGGGGTGTTGCCGGGGGCGCTGACGCGCCTGACGGTGGAGCATCCCGGCATCCGCGTGCGGCTGGAGCAGGGGCGGACGGAGGAGTTGCTGCCGAAGCTGGCCTCGGGGGAGATCGACCTCATCGTGGGGCGGCTCTACGAGCCGGCGAGCCCGGACGGGTTCCCGCGGGAGGCGCTGTGGGAGGAGCCGATCTCCATCCTGGCGCGGCCGGGGCATCCGGTCTTCGCGCTGGAAGCGGTGACGCTGGAGGCGTTGCGCCGCTACGACCTGATCCTGCCCACGGTGAGCCAGCGGGTGGGGCGGGAGATCGAAGCCCTGCTGGGCATGCTGGAGCTGGAGCCGGCGAGCTCGATGCGCTCCAGCTCCTATGGCTTCATCCGGGAGATGCTGCTGGCCACCGACCTGATCGCGGTGATGCCCCGGCTGATGATGGCGGGGGACCTGCTACGGGGCATGCTGCGGGTGGTGCCGCTGCCCGTGCCGGCGCCGCGGCGGCCGGCAGGAATCATCCGGCCGCGGGACCGGGCCGTGCCCCCGGCGGGGGATGCCTTCATCAACTGCCTGCGCGCCCATGTTGTGGAGATCGGGCAGCGCGGACTGACCGATATTACCCCGGGTCATACCTCCACCCCGGAAAGCAATAGGACAGGGGCATGAAGCGGGTCTAGGGAACGCGGAAGGCCCCGGCAGCGGACGGGGCGGGAGGAAGCGTCCCATGACGGCACCGGATCACGGGGCGTCGGCCCCGCAGGAAACGACCGAGCTGAGCGCGGCGATCGGCGCCTATCCCCGCACCCGCGTGCTGAAGGAGGGCTCCGTCCCCTCCTCCCTGCTGCGCCTGGACTTCGCGGAGATCCCCGTGATCAGCCGCGCCTTCGCGCCGATGGTGCGGGAGCTGCGCTTCGACGTCTCGGAGATGGCGATCGCCACCTTCCTGCAGGCGCGGGCGGCGGGGCGGCCCCTGGTGCTGCTGCCCGTGGTGCTGGCCTCCCGCTTCCAGCAATCCGCGCTGATCTGCCCGGCAAGGAGCGACATCCGGGGCCTGGCGGATCTCGCTGGGCGCCGCATCGGGGTGCGCGCCTATAGCCAGACCACGGGCATGTGGCTGCGCGGCATCATCATGGAGGAGGGCGGCCCGAAGCCCGACGCCATCCGCTGGATCACCTTCGAGGATGCTCATGTGCAGGGCATCGCCGACCCGCCCTTCGCGGAGCGTGCCCCCAAGGGGGCCGACATGATGGCGATGCTGAAGGCGGGCGAGCTGGACGCGGTGATCGTCGGCAACGACATGCCCGACGATCCCGGCCTGCGCCCCGTCTTCGCGGACCCGGAGGCGGCGGCGCGGGCCTTCTTCGCGCGCCACCGCATCGTTCCCGTGAACCACATGCTCTGCGTGACCCGCCGCCTGGCGGATGAGCGGCCGGAGCTGGTGCGGGAGGTGGTGCGGATGCTCCGCGCTTCCGCCGCGCCCGTGCCCCCCGGCCCGCATGGTGCCCCGCCCGACACGCGGGCCGCGCTGCGCCCGGTGATCGAGCTGGCCCTGCGCTACATGACCGAGCAGGACATGCTGCCCCGTCCCCTCACGGTGGATGAGGTGTGGGACGGCCTGCCCCCCGGGATCGACCAAGGCATCGAGTAGGAGGAGGACGCGCCATGACGGATTTCGCGATCATCGGCTTCGGCGAGGTCGGCAGCATCTTCGCGCGGGACCTCCGCGCGGGCGGGGCCGGCGCCATCCACGCCTATGACGTGCTGGAGGCCGCGCGCGACCGTGCGAAGGCATCCGGCGCCACCGTTCACGCCACCGCGGCGGAAGCGGCGGCGAAGGCGGAGGTGGTCTTCATCTCCGTCACCGCCGGCTCCGCGCTCGCGGCCGCCCAGTCCCTGGCGGGCGAGTTGTCGCACGCGCCCTTCGTGGTGGATGTGAACTCCATCTCCCCCGGCGCGAAGATCGAGAACGCGGGAATCGTGAACGCTGCCGGCGGGCGCTACGTGGAGGCCGCGGTGATGGCCAGCGTGCCGCCCAAGGGCCTGCGCTCCCCGATCCTGCTCGGCGGCAAGGACGCCCAGGGCTTCATCGACGTCATGCAGCCCTTCGGCATGGACCTGACGATCTTCTCGGAGGAGATCGGCAAGGCGAGCTCCGTGAAGATGTGCCGCAGCGTCATGGTGAAGGGGCTGGAGGCGATCACCACGGAGTGCATGCTCGCCGCCCGCCACTACGGCGTGGAGAAGGAGGTCCTCGCCTCCCTTCATGACACGCTGCCGCACGAGGACTGGCGCGGCCTGGCCCGCTACGTCATCAGCCGCGCGCTGATCCACGGCAAGCGGCGCGCTGAGGAGGTGCGGGAGGTGGCCCGCACCGTGCAGGAGGCGGGGCTGGAGCCGATGCTCAGCCGCGCCATCGCCGAGCGCCAGGACTGGGCCGCCGGGCGCGGCCGCGAGATGAGCAAGGCGCTGCTGGCCACGGACGACCTGGACACGCTGCTGGACGGCATCACCGCAACGATGAACCACAAGGCCGCCGCCGAGTAGGCGCGCGGCGGGCCACGCCCGCCAGAAGGTCAAGGGAACGGAGGATACGCGCATGACCATCACGCGCCGCGGCGCGCTGCGCCTGGGCGGCCTTGCCGCCACGGCCCTGGCGACCCCTGGCCTGGCCTGGGCGCAGAGCCCGCTGCCGGACAAGCCGATCCGCCTGCTGGTGCCGAACGCGGCGGGCGGCGTGGCGGACCTGACCGCCCGCACCGTCGGTGCCGCCCTGTCCGAGCGCATAGGCCGCGCGGTGGTGATCGAGAACCGCCCGGGCGCGGGCGGCATCGTCGCCGGGCAGGCCCTGCTCTCCGCGCCGGCGGACGGCTCCACCTTCATGGTGGCGACGAATGCCAATGCCATCAGCAAGTCGCTGTTTCGCAGCCTGCCCTTCGATCCGATCCGGGATTTCGCGCCGGTCGGGCTGATGGGCACCTTCGCCATCGCCATCCTGGTGGCGCCCTCCTCCCCCATCCGCACTGCGCAGGACCTGATCGCGGCGCTGAAGAAGGATGTGCGGGGCACCAATATCGGCACGATCAGCGTGGGCAGCACGCAGAACCTGGCGGCGGAGCTGTTCAAGACGAGCGCGGGGCTGGAGACGACCACCGTACCCTTCTCCGGCACGCCCGCGCTGCTGACGAGCCTGCTGCGGAACGACGTGACGGCGGCCTTCGAGATCGTCGCGCCGCTGATGGGCCAGATCAAGGACGGCTCGCTGCGCGCCATCGCCGTCACCTCCTCCGCCCGCGCCGCGAACCTGCCGGAGGTGCCGACCCTGCAGGAGGCGGGGCTGAAGGACTTCGACGTGACCTCCTGGAATGCCGTCGTGGCGCACGCGAAGGCGCCGCAGCCGGTGATCGAGACCCTCAACCGCGAGCTGAACGCCGTGCTGGCCGACCCCGGCGTGAAGAGCAAGCTGCTGGAGGCGGGTGTGGAGGCGAAGGGCGATTCCCCCGCCCAGCTCGGCGCGCTGATGACGAGCGAGGCGGAGAAGTGGCGCGCGGTGATCGAGCGCGCCGGAATCGAGAAGCAGTGAGCGAGAGAGCCATGGCCATCAAGACCTGCAAGGGGCCGGACCCCGACACGAAGACCCCGAAATACAAGCTGCCGGCCGGCTCCGTGGACGCGCACTGTCACGTCTTCGGCCCTGCCGACAAGTTCCCCTACGCGCCGGACCGTTCCTACACCCCGCCGGACGCGGGGGTGGAGGACCTGCGGCGCGTGCATTCCATCCTCGGCGTGGACCGCGCGGTGATCGTGCAGGCGAGCTGCCACGGCACCGACAACTCCGCGATGATCGACGCGATCGAGCGCAGCGAGGGCGCCTATCGCGGGGTCGCCATCGTGGACGGCACGGTCACCGACCAGGGGCTGGAGGAGCTGGACCGCGGCGGCGTGCGCGGCGTGCGCTTCAACTTCGTCAAGCATCTCGGCGGCACGCCGGACCTGGAGGTGTTCGACCGCGTTCTGGAGAAGATCCAGCCGCTGGGCTGGCACGTGGTGCTGCACCTCGATGCCGGCGACATCCTGGAGCACGCGGACCGCATCGCCCGCATCAAGGTGCCTTTCGTGATCGACCACATGGGCCGCGTGCAGGCGAAGAACGGGCTGGAGCAGGAGCCCTTCCGCCGGCTGCTGGAGCTGATGAAGAACGAGCTGGCCTGGGTGAAGATCTGCGGGCCGGAGCGCGTCACGTCGCAGGGGGCGCCCTTCCACGATGCCGTGCCCTTCGCCCGCAAGCTGGCGGAAGTGGCGCCGGATCGCGTGCTCTGGGGCACGGATTTTCCGCACCCCAACATCGCCGGCGACATGCCGAATGACGGCGACCTGGTAGACCTGCTGGCGCTGGCCGTCGAGGACGAAGCCGCCCGCCGCAAGGTCCTGATCGACAACCCCGACCGCCTCTACTGGGCGCGCTGAGGGAGGAGCCTCTTATGTCCGACAAGCAGAAGTCCGGCCTCGTCGTCACCGCCCACCCCGGCGACTTCGTCTGGCGCGCGGGCGGCGCGATCGCCCTGCACGCGAAGATGGGCTACCGGATGAAGATCGTCTGCTTCTCCTTCGGGGAGCGCGGCGAGAGCCAGGGCGCCTGGAAGCAGCCGGGCATGACGATGGAGCAGTGCAAGGCAGGCCGCCGCGCCGAGGCTGAGGCCGCCGCCGCGATCCTCGGCGCCGAGATCGAGTTCTTCGATTCCGGCGACTACCCGCTGAACTTCACCGACGGAATGATGGACCGCCTCATCGACATCTACCGCGAGGTGAACCCCTCCTTCGTCCTCACCCACGCCGTGCGCGACCCGTACAACGTGGATCACCCCAAGGCCTCCGCCATCGCGCAGGAGGCCCGCATCGTCGCCCAGGCCGCCGGCCACAAGCCCGGCCCCTCCGGCGTGACCTACACCGCCCCGCAGGTCTTCCAGTTCGAGCCGCACCAGCCCGAGCAGTGCGACTTCAAGCCCAACCGCATCCTCAACATCACCGAGGTGTGGGACACGAAGTGGAAGGCCTTCCAGGAGCTGCCCGCCCAGCGCCATCTGTGGGACTACTACGAGCGCGTGGCGCTGAACCGCGGCATGCAGGGCGGCCGCAACTCCGGCAAGGCCATGAAGTACGGCGAGGCCTACCAGACGATCTTCCCGGATGCCGTGGAGGTGCTGGCGTGACCCCCGTCGTCGTCCGCCACAACCCGCGCGCCGATCTCGCCACGATCGACCGCTTCGCCCCCCTCGGCGTCTCCACCACGCATGAGGCGAGCGGGCGCGCGCCGAACCTGATGAAGCCCTATATGCGCCCGGCCTGGGCGGGGGCCTCTATCGCCGGCAGCGCTGTCACCGTGCTGCTGCAGCCCGGCGACAACTGGATGATCCACGTGGCCGTGGAGCAGTGCCAGCCCGGCGACGTGCTGGTGGCCGCCTGCACCACCGACAACACGGACGGCATGTTCGGCGACCTCCTCGCCACATCCCTCAAGGCCCGTGGCGTGCGGGGCCTGGTGATCGATGCCGGCGTGCGCGACGTGGCCGTGCTGAAGGAGATGGGCTTCCCCGTCTGGTCCCGCGCCATCTCGGCCAAGGGCACGGTCAAGGCCACCCCGGGTTCGGTGAACGTGCCCGTCGTCTGCGCCGGCGTCGCCGTGCGCCCGGGTGACGTGGTGGTGGCCGATGATGACGGCGTGGTGGTGGTGCCGGCGGCCGACATCGCCTCCACCCTCGCCGCCGCGGAGAAGCGGCAGGCAAACGAGGGCGAGAAGCGGGAGAAGCTCGCTTCCGGCGTGCTGGGCCTGGACCTCTACAACATGCGGCCGGCGCTGGAGAAAGCGGGGCTGCGCTACGTGGACCGCCTCGAAGACCTGTAGGGCCCGTCGCACGAAGGGCTAACCCCTTCGTGCAGGGTCCGGGTGGTAGGGGCGGCCTGGATCCGCCCCCATCACCCGGCCGGTCAGGCGATCCGCACGCGCGTCGCCACGATCCCCGCCGCGGCCAGCAGCACGGCGCCGGCCGAGAGGAACACGCCGCCCACTCCGGCGGCGTCGAAGAGCAACCCTCCCGCCGCCGCGCCGCTGGCGATGGCGAGTTGCACGGCCGCCACCACCAGCCCACCTGCGGCCTCCGCCTCATCCGGGACGGAGCGCGCGACCCAGGTGGACCAGGCGACGGGCACGCCGCCGAAGGCCATGCCCCACAGCGCCACCAGCGCCGTCTGCGCGGGCAGCGCGCCGTGCAGCGCGGCCAGGGTCAGCGCGCCCCCGCCGATCAGCACGGGCATGAGGATCAGCGCCGCCCGCAGGTTTCGGCCGATCAGCCACCCCGCCAGGAAGGTGCCGGCGAAATTGGCCAGGCCGAAGCCGAGCAGCATCAGCGAGAGGCCCTGCAGCCCCACCCCGGCGGCGCCTTCCAGGTAGGGCCGGATGTAGGTGAAGAGCGCGAAGTGTCCGCCGAAGACGAGCACGACGCAGAGCATGCCGATCCCGATCCCCGGCCGCCACAGCACCTCCACCAGCGTGCCCGGCCGCGCCGTGCCCGTGGGTGCCAGGCGGGGCAGGGTGACGATCTGGAAGGCGAGGGTGACCGCGCCGATCGCCGCCGCCAGGAGGAAGGCGCTGCGCCAGCCATAATGGCCGCCGAGGAAGCTGCCGAGCGGCGCCGCCACGATGGTCGCCACCGACACGCCGCTGAAGATGAGGGAGAGGGCGCGCGGCACTGCCTCCGCCGGCACCAGCCGCATCGCGACCGCCGTGGCCATGCTCCAGAAGCCGCCGAGCGCAATGCCCAGGAGCATGCGGGCCAGCAGCAGCACCGTCAGGCCCGGCGCGAAGACCACCAGCAGGTTGGATATGACGAGAAGGACCGTGAAGCCGATCAGCACCACCCGCCGGTCCAGCCCCTGGGTGAGGATGGAGGCGAGGAGGCCGGAGATCAGCGCGACGCCCGCCGTGACCGTCACGGCCTGTCCCGTCAGCCCTTCCGAGGTGCCCATGGTCGCGGCCATGGGGGTGAGAAGGCTGGCCGGCAGGAACTCCGCCGTGACCAGCCCGAAGACGCCGAGGGCGAGGGAGAAGACGGCGGCCCAGGAGGCCGCACCCTGTTCCCCGATGGGGAGGGTTCTTTCGGTAAGGTCGCTCATGATGGGGATTTCCGTCGCAGAGGAGGGTTGGGCGCAGACTGGCCCTCAGGCCCCGGACGATCTATGACAGGCACTCCCTATCCTTTGACTGAAAGTCCGGCCATGCCCGATGGCGGCAACGGATTGCCCTCCTCCGACCTGATGAGCGAGCTGCTCCTCGGCATGCGGCTCCGCGGCATCCGCTATCACCGCATCCGGGCCGTGCCGCCCTTCGGGTTCGGCTTCGACGGCACGACGGGGAGCGCCCATTTCCACTTCGTCGCCAACGGCACGGCCTTCCTGCGCCTGGCCGACGGCACCGTCCATCCGCTCGAGGCAGGGTCCGCCGCTTTCCTGCCGCGCGGGGGGAAGCACCAGATCCTCTCGAGCCCCGACATCCCCTGCCCGGGCATCCCGTGCGAGGACATCGCCAGCTACGAGGCGGCGCCGATCTGCGATGGCGTCAGCGCCGTGCACGCCCCCGGCTGCACGGAAGCTGCGGGCGGGACGGTGATCTTCAGCGGCTGCATGGAGTTCCAGCTCGGCGGCATGCAGGGGCTGGTGCGGCTCATGCCCCCGGCCATGCTCGTCGGCATCCTGTCCGAGCGCCATCCGGAGCTCCTGCCGGTCCTGTCCGCCATGGAGCAGGAGGCCTGCGGGCAAAGGGTCGGCTTCGCCGGCATCCTGGCCCGGCTGGCCGAGGTGGTGGCCGCCACCATCGTGCGCGGCTGGGTGGAATGCGGCTGCGGCGGCGCCTCGGGCCTCGTGGAGGCGCTGGGCGATCCCCGCTTGGCCCGCGCCATCGGCGCCCTGCACCGGGACCCCGGCCGCGACTGGACGGTGGCGGCGCTGGCGGCCGAGAGCGGCGCGTCACGCTCCGTCTTCGCGGAGCGCTTCCAGGCCGTGATCGGCCTGTCGCCCCTGCGCTACGCGACGGAATTGCGCATGCGCCTCGCCACCCAGTGGATCACGCAGGACCGGGTGCCCATCGACACGGCGGCCCAGCGGCTGGGCTACGCCTCCCAGGCCGCCTTTAGCCGTGCCTTCAAGCGCGTGACGGGCCGATCCCCGGGCGCCGTTCGTCAGTGACTGCGCGGGTGGCCGGCGTCGGGCCGGACCGGGGATCGATCCCGTACAAGCGCTTCAGGTCCCCCGCCGAGTGGGCAATCAGCTCCTCCATCGCGCCCCGGGCGGCGTCCGGGTCGCGGGATGCGATCGCCTCCATCACGCGCCGGTGCTCCAGGATGGCGCGCGGGCGGTGGTCCCCCGGCGCGGCCAGGGTGAAGCTGCGGCGGAGCACGACCTCGAACATCTGCGCGATCGGCCAGAAGAACTCGTTGCGCGTCGCCACGTGGATCGCGCGGTGGAAGTCGATATCGGCCTCGACCCAGGCCTCGTTGCTCCCTGCCGCCGCCATGGCCTCCGCCGCTGCGCGGATGCGGGCGATGTCGGCCTCGGTGCCGGAACTCGCAGCATAGGCGGCCGCCATCGGTTCCACGGTGCTGCGGAGCCTGAACAGCTTCATCAGGTAGGTGGTGAGGTCGGCGGTCTCGAGCTGCCAGCGCAGCACGTCCGGGTCGAGCTGGTTCCAGAGCTCCGGCGGGCGCACGCGGGTTCCGCTCCTGGGCCGGGCCTCCACCAGGCCCTTGCCGCTCAGCACGCGAATCGCCTCCCGCACCACCGTGCGGCTGACGTTCAGCATCTCGCAGATGCGCATCTCCGACGCGATGGGTTCGCCCGGCGCCACGTCGCCGCGGACGATGCCGGTCCCCAGCCGCTCGACCACCTGGGCCTGGATGTTCCGCAGCGCTTGCGGATGATCGACCATCACCCCGCCTTACCGACATGGTGGCGGGCCCAGCCGAACTCCGGCTTGCCGCGCCCGAAAATCTGGTCATACAATATGGCCAAAGGGGCACCCTGACCAGGGTGACATCCGTCAGGAGGGAATAATGCGTCCACTGGATCGCCGCGGCCTCGTGCGCGCATCGCTCGCCGGGGGAACGGTCGCCCTCGCAGCCCCTGCCCTCATTGGCCGGGCCCAGGCGGCCACGCTGCGGATGCGCCTCTCCTCGTCCCAGGCCAACGACCCGAAATTCGGCAATGGCCGCGTGTACTACGACAAGCTGGTGAGCCAGCTCCGGGCGAACGGGCTGGGCGAGCAGATCGAGGTCAGCTTCTTTCCCGATAACCAGCTCGGGCAGGAGATCGACGTCATCAACTCGGTCAAGCTCGGCGTGATCGACATGATGGTGTCCGGCTCCTCCATCTCCGCGAATCTCGTGCCGCTCGTCGGCACCTTCGACCTGGGCTACCTGTTCACCAGCTTCGAGCAGCAGACCAAGGCCTTCGAGGCCGGGGCGGCCAAGCCCATCGAGGCGGCGCTGCAGCGCGGCTCCAACATCCGCATCATTGCCTGGGCCTACAACTTCGGCTCGCGCAGCGTGCTCTCGAAGAAGGCGGTGAACACGCCGGAGGACCTAGCGGGGCAGAAGATCCGCACCCTGCCCAACCCCGTCATCACGGAGTGCCTGCGCCTCATGGGCGCGGCCGCGACGCCGCTGGCCTTCGGCGAGATCTACACCGCGCTGCAGGCCGGCGTGATCGACGGGCTGGAGCACGATCCGCCCACCATGGTGGCGAGCAAGTTCTACGAGACGGCGAAGTTCTACTCCCTCACCCAGCACAACTTCTCGCCGCTCGCGATCTACTTCAGCGACGTCGCCTACAACCGGATGAACCCGGCGCTGCGCGACCGCTTCCTGGACGCGGCCGGCAAGGCCGCGGCCGATACGCGCGCGCACGGGCTGGCGGTGGAGCAGGAGGCGATGGCCCTGCTGCGCGAGCGGGGCGTCACGATCGTCCAGTGCGACCGGGAGGCCTTCCGGAAGCGGGTGCAGCCGCAGATGGAGACCTTCATGCGGAACCGGCCGGAAGCCCGGCCGGTCATCGAGCAGATCCGCGCCACCACGGTCTGAGGACAGCCGCGATGCACGCCGCCGCCGCGCCCGCACTCGGCCCGGGCCGGGTCACCATGGCGCCCCTCGTCGCCTTCTCCGACGCGATCGCGGCGGTTCTGCTGGCCGCGGACCTCGTCGTCGTCATCGGCTCCGTCCTCGCCCGCTCGCTCTTCGGGGCGCCCGTGGAGTGGTCGGACGACGTGGCGCGCGGGCTGATGGTCGGCTCCAGCTTCTTCGGGGCGGCGAGCGCGGTGGCGCGGGGCGAGAACCCGGGGGTGGAGTTCTTCGCCGCGCGGCTCGGAACGGGGGCGCGGCGCCGGGTCGATGCCGTCGCGGCCGTGCTGACGGTGCTGATCGCGGCCTATGTGGCGCTGAACGCCTTCAAGCTCGGCTGGATGACGGCGGGGCAGACGACGGGATCCGGCCTTCCCCTGGAATGGACCTTCCTGCCCATGGGCGCCGGCGCCCTGTTCATGACGGTCTTCGCGCTGGACCTTGCCTGCCGACGGCCCCTGCGCGAGCTGGTGGAGGTGCTGGTGGCGGTCGCGGCCGTGGGCGGTGTCTTCGCGGCCTGGTCCGCCGTCTCGCCGGACACGATGCCGCCCGCCGGCCTGCTCATGGGGCTGGGCTTCGTGGTCGCGCTTCTCGGCGGGTTGTCCATCGGCTTCTCGATCGCGCTCTCCGCCCTGATCTATATCTGGCTGGACGACTACCTGCCCGGCGTGATCTTCGCCCAGCAGATGGCCCGCGGCATCGACAACTTCGTGCTCCTGGCGATCCCCTTCTTCATCCTGGTCGGCTACCTGATGGAGGCGAACGGCATGTCCGTGCGCCTGATCGAGCTGCTGCAGCGCATGGTCGGGCGGATGCGCGGGGGGCTGAACGTCGTCATGGTGCTGTCCATGGTGCTGTTCTCCGGCATCTCCGGCTCCAAGATGGCGGACGTCGCTGCGGTGGGCGCGGTGCTGGTGCCGGCGGCGCGGCGCTCGAAGCAGGATCCCGGGCAGGCGGTGGCCCTGCTGGCCGCCTCCGCCGTGATGGCGGAAACGATCCCGCCCTGCATCAACCTCATCATCCTCGGCTTCGTGGCCAACCTGTCCATCGGCGGGCTGTTCATGGCGGGGCTGATCCCCTCCGCCCTCATGGCGGCGGCGCTGATCGGCGTCTCCGTCCTGTTCGGCACGAAAGCGGCCATCGCGGCCGACCTGATCCCGGAAGGGGGGATGCGCCGCATGTGGATCGGCGCGATCGTGTCGCTCGGGCTGATCGCGATGATCTTCATCGGCTTCAAGAGCGGCTTCGCGACCGCGACCGAGATCTCGGCCTTCGCCGTGCTCTACGCCATCGTCGTCGGCGCGGCGGTGTTCCGGGAGCTGAGCTGGCGCGCCCTGGCGCGGAGCTTCATGCACGCGGCGACGCGATCCGGCCTCGTCCTCTTCATCGTGGCCGCGGCCCAGGCGCTGGCCTGGGTGCTGACGCTGCAGCAGGTGCCGCACGCGCTGGGCGACGCCATGGTGGCCCTCTCGCAGTCCAGCGGGACCTGGCTCTTCATGCTGCTCTCCATCGGCATCCTCATCGTCATGGGATCCGTGCTGGAAGGCGCGGCGGCGCTCATCATCTTCGGGCCGCTGCTGGTGCCCGTCGCGACCCAGCTCGGCATCGATCCGCTTCATTTCGGGGTGGTGCTGGTCATCGCCATGGGCATCGGCCTCTTCGCCCCGCCGCTCGGCCTCGGCCTCTACGGCGCCTGCCTCATCGGGCATGTGCCGATCGAGCGGACGGTCCGGCCCGTGATGGGCTATCTCGGCCTCATCTTTGTCTGCCTGCTCCTGATCGCCTTCATCCCGGTGCTCAGCACCGGCCTGCCGCGACTGTTCGGCTACTGACGGGATCCACGATGATGAAGGTGTTCCTGACGCACACGCCGGCGACGCGGGAGCGGTACTACGGCCCGCGCGCCCTGGCCGAGCTGCGCGCCATGGCCGAGGTGATCCTCCACGAAGGGGAGGAGCCCCTCACCCCTCAGGGTCTGATCGCCGCCGCGGCGGAGGCCGACCTCATCGTGGCCGACCGCCTGACCGCAGGCCCGGCGGAGGTCTTCCCCGGCCTTCCACGGCTCAGCGCCTTCCTGCGCTGCGCCGTGGACATCCGCAACATCGACACGGCGGCGGCGGGCCGGGCCGGCGTGCTCGTCACCCACGCCTTTCCCGGCTTCGTCGCCTCCGTCACGGAGCTCGCGATCGGCTTCATGGTCGATCTCTCGCGCGGCATCTCGCGCGCCGCGCGGGACTACCACGCCGGGCTGATGCCGGAGGTGCGGATGGGCCGCCAGCTCTCCGGCAGCCGCATCGGGATCATCGGCTACGGCGCCATCGGCCGGAACCTCGCCACCGTCGCCGCCGCGCTCGGCATGGAGGTGCTGGTGGCCGATCCCTTCGCCACGGCGGAGGCGCCATACCGGCAGGTCGGCTTCGAGACGCTGCTGGAAGAGGCCGACTACGTCGTCTGCCTGGCGGTGGCGACCGAGGCGACGGAGAACCTGATCGACGCCGTGGCCCTGCGCCGGATGCGGCGTGACGCCGTGTTCATCAACCTCTCCCGCGGTAACCTGGTGGACGAGGCGGCGCTGGCCACCGCCCTCCGGGAGGGGTGGATCGCCGGGGCCGCCATGGATGTGGGCCGCGCGACGGACCAGATGCCCTCGCCGGCGCTCGCGGCGATGCCGAACGTGATCGCCACCCCGCATATCGGCGGGCTCACCCCACCGGCCATCGAGGCCCAGGCCTTCGACACGGTCCGGCAGGTCCGCGCCATCCTGGCGGGCGAGATCCCGCCAGGGGCCGTGAACCCGGAGAACTGGTCGCGCCGCCCGGCGCGGGAGGACGCATGATGCCGGCCGCCCCGCGCCTGTCCATGCCGCCCGGCGGCTGCGACTGCCACGTCCATATCTACGATCCCCGCGCCCCGGTCGCCGTGCCCGGCGCCAATCCCGGCCCGGCCTGGGCCGACGTGCCGGGCTACCGCGCGCTCCAGGCGCGGCTGGGACTGCAGCGCGCCGTCATCGTGCAGCCGAACGCCTATGGCACCGACAACGGCGTGACCCTCGCCGCGGTCGCGGCGCTGGGGGCGGAGAGCACGCGCGGCGTTGCCGTCGTGAAGCCGGGCCTGGGATCTGCCGAGCTGCAGCGCCTGACGGCGGGCGGCATCCGCGGCGCCCGCGTCCACATGCTGGCCGGCGGCATCCTGTCCTGGGACATGCTGGAACCGCTGGCGGCCGAGGTGACGGAGGCCGGATGGCATATCCAGCTGCAACTGGATGGCCGCCTGCTGCACGAGCGGGAGGCCGAGCTCCGCCGCCTGCCCGGCACGCTCGTCATCGACCATATCGGCAAGTTCCTGGAGCCGGTCACGCCCGACCACCCCGGCTTCCAGGCCCTGCTGCGGCTGCTCGACGGTGGCCGGACCTACCTGAAGCTGGCGGCGGCCTACGAGGTCTCCCGGGCCGGGCCGCCGGACTATGCCGACACCGCCGCGCTGGCGAAGGCGGCGATCCGGCACGCGCCCGAGCGCATGACCTGGGCGAGCAACTGGCCGCATGTCTCGGTGGAGGAGAAGCCGGATGATGCGGCGCTGCTCGACCTGCTCCTGGACTGGGCACCGGACGAGGCGACGCGCCGGCTGATCCTGGTAGACAATCCCGCCCGCCTCTACGGCTTCGCCTGATCCAGCCGGCGGCGGGGCAGCGCCAGGCCTCGATGCACCGTGGCCGGGGCGCGTGAGAGCCGGGCGGCTGCCGCCCTCAGCGCCGGGAGCGTCGGCCTGCCGGGCGCTTCGCCCGTGCCTTGAGACTTGCCTTGGGCTGAGCCTTGGGACGTGCCTTGGGCCGCTTCTCCGGCGGGGGCAGGAGAACGGGCTCCGCAGCGGGGATTCCCTCCGTCCCGACATAGCGCTGGAGCGTCGCCTCCGCGGCGAGGTGCGGGTAGGCCTGGGCGCCCTTCGGCCAGGTCCTCGCGAACGAGGCCACCTCGGCATGGTCCTGCTTGCGGATGGTCTGGACGAGGAAGAAGGCCGCCTGGGCCGGCCGCAGCCGCTGCCGGCGCAGCAGGTCGAGATGCCATTCGCGGGCGCGCAGCGGGCACCAGTCCACCAGGGCTTCCTGCATGGCCCGGCGCACCTCGGCCGGCAGTTCCTCATAGGCGCGGTACGGGTCGCCCTTGAGCTTGCTGTAGGGCCTGCTGGCCATGCTGTTGTCCATGGCCGCCTTCTAACGAAGCGAGGAGCGCCGCGAAACCGCGGCGCCAACCGCCAGGGGCCCGGCACGTATGCGGCGGAGGCGTGGTTCCGCCGGCGTGGTGGCGTACAGGCGGCATCCCGGCCCCGGGACCGCCGGAGCCGCCTCCGTCAGCCCACCTCGGCCGCGAGCCAGCCGCGCAGGGCGGCGAGGGCCGGGTCATCCTCGCGGCTCGCGTCGTGCAGCAGGGTGAAGTGCCGGGTCGTGCGCCGGACATGCGGGTGCGGCGCCGCCACCCGCCCGGTGGCGAGGTCCTGCGCCACCAGGGCCCGGATCGCCATCGCGACGCCCAGCCCCTCCGCGGCCGCGTCGAGCGCCAGGGCGATGCTCTCGAAGCGCGGGCCGGCGGACGCATCGACCCCTTCGATGTTGGCACCCGCGAGCCAGCGCGCCCAGTCGTCCGGGCGCTGGCGGGAGTGCAGCAGCGTCGCGCGACGCCAGTCCAGGGCAGGGAGGCGCGCGGGGGCGAGGACCGGCATCGTCTCGATTGGGACGAGGGGCATCGCGAGAAGGCCGGGGCGCGGGCGGCGGTCCGTGACGGCGATCACGGCGTCGAAGACGCCGGGCACGAGCTCCAGCGGATCCGCGCTCGTCTCCAGCTCGACTTCCAGCTCGGGATGGCATTCCCGCAGACGGCCCCAGCGCGGGAGGAGCCAGCGGCTGGCGAAGAGCGTGTAGGCGCCGATCCGCAACCGCCGGCGCGGCGCGGCCTGGCGCATGGTGACGAGCCCGGCGGCGATGCGGTCCAGCCCCTCCCGCGCGGCGGTGAACAGGGCGTCCCCGGCCGGGGTCAGGGCGAGCCCGGCCGCGGCGCGGGTGAAGAGCGGCGTTCCCAGCTCCTCCTCCAGCGCGCGCACGCCGCGGCTGACCGCCCCGGGCGTGACGGAGAGTTCCCCGGCCGCGCGGGTCACGCTGCGGTGGCGCGCCGCCGCCTCGAAGCTGCGAAGGGCGACGAGGGAGGGAAGGCGCCGGTAGGTCATGGCCCGTTGAGCCTAGCTCAAGGGCGGCGGCGAAGAAATCGATTGGCGGCCCCCGATGGCGGGACCAGCCTTGGGCCGAACGAAGGTGAGGAAACGCGCCATGCACATCCGCCCTCCCGGTCCGGATCATGCCCCGCTGGCCGGCGCCGCCGCGATCCCCGACAGCCACGGGCTGAACCTCTTCCGGGCCGATCCGGCGCTGGCCCGCCTGGCCTCGCTCTACCTCCCGGACGCGCTGGCGGCGCATCTCGCGCCGCATCTGGACAGGCTTGGTGCCCTGGCCGGCGGCTCACTGGACGCGCTGGCGATGGCGGCGGACCGCAACCCGCCCGTGCTGCACCAGCGGAACCGCCGGGGCGAGGACGCGCAGAGCGTGGAGTACCACCCGGCCTACCGGGAGATGGAACGGCTCGCCTTCGGGGAGTTCGGGCTCGCCGCCCTCTCCCACCGCGCCGGGGTGCTGGGCTGGGATGCGCCGATGCCGCCGGCCGCGAAGTACCTGCTGACCTACCTGTTCGTGCAGGCGGAGTTCGGGCTGTGCTGCCCCGTCTCCATGACCGACAGCCTGACGCGCACGCTGCGGAAGTTCGGATCGCCCGATCTCATCGCCCGCTATCTGCCGGCGCTGACGAGCCAGGACCTGGATGCGCTGAACCAGGGCGCGATGTTCATGACGGAGCAGGGCGCGGGGAGCGACATCGCCGCCACCGTCGTCCGCGCGGCGCCGCAGGAGGACGGAACCTGGGCGCTGACGGGCGACAAGTGGTTCTGCTCTAATCCCGATGCGGAGCTGGCCATGGTGCTGGCGCGGCGCGAGGACGCGCCGGGGCTGCGCGGCGTCTCCCTTTTCCTGCTGCCGCGCACGCTGCCGGATGGCCGGCCGAACCACCACCGGATCGTGCGCCTGAAGCCGAAGCTCGGCACCCGCTCCATGGCCTCCGGCGAGGTCACGATGAACGGCGCCGTCGCCTGGATGGTGGGGGAGCCGGAGGCGGGCTTCCGGCAGATGGCGGACATGGTGAACAACTCCCGCCTCTCCAACGGCGTGCGCGCGGCGGGGATGATGCGGCGCGCGGTGACGGAGGCGCTGTTCATCGCCCATCGCCGCGTGGCCTTCGGCAAGCGGCTGGTGGAGATGCCGCTGATGCGGCGGCAGCTTCTCAAGATGACCGTGCCGATGGAGCAGGCGCGGACGATGGTGTTCCAGACGGCCGAGGCGCTGCGGCGATCCGATGCCGGAGAGGAGGGCGCCTATCCACTGCTGCGCATCCTGACGCCGCTGGTGAAGTTCCGCGCCTGCCGCGACGCCCGCAAGGTGACTGGCGACGCCATGGAGGTGCGCGGGGGCTGCGGCTACATCGAGGAGTGGTCGGACGCGCGGCTGATGCGGGACTCCCATCTCGGCAGCATCTGGGAGGGCACGAGCAACATTGTGGCGCTGGACGTGCTGCGCGCCGCGACGCGGGAGGGATCGCTGCCCGTCCTGCGCGACCATGCGCGGGGCCTGCTGGGCAACAACGAGGCCCTGCCGGAAGCCGCGCCGGCGCTGGAGCGGGCCATCGCGCTGGCCGAGGCGGCGCAGGGCGATCCCGCGCTCGCGCGGCAGGCGACCTCGGCGCTGTACCACGTGACATCGGCGGCGGCGATGGCCTGGGAGGCCGGGCGGCTGGGCGCGCCGGAGCGGCTGGCGCTCGCGCGCCTGGTGCTGCGGCACCGCGTGCTGCCGCACGATCCGCTCGCGGCGGAAGCGGAGGACGACGCACGGGACCTGCTGAACGATCCCGGCGCGCAGACGGGAGAGAACGCATGATGGATCGCCGCAGCCTTCTCGGCGCAACCCTGCTAGGGACGCTGGCGCGCCCTGCCCTGGCGCAGCCCGGCGCAAGGCCGGTGACGCTGGTGGTGCCCTTCTCGCCCGGCGGCCCGACCGACCTGATCGCGCGGCGCCTGGCGGTGAGCCTCGGCGAGGGGCTGGGCCAGACGGTGGTGGTGGAGAACCGCGCCGGCGCGGGCGGCAATATCGGGGCCGAGTTCGTCGCGCGCTCCGCGCCGGATGGCCACACCATCCTGTTCGGCACCTCCGGCCCGCTGGCGATCAACCGGATGCTCTACCCCGGCCAGCCCTACGACCCGGTGAAGGACTTCACGCCCGTCGCGCCGCTGGGGCGCATCCCGAACGTGCTGGCGGTGAACGCGGGCGTGCCGGCGAAGAACGTGCAGGAGTTGATCGCGCTGGCGAAGAGGGAGCGGCTCTCCTTCGGCTCATCCGGCAACGGCGCCTCCTCCCACCTCGCGGGTGCGCTGTTCAACTCGATGGCCGGGACGAGCATCGAGCACATCCCTTATCGCGGCACGGGGCCGGCGCTGAACGACCTGGTGGCAGGGCATGTCGCGATGGTCTTCACCGACGCGCTGACGGCCCTGCCGCACCTGCAGGGCGGGCGCGTGCGGGCGCTGGGCATCACCACCGCGGAGCGTTCCGCCGTGCTGCCGGACCTGCCGACGGTCGCTGAGCAGGGATTGCCGGGCTACGACGCCTCAGTCTTCTTCGGCCTCGTGTTGGCGGCGAACACGCCGGACCCGGTGCGGGAACGGCTCCGCTCCACCTTCGCCACGGTGGTCGCGCAGCCGGAGATGCGGAAGTTCCTGGAGAGCCAGGGGATGCAGGTCGCACCGGAGCTGACACCGGCCGCGCTGACATCGCTGATGGTGACTGAGACGAATCGATGGGCGCGGGTGATCCGTGAGGCGAGCGTTAAGGCGGATTGAGACAGTTGGAAGGCCCAAGTTCCGCCCGGGTATGAGGAGACGCCACCATCCGGAGTGCCGGAGGTGGCGTTGCCGCAGCAACGTCCCCGCCATTCGGTTCAGGTCTTCGCCGATGCTGGCCAGGATTCCTGACGGGCAGCCACGCTGCACAATTCGCGATGCCGCCGGACTTGTTTGATGGCGTCCTGAGCGGCCACTTCGAACCGGGCCACCGCGTCACGTCCCGGGGTCACGGTCTCTACTGTCCGCATCAACGGGGACTGACGGTCCTGCGACAAGGCTGGTCTCACCATCAGCCTCGCTGCGCGGTCAACAGAGTCGCATCAGATCACCCGGGTCCTGGCAGGCCGGGGATGCCCTAATCCGCGAATCCCACCGTCGGACAGAAGGTTCCCCTGGTGGGGGCATCGCGGCCTCGGGCTGGCCGCCCGTGGGGACGGACGCGCCTCTGCAGGGGTCACATGATTTACCTCAAAATTTACCTCAAATAGTCACTTCACAATTTCGTTTACTTGAACGAAATTTCGTGAGATGCCTCACCCCGGGTAAAGTGCCTCGTGAGCAGCCCAGCGTGGCCTCTTCCCACGATGCGAGCCCTACGCCCGCACTTTTCACGTGCTCAAATACAACCTGTGGTTGCGTCTTGATTTATCAGAGGTTAATCAAGCGGGGTGTTTAGCCTGTCGTTCTCAGGCAAGTACCTGAAAATGAAGGGGAAGCCGATGAAAACGTAAAGTATAGTTTACAGTAAACAATATTCCTTAAGTAAATTCTGTCGCTTCGGTCATGTCCGCTCCGCTAGCTGGCATCAGGCCTGAGGACGGCGCTTCCTTGTGGAGAGCGTGCTGTGTCGATCTCGTCTGTTCCCTCTTCGTTCTCATCCAATAGCAGCGGTAGCATTCTCGGCCTTGAGCTGGAAAATGCGGGTTCGGCCAAGCTGTCAGGTGGCATGACCAGCTTCGGACAGGTTTTCGCGCAGGGCGAGGTCGCCGCCGGCACCAGTCTCGTGGCCAAGATCGGCGGCTCCACCAGTGCCGTCCAGATGGACGTGAAGACAACCTACGCGGACGGCTCCGTGAAGATGGCCGTGCTCACCCTGGCCCGCCCTGACATCGCAGCCGGCCACAACGTGGATGTCGTGCTCAGCACTGGCCCTGTCTCGACGGCTCCTGCGCTGGACCTGTCGTCTGCCTTGTCGGGGCACAGCTTTGCGGTGTCGCTGACGCCGTCCTCGGGCGTGGCGCGGAGCATCGACGTGCT
>NZ_JAGIZA010000017.1 GCF_017813365.1 Roseomonas indoligenes
GTCGAGACCGGCAACGACAGCTGGCGGTTCAAGAACCGCGTCTGACTACCCCCTCAGCACGCCTCGCCAGAGGGGTCCCTATTGCGCGCCGATCCGGGGTCCCGATTCCGTGCCGATTGACAGTTCGGTGTTCCGACGATCCTGACCAGCGTCATCGCGGAGCGTGGCGGGGCGATCTTCCCACAAATCACCTCCGTCTTCCCGGAGCAGGTGCCCATTGACCGGACACTGATCAACACTTGGCAGGACGAACGTGTCGTCGCCGCAGTCAGGGCGACCGGGCGCAAGCAGCTCATCATGTGCGGCCTGTGGACCGAGATCTGCCTCGCGATGCCCACCATTCAGGCGATCGGCGAAGGATGGGACGTCACCATCGTGACGGACGCCTCTGGTGGCGTCAGCGTCGAAGCCCACCAGATGGCCATCCAGCGGATGATCGTCGCGGGCGCGAACCCCATGACGTGGATGGCCATCGCCGGCGAGTGGCAGCGCGACTGGGCTCGGACGGAGCATGTCGCCTCGCTCGGGGCCGCACTCGTCGAGCACGGTGGCGCCACAGGTGTGGTCAGCCTCTGGGAGCAGCAATTACTGAACACCACGGTCCCCCAGGCCCAGGGGCGTGCCGTCGCGGCTTGAGACCGCGCGGTCACGATTTCTGAATGGGGATCCGGACGGGCGGAAGCGCACCGCCGCTTCGGTCCGCCGGCATCCCCGTAACTAGAGGCTGTTGTGGACTGAGGTGAGGGCCAGATTTGCGGGATGACCCGCAAGTCTTATCCGTCTGAGGTGTCCGACGAGGAGTGGGCGTTGGTGGTGCCCTACCTTGTTCTGCTGCCCGAGGCTGCGGGGCAGCGGCGGCATGGGTTGCGGGAGGTGTTCAACGGGCTGCGCTATGTGGTCAAGACGGGCGCGCCCTGGCGGTGGATGCCCAATGACCTGCTGCCGTGGGACATCGTCTACGCCCAGGCGCGCCGCTGGCTGGCGGCCGAGGTGTTCGAGGCGGTCGTGCACGACCTGCGGGTCCTGCTGCGGCTGGAGGCGGGCCGTGGCCCCGAGCCGACGGCCGCCATCCTGGACAGCCGCACCCTGCGCTCGACACCCCAAAGTGGAGCCAGGGCGGGCTATGACGGGGCGAAGCGCAACCGGGGCAGCAAGGTCCACGCCGCCGTCGATACCCTCGGCCATTTGCTGGCGCTCCACGTCACGCCCGCCACCGCTGACGACCGCGCCGAGGTCGGGCGCCTGGCCGGCGCCGTCCAGGAGGCGACCGGCGAGCATGTCGAGGTCGCCTTCGTGGACCAGGGCTATGTCGGCCCGAAGCCTGCCCAGGCTGCGGCAGAGCACGGCATCCAACTCGAGGTCGTCCGCCACTACGAACGCCTCCCCGATACCCTCGCCGGCCTCCACCTCGTCGCCTTCGCATGCCTCATGCTCAAGGGCCTGAAGGGCATGGGCGGTGTATCCCGAGCGCCTTCAAGTGGCGCCCCTTGGCCGCAAGCACCAAGCGGCCCCAGGGCGTAACATGGCCGAAGCGGCCAGCGGCATAACTGGCGCGCTCCCATCGCCCATGAGGGCTGGCTTGTCACCGAGGAGATGCCAGCCAACCGTCTTCCGTGCGTCGGGAAGCCAGCCCTACATGGTGCCGGCGAATTGCTGCGCCACGGGTCGCCACTTCCGCCGCTCGCCGGCAATGAAGGAAGCGAAATCGTCCGGGGTGCTGAACTGGGCGTCCATGGTCTGGTCGCGCATCCGCGCGATCAGAGTCTCGTCGGTCAGCGCGGCACGGAGCGCGGCGGACATGCGGGCAACGGCAGGGGCGGGTAGGCCGGCCGGACCGACGACCCCGTACCAGGCTGTGGCGGAGAAGTCTCGCAGCCCGGCCTCCTGCATCGTGGGTGTGTCCGGAAGGGCGGCGATCCGTTTCTCGCCCATCACGGCGATCGGGGTGATCTTTCCCTCCCGCATCATGTTGGCACCGGAGCCGGTCGTGACGAGCAGTTCCAGCTGGCCCCCCAGCAGGTCCCGCAGGGCCGGCGCGCCGCCACGGTAGGGCACGTGGGTCAGACGGATTCCGGCCGCCTCCTGCAGCATTTCCCCCGCGAGGTGCTGCGTGGTGCCGGTGCCGGCGCTGCCAAAGTTCAGCTTCCCCGGCGCCGCCTTCGCGGCGGCCACGACCTCGTCCAGCCGCTTCCATCCCAGGTCGTTCCGCGTCGCAAAGATATTCGGCGACCAAGCGGCGAAGCCGATCGGCGTGAAATCCCTCTGAGGGTCGAAGGGAAGGGATCGGAACAGGATGGTATGGTATGTCATCGGCCCGGTGCTGCAGAGCAGGAAGGTGTGGCCGTCATTCGCCCGCGCCACCAGCTCCGTCCCGATATTGCCGGCCGCGCCGGTGCGGTTTTCCACCACCACGGTCTGCCCGAGCTCCGGTCCCATCCCCGCAGCGATGGCTCGGGCGAGCTGGTCCGCGGCGCCGCCGGGCTCGAAGGTGGCGATCAGGCGCAGGGGGCGGTTCGGCCAAGCCTGTGCCCGGGCCGGCCGCAGCGCCGGCAGCGCGAGCGCGGCAGCGCCCGCCAGGACATGTCTGCGGTGGGGCATTAGATTCGTTCCTCCAGTACGGCGCCGGTCAGCGCCTCGCGCAACGCCGGCCCGGCTGCGCGGTGCGGGTCCTCGAAGGCGGAGAGGAGGGCCGCCGCCCCCGTCGCCGCGCCGCCACCATGCGCGAAGCAGCCGGCGGCCTTGGCCAGCAGCTCGCCCTCGCTCAATGGATCCTCGGCACCGCCGCGCAGTGCGTCCTGGCGCGTCGAGAGTACGCGGCCGTCCTTCAGCCGCAGCGTCACCTCCGCCCAGCGCGGCAGCAGTGCGCCCACGGCCTCATCCGCGGTCACGTGGGACAGGAAGGCCTGGAGCACGGGCCGGCGCACCGCCGCGTCCTCGAAGCTGGCGAGATGCAGGGCGCCGTCCTCCAGCGCGGCCGCCATGGCGTACTCCATGGAGAACTTGGCATCGAGGCCGGTCGTGGGGCGGTGGTGGATCAACGGCGCCAGCGCGCCGGGTGAAGCGTGGACATGCACGGCCTCCACATCGGGCAGCGCCAGCCCGTGCGCCGCGCGCAGATCCAGCACCGCGTCCAGCGCGCGGTGTGTCGCGTAGCAGAGCGGGTACTTCTTTACTTCCAGCCCGTGCCGCAGCAGGGCGCGCGCGTCGCGCGCCTCGGGCAGGGCCAGCGTCCCGCCGCCGCCAAGCTGCGCGAAGCCCAGGGCGCCGCCGAGTGCGTCCGGTGCCGCGTCGAAGCCGATTTCCGCCAGCCGTGCGGCGCGCAATCCGGTGAGGTTCGCGTTCCCCGCCTGCACCGACTTGGCCATGGTGCCGAAGCTGGCCCGCGTGCCGGCGGCTTGGGTAACGGCGAGCCCGATCGCGTGCGCAACCCGCATCTCGTCCAGCCGGAGCAGCCGGGCGCAGGCCGCCGCAGCCCCAATCGCGCCGATCGTCGCCGTGCTGTGCCAACCCCGGGCGTAGTGCGGCGTGGCCATGGCGGCCGACAGCGCGGCGATCACCTCGAACCCCGCGACATAGGCGGCCGTGACATCGCTCACCGAGAGGCCTTCCGCTTCGGCGAGGGCGAGAACGGCCGGCAGCATCGCCACGGAAGGGTGGCCGCGCATCACGGAGGTGACATCGTCGAAGTCCAGCACATGGGCCATGACACCGTTCGCCCAGGCCGCTTCCTCCTCCCGCACATGGAGCGCGCCCGAGGCGGTCCAGAGCGTGCAGGGCCCCTCACCCTGCGCGCGAGCCCGCCGGACAGCGAGGCGCGCGGCCGGCTCATCGCGCGCAGCGACCCCGACGGCGACGGTGTCGAGCACCGCCCGGGCGACGAGCACACGCTCCTCCGGGACAAGGTCTGTGGCGTTCAGCCCGGCCACGTGCGCGGCCAGGCATCGCGTGGCCGCCTGCGGCTCCGTAACGCTCAATGCCGGGGTGCCCAGCCACGCTGGGTTCCAGCGCGGTAAGGCACGCGGGAGCCCGCGAGAGTGATCCGTGTCATGGCGGCTTCCGTCCCGTGATCCCGTCTCCGAGGCCGGGCGGGATCGTTGGCTGAATGTTATGCCGGCGCCGAGTTCCCTGCAATGCGGCAGACAAACCGCTGTGCGAATAGGACGGGTTGGATGTTCGTGGAAACGCGATCTGGTCGCGTTTCTTGACCCTGCGTTGCCGGCTGAGGTAACCGTGACGAAGCACACAAATAAGAAATTCGCCGCGCGAATGCCCTTCCGGAGCCATATCGCTGGGCGGCGGCAGCGCCGGAGGAGCGTTCCATGATCGTCCAACTCCCGACAGCGATCCCTCTCGCCGATGCGCGCCGCAACGCGCGGGAGGGCTGAGCCATGGCCACCTCTATCACGCGCGCGCTCGGGGCCTTCGTCAGCGGCCTACGGTTCGACGCGATCCCGGCAGACGCCTCGGCCATCGCTCGAATGGGCTTCGTGGACTGTGCCGGCGTGATGATTGCCGGGCGGGAGGAGCCGGTGGTGGGCATCCTGCGCGACACGCTCGGCGTGGCCGGGCCGCGGGGCGAGGCGGCGCTGACCTTCGGCCCCTTGCGTGCCCCGGCCCCGGACGCGGCCCTCATCAACGGCACGGCCGCCCACGCGCTCGACTACGACGACGTGGCCCTGCGTGGCCATCCCAGCACCGTCCTCGTCCCCGCGATCCTGGCAGAGGGCGAGGCGCTCGGCGCCACGGGGGCCGAGATGGTGGCGGCCTATGTCGCGGGTTACGAGGTCTGGGCGGAGCTGATCGCCCACGACCAGGACTTCCACCATGAGAAGGGTTGGCACCCGACCGGCGTGTTCGGCGCTGTCGGCGCGGCCGCCGCCTGCGCCCGGTTGCGCGGGCTGGACGCGGAGCGGGCGGCCCACGCCATCGCGCTCGGCGCCTCGCAGAGCGCGGGGCTGGGCGCCAATTTCGGCACGATGACGAAGCCGTTCCACGCCGGGCGCGCGGCGCAGGCCGGCGTGATGTCGGCGCGCCTGGCGCAGGCCGGGATGACGGCCTCACTCGACGCGATCGAGCACCCGCGCGGCTTCCTCTACGCCATCTCCCCGCACGGCCGGGTGACGGGTTTGGACGCGCCGAGCCGGGGCTTCGGCCAGGACTGGCGCATCCTTGAGCATCGGCTGAGCATCAAGAAGTTCCCGATCTGCTACTGCGGCCACCGCGCGACGGACGCGATGCTCGCCCTGCTCGCGCGCCGGCCTCTCCGGGCGGAGGAGATCGAGGCGGTCGAGGTGGTGACGAGCCGCGCCCATGCCGGGACGCTCCGCAACGCCATGCCCTCGACCGGGCTGGAGGCGAAGTTCAGCGCGCAGTTCGACATGGCGGCTGCGGTGATCGCCGGGAAGGTCGGACTAGCGGAGCTGACCGACGCCTTCGTGCAGCGCCCGGAGGTGCAGGCGCTGATGGCTCGCGTGACCGTCTTCCCCACAGATGAGACCGACCCGGCGCTGCCGGGTGCCGCGCCTTACGACACCGTCCGGGTCGCGTTGCGGAGCGGGGAGCGGCTGGAGGAGTCCGTGCGGCGGGCGCGCGGACACGCCGCCGTGCCGCTGACCGATGCCGAGCTGCGCGCGAAGTTCATGGACTGTCTGGAATCCGCGGGGGAGAGCCGGCGCGCGGCCGCGCTGTTCGAGCGGCTGAACGATATCGCGACGCTCGGCACGGCGATGGAGCTGGAGGCGGCGGCCTGAGCGCAGCCTCCCGCCATGGGCGGTTTACAGCCCGCGCCGGTTGAGACTAGCGTGCGATAGAAGCGAAAAAATAACTCGCAGAGCAAATGCAAGGGGCCGTCTCCGGCCGGACCTTTCCCCGGGAGAAGCGCTTGATCCAACCAGGAAACCTCGATGCTCACCTGACTAGGTGCGCGCGATGAGCGGGCCTCTCGCGGGCCTCCGGGTGGTCGAGGTCGGCGTTGCCATGGCCGGTCCCTACTGCGCCATGACGCTCGGTGACTTCGGCGCCGAGGTGGTGAAGATCGAGCGCGTCGGCGCCGGCGACGACAGCCGCTCCTGGCCGCCGCATTTCTTCGGCGCCATGGGCTACTATTACGGCTCTGCCAACCGCAACAAGCGCAGCGTCGCGCTCGACCTGAAGACGCCCGAGGGCGCTGCGGTCGCGCGCAGACTGATCGAGGGCGCGGATATCCTGGTGGACAACTACCGCATCGGCGCCCTGGCCCGCGCGGGGCTGGACTGGGAGACGCTGCGCGCCGCGAATCCCCGCCTGATCTACTGCTCCATCAGCGGCTTCGGCGCTAGCGGCCCGCGCGCCGAGGAGCCCGCGAACGACCTTTTCATGCAGGCCTATGCCGGCGGAATGAGCATCACGGGCGAGGAGGGCGGCGGCCCGGTGAAGATGGGCATGTCGGTCGCCGATATCGGCGCCGGAATGCTTGCCACCATCGGCGTGATGATGGCGGTGGAGGCACGGCACCGCACCGGACGCGGGCAGCGAGTGGACACCTCGCTGCTCGAGGGACAGATGTCGATGCTTGCCCACTTTGTCACGCGCTACTTCGCCTCGGACGAGGTCCCGGGGCCGAGCGGCAGCGGCGCGCTGACTAGCCCGACCTACCGCGCCTACCGCGCCTCCGACGACTGGATCGTCATCTCCGCCTTCAACCAGCGCATGTGGCGCGGCCTCTGCGCGGCGCTGGATAGGCCGGAATGGGTGGCGGATCCGCGCTTCGCGGACGCCGCGCTGCGTGTGGCCAACCGGCTGGAGCTGATCGACCTCATCGGCGCCGCGGTCGCGACCCGCCGCGTAGCGGAATGGGAGATGCTGCTAAGATCGAACGAGGTTCCGTGCTGCCCGATCAACCGCATCGACAAGGTGGTGGCGGAGGAACAGGTCGCGGCGCGCGACATGGTAATGGAGATCGACCTGCCCGGCCTCGGCGCCATGCGGATGGCGGGACTGCCCGTGAAACTCAGCGAGACGCCGGCGGCGATTGGCCTGCCGCCGCCACGCCTGGGCCAGCACACGGCCGAGGTGATGCGCGGCGCCGGCTACGCGGACGAGGAGATCGAGGCCCTCGCGAGGCGCGGCGCCATCGGCCTGGACGAGGGCTGGCGCGAGGGAGACCAGCCGCGCCGCACCGGCTGAGCGCTGCGCCGGAGAGAGAACAGGAGGAAGATCGGGCATGACGCTGCTGACGGACGAGGTGCGGTCATACATCGGGCGGGAAGGGCCGACCTTCGCGGCCTGCGACGCCGTTGAGGCCGGTGCGGTCCGCCGCTACGCCCAGGCCATCATGGATCCCGACCCGGCCTACGCCTCCGACCAGGAGGGGGTGCGTTACGGCGGGGCTGTGGCGCCGCCGCTCTATCCCTCCTTCATGTTCCGCACGCCCTTCGGCGCGCCCGACGTCCTGACGGAGCGCGCGCACGATCCCGACTTCGACGGCATCGTGATGGGCGTGGGAAACGGCCTGCCGGAGCTGCCGCTCCACGGCCTAGCGCTGCTGAACGGCGGCGCGGAGGTGGAGTTCTTCGCCTATGCCCGCCACGGCGAGCGCGTGCTGCAGAAGTCCCACTTCGCGGACATACAGGAGAAGCAGACGAAGTCGGGCCCGATGCTGCTGGTCATTTTCGAGACCGAGTTCACGAACGAGGCGGGCCAGCTCCTGCTTCGCTCCCGCAAGACGATCATCCGGCGGTGAGCGGCATGCGCGAGAGAATCAACTTCGAGGACGTGTCCGTCGGCGACGCCGTCGGGCCGCTCGGTAAGGGTCCCTTCACCACGCCGCACCTGATGCGATGGTCGGCAGCGATGGAGAATTGGCATAAGATCCATTACGATCAGCCCTTCACCACCGGCCACGACAAGCTGCCAGGCCTGCTGATCAACGGCTCGCTGAAGCAGCAGTTCATCGCACAGCTCCTGAAGGACTGGGCGGGGCGCGACGGCTGGATGTGGAAGGTGAGCTTCCAGTTCCGCGCCATGAACGTGGTGGGGGAGACGCTCTCCGTCTGGGCCAGGGTCACAGGCAAGCGCGAGATGCCGGATTACGGCCTTGTCGATCTCGATGTCGGCATCAGCAACGAGCGAGGCGTGGAATCCACCCCGGGCTCCGCCGTGGTTGCACTGCCCTATCGCGGGCGGGCGCCGGTGCCCTATCCCTTCGTGCCTCCCGCGCCTGTCTGACCCATGGACGGGCCCGTACCCTCCGGTGATCATCCCGAGGTTGCGGCCCTTCTCGGCGCGGCACGCCGCGCCGAGACCCCCTGCGGCGAGGGCCGCTTGGCGTGGCACCTCTGGGGCGAGGCTGAGCCCCTGCTGCTGCTGCACGGCGGCGCCGGCTCCTGGCGCCACTGGCTCCGCACCATCCCCCGCTGGAGTGGCCGGCGTCTCCTCCTCGTGCCGGACCTGCCAGGCCTCGGGGAATCCGACCTGCCGCCGGCACCCGGATCCATCGAGACCATCGCGGGCGTCGTCGTCGCGGGGCTGGACGCGCTGCTTCCGCCGGGCCGGGCCTGTGACATCGTCGGCTTCTCCTTCGGCGCAACCGTCGCGGCCCATGCGGCATTGCAACTGGGGCCGCGGGCCCGCTCCGTCACCCTCGTTGGCGCCGGCGGGCTCGTGCCGATGCGCAGGCCGATCGTGCTCGAGAAGGTGCGCGGCAAGACCGGGGCGGCGCTGACCGAGGCGCATCGTACCAACCTGTCCCGCATCATGATCGCCGATCCCGCGCGGATCGACGACCTCGCCCTCGCGGTCCAGGCCTGGAACTCGCAGCGCGCGCGGCTGGACACGCGGGGCTTCCACGCCGAGGGGGCGCTCCTCCGCGCGCTGGGGCAGCTACGCGTCCGTGTGGACGCGATCTGGGGCGCCGAGGACCAGCCAGCCCTCTGCGGGCTGGAGGAGCGCCAGGCGGCGCTGTGCGCCCTCCATCCCCGGGCACGCATCCGCGTCGTCCCGAAGGCCGGCCACTGGGTTGCCTACGAAGAACCGGAGGGCCTGGACACCGCGCTGCGGGAGTTCCTGGAAGCCCCCTGAACGGGAGGAACGGAAAATGCGGCGAAGGCACCTTCTCGGCGCAGGGGGCGGCCTGCTCCTGCCCGCCGCCACGGGCCGCGCGGCCGAGCCCTGGCCCACCCGGCCCCTGCGGCTGGTGGTCCCCTACGCGCCCGGCGGCGGCGCCGATATCCTGGCCCGCACCGTCATGCGCCACGTCTCCGAACGGCTGGAGCAGCCAATCGTGGTCGAGAACCGAGGCGGCGCGAACACGATTATTGGAACCCAGCAGATCGCCCAGTCGGCGCCCGATGGGTACAACTTCGTCGTGGGCACGTCCTCGCTGGCGATGAATCCCTTCCTCTACCGCCGCCTTCCCTTCGAGGCCGAGCGCGACCTGGTGCCGGTGGCGCTGCTGGCGATGGTGCCCTTCGTGCTGGTGGTGAACCCGGCGCTGCCGGTGCGCTCGGTGCAGGATCTTGTCGCCCATGGCCGCGCGGCGCCGGGCGGGCTGATTTTCGGTTCCTACGGAGCGGGCAGCACGGCCCACCTCACGGGGCTGCTCTTCGGCCGGGCCGCCGGGGTCGAGGTGACGCATGTCGCCTATCCCGGCTCGTCACCCGTGCTCATCGACCTCATGGCCGGGCGCCTCGCCTTCGCCTTCAGCACCATCCTCCCCGCCGTGCCGGAGATCGGGAACGGGCGCCTGCGCGCCCTGGCGGTCACGACACCGGAGCGGGTGAGCGCGCTTCCGCAGCTGCCGACGATGCAGGAGGCCTGGATGCCCGGCTTCGAGGCTGCCGGCTGGAACTCCGTCCATGCGCCCGCGGGAACACCCGAGGCCGCGCTGCGGCGGATGAACGCCGAGATGCTGGCCTCGCTGGACCTCCCGGAAGTCCGACGCTTCTTCGGAGAGCAGGGCTACGTCATTCCGCCAGCCGTGCAGAACACCCCGGCCGCGCTCGCCGCCCTGCAGCGGAGCGACGCCCTCAAATGGGGCCGGATCATCGAGGAAGCGGCGGTACGCCTGGACTGACGGCCGGCGCACCTCCTTGACCCCCTTATCGCGGATCGGCTACCGTCGGGAGAGGATAGGTTATTCGCGCTGCGATTAACGGGGCCCGTCTCCGACAAGCGGTGCGCAATGGGTGCGGGGCTCACCTGCCCCCGCAGAACGGGGAACGCCATGAACTTCGGTTACACGCCCGAGCAGGAGGCGCTGCGGCGGGAGGTCAACGCCTTCATCGCGGAGCATGTCACGCCCGAGGTCCTCCACGACAAGGAGGCCCAGGACGACCAGATGCACGGCTCCGGCGTGGCCGATCCCTTCGGGCCGAACATGCGGGAATTGTACGGGAAGCTGCAGGCCCGCGGTTGGCTCGGCATCGCCTATCCCAAGGAGTACGGCGGGCAGGGCGGCGACCGCATCAGCCAGTACATCGTCGAGGAGGCCTTCATGCGGGTCGGCCTCAACATCAGCCTCAGCGGCAGCGGCGCGCCGGCGATCATGGCGGCCGGCACCGAGGAGCAGAAGCGCTACTACATCCCGCGCCTGATCAGCCGCGAGATTACCTTCGCCCTCGGCTTCACCGAGCCGCATGCGGGCGCTGACCTCGCCAATATCCGCTGCCGCGCGACCCGGGACGGCGACCACTTCGTGATCAATGGCCAGAAGATCTACACCACCTCCGGCCACCTTTCCTCCCACATCTACCTGATGGCGCGCACGGACCCGAGCCTGCCGAAGCGCGAGGGACTGTCCATCTTCATCTTCCCCATGGACACGCCAGGCATCACCGTGCGGCCGCTCTGGTCCATCCAGAACAACCCGCGCGCCCCGCTCGGCACCACCTACGGCGAGGCGCGGACGAACGAAACCTTCTTCGACAACGTGCGCGTCCACGAATCCACGCTGCTGGGCGGCGAGAACAAGGGATGGAAGGTGGCGGCGGATGGCCTCAACCTCGATCGGGTGGGCGCCTTCCGCTACGTCATGTCGATCCGGCGCGACGAGGACATGGTCAACTGGGTCAAAACGACGGAGCTGGAAGGCTACGCCGACAACCCGGCGATCCGCGACAAGGTGGCGGAGCTGTGGATCGAGGCGCAGGTCTGCCGCCTGATGACGATGCGCAGCATGTCCATCGTCCAGCGCGGCCGCGACTTCACCTACGAGGGCTCGGCCGAGAAGGTTTGGGCGCCCGAGCATGGCGTCCGCACGACGGAGGCGATCACGCAGATGCTCGGCCCCTACGGCCAGCTGCTCCGCGGCTCGCCGCACGCGGTGGAGGAAGGCGTCTTCGCGCACAACGTCCTCGGCGCCTTCCAGTCGGGCGTGAACCACGGCGGCGTCACGATCATGCGGGACCAGGTGGCGCGCCGCGGCCTGGGCCTGCCGGCCATGCGCCGGCCGAAGGCCGCGGCGAACTGACGACTCCTGGTACAGAACGAGATGACGGAACGCTGACATGGATGTCCTGCTGACCGACGAACAGGAGATGATCCGCGAGACTGCGCGGAGCTTCCTGGAAGGCGAGTGCTCGCCGCAGCTCGTGCGTGCCATGGAGGCCGACCCGCTCGGCTACCCGCCGGAGCTCTGGCGCAAGGCGGCGGAGCTGGGATGGCAGGGCCTCTCTCTACCGGAAGCCTATGGCGGCTCGGGAATGCCGCTCGTCTACCTCGGCCTCGTCCTGCAGGAGGTCGGGCGCGCCGTCGCGCCGCTGCCCCTGCACAGCACCGCCGTCGCGGCGCTCACGATCGCCGAGGCCGGCAGCAAGGCGCAGTGCGAGGCGATACTGCCCGGCGTGGTGTCGGGCGACACGATCCTGACCTGGGCCTTCACCGAGGATGACCCGCGCCTGCGCCCGGAGGCCGTGACCATGAGCGCCGTGCAGGATGGCGACGGCTACGTCCTCTCCGGCCGCAAGATGTTCGTGGACGACTTTGCCGCCGCGGATAAATGCCTCGTCGTCTGCCGCACCGCGCCGGCGCGCGGCGGCAGCGGCGGCCTCTCGCTCCTCATCGTGGATACGAAGGCAGAGGGCATCTCTCACAACCCGCTGATCACCACGGCGAAGGACAAGCAGAGCGAGGTCGTCTTCGACCGCGTCCGCGTCCCCGCCGCGGACCTGATCGGACGCGCGGGCGAGGCCTGGCCGGTGGTGGAGCGGATGCTGGACCGCGCGGCGGCGCTCCTCTGCGCGCAGATGCTCGGCGCCGCGCGCAAGGACGCCGAGATGGCCTTCGACTACGCCAAGATGCGCGAGGCCTTCGGCCAGCCTATCGGCGCCTTCCAGTCCATCCAGCACATGTGCTCCGACATGGTCATCTGGATCGATGGCGGCGAACTGCTGACCTACGAGGCGCTGTGGCGGATGGATGAAGGCCTGCCGCACGGGGTCGAGGTCTCCCAGGCCAAAGCCTTCTGTAACGAGAAGTGCCTGGCATCCGCCCGCAACGCGCAGATCATCCACGGCGGCATCGGCTTCATGATGGAGCTGGACCTGCACCTCTGGTACCGGCGCATCGCGGCCTGGGGAATGCGCCTGGGCACCACCTACGAGCACCGCGCGCGGGTGGCGGCGGCGCTGATCGACTATCCCGGCGAGGTGGTGCTCGGCCAGCCCGTCCCGGTGGCCGGGGCGCTCCCGGAGCCGGAGCGCCGGGTGGCCTGACGCCGGCGCTTCCCGCCCCGGCGTTCCGGGGCGGGGCGGCATCCCGTCAGGTCTGGATTTTTGCCCGCCGGATGATGTCCACCAACTTGGTGACGGAGGCGTCGAAGCTCGCCTTGGCCTGGGCGGGCGTCATCGGCTCGGCGGGCACAAAGCCCTGCTCCTCCAGCAGCTTCCGCAACTCGGCATCGCCGAGCGACTTCACCACCGCACCGTTCAGCCGCTGCAACCGGCTGGCCGGCACGCCGCTGGGCGCGAACATGACGTTCATGCTGACGCACTCGTATCCCGGTACTCCCGCCTCCTCGATCGTCGGGACGCCGGGCAGGGCAGAGAGGTGCTGCCGCCCCGTCAGCCCGAGCGGCCGCAGGCGCCCGGCCTCGATCGCCGGCAGGGCAGGGGGGATGGTGCAGAAGCTCATGGCGACTCGCCCGCCCATCACGTCGTTCAGCCCGGGCGCCGTGCCGTTATAGGGGATGTGCACCGTCTCGGTGCCGGCGAGCAGGTTGAACATCTCGGCCGCGAGGTGCCCGGCCCCACCGACGCCGAAGGAGGCGTAGTTCAACACCCCCGGCCGCTCCTTCGCGTAGGCGATTAGCTCCTTCACGTTGTGGACGGGAAGTTTCGCGTTCACCACCAGCAGGTAGGGCACGATAGTAAGCACCGCGACGGCGGTGATGTCGCGCTCCACGTCGTAGGGCGTGCGGGTGCCGAGATGCGGCATCAGCGCCAGCTGCGTGCCGCCCGACAGCACCGTGTAGCCATCGGGATCGGCCCGCGCGACGTATTCGGTCGCGAGCATCGTGGAAGCGCCCGGCCTGTTCTCGACAACCGTGGGCTGGCCCGTATGAGTCGAGAGCCGCGTGCCGAAAGCTCGAGCCATGAGATCGACGGAGCCGCCCGGCGTGTACGGCACGATCAGCCGGATCGGCCGGTCCGGGAAGGCCTCCCGCTGTGCCTGCGCCCCGGCGGCGCGGCCCAGTGTGGCCAGGCCGGCGGCGGCCGCGAGTTCACGTCTGGTCAGCATGCGGACTTCCCCTCCCTGTCGCCGCCCCGTACTGGTGGCCGGCGTCAACCCGCGTGCTCAATTCGCATCGCGAGTTGTTTGTTTGAGAATGAGATTGCCTTGTTTGCCGCGAGGTGATCAACGACTTTGCAGGCCTTGTCCCGATCCGCGGCACGGCAGACGGCCGGTCCGGGCAGGGGCGTCAGAGCACGGGGAGCAGATCCATGTCCGACCTTCCGAAGCGGGTCCACATCCAGGAGGAGGGACCGCGCGAGGGCTTCCAGATCGAGCCCGGCCCGATCGCGACCGCCGACAAGATCCGCCTGATCGAGGCGCTGGCCGAGACGGGGCTGGATCACATCCAGGTCTGCTCCTTCGTCAGCCCCAAGATCGTGCCGGGCTGGGCGGACGCGGAGGATACGGTGTCCGGCTTCAAGGCGAAGCCGGGCGTGCGTTACACGGCGCTGTGGTTCAACGAGAGCGGGCTGAACCGCGCGCTTGCTTTCCGTGACAAGCTGGCCATCTCCGGCTCCATTTCGCTCACCGCGAGCGAGGGCTTCACGAAGAAGAATCTTAACCGCACGCACGAGGAGAACCTCGCGGCGATGCGGAAGCAGACGGCGCTGCACCTCTCCCACAGCGTGCCGGTGCGGCGCATCGGCGTGATGGCGGCCTTCGGCTGCAACTACCAGGGCGACATCTCGCCCACGCAGGTGATCTCGACGATCGAGGACGGCCTTGCCATCGCTGCCGAGGCCGGGGCGGAGATCACGGACATCTCGCTGGCGGACACGATGGGCTGGGCCATGCCGGCGCGGATCGAGCGCGTGCTCGGGGAGGTGCGGTCCCGCTGGCCGGAGAAGCGCATCACGCTGCACCTGCACGACACGCGCGGCCTCGCTGTCGCCAACGCCCACGCCGCGATCAAGATGGGCATCGACCGCTTTGATACCACGGTAGGCGGGCTCGGCGGCTGCCCCTTCGCCGGCCAGAAGGGCGCGGCGGGCAACATCTGCTCGGAGGAGCTGGTGCTGCTCTGCCACGAGATGGGGATCGAGACAGGCGTGGACCTCGACGCGCTGATTGAGGTGGGGCGAATGGCGGAGGCGATCGTCGGCCACCAGCTGCCGAGCGAGCTGATCCACGCCGGCAGCCTGGACGCTTTTCGCAAGGCGGCCTGAAGTGGAGGGGGGGCCCGCCCGCCCCCGAGCTACTGCGGCGCCAAGCCGAGGGAGCGCACGACCTCTACCTTCTCGGCATTGTCGCGCCGCGCCTGGGACGTGAAGGCCTCGCGCCCGGAATACAGGATGGGCTCGCCCAGGCGGCCCATCACCGCGCGGAACGAGGCTTCCTCGGTCCCCTTGCGGCACAGCTCGTCCAGCCGCGCCGTGATGGCCGCCGGCGTCCCGCGCGGCACGGTGATCCCGGCCAGCACGGGCTGCAGCGTGGGCAGGCCCAGCTCCCGCGTGCTCGGCACGCCCGGGGCGGCCACGCTGCGCTCGTCCCCGAACACGGCGAGCAGGCGCACCGGCTTGCCGCGGGCGCCGCCGACCGTGCCCATGCCGAAGTCCAGCCGGCCACTGAGCATCTCCGGGTAGATCGGCGTCTCCCCGCGGAAGGGCACGTCCGTCACGCGCAGGGAGAGGCCGCGCACGATGTTGGCGAAGGAGAGGTGCCCGAGGCTGTTCGTGCCGAAATGCCCGTAGGTCATCGTGTCCGGCCGGGCGCGGATCGCGGCGAGGAGGTCCGCCATGGAGTGGAAGGGGGATCCCTCGGCCACGACCACGGCGAGGACGTTCTCGAAGACGCGGCAGACATACTCGAAGGATTCCACGTCGAAGGGCACGCCGTGCACCGTGTGCGCGGCCGTGGTGATCGGGGTGATGGGGCCGAAACCGATGGTAAGGCCGTCCGGCTTGGCCGAGGCCACCGCCTGCGCGCCGACGATGCCCGAGGCGCCGTCGCGGTTCACCACGACGAAGCGGCCCTCGGACAGGTCCGACATGGCCTGGGCCAGGGCGCGGCCGATCGTATCCACCACGCCGCCCGCCTGCCAGGAGACGACCACCTGCACGGGCCTGTCCGGATAGGACGCCGTCGGCTGCGCCACGGCCATGCCGAGGCAGCCGGGCCATGCGGCCGACACCACCGCCACTGCCATGGCGGCCCTCCGGATGCACCTCATACGTTCCTCCTTCTCGGGGGGTCTTGCGCCCCTCCGACCTGTCGCCCGTCGTTCTCTAGTTCTCCGCCACCACCTTAGCCGCGATCAGCGCGTCGATGGTCCCGTCGTCATGGCCCGCCTCCGCCAGGATGGCCCGGCTGTCCTGGCCCACAGCCGGCGCGGGGCGGCGCACGGCGCCCGGCGTCGCGGAGAAGCGCGGCACGACGTCCGGCACCGTCACCTGTCCGAGCTCCGCGTCCTCCACCGCGCGGAACACCCCGCGGGAGAGGACGTGCGGATCGGCCGCGAGCCCGGCCGCGTCGAGGATCGGCGCGGCGGTCACCCCGGCGGCGTCCAGCGTCGCCCAGGCCTCCGCGGCGCTCCGCGTCGAGAGCCAGGCGGTGATCTCCGCCTCCAGGGCCTCCACGTTCGTCAGCCGTGCGGTGTTCGTGGCGAAGCGCGGATCGGTCTTCATCTCCGGCCGCCCCATCGCGTCGAACAGTTTCTCCGTCATGGACTGCATGGGCGCGGAGATGGTCAGCCAGTTGCCGTCGCCGGCCAGGAAGGTGTTGCGCGGCGCGGCCGAGGCGCCCTGGCTGCCCAGGCGACCACGCACAGTTCCCTTGAACCCGTGCAGCACCGCGTCGGCGCCGAACATCGCCACCATCGGCTCTAACAGGGAGAGGTCCACGACCTGCCCCCGCCCTCCCGCCTCCCGCGCGCGCACGGCCGAGACGGTGGCGAAGGCGCCCATCATTCCCGCGACCATGTCGGCCAGGGGGAAGCTCGGCAGCAGGGGCGGGCGGTCGGGGAAGCCGTTGCGCGACGCGAAGCCGGAGAAGCCCTCGATCAACGACCCGTAGCCTGGCCGCATCCGGTAGTCCCCGGTCTGGCCGAAGCCCGAGATCCGGACGACAACGAGGTCCGGGTGCCGCTCCAGCAGCAGGGCCGGCGCTAGGCCCCAGCGCTCCAGCGTGCCGGGGCGGAAGCCCTCCACCAGCACGTCCGTTCGCGCGATCAGGCGTTCCAGCACCGCCCGCCCGTCGGCGGAGCGCAGGTCCAGGGCGATGCTGCGCTTGTTGCGGCCATAGACCTTCCAATGCGCGGCGATGCCGTCCGCGATCCAGGCGCGGAGCGGGTCGCCCGGCCCCGGCTCCTCCACCTTCGCGACATCGGCGCCGAAGTCGCCGAGCAGCATCGTCAGCATGTTGCCGCAGACGAGCCGCGAAAGGTCGAGGACCCGTATGCCCCGGAGGGGCCCCTCCGCCGCCACTTCCGTCATCGTATCAGCCCTCAAACAGCGGTTCGGGCACGCCCCGCACGCCGAGGCCGTGCAGCGCGAGGAGGGCGCCCGCCAGCGGCTGCCGCGCCCGCTCCGCCTCGCCCAGGAACACGGTGCCGGAGGTGACGTAGAGCACGTCCAGGTCTGGCCCGCCGAAGTTGCACATGGTGGGGTGGGACACGGGCAGCCGCACGATACGGTCCAGCCGTCCCTCCGGGTCGAAGCGCCCGATCGCGCCGTCCCCGATCAGGGCGCACCAGTAGTAGCCCTCGGCGTCGAAGGTCGCGCCGTCGACCCGCCAGGGCAGGCCGGCGGTGGAGAGGAAGACGCGCCTGTTAGCGATCCGCCCGCTCTCGATGTCGAGGTCGTAGCGCCACATCACCTCCCCGCGGCTGTCGCCGAAGATCATCGTCCGGTCGTCCGGGCTGAAGGCCATGCCGTTGGACACGATGAAGCCCGTGTCCATCCGCTCGCACGCCATGTCCGGAGAGAGGCGGAAGAGCGATCCGCCTGGGTTCTCGTCGCCGGGATCGCGCGAGCCGCACCAGTAGCGACCGCGCCGGTCGCAGCGGCCGTCGTTCAGCCGGTTTTCCGGCTGGTCCGGCTCCGGGTCCAGCACCGGCGTCACCGCCCCGGTTTCCAGGTCCACGGTCACGAAGCCCTGCTTCAGCCCGGCCACCACGCCGCCGCCGCGCCGGAACACGAAGGAGCCGATGTTGCTCGGCATGGTCCAGCGGCGGACCGTGCCGTCCGCTTCCAGCCGCTGCAGCGCGGGGTATCGCGTGTCCACCCAGTAGAGGCGCCCCTCAAGCGGGTGCCACATCGGGCTCTCCCCGACGATGTCGGCGCCCTCATGCACCACTTCGATCTCGGGTTGCGGAAGCTTCGGCATCGGGTCCTCCGGGCCTATGGCGCACCGGCCGGCCCCATACCGGCCTGCCAGGTGGAGGGGCGTCCGCCGAAGCCGGACCTGTCGCGCTTCTCCAGCCAGTAGCCATAGGCGGGCGGGAGGACGGCGAAAGGGGCGGGGACGCCGAGCTTCTGCGCGGCGTCCAGCGGCCAGTTCGGGTTGTGCAGCATCTCCCGCCCGATCGCGACGAGGTCAGCGCTGCCCTCCCGCAGGATCGCTTCCGCCTGGTCGGCGTGGATGATGAGGCCGACCGCCATGGTCGCCACCGCGGCCTCGGCCCTGATCCGGGCGGCGTGCTGCACCTGGTAGCCTAGGCGCGGCCTGTCGGCTTCGGTGATGGAGCGGGCCGTCATCCCGCCCGTGCTGCAGTCGATCATGTCCACGCCCCTGGCGTGCAGCGCGCGCGCCAGCGCCACCGTCGCCTCGATCGTGCCGCCTTCCTCGTCGATCGCGGAGACGCGGAAGAAGAGCGGCTTCTCCGCCGGCCAGTGCCGCCGCACCTCCTCGACCACCTCCACCGCGAAACGCATGCGCTTCTCCGGGGACCCGCCATAGGCATCGTTCCGCTGATTGGCGGCCGGGGAGAGGAACTGGTGCAGTAGGTAGCCGTGCGCGCCGTGCACCTCCAGCACATCGAAGCCGGCGCGGTGCGCCCGGCCGGCGGCGGCGCCCCAGGCGGCGACCATGTCCTGGATCTCCGGCAGGGTGAGGGCGCGCGGCCGCTCGGCAGCCGGGCTCGCGGCAACGGCGCTCGGCGCCACCAGTTCCCAGTCCCCGTCATCCTCCAGGCCGGGATGGCTGGCCAGCGGGGCGCGTCCCTCCCAGGGCACGGAGTTGCGGGCCTTCCGCCCGGAATGGCCGAGCTGGATCCCGATCGCCGCGCCGTGGCCTTTCACGAAGCGGGTGATGCGCTCCAGGCCCGGGATGAACTCGTCCTTCCAGAGGCCCGGGTCGCGCGGCGTGGTGCAGCCGCGCGGGTCCACCTTCGTCGACTCCATGAAGACCAGCCCCGTGCCGCCCGCCGCGAATTTGCCGAGATGCATGAGGTGCCAGTCCGTCACATGGCCACGCTCCGCGGCGTAGGTGAGCATGGGGGACAGGACGATCCGATTCCGCAGGATGAGGCCGCGCAGCGCTAGGGGTTGGAACAGGAGTGGAGCCTGCTGCATGGACGCGTCTGTCTCCCCCTCCTTCTCGAGGGTTCAGTCGGCCGCGTCCCATGCAGGACGCCGCGTCTCCCCCCATCTCAAGCCGCTCTTTACTCGCATAATGAATTATGTAATCGAACAGGTGCGATGCTAGCGCGCTCGCGGACCTCTCGTAAACTGCCCCCGGCCCTGCCGTACCCGGAGACCGCTTCTTGGCCTCAATCAAACCTCCCCCGACAAGCGAGGACGAGAAGAAGGACCGGCAGTTCGTCACGGCCCTCTCCCGCGGGCTGCAGCTACTGCAGTGCTTCTCGCCGCAGCAGCCGGAAATGAGCGGCTCCGACCTCGCGCGGCTCACGGGTCTGCCTCAACCGACTGTCTGGCGGCTCTGCCACACGATGGTCGAGATGGGCGTGCTGGTCACCGTCTCCGGTGACAAGATGCGGCCAGGGTTGGCGGCTCTTCGGCTCGGGCACAGCGCCATCGCGGGCCTCGGCATCGCCGAGACCGCGCGGCCACACCTGCAGGAACTGGCAGATACCTTCGAGGGTGCGGGCGGGCTCGCGACGCGGGACGGGGTTGAAATGGTCATCCTGCAGCGGTGCGAGAGCGACAACCGGCTGCTGATGAATCTTCACGTCGGCTCGCGCGTGCCGCTCTCCACCTCGGCGCTCGGCTGGGCCTGGCTCGCCGGTGCATCCGAGGACGAGCGCGCTCGCGCCGTTAGCGAGCTGGAGATCAAGGATGGCGCACGATGGGGGAAGGCAAAGGCGGGCTTTGCACTTGCTCTGGTAGAGTTCCGGCAGCGCGGCTTCATCATCAATGCCGGTGTCCTGCACAAGGGTTACAACACGGCCGCGGCGCCCGTGCTGGCCCCCGATGGGTCGGTGCCTTTCGCGATAAACTGCGGTTCGGCCGCCGTCACCTTGTCTGCGGCCCGCCTGCGCTCCGACGTGGGGCCGCGCCTTGCGAGACTTGCGGAGGCGTTGCAGTACGCAGCGCTCTCGAAAAGAACGAAGAGCGTGCCCTCAACGAGAGGCCGCCCCGGCCGAAGCGGGAATCCTTAGAGCCTGTCACGGGCTGGGGGAACTGCCGATCGATGGGTATTGCCCGCAGACTCTATCAGCCCGATGGGACTGGCGAGGAGTGGGCATCGGTGCGCCCTTCCCTGTTCCGGCAAGCGGGACCGGCGCTCGGGCCGCGAGGCGGCTTACCGGACCACCATGGGTGCACAGCCGCCGTGCCCGGTTATGGCCGGAAGCGGCATGACCGCTTTCAGGCTGTGACAGTGGCGAAGCAGACCTCGACCATGCCGGCCCAACCTACCGAAGGGTGCCGCAGGCCGAGATATGGGCTACGATACCTTGGCACAGCACCCGGGGCAGGTGCTGGGGCCGCTTGCGGTTGGCTTCGTCGGTGGTCACGTCGGCATGCCGGACATGTTCATAGGGAGGGCGGTGATCGTGTTCGGCGGCGCCGCTTTCATCTGGGTCGTCAGCAGGCAGGCTGGCCGGCCAAAATCAGAGATGGTTGGCACCCAGTGATATCCGGTCGACAGCTCCCTCGAGCGGGTCGCCCACTCGCCGGGCGGTACGGGTGGCCAAGGGCAGGATGATCACCCCCGATTGGGTTACGCTCCGAATCCTGCTTGCCGCCGCTGAGCTGGGCAGCCTCACCCGCGCCGCCGCGCGCTGTGGCATGGTCACCTCCGCCGCGGCGAAACGCCTGCAGCAGTTGGAGCTGGCCTACGGCACGGCGCTCCTGGAGCGCGGTCCGCGCGGCGTGCGGCCGACGCCGGCAGGAGAGCTGCTCATACGCCATGCCCGCGCCGCCCAGGATGGACTGGCGCGGCTGGACGACGACCTGCGCGCCCTCGCCGCTGGGGGGCTGGGCAGCGTGCGGCTGCAGGCCACCACCTCCTGTATCGCCGGCCACGGCTTGGCCGAGGCGCTGGCGGTGTTCGCAAAGGCGCGGTCCGGCGTCCAGGTGGAACTGCAGGAGGAGACGAGCCTGGTCATCCTGCAGAACCTACTGGAGGGGCAGGCCGACCTGGGCATCGTCACCGTCGGCGGCGCGGTGCCCGCGGGGTTGGAGGCACATCCCTGGCGCGAGGACCACCTGCTGGCGGTGATGCGCCGCGACCACCCCCTGGCGAGCCGGGCCGGCGTCGGGTTCGGCACGGTGCTGGACGAGCCCTTGATCGGCGCGGTGGAGAGCGGCGCGCTGACCCTGCTGCTGGAGGAGCAGGCGCAACGGCTGGGCCGCCGGCCGCGCTATCGCTTCCGCGTGGCCGGGACGGATGCCTGCCGCCGGCTGGTGGCCGCGGGCCATGGCATCACGGTGATGCCAGAGGGCGTGGCGCGCCCTTACGAAGCCGCGCTCGGCCTCGCCGGCGTGCCCATCGCGGAGGGATGGGCGCGACGCCGGCTCCGGCTGGTGGCGCGCCCTGCCGAGCGGCTGACCCAGCCCGCGCGGATGCTGCTGAACCATCTCCTTGGGCCCGATACGGGCCCCGGTCCCGGCACGGAGCGTTCACCAGAGGTGAACGGAGTGGGCACGAAATAGCGCTTCTGCCGCGCCCCTGGCGAAAACAGAATGGCGCCAAGGAAAAACGGCAGGAACGTCCATGGTCACGGTGCGAGAAGTGGGGCCGCGCGACGGCCTCCAAATAGCGAAATCCGTCATGCCGACGGCAGCCAAGCTGCGCTGGATCGGCGCCATGGTTGCCGCCGGGGTGCGGGAGATGGAGGTGGCGAGCTTCGTGCCGCCCGCCGCCCTACCCCAGATGGCGGACGCTGCCGAGGTGGTGCGTGCCGTCCGCGCTGCACATCCGGGACTGCAGTTGATTGCCCTGGCGCCGAACCTGCGCGGCGCGCAGAACGCCACTGCAGCGGGCGCGCAATCAGTCATCATTCCCGTCTCGGCCTCTGAGGCACACAGCCGCGCCAACGTTCGCCGCGCCCGCGCCGACCAAGTGGCCGAAGTGGCGCGGGTGGTGGCGTGGGCGCGCGGCCTCGGCGCCGGTGCCCCGCGGATCGAGGCCGGCATCTCCACCGCGTTCGGCTGCTCTCTCCAGGGGGTGGTGCCGGAGGCGGAGGTGGTGTCCCTCGCGGCCGAGCTGGCCCGCGCCGGGGCCGACGTGGTCGCCCTAGCGGACACGCTGGGCTACGCGACGCCCTCGCACGTCCGCCGCCTGGTGCGATCCGTGCGGGCGGAGGTGGGGCCGGAGCGCTTCGGCAACCTGCACCTGCACGACACGCTCGGCACCGCGCTGGCGAACGCCCTGGCCGCGCTGGAGGAAGGGGTGCGCGGCTTCGACGCGGCGCTAGGCGGCCTCGGCGGCTGCCCCTACGCGCCCGGATCGGTCGGCAATGTCTGCACCGAGGACCTGGTGCACATGCTGGAGGCCGAGGGCTTCGACACCGGCATCGACCTGATCGCCCTTATCGCGGCCCGCGAGGGGCTGAAGACGGGGCTGCCCGACGAGCCCCTGCACGGCCGCGTAGCCGCCGCCGGCCTGCCCCGCACCTATCGCCCGGCCCGCACCGTGCCCCCGCCCGCCAATGATGCCGTCCTAGCCACCGCGAAGGCTCGTCTACCGCTGGAGGGCCTGCGCGTCGTCGAATTCAGCCACATGGTCATGGGCCCGAGCTGCGGCATGGTGCTGGCCGACCTCGGCGCCGACGTGATCAAGGTGGAGCCCGCGCCGGGCGGCGACAACACGCGGCGCCTGACGGGGCTGGCCGCCGGGTTCTTCACCACCTTCAACCGCAACAAGCGCAGTCTCTGCGTGGACATGAAGCGGCCCGCCGGCATCGCTCTCGTCAGGAAGCTGGCGGCGGAGGCGGACGTGGTGCTGGAGAACTTCCGGCCCGGCGCCATGGACAAGCTTGGCCTGGGCTTCGCGGCGCTCTCGGCCGCCAACCCGCGCCTGATCTATCTCTCCTGCAAGGGCTTCCTGCCCGGCCCCTATGAGAACCGCGCCGCGCTGGACGAGGTGGTGCAGATGATGGGCGGGTTGGCCTACATGACCGGCCGGCCCGGCGAGCCGATGCGCGCCGGCACCTCGGTGAACGACATCATGGGCGGCGTGTTCGGCGCCGTCGCGGTGCTGGCAGCGCTGCGGGACCGCGAGGCCACAGGGCGCGGCGGAATGGTCCAGTCCGGCCTGTTCGAGACGAACATGCTGCTGGTGGCGCAGCACATGGCGGCGGCCGCCATCACCGGGCGCAACCCGCCGCCCTTCGGCGACAAGGCCATGCCGAAGCCCTGGCCGCTCTACGACGTGTTCGACAGCGCCGATCCCGGGCGGCAGGTCTTCGTCGGCACGGTGACGACCACGCAGTGGCAGGCCTTCTGCGCTGAGTTCGGGCTGGAGGAACTGCGCGACGACCCGTCGCTCGCCAGCATGCAGCAGCTCGCGGCCGGCCGGCCCAGGATCCTTGAGCGCGTCTCCGCGACGTTCCGCGCCGTGCCGCAGGCCGAGCTGATGGCGCGCTTCGAGCGGCTGGGCCTGCCCTTCGCGCCCATCGCCAAGCCGGCCGACCTGTTCGACGACCCGCACCTCAACGCCTCCGGCGGGCTGCTGCCGGTGGAGATGGCCAACGGGCCCGGCGGGCAACCGGCCATGGCGGTGGCCGGCATCCCGGCGCTGCCCGTGCTGCTCGGCAGCGGCCGCACCGGCCTGCGTCGCCAGCCGCCCCGCCCCGGGGAGCACGCCGTGGAGATCGCCCGGGAGGCCGGGCTGGGCGAGGCGGAGATCGCGGCCCTGCTGGCCGACGGCACGCTGCACGCCGAGAACCGGACGGCCATGGCGGCCGAGTGACGTGGCCCGGCCTCGACGCCGGACCTCGATAAAAGGCGAACTGGAGGAACAACAAGAATGATCACCCTGTCCCGCCGCAACGCGGCCCGGCTGCTCCTCGGCGCCGCGGGCATCACCGTCGCGCCGCGCGCCTTCGCCCAGGCCTGGCCGTCCAGGCCGGTGCGGATCATCGTGCCCTTCCCGCCGGGCCAGGCGAACGACATCTTCTGCCGCCTGCTGGCCGACAAGGCCTCCGAGGGACGGTTCCGCGCGAACCGCGTGGTCACGGAGAACCGCCCGGGCGCGGGCGGCACCATCGGCATGCAGGCCGTCGCCCGCGCGGCGCCGGATGGCTACACGCTCGGCTTCGGCAGTCTCGCGAGCCTCGCCATCAACCCCGCCATCATGCGGAACATGCCCTACGACGCTGATCGCGACTTCGCGCCGGTCATCCGCGTCTTCCAGGCGCCGCTCGTGCTGCTGGTGCCGAAGGATGGGCCGCGGGACGTGGCGGAGTTCGTGCGCAAGCTCAGGGCCGGCGGGATGAACTACGGCTCCAGCGGCCCCGGCTCCACCCAGCACATGGGGAGCGAGCTGTTCCTTCAGGGCATCGGCGCGCAGGCGCAGCACATCCCCTATCGCGGCTCCGGCCCGGCACTGACGGACCTGATGGCGGGCTCCCTCGGCTTCGTCATGGAGAGCACGGCCTCCGCCATCCCGCTGGTGCGGGACGGGCAACTGCGGGCCCTGGCGGTGACGGACACCGCGCGCCGGCCGCAGCTTCCCGACGTGCCCACCCTGGCCGAGGCGGCGGGGCTGCAGGACGTCACCACCTTCGGCTCCGGCGGGATCGTGGCGCCCGCAGGCACGCCGCCCGCCGTGATCGAGACCCTCCACCAGGCCTTCGGCGAGGCGATGCGCGACCCGGCCGTCCGCGCCCGCTTCGAGGAGCAGGCGACCACGCCGCTGGCCGAAGGGCCGGCCGAGTTCGCGGCCTTCCTGAAGGCGGAGCAGGCGAAGTGGAAGGCGGTCGCGGAGCGTGGGAAGATCGTGATCGAGTAGGCGAACGCGCCTCTGGGGAGGATAGACATGGCACTCTACGCGCTGGACGGGGCGGCACCGACGCTGCCGGAGGCGGGCCGGTTCTGGATCGCGCCGGACGCACAGGTCATCGGCGACGTCGCCCTGGAGGAGGATGTCAGCTTCTGGTTCGGCGCCGTAGCGCGCGGGGACAACACGCGCATCGCGATCGGCGCGCGCACCAACATCCAGGACGGGGCCATGCTGCGTTCCGACCCGGGCGCGCCGCTCACCATCGGCGCCGACGTCACGGTCGGCCACCACGCCATCCTGCACGGCTGCACGGTGGGGGACCGCTCGCTCATCGGCATGGGCGCGACGGTGCTGAACAAGGCGCGGATCGGGCGCTGCTGCATTGTCGGCGCCAATGCGCTGGTGACAGAGGGCAAGGAGTTCCCGGACTTCTCCCTCATCGTCGGCGCCCCGGCCAAGGTCGTGCGCGCGCTCGACCCGGCGATGGAGGGAACGCTGCTGGAATCGGCGGCACGCTACGTCGCCAACTGGCGCCGCTTCTCGGCCGGGCTACGGCGGCTCGACTGAACCGGGGGGCGTGCTACCCGGCCAGGGAGACCGCCCCGTCCTCGATGTGCAGGGCGACGGCGGTCAATCCGCTGCCGTCGCCGGGGCCGCCGAGCGGCCGGCCATGCTCCACCGCGAACTCGGCCCCGTGGCTGGAGCAGCGAATTCGGCGGCCGTCCGCGCTCAGCACGCGGCGCCCGCGCCAGGTCAGCGGCAAGTACTGGTGCCGGCACATGTGGAGATAGGCGACCAGCCGACCGCCCTGGTGCACCACGAGCAGCGCCGTGCTTCGCCCGTCGCGCTCGCAGACGATGGGGGTGGCAGTGCCCTCGGGGAAGTCCTCCAGGCGGCCGAGTGGGATCTCCGCGCTCATGCCGGCGCGAGCGCTCGGACGCCCTGCGGGGTGGACGGCGCGCAGGCGCTGAGGAGGTGAGGCCGAACGCGGCCAGGACGGCACGGCTCGCCGAGTGAGGATGGCTCACGGTCTTTTATCTTTCCGGGTAGTGGTCGGGGTCAGAACCGGTCCACATCGAGGATCGGCTGAGCAGGGCCACCACAGCCTTTGGTCCCGCAGCCATGGCGGCACTCAGGCACGGCTTCCATCTTCACCGTCGCTGCGCCTGAAGGTCCGGGCGTCCCAGCCCGCCATCGCGACATCCGCGACCGCTTCCAGATCCGCACGGCTCGCCCCGTCGCGGGCCAGGATCGACATGCCGCTCTGGAGCGTCTGCACGAAGCGCGCGAGCGCGTGGAGATCGGTCGAGGCCGGGACTTCTCCTTCCTCCACAGCCCGACGGAAACGGCCGGAAAGGCGCTCGAGGGTAGCGGCGCGAGCCGACCGGACCAGTTCGCCGAGCTCCTCATGACCTTCGCTGCCAACGGCCGAGAGCGTCACCATGCACCCGCGAGGGATATCCACGACGCAGCCGGTCAGAGCCGCGGCGGAATCCATGAAAAGGGACCGGACGGCATCGCGTGCGGTCGGGGCCGACTGGAAGCCCGCCCAGACATATCCCTCGTTGGTCTCGGCATAGTGCCGCAGGGCCTCGGCGTAGAGCGCCTCCTTCGATCCGAAGGCGGCGTAGAGACTGGGTGCGCCGATGCCCATGGCCTGAGTCAGGTCGGCAATCGAGGTCGCCTCAAACCCCTTGGTCCAGAAGAGGCGGATCGCGCGCTCCAGCGCGGCATTCCGGTCGAACGCGCGGGGCCGCCCACGTGGGCGGGCCGCGGGGGTACCAGTGCCCGACTTCCCGTCAGAATTCTGCATCGATCGCTAGATAATGCCATTGACCCCTCCAAGCAACGTCAATAGGGTATTCTGTATCGAACGCTATAGAATGGGGTTGAAGATGACGGAACTGGCTGGGAAGCGCGCGCTCGTGACGGGCGGGTCGCGCGGCATCGGCGCCGCGATCGCGGTGGCGCTGGCGGAGAAGGGTGCGGACGTGGCGATCACCTACGAGCGGTCCGTGGACCGTGCCGCCGAAGTGGTTCGGGCGATCGAGGGCAAGGGGCGCAAGGCGGCCGCCATTCAGGCTGATATCGCTGACCCGGCCGCGGTGAAGCGCTCCGTCGACGAGGGGGCCCGTTCACTCGGCGGTCTCGACATCCTCGTCAACAATGCGGGAATCGCGCTCTACGCCCGGATCGCTGATGCCAGTGTCGAGGCGATCGATGCGCTGCTCGGCGTCAACGTGCGGGGGCCCGTGCTCGCCGCGCAGGCTGCCATCCCCCATCTTCCGACGGGTGGGCGCATCATCACCATCGGTTCCGCCGGTGCCGAACGCATCGTCGGGGACACCGGCACGATCTACTTCATGACCAAGTCGGCGCTGCACTCCTTCACCCGCGGCCTCGCTCGCGAGCTTGGCCCGCGCGATGTGACGGTCAACCTGATCCAGCCGGGGTCGACCGATACCGACATGAACCCCGCCGATGGCGAGTTCTCCGATTTTCAGCGCAGCCTGAGCCCACTTGGCCGTTACGGCACCCCGGAGGATGTCGCGGCCGCAGTGGCCTTCCTGGCGAGCCCCTCGGCGCGACACATCACCGGCGCCATCCTGACGGTCGATGGCGGGCAGACGACCTGAAGGAGCCTGCCCGTTCCTCCATCAGTCCGGACAGGCCAGGCACGGCCGTCACCAGCCTGTCTCCGAGACCGTGAAGGGTGGAGGACTGCATCGATGCCGCCGGATCGTGTCGCATGGGAGGTCGCTGGGTCCGAAAGGCGCACCCCCTGTGCAGTCCGGACCGGGCCGGGAGTGATCGGGAAGCGCTGTCCCGGCAGCCTTACTGCACTACGACGCCACGCTCGCCGTCCGGTACAGCCCGAACGGGCGCGCCTCATTGGTCGGCAAGACGGTAACAAAGTCGTCTCCTGCCTTGGCGCCCTTGCATCCCGAAGCGGAGCGGAGCCAAATCGGCCGGCCAAGCCATCCGGTGCAGGACCTGCTCCGGCCATAAAAAAGCAGAGAATGGAGGATGCGATGACGGGGTTGAACCGGATCGGTCGTGCGCTGCTCGTTACCGCGATGTTGGCCGGGGGTGGAGCGCCCCTCGCCGCACAACCGGTTGCCCAGGTGACGGAAACCGGGGTCAGTTCACCGGCCTCGCTCGTCTTCATCGGCAACAGCTTCTTCTACTACAACAATGGCATCACCAACCACGTCTCCGAGTTCCTGCGCGCGACCGCGCCGACCCAGCGCCTCCGCTCCACCCTCATCGGCATCGGGGGTTCCGGCTTCGACTGGCATGACGTGGAGTCCTATTTCCGCCCGAACGCGGTCGCGCGCTACACGATCGACCGCAACAATGTTCTCTCGCCCAACACCGATGCGCGTCTGTTCGATGTCGCGGTCATGATGGATTGCAGCCAGTGCCCGGTGCATCCGGACCTCAAGGACGTGTTCGTCGACTATGCCCGGAAGCATGCGGAGACGGTGCGCCGCCACGGTGCCCAACCCGTGTTCTTCATGTCCTGGGCCTATCTCGACAAGCCGGAGATGACCGCGCAGCTCGCCGAGGCCTATACCCGGGCTGGAAACGAGAACCGCGCGCTGGTGATCCCGGCCGGCCTCGCCTTCGCCCGCGTCGTCTCGGAGCGGCCTGACATCGGCCTCTACGTCGCGGACAAGCGGCATCCAACCCTTGCTGGAACCTATCTCGCGGCAGCGGTGACCTATGCCGCGCTCTTCAACCAGTCCCCCGTCGGCTCGGGCTACACCGCCGGTCTGGATCCTGCCGTCGCGCGCACCCTGCAGGATGCCGCCTGGACCACGGTACGCGAATACCTACGCCGCTGATCCGGCCCCTCATCTCCATGGACTGGCAGGCTTCTGACGACGGAGCGGGGCTGGCTTCTCTACGTCAGGGGCGGAGCAACATGCCGCTGGAAGGGCGGGCGCTCTCCAAGGCGTTCATACCAGGCCTGGAGCCGGGGCAGATCGGGGCGATGCTTCACCTCGACCCCGAACCAGCGCCGGGCATAGGCGCCGAGAGCGATGTCCGCGAGCGTCAGGCTGTCACCCTCCGCATAGGGGTGCCCGTGCGCGAGGTGTGCATCGAGCACCTGCCACGCCTCACCGGACGCCTTCGCCGCGGCATCGATCGCCGACATGTCACGATCGTCCGGGCGGGTGCGCACCATGCCCCAGAACAGGGCCCGCTCTGCGGGCTGTAGGGTGGAGAGCACCCAGTCCAGCCACCGGTTCACCCGGGCGCGTGCGGCGGGACCATCGGGGTAGATGCTCCTCGCCCCCGTGTCGCGCTCGATCTGGCGCAGGGCCAGGTAGCGCAGGATGGAGTGGGACTCCCAGAGCACGACATCGCCGTCCACCAGGGTCGGCACCCGGCCGTTCGGGTTCATCGCCCGGTACTCCGGGGTGTCGACCACGCCGAACTTCATGCCCGCGTCCCGTCGGTCGAAGGCCAGGCCCAGCTCATCGCAGCACCAGAGCACCTTCTGGACGTTCACCGAGTTCGCGCGCCCCCAGATGACCAACCCCGTCATGGCATCTTCTCTCCCGGTCCCAGGCTTGGTGGAGTTCGCCCTTCAGGACCTGTTCCAAGCCGTTCGCCAGGATAGGCCCGCCCATCCTCGGCGACCATGGCGCGGGAAAGCGGTCCTGCGCTCATTGCGGGCGAACGCCCGCCTCCCGCAGGACGTTTTCCCAGCGCGCCATCTCCGCCTCGACATAGGCCTTCGCCTCGGCAGGCGTATTGGCGACGATTCGCTCGGCGCCGAGTTCGGTCAGGCGGCTGCGCAGCGATCCCTCGTTCAGCACAGCGACGATCTCGGCGCGCAGTCTCTCGAGAATGGGTGCCGGGGTTCCCGCCGGCGCAAGGACGCCCTGCCAGACGCTGAACGTCGCGTCGGAGTAACCGGCCTCACCGATCGTCGGGACGTCCGGCATCACGGCACTTCGCCGGGCGGAGGACACGGCCAGGGCCCGGGCCTGTCCCGACTGCGCGAGCGGGAAGGCGGTGACACCGGCGTCGTAGAGCATCTCCACTCGTCCGGCGATCAGGTCCTGCGCCGCGGGGGCGCTGCCGCGGTAGGGCACCTCCTCCATCTTCAGCCCGGCGGCCTTGGTGAAGAGGAGGCTGACCAGCTGCAGGGCGCCACCGGTGCCCGTGCTGCCGTAGCTGTACTCGCCTGGCCTGGCGCAGACGCGCTCGACGAACTCGGCCAGGGTTCGGGCGGGGGAGCTGTTCGGCACCAGCAGGACCATCGGTCCTTCGGCCACGATGCTGACCGGCGTGAGGTCCTTCGCCGGATCGTAGTCGAGGTTGGCGTAGAGGGCACGGTTCACCGCGTGCCCGGTGTTGCTGAACAGGAATGTGGTGCCGTCCGGGCGCGACTTCGCGACCACGGAGGCGCCGATGTTTCCCCCGGCGCCGGTCCGGTTCTCGACCACGATCCTCTGCGGCAGGCGCTGGGAAAGGGTGTCGCAGAGCAGCCGCGCGATCACGTCCGTCGGGCCACCCGCTGCATAGGGGAGGATCATGCGGACCGGCTGGCTCGGCCAGTCGCCGCGCGCCTGGGCCGAAGCGGAACGGGGCAGGGCCCAGGCGGAGGCTGCGCCCAGGGCGGTCGCGAGCGCCACGCGACGCGGGAAAGGCCGGGACCGGTGGGGCATCGGGCGCATCCTCTCCGTGATCTCTTGGCTCCCGTGATGAACCAGCCCCTGCGGGCGGGTCAACCACGGCGTCGGCCGCCGCGTCGGGATGGGCGCCCAATCCGCCACAGGCTACCTTCACGCGGAATTCCAGGCCCCGAACGGTATGACCTCATGGGAGACGAGCATGCAGAGCTTCCAGCCTCTGCCCCGAAACGTCACGACGCGAGTGCACACGGCGATGCCGCAGGAACTGCGCCGCGCGGTGGTGACGGAGTGGTCGCGGGCCAACAAGCGCGGCCATCCCGTGGACTGCTTCCTGGAGGGGCCGTGCTTCGACCCTGCGGGGCATCTCTACGTCACGGACATCCCGCATGGCCGCATCTTCCGCATCTCTCCGGAGGGGCAGTGGACGCCGATTGCCGAGTATGACGGCGAGCCGAACGGGTTGGCCCTGCATCCGGACGGGGAGCGCCTCTGTATCGCCGACTACAAGCAGGGCCTCCTTACCCTCGACCTGGCAACGGGCACGGTCGGCCCGCTGCTCACCCGGCGCAACAGCGAGCGCTTCAAGGGGCCGAACGACCTCGTCTTCGCGTCGAACGGGGACCTCTACTTCACCGACCAGGGGCAGAGCGGGCTGCATGACCCCACGGGCCGGGTGTATCGCCTGCGGCCCGGCGGTCAGCTGGACCTGCTGCTCTCCAACGGCCCCAGCCCGAACGGCCTGGCGCTGTCCGGGGATGAGGACGTGCTCTTCATCGCCATGACGCGGGACAACGCGGTCTGGCGCCTGCCGCTGCTCCCCGATGGCAGCACGGCGAAGGTGGGACGCTTCGCGTCCTTCCACGGCACCAGCGGCCCGGACGGGATGGCGATGGACCCTTCGGGCAATCTTCTGGTCGCCCATGCCTCGCTCGGATCGGTCTTCGTCCTGTCCCCGCAGGGGGAGCCCGTGGCGCGGATCCGGTCCTGTAGGGGATCGACCACCACCAATCTCGCCTTCGGCCGGGATGGAAGGACCGTTTTCGTCACGGAGTCCGAAACAGGGTCCATTCTGTCGGCCGAATGGGACATCGCCTCCTCCTGACGGGATGGCGATCAGGATGCGATGCGGGGAACCTCGGCCCGGCGCGGCCGACCTGGGGTTGGCAAGTGGGCCAGCAGACCCACCCGTGCTACGGGCTGGCCGAAAGAGCGGACGGGGATGTGATGTGATGACGAGCAGGCGCGGAGTGATGGCAGCCATCGGCGGAGCGCTGGCGACCGCGACGGTCCGGGGCGCATCGGCCCAGGGCGCGGGCTGGAAGCCGGACCGGCCGCTGCGCGTCATCGTCACCTTCCCGCCGGGCGGGGTGATGGACATCTCCGGCCGCCTTGGGGCGGACCTGCTCGGCCGTGCGCTAGGCCAGACGGTAGTGGTGGAGAACCGCGCCGGTGCGGGTGGCAATGTCGGGACCCTGGCCGCGCTGAACGCCGATGCCGACGGCTACACGGTGCTGCTGGGCAGCATGGCGATCCTCGGCGTAAATCCCGTGCTCTACCCGCGCGGCGGCGTCGACGCGGCGAAGGACTTCGTGCCGCTCGGTACCATCGGGGAGGTGGCGAACATCCTCTCCGTGCTGCCCGGGAAGGTGAAGGCCACGAACCTCAAGGACTTCATCGCCGAGGCGAAGCAGCGGCCCATGATGTACGGTTCGGTCGGGAACGGCAGTTCCTCGCACCTGGCGGCCGCCACCTTCCTGAAGATGGCGGGTGTCGAGGCGACCCATGTTCCCTATCGCGGCTCCGCCCCGCTGGTGGCGGCCATGCTGTCCGGCGAGATCGACTTCGGCTTCGACACCACGGCCACCTCCACCCCGCATATCCGCTCCGGCGCCTTCCGGGCGCTGGCCGCTTCCACGACCCGCCGGGCCTCCGCCCTGCCGGAGGTGCCGACCTTCGCCGAGGCCGGGCTGCCCGGCTACGATGTGGGCCTGTGGACCGGCTTCTTCGTGCGCAGGAGCACGCCCGCTCCGGTGGTGGCCGCGCTGCGACAGGCCATGGCCAGGGGCCGCACTCCGGAATTCGAGGAGAGGCTGAAGGCCGCTTTCGTCGATCCGCTTGTCGTGCCCGAGGCGGATCTGGTGCGATGGACGGATGAAAGCGCGTCGCGCTGGCAGGCCGTGTCGCGCGAACTCGGTCTGCAGGCCGACTGAGCACGGGAAGCACCATGTGGCGAGGGCTCGCTCACTTCGCCCATCCAGGGCCGCTGATCGGACTGGCCGCTCTCGGCCAGCCCGGATCCCCTGCGGGATACCCGGCCCCGTCAACGATGGAACCAAAGACTGGCGCCCAGGGCCTGGCCCCATGCGCCTTGGGCATCGACGCGACGGGCAGGCTGCAGCGTAGCGGCCAAGTGTTCGGGTGGAACGCAGGCCAGGGCGCGGTCAAACGCCTTCTCAACAATGACTTCCTAATTCGGAACGGGATGCAGCCCGGCGCCGCGGCCGTTCACCGGCATTACGCCCTGCACTCCAGGGCATAGCCCTCCGAGGAAACCCTATCAGGCCCCGGGTTCCCGAGGCGAGATCGACCGGGTGTCTCGTCCAGCCCCGCCGCCGATGCGGCACTCGACGGTCCCTGACCCATGCCGCCGAGGGTGAGCAGGCTGTCGAGGAACACATCGGCGTCGACGGGCTTCTCCAGCAGCAGGGCTTGGTCACCGCGATCGCTGAGGTACTCGGCGGAATAGCCCGTCATGTACAGGAACGGCACCCGGATCGCGGTGAGAGCCTTCGCCACCGGCGTGACGGCGGTCCCCCCGAGGTTGAAGTCGAGCACCGCAGCGTTGATACCGCCATCGGCCGCCGAGGCCTCGATGAGCCGGAGGGCACCGTCCACCGTTGGCACTGGACCCAGCACCTGAAAGCCCGCCTCCTCAAGGCACAGCGTGGTGTCCTCGGCGATCAGCCAGTCATCCTCCACCACGAGGACGCGGAGCTTGCGATCGGCCCTCTCGTCACGGTCCTGCCGCTCCGGCTCGGCCAGGGCCTCCGCGTTCTCCGACACCGGCGGGATCAGTCGGGCAAGGACGCCGAGTGCGTCTCGCACCGCAGCCTCGCGCATCTGCGGGTGGCCCGCGAAGCGGTCAGGCGGGGCGGAGGCGAGCGCGGTGAGGAAGCGCAGGTCCTCGTTCGTGTGCCGCTGTGGCACGTGGGAGAGCGCGAGCAAGGCCGCGCGCGCGGCCTCCTGCAAGGCGGCAAACGCCGCATGCGGTGCATTCCGTCGCAGGGCTCCGGCGGCGATGTCCGCTGCGGCCGTCGATCGGGCCGCATAGCCGCCATCGTGCCCGTCGTCGCAACGGCCGTCCCGGGCCTGCTGAAAGTCGTCTTGCTCGCTCACGGGCCAGTCTCCGAGTGCTGCCGGCCGGGGTAACATCCCTGCCGCGGAGATGCTGTCCCATACCGTACCGCCCGCCCGGCCCGCTGCCGATTTCGGCCGGGGGTCCTGGCCGTCATCAGGGCCGGTAGGGAGCCTTCGTGCCCGGAGCCAGCCCGAAATGGGCTTCGGAGAGGCGCCGGACGATGCCGTAGCACTCGCAGGCCGTGCTCTCGAGGCCCGGGCGATCGGTGATCTCCATCCGCCCCGCGCCGTAGCGGATGAAGCCCGCTCTCTGGAGCAGGCCCGCGGCCACCGTGACCCCGGCCCGGCGCACCCCGAGCATCATGGAGAGGAACTCGTGGGTCATGGGATAGGAGTCCCCGTCGGCCCGGTCGTGGCCCATCAGCAGCCAGCGCGCGAGGCGCTGCTCGATCCCGTGCCGCCCGTTGCAGGCCGCCGTCCGCGCGACCTGGCTGTGGTGGACGAGGGCGTAGCGGAGGAGGAGTGAGCGGAAGGCAGGGTGCGCGTCCAACGCCTCCGTGAAGCGCCTGGCCTCCATCCGGAGCGCCATCCCCGGGCACTGCACGATCGCCTCGATGTCGTCGGACTCAGCATCCAGCAGCACCGGCAAGCCAACCATGCCTTCACGGCCGACCAGGCCGACCTCGGCCGCGTCGCCATCCTCCATGTAGGCGAGCATCGACGCCCAGCCGCTCTCCAAGAAGAAGACATGGCGGACAGCACTGCCCGCGGGCTGCAGCACCTCGCGCAGGCCGATCTCGACCGGCTCCAGCCCGGGCCGGATCGCCTCCAGGACCGGCGGCGGGAGTGTCGCGAGAAGGCGGTTGCGGGTTGATGGAGGAGATGCAGCGGAGGTGGCCATTGTAGCTCGTGCGTCCAGGGGGCGGCGGGAGCACGGCGAATCACCCAGCCACCCGCGCCGGGAAGGTCGCGGCGGATGGTGGGCGAGCTATAGGGGCAAGTGGTCGGATCCGTTGTGCGATACCGTGCACCGCCCACCGAAAAGCCGATCCGGCGAAGGGGCAGGGTGGGCGGGAACGGCCGGGAAAACCGCCCCGGACTGCCCTTCCATCGCCGGTCCGGTGCTTCTCGGCACTCTGGGGAAGCTATGCCCGTTGGAGGCCGCGGGCTCCGTCGGGCAGCCCGAACAGCCGATCAGAGGCCCGCCGGGCGGTCCCGTAGCACTCGCAGCCGACCCTCTCGAGGCCGGGCCGATCGGTGACGGTCATCTGGCCCGACCCGTAGTCGATCATGCCCGCCCGCCTCAGCCCGGCCGCGGCGGACGAGATTCCGGCCCGGCGCACCCCGAGCATCATGGAGAGGAATTCCTGCCTCATCGGGAAGGTGTCGCCCTCCACCGCGTCATGGCTGATCAGCAGCCAGCGCGCGAAGCGCTGCTCGATGCTGTGGTGCGCGTTGCAGGCCGCGGTGCGTGCGACCTGGGTGTGGTGGACGAGGGCGTAGCGGAGGAGGAGGCTGCGGAGAACGGGGTGCGCGTCGAGCGTCTCGCGGAGGGCGCCGGCCTCCATCCGCAGCGCGGTTCCCTGGTTCTGCATCATCGCCTCGAGGTCGTCGCGCTCGCCCCCGAGCAGAACTGCGAGCCCGACAACCCCATCGCGGCCGATGATCCCGACCTCGGCGGCGTCGCCGTCCTCCATGTAGGCAAGCATCGAGACGCAAATGGTCTCGGGGAAGAGGACGAATGCGATCGGCTTCCCGGCCTCGTGCAGCACCTCGCGCAGGGCGAGTTCGACCCGGGTCAATTCGGGCCAGAGCTGGGCCAGCACGACCCGCGGGAGGGCGGAGAGAAGGCGGTTGCGGGTTGCGGGCGAGGGCAAGGCGGAGGCCATGGCGGCTCCTGCGACGGGGTGTCGGCGGGAGCGTGACGAGGCTCTCTGTCACCCGTGCCAGGGTTCGCGGCGGGTGATGGGATGAAGTCTAGACCCGCGCGGGCGGAAAGGTTGAACGAAACCGTAAATCGGGCGAAGCCTTCCCGGAGAGGGCGGCAACTCATGTGCTTTGGCCCCCGGCGGCGCCGGTAATGACCGCCTGACGTTGTCAGCTGCGCTATGTCCAGCAGGAGGGCGGCTGGCGTTTGGGCCATCCACTAGCCTGTGGCTGTCCATTCGCGCGGGTCAGGCACTCAGCGCCCATTCATGGCTGACCGCGACGCGGGGGATTTCGCTTGACGCAATCCATGGCGGATCGTTGGCCGTCGGTCTAGTCTCGAAGCAACCGCCCCGTTTGGGCTTACGGAGACGACGATGCTCGAACTCTCGATCAACGGCCAGACCCGCCAAGTGGATGCCGAAGGTGACACGCCCCTTCTCTGGGTGCTGCGCGACAATCTCGGCATGACCGGCACGAAGTACGGCTGCGGCATCGCCCAGTGCGGCGCCTGCACCGTGCTGGTGGACGGCACCGCCACACGCGCCTGCGTCACCCCCGCCGAGAGCGTGGTCGGGGCCAAGGTGGTGACGATCGAGGCGGTGGAGCGCGACCCCGTGGGCGCGAAGGTGGTGGAGGCCTGGGTCTCGCGCCAGGTCGCGCAGTGCGGCTACTGCCAGTCCGGCCAGGTCATGGCCGCGACGGCCCTGCTGCAGCAGACACCGAAGCCGACCGATGAGGACATCGCGGGCGCGATGACCAACCTCTGCCGCTGCGGTACCTACAACGCCATTGCCGCCGCCGTGCGGCAGGCCGCGACGGCCTGAGCGGGGAACGCAGACCATGGACGGCATGATCAACCCCGGCACCGAGGACTTCCTCGGCACGCCGCTCTCCGATGTGACGATTCCCGAGGCGGGCGTCGCCAACCTCTCCCGCCGCGGCCTCTTCGGCGTCGGCGCCGGCGCGCTCCTTCTGGGCGTCATGGTGAAGGCCCGCCCGGCGCGCGCGCAGGGCGAGGGCCTGGCCGCCGCCGCGCCCCGCCCCGGCACCCAGGTCGCCGCCTTCCTGGAGTTCCACCCGGACGGCAAGGTGCGCCTCCTCTCTCCCTTCGTGGAGGGTGGGCAGGGCATCGCCACGGCCATGGCACAGATCGTCGGTGAGGAGCTGGACGTCGATCCCGCCCAGTTCATCGTGGACTGCGCCCCCCCGGGGGCCGACTACCTCGTCGTCAACGGCCGTCGCCTCACCGGTGGCAGCCTTTCCGTGCGCTCCAGCTACGCGACGATGCGCCAGCTCGGCGCCACCGCCCGGAACCTGATAGTCCGCGCCGCCGCCGCGCGGCTGGACGTGCCGGAGGCCGAGCTGACCACGGAGCCCGGCAAAGTCGTGCACAAGGCCTCCAGCCGCACGGTGCCCTATGCCGAGCTGGTGGAGGCCGCGCTGAAGCTGCAGCCGAGCGAGGTGGCGGCGCTGCGCGACCCTGCCACCTTCCGCTGGATCGGCAAGCCCGTCCCCCGCATCGACATTCGCGACAAGTCCACGGGCCGCGCGCAGTACGCGATCGACCTGCAGGTCGAGAACATGCTGCAGGGCGCCGTGACCCATGCCCCGCGCCTCGGCCAGGAGCCCGGTGCGCTGGCGAACGAGGCCGAGGTGCGCGCCATGCCCGGCGTGCACTCCGTCCACAAGCTGCCCGGCGCCGTTGCGGTGCTGGCGGATCGCTGGTGGCGGGCCCGCAAGGCGGTGGAGGCGCTGCAGGTCACCTGGGCCGACGCGCCGAACCCGAATGCCTTGCCCGCCGACTTCTCCTCGGCCGGCATGCTGGCCACGCTGCGCGCGGAGAAGGGAGCCGGTGCCCCCGCGGAGGAGAACGGCGACCTCGCCGCCGCCTTCGCCGGCGCGGCCAAGACCATCGAGGCGGAGTACGACGCGCCCTACATCGCGCACGCGCAGCTCGAGCCTCCCTCGGCCGCCGCCCGCTTCAACGTGGACGGCACGCTGGACCTCTGGGTCCCGAACCAAGCACCCGAGATGTTCCAGGCCACCGCGGCCCGGATGGCAGGGCTGGAGCCGGGGAAGGTGAAGGTCCACTCCCCCATCCTCGGCGGCTTCTTCGGCCGGCACTTCCTGTACGAGGCCGCGGCGCCCTATCCACAGGCCATCGCCCTCGCCAAGGCGGTGAACCGCCCGGTGAAGGTGCTCTGGACGCGGGAGGAGGAGTTCCTGCGGGACGGCTACCGCCCCATGGGCTTCGTCCGCTTCAAGGGGGCGGTCGGCGCGGATGGCATGCCCGTCGCCCTCCAGGCCGCCGCCATCGGCGAGGGCCCGATCGGCCGCTACTTCACGCAGAGCCAGCCCGTGGATTCCTCGATGGTTGAGGGCATCGCCGGGAAGCCCTACGCCATCGCGGCCAAGCGCGTTGACTGCGTGAAGGTGAAGCAGCCGACGATCATCTCCTTCTGGCGCTCCGTCGGCCACTCGATGAACGACTTCTTCTACGAGTCCTTCCTCGACGAGCTGGCGACCGCGGGCGGCAAGGACCCGTTCGAGATGCGGCTGGCCATGCTCGGCGACAAGCCGCGGCAGGCGACGCTGCTGCGCGAGGTCGCCGCCCTTTCCGGCGGCTGGAAGCGCGGCCCCTTCGAGGTGGACGGCATCCGCCGCGCGCGGGGCGTGGCCATGGCCTCGCCTTTCGGTTCGGAGGTCGCCACCATCGCCGAGGTCTCGATCACCGGCGGTGAGATCCGCGTGCACGACCTCTGGATCGCGATCGATCCGGGCCGTGCCGTGAATCCTGCCATCATCGAGGCCCAGGTGCAGTCCGCCGCCGCCATCGGGCTCTCCTCCTCCCTGCTGGAGGAGATCACCTACGACGCCGGCGTGCCGCAGCAGCGCAACTACGACACCTATCCCATCCTTCCCCTGGCCCGCATGCCGCGGATCCATGTGAAGGTGGTGGAGAGTGGGGCCGCGCTTGGTGGCGTGGGCGAGCCGGGCGTGCCCGGCGTGCCGCCGGCCGTGGCGAATGCCGTGGCCGCGCTGACGGGCCAGCGCATCCGGAGCCTGCCGCTCTCCAAGGCGCGGCTGGGTTCCTCTTGAGGGCTGGTGCGATGCGGATCCTTCTCGTTGCCGCCCTCGCGGTCGCTGCCATGCCTGCTTTCGCGCAGGATGCGCCCGACCCGGCGAAGGGCCGGACGCTGTTCCAGCGGCAGTGCAGTGCCTGCCATCAGGTCACCGCAGCCCGCAACGGCGGTGGCCCCTACCTGCAGGGGGTTGTCGGCCGCCCGGCTGCCAGCGCGGAGGGGTTCAACTACTCCCCCGCGCTGAAGGCCTCCGGCATCACCTGGAGCGTGGAGGAACTGAACGCCTTCCTCGCGGACCCGCAGGGCAAGGTGCGCGGCACGCGCCAGCCGATCCGCGTGACCAACGATTCCGACCGGCGCGACATCGTCGCCTACCTTGCCGCACCGGGTGGCTGAGGCAGGGGGCGGCGGGCGGCAAGGGGTGATCGGGGCAGAACCGCGGGCGGCACTGCGTTTCTGACCCGCCGTGATAAGGCCTGTTCCGATTTTCCTGCGCAGTGCCAGCACCCGACAACCTGCGGGTCTGGCGCTTGCGGAACCGTCTGCACAGCTGCTCGGGACCGGGTGACCGCCTCAGCGAGGACCTGACTCCAGGAGGAGCATCGGGGACCTTCATCAAACAACGGGTCCGCGATGCGTCCGGCCATCAGGCTCCGAAGAGGCGCCGGATGCCGCCATGCAGGTGATCCGCCATGGCCTGCCGCGCGGCCTGCTCATCCGCCGCCGCGATGGCTTCGGCGATGCGGGCATGCTCGCGCGCAATCTCGGGGCGGCGGTCGCCCTCCGGGCGGCCGGCGAGTTCGCGCGTCAGGCGGATGCCGGAGATCATCTGCTCCCGAAACGCCTCCAGCGTTGTCAGGAAGAAGCGGTTGCCGGTTGCCCGCGCAATGGCGTGGTGAAAGGCGACGTCGGCCTCCAGCGCCGCCGGGTCCTCCTCCAGGCGCAGAAGGGCCTGCCTGATGGCGGCAACAGCGGCGGGATCGGCCCGCCGCGCGGCGTGGGCGGCAACCTCGCTCTCCAGGCTGCAGCGGAATTCCAGGAAGCCGCGCATGTCGGGAATGCTGTGGAGCGGGCCGAAGCCCGGCGCGGCAGGCCGGGTCGGCGCCCGGACATAGCTGCCGGAGCCCTTCCGGGAGACCACGTGCCCTTCCTCCCGCAGGCGGGCGAGGGCCTGGCGCAACACGGGGCGCGAGACCGCGAAGCGGCGCGCGAGGTCCAGCTCCGCCGGAAGGCGGGAGTCGCGCGGGAAGCTCTCTGAGCCCAGCAGGTCCTGAAGGCGCTCATAAACCTCGTCTGCGAGCGGCCGTCGCGCGGCTTGATCCATGCCTCGTTCTCCTACGGCGTCCAGCCAAGCGCTGATCTGTAAAATCTGTCTGAAAATAGCCCTGAAATGCAATGAGAATTGACAAGTTGGCGGGACTGGTAAACCTGGGGAGAACAAGACAACCGGGAGGACGCGCCATGAGACGCCGCATGGGGCTTGGTGCCGCCATGGCCACGCTGCTCTCCGCCTGTGCCGTCTGGACGTCACCTGCGGCCGCCCAGATCCCGAACCGACCCGTGCGGATCGTGGTGCCCTTCGTGCCCGGCGGGACAAGCGACATCGTCGCGCGCATCCTCGCCGTCGGCGCGACGCCTTACCTGCCCGCCGGCGCGGTGGTGGAGAACAAGGCGGGGGCGGCGGGCAATATCGGGACGGCCGAGGTGGCGCGGGCCCAGCCGGACGGCACGGTGCTGATCCAGTGCACCATCGGCACCTGCGCGGCGAACCCCTTCCTCTATGCCAACACCGGTTACGACCTGCAGCGCAGCTTCGCGCCGGTGATCCTGACGGGGGCGGTGCGCAACGTGATGTCCGTCAGCAATGCCTTCCCGGCGAAGAACCTGGCAGAGGTGATCGCCGTCGTCCGGGCCAGGCCCGGCACGGTCACCTTCGGCTCCTCCGGCGTCGGTGCGTCCAACCAGCTGGCGCCGGAGCTGCTGCGCGGCATGCTCGGCATCAACTGGATCCACGTCCCGTATCGCGGCAGCGGTCCGGCGATCACCGACCTGATCGGCGGGCGGATCGATGTCTTCTTCGACAACCTGCCCTCCATCCTGCCGCAGATCCGCGCCGGCACGGTGCGCCCCGTTGCCGCTGTCTCCAACGAGCGCATCCCCGAGTTGCCGGACGTGCCGACCTTCCGCGAATCCGGCCTGCCCGAGCTGGCCCAGGGGCTGGAGATCGACAGTTGGTTCGGCTTCCTTGCCCCTGTCGGCACGCCGGAGGCGACGGTGAACGCCCTCAACACCGCCTTCAATAAGGCGCTGGAGGACCCGACCTTGCGCCTGCGCCTGCAGGAGGCCGCGGTGGTGCCGCTGGGCGGCCCGCCCTCCCGCATGGCCGGGCAGCTGCGAAGCGAGGCGGCCCGCTGGGGCGAGGTGATCCGCACCAACCACATCAGCGCCGAGTAGGAGACCAGCCTGTTGTCCAAGGTCACGCGCCTTCGCACCATCCGCATCGCCGAGCGCCCCAACCTGATCTGGGTGGAGATCGAGACCGACGAGGGGCTGACCGGCCTCGGCGAATCCTTCCGTGGCGCCCAGGCCGTGGAGGCGGTCCTGCATGAGCAGGTGGCGCCCTGGCTGATCGGCAAGGATTCCCGCCGGATCGAGCAGGTCTCCCGCCAACTGATGACCCCCTATCTCGGCTTCCACAGCGCGAGCGCGGAGGTGCGCGCCGCCAGCGCCGTTGACATCGCGCTCTGGGACCTTGCCGGCCAGCGCCACGGCATCCCCGTGCACGAGGCGATGGGCGGCGCGGTGCGGACCGAGGTGCGCGCCTACAACACCTGCGCGGGCTATGCCTACAACACCAGCGGCGGCCGCCGCGCCACCTCCGGGCAGGAGGAGGCGGCAGGTCCTTATGACGACCAGGTCGCCTTCATGAAGGATGCGGGCAAGCTGGCGGAGAGCCTGCTCTCTGAGGGCTACACGGCCATGAAGATCTGGCCGCTGGACATCTATGCCGAGGCCTCGGGCGGGCACCTGATCACGCTGGAGGACCTGAAGGCGGGGATCGAGCCCTTCCGCAAGATCCGCCGCGCCGTCGGCGACGGGATCGAGGTGATGGCGGAGCTGCACAGCATCTGGTCCAGCCATGCCGCCATCCGCATCTGCCGCGCGCTGGAGGATGTCGGCGTCTTCTGGGCGGAGGACCCCATCGCCAAGATGGACGATGCCCGCGCCCTGGCCGACCTGCGCCGCCAGACCCGCACGCCGATCTGCGGCAGCGAGACGCTCGGCGGCGCCGTGCCCTTCCGCGACCTGCTGGCGGCGGACGCGCTGGACATGGTGATGATCGACCTCGCCTGGTGCGGCGGGCTGACGGAGGGCCGAAAGATCGCGGCCCTGGCCGAGGTCTATGCCAAGCCGCTCGCCCCGCATGACTGCACCGGGCCCGTCACGCTCATGGCGGGGCTGCACCTCGCGCTGCACGCGCCCACCGCGATCTTCCAGGAGGTTGTCCGCGCAACGCTGGCCACCTGGTACCGCGATCTGGTCACCGACCTGCCGGTGCTGAGGAACGGCATGGTGCAGGCGCCGACCGCGCCGGGGCTCGGCACGAAGCTGCAGGAAGCCGTGCGGTCACGGCCCGATGCCGTGATCCGCGAGAGCGCAGCGCCGTGATCCGCGCCGGAGAGGCCTGTCATGGGTCGCCGAAGCCCTTGGCCCTCGAGGAAGGCCGGCCGGATCACGGCATAAGAGCGGTGGCCCGATGCTGATCCAACTTCTCGGGGCGCATGCCGCCCAGGCGCCCCGGCTCCGTGCCCTCCTCGGGCCCCGCCACGAGATCCTGCCGCTGGAGCGCCTGTCGGCGGAGGGACCGATCCGCGCGGATGTGCTCGTCACCAATCGCCTGACGGAGCAGGAGGCTGGCCGGCTCGATGCCCGGCTGCTTCAGGTTCCCGGAGCCGGGATGGACGGCATCGCGCTGGAGGCGCTTCCCCGGGAATGCGCTGCCTGCAACGTGTTCGAGCACGAGATCCCGATCGCGGAATACACGCTCTTCACCGTGCTCGAGCATGTGCTGGAGCTTGGTGCCCTGCCGCCCCGCCTGGACGCCAGGAGCTGGGCCGCGATCCATCCGAACCGTCCCTTCCACGGCGAGGCCCATGGCCGGACCATGACCCTGGTGGGCTTCGGCCATATCGGGAAGGAGATCGCCGTGCGGGCGCGGGCTCTGGGCATGCGGATCACCGCCGTGACCCGCCGCGGGCAGGCGGACGCGGCGGCGGATCGCAGCCTGCCCGTCGCCCGCCTCCGGGAGGCGCTGCCCGACACCGACGTGCTGGTGCTGTGCTGCCCGCTGGACGAGAGCACGCGCGGCCTGATCGGGGCGGCGGAACTGGCGGCGATGAAGCCTTCCGCCCTGCTGGTGAACGTGGCGCGGGCCGAGGTGGTGGAGGAGGAGGCGCTCTACGAGGCCTTGCGCGACCGCCGCATCGCGCGGGCCGCGCTGGATGTCTGGTACCGCTACCCGAAGCCGGGCGAGGCGGAATGCCCGCCCTCCCGCTTTCCCTTCCATGAGCTGCCGAACCTGCGGGCCACGCCACACATCTCCGGCTGGACCGAGGGCCTCATGGAGCGGCGCTACGCCTTCATGGCGGAGAACATCCAGCGCCTGGCCGAAGGGAGGCCGCTGGAGAACGTGGTGCGCCCCGCCCGATAGCGGCGGAACGACGAGAACAGGAAAGGGAGGAGGTCATGAATATCATCACGCGCCGCGCAGCGCTCTCGCTGGCAGGCCTCTCGGTCGTGCCGCCCTCCCTGGCGCAGCCGCGTCCGGCCTGGCAGCCGGCGCGCACCATCGAGGTGGTGGTGGGCTTCGCGCCGGGCGCGAACTCGGACCTGCCGGCCCGCGCCATCGCCCAGGCCGCGGCGCCGCTCTTTCCCGTGCCGTTGGTGGTCGTCAACCGCCCCGGGGCCAGCGGGGCGCCGGCCGCGCAGCACGTGGCGGGGCTGTCGCCGGATGGGCAGGCGCTGCTCATCGCGGGCGGCAGCGAATCCCTCAGCCTGCCGGCCTTTCGCGAGGTGCCCTACGACCCCCGAACCTCCTTCCGCGCCATCATCCGGCTGACGCGCCAGCCGCTGTTCATCGTCGTGCGCGGCAATGATGGCGCCTCCGGTCTCGCGCCGGTTCTGCAGGCCGCGCGGGAGAGGCCGGGCGAGACCGCTTATGCCAGCTCCGGCATCGGCTCGATCTACCACGCCCTTTTCGTGCTGCTGGAGCGGGCGAGCGGGACGGAGCTTCTGCACGCCCCCTACCAGGGCGGCGCACCGGCCCTTCAGGCGCTTCTCTCCGGCACGGTCCGGCTGACGGGCGCGGCGCCGGAGGATGTGGGCGGGCTGCTGGAGACGGGCCAGGTCCGCCTCCTCGCCGTTGCCTCTCCGGAGCGGCTGGAGCGCTTCCCGGCCGTGCCGACGCTGCGGGAGCTCGGCTTCGACGTGCAGGTGGAGGGGATGAAGGGCCTGGTGGCGCCCGCGGGCCTTCCGGACGCGGCCGCCGCCAGCCTGCACGACCGCTTCCGTGAGGCGATGGCGTCCCCGGCCTGGAAGACCTTCCTGGAGCGCACCGGCGCCACCGAGGGCTACCTGGATGGCCCCGCCTTCCAGACGGAGATGAACCGCATCACCGACCGGCTGCGCGCGGCGCTGAGGCCGGCCTGACCGTGCCGGGGAATGGAAGGGGAGGAGCGAGACACATGCTGATCGAGGTGGAACGGCTGCGCGCCGAGGTGGACCGCGTGCTGCGCGGCGCGGGCTGCCAGCCGGGGGAGGCGGCGATCGTCGCCGACCACCTGATCGAATCCAACCTGCGCGGGCATGACAGCCACGGCGTGGGCGTGCTGCCCGCCTATGTCCGCAACATCGCCGCCGGCCGCCTGAACCCGAACCGCCACGCCGAGTTCCTGCGGCGCGATCCCACCATCGCCGTGGTCGATGGCGGCATGGGATTCGGCCAGGTCATCGCGCGGGAGGCGACAGACTGGGCCATCGGCGCCGCGAAGGCGAACGGCCTCGCCCTGTTGGCGCTGCGCAATGTCCACCATGTCGGCCGCGTCGGCTCCTACGGGGAGCAGGCGGCGGCTGCCGGGCTTATCATGCTCGCCTTCGTCAACGGCATTTCCGGCGCGCCACGCGTCGCGCCCCATGGCGGGCGGGAGCCGCGCACGGGCACGAACCCGATCTGCATCGCCGTGCCGCATGGCGACACGCCCGTGGTGCTGGACTTCGCCACCAGCCGGATCGCGCTCAACAAGGTGCGCGTGGCGCGCAACGAGGGCCGGCACGTCGCGCCCGGCTCCATCATCACCCATGAGGGCGAGCCCTCCACCGACCCGGACGTGCTGTACGGGGATGGGCCGCGCGGCGCGCTGCTTCCCTTCGGCGAGCACAAGGGCTCCGGCCTCTCCCTCATCTGCGAGCTTCTGGGCGGCGCGCTCGCCGGTGGCGGTGCCGGGCAGCGGGCCGACGCGGCCGATCCCGCTATCATCAACGGCCTGACCGCCATCACGATCGATCCCGGCCACGTGGTGGACCTGCCCTGGTTCGCGCAGGAGGTCGAGGCGGTGGTCGCGCATATGAAGACCGCCGCCGCCATCGATCCGGGCAAGCCGGTGATGGTGGCGGGCGACCCCGAGCGCGCCAGCCGCCGCAAGCGCCTGCAGGAGGGCATCCCCGTGGACGCCACCACCTGGCGCGAGATCGGCAAGGCGGCGGCAAGCCTGGGGGTCGTGCTGGAAGCCGCCTAGGGATGCAGCAAGGGCCGCGCCCGATGCGGCCGGAAAGGGAGGACGCCATGGACGATCGAACGGAACCACCCCGGGGCATCACGCGGCGCGGCCTGGGAATGGCCGCCCTCGGCACCGCGCTCGCATCGCCGGCCCTGGCCCAGCGCGCCTGGCCCGCGGAACGGCCGATCGAGGTGGTGGTGCCGTTCACCCCCGGCGGCGGCAGCGACCTTATCGCGCGCGCCACGCTGCCCTTCGTGCAGAGGCTGCTGCCCGGCTCCAACTTCATCATCTCCAACCGCCCCGGCGCCTCCGGCCAGACCGGAAACGAGTTCGTCTTCAACGCCCGGCCGGACGGCTACCTTCTGACGGTCGTCACCTCCCCCACGCTCGTCACCATCCCCATCGAGCGGGCCACCCGGTACAGGGCCGGCGAGTTCAGCTTCATCGCCAACGTGGTGGACGACCCCGGCGGGATCTGGGTCCGCCCCGCCTCGCCCTATCACGGCTTGGCGGAGCTGCTGGAAGCCACGCGCAGGAAGCCGGAAGGCCTGTCCTACGGCACCACCGGCGTCGGCTCGGACGACCATCTCCTCGTCCTCGACATCGCCCAGAAGGTGCCGGGGACGCGCTTCGTGCACGTGCCCTTCAACAGCTCCGCGCCCATGCAGACCGCCCTGCTCGGCGGCCATCTCGACTTCGGCTCCTACAACATGAGCGAGGGCTACGAAGGGCTGACAGACGGCCGCTCCCGCTGCCTTGCCCAGGCCGGGGCCGCCCGCTGGCACAAGGCGTCGGGGGTGCCCACCCTGCAGGAGGCCGGGGTGGCCCTCTCCGGCGGAGGCGCCCAGCGGGGCATCTGCGGCCCGCCCGGCCTGCCCGCCGAGATCCATGGCCGGCTGGTGGAGGCCTACCGCACCGTCCTGGCGGACCCGGCCTTCCTGGCGGAGGCGGATCGGCTGGGCATGCCCATCCGGGCCATCCTGGGGGATGAGTACCGCGCCTTCACCCTGGGGCGGGAGGCGGAGTTCCGGAAGCTCTGGGCGGAGAAACCCTGGCGGGAGGGGTGATGCCGCCGGGCCGCTCTCGACGGGGTGCTCTGGCGGCCTGTAATCTCCCGCCGTGGCACAACGACGCGCGGCAGCTTCCGGCGATGGCGAGGCACCGGCCCGGCGCCGGGCTTCCGCCGGCGTGGCGCCGCAACCCGGGCTCGCGGCCGCGCCGAAGCTGACCGACCGCATGGCCGAGGCGATCCTGAGCCACATCGCCGAGCAGGGGCTGACCCCGGGCGCCCAGCTTCCGACGATCGCCGCCCTTTCCGGCACCTATGGCGTCAGTCCGACCGTGGTGCGGGAGGCGCTGGCCCGCCTGCGCTCGGAAGGGATTGTCGAGGTCCGGCAGGGATCGGGCGCCTATGTCTCCCGCAGCCTGCGCCCCTTCCGCATCGCGGCCGGGGCGGCGAGCGACCTTTCCGTGCTGCGCGTGCTGGAACTTCGCCTTGGTTTCGAGGCGGAGGCGGCGGCCCTGGCCGCTTCACGGGCAGCCCGGAAGGAGTTGCGCGGGATCCAAGAGGCATTCGAGGAGTTCGCCCAGCAGGTCCGGCGCGGCGAGCCCGCCATGGCGGCGGACCTGCAGTTCCACCGTGCCGTCACGGAGGCCGCCGGCAATCCGCTTTTCGTGGAGTTCCAGGTTTTCCTGCAGCAATACCTCACGGACAGCATCGGCGTGTCGCATGGGCGCACCCGCGAGGTCGGGCGGATGTCCGTTGTGCTGGAGGAGCACCGCCGGATCCTTGATGCCATCGCGGCCCGCGATGCCGAAGCGGCGCGGGTCGCGATGCGGGATCACCTGAAGGCCGGCATGTCGCGAATCACCTCGGCCGCCGGTGACGGTCCCTAGCGCAGGATGCGCCAGATCCCTTCGCCGCCGACATCCTTCGCGCCGTAGCGGGCGATCGCCTCGGGGTCGAAGTCGAAGCCGAGGCCGGAGCCCTTCGGCAACAGCAGGTCGCCCTTCTCCAGCACCAGCTGCGTGTCGATGAGCCGGCGGAAGTTCACCACGTGGTCATCGGGCATGAACTCGACGTAGCTGACGCTGGGGGCGCTGGCGGCGAGATGGACATGCACGTCATGCCAGGCATGGGGCGAGGTGGCGACGCCGAAGCAGGAGGCCATGGCCGTGATGCGCCGCCATTCCGTGATGCCGCCGCAAACGGTCGCATCCGTCTGCAGGATGGCGGCGGCGCGCTTTTCCAGCAGTTCCTTGAAGCGCCATCGCCCGGCCTCGATCTCGCCGGTCGCGACCGGGATCGGCGTCGCGCGGGCCAGGGCGGCGTGGTTGTCGATGTCGTCGGGAAGGAAGGGCTCCTCGATCCAGTAGGGCTCCATCGGCTCGAAGCGGCGGATGTACTGCAGGGCGGTGGGCAGGTCCGGCCAGGCGTTGTTGGCGTCCAGCATCAGCTCGATGTCCGGGCCGATGGCCTCGCGCGCCGCCTTCAGCCGCGCCGCCTCCTGCGCCGGGCTGCGGCCGCGGGCGCCGACCTTGATCTTCACCGCGCGGTGTCCGGCCTCCACGAAGGCGCGCAGCTCCTCGCCCAGTTCCCTGTCGCCCTTGCCCGGCCAGTAGTAGCCGCCGCTGCCGTAGGAGGGCACGCGGTCCAGCACGGAGGCGCCGAGATAGCGATAGAGCGGCAGGCCGGCGAGGCGGGCGTTCAGGTCCCAGATGGCGATGTCGATGGCGCTGAGCGCGCGCATCACGCCGCCGACGCGGCCGAGCAGCAGCGTCTCCTGGTACATGTCCTGCCAGATGCCTTCCACGCGGTGGGAATCCTGGCCGACCACCTTGTGCGACAGCCCATCCACCACGGCGTCAAAGAGCAGCCGCCCGGCCTTGTTCACGGCGTAGCAGTAGCCGAGCCCGGCCGTGCCATCCTCCGCCCGCACGCGGACGAGGCAGTACTCCCGCGCGGTGACCTGGCGCGTGGAGAAGTTGATGGGCTTGTCGAGCGGGACGCGGGCGACGCAGACCTCGACGGAGGCGATCTTCGGCATTCGGTTCCCCTATTCGGCGCGGATATTCGCGGCGCGGATCAGCTCGGACCACTTCCGGTCCTCATCGCGCATGAGCTGCGCGAACTCCTCGGGCGGCTTGTTGAGGACGACGGCGTCCTGCGACGTGAAGCGCTCCCGCACCGCCGGATTCGTCAGAGCGCGGGAGATGTCGGCGGCCATGCGCTGGACCATGGGTGCCGGCATATTGGCCGGGCCGATCACGCCGAACCACACATCGGCCTCGTAGCCCTGCAGGCCCTGCTCGGCCATGGTGGGCACGTCCGGCAGCATGGTGGAGCGCTGGGCGGTGGTAACGCCGATCGGGGTCAGCGTTCCCTCCCGCACCTGCTGGAGCACCTGGGTCGTGGTGAGAAGCGAGAGCGGGATGACGCCTGCCATCAGGTCCGTCATCGCCGGCGCCCCGCCGCGATAGGCCACATGGTTCAGGCGGATACCGGCGGTGCTGGTCAGCAGCTCCATCGCCAGCTGCTGGGCGGAACCGGGACCTGGCGAGGCGTAGTCGATCCCGCCGGGCTTCTCCTTCGCCAGCCGGATCAGGTCCTGCAGGTTCCGCGCGGGAAAGCGCGGGTTGCCCACGACGATGAAGGGCGACCGCGCGACGAGGGCGATCGGCGTCACGTCGCGGAGCGGGTTGTAGGGCAGGTTCGGATAGAGCGCGCGGTTGGTGACGTGGGAGGAGATGGTGAACATCAGCGTCTCGCCGTTCGGCTCGCTCTTCACCAGCGCCTCCGTCGCGATGATGCCGTTGGCGCCGCCGCGGTTCTCCACCACCACGGGGGTGGACCACATCCGCGACAGCTCGTCCGACAGGGCGCGGGCGAAGATGTCCGTCGAGCCGCCGGGCGGGAAGCCGACGAGCATCCGCACCGGCCGGCTCGCCGCGGAGGGCTGCTGGGCGAGCGCGATCCCCGGCACCAGGGCGAGAAGCGGCGCGGCGAGTGCCAGGAGGGCGCGGCGCGCCCGGCTTGTGCCTGCTTTGGCCATTCCTGTGTTCCTCCTGCCCCGCTCTTTTTCCCGGCCGGGCGGCGCCAAGCTAAAGACCCCTTCCCATCAAAGTCAAATGGTCATCATATGAATCCACCAAGCCTTGGAGGACCGCCAGCCCCATGAAGATCACCCCATGAAGATCACCGGCATCGAGTCCATCGTCGTGAACGCCCAGATGCGGAACTGGGTCTTCGTGAAGGTCCTCACCGACCAGGATGGCCTCTATGGCTGGGGCGAGGCGACGCTGAACTGGAAGACCCGCGCCGTGACCGGCGCGGTGGAGGACCTGGCGCCGCTGCTGATCGGGCGCGACCCGCGCGACATCGCCCAGGCCTGCCGCGTCATGCAGAAGCAGAGCTACTACCGCCTTGGCATCATCGGGATGACGGCGATCAGCGGGATCGAGCACGCCCTGTGGGACATCGCGGGCAAGGCGCTCGGCGTGCCGGTCTGGCGCCTGCTCGGCGGCCGCGTGCGGGACAAGGTGCGGCTCTATACCCATCTCGGCCTTGGCGACATGAGCGCGGTCTACGAGACCTTCGATGCGGGGCAGCTGACGGAGCGCGCCCAGGCGGTCCTGGAGGCCGGCTACGACGCGCTGAAGGTCGTCTTCATCCCCTATGCCGGCGCGACCGCCTCGCCCGCCGCCCTCCGCCACGTGGAGCGGCTCGGCCGCGCCCTGCGCGACGCCGTGGGCGAGGATACGGAGGTGATGGTGGACTTCCACGGCCGCCCGGCCACCGTCTCCGCCTCGCTCGGCTTCATCCGTGCGCTGGAGCCGCTGGCCCCGATGTTCTGCGAGGAGCCCATCCAGCCCGGCGACACGGAGGGGCTGGTCCAGATCGTCGCCGCGTCCCGGAGCCCGATCGCCACCGGCGAGCGCCTGGTCGGGGTGCGCGAATTTGCGGACCTGCTGCAGCGCCGGGCCGCGCATATCCTCCAGCCCGACCTGAACCACTGCGGCGGCCTGCTGGAGGCGCAGAAGATCGCCGCCTTCGCCGAGGTGGCGCAGGTCGGCATCGCCCCGCACAACCCGAACGGCCCCCTCGCCGGGATCGCCGCGCTGCATTACGCCGTGGCGACGCCGAACTTCGTGATCCAGGAGGCCATGCCCGGCTCGGTGCCCTGGTACCACGACGTGGTGCGCCAGCCCGTGCAGCGAGAGGGCGGCTTCTGGCCCGTGCCGGATCTGCCCGGCTTCGGCGTGGAGGTCGATGAGAAGGAGGCCGCGAAGCACCCCTTCCAGCAGGAGGTGCTGCACGCGCAGAACGCCCTGCTGGAGGACGGCACGGTGGTGGACTGGTGAGCGGCCGCATGACCGACGAGAGCCGCGTGACGCTGGCCGTGGACGCGCGCGGCATCGCCACGCTGACGCTGAACCGCCCGCAGATCGGCAACGCCTATGATGGCGCGCTGCTGGAACGCTTCTCCGCCCTGCTGGAGGAACTGTCGGCTCGGCCGGGTCTCCGCGCCCTCGTCATCCGCGGGGCGGGCCGGCACTTCCAGTGCGGCGCGGATATCGGCTGGATGGAGGAGGTGGCGCGCGGTCCGGCCGAGGCGGCGCGTCAGGCTTCCCTGGCCAGCGTCACCGCCTTCCGCCGCCTGAACGAGTTCCCGCTGCCCTGTGTCGCCCTGGTGCAGGGCGCGTGCTTCGGCGGCGGCTGCGGGCTTCTCTGCTGCGTCGATATTGCCCTTGCCGTCCCCGAGGCGGTGTTTGGGCTTACCGAGGTGCGGGTCGGCGTCGCCCCCACGCCGATCTCGACCCATCTCGTCCAGGCCCTCGGCCTGCGCCAGGCGCGCCGCTACGCCCTGACCGGCGAGCGCTTCGACGCCGCGACGGCGATGGGGATCGGGCTGATCCACGAGGTGGTCCCGGCCCCCGCCATCGAGGAACGGCTGGAGGCTCTTCTGTTGGAGATCCTGGCTGCGGCCCCGCAGGCCACAGCGGTCACGAAGCACTCCCTCCTGCGCGCCAACCGGCTTCTTCTGACCGACGACGAAAGCCGCGCCCTGACCGAGGAATCCTGGATCCAGCGCTCGAGCGAGGAGGGGAGGGAGGGGCTGCAAGCCTATCGGCAGAAGCGTCGCCCGTCCTGGCAGGTCTGAGCGCCCGGTCCGGGCCGATGCGCCTGCCCGGCCCGAAGCTCCCGGGCACGCATCCAGGAGAGATCGGCATCCTTCTGCGGAGACTGAAGCGCGCCCGGGTTGCGGGGGCTAGACTTGCCGCTGCCGTCCTCCGCTCGAAGCAAGGGGAGGTGCCGCCCAGGCGGCGTGCAGGCATGGGAGAGGAACGGGCATGACAGCACCGGACGAGGGCGTCCCCCTGCAGGATCCTGTGGCGCTCGCGCGCGAGGCGCGCCGGCTGCTGGAGGCGGCAGGCCTCTCGGCCGAGATGGCGGAGGACGTGGCGGCGGTGCTGCTGGAAGCGGACCTGCTGGGCCACCGGACCCACGGCCTCTCCATGCTGCCAAACTACCTGGAGCGGTTGGAGCGCGGGGCCATGGCGAAGGCCGGCGAGGTGGAGGTGACCGTCGATGCCGGCGCCACCTTCGCCTGGCGCGCCCACCGCCTGGCGGGCGCCTGGGTGATGCGCCGTGCCGTGCGGCAGGTGCTGGCGCGCGTCGCGGAGCACCCGGTCGTCACGGCCACCATCGCCGATTGCTCCCATATCGGCGCGCTGCAGGTCTATCTGCGCTCGATGACGGATGCGGGGCTCTTCGTCACCCTCGCGACGACCGATCCCGGCATCGCCTCCGTCGCGCCCTTCGGAGGGGCGGATCCTGTCCTCACCTCCAACCCTGTCGCCTATGGCATTCCGACGCTGGACGATCCGATCCTGGTGGATGCCAGCACCTCCGTCGTCTCCAACGGCGCCATCGCGGGCTATGCCGCGCGCGGGGAGCGGACGCCCGGCGCCTGGCTTGTGGACGGGCAGGGAGGGCCGAGCGACGATCCCGCCGTGCTGTCGGCGGACCCGCCGGGCACCATCGCGCTGCTGGGCGGCCAGGAATTCGGCTACAAGGGCTTCGGCTTCAGCCTCATGGTGGAGGCTCTGAGCCTCGGCATGTCCGGGCACGGGCGCAGCACCGGCGCCCCGCGGGGCGGGCAGGGCGTGTTCCTGCAGGCGATCGACCCCGCGGGCTTCGCCGGCCGTGATGCCTTCCTGCGCGAGACCACGGCCCTCTCCCGCCGCTGCCGCGAGAGCCGCCCGCGCGAGGGCGGCCCGCCCGTGCGCCTGCCCGGCCAGCGCGCCCTGGCCAATCGCGACCGCAACTTGGCCGAGGGCCTGCCCTATCCCGCCGCGACCCTCGCGGCGATCCGGGACTGGGCTTCGCGCCTTCGCGTTGAGATGGGCGAGATCCGGAAAAGCCTGGCCTGAGCGCGCGACGCGACGACCCCGGGAGGCCCCGGGGCAGCCGCGCCGGATACCGGAACGCCAGTTGCGGGAAACCGGCCGAACCGGGTGAACCGATCACCCGTTCCCTCACGCGGCAGAGCGGATGGCGTGCTCCACGCGTTTCCTGATCCCCAATTCGGGTTAGGCGCCCAGGCGCCTCGCCCTCCACTCCTCCGTCTCTGCCAGATCCGCGAGCATGGTCACGGCCAGGCGGGCAACAGCCATCGTGGCCCGCGATGAAGGCCGGCTCAGCGGCGTCGCCAGGGATACTGTCCGCTGGAAGCCCGGCTCGACGATCCGGAAGGTATGGAGCTCCGGCAGGCCGGCACCGTTCGGTGGCGCCGCGAAGTGACGGGCGGCGAGCGAGCAGATGGTCGAGCCATGGCCCCGTCGCACCAGCTCGAAGATCTGCGGCGAGGCGTCGATCTCGATCGCGATGTCGAGCGGGACGCCATGGTGGCGCGCCGTGGATTCGACCAGGCTTCGAAGCCCATGCTCCGGACCTGGCATGACCAGCCGCAGGTGACGCAGCGCCGCCATTGGCATCTCGCCGCGCCCGTTCAGGAAGGGGTAGAGCAGCGACGGGTCGTAGGTCCCGAGATAGAGATCCTCCTCAAGGATCGGCTGCACGGAGGCACCGCTATCCTCCGGCGCGCTGTTCCCGAACAGAAGGGTTGCATCGAGCGTTCCCTCGTGCAGCCAGCGCGTCAGATAGCCCGACATGCTCTCCACAATCCGGAGCCGGACGGCCGGCAGCTCGCGAAGGCATGTTTCGATCAGCCGAACGCTGAGGATGCCGACCAGCGAGCCGGGGATGCCCAGCCGCACCACGCCGGAGGGCGGCTTGTCCTGCCCGAGGATGCTGGCCTTGGCATCCTCGGCCTGCTTCAGGATGGCATAGGAATGCACCAGGAACTCGCGGGCCTGATCGGTCAGCGTCAGCCCGCGGGCCCAGCGCACGAACAGGGTGGTCCCGAGTTCATCCTCGAGACTTTTCAGCCGCGCGCTGAGCGCGGGCGGGCTGCTGTTGAGGGTCTTCGCCGCCGCCATCAGGGAGCCGGCTTCGGCGATGGCGACGAAGGCACGGAGATCCCGAAGGTCCATGGTCCTGCCGAGGTGAAGGGACGCCTTTGTCCCTCCATCCCGTCATTCCCTCAAGCCTTGTGGTCCCGGCCGCCAAACGACCCGTCTAATCCTCTCCGGGCGCGAGGCGAGCGCTCTCCATGCCCAGCTCGCGGCGCAACTCCTCGGTGTGCTCGCCCACGGCCGGGGCCGCGCGGCGCAGGGGGGAGGGTGTGGCGGAGAAACGCGGGATGACGTTGTGCATGGGGATCGCGCCCATGTCCCGATCGGCCACCTCGATGATGGCCTCGCGCCCCTGCACATAGGGGTGGTCGAGCAACTCGGCGACCGAATGGACCGGCCCCACCGTCACGCCCGCCGCATCGAACAGCGCCAGGTTCTCCGCCTGGCCACGCGCTGCGACGAAGGCGCCGATGATGGCATCCAGCTCGTCGCGGTTCGCGACCCGCGCCGCATTGTCCAGGAAGCGCGGATCGGTCTTCAGTTCCGGCCGCCCGATCGTGTCGAAGATGCGCTCCGCCATGGACTGCATGGAGCCGGAGAGGGCGACATAGGCGCCGTCGGCACAGGCATAGACGTTGCGCGGCGCCGTATGGGAGGACTGGTTGCCCGACCGCATGGTCGGCTTGCCGGTCAGCCGCACATGCGCCGCCTCGGCCCCGACCATCGCGTGGATCGGCTCGAAAAGCGAGAGGTCGATCACCTGCCCCGGGGCCGTGCCCTGCTCCACGGCGCGAAGTGCCGCCAGGATGGCGGAGGCGCCATAGAGGCCGGCGACCATATCGGCCATGGCCAGCGGCGGAAGGGTCGGCGGCTTGTCCGGGTGGCCGTTCATGAAGGCCCAGCCGGACATGGCCTCCACCAGCGTCCCGAAGCCCGGCCGCAGCCGCCAGGGACCGGTCTGCCCCCAACCGGAGATGCGGAGGATGATCAGGCCGGGGTTCCGCCCGTGCAGAACCTCCGGCCCCAGTCCCCAGCGCTCCATCGTGCCCGGCAGGAAGTTCTCGACAAGGACCTGGCTGCTGTCGATCAGGCGAAGCAGCAGCTCGCGTCCCTCGGCCTCATGGATGTCCAGCGCCACGCTGCGCTTGTTCCGGGAATAGACCTTCCAGAAGACCTCGATGCCCTCGACGCGCCAGCTCCGCAGGTCGTCGCCCTTGCCGGGACGCTCGATCTTGATGACGTCGCCGCCATAGTCGGCGAGCACGTGCGTCGTCATGTTGCCCGCCACGAGGCGCGACATGTCGAGGATACGCACCCCGTTGAGCGGCCCCCGGCCGTCCGGCGCGAACTGCACCACTCCTGCCATGCGCCTCGCCTCAGCCCATCACGATCAAGGGCTTGATCTCCTCAAGCCGGTGCATGCGTTCCAGGGCCGTGTTGACCTCGTCCAGTGTGTAGCGGCCGGTGATCATTCGCTCGAAGGGGATGCGGTCGACATGCGCCGAGGCGAATTGCAGCGCCTTCCAGTAGGATTTCGCATCGCCCGAGAAGGAGCCGGTGATGCGGATGTTCTTCTTGACGATGGTGGAAGGACTGAAGGTGGTCGTCCCGGCCCCCAGCTGCCCGACGGTGACATAGCGCCCGCCCTTCCTGACGAGATCGATTCCCTCGCCGAAGGCATCGGGATGGCCGGTGAACTCCATCACCACGTCCGGCCCGCGCCCGTCCGTCAGCGCCCGGATCTCGGCCGCGCGCTCCGCGTGGGTGCTGCCCTGGATACTGAAGGTATGGGTGGCACCGAACTCCCTCGCCAAGGCCAGCCGGTCGTCGGGCGCGCCGATCACGCTGACGCTGCGTGCCCCCGCCACGCGGGCCACCGCGGCCGCCAGGATACCCAACGGCCCGGCGCCCTGGATGGCGACATGCTCCGAGGGATCGATGCCGCCCAGGTTGTCGAAGGCGTTCATCACCGAGCGGAAGGCGCAGCTGCACAGGCTGGCGACGGCGTCGCTCAGGTTGTCGGGAACGCGGATGCGGCCGGATTCCGGCAGCACATAGCCGTACTCCGAGAACCCGCCGAGCAGGTAGGGCGGCTTCTCGATGTTCTCGTACATATAGGCGCGGCGGTTCTCGCAAAGCGTCGGCTGCCGCGCCACGGTGCACCAGTAGCAGCTGCCGCAGGCCGTGTGCGTCCACAGGATGCGGTCGCCGATCGAGAGCGGCTGGCCCACGCTGTCGCGGTCTGCCCCGCTGCCGATGGCGACGATCCGGCCGACCATCTCATGCCCGAGGATGACCGGCAGATCGACGGCCAGCGAGAGATTGCCGCGGGAGAGGTGCACGTCCGTGCCGCAGATGGAGCAGGCGGTGGTGCGCACGATCAGCGCACCAGGTTCCGGCCCGCGGGGGACCGGCACGCATTCGATCTTCACCGGCCTCCCCATCTGCCGGACCACGGCCGCGCGGGAGAACTCGGGAAGGGTGGTGTCGCCGTTCATGGTGAATGTGTCCAGGCAGGTCAGAGATGACGGAACCAGAGAGTAGCGAAGGGCACGAAGGTGATGATGGCCTGTCCGATCAGCGCCGCGGCGAAGAACCAGCCGAGATAGGGCAGCATGTCGCCCAGCCGCACCTTCGCGGCCCGCGCGGCAACGTAGAGATTCGCCGCCATGGGCGGGGTGAGCAGCCCGATCTCGAGATTGGTGGCGATGATGATGCCGAAATGCACGGGGTCGATGCCGAAGCGCTCGGCCGCCGGCGCCAGCAGCGGGCCCATCAGCAGGATGGAGGCATTCGTCTCCATGAAGGTGCCCACCAGCAGCAGCACGACATTCACCGTAAGCAGGAAGGCGATGGGGCTCTCGATATAGGTCGCCAGCCACACCGCGATGTCCTGCGGCACTTGGTTCAGCACCATGGCGCGGTTGAAGACGCCGGTCATGGCGATGATGATGAGGATGCTGGATCCGGTGACCGCCGCAGCGCGGAAGGAGCGCGCGAAGCCAGGCCCGTCGATCAGCCGCCGGGCCAGCGAGACGGCGATGGCATAGATGCAGCCGACCGCGGCGGCCTCGGTCGGCGTCATGATACCGCCGTAGATGCCGCCGAGGATCACGACGGGCAGGAGAACCGCCGAGAGCGAGTTCAGCAGGACGCGGGAAGGCGCCTGGCGCTCCAGCGGCCCCCCGTCCTGAACCCTCGCCTCCTGCCCGTTCTTCAGCAGCCGGCGCGACAGGACGGCGTGGACGACCAGGAACAGCACGGCCATGAGCAGCGCCGGCAGCATGGTCGCGGTGAAGAGCTGCGAGATGGAGACGCCGACGGTCGCGCCGTAGAGAATGAGCGGTATGGAGGGCGGCACCAGCACGCCGAGCAACCCGGCAGAGGAGGTGAGCGAGGCCGTATAGGCGGGCGGGTAGCCGCGCCTGGCCATCTCCGGGCTGACGATCCCGCCCACCGCGGCCACCGTCGCCACGGAGGAGCCGGTGATCGCGCCCATCATGGCGGATGCGGCGACGGTGATGTAGCCGAAGGCCGCCCGGATGCGCCGCAGCGCCAGATCCGCCAGCGCGATGAGCTCGGCGGCCATGCCGCTGCAGTTCATCAGCTCCCCAGTCAGCATGAAGAGCGGGATTGCCACCAGCGGGTAGCTGGAGATCTCCTCATAGGGGATGTTGCTGAGCCCGGAGACGGAGACGCCGAAGCTGTCCATCTGCAGGAAGACGACGAGCCCGAAGGTGACGGCGAGCGGCGCCCCGAGGACGAGGAACAGGGCCATCAGCCCGAAGGTCAGCGCCACGGGTCGAGCCCTCCGAGAGGCCGCCCGGCCAGGGCCCGCCAGATGTCCATGCCGGCATGGAAGGCCAGGAGCACGGCGCCGAGGAGCATGAAGCCGGCGGGGACGGCGACCGGCGTGCCGAAGTCGATCAGCTTCTCACCGGAGCTGCGCGCGTAGTCGAACAGGTCCCAGGCCAATGCGATGAAGATCAGGCCGAAGGCGAGCGTCAGCAGCGCGGCAATGGCCTCCAGCCCGCGCCGCAGGGGCCCGGGCTGCAACATCTCGACGATATCGGCTGTCAGGTGGCGGCGGAGATGGCTGCAGAGGGCTCCACCCACGAAGGTGAGCGGCGCCATGGCCACCATGGCCCATTCCCCCGTGTCGCTGAAGGGAAGATTGAAGCTGCGGATGACGACGGACAGGCCGACCGCAGCGATGGCGACCGCCATGGCCGCGATCACCACCACCACCTCCACGCGGGCCAGCGCACGCTCACCGAGCATCACGCGATCGAGCAGGGATAGGCGGCCCGGCGAAACATCGGTGTCGGGCTGCAGGCCGGTGCCGATCACGGGCGACACCTCGTCCACCGCCACCGCCTCACTCCGCCTTGGCCGCCGCGGCCATTTCCCGCCGCAGCTCGGCCAGGCGGTCCGCGCCATAGACGGATTCCAGCTTCTGCCAGCCGACCTGCCCGATGCGCGCGAACTCGGCCATCGCCTCCCGGCCGGGCACAACGATGTTGACGCCGCCGGCGCGGAGCTTCTGCAGGAACTCCTCATTCGCCGCGCGGTTCAGCGCATTGCCCTGCCGCGCCGCATCCAGCGCCGCCTGCCGCACGATCGCGCGCTTGTCCTCGGCCAGGCTGTTCCAGAACCGGGAACTGACGGTGACGGAGCCCATGGCATAGACATGGTTGGTCAGCGTCATGTAGCGCTGCGCCTCGAAGAGGCGGGAATTGTAGGTGATGCTCGCGCCGTTATCCTGGCCATCCACCGTGCCCTGCTGCAGCGCGACGAAAAGATTGGGCATCGGCATCGTCACGGCCTGGGCGCCGGCGGCCTCGAAGAAGCTGCGGATGGCGGCGGAGCCGGGCACGCGGATCTTCAGCCCGCGCAGGTCAGCCGCGGTGTTGACCGGTTGGCGCGAATTGGTGACTGCACGGAAATCCAACTCGAAATAGGCCAGGGCGACCATGTTGTGCCGGGCCAGCGTGCCGGTCAGCGTGCGCTGGAGGATTCCCTCGAGGTTGTAGAAGATCCGGTCGACCTGCTGTGGCGTCGTCGCGATATAGGGCAGGTAGTGGATGTCGAGCAGCGGATCGAGCCCCGAGAGCGACCCGATGTTCAGGAAGGCGAAGTCGAGCCCGCCGCGGCTGAGGTCCCGGCCCAGCGCCTCGTCGCCGCCAAGCTGGCTGTTCGGGAAGACGGTGATGTCGATCTCGCCGTTGGTGCGCTCCTTCACCAGCCGTGCAAAGATCTGGCTGGCCTCATCCGCCGCATTGCCCTGTGCGAAGACGTGGCCCAACCGCGCCCGGGCCGCCGAGGCGGTTTCCAGGGGAATGGCGCAGGCCATGATCGCCAGGACAGCAAGGACCAACTTCCTCATGACGCCCTCCGTGTTCTGCTTTTTTCGTTGAGGCATTCCGGCTCTCTGGCCGGGATTCCCGTGCAGCTTTGACCCCTGCATGGCATTGGTGAAGGTGGGAACTCGTGAAGCAGCCTTCCGAAAAGCGGAAGGGAGGCCTGGCACCCGGGCCGGAGGCCCGAGCCATGCACGGACGCCCCGACAAGGCGCCCGGCCGGTCTGGCCTTCTAATCCGGCTTGATGCCGGCCACCTGCACCAGCTCGCCCATCCGGGCACGGTGCTGGGTCAGCCAGGCCGTGAACTCTGCCCGGCCGCTGCCAATGGTCTGCGCCCCCAGCTGATCCAGCCGCTGCCGGACTTCCGGCACCGCGAGTGCGGTCCGGGCCGCCTCGCCGACCTGGTCGAGCACAGCATCCGGCGTGCCTGCCGGAGCATAGAGCCCGGCCCATTCGTTGATGTCGAAGCCGGGATAGGTCTCGGCAATGGCTGGGATCTCGGGAAGCGGCGCGATCCGGGCCAGGCTCGAGACCGCCAGGGGACGAAGCTTTCCGTCCTGCACCAGTGCCAGCACGGCCGAGACGGAGGCGAAGGTGAAGCTGATCTGGTTGGCCAGCAGGTCCTGCACCGCCGGCCCGCCACCGCGATAGGCGACCTGCGTGACCTCCACCCCCGCATGCCAGGCCAGGGAAGCGCAGGCGAGATGTCCCGCCGAACCGTTTCCCGGCGTGCCGTAGGAGAGCGTGCCCGGCTGCTTCTTCGCCAGGGCCACCAGCTCCGCCACCGTGTTCACGGGCAGGGAGGGATGCACGGCCAGGATCTGCGGCGAGACGGTCAGCTGCGTGATCGGGGCAAAGTCCCTCGTATAGTCGAAGGGCAGGTTGCGATAGAGCGCGTGGTTCGACCCGTGGGCCGCGGCGTCCACCAGCAGGTTGTAGCCGTCCTTCGGCGCGCGCGCGATCTCGGCGGCGCCGATCGTCCCCGTGGCGCCGGGCCGGTTCTCCACCACCACGGGCTGGCCGAGCGACTGCGTCATCGGTGTCGCGATCAGCCTTGCCGAGGCATCCGTGCTGCCGCCCGGCGCATAGGGCAGGACGATGCGGATAGGCCGTTGCGGCCACCTGCCCTGTGCCCAAGCGGCGGGAACGGTGGGGGCGAGCACGGCCAGACCTGAGAGCAGGCTGCGGCGCCGGAATGCCAGGTTCATCGTTTCCTCCTTCGCTTTTTGTGCGGGGCGCCGTCTGTGCGGCTTTTCCCGGTGGGGCGGCTATCCTGCCAGGGTCAGGATTTCCTCGGCCCGGCGGACGACCGGTGCGTCGACCATCTTTCCGTCGATGGGGAAGGCGCCGCGTCCCTCCGCGCGGGCCGCAGCATCGGCCGTCACCACGCGATGCGCCCAGTCCAGCTCCTCCGCCGTTGGGGTGAAGGCCTCGTTCAACGGCCCGACCTGGGAGGGATGCACGATCAAGGCGCCGCGAAAGCCCAGGCGGCGCGCGCGCTGCGCCATCTCGGCGAAGGCGGGGATGTCCGAATAGGCGCCGATGCTTCCGACGAAGCCGAGCGGCAGGATTCCGGCCGCGCGCGCCGCGCAGAGCACAGCATAGTTCGGCGTCAGCAGCGTATCCGGATCCGGCACGCCGCCCATGGCCGCCGAGTAGTCCTCAGGTCCCAGCGTCATTGCCGCGATGCGCGGATGCGCCCCGGCGATGGCCGGCAGCCCGAACAGGGCTCCTGGCGTTTCGATCTGCAGGATGAAGCGGATGCCGCCGACCGGCAGGCCGCGTTCCCGCTCGAGTTCCGTCACCGTATCGGCCACGTCGCGCACGAAACCCGCATCTTCCACCTTCGGCAACACCAGCGCCGTCAGTCCCGGCAACACCGCCGCTTCAAGATCCGGCCCGACATGCCGGAGGTGGTGATTCACGCGCACCATGGCGGCCGTGCCATTGCGGGTGATGCTGGCGATGGAGTCCCGGAGCATTGCGCGCCCTTCCGGCTTCCTCTCCGCGGGCAGTGCATCCTCCAGGTCCAGGATGACGCCGTCCGCGCCGCGCTCATGCGCACGGGCGATGAAGCGCTCGGCATTCGCGGGCACGAAGAGGAGCGAGCGCCAGCGCGGCGGGGTGGTTGCGGTCATGCGTCATGCCTCCTTGCGGTGGTTTTGCCTGCCCCGGCAAGTGCCGTCCCGGCAGGGAGGGTTGGGATGCCGGTCCTGGGTGGCGTCGCGGTGGTACCGGCGCCCATGGCGCGCAGTGTATCGCCTTCCGGTCAGCGCGCGAGGCTTGCTGGCGGCTGGGGATCGCCGCAGCACCTGCGGCAGTCAGTGCGCAACGGCGAATCCGGCGGGTCGGCCCTGGAGATGAGACGGGTGCAGAGGGCGACATGCGCGTGTGCAGTGACCACAACGTTTCCGTAAAGGCCTGTGCCGAGGTGGGGTTCGGCCACCTCTCCCATCCCGGCGATTCCGGACGCGAGCGCAAAGAAAAGGCGGCACCCGAGGGTGCCGCCGAGTTTAGGGAGGAAACGTCCAAGAATGGCGGGCCAGTCGGGCCCGCCGAAAGAGAGCATACGCCCGGGTTCCCCATCCGCAAGTAAAATGGTGCAACGCAGCATCACGGTGTTCGTACCCGGTCAGGCGGTGTCCGTCAGTGTGGAGACGCCTCCCGGACCGCTGCAGCTATTCCGCCGAGATTTTCGCGGCGGTGATGATGCCCTTGTAGATCGCGGACTCCCGGGCAATCCGCCCGGCCATGTCGGCGGCACCGCCGCCGATCCCGCTGATCCCGATCCGCTCCATCAGCGCGACAACCTCGGGCAGGCGCAGCGCCTCATTGATCCCCTGGTTGAGGCTCTCGACGATGGGGGCGGGCGTTCCGGCGGGGGCGGCGAAGCCCGTCCAGGAGGTCAGGGTCAGGTCGCGATGGCCCAGCTCCGCGGCCGTCGGCACGGTGGGCAGCAGCGGGGAGCGGGCAGGGCCCGTGCTCATCAGGGCCACGGCCCTGCCGCTCTCCACGTGCGGCACCACATTGGCCACCGCCTCGAAGAACAGGTCCACCTGGCCGCCGATGAGGTCGTTCATGGCCGGCGCGCCGCCGCGATAAGGCACATGGGTCAGTTCCGTGCCGGTCACGCGGGCGAAGACCTCGCCCAGCAGATGCGGCAGGCTGCCGCTGCCGGCGGAGGCGTAGGTGATACGCCCTGGGCTGCGCTTCGCCGCCGCGACCACATCCGCGACCGAGGCGTAGCCGCTGCGGGCATGGGTGGTCAGCACCATAGGCCCTTCGGATGCCACTGCCACAGGCGCGAAGGAGGCGGCAGGATCGTAGCCCGCGTTCCCATAGACGAAGGGCGCGATCACGAAGGTGCTGGTGGTGCCGAACAGCAGCGTGTGCCCGTCGGCCGCGGCGCGCGCCACGTATTGCGCGCCGATGGTGCTGCCAGCGCCGGTGCGGTTCTCCAGCACGAAGGGTTGGCCCAGCTTGCGCTGCAGGTGCAGCGCAACCGCCCGCCCCAGCGGGTCGGACTGCCCGCCGGCCGCGAAGGGGCTGATGATCGTCACCGGCCGGTCCGGATAGGCGGCCGCCTGGGCGCCACGGGCCAGTACGAGGGCCGCCATGCCCGCGCCAAGCCCGCGCCGGGTGATCGTGACCATGCTTCCTCCTCCGCGCTCACCGCAGTTCTTGGCGGGGATCTTCCGCATATGCGGCGTCGTGACAAGCTGGATTCAGCATTGACGAAAAGGATTCGCATTTTATGAATGACGGCAGGGCTGGCGAAGCGGGCCTGCAGGAGGGATCGATGACGGCAAATGGGCGGAGGTTGCGGATCCTGATCGCGGGCGGCGGCATCGGGGGGCTCACCGCTGCCCTGGCCCTGCTCCAGCGCGGCTTCGAGGTGCAGGTCTTCGAGCAGGCTTCGGAACTGCGTGAGGTGGGGGCGGGCGTTCAGATCAGCGCCAACGGGTCCCGCGCCCTCCACGCGCTCGGCATCGGAGAGGCCGTGGAGCGGGAGGCCTGCGAGGCCAGCGGCAAGGAGATCCGCCTCTGGAGTTCCGGCCAGACCTGGAAGCTCTTCGACCTCGGGGCGGAGTCCGTCGCCCGCTACGGCCACCCCTACTACACCGTCTATCGTCCGGACCTGCACGGCGCCTTGGCGGAGGCGGTGCGGCGGGCGGCGCCGGACACTATCCGTCTCGGTGCCCGTGTCGCCAGCTTCGCGCAGGACGGGGAGGGCGTGACGCTCGACCTGGCCGATGGGAGCAAGGTGCGGGGTGACGCGCTGATCGGTGCGGACGGCATCCATTCGCGCATCCGGCACGGCCTGTTCGGCGAGGACCGGGCCCGCTTCTCCGGCATGCTGGCCTGGCGCGGCGTGATCCCGATGGACGCGTTGCCCCCCCACATGCGCCGCACCGTTGCCACCAACTGGATCGGGCCGGGGCGGCACGTGGTTCATTACCCTCTGCACCACGGGGAACTGATGAACTTCGTCGGCATCGTCGAGCGGAGCGACTGGCAGGTGGAATCCTGGACCGAGCGCGGCACGACGGAGGAGCTGGCGGCGGACTTCGCGGGCTGGCACGAGGACGTGCACGCCATGATCCGCGCGATCGAGGTGCCGTACAAATGGGCCCTGATGCTGCGCCCACCGCTGGAGCGCTGGACGGAGGGGCGCGTCACCCTGCTCGGCGATGCCTGCCATCCCACCCTGCCGATGATGGCCCAGGGCGCCGTGCAGGCGATCGAGGACGGCTTCGTGCTCGGCCGGGCGCTGGAGGCGGGCTCGGAGAACATCCCCGCCGCCCTGCTGCGCTACGAGGAGGCACGGCGCGAGCGGACCAACCGCATGGTGGTGGCCTCCGCCGAGAATGCCGCACGCTTCCACAACCCGGCCCTGGCCGAGGCCGCCGGCGCCCAGGCCTATGTGGACCGCGAATGGGCGGAGGAGCGGGTGCGTGAGCGGTATGACTGGCTCTTCCGTTACCGCGTGGACGAGGTCGCCGTCTGAGCCGGTCCGCAAGCGCAAGCGAGGCCGGAGGTTTGACGGTGGCGGCCACCCGCCGCTTAGTTCGGCGATGACGCGACGCCCAACCACCCGACCGGAGACCGAGGCCGGGGCAACATCGGAGCAGCGCTCCATCCAGTCGGTGGTCATCGGCTTCCGGCTGATCGAGGTGCTGGAGGCCGCGCCGGGCCCCGTCTCCCTGAAGGAGCTCGCCGCCGGCGCGGGCATGCCGCCCAGCCGCGCCCATGCCTACCTCGCCAGCCTGCGGGCCGTGGGGCTCGTCAGCCAGGACGAGGAGGGCGGGCGCTACGACCTGGGGCCCCGTGCCCTGTCGCTCGGTCTCGCCGCGCTCGGCCGCCTCGAGGTCCGGGATGCCGCGCTTCCCGCGATGCGCCGCTTCCGCGACGCGACGGGGGAAGCCGTGCATCTCTCCGTCTGGGCGGGGCAGGCGCCCGTCATCGTGTCGCGCCTGGACGGGAGGCGAGGGGGCTCGCTCTCGATCCGGATCGGCACCATGCTGCCGCTGGAGCGCTCCGCCTCCGGGCGTATCTTCCTGGCCTTTCTGGAGGAGGCGGATGAGAGGGTCCGCCGTCAGCTCCGTGAGACGGTCGATCAAGTTCTTGCCGACGGGATGGCAGTGACCGATGGCCTGCTGAATGCGGGGTTCGCGGCGATCTCCGTTCCCGTCCTCGATCACCTGGGCGAGATCGCGGGGGCTGTGACGACCCTCGGTGCCGCCGGGCACCTCGACACGTCGCTCGAAGGCCCGACGGCCGGAGCCCTCCGCCTTGCCGGGGAGAGCGCCTCCAGCGCCCTTGGCTACAGGCCGGGCAGGACGGGCACCTAGGGCTCGAGGAAGGCTCCTCGGCCATCAGGACCTCGGAACCGAGTATGGCGCCGTGGCCGATGCAAATTTCCGCTCTCAGGTCGCCGGCGACGCAAACTGCAGTTGCTCCCGGTCGCAGGAGCACTCAGCCGCGGGCTGCAACTCCGGGATGGAGCGTCCGCTTTTCGAGTGCCGAACTGCCGCGTGAATGGCCCCAGGCCGCTCCCGTCCTGAACCGCTGGCTCGCAGCCCCGGCGAGGATGGCGGCGGGACGGGGAAAGAGGTCCGGTCGCGGGCGGGCGGCGCCCTGTGCTGCCCCGGAGGGAAGGTGCTGTGACGGACGGGACGGTGGAATTCAGCGCGGCGCAGCGTGATGACGAGGGCGGCGCGCCCGGAGCGACGGCCGCCTTCCCTTATGACCGCATGACGGTGGAGCGCTTCCGCGAGGCTTTCCCGCGGGCGCGGTGGCGGGAGGACCTGGGCGCCTGGTTCGTGCCGGGCGCGCGGGCAGAAAAGCGCCTGACCGCATGGATGGGCCGCGAGTGGTCGGGCGTGCTCGCCTATGCCGACCAGCGCGGCCGGGATGCCTTCGACTTCGAGCCGATCACGAGCCCCTACCTGGAGGTCGCCGACGGCTTCGTGGTCCGGACGCCATACTCCCGTACGGTCATCGGCGAGTTGCGGGAGGTGCCCTGGGCCCGGTGGGACCCGGCAGTGAAGGCCTGGCGCGTGCCGTTCCGCTCCCTCGAGGAACTGCGCCGCCGTTGGCCGGCCATCGAGGCCGCTGCCCGCCTGGCCGAACCGGGGGAGCGGAGGAAGCGCCAGGCAAGTCTCAAGGCTTCCCCGGATCACGAGGACCGGCAGGCCGAGGCCGCCGAGCGCCGGCGACGCCGCTATCCCGTGCCGGAGGATGCGCTGCCGCCACTCGGCCGCGTGGTGATGACCCATGCGGGATGCGTGGTGTTCGAGGCGGCCACCGGGGAGCTTGTCGAGCCCATGATCGCCACCCGCTTCTATCCCGGGATCGATGCCGGACCCGCCGCGCTGATCTGGGCGCACTGGCGCCGGCCCGGGCATGCCGAGCTGGTCGAGGCCTGGCCCGCACGGACACCGCCCAGCCCGGCCGATCTGGCGCGGGGCTGGTGGCAGCCGACAATCGAGGTGCTGCGGGAGGAACGGCGCAGGGCGGCATCCCTGGAACGCGCGCAGGCGACGCGCCGGTCCAAAGCGGGGTGATGCTCCTCGTCCGCTTGGCAGCGGCGACCGGGCCGCCCCGCGTCAGCCCGTCGCATCCTCCGACGCGATCCGGTCCAGCTCGGCCATCATGTCGTCGGAGATGTGGAGTTCGACGGCGCCGAGGTTCTCCCGCAGATGGGCGACCGAGGAGGTTCCGGGGATCAGCAGGATGTTGGGCGAGCGGCGGAGCAGCCAGGCGAGGGCGAGCTGCATCGGCGTGGCGCCCAGGCGCTGCGCGGCCCCGGAGAGAGCCGAGGATTGCAGCGGGCTGAAGCCGCCGAGCGGGAAGAAGGGCACATAGGCGATGCCGTCCCGGGCGAGGCTGTCGATCAGGGCGTCGTCGCCGCGATGGGCAAGGTTGTACTGGTTCTGGACGCAGACGACCTCGCAGATCCCGCGGCCCTGGGCGATCTGGGTCGGGGTGACGTTGCTCAGGCCGATATGGCGGATCAGGCCGCGCTGTTGCAGTTCGGCGAGGACGGTAAGCGGCGCCTCGATGGAGCCCTCGGCGGGGCCGTGCACGTCCAGCATGATCCGCAGGTTGACGACGTCCAGCGCCTCCAGGCCGAGGTTGCGCAGGTTGTCATGCACGGCCTGGGTCAGCTCCTCGCGCGAGAAGGCCGGCAGCCAGGCTCCCTTCTCGTCGCGCCGTGCGCCGACCTTCGTGACGAGGGTGAGGTCGGCGGGATAGGGAGACAGGGCCTCGTGGATGAGGCGGTTGGTGACATGCGGCCCGTAGAAGTCGCTCGTGTCGATGTGGTCCACACCGGATGCGATGGCCTCGCGCAGCACGGCGAGGGCGGCGCCGTGATCTTTCGGCGGGCCGAAAATGCCGGGGCCTGCAAGCTGCATGGCGCCGTAGCCGAAGCGCTTCACGGTGCGGCTGCCGAGACGGAAGGTGCCGGCCTGTTCGATGCGGGTCATGGTCGTTCTCCTGGGAACCCCTAGGTAGGCCCCTTGGCTTTGCGCGATAACCCGGCACAATCCGTACGACCTGTGCGGGACGGCGGACAATGCGGGCGGATCTCAGCGACCTGAATGCCTTCCTCGCCGTCGCCCGCGCCCGCGGGTTCCGGGACGGGGCGCGGGCCATCGGCGCGAGCGCCTCGGGGGTCAGCGAGGCGGTGCGCCGGCTCGAGGCCGGGCTCGGCGTCAGGCTGCTGCACCGGACGACGCGCAGCGTGGTGCCGACCGAGGCGGGGGCGCGGCTGCTGGAGCGGCTGGGACCGGCGCTCGGCGAGGTGGAGGCGGCGCTCGACGTGGTGAACGGGTTCCGCGACCGGCCGGCGGGCACGCTCCGGCTCAACGTGCCGGTCAGCGCGGCGCGGCTGGTGCTGCCCGCCATCGTGCCGCCCTTCCTTGCCGCCTATCCCGACATCCAACTGGAGGTGACGGCCGAGGACAGCTTCGTGGATCTGCTGAGCGCCGGCTGCGACGCCGGCATTCGCTACGACGAGCGGCTGGAAGGGGACATGATCGCGGTGCCGATCGGGCCCCGGGTGCAGCGATACGCGCTGGCGGCCGCCCCCGCCTATCTGAACCGCCATGGCCGGCCGGAGCATCCGCGCGAGCTGCTCGGCCATTCCTGCCTGCGCGGGCGTTTCAGCAGCGGGACGATGATGGTTTGGGAGTTCGAGCGGGGGAGCGAGCTGGTGCGGGTTGAGCCCAGGGGGCCGCTGCTCGTGGGCGTGGGGGCCGCGACCGACCTCGCGGTGGATGCGGCGGTGGCCGGCACGGGCATCCTCTATCTCTTCGAGGACTGGCTCCGGCCCTATCTGGAACGCGGCGAGCTGGAGCCGATCCTGGAGCCGTGGTGGCAGGCCTTTTCCGGGCCATTCCTCTACTACCCAGGCCGACGCCTAGTGCCCGCGCCGCTCCGGGCCTTCATCGAGTTCATCCGGCGATGACCGGTGGCCGGTGGTCATCACCGAACAAGCGGAGAGGAGCCGTGCGGCGGGGCTGAGGGATCGCCACAATGGGGCTGTAAGCCGCGATCCCGCCCAACCGGCAGGCGCTGCGCGGCGAGGGCCGTGTCAGGAGCGGCTACGCCCCCCAAGCACCCGGTCCACCATGGCGGGCGCGAGGCCGAGATAGTTGGATGGATCGCAGCGGCGGGACACACCGTCGGGGCCGCCCAGGGCCTGGACCACCTCGGGCACCTCCATCAGGGCCTCGGCGAGCGGACGGCCGGAGGTGATCGCGGCGCGGCAGGCATCGTAGACCACGTCATGGGCGTGCTGGCGCCCGAGCGCTGGCGCGGCCGCCATCATCACCGCCTCGGCCACGATCAGGCCGCCGGACAGATCGAGGTTGGCCCGCATCCGGTCCGTGTCGACCGTCAGGCCGGAGAGGGCGAACTTCGCCTGGTGCAGGCAGGAGGCGGCCAGGAGGAAGCTCTCGGGCAGGGCGAGCCATTCGAGGTGCCATGGACCCGTGGCGCGCTCGAAATCCTGGACCATCGCGTCGAGGATGAGCGCGACCTGCTGCCGCACGGCCTTGGCCGTAGCCAGCATGATCTCGGAGGAGATCGGGTTGCGCTTCTGCGGCATGGTGGAGGAGGCACCACGGCCCTTCACGAAGGGCTCCATCACCTCGCCGCCGAACTCGGTGGACATCATCAGCATGATGTCCGTCGCCACCTTCGCCAGCGTGCCGGTCACGAGGCCGAGGAAGGACACGGCCTCCGCCAGCCCGTCCCGCGCCACGTGCCAGGTGGCGACGGGCTGGCCCAGGCCCAGCTCCTCGCAGAAGGCCGCCTGCACGGGAAAGCCGTCCTCCCCGAGCGAGGCGAGCGTGCCGGCCGCGCCCGCGAACTGGCCCACCAGCACGCGCGGGCGAAGCTGCGCCAGCCGCTCGGCATGGCGGTCCATGGCCGCCAGCCAGATCGCCACCTTGTAGCCGAAGGTGACGGGCAGGGCCTGCTGCAGATGGGTCCGGCCAGCCATCGGCGTGTCCCGGTGCCGCGCGGCGAGTCCGGCCAGGATGCCGCGCAGCGCCTCGATGTCGGCCCCCACCAGATCGAGGGCCGCACGAACCTGCAGCACGCTCGCCGTGTCCATGATGTCCTGGGTGGTGGCGCCCCAGTGCACGTACCGCCCGGCCTCTCCCGCCTGCTCGGCCAGCTGGTGGACGATGGCGAGGATCGGGTATCCGACATTGTCGGTCTCGGCTTTCAGCCGGGCCCAGTCGAAGGCCGGGCTGGCACCCGCGGCAGCGATGGCCTCCGCCGCCTCGGCAGGGATGATGCCGCAACGCGCCTCGGCGCGGGCGAGCGCGACCTCCACCTCCACGTAGCGGCCGACAAGGACCTCGTCGGAGAAGACGGCGCGCATCTCGGGCGTGCCGAACATGTCGCGGAAGAGAGCGGAGTCGAGCGGGGTGCTGGGCATGATGGGGGTTCCTGCTATTCCGGGCGCACGCCGGCCTGTGTCATGACATCGCGCCAGCGCTCCACCTCGGAGACGAGGAAGGCGCGGGTTCCCGCCAGGTCCGCTTCAAGCATGGGCACGTTGCCGAGCTCCGCGAGCTTCGCGACGAAGGCGGGATCCTTCATCGCGGACCGCACCTCGTCGTGCAGGCGTTCCACGATGGGTCGCGGTGTCCCGGCCGGGGCGAGGAGCATGTTCCAGGTCGACATCTGAAAATCCGCCAGTTCGGGGATGCCGCTCTCGCGCACCGTCGGCAGGTCCGGCAGGAAGGGCACGCGGGCGGGCGAGGTGACCGCGAGCGGGCGCACCAGGCCGCCACGGATGCTGCCGAGGGCCGTGGTCGAAGTGTCGTTCACCGAGGCGATCGTGCCGGAGAGCAGGTCCGTCATCGCGTTCGCCACGCCGCGATAGACGATATGGTTCATCCGCGCCCCGGTCCTGGCGAGGATCTGCACCATGGAGACATGAGCGGCCGAGCCGTTGCCCGCCGAACCGTAGTCCAGCCGGTCGGGCTGGGCACGGGCCGCGTCGATAAGGTCCTTCAGTGAGCGGTAGGGCGAGCTGGCGCCCACCAGCACCACCACCGGCCCTTCCATCAGCACGCTGACCGGCACGAAGTCCGCGACGGTGTCGTAGGGCACGCGGCGGTAGAGGGTGGGATTGATGGAATGGGAGAGGTTGTTGAAGAGCAGCGTGTAGCCGTCCGGCCCGGACTTCGCGACGACCTCGGCCCCGATGGTGGAGCCCGCGCCGGTGCGGTTCTCGACCAGCACGCGGGCCTTCATCTGCTTCGAGAGCTGCTCGGCGAAGACGCGTCCCAGCGTATCGGTCGGCCCGCCCGCGGAAAAAGGCAGGATCAGCCGGATCGGCTTGTCCGGGTAGCCCGTCATTCCCTGCGCGCCAGCGCGTGAGGGCAGAAGAGCTGGCATCGCGCCGGAGAAGACGGCCGCGGCGAGCAAAGGGCGGCGAGAGAGCATGACGATCCTCCGTCAAGGTTCGTACTTTATTATTGGTTCGAACCTTAAGCCGAGTGCGATCCCGCTTGTCAACGACGAAATGGTCCGTACCGTTACGGCCGATGTCCCTCGCTGAAGCCGCCTCCCCGCCCCGCTACGCGGCCCTCGCCCGTGACCTCGCCGAGGAGATTGCGCGAGGCCTTCATCCCGCGGGATCGCGGCTTCCAACCGAGGTGGAGCTCTCGGCGGAGCGGGGCGTGAGCCGGGCAACGGTTCGGGCGGCCCTGCTGCGGCTTGAGGAGCTGGGCCTCGTGTCGCGCCGGCGCCGGTCCGGCACGCATGTGACCGCCGGGGCAGCCCGGCAGCCGGGCGCCTACGCCCAGTCGCTCGCCGGCATCGATGACCTGCTGCAATACGCGGCCGAGACCGAGCGCCAGATCCTGCGGGTGAGGGCGGTTGTAGCAGACCGCGCTCTCGCCGCGCGGCTGGCGGTGCGCCCGGGCAGCCGCTGGCTGCAGGTGTCCAGCCTGCGCGTCCCTCCGGAGGGAGATCGCCTGCCGCTCTGCTGGACGGACAGCTATGCCGACGCGGAAGCGGTGCCGCACGACCTTGAGCAGCGCCTGCGGGACGGGTCCTACCGCGGCCTGATCGCGACGTTGCTCGCGGAAGGATCGGGGCGGCCGATCGACGAGGTCATCCAGGAGATCCGGGCATCGGGCGTTCCCGAGGGAGCGGTTGCTGAGGCGCTGCAGGCGGGGCCGGGTGAGCACGCGCTGGAGATCACGCGCCGCTACATCGACTCCGCCGGGACGGCCCTTGCGGTCACCGTGAGCCTGCATCCGGCGGCGCGATTCTCCTACACGACGCGGCTGCGACGGATGTCCAGGACGGAGGAGGCGCCGGGCGGGCAGCGGTGATCTGGCCAAACGGGCCGCATTGCACCCGATCCGGACGCTTTCGCCCGGCGCGAAGGCTTCGCCTCCACGCCGGCCGTCAACCCTACCGCTGACCTTTACGCCCCTGCGCCGGGCGCGCCACGGCGACGAGCGCGGAGGCCGGCTCCGGCCCGACGCGGCGGATACGGTGCGGCAGGTGGCCGGGGAACTGGGCACAATCCCCGGCTTCCAGGACGAAGCCGCGATCGGCAAAGCGCAGCTCCACCGTGCCGCGCAGCACGAAGAACAGCTCCTCGCCCGCGTGCTCGGCGTGGCCGTCCGGGCTGAACTCGGCGGCCGGGTGCAGCACGAAGGCCTCCAGCGCGGCGCCGTCGCGGCTCAGCGCCTCGATGCCGTGCGCGCCGTCCTGCACCGCTGAGACAGCGAGGCGGTCCGGCGCGCGGGTGACGCGCACGGCGTGCTCGGCCAGCCGCTCCCCGAACAATTCGGCCACAGGCACCTCCAGCGCCTCGGACAGGCGCAGCACGGTGGCGATGGAAGGGTTCTTCAGCCCCCGCTCCAGCCGAGAGAGGTAACCCTTGTCCAGGCCGGCGGACTCGGCCAGCGTGTCCAGCGTCAGCCCTCGGGCCTGGCGCAGCGCGCGCAGCCGCGCGCCCAGTTCCGCCGTGCGGGCGGCGTCCCGGTCGGGTGCTGGCCTGCGGATGCTGGCGCTCATGCCTCTACCACCAGCCGGTCGGAGGCGCAGCCGGCCACGCAGGCCATCAGGTGGCTCTCCCGCTCCTGCGGTGTCAGCACGCGGTCGCGATGGACCGGCACGCCTTCCAGCCAGCGCAGCTTGCAGGCGCCGCAGATCCCGCCCTCGCAGGAGGCCTCGACCTTCGCGCCGAGCGCGCGCAGCGCAACCAGCATGCTGCCGCCCGCGGGCACGTCCGCCGAGGCGCCGCTCCCTGCCAGAACGAGCGTGTAGGGCCGCGCATCCGGGTCCGGCGGCAGGACCGGCGGCACGAAGTGCTCCGCCCGCGCGCTGCCCGTGGGCCAGGTGGCGGTGGCGCGCTCGAAACTCTCGATCATCGCGGTGGGGCCGCAGCAATAGGCCTGAAGCCCGGGCCGGTGCGGGCCGAGAAGGGATTCGAGGGCCGGTCGCGGCTGGGCGGCCGTGTCATGCGCGACAGCGCGGCCGGATTTCAGAAAGGGCGCGAGATCCGCGGGACAGGGGAGGGCGCCCCGGTGCAGCAGGTGCAGAGTCCAGTCCGCGCCCGCGCGCTCCAGCACCGGCGCCATGGCGAGGAAGGGCGTGACGCCGATCCCGCCCGCGATCATGACGTGGCGCCCCGCCCCTTCGGCCAGCGGGAAGGTGCAGCGGGGCATGGAGGCCGCTACCGAATCGCCCGGCGCCAGCCCGTGCACCCAGGCGCTGCCGCCACGCGATTCCGGTTCCCGCTTCACCGCCACCGTCCAGGCATCCTGCACCGCCGGGTCGCCGCACAGGCTGTAGGCGCGCGGCCCCACGCCCGGCACGTGCAGGTCCAGATGCGCCCCGGGCTTCACGCGCGGCAGCGGCCAGCCATCCGGGTCGCGCAGCGTCACGCGCAGGATGCCCGGGCCCGCCGGGCTGGCCCCCGCGACGCGCAGTTCGATGTGGCGGGGCATGGGGGCGCTAGAGGGGGCGGATGGCGTCGCCGATGCGCAGCGTGCCGCCCTCCAGGATCTTGCAGTTCAGGCCGGAGCGATGGACCAGCGGATCGAAGACCGGCTTGCCCAGGATCTCCTCGATGTGGCGGCAGGGGATGGAGAGGCGCGTCGCCTCCACCACGCAATCGCCGAGGCGGAAGCGCTGGCCGACAAGGTGGTTCACCGGCACGCCGCGCGTGGTGACGTTGCGGCGATGCTCCTCCGGCAGGATCTCCATCTTGTAGTCGCGCAGGATGGCTTCCAGCACCTCGGCCTCGAACAGCGTGACCTGCCGGCCTTCCTCGGGCTTCTCGGAGTAGAAGCCGGTCTCCGTGCCGATCCGATAGCGGTCGCCGACGATGCCTTCTCCGGCCACCAGCTCGATCGCCTCCTGCGCGCGCATGGGCAGGAAGGCGCGCGGGGTGATGTGGAGGTGGGACACCACGCCGTTCCAGCCAGTCGAAGCGCTCATCTTGTTCTGCTCCCGTCGTGGGCAACTTGTTGCCCGGTTGTCCAAGAACTGCCCGAATCCCGGCGGCCGGGCAAGTTGCAGCAAGTGTTGTCCCGTATGATTCCTGGACAACAGACCTGGCATCGGTGTTGCAATACCCATGCCCAGCACCTGCCAGGAGACCCCCCGATGCGTCGTCGTCACCTCATGGCTGCCGGGAGCGCGGCGCCTGCCCTTGCCCTGCCCACGCTCGCCCGCCCCGCCCTGGCGCAATCCGCGCCGGAGATCCGCTGGCGCATGACGAGCTCCTTCACCAAGGTGCTCGACGTCACCTACTCCACGGGGGAATACTTCGCCCGCCTGGTTTCCGAGATGACGGACGGCCGCTTCCGCATCACGCCCTTCGCGGCCGGCGAGATCGTGCCGGGGCTTCAAGCGCTGGATGCGGTGACGCAGAACAGCGTGGAGATGGCGCATACGGGCGGGCTGTTCTTCACGGGCAAGGACCCGGCCTTCGCCTTCACCACCACCGTGCCCTTCATGCTGAACCCGCGGCAGCAGGCGGCCTGGCTGTACCATGGCGGCGGCAACGACATGCTCAACCGGCTGCTGAAGGACTACAACGTCTACGGCCTGCCGCTGGGGAACACGGGGAACCAGATGGGCGGCTGGTTCCGCAAGGAGATCAAGGCGGTCTCCGACCTGAGCGGGCTGAAGTTCCGCGTGGCGGGGCTTGCCGGCAACGTCATGGCGAAGATGGGCGTGGTGCCGCAGCAGATCGCGCCGGGCGACATCTACGCGGCGCTGGAGCGAGGCACGATCGACGGCGTGGAGTATATCGGCCCCTACGACGACTCCAAGCTCGGCTTCGAGAAGGTGGCGCGGTACTACTACTACCCGGGCTGGGGCGAGGGCGGCGCGGTGTTCCACGCCTTCGTCAACCTCGATCGCTGGAACGAGCTGCCGAAATCCTATCAGGCCGTTCTCACCGCCGCCTCCGGCGCGGCGACGCAGTGGATGCTCGCGCAGTACGATTGGAAGAACGTGGAGGCGCTGTACCGCCTGGTTGCCAACGGGACGCAGCTGCGCGCCTTCCCGAACGAGGTGCTGGACGCCTTCTACCGCACCACCCAGGACGTCTTCGCGGAGATGTCGGCGCAGTCCCCGCGCTTCAAGGAGCTGCTGGAGAGCCAGGTCGCCTTCCGTGACCGTTCCTACGGCTACCATCAGGTGGCGGACTATTCCTTCGACAGCATGATGCTCCGCATCCGGCGGGCCGCACGGTGAGGCGCCGCATCCTCCTCGGTGCATCCGCCCTCGCGGCGGCGGCCGTCTCAACCCTCGCGCGTCCGGCCTTGGCGCAGGCCTTCCCCGCGCGCCCCGTGCGGATGATCGTGCCCTTCGGCCCCGGCGGGATCAGCGACCTCGTCGCCCGGATCGTGGCGGAGGCGGCGGGGTCCATCCTCGGCCAGCCGGTGGTGGTGGAGAACCGCACGGGCGCCGGCGGCAACATCGCGGCGGAGACGGCGGCGCGCGCCCAGCCGGACGGCTATACCGTTCTCTTCTGCAGCGTCGGCATGCTGGCAGTGAACCCCGTGCTCTACCGCCGCCTGCCCTTCGATCCTGGGAAAGACTTTGCGCCCGTCGCGCCGCTCACCGACACGCCCCATGTGCTGGTCGTTCGTCCCGGCCTGCTGCCGGAAGGCGCGGGGCTGCGCGAGTTCCTTGCCCTCGCCCGCTCGGAACCCGGCCGCCTGACCTGGAGCACCGCCGGGGCCGGCAGTTCCCCGCACCAGACCCTTGCCCTCCTGCAATCTCTGGGCGGGGCGGAGCTCACAGCCGTCCACTACCGGTCCGGTGCCGCCGGTGTGCAGGCGGTCCTCACGGGCGAGGTCTCCGCCACCGCCGAGGCGACGCCCGTGGTGGTGGAGCACATCCGCGCCGGCACGCTCCGCGCCCTGGTCGCCGCCGCGCCGGAGCGGCTCGCCCTGCTGTCGGATACCCCGGCCGCGGCGGAGGCCGGCATGCCCGGCTTCGTCAACGGCTCCGCCGCCGGCATCGTCGTGCCGCGGGCCACGCCGGAGCCGATCCGCGCCGCGCTGGAGGAGGTCTTCACCCGCGCGATCGGCCTGCCGGATGTGCGGGCGAAGCTTGCCGCGCAGGGAACGGTCCCGATGGAGGGCGGCGCACCGGCCTTTGCCGAAACCGTCACGAAGGAAGGGGCGCGTTGGCGACGCGTGCTGGCGGGAATGACCCTGGATTAGGCGGCCTTGTCGTGGCGCCACGGCGGCGGCTGGCCGAGGTGAAGCGCTACCGGGTGCTCACCGGGTCCGGCGAGCCCTGTGCCCGGCGTGCCAGCATCTCCGGCCTGCGGGACGCACCGGCATCTCACGCGGTACGAACCCCGGAGAATTCGTCGCGGTACTGGCGGACGACGGAGTCGAAGTCGCTGTCCCCGACGAAACCCAGCGCCGCCGCCCGCGAGGTGTCGAAGGCACCGGGCCAGGAGCACACGATGTCCATGATGCGGCGGTCCGGCGCCTCGCGGACGAGCGCGCGTGCCCCGGAGCCGCCAACCCGCTCCAGGCTCGCCAGCATCTCGCCGACGGTCACGCAGAGGCCGGGCAGGTTCAGCGTTCGCCACGGCCCGATCCGTCCGCCCTCCACGGCCATGGCGTGAACGAGGTTGGCCACAGCCGCGCCGGGCGAGGAGAGCCACATCCGGGTGTCCAGCGGGACAGGGCAGTCCGCGGGAATGCCGGCCAGCGGTTCCCGGATAATGCCGCTGGCGAAGGAGGAGGCGGCGGAGTTGGGGCGGCCTGGTCGCACGGATATCGTGGGCAGCCGGCAGACGCGGCCATCCACGAAGCCCTTGCGCGAGTAGTCGTTGACGAGCAGCTCCCCGATCGCCTTCTGCGCGCCGTAGGTGGAGGCCGGCATCGTCGCCAGGGATTCCGGCACCACCTTCGGCATCGGGCCGCCGAACACGGCGAGTGAGCTGGTAAAGACGAAGCGCGGGACGGTGCCGGCGGCACGGGCGGCCTCGAGCAGGGCTCGGGTGCCGTCGAGGTTCACGCGCATGGCGAGATCGAAGTCCGCCTCGGACCCGCCGCTCAGCACGGCGGCGAGGTGGTAGATGCCGGCGGTATCCGCGCCGACGACCTGTCGCACGAAGCCCGGGTCCGCGATGTCGCCGGCGACGGAGGCGACGCGCGGGTCCTCCACCGGGCATGGCGAGAGGTCGACCGAGACGATGGCATCGAACCCGGGCAGTCCGTCCTGGCGCCCGGCTCCGGCCAGGAGGGCCCGGATGACACGGCTGCCGAGGAAGCCGGCGCCGCCGGTGACGATGATCTTCATGTCGCCTCTCCGATAAGAACCTCACCGCCGTCGATACGGCTCCGCGCCACCGCGAGCGGCTGCGGCCGGATCATCGGGCGGTGGGAATGCTGCAAAGGTCCAGCAGCGCGTCGATGCGCGGCTGGCGCTCGAGCCCCGCGACGAACTCCATGACCTGGCGCGCCTTGCCAGCGCCGATCACCGGCTCGGCCAGGGCGAGGAACTTGGCCTGGACGGCGGCATCGTCCATCGGGCGCTCGCGGTCGCCCAAGGGCACCTCCTCGACGGCGTCCAGCCTCTCCCCGCTCCGCAGCAGCACCTCCACGGCACCGGGGCGGCCGGTCGGGAAGCGTTGCTCGAACCCTGCATCCCCGACCGGCTCCACCAGGGCGGTCAGGCGCATCACGTCAGGGTCGCGGAAGCGGCCCGCCGCGAACTGGTGCTCGGTGAGCACCCCGTCGCAGAGCGCCATGGCCACGCAGGAGGGCAGGCTGTGATCGGCGGTCTCCCGATCCATGGGCCGGAACTTCGCCGGATCGGCCGCGCGGGCGAGGGTTTCCGGCCGGACCCGGGCGCGGATCGCGGTCACCTCGCCCAGGCGCCCACGCAGCGCGGCATGAAGCCGGATCGCGGCGGCCACCGGTGCCTGCAGGGCGTATTGCACGGGATACCCCTTCAGGCTCACCTGCTCGAGCCGCCAGGCGTCGAAGTCGAGCGCGAGAGCCGCCGGATCCTCCGTGGGTCCGGCCGTCCTCTCGAACAGCCACTCATAGGCTTCCAGCGGGCCGGTGAAGCCGGCCCCGGCCAGGCGCGCCGCCGTGATCGCCGCCGCCGCGTTCGCCGGATAGCCGATCGCCTTCGCCATGCTCAGCTTCCCGTGGGACAGCGCGCCGAGGGTCAGGTGCCGCATCCCGCCCAGCGCGCTGCCATGGGCCATGGCGCCGGCCGGCTGCCCCCAGGCCTTGCCCGCCACATAGGGCACAACGAAGCCCGCGGCGCTTACGTGATGGAAGCCGCGATCCTGGAAGGAGAAGGCATCGCAGAGGCGGATCTGGACCTCGTAGCCGGCCACGATGGCCTCGACCAGCGCGCGCCCGCCTCCGCCGGCCTCCTCCACGCAGGCGAGGGCGACGGGGATGTTCTCCGCGGGGTGGCAGATGTCGCGCGACCAGTAGACATCCATGAAGTCGAGGTAGCGCACCATGGCGCCGTTCACGCCCGCCGCTCCCTCGGCGGTGGTGGGCCGGCCGCTGCCGAGGCATCGCGCGGCACCCGCATAGGAGCTGCCCGCACCGCCAGCGGTGCCCGGGGCAGGGGGCGGGGGCAGGATCGCCTCCAGCCGCCGCACCGGCTCCGCCCCCACCGCCCCGAGCGCGCAGCCCAGCGTGTCGAGGACGAGGCGCCTGACGGCGTGCAGCGCGGTGTCGGGCAGCCGGTCGAGGGAGATTCCGGCGACGAATTCAGCGATCCGGAGCGAGAGGGGGGCCGCCATCAGAAGGTGATCCCGGTCTGCCGGACGATGTCGCGGACCAGGGTTCGTTCCCGCGCCACCCGCTCGGCGAAGACGGCGCGGCTCTCCCGGCCCGGCTCGCCGCCCATGCGGCGGAACGCGTCCTGCACCTCCGGGTCGTCCACGGCGGCGCGGAAGGCGCGGTCTAGCGCCTCGACCACCGGCTCCGGCGTGCCCGCGCGGACGAAGGCGGCGTTCCAGCTCGTCAGGTCGAAGCCCGGCAGGCCGGCCGAGGCGACCGTCGGGATGCCCGGCAGCAGCGGGCTCGGCCGCTCGCTCGTCTGCCCCAGGGCGCGGGCGCGTCCGGTCTGCACCACCACGTCCAGGGAGTTGGGCGTGATGATCGCGGCCTCCAGGTTGCCGGCCGCCAGGTCGCGCGCGGCATCGGCGCCACCGCGATAGGCGACGTGCTCCATGGCGATCCCGGCCCGGTGGCCGAGAAGGGCCCCCGCAAGGTGCCCGATGCTGCCGACCCCCGGCGTGCCGAAGCCGATCGACTTGCCGGTGCGTCCATGCGCGACCAGGCCCGCGATGTCCTGCGCCGGGAAGGCCGAGGTGACGCCGAGCACGTATGGCTGCGACACCGCCATGCCGAGCGGGAGGAAATCCCGTTCGTAGTCGAAGGGCAGGTCCTTCACCGCGAAGGGAACGATGAGGATGGAGGGCGTGTCGAAGAGCAGGGTGTGCCCGTCCGCCGGGGCACCGGCGACGATGCCGGCGCCGATGGAGCCGCCCGCGCCCGTCCGGTTCTCCACGACGACGGACTGGCCGAGCACGGCCGCCATGCGCGGGGCGATCAGGCGCGCCACGGTGTCGGATTGCCCGCCGGGCGCGTAGGGCATGACGATGCGGACCGGGCGGTTGGGGAAGGGGGGCGTGCCCGCCGCATGTCCCTGGGCGCGCGCCGTCCCCGGCAGCAAGGGGGCGGCCAGCGCGGTGAGCAGGATGGCGCGGCGGTCTGTCACCTTGGTCGTTCCCCCGGGATGGTTCTCGTTGGCGGCCAGGGTAGATCGAAGAAGGGCCCCCATGCCAACGGCCGCCTCCGAGGCGGGGGGCGCGGCCGCGTCGCCTTGGGGCCGGTTCACTCCAGGTCTAGGGTCCCTCCACACGGCGAGAGGAAACGGAATGAGCGAGACACGACGCGGCCTGCGATGCCCCGTGCGGGTCGCCTTCGTCATCGGCGACTACCCCGAGGAGGAGTTCCGGCGGCGGGAGCGGGCCGCCCTGGCCTATGCATCCCCGGAGGTCGAGATCGGCATCGTCCGCACGCCCGCCTCGCCCTTCGTGCACGGCCTTACGCCCGCCGAGGTCCAGCTTGCCGCTCCCGCCTTCATCGCCGCCTTCCGGCAGGCGGAGGAGGAGGGCTACGACGCCGTGGTGCCGCTCGGCACGCTCGACCTCGGCGTGGATGGCGGGCGCTCGGTGGTGGACATTCCCGTCATCGCGCCCACCGAGGCCATGCTGCACGTGGCAAGCTTCCTCGGCGACCGCTTCGGGGCGATCGTCTATCACGACGACCTCATCCCCCTGCTCCGGCCCATCGTTCGCCGTTACGGGATGGAGGAGAAGGTGGTGGGATGGCGGGCGACGGGGTTCGACCTGCCGGACCTCAGCGCCAATGCAGCAGTCATGGCGGAGAACTTCATCGAGGGCGCGAGACGCCTGGTGCGGGAGCAGGGCTGCGACGTGATCCTCGCCATGGGCGTCACCCAGTGCCCCGTGCTCCTGGATCCGGCGGTGGTGGAGCGCGAGGTCGGCGTGCCCGTGGTGGAGGGGATCGGCGCGCCGCTGCGGCTTGCGGCGATGCTCGCGGGGCTTCACCTGCGGCACAGCCGCCTGCGCTGGCGCCGGTCCCGCGCCTTCGACCGGCCCGGCGCATAGGCGCTCCCGCACCGGCGCGCTACGGTGCCGCCCGCAAGGCGCCGGGGCAGAACGGGGCCGGGAAGAAGGCGGGGAATGGTCATGGCGGGCAGCACGAGGCGCGGCGTGATGGTGCTGGGCGTCCTGGCCGTGGGCGGCCGCGCCCTTGCCCAGGACAGCCGCAATCCCGAGAGCCGCTATCCCGAGCGTTCCGTGACCCTGGTCGTGCCAGCGGCGCCGGGCGGGGGCGGTGACTTCACGGCCCGCCTCCTCGGCGAGGCGCTGACCCGCTCGCTCGGCCAGCCCTTCGTCGTCGAGAACCGGGTGGGGGGCAGCGGCAACGTCGCCTCCGCCGCCGTGGCCCGGGCCGCGCCGGATGGCTATACCCTGCTGCTCGCCTATTCCGGCACCCATGTCGCCAATCCCGCGCTTTTCCCCAACCTGGCCTGGGATCCGGTGCGCAGCTTCGCGCCCGTCGCCCTGGTGCTGCGGGCGCCGCACGTCATCGTCGTGCGGAAGGACCTGCCGGCGCGCACGCTGGGGGAACTGGCGGAATACGCGCGCCGCAGCCCCGGGCGGCTGAACTATGCCTCCTCCGGCGCGGGCACGATCCAGCACATCGGCGGGGAGCAGTTCGCCCGGCTCGTCGGCGCCCCCATGGTGCACGTGCCCTATCGCGGCGCGGGGCCGGCGATGAACGACCTGGTGGCGGGGAACATCGACCTGATGATCACCACGCCGCCCGCCGTGGCCGGCCTCGTGCGGGACGGGTCCGTGCGGGCCCTGGCGATGGCGGGGCCGGTCCGCCACCCCCTGCTGCCCGATGTCCCGACCACTGCGGAGGCGGGCTTCCCCGGTTTCGAGCTGGAGGCCTGGTTCGCCGTCTATGCGCCTGCCGGCACGCCGCAGCCGGCGGTGGAGCGGCTCTCCGCCACGATCGGGCGGGTGGTCGCGACGCCGGAATTCCGCCGCCGCTGCGAGGAGAGCGGGACCTACGCCGCCTACATGGACCCGGCTGAGCTGGCCGCCTTCACCGTCTCCGAGCTGGCCCGGTGGTCCGGGCTGATCCAGCGCCTTGGCATCCAGGCGGAGTAGGCAGGGGCTTCGCGCTGCGCGCCGCCCTGAACCAGGACAGGCGCGCAGCGAACCCGTGGGTCAGACGCCGTAGCGGGTCCGCCAGGCCAGGCCTTCCACCGTCTCGCGGGCGGGCTTGTACTCGCACCCGATCCAGCCCTGGTAGCCGAGTTCCTCGATGCGGCGGAACACGAAGTCCCAGGCGATCTCGCCCGTTCCCGGCTCGTGGCGGCCGGGATTGTCGGCGATCTGCATGTGGTCGATCGCCGGCATCAGCGTTTCCATGCGCCGGACGAGATCGCCCTGCTGCACCTGGCAGTGATAGAGGTCGAATTGCAGGCCGATCTTGTCCCGGCCCACCGCCTCCACGATCGCCGCGCCCTCCTCCTGCGTGCGCAGGAAGAAGTTGGGGATGTCGCGCTGGTTGATCGGCTCCAGGACGACGCGCACGCCGGCCGAGGCGGCCAGCTCCACCGCCCAGAAGACGTTGCCGATGTAAACGGCCTGCGCGCGGTCGCGTGACACGTCGGGCGGCAGGATGCCGGCCTGCAGGTGAACCAGCTTGCAGTCCAGCGCCGCCGCGTAGTCCAGTGCCTTGCGCCAATCGTCCCGGAAAGCCGCCTGCCGGCCGGGCAGGCAGGCGATGCCGGACTGCTCACCCTTTGTCGGATCCCCTGCCGGGGTGTTGATGAGGATCTGGCGCAGGCCGGAATCCTTCAGGCGAGCGCGCAAAATCCCGGCGGGCTCCTCGTAGGGCGTGGGATACTCCACGGCCTCGAACCCCGCCCGTGCCGCCGCGTCGAAGCGCTCCAGCAGCGGCAGTTCCGTGAAAAGCCACTTCAGGTTGGCGCAGAACCTCGGCATGGCCGGTCCCCCCTCAGCGCGTCGCGGCATCGAGGCCGCTGGCGCGGTAGGCCTCGATCGCCCGGGGTTGTGTCAGCATCGCCAGGAACCGCTCCGCGCCCTCGCGGTTCCTCGCCTCGCGCATGATCGCGGCGGAGAAGTGGGTGACGTTCTGCAGGTCGCCCGGAAAGGGCCCGACGATCTCGATCCCCGGCACGACAAGAAGCTCGCTGAGCTGCTGCACGGCGAGGTCGGCCTCGCCGGTGGTCAGCTTCTCCGCGGTGAAGCCGGCGGGGATCACCGTGGCCTTGGCGTTGATCGCCTCGGTGATGCCCAGCCGCGCCATCATCTTCTCGAAGTAGATGCCGCTGGCCCCGGCCTTGGAATAGGCGACGGAACGGGCCGCCAACAGGGCATCGGTGAAGGCCTCGGGCGTGGAGATGTCGGGATGCGGCGCGCCCTTGGGCACCGCGATGCCGACGCGGGAATCCGCCACCTCGATGCGGGTGGCCGGGTCCACGAGATCCTGTTCCACGAGCCGGTCCATGGAATCCGCGATCAGCACCAGCGCGTCCACCCTCTCGCCGGCCGCGATCTTCTGCATGATGACGGTGGTGGGGGTCCAGTCGATCTCCGGCGCGTAGCCGTTCTCGGCCGCGAAGGCCGGGCCGATGACCCGGTCGAAGGCCTCGCGCAGCACCAGCGCGCACTTCATCCGCAAGGTCTGGCTCGCATCCGCCATCTGCTCTGTTTCCTCTTCCCTGCCTGTCCGGTCCGGCCGCCCGTTCACAGCGGCGCCGTGCGACGCCGCAGCATGTCGGGCGTGAGCTCCGACAGGCTGTTCAGGCCCATCAGGGCCATGTCGCGGTTGATCTCTTCCTTCAGGATCCGCATGGCGTGCAGCACGCCATGCTGGCCGCCCAGCGCGGCAGCATAGAGGAAGGGGCGCCCGAGCAGCACGAAATCCGCGCCCAGTGCCATGGCCTTGATCACGTCCGTGCCGCGGCGGATGCCGCTGTCCACAATCACCTTCATCCCGCCCTTGGCCGCCACCACCTCGGGCAGCACGTCCAGCGGCGCCACCGCGTGGTCCAGCTGCCGTCCGCCATGGTTGGACAGGATCACGCCATCCGCGCCGCATTCCCGCGCCATGGCCACGTCGCCCGGCGCAAGCAGGCCCTTCACCAGCAGCGTGCCCTTCCAGCGCCGCCGGATGGCCTCCAGATGGCTCCAGGCCAGCCTGTCGCGCGCGGTGGTGTTGCGCAGGGAGTTCTGCGACATCATCGGCGGGCCGCGCTCCGCCTCCGTGTTCTCGAAATGCGGGGGGCCGTGCCGCAGAAAGGTCTGCGCCACCGTGCCGAGGAGCCAGCGCGGATGCAGCGCGCTCTGCACCGCCACGCGCGGCGTGATGCGGATGGGCATGCTGAAGCCGCTGCGCGTGTTGTGCTCGCGGTTGCCCAGCACGGGCGTATCCGCCGTCACCACCAGGGTTCCGTAGCCGGCGCGGGCCACGCGATCCACCAGCCTGTCGATCCGTGCCTGGTCGCCGGCGAGGTAGGCCTGGAACCAGGCATCGCGGTTGCGGGCCTGCACCTCCTCCAGCCGGATGAGCGAGGAGGCGCTGAGGATCATCGGCACGTTCATCTCGGCCGCCGCCCCGGCGAGGACGAGGTCCGCCCGGTAGGCCACGAAGGCCGCGCCGCCGAGCGGGGCCACGCCGAAGGGCGCGTCGTAGCGCCGGCCGAACAGGGTCACGGCCTGGCTGCGGGCCGCCGTGTCGCGCATCAGCTGCGGCACCAGGGCGTATTCCCGGTAGGCGGCGAGGTTGCCGCGCAGCGCGGAGCCCGTCTCGACCGCGCCCGAGACGTACTGGAAGATCATGGGCGGCAGCCGGCGCCTCGCGTGGCGCTCGAAGTCGTCCAGGGCCAGGAGGTCCCGGAAGCGCCGTGGCGTGGCATCCGCGCCGCGCTGCACGCTCGTCGACAGGGCGGGGGGCGACGCCTCGATACCGGCTGCCGTGGCATCGGCACGGTCCACCGCGGCCGTCTCACGCGCCTCCCCGGCCGGGGCGGGCGGGGCGCGGTGATCCAGCACGGTGCCGGACGGGTGGTCTTGGGACGTGGACACGGAACCTCCCCGGGGAAGAAGCCAGGGCCGAGCCTGTTCCCAGGCTCCGGCCGGCCCTTCCGGCGCCGCTGGGGCGCCTTCGCTCGATGCTCTGATTTTCAGGAAGCTGTTTCCAAGCCTCTCTGAAAGTGCTTTCAAGGAAGCATGCGGGCCCGGCAGCGTCAACACGCCCGAGCGCCCGCCAGGGAGGCGGTTCCCATGTCGGGGCTTCAGCAGGACGAGGACGCGCGGTCGCCGGTCGCCAGGGACGTGGCGCGGCTGGCTGGGGTTTCCACATCCACCGTGTCCCGGGTGTTCAACGGCACGGCCAGCGTGCGGCCGGACAAGCGGGAGGCGGTGATCCGCGCCGCGCGGGAGCTGGGATTCGTGGCCAATGGCGCCGCCCGCGCCCTATCGATGCGCCGTTTCATGGCCGTGGGCGCGGTGATCCCCAACATCGAGAACGAGGTGTTCATCCGCGCGCTCTCCGCCTTTCAGGAGGGCCTGCGCCGGGCGGGGTACACGCTTCTCCTCAGCCATGCCGGCTACGACCTGGACGACGAGCAGCGCGAGGCCGGGTTCCTGCTGGACCGCGGGATCGACGGGCTGATGCTCGTGGGGGACATCCACCGTCCGGCGCTGCTGGACCGGGTGGACCGCCAGCGCATCCCCCTGGTGCAGACCTTCAGCCTGTCCCGGGAAAGGGCCTGTGTCGGCTTCGACAACCGGGCGGCGGGCGCCCGTGCCGCCGGCTACCTGCTCGACCTCGGCCACAGGCGGATCGGGGCCGTGACGGGGACGCGGCGGGACAACGACCGGGGCGGGGCGCGCCTGCAGGGCATCATGGACGCCCTGGCGGCGCGCGGGCTGGCGCTGCATCCCGCGCACGACGTGGAGGTGCATGCCTACGGCATCGCGGCGGGCCGGGACGCGCTGCGGCAGATGCTGGCCTCGGACGAGGCGCCGCCGACGGCCATCATCTGCGGCACGGACCAGATCGCCTTCGGCGCCATGATCGAGGCGCGGGGCCGAGGGATGGTGCTGCCCCGGGACCTCTCCGTGATCGGCTTCAACGATGCCGACTACGCCCCCTTCCTGGAGCCATCCCTCACCACCCTGCGCATCCACCCGGCCGAGATCGGGCGGGCCGCGGCCGAGCACCTGGTGGCCCGGATGTCCGGTCGCCCCGCCGTGCGGCTGACGGAGATCGACGCGGAACTGATCCTGCGGGGCAGCACGGGCCCGCCCGGCAAGGTGGGATGCCCGGCCTGAAACCGGTTGCAAGATTTTTCCAACAGGAGCATGTCTGCGGGCGAACCGGACCTGGCCACCCTTCCCCGGGGTGGCCGCCATGCCAGGCCCGCCAAGACAAGCCCGAACGTCCCAGAGCCGAGGTCGAGAACATGGCCCCCCGCATCGTCCTGCTTCACGCCACGCCCGTGGCCATGGGGCCCATCCAGTCCGCCTTTGCTGCCCGCTGGCCCGAGGCGGAGACGGTCAACCTCCTGGACGACGGGCTCTCCATCGACCGGGCGCGCGAGGACGAACTCTCCGAGGCCCTGATCGAGCGCTTCGTGGCCTTCGGCACCTATGGCTACCGGATGGGCGCGGACGGCATCCTCGTCACCTGCTCCGCCTTCGGCCCGGCGATCGACCGGCTTGCCGCCTCCCTCCCGATCCCCGTGCTCAAGCCGAACGAGGCGATGTTCCGCGCGGCGATCGCGCAGGGGCAGCGGATCGGCATGCTCGCCACATTCGGCCCCGCCGTGGGCACCATGACGGACGAGTTCGACGAGTTCGTCGCCGGCAGCAACCGGCCGGCCGCCCTGAAGACCGTGCTGGTGGACCGCGCCATTGCCCTGTTGAAGGGCGGCGACGCCGAGACCCACAACCGCCTGGTGGCCGAGCGCGCCCCTGAGCTGGCCGACCAGGACGCCATCATGCTCGCGCACTTCTCCACCTCCCGCGCGGCGGAGGCGGTGCGGGCCGTGGTGAAGGTGCCCGTGCTGACCGCCCCCGATGCCGCGGTGGACGCCATGCGCGAGCTGGTCATGGCCCGCAGCAAGGTCGGGGCTTGACCATGCTTCTCGGGGTCATCGCGGACGACTTCACCGGTGCCAGCGACGTCGCGAACACCCTGGCGAAGGGGCTGGAGGGGGAAGGCGGTCTTCGGACCGCCCAGTTCCTGGGAATCCCCGACGGCCCGGCGCCGGCCGGGGTGGAGGCGGGCGTCGTCTCCCTCAAGAGCCGGTCCATCCCGGCGGCGGAGGCCGTGCGGCAGTCCCTGGCGGCGCTGGACTGGCTGCGTGCGCAGGGCGCGCGGCAGTTCGTCTTCAAATATTGCTCCACCTTCGACTCCACGGCGGAGGGCAATATCGGCCCGGTGGGCGAGGCGCTGGCGAAGGCGCTGGGCGTCTCCGGCGTGGTAGCCTGCCCGGCCTTTCCCGGCGCGGGGCGGACGGTGTTCCAGGGCCATCTCTTCGTGAACGACCGGCTGCTGAACGAATCCGGGATGGAGAACCATCCCCTAACGCCCATGACGGATCCGGATATCCGCCGCGTGCTGCGGGCGCAGACCGCGGCGCCGGTCGGCCATGTCGGCCGCGCTACCGTCGCCGCCGGGCACGCGGCCGTGGCGGAGGCCCTGGCCGAGGCCGCCGCCCGCGGCGAGGTGCTGGTGATCGTCGATGCCGTGGAGAATGACGACCTAAGCACGATCGGGCGGGCGCTGGACGGCGCGCCGCTGGTCACCGGCGGGTCCGGCATCGCGCGCGGGCTGCCCCACAACTTCATCGCGCGCGGGGAGGCCCGGGGCGGCACCGCGGCCGCGGCCGCCGTGCAGGGGCCGGAGGCGATCCTCGCCGGCAGCTGCTCCCGCGCGACGCGCGGTCAGATCGCGCACCACGCGGCGGGCCATCCCGCGCTGATGGTGGATGCGGACGACGTCATGGCCGGCCGGACCGGGCTGGAGGACCTTGTTTCCTTCGTCCTGGAGAATGAGGGGCGTGCGCCGCTCATCTACTCCTCCGCTGATCCGGCGGTGGTGGCCGCCGCCCAGCAGCGCTACGGCCGCAACGAGGTGGCCGAGGCCCTGGAAGGGCTCTTCGGCCGCCTGGCGCGGCGGCTCATCGATGCCGGCCTCCGCCGCCTTGTCGTCGCCGGGGGCGAGACCTCGGGGGCCGTGGTCAGCGCGCTCGACCTCGGCGCGCTCGCGGTCGGGCAGGAGATCGATCCGGGCGTCCCCGTGCTCGTCTCCCAGGGAACGCCCGCCATTGGGCTCGCGCTCAAGTCCGGCAATTTCGGCAGCGTGGACTTCTTCGAGAAGGCGCTGGCGCGCCTAGCAGGGACGGCATGAACGAGAACCAGCTCCGCGAGGACATGGCGCGGCTCTGCAAGTCGCTCTTCGACCGCGGCTTCTCCGTCGGCTCCGCCGGCAACATCAGCGCGCGGGTGGAGGACGGGGTGCTGATCACGCCGACCAACTCCTGCCTCGGCTTTCTCGATCCCGCACGGATCAGCAAGCTGGACAACGACTTCCACCACGTGGCCGGGGACAAGCCGTCGAAGGAGGTGTTCCTGCACCGCGCCTTCTACGACACGCGCCCCGGCACGGGCGCGGTGGTGCACCTGCACTCTACCTACGCCACCGCCCTGTCCTGCCTCTCGGACGTGGATCCGGATGACTGCATCCCGCCGCTCACGCCCTATGTCGTCATGCGCGTCGGGCGGGTGAAGCTGGTTCCTTATTTCCGCCCGGGGGATGCGCGCGGCGGGGACCTGATCCGTGCGCTGGAAGGCCGCTACGCGGCGGCGCTCCTCGCCAATCACGGGCCGGTCGTCAGTGGCAAGGACTTCATCTCCACCGTCTACGCGGCCGAGGAGCTGGAGGAGACGGCGAAGCTGCTGGTCACCCTGCGCGGCGCCCCGGTCCGCATGCTGCAGGGTCAGGACGTGGCGGAGCTGAACAAGGTCTTTGGCTGAGGCAAGCGCCGGGGGAGGCTCGCTCCTCCCGGCGCCTGGGCTTCTCAGCTCCGGGTGGTGGAGAAGGCGATCGTCACCGGGCTGCCATTGCGGATCGGCGGCCCGTTCGGCGACAACCGGCCATTCGCGCCATCCAGCCGGAACGGAACGATGGTATCGCCCTGCTCGTTCGCGGCCAGTAGGAAGCGGCCGGTCGGGTCCACGGCGATGAAGCGCGGATCCCGGCCCCCGGTCGATGTCCAGCCGGCCGGGGTCAGCGCGCCGGTGCCGCTGTCGGCCGCGAAGGCCGCCACGCTGTCATCGCCGCGGTTGGAGCAGTAGACGTAGGCGCCATCCGGCGTGACCGCGATCTCCGCCGCGACGCTCGCGCCGAAGAAGGTCGCGGGCAGGGTGGTGAGCACCTGCATCGGCGTCAGCGTGCCGGCCGCGGCGTCCCAGCGATAGGTGGCCACGCTGCTGTCCAGCTCGTTCAGGACCCATGCCACGGGCAGCCGGGGGTGGAAGGCCAGATGGCGGGGGCCCGCACCCGTCCGGCTGGCAACCGAGCTCACCGGCGTCAGCTTGCCGGCCTGCGGGTCGAAGCGGAACACGAAGACGCGGTCCAATCCCTTGTCGGGGATGATGACGTGGCGGCCGGTCGGGTCGAAGACCACGTCGTGCGGGTGGGAGCTCGCCTGCTCCGCGCGATGGGGGCCGTTCGTGCCCTCCAGCGGAAGAAGCTGGTGCTGGTCCGATAGGCCGCCATCGGGCCGCAGCGGCAGCACCGCCACGCTGCCGCTGGCGTAGTTGGCCACCACCATGAAGCGGCCCGACGGATCGATCGCCTGCCGCACCCCGTTGCGCCCACCGGTCGCGGCGCGGTTCAGCACGCGGATCTCGCCCGTGGCGGCGTCCACCGCATAGGCCGTGGCGTAGTCCAGGTCGCCATGGACGGAATAGAGGAAGCGCCCGTCCGCGCTGAGGATGAGGAAGGACGGGTTCGTCAGGTCGCCGAGCCGCTGGACATGCCGCCACGCCCCCGTTCCGGCATCGATGGAATAGACGTTGATGCCGTCGCCCCGGGCCTTGCGCTGCTCGGTGGTGAAGGACCCGACATAGGCAAATCCGGCTCCGCGCGGGGCCCCGCCGGAAGCGGGCTGGGCCAGGGCAGCCGATGCTGGCAGGCTTGCCGCCATCAAGGCAGCGCCGGCCATGAGATCACGGCGCGTCGGCGCCCCCGTACCATTCGTCATCGGCGTTTCCCCGCTTATCGTTCACGGCCGCCGGCACCGGACTGCGCCAGCGGCATCGTGTGTACGAACTCTGGGCGGCGATCAGGGGCGCATCAAGCTCCTTGTCCGGTCTGTCTCACGCGGGGCCTGGCCGGACCGCCCCGCCCCGGCAGGGGCGAGGCGGCACGGGAATCAGTCGTTCCGCCAGGGCGCCTTCTCCCAGAGGCGGTCCAGGTAGACCTCGGCCGACATGACCTGCTTGCGGAAGTCCTCGCCCAGCACGGGCACCACCGGAAGATCGACGCGCGCCGCATCGGCCCGGAAACCGGGCGAGCTCATCGCCGCGCCGAAGGCGGCCACAAGCCGGTCCCGGATCTCGTCCGGCAGGCCCGGCGGGGCGATGATGCCGCGCTGGGATCCGGCCACGAGGTCGAAGCTCTGCTCCTTGAAGGTCGGCACGTCCTTCATCACGGGAATGCGCTCGGCCGCACCGATACCGAGGGCGCGCAGCCGCCCGTCGCGCAGCCCGGGCAGGCCCTCCGTCATATTGAAGCAGCCGACATCGATGTGGCCGCCGATGAGGGCGGTCTGCACGGGCGCGAAGCCGTTGAAGGGCACATGGTTGAACTCGGTGCCCGGCGCCATCTGCTGCAGCTGCGCGATCAGCAGGTGGTCGTCCGAGCCGATGCCGGTTGTGCCGACGGAGACGGCGCCCGTGGAGGCCTTCGCGGCCTCCAGCATCGCGGCCAGGGTCGGGAAGCGGGAATTGGCGTTGACCCAGAGTCCGCCCGGATCCTCAACCACGTTGGCGATGTAGACGAAGCGCTTGGCGTCGTAGCGGACGCGGCGCTCGAGCGGCATGCTCATCAGCGTCGGCATGACCGAGGCGCAAAGCGTGTAGCCGTCCGGCCGCGCATTGTAGGCGACCTCGGTTCCCAGCTGGCTCGCCGCGCCGGGGCGGTTCTCCACCACGATACGAAGATCGGGGACCTGCTGCTGCACATGGGGCGCGATCATCCGGACCATCTGGTCCACGCCGCCGCCCGGCGCGTGCGGGACAATCACTGTGACCGGGCGCTCGCGCGGCCAGTTGCTGCCCTGTGCCAGGGCAGGCCGGGGCAGGGCGGGCGCGGCGAGGGCCGCGACCGACGCGGCGAGCGCACGTCTCGTGACGTTCAAAACAGAATCCTCCGTTCACGTCGCCGCCTCTCCGGGCAGCGCAGACAAGTGGCGATCATCCTACCCCGCGCCCATCGTGGACGACCGGGATCGCCGCCGTTTTCCGCTGTTCCCCGAACAATTCAAGGGAATGCACGGCGCGAAGAGGCGGGCCTTCCCGAGGATGGACCGTGGAGACCTGCACGCGCCCGGCGGTCGTTTCAGATACCTTGGCCAAGGTTTCTGAAAGCTGCTCCTGTCAGGCGGAAGGGATCTGTTCGACAGGAACGACAGAGGGGCGTCCCGGTCCTGAAATCTTGCAACAGGACGCTGGTGAGGAATTCGCTTCACCGAACCACCCCGCCTTTGCAGCGGGATCTCGGCTCGCTCCGGTCTGCAGAAAAACGAGATCACGGAGAAGTTTGGGCCGGGCACGCCTTCTCCGAAGGGCCGCTGGGAGTGACGGGCCGCGTAGGCGCGCGCGAAAGTGTCGGTCAGCCCTCCCAGAGGCTTGCTTGCGATGAACGCCGCACCCTGCTGCCGCCGAACACGACCTGTTGCCGCATCGCCGGTCGGGAGGGTCCGTAGATCAGGCGCGGCTCGGCCGGTGCGCTGGCGGAGTCCAGTGCGGCGAGGTGCTGGGGCGAGAGCGCGAGGTCGAGCGCCGCCACGTTGTCGGCCACCTGGGCGGCCCGGCTGACCCCCATCAGCGTCGATGCAACGCCGGGGCGCGCCATGACCCAGGCCAGCGCGACGCGGGCCGGCGACTGCCCGACCTCCTCCGCCACCCGGCGCACCGCCTCCACGATGTCCCAGTTGCGCGGGGAGAAAAGGCTGTCGCCGAACGGGTTGGCGCCGTCCAGGCGCTTGTCGCCGGCCGGCCGCTTCTCTCCGGCACGGGCCGCGTCCTTCGGCAGGCCCGCCCCGCGCTGCGGGGCCGCCTCGATGGCGGCACGGTCGTACTTGCCGGTCAGCAGCCCGTAGGCAAGCGGCGACCAGGGCACCATTCCCATGCCGAACTCGGCCGCGAGCGGGATGTGCTCGTCCTCCACCTCCCGGTTCACGAGGGAGTAGAAGTACTGCAGGGCGATCGGCCCCGGCAGGCCGCGCAGGGAGGCAAGGGTCGCGAGCTTGGCGACGTACCAGGCGGGCGTGTTCGACAGGCCCCAGTAACGGATCTTCCCGGACCTCACGAGGCCCGCCATCGTTTCCAGCAGCTCCTCCGCGGGGGTGACTCCATCCCAGACATGGACCCAGTAGAGATCGATGCTGTCCGTCCCGAGACGGCGGAGCGAACCTTCGATCGCGGCATGGACGTGCTTGGCCCCGTTGCCCCCGGCATGCGGCCCATTGCCCGTCGCGAAGCCTGACTTGGTCGCGAGGACAACCTGGTCACGGAGACCCCGATCGGAGAGGAAACGGCCGATCATCGCCTCGCTCTCGCCACCGGCATAGACATCCGCCGTGTCGATGAAGTTCCCGCCGGCTTCGACATAGGCGTCGAAGACCGCGCGGCTTCCCCGCTCGTCCATGCCCCAGCGCGACGTCCCGAAGGTCATGGTGCCGAGCGCGAAAGGGCTGACGCCAAGGCCCGAGCGGCCGAGGGTGCGGTAGTCGTCAAGGGACATGCCGGGATTTTCCGTATCGATCGATATGAAACTCCTTGGACCTCTTGCCCGGGAAGGTCAAGAATTTCATATTGATCGATATGAAAGACGCTGACCCACCGTCGCGCCGGAGGACGGGACGCCCTCTCTCCTTCGATCGTGAGGCCGCGCTGGAGCAGGCCATGCTCCTCTTCTGGCGTCACGGCTACGAGGCGACATCGCTGGCAGAGCTGACCAGGGCCATGGGCGTGACATCGCCGAGCATCTATGCCGCCTATGGGGACAAGAAGGGCCTGTTCCGGGAAGCGGTCGCACGCTACCTCGCCCAGCCCCTGCCACCGGCCGACATGGTCGCGCAGGCCGAGGACGCCACCGCGGCGGCCCGCTGGCTGCTCGAGGGCGCGGCGGCGATGTTCACCGGCGAGGCGACTCCACCGGGCTGCCTCCTGGCCAGTTCCGCCATCGCGGTTTCCGTCGAGGCGGACGACGTGCGCCGCGAACTGGCGGCTATCCGCCTGGGCGTCGAGGCGGCTTTGAGGGACAAGATTCTCGCGGACATGGCGTGTGGCAGGCTGCCCGCGGAGACCGATGCCGTAACCCTGGCCGCCTACGTCACCTCCGTCATCCAGGGTCTCTCGACATTGGCGCGCGACGGTGCGCCGCGCGAGAAACTGATGAAGGTGGCTCGCTTCGCGCTCTCTGCCTGGCCCGCGCGATCCGTCCGGACCTGACGGTATCCTGCTGCACGGCTCGCCTTCCATGACCCTCCTGAACCACCGGCCTTGTCCTGCCAGCGAAATGGGGGGCTACACCGCCCGCTGATCTTCCGACACGCTGCTCCACCCGGACCGGGTCGCCCGGGCTACCGGGCGCCGCGTGCGGGGCGGGGGCGGGACCCTCCTCCCTTCCGCGCTCCGGCAATGCGGCCCTGAGAAGCAAGAAACACGAGCGGAGGAGACGGAGAGATGGTGGAAAGGGATCAGGGCCTTGGCCGGCGCGCCCTGCTGGGGACGGGGCTGGGCGCGGGGGCGCTGCTGGCGGGGGCGGGAACGGCCGGGCGCGCGCGTGCCCAGGGCGGACAACCGGCCATCCGCATCGGTTTCCTCACGGACCTGTCCGGTCCCTACAAGGACATCACGGGTGAGACGGGCGCCATCTGCGCGCGCCAGGCGATCGCCGATTTCGGCGCTGCCGAGAAAGGCATGCGCGTGGAGGTGCTGGTGGCCGACCACCAGCACCGCCCGGATGTCGGCATTGGCATCATCCGTGAATGGTTCGATCGCGGCGACGTGGACGTGATCCTGGATGTCGGCAACTCCGCCATCGGGCTGGCGGCCGGCGGCCTTGTGACGGAGCGAAACAAGATCCAGCTGAACACCGGCGCCGCCTCCTCCGACCTGACGGGGAAGTCCTGCAACGCCAACACGATCCACTGGCCCTATGACACCTGGTCCAACGCCAACTCCGCCGCGCAATCGCTGCTGAGTTCCGGCGGCAACCGCTGGTTCTTCGTCACGGCCGACTACGCCTTCGGCAAGGCCATGCAGGCCGACGCCACGCGGATCGTGGAAGCGGGCGGCGGGCAGGTCGTGGGATCGGCGGTGCATCCCTTCCCCGGCACCACCGATTTCTCCTCCTACCTCGTCCAGGCGCGTGCGCGACGGGCGAACGTGGTCGCCTTCGCCAATGCCGGGGCGGATACGCTGAACTGCGTGAAGCAGGCGGCCGAGTTCGGGCTGGCGCGCTCCGGCATCCGCCCCGCGGCGCTGGTCGCCTTCATCCAGGACATCAAGGCGCTCGGCCTGGATGTGGCACAGGGCCTGACGATCAGCGAGAGCTTCTACTGGGACCTGAACGACCGCACCCGCGCCTTCACGGAGCGGCTGAAGCCGCGCCTGACGAACGGGGGCATGCCGAACATGGACCATGCCGCCGCCTATTCCTCCACCTTGCACTACCTGAAGGCCGTATCGGAACTGGGTGTCGCCCGCGCCAAGGCGGACGGGCGCGCGGTGGTGGCCACCATGAAGGCCATGCCCACCGAAGACGACTGCTTCGGGCGCGGGAGTGTCCGCGCGGACGGGCGCAAGATCCACCCCATGTATCTCTTCGAGGCCAAGAAGCCCTCCGAGAGCACGGGGCCGTGGGATCTCCTCAAGCTGGTCGGCACCACCCCTGCAGACCGGGCTTTCCGCCCCCTGTCCGAGGGCGGCTGCTCGCTGGTGACGAACTAGTCTCAAGGCGGGCGTGGCGGGTTGCGCCGCCACGCCCTTCGCCTGGACCTTCTTGAGGGACAGGCGCCGAAGATGGGCCGCTAGTCCTCCCGCAGTGCGGCCGCGATGGCTTCCATCAGCAGGGGCGGGCTGGCGAGGACGGGCGTGGCGAGCGCGGCGTCCAGGTCCGGCTGGAGATGAGCCAGCGAGGCCTGGGCGAGCACGAGGACGTCCACACCCTGCCCGAGCTCGCGGGCCGCTTCGCGGATGATGGCGTCGTGCCGTTCCCGGTCCCCGGCCATGAGGGCGGTATAGGCATCGGGCTTCACCAGCGGCGTGATCGTCACGTCGCGCCCCTGGCCGGCCGCGTGCGCGCGCAGCAGCGCCGTGCTCGGCTCGACCGTGCTGGAGGCGGTGCAGAGCAGGCCGATGCGCGGCCCGCGGCGGACCGCCTCGGCCGCCATGGGATCGTCGATCTTCAGCACGGGCTGCGGGACGATCTGGCGCGCGATGTCCACGGCCGGGGAGGTGGAGGAACAGGTGACGACGATGAGGTCCGCCCCCGCCTCCGCGGCGAGGACGACCTGGGACACCACGCGCCGGTAGACCAGCGGCTTCGGCGCGCCGCGCAGCAGGTCCTGCAGCAGGCTCTCGTTCAGGATGTGGAAGCTGTCGGCTTCCGGATGGGCGGCGCGCATCCGCTCCCGGAAGCTCTCCACCAGGAAACCGACGGTGTGGATGAAGCCGACCCGCTTCGCCATGGACCCCTCCCGAAGGATATGGACTATTTATTCCATTCTTCCATATTTGGAAAATATGCGCCACAACGATGCGACCGGCACGGGGGGAAACGATGCGGATTTCGGCAGGCAAGCTCTGGTCGCTGCGGCGGCTTTCCGACCGGCGCGGCTTCTTCACGATGATCGCGGTGGACCAGCGCCCGGGCGTCGAGCAGCTGGTGGCCGAGCGCCATGGCAGCCCTGACTGGGAGGAGATCGGCAAGATCAAGCGCCTGCTGATCGAGGAGCTCTCGCCCCACGCCTCGGCCATGCTGCTGGATCCGCAATACGCCTATCCCTACGCGCACCTGGCCGTGGATCCCGCCCGTGGCCTGCTCATCACGCTGGAGCAGTTCGCCTGCGAGGAAGGGCCAGGTGGGCGGAAGACGCTGATCTACCCGGGCTGGTCGGTCGCCAAGATCAAGCGGCTGGGGGCGGATGGGGTGAAGCTGATGCTCTGGTACCGCCCGGACGCCTCCCCGGAGGTGCTGGCCCACCAGCACGCCCTGGTGGAGAAGGTCGGGCGCGAGTGCCGGGAGCACGACATCGCCTTCCTGCTGGAACCGCTGGTCTATCCGCTGGGCGGCAGCGCCGCCGGTGATTCCTACCACGAGGATTCCGGCAAGCGGCCGGAGATGGTGATCGCGACCGTCGAGGAGTTCCGCAAGGAGCGCTACGGCGTGGACATCTTCAAGCTGGAGACGCCCATCGCTGCCAAGGTGATTGTCGATCCCGACGACGGCAGCGCGGAGGCGGCGCAGACGCAGGACTGGTTCAACCGCATCGACGCCATGCTGGACCGCCCCTGGGTGATGCTCTCCGCAGGCGCGGCGATGGAGCCCTTCCGTCGCATTCTCACCTACGCCTTCCGCGCGGGGGCCAGCGGCTATCTGGCGGGGCGCGCGATCTGGTGGCCGGCCGCGCTGGAATACCCGGACTGGGACGCCTTCCGCACCCGGGTGCGGGAGCACGGCCTGCCCTATGTCTCGCTGGTGCAGTCCCTGCTCGCGCAGCACGGCCGGCCCTGGGCCACCAAGCCCGCCTTCGCGGGGGGGCTGGCGCTGGAAGGCGGGCGGGACTTCCTGCAGACCTACCAGGGCTGAGCCAGGAGGGCCTCGACCTCCGGCCGGGACGGGACGCCCGCCCGGCCGCCGGGGCGGGTGCATTTCAGCGTCGCCGCCGCCACGGCGAGGCGGGCCGCTTCGGCCACTTTCATCCCCTCGGCAAGGCCGAGCGCGTAGGCGCCGTGGAACACGTCGCCGGCGCCCAGCGTGTCCACCACCGCCACCGCCGGCGGGCGCAGGTGGTGCAGCGTTTCCCCATCCATCCAGAAGTAGCCCTGCGGCCCCGCGGTCACGCCGAGCATCACGCCCTGCAGGCGCCGCCGCAGCGCGCGCAGCCCCGCCTCGGGATCCTCCTCGCCGGCATGGTGCCGCAGCGCCGGTTCCGAGAAGATGACGTGCCCGGCCATGCCGATCAGCGCGGCCGCCTCGGGCAGGGGGGCGAGATCGGCGTCCAGCACGGAGGGGATGCCATGGTCCCGCGCGAGGGAGAGGGCGCGGGCCCCGCCGAGCGGCCATCCCATGTCCACCAGCACCGCGCCGCAGCCCCGGATCCCTTCCCGATCGATCCAGTCGGGCGCCACCTGCAGGTTGCGGCCGGGGAAGTTCAGGATCAGCCGCTCCCCCGCCGCATCCACGGCCACGGCGGACCAGGCAGATTGCGCGTCCGGAAGCTCCGCGACTCCCGCGATGTCGACGCCGTAGCGCGCCAGCTCCGCGCGGATGACCCGCCCTGTGTCGTCCGCGCCGACGCGGCCGAAAAGCCGGGCCTCGCCACCCAGCGCCGCGATGGCAACGGAGGCGGTGGCGGCGGGGCCGCCTCCGGCCTCCGCCACCGCCGTCGCATAGAGCTTCGTCGCCTGGGTCGGGAGGGACGGCACCGACAGGATGCGGTCGTGCACCGTCATCCCGACGCAGGCGACCGTTGCCATGCGGATCAGGCATCCGCCAGGGGCAGCAGGTCCACGCCGGTGTAGCGCTTGAAGGCTTCCGCCAGCCGCCCGTCCGCCTTGGCCTTGTCGATGAAGCCGTTGACGGCGCGGTGCAGCTCCTCGCTGCCATGGCGCATACCGATGCCGATCATCTGCGTGCCGAGGGAGAGCTTCTTCTCGTAGTTCCGGCCGGGCTGCAGCCGGTTGGTCTGGGCGGGGATGAGGAAGCCGGTCGCGCAGGCATCCACCTGGCGGGACATCAGCGCCTGGATGGTGCTGGCGTCGTTGTCGTATCGCATCATGACCGCGCCCGGCGCCTTCTCCACCACGATCGGGTCCTGGATCGCGCCGCGCACGACGGAGACGCGCTTGCCGCGCAGGTCCTCGAAGCTGCGGATCTCAGTAGCCTGCGGCGCCATGATCACGCTCTCCTGCGCGCAGTAGGGCTTGGAGAAGAGGATCTGCTCGGCGCGCTGCGGGGTGATGGTCAGCGTGGCCATCACCAGGTCGGCCTTGCCCGTTAGGATGAACGGGATGCGGTTCTGGCTGGTGACGGGCACCAGCTCCATCGGCACGCCGAGATCCTGGGCCAGCATTTTGCCGGCCGTAATATCGTAGCCGTCCGGCTGCATGGACGTGTCCAGCATGCCCCAGGGCGGGTTGTTGGTGTCCATCGCGATCAACAGCTTGCCGCGCCGCTTGATGGCGTCGAGCGTCACCGCGGCGGGCTGCGCGCGGGCTGGAACGGCGGCAAACGGCAGGAGCGGCGCGAGGGCCAGCAGGCTGCGGCGGTTCATGGTTCTATCCTCCCTTTGTACGATTTTAATCCCGGACGCTGACGGCCCGGACGAACTGGATGAGCTCCGGCGACCGGGGCCGCTCGAAGATCTCGGCCGGCGTGCCCTCCTCGTGCACGCGCCCGGCATGCATGAAGATCACGCGGCTGGCGGCGCGGCGCGCGAAGCTCATCTCGTGCGTGACCAGCAGCATGGTCATGTGCCGGGCGGCGAGGTCCTGCACCACCTCCAGCACCTCGCCCACCATCTCCGGGTCGAGGGCGGAGGTGATCTCGTCGCAGAGCATCACCTTCGGCTTCAGGCCCAGCGCGCGCGCGATGGCCACGCGCTGCTGCTGCCCGCCGGACAGGGCGGAGGGATAGGCGTCGGCCCGCGGGGCAAGGCCGACGCGCTCCAGCAGCGTCTGGGCCATGGCCTGTGCTTCCGCCTTGCCGCGGCCGAGCACCACGGTCTGCGGCAGGACCACGTTCTCCCGCGCCGTCAGATGCGGGAAAAGGTTGAAGCTCTGGAACACCATGCCGACGTCCTGGCGCAGCGCCCGCAGGGCCTTCGGGTCGCGGCTGACCTTGTGGCCGGCAACGGTGATGCTGCCGCCCTCGATCGTCTCCAGCCCGTTGATGCAGCGCAGCAGGGTGCTCTTGCCCGAGCCGCTGCGGCCGAGGATGGCCACGACCTCGCCGGCGGCGATGTCGAGCGACACGCCATCCAGCACGGTCTGGCTGCCGTAGCGCTTATGCAGTGACTGGACCTGGACGATCGACATGCAGCCTCTTCTCCAGCCGGCGGCTGAGCAGGGTCAGGGGGAAGCATAGGATGAAGTAGATGGCCGCTGCGACGAGGTAGACGCTGATCGGCTGGAAGGTGAGATTGTTCACGAACTGCGAGGCCTGGGTCAGCTCCTGGAAGCCGATGATCGAGGCGAGCGAGGTGTTCTTGATGATCTGCACCATGAAGCCCACCGTGGGCGGAATCGCGATGCGGATGGATTGCGGCACGATCACGTGGCGGAACTGTTCCATCCGAGTGAAGCCGAGCGCGGCGGAGGCCTGCCACTGGCCGCCCGGCACCGCCTCGATCGCGCCCCGCCAGATCTCCCCGAAATAGGCGCCGGCATAGCAGGAGAGGGCGACGGTGACGGCGAAGTAGGCGTTCTGGCCCAACCCCGTCAGGGCCAGCCCGAAGAACACGAGGAAGAGCAGCATCAGCAGCGGCGTGCACTGGAACAGCAGGATCCAGGCCCGCGCGAAGCCGCTGGCGAGCCGGTTGCCGGAGACGCGCATGAAGGCGAGCAGCAGCCCCAGCGCCCCGCCGCCGAGATAGGCGATGAGCGACAGGAACACCGTCCAGCGCGCCGCCTGGAGCATGAAGAGGAATTCGGGGGTGCCGAAGCTGCGCATCACAGGCGCCCCCGGCGCGCGAACCAGGCCATGTCCAGCCACGCGAAGAGCAGCTTCATCGCGAAGGCGATGGCCAGGTAGATGAGGGTGACGACGATATAGACCTCGAAGGGCCGGAAGGTCTCCGTCTCCAGCACGTGGCCCACCGCCGTCAGCTCCTCCGCCGAGACGGTGGAGACGACGCTGGAGCCGAGCATGACGAGGATGAACTGGCTGCCCAGCGCCGGCGCCGCCACGCGCAGCGCGGGGAAGAGGACGATGTGGCGGATGATGTCCATTGTAGAGAAGGCCAGCGCCCGCGCGGCCTCGATCTGCCCGCGCGGAACCGCCATGATGCCGGCGCGGATGATCTCCGTGGTATAGGCGGCACAGTTGATGGACATGCCGATCAGCGCGGCCGTGACCGGATCCAGTGAGATGCCGATCGAGGGAAGGCCGAAATAGATGAGGAAGAGCTGGATCAGGAAGGGCGTGTTGCGGATCACCTCGACATAGGCGCCGATGAGCCGGTCAGCCCAGCGCCCTCCGAAGCCGCGCAGCACGGCGAAGAGGGTGCCGAAGACCAGCCCGGCCACCATCGCCGCCGCCGAGAGCTGCACGGTCAGCCAAGCGCCCTTCGCGAGCAGGCCGAGGCTCGCGAAGACCACCCCGAACTGGAATGTGTACTCCATTCTTTCCTGGTTTCCTTCCCGGCGCCGAGGCTAGACCGATGAAGAAGATATTTCAACTTTGGGTTTATGGAAAATTGGTTCCATCGGGGCGGGAAGGATGAGGCGTGCCATGACACCGGATGCCCGGCGCGACAGCCTGCTGGACGAGCTCAGGCAAAGGCACGCGGGTCTCAGCCCCCGTCTGCAACAGGCCGCACGGCATGTCCTGGACCATCCGAACCAGGCCGCGCTGAGCACGGTCACGGAGCTGAGCGCGGCGGCCGGGGTGCAGCCCTCGACCCTCATCCGCCTGGCCCAGGCGCTGGGCTTCCCCGGTTTTTCCGACATGCAGAAGGTGCTGGTGGATGCGCTGGCGACCGCATCGTCGAGCTACGGCGAAAGGGTGCACCAGCTCCGTGCGGCTGGGGCGGGGGAGGGCGCGACGGGCCTGCTGCGACAGGCGGGAGAGCTGAACCAGATCTCGCTGCAGAACCTGATCGACACGGTCGATCCAGCCGCCCTGGACCGTGCCGTCGCCATCCTGGCGGCCGCCCCGCTGGTGCACGTCGTCGGGCAGAGGCGTTCCCATCCTGTGGCCGGCTATATCGCCTATGGCCTGACCCGCTCCGGCAAGGCGGCCCGGCTGCTGTCCGGTGCGGCCGGCATGCTCCGGGACGAGGTCGAGACGATGCGCCCGGGCGACGCGCTCGTCGTCATCAGCCTGCACCCCTATTCCGAGGAGGCGATCAACGCCGCGGCCTGGGCATCGGCGCACGGCGTTTCCGTGGTGGCGCTGTCCGACGGGCCACTCAGCCCGCTCCTCGCTTCCGCTTCGGTCTCCCTTGACGTCAGGGATGCGGAACTCTTCGGCTTCCGTTCCCTGGTGGCACAGATGTGCCTGGCGCAGGTCCTCGTCCTCGGCGCGCTGCAGGCCCCGTAGGTCGGCGGAGACGGCGGGAGCCAGGGTTCGGAACGGCGCTTCGGCGCACCGGAACCGCCGGCGGCCGGCCTGGAGAAGGTTTCAGCCGGTCGCCGATGCGCCTTGCTTCCCGCGTTCAGCCCTCGTCGTCGAGGTAGTAGCGATGCCCGGTCATGACGTGCTTTCCACCGTCGATCGGCAGAACCGCCCCGGTCGTGTAGGAGCCGCCCCTGCCGCAGAGGAAGAGCAGCGCGGCCGCGATATCCTCCGCCCGCCCAAGCCGCCGCATGGGGACGCCGGCTTCCGTGCGCGCGCGCGCCTCGGCGCTGGCGGTCGCGAAAGCCATCATGCGGGTCTCGAAGGGGCCTGGCGCGAGGGCGTTGACGGTGATGTGCCGCTCCACCAGCTCCTGGGCCAGGATGCGCGTGAGGTGGTGCACGGCGGCCTTCGATGCGGCGTAGGAATAGGCGCGGTTCCCCATGGGCTGCGTGCCCATGACGGAGCCGAGATTGATGATGCGCGCCGGGTCGTCCGCGGTCCCCGCCGCGCTCAGCATCGGCAGAAGCGCCTGGGTCAGGCTGAACAGGCCGGCGACGTTGACGGACATCACCGATTCCCAGGCCTTGAAGGGGAAGGACCCCATCGGCGCTCCCCAACTCCGGCCCGCATTGTTCACGAGGATATCCAGCCGCGCCGCGCGCTCCCCTATGGCCGTGGCCAGGGCCTGCACGCCCGCCTCGCTTCCCACATCCCCGGCCATGCCCTCGGCATGCCCTGCCGCCCCCAGGCCGTTCAACGCCTCGGCAACCGCAGCACAGGTCTCCCCCTTACGCGAGGCGATCAGCACCGTCGCCCCGGCGCGGACCAGGGCTTCCGCGATGATGCGGCCGATGCCCGTGCCGCCGCCCGTCACCAGCGCCGTCTTGCCGGACAGAGAGAAAAGGCTTTCGAGGTAACCCGCATTCGTCATGGCAGACGCTCCCGATCGGTGGGCGAACTCGCTAACAGCGCCGAAGGCTGGCCGGGGATGCTCCGCCACGCAGGTCGGCGGCATCCGCGGTTCCGCCAAACGCCGGGACCGCCGGCTCCGAGCAGCGGCAAGGCGCCGGGTGGAACAAGCCGGCGGAGATCATCAGATATCCCGGCCCCACCATCTCGCCCACTCCCTCGTATCGATCCCCACCGCGAAAGGCAGATGCATGCGCCTGAGGCTTGTAGCGTCCTTGTTGCTGACCCTGCTGACGGCGGCCTGCGACGATGCGGAGACGAAGAGGAGGCGCCTCCAGGCCGAACAGGCGGCGCGCGTGGCAGCGGAGGCCGGGACCGCGAGCCGGGCGGCGGAGGAGCGGCTGCGCGCGACCGCCCGCAACATCACGCCGGCCGCCCGGCTCAGGGGCGTGACCGCGCACCGGCAGGCCCTGGGCGGCTACGCCGTCTGCGGGCAGGTGAACCTCACCGGCGCCATGGAGGACCCGTACCTGCCCTTCGTCTCCGTCGTCAGCGCGAACGGTGAACGGATCGAGCAGTTCGTCGCCACCGGCAGCGCGGAGGCCACCCGAACCTATGTGGAGACGAACACCCGCTGCTTCGACGGAGGCGGACCGACCTCCGCCCGTTCCGTCCTGCCGCTCCCGCCCGTGCCCGACACGGCGGCGACGGCGCCCGCGGCCGCGCCACCGCCGCCTGCGCCAGGGGCGGCCGGATCGGCACCGCCGCCGGCCCAGCCGGCTTCGCCCGCCGGGAGCATGCCCGCGCAGGGATCGGTCACGACGACCGCCGCCCACCCGGTCAACCTCCGGAGCAACCCGGCCGGGGGCGGCGCGGTGCTGCGCGTGGTGCCGAGAGGGACGAGGCTCCGGGTCTTCGCGGAGGCACCAGGCGGGTGGTACCAGGTCGGGGAGACCGAGCCGATGGGATGGATCCACGGCTCCATGCTCGAGCGCTGAGGGGCCGGCCGGGCTGGGATGGTCTCCTCCGGCCTCTCACCCGTCGCCATCACGCCGGTGGATGCCGGGCCGGCGCATCGACCGGGTGGCGCGGCCGGCATTTCCCGCACGGTGGGATCGCACTATGGCTGGCGCCCGTTCCGCCCAGGAGGTTCCGATGCCCGAGCATCAAGCCGCAGTCCCCCCATCGACGGGAGGTGTTCAGGTCAGCCTCGACGCGCTTCCCGTGAGCCGTCTGGAGGAGGCGGTGCTCGCCATCACGGCGAGGATGGACGAGTTGCGGGCCGCTGCCGCCGAGCAGAGATTGCGGGCCGATGGCCTCGAACGGCAGGTGGCAGCGTTCGAGCAGCAGCTCGCCATCGCCGAGGCGAAGCTCGCGGTGGAGACGATGCATTCCGCGGGCCTGGCGGCGCAGGCATCCCACCTGCTGGCCGTCGCCGTCGAGGCGGGCGTGCCCGCCCTGCAGAAACTGATCGGAGGGGATGAGGCCGGAGAGGTGCCGAAAGGCCGTCTGGCGCAGATCTACGACGAGGCCTTCGACGCCAAGGGGGCCGATCTCGGCATCGAGGAGCCCGGCCGGTTCCGGGAGGCCTGAAGGGCCGCCAGCACGCTGGCGACCCGGGTCAGATCGGCGTCATTGCCGCTCGATGCCGGCCTCGGCGACCACCTGCTGCCACTGCCGGATCTGGCCGGCCACGAAGGACTGCATGGCATCGGGCGTGCTCGGGCTGGCGCGGGAACCGAGTGTGGCCAGGGTTTTCTGCACCTCGGGTAGCGCCAGTACCTTCGTCAGCTCCGCATGGAGTCGCTCGATGATCGGGGCGGGGGTTTCGGCCGGGGCGACCAGCCCGACCCAGGAGACGACCTCGAAGCCCGGCACGCCCTCACCGACCGGCGGTGCATCCAGCCCGGGCCAGGCGGCGGCACTGGTGACGCCCAGCGCCCGGGCAGAGCCGGCGCGGATGGCGCCGCCGGCCACGGTGATGGAATCCACCATCAGGTCGATGCGGCCGGTCAGCAGGTCTGTCAGCGGCTGGGTCCCGCCGCGGTAGGGCACATGTGCCAGACGGATGCCGGCCATCTGCGCCAGCAACTCGCCCGTGAGGTGCTGCGTGGAGCCGACCCCGACGGAGCTGAAGGTGATCTCGCCCGGGCGGGCACGCGCCGCGACGATCAGATCGGCCATGCTGCGGATGGGACCGTCCGCACGGGTGGCGACGACGAAGGGGAAGACGGAAACGGTGGAGATGAAGGCGAAGTCCTTCACCGGGTCGAAGCGCAGGTTGCGGTAGACGGCGGCGGAGACGGCGTGACCGCCCGTGAGAAGACCGAGGGTGTAGCCGTCCGGCCTCGCGCGGGCGACGTACTCGCTGGCGATGTTGCCGCCCGCGCCGGTGCGCGCCTCCACGACCACGGGCTTGCCCAGCGCCTCGGAGAGTGGGGCGGCGATGACGCGGGCGATGGTGTCCGCGTTGCCGCCGGCGCCGAAACCCTGGACGATCTGGACCGGGCGGTCCGGCCAGGCCTGCTGCGCGGCGGGCTGGGCCGAGGCCACGCCGATGGCGAGACAGGCGGCCGCGAGGGCCGTGATGACGATGTTTTTCATGTTTCCTCCTTGTTGGACTTGGGCGCGGCTGGGCTAGGGCGGGCGGCGTTCCTCGCGCGGCGGCACGTCGAAGCTGACGCGGAAACGGAAGCGGTCGCCGCGGTACTGAATCTGCGCGAGGTCGATCACCCGGCCCGTGTCGTCGAAGGTGGTGCCGGTGACGAGCAGGATCGGGCTGAGCAGCGGCACGCCGAGCAGGCGCGCCGCCTCCGGCGAGGCGAGGCCTGCCTCCACCGTGTCCTCGATGCGGGCGACGGGAAGGTTCAGGGCGTCGCGCAGCACGCGGGTCATCGGCCATTTCGCCAGCCGCTGCGCGGGCACGCGGCGGCCGATCTCCGGCGGCATCCAGTTCACGGCCAGGCTCACCGGGGCACCGCCCTGGTGACGGAGGCGGCGGAACATCGCCAGCCGGTCCAGGCCGGGGAAGCGCGCCGAGAGCTCGGCGGGAACGGGCACCTCGGTGCGTTCGAGCAGCTCCGATTCCTCGGCCTGCTGCTGCGCGAACAGGGACTCGAGCGTGCCTGCGAGTTCGAGCGGCGCGCCGAGCGCGGCGTCCGGGTTGATGAAGGTGCCGCGGCGGCGGTGGCGGGAGATGAGGCCCTGGCCTTCCAGCCAGGCCAGGGCTTCCCGCAGGGTGACGACGCCGACGCCGTAGTGCCGGGCCAGCGCTTCCTCCGTGGGAAGGCGCAGGGGCGCGTCGGCCGCGCGGCCGCGCACGGTCTGCAGCAGGTGCTGCGCCACCTGGTACCAGAGGGGGATATGCTGGCTCAGCTCGGCCGGGGCGGGGCTGAGGAGCGGGATCCCGCTCATGCCCGCACCATCTCGTTTCCTTTCATGTCGGGAAGGATAGGGGGATTGCCGACGCGTCCGCAATCCTCCTAGTCGTAGAAGGATTAGCGGAGGAAAAACGGCATGGGCGAGCTTCGTGCGGGTGGGCTGGGCGTGTACCCGCTGGCCGGGAAGGTGGCGGTGGTCACCGGCGGCAGCAGCGGGATCGGCGCGGCGACGGCGCGGCGCCTGGCGGAAGGTGGCGCGCGGGTCGTGATCGGTTACGGCGCCGGGCGGGAGCGGGCAGAGGCGCTGGCGGCGGAGCTGCCGGGCGAGGAACACCTGCCGCTGCACCTGCCGATGGAGAGCAGCGCGGCCCTTCGTGCGGCGGCGGCCGAGGTGGAGCGGCGCTTCGGGCGGGCCGACGTGCTGGTGAACTCCGCCGGCACCACCAAGCCTGTGCCGCACGCGGACCTGGAGGCGATGGATGACGAGAGCTTCGACCGCATCCTCATCACCAATGTTCGCGGCCCCTTCGCCACCATCCGCGCCTTCGCGCCGCTGCTCCGGCGCGGCGGGGATTCGGTGATCGTCAACGTCTCCTCCCTGTCCGGCAGCACCGGGCTTGGCAGCAGCATCGCCTACTGCGCCTCCAAGGCGGCGCTGGACACGATGGGGCTCTCGCTGGCCCGCGTGCTGGGGCCGGAGATCCGGGTGCTGGGCGTCTCACCCGCGGCGGTGGCAACGGATTTCGTGCCCGGGCGCGGGCGCGCGGCGGTGGAGAAGCAGGCCGCCACCACGCCGCTGCGGACCGTGGCGGAGGCGGACGACGTGGCGCTGGCGATCCTCTCCGCGATCACGCATCTGCGGTTGAGCACCGGCACCAACATCGTGGTGGATGGCGGGCGCCACCTGTAGCCAGGCCTGGCGGGAGTCGGCATGGGGCGGCGAAGCGCCACCCCATTGCCTGGCCGCCGGAAGGCTGCCCAGCGATCGGGATGTGAGGAGCGGGCGCGCGACCACCTGCCTGTCAGCGCAACTGGGCCAGCCGCCCCTCCTGAGCCCGCGCGATGAGCGCCTCGGCATCGGCTGGAAGCAGCAGCCGCTCCGCCACCGCATCCGCTGCCGCGCGCCGCACGGCGGCGACGTAGGCCGGGTCGTCCACGTAGCGCTCCGCGATGGAGGGGCGGGGATCGCCGGCTGCCGTCCGGGCCTCCCTCGTCGCCGCGAAGGGGACCACCGCGCCCTGCAGCGGGTAGAGCGCCGCCGGGCCGAAGCCCTCGGCCCGCGGGTTCCAGCCGGTGTAGCTCGCCCGCGGCACGGCCAGTTGCAGGGCCCGCACCCCCGCCACGGCCATGCCGTCCACATCGAGCCGGGGCACGAAAACGGGGTAACGCCCGACCTCGCGTGGCGGCATGACGGACTGGTCCGAATAGGCAGCCGGTGTGTGGATGCCCGCATAGGGCAGGCCGGGGATGGGCGCCGGCATCGCTGCAACGGCAGGCACCAGCGTGCCGTGGGCCCGCATCGGCACGCGGCTCGCCGGCGGCTCCCGCCCCTCGGCGAGCCAGCTCTCCATCGCCGCCAGAAGCGCGCGCATGGGCGGGCCCGCATGCATCGGGTTCGTCGGCAGGGCGGCCGCCTCGATCCGTCCGGCCGTTCCGCCCGGCGCCTCGAAATGCGACGTGCCCGCGATCATGTAGGCGCGCACGTCGGACGGCAGGTCGATATGGCGTCCGGCCGTGTCCGTCACGAGGAGCGAGGCGCGCGAGGCCCACCACTCATGCTCGCTGTCGCTCTGCATCACCTTCGGGCAGGTGGAGGAGAGGCGGCAGCGCAGCAGCAGCCCGTCGCGGCGGCCGGAGAGCGGGTCGTCCAGCACGGCATAGGTGAAGGGGAAGGTATCGGCCTGCCAGGCCGGGTCCTGCGGGTGGCGGGCATTCCGGCCGGGCTGGCCGAACCGGACATTGGTTGCCATGCGCCGCGCCCCGGCCACGTGTGGCATCAACCCGTCGAAGACGACCCGCCCCTCCGTATCCTCGTTGAAGCCGAGATGGAGGAAGTCCCGCAGGAAGCGGCCGGACTGGGAGACGCCGAAGCCGATCGCCCGCTGCACGGCCGGGCGCCCGCCAACCGCCAGAGGATTGGCCGGAGACCCGTCGCGGCGCAGGAAGGAGACCACGTCCCGCACGGCGGCGAAGCCGGTGCCCAGCACCGCAGGATCGCGGCCGGTGTAGGTCACCTCGTAGAGCGCGCCCGCGTCGAAGCCCTGGGCGGGCCGGGACACCTCGATGCGCCGCTCGTCCACGGCCCGGGCGGAAAGCCCCTCCGGCATCTGGCGCGGGTCGGACCAGACCTGGCGCACGGTCACCTTCAGGCTCGCCGGATCCGCCAGCGGCCAGGAGAGGGTGGCGGAGGCGGGGTTGCGGGTGTTGTCGAAGACGAACTCCTCCCGCACCGTCCCGGTCACGCCGCGCAGCACGGGCGCGGCCAGGGCGAGCTGGCCTGGGGCGGAGGGGATGTCGGCCTGCCAGCCCACCCACACCATCGTCGTGCCGCGCCCGGCCAGGAACCCGATCCCGGCATCCTCGGCGGTGGCGAGATTGTTGGCGCCGGGCTGTGGCGCATCGTCGAAGAGCTGCGGCGCGAGCTTCCGGCCGCGGTTCGGCGCGTCCAGCAACAGGGTTCCGCTCCCGCGCGCCGGATCGGCCGGGCGCAGGATCACCACATCGGCCGTCGCCTCCACGCGCCCCTCCGCGTTGCGCGGCGCCTGGCCGAGATCGGCGATGACGGCGTTGCGCGGATCGGTGGGGTCGAGGGCGAGGGTCGCCCGGCCGGTGATGCGGCGATAGGCGCCCACATCCCCGAAGCTGCGCCCCGCGAAAGCGGGCACGTCCTCCGTCACTTCGAAGCGGGTCACCTCGGCCAGCGCGGGTGTCGCAACGGCGAGCAGCCCCGCCAGCACGGCCAGTCGCCGCATGAACGCCTCCCCCGACTATTTTGGGGGAGGATCGGCTGGCCGGCGCGGATGATCAAGGGCGCCGGGGCAACCCCGTGCCGATTGGTCAACAGCCCCCGCATTCTCTTCCTCGTCAACATCCGACCGTGCTGCGGCGGCGCCGGCATGATGGGCCGATGGTGAAATCGTGCAGCCTCCTGCGCGGCGCGCTCGGCATCGCGAGCCTGCCCGGTATCCGTGCCCTCGCCGGCAAGGTCTCCGCCTGCGAACCGGAACTGCCCGACCTGTCCCGCTACCTGGAACGGGATGCGTCGCACGCCCTGGTCGCAACACCCCTCAGCGCCCCCGCTCTGGAGCGGCCGGTCCTCCATGCCTTCGATGAGACCTTTCCCGCCGATATCCGGGGCTGGAACGCGGAACGGGAGCCGGGCCTGGAGAAGGTCCGGGCCGCCGCCAGGACCTGGACCGCTCAGCCCAGGTCCAGGCTCGGCTGGGCCGGATCGCCGGCATCCGCCGCGAAACCGGAAACGGTGACACCCAGCAGCCGCACCGGCCTGGCCAGCGGGAAGGTGGCGCGGAGGAGGGTCAACGAGACCTGGCGCAGGTCGGCGCCGCTGGCGACGGGCGCGGGCAGGGTGCGGCTCCGGGTGATCTGGCGGAAGTCGCTGTAGCGGAGCTTGACGGTCACCGAGCGCCCGAGCGTGCCGCTGCGCTCGCACCAGTCCCAGACCTCATCGGCCAGCGCCAGCAGCCCTACCTCCACCTCTCCGGGCGTGGCGAGGTCGCGGTCGTAGGTCGTCTCGGAGCCGGAGGACTTGCGGGGGCGGTCGGGCACGACGGGCCGCTCGTCGACGCCGCGGGCGATGGCGTGGAAGTGGGCGCCGGCCTTGCCGAAGTGCTCGGTGAGAAAGGGAAGGCTCTGCTCGCGCAGGTCCCGGCCGGTGCGGATGCCGAGAGCCTCCATCCGGGCCGCCGTGGCCGGGCCGACGCCGTGGAAGCGTGACACCGCGAGGCCCTCGACGAAGCCCGGCCCCTGCTCGGGCGTGATGACGTACATGCCGTCGGGCTTGCGCATGTCGCTCGCCATCTTGGCGAGGAACTTGTTGTAGGAGACCCCTGCCGAGGCGGTGAGGCCGGTGCGGGCGCGGATCTCGGCGCGGATGGCACGGGCGACGGCGGTGGCCGTGGGCAGGCCATGGCGGTTCACGGTCACGTCGAGATAGGCCTCGTCGAGCGAGAGCGGCTCGACCAGCGGCGTGTGGCCGAGGAAGACCTCGCGGACGATGGCGGAGACCTCGCGGTAGCGCTCAAAGCGCGGCGGCACGAAGACGAGCTCCGGGCAGAGCCGGGCGGCGGTACGGGAGGGCATGGCCGAGCGCACGCCGAAGGCGCGGGCCTCGTAGCTCGCGGCCGCCACCACGCCGCGCTCGCGCGAGCCGCCCACCGCCAGCGGCCGGCCCCGCAGCGCCGGGTCGTCGCGCTGCTCGACCGAGGCATAGAAGGCGTCCATGTCCACATGGATGATCTTGCGAGACACGATCGGGCGCCCGGTGCGGTTTCGCTGTGCGTGTTGCCCTTGGGCATAGCACGACGCCACGTCCCGCGCAGCCGGTCGCCATCGGTGACCTGGCGAGCGGAGTGGGGATGCTGACGACGCATGTCCACGGCGTGGACAATCGGCACCCAGCGCTCGGTCTCCTCGCTGAAGAACCGTGCCACCCGGTCCGACGACCCCGACATGGGCGTGAGGTCGATGGCCGCGAGGCGCCCGCGCACCTCCGGCCGGAGTGGCGCTGAGCCTTGGCTAATCGGTGGCCTGACTCAGCCAGGTGGAGCGCGGTCTCTCCTCCCCGCCGATCCGGGAACTCGTGCGGTCCGCCGATCTGCTGGAAGTGGACTTCCTCGCCCTCGTCAGCCCGGCCGGGGCGGGGGAGGAGGCGTCACCAACTCGCCGGGCGGTTTCGCCAACAAGGCGGAGGGGCAGTCGGTGGTGCTGTGGGTCAACTCACGCCGGTGGCGCCGCAGGGTCAGGGAAGACGCTGCGATGCCTCCGCATGGGTCAGGCGGTCGAGGCTCGTGATCAGCCGCCGGAGCAGGGCAACAAGCTGATCTGCTTCCTCTTCCGTGAAATCACCCAATGCTTCACGGTTGCCCTCGAACAAGGCCGCGATCGCGTTCGGCATCCGCGCCAGGGCGATCTCGGTCAGGGTGATGCGGCTGCTGCGCCCGTCTTTCGGGTCCTGAGAGCGCTGGATGAGACCGTCCCGCTCCATGCGAGCCAGCATCTGCGCCATCGGCGGCTGCTCGATCCTGGCGAAGCGAGCCAGGTCGCGCTGCGTGCTTGCCTTCCCGTCCTGGAGCGCGACCAGGACGGGAAGGTGGCCGACACCGAAGCCCAGGGGCTTGAGACGCGCTTCGCTCAGCCGGGCGAAGCCGCGCGCCGCGAGGCTGATCAGATGTCCGGGTGTCGAAAGCACATCCAACTTCATCAGGGCCCGGTCCTTGCACAGCTCGTTCATCTACTACATATGCGCGTATATGTCGCCTGACGCCCAACCAGGCAAGGCACTTCAACACAGGAACGAGAACCCGATGGATCGTGAGATCGACGTCCTTCAGCGTGTCTACGCCTGCTTCAACGCGCGGGACATCGATGGGGTCCTGGCCGTGCTGACCGAGGACATCGCCTGGGCCAACGGCATGGAAGGCGGCCATGTCGAGGGCCGGGAAGCCGTGCGCGCGTACTGGACGCGCCAGTGGTCCATCGTCAGCCCGCATGTCGAGCCCACGAGCTTTCGCAGGACGACCGATGGGGCGATCTTCGCTGAGGTCCGGCAATCCGTGCGCGCCATCGACGGCAGGCCGCTCCAGGAGCAGGGGCACGGGCTTCGGGACAAGACGGTTGGCCACGTCTTCCACTTCCACGATGGCAAGATCACGCGGTTCGACATTGAGGATGTCGCCTAGGTAGGGAACCCAAACAACTCTCTACGTTCGTTGGCGTTTTTGTCTCCTGATCGGGTTTGGCTGATCAGGAGGTGGACATGGCGCGTTTGTTCTGGCTGTCTGATGAGGCCTGGGCG
>NZ_JAGIZA010000018.1 GCF_017813365.1 Roseomonas indoligenes
CTGCCACCTCAAGAACTGGCGAAGGCTGGCGACCCGCTACGACCGCCTCGCGCGGAACTACCTCGCCAGCCTCGCTCTCGTCGCCACCGTCAGCGAGTGGACCTGAATGAGTCCCCTACCTAGGGAAGGCCCGCCTCCGCCTTCCCGGCCCTGATCTGGCCCTCGTCATAGGGGGTTGCCCGTGCTGCCGCACAGGGCCCGGCCATAAACGGCGTCAATGCGCGGCGCCTCTATTGGGATTGGACGCCTCGCAAGCGGCCGGTCCAGCATCCCGCCCATCGGCCCGGAGAGGCCGGGAGGAAACGGATGCAGCGCAGGACTCTCGGGCAGGGCATGGTCGGCCTCACCCTCGGTCTCCTCTCGCCGGCGCGCCCGCGCGCGGAGGAGACCTGGCCGGTTCGCACGGTCCGCCTGATCGTGCCGCAGGCGCCGGGAAGCCCGATCGAGATTCCCACCCGGATCGTCGCGGACCACCTCACGCGGCGTCTCGGCGCCACCTTCATCGTCGAGAGCCGGGCCGGGGCCGGCGGCGGAATCGGATCGCAGTACGTGGCGCAGCAGCCGCCGGACGGCGCCACCTTCCTCGCGACCTCCGCCGGCATCTCCATCATCCCCACGCTCCAGCCCGCCCTCAGCTTCGATCCGCAGCGGGATCTCGAGCCGGTCAGCCTCATGTGCGACGTGCCCTCGGGACTTCTGGTCCGGAAGGAGTCCGAGTTCGGGTCGCTGCCGCAGCTCCTGGCCTATGCGAAGACCCATTCGGGGGAACTGACCTACGCCTCGGGCGGCGTCGGCTCCGCCAACCACCTGGCGGGCGCGCTCTTCTGCGCGCTGGCGGGGGTGCAGATGACGCACGTGCCCTATCGCGGCGTCAGCCAGGCCGTGACGGCGGTCTATTCCGGCGACATCTCCCTCATCTTCGGCTCGACGCTGGAGCTGCTCCAGCATGTTCGCCAGGGGCGCGCGCGGCTGCTCGGCGTCACCATGCCCGGGCGTGTCCCCGCCCTGCCGGACGTCCCGGCCATCGCCGAGACCGTGCCGGGCTACGCCGCGCCGAACTGGTTCTGCCTCCTCGCGCCGAAAGGCTTTCCGCCGGCACTCCTCTCGCGCCTGACGGCCGAGCTCGCGCCCTTGCGGGATGCGCAGGAGCTGCAGGCCCGCATGGCCGAGGGCGCCGCGACCATCCGCATGGACGGGCCCGCACCCCTCGCAGCGCGACTGGCGGAGGAGGTGCCGAAATGGCGCCAGCTCGCGGCCCAGGCCGGCATCCGGCCCGACTGACCCCCCGAGGACCCGACATGCCCCATCTGAGGAACCCCGTGAAGGAGCGCCTGCGCGCTGGCGAGCCCGCGCTCGGCATCAGCGTGCGCATGGCTCGCTCGGCGGACATCGCCCACATCGCGCGCGGCAGCGGGCACGACTTCCTCTTCATCGACGTGCAGCACGCCGTGTTCGGGCTGGAGACGATCATCCACCTCGCCCAGGCGGCGGATGCGCTCGGGGTCGCGCCCGTGGTGCGGGTGCGCGGCGTGGACGACCCGGACGTGTCCCTGCTGCTCGACAACGGCGTGACCGGCATCGTCTTCCCCGACATCTCGACGGTGGAGCAGGCCCGGCGCGCGGTGGAGATCACCCGCTTCCCGCCCATCGGACGCCGCTCGGTCGCCGGCGGCTACGCCCAGTTCGACTTTCGCCCCGTGCCCCTGCCCGAGGCGACGGCGCAACTGAACGACAGCACGCTGGTCGTGCTGATGATCGAGACGGTGGAGGGGCTGGAGAACGTGGAGGCGATCGCGGCGGTGCCGGGCGTAGACGTGGTGCATGTCGGCACCAACGACCTGCTGGTCAGCATGGGCAAGGCCGGGAAGTTCGACGATCCGGCGGCGAGGGCGGCGCAGGACCGCGTCATCGCCGCCGCGCGCGCGGCCGGGATCGCCGCGGGCTGCGGCGGCAACCGCGACGTGGCGCGCCAGGCCGACGCGATCCGGCGCGGCGCCCTCTTCCTCACCACCCAGACCGACATCGCCCTGCTGAATGCAGCGGCGACGGCCTGGGCCAGCGGCGTCCGCGCGGCCCTGTCGGAGCGGGCGCCGTGAGCGGGCGCCTACAGGTCCCCGCGGAGACGGTGCGCGCGCAGGTCGTCGCGGTGCTGACCTCCTGGGGCATGGACCCCGAACTGATCCGCACCACCGCCGAGGTGATGGTGGAGACCGACCTCGCCGGCGTGGACAGCCACGGCGTCTCGATGCTGATGGACTACGATTCGTCCCGCCGGAAGGGGAAGCTGAACCTGCAGGCCCGCCCGCGCGTGGTGCGGGAGAACGCCGTGACGGCGCTGGTGGACGCCGATGCGGGACTTGGCCACCCGGCGGCGGTGATGGGGATGGAGATGGCCATCGCGAAGGCGAAGGACCTTGGCGTCGGCGTCGTCACCGTCCGCAACTCCCACCATTTCGGCGCGGCGGGCTACTATGCTGCGCTCGCGCCGGTCCATGGGTTGATCGGGATGGTCACCAGCGCCACGCGCACGATCAACATGGTGCCGACGCGCGCGAGCAAGGCCCTGCTCGGCACCAACCCGCTCGCCTTCTGCGCGCCCGCCGGGCGGAACCGCGCCTTCCGGCTGGACATGGCGACCACCACCACCGCCAACAACAAGGTGCGCGTCTACGGGCTGAACGGCCGCACCCTGCCGGAGGGCTGGGCCGTGGACGGCAGCGGCCAGCCCGTCACCGACCCCGACGAGGCGTCACGCCTTATCCGGGAAGGCAAGGAGGGCGGGCTGACGCCACTGGGCGGCCGGCCGGAGACGGCGTCCCACAAGGGCTACGGGCTGGCGATGATGGTCCACATCCTCGGGGGCACCCTCTCCGGCGCTTCCTTCTCACCCCTGCGAGTGCGGACGCAGAAGGCGGAGGACCCAGACAACCTCGGGCACTTCTTCATGGCGATCGACCCCGAGGCCTTCCGGGAGGAGGGTGAGTTCGAGGCCGATCTCGACGACGCGCTGGACGTGCTGCGCGCCGCGCCGCCCGCCGACCCCGCGCTGCCCGTGCTGGTGCCAGGGGATCCGGAGGCGGCGGCCCGAGAGACGCGCCTGCGCGAGGGCATCCCGGTCCCGCGCCGGCTCGCCGACCAGATCCGGGCGATGTGCGAGGGCTGCGGGGCCCCCTACCTGCTGGAGTGATCGCGCCCCGCCGAACGCGTGAGGGAGGACGCCCGATGAGAGGCGGCATGAAGAGTACCCGCGGCCCGGGCGCCTTGCCCCGCCGCGCCCTGCTGGCCGGCGCCGCCTCCGCCGTTGCCGGAACGGGGCTTGCGCAGACGGGCCAGCCGGTTCGTCTGATGGTCACGGCCGCCGCGGGCGGCTCCACCGACGTGATCGCCCGCATCGTCGCCCCCGGCATGTCCGAGGCACTGGGCGGCCGCCCCGTGCTGGTGGAGAACCGCGGCGGTGGGGGTGGGGTGATCGGGGCCGAGGCGGTGGCGACCGCCGCGCCGGACGGCACCACCCTCGGCTTCTTCACCGTCAGCGCCGCCGTGCTGAACGCCCTGCTTCACCGGAACCTGCGCTTCGACACCGAGAGGGCCTTCGCGCCCGTCTCCCTTGTCGCCACTTTCCCGATGGTGGTGACGGTCGGGAACCATGTGCCCGCGCGGGACCTGCCGGACTTCGTGGCCTGGATGCGCTCCCGTCCAGGGCGGACCACCTACGGCTCCGCAGGCCCGGGCACCATCAACCACCTCGGCGCCCTGCTGCTGTGCAACCGCACGGGCACGGCGGCGGAGCACATCCCCTTCCGGGGCGCGGGACCGGTCTTCGCCTCGATGATGTCAGGAGATACGGATTTCCTGGTGGAGGGCATTCCCTCGCAAGCGCCTTTCGTGCGCCAGGGCTCGATCCGGGCGCTCGCCGTCACCGGGCGGCAGCGCAGCCCGCTCCTGCCGGAGGTGCCGACCGTGATCGAGGGGGGCGTGCCGGACTTCGAAATCGTCAACTGGATGGCCGTCTTCGCTCCCTCGGGCACGCCGGCCCTGGTCATCGGCGCACTCTCGACTGCGGTGCGCGCCGCGGTCCGCGCGCCGGGCGGGGAGCGTCGCCTGCGCGAGGCCGGCGTGGAGCCGGCCGGTACTTCGGCGGAGGAACTGCAGGCCTTCTGGGATGGCCAGTTCCGCCTCTGGAGACCCGTGGTGGCCTCCTCCGGCGCTACCGTGGAGTAAGCCGGCCCGCCGGGCGCCTTCGCCCCGGCCGCGTCCGCGAGCCGGGGTGAGCGAACGCGCGGTGTCAGGTCGCAGAAGTCCTCATGCAGAGGCGCTCATTCCGGCTTCAGCCCGGCGATCGCGATGGCCTGCCGCGCCTTGGCCAACTCGCCCTGCAGGAACGCGACCGTGCCGGGGGTGGTCAACTCGGCCCCGGTCGGCGGGTTGTTGCCGATCGCCTCCAGCCGCGCCAGCACCTCGGGATCGGCGGCCGCCGCGGATATCGCGCCCTGCAGCGCCCCCAGCACCGGCTCCGGCGTGCCCGCCGGCGCGAAGAGGCCGACGAAGGAGGCGGCGACGAAGCCATCGATCCCCTGCTCGATGAAGGTCGCGACCTCCGGCACCTGCTTCGAGCGGTGGGCGGCCGCGATGCCGAGGATCCGGCCGCGCCCGTCCCTGTGCAGGTCCAGCACGCTCGACATCTCGATCAGCACGCCGTCCACGTTGCCGGCGACGAAGTCCGGCAGGGTATTGCCGCCGCCGCGATAGGGCACGTGCACGAGGTTGGCGCCCGTCGCCGCCTTGAACAACTCCAGCGGCAGGTGGTTCGCGCCGCCGACGCCGGAGGTCCCGATCGTCACGCCGCGCGGCTGCGTCCTCGAGAAGGCGACCAGTTGCTGCAGGTCCCGCACGGGAAGGCCGGGGCGGAGGATGATCACCATCGGCGCCTGGCCGAGCAGCGCGACCGGCACCAGGTCGGCCATGGTGTCGTAGCGCGGCGCCGCCATGAGGAGCGGGCCGTTCACGATGGAGCCGGGGCTGCCGATCAGCAGCGTGTAGCCGTCCGGCCGGGACCGGACCACGGCCTCCGTCCCGATCGCCCCCGTCGCGCCGCTGCGGTTCTCCACCACCACCGCCTGGCCGAGCCGGGCGGTGATCTGGGACGCGAAGAGCCGCGCCGTGACATCGCTGTTCCCGCCCGCGGCGAAGGGCACGACGAAGCGGATGGGCCGGCTGGGATAGGCCTCCGCGCCCGGCTGGGCCCGGGCCGCGCCGGCCCGCCAGGCCATCGCGGTGCCGAGCGCGAACAGGGCGCGCCGCCCCATCTCGGGTGAACCCATCGACCTTCCCTCCCTTGGCCCGGCGCCCGCTCTGATGGCGTGCTTCGCCGGATTGGACGCCCTGCGGCCTCAGGCCCAGTAGGGCGGGTAACCCGAGTTCTTCTGCTCCGCCTCCAGCAGCCGCAGCATGGCGTGCCACTCCAGCACGCCGTAGGGCCGCCGGGCGCCGGGCTGGTACAGATGCGCGGTCCTCGCCAGCACCTCCTCCGAGGGCAGGGTCAGCTCCGTGCGCGCCGCCATCGCGTCCACCTGGGCGCGGCAGGACATCTCCAACTGGTACATGGTGTTGAAGCCCTGCTGCAGCGTCGCTCCGCAGGTCAGCAGCCCGTGGTTCCGCATGATCATCGCGTCGTGCGGACCAAGGTCGGCCACGATCCGCTCGCGCTCCGAAAGGTCGATCGCCGGCCCCTCGTAGTCATGGTAGCCGATATGGCCGACGAAGCGGATGGCCGTCTGGTTCAGCGGCAGCAGCCCCTCCTTCATTGCGGCCACCGCCATGCCGGCGCGGGTGTGCGTGTGCAGCACCGCCGCCACGTCCGGCCGCGCCTTGTGGATCGCGCCGTGGATCACGTAGCCCGACTTGTTGATCCCGTAATCCGTGTCGGGCTTCCAGATGATGTTGCCCTCTACGTCGATCTTCGCGAGGGAGGTCGCCGTGATCTCCTTGTAGAGCAGCCCGTAGAGGTTGATCAGCAGGTGCTCGGTGCCGGGGATGCGCAGCGTGATGTGGTTGTAGATCAGGTCGGTCATGCCGTAGGCCTCGACCAGCCGGTAGCAGGCGGCGAGATCGAGGCGCGCCTGCCACTCCGCCTCGCTCACCTGGTCGCGGATCGATGGCCAGTTCGTGTCGTAACGCGCGACCATGTTGTCCACCGGCAGTCCTCCCGTTCAGCCGGGCCGGCGCGCATGGGCCGGCCCGGACGTTCCGTCATCTCTCCCAGCCCCGCCGGGCGCCGTCCAATACCAAGCCTTGGGACCTCCATAGACGCCGCTAATGCCCGCCGGGCGGGATTCCGATCCCCTCCGCCAGGGTGCGGCGGAGATGGGCGACGAAGCGCCGGAGCAGGGTGGAGTCCGGCCGCCCCCGTGGCCGCACCAGCACCGTCCTGAAGGTGACGGGGGGATCGAGCGGACGGGCGACGAGGTCGGGGAAGGGCAGGGTGCGCAGCATCAGCGGCTCCACCAGTGCCACGCTCCCGCCGTGCCGGGCGAGCATGATCCCGGTGAGGGAGACGCTGACCTGGGCGACGATCGGGGGCGCGATCCCCGCCTGGGACAGCGCCCCGTCCACGTAGCTGCGGAACAGGATCTGCGGCAGGTAGGTGATTACCGGCTGGTCCGCCAGGGCCGCGACCGGCACGGCCTCGTGCCGTGCCAGCGGGTGGTCGCTCCGCATCACGCAGGCGATGGAGGAGCGGACGAGCAGCTCCGTCTCCACCTCGCCGCTCACCACCGGCTCGTGGACGATGCCCAGCTCCACCTCCCGGCTGGCCACCCGGTCCACCACCTGGGGCGAGTTGAGGGATTGCAGGGCCGCGCGCGTGCCCGGCCGTTCCGCGAGGAAGGTGGCGAGGGCCTGGGCCAGGTATCCGTTCGCGATCGGGAAGGCGGCGGCGAGCGACAGGGTGCCGAGCCGCCCGCCCGCCAGATCCTGGGAGAGGCGTTCCACGGCGGCCAGGCGGCTGAACACCGTCTCGATGTCCGGCAACAGGGCCTGCGCTTCCGGCGTCGGCTGCAGCCTGCCGCCGACGCGGTTGAAGAGCGGGAAGCGCAGCTGTGCCTCGCAGTGCTTCAGGACCGTGCTGACCGAGGGCTGGGTGACGTTCAGCAGCCGCGCCGCGCCCGTGACGGAGCCCGTGCGCATGATCGCATGAAAGACCTCGAGCTGCCGGAGGTTCATCCGCTTCCCGTTTCGACTCCCTGGCCGGCACCATAAACCGGATCGATGGATGATGGCAGAATCGGTGGCTGGACGCCGCCTTGGCCGCGGCCAAGCCTCAGGCCGTTTCCGGAGAGGCCCCATGTTCCCAGTTCCGCCAGGCGCCTGCGATTGCCACACCCACGTCTTCGGCCCCGCGGCAAGCTTCCCCTTCGCGGCGGGCCGCACCTACACGCCCGGTGAAGCCCCGCCCGACGCCCTGCTGGAGCTGCAGAACGCCCTGGGGCTGGATCGCGTCGTCCTCGTCCAGCCCAGCCCCTACGGCGCCGACAACGCCTGCATGCTCGACGGGCTGCGCCGGCTGGGCCCCGCGAGGGGCCGTGGCGTGGCGGTGATCGACGAAGGCACGACCGAGGCCGCTCTCCGCGACATGCACGATGCGGGCGTTCGCGGCGTGCGGATCAACCTTCACACGGCCGGACGCACGGATCCGGCGATGGCGCGCGCGATGCTGCTCGGCGCGGCGCGGCGGGTCGCATCCCTGGGCTGGCACGTCCAGGCCTATACGGAGCTGTCCGTGATCGCCGCCCTGCGCGACACGATCCTGGACCTGCCGGGCGGGCTCGTGATCGATCACTTCGGCCGCCCCGAAGGGCGGCGCGGGCTGTCGCAGCCCGGGTTGGACGCCTTGCTGGACCTGCTGCGCGCGGGCGCCGTTCACGTGAAGCTCTCGGCGGCCCATCGCCTCTCGGACTGGCCGGACTGCGAGGACATGGCGCCGCTCGCGCGCGCCATGATCGAAGCGAACCCGGATCGCGTGCTCTGGGGCTCGGACTGGCCGCACGCCGGACCATCCGGCGGGGGAAGCGATCCTTCGGCGGTGCATCCCTTCCGGCAGGTGGACGACCGTCGCGCCCTTGCCCGGCTGGCGGAATGGGCCGGTGATGAGGGGCGGCTCCGGCGGCTTCTCGTGACCAACCCCGCCCGCCTCTATGGCTGGCCGCTCTAGGTCTTCGGCGGCACACCGCCGCGCCTGAGGACGGCAGGCGCGGGATGCTGCCGCCGACGCCCTGTCGGCGCGGCAGCGCCCAGGCTCTCACACCGGGGGACGCGGTCAGCCATTCGTCACCCCGGCCTGCTTCACGATCGGGCCCCAGCGGTCGAACTCGGCCCGGACGAAGGCATCCGTCTCGTCCGGGCCCGCCCAGATGTTCTCGGAACCGCTCTCGACCAGCCGCTCGCGCGTCGTGGGATCGCCGAGCAGCCCCTTCACCTCGGCAGCAACCCGCTCGATCACGGGCCTGGGCGTGCCGCGCGGGGTGAAGAGGCCCGTCCAGGACTGGATTTCGTACCCCTCCACGCCCTGCTCGCCGATGGTCGGGATATCCGGCCGGCTCGGGATCCGCGACTTGCCGCCGATGCCGAGGAGGCGAACCTGCCCGGCCTCGACGGCCGGCAGCACGGTCGGCAGGTTGAGGAAGGCGACGGGGATGGTGCCGGAAATGAGGTCGGCCAGGGCCGGTCCGCCGCCGCGGTACGGCACATGGTTCAACTCCACCCCGGCGCGCAGGCGGAGCAGCTCCCCGGCGAGGTGGTTGCTGCTGCCGACGCCCGTGGACGCGTAGCTGAGCCCGCCCGGTGTCGCCCGGATCTTCGCCAGCAGGCCCTGGACATCGCTCACCCCGAGGGAGGGGTGCACGGCCAGCGCGTTCGGCACATCGACCATCATGCAGATGGCAGACAGCGCCTCGCGCGGATCGTAGCCCTGGTCCGGGACGACGAAGTGGTTGAAGACATGGTTGGAGGCGGAGGAGATGAGCAGCGTGTGCCCATCCGGCCGGGCACGGGCGGCCATCCCCATGCCCACGGCACCACCCCCGCCGGCGCGGTTCTCCACCACGAAGGACTTGCCGAAGGCCTTCTGGAGCCCCGGCGAGAGCAGGCGGGCGACGACGTCGTTGGAGCCACCGGGTGCCCAGGGAACGATCATGGTCACCGAACGGGAGGGCCAGCCGCCCTGCGCCCGTGCCGGGCGGCCCGCCAAGCCGCCGAAGGCAAGGGCCAGGGCGGCCTGGCCAAGCTTCCGCTTCTCGATGCACGCCATCGTTTCTCTCCCTCTTTTTTCCGCAGTCTCGCTCAGGCCGTCCTTGGAGCCGCCAGCGTCTCAAGGGCGGCGAGGTCTTCGGCGGCGATCGACACGCCCTCGCGCCGCTGCCGCCGGAGAGCCTCGAACTCAAGGTCGCCGGGCAGGCGAACCGGGCGCGAAAGGTCCGCTGCCGGGGTGGAGCGGATGATCGACTTGAAGTCCTCCATCCGGCCGGCGAGGACGTCCGGCCGGGCCAGTCGCTTCGTGTCGATCAGGATGAAGAAGTGCCCGAGATCCTGGTGCGCCTCCGGCTCCTTGTCCCAGGCCTTCACATGGGTGAGGTAGGACGCCCCGGAGAGCAGGCCGGAGAGCAGGTCCACCATGAGCGCGAGGCCGTAGCCCTTGTGCCCGCCGAAAGGCAGGAGGAAGCCTGCGAGCGCCGCGGCCGGGTCGGTGGTCGGCTTGCCGTCGGCATCGGCGGCCCAGCCCTCGGGCAGGGCGGTGCCATCCTTCAGGGCGCGGCGGATCTTGGCCCGCGCCGCCACGCTCATCGCGAGATCGAGGAGGATCGGCTCCCCGCCCGGCATCGGCACGCCGATGCCCAGCGGGTTGTTGCCCAGCCGCGTGTCCCGCCCGCCCCAGGGGGCGATGGTGGTGGTGGCGTTGGTCCCGATGATGGAGGCGAAGCCCTCCTCCGCCGCGATCAGGGCGTAGGGCATGATCGGCCCGAAATGGTTGGAGGCCCGCGCGAAGGCCGCGCCGATGCCGACCTCGCGCGCCGAGGCCATCGCCGCCTCCAGCGCCCGCATCCCCACCAGCGGGCCGATGCCGTTGGCGCCGTCCACCAGCGAGAGGCCGGGCGCCACGCGCGTCGCCCGCACCGGCGCGCGCGCATCGACGCCGCCGACATCGACGCGGCCCAGGTATTGCGCCACTCGGCTCACCCCATGGGTGCGAAGGCCGAAGAGGTCCGCCAGCACGAGGATGCGGGCCGTGGGCGCGGCATCCTCCTCTGTCATGCCCCCGGCAACGAGGGCGCGGGTGGCGAGGGCGAGGAGCTTGTCCTCCGCGATCACGGCGTCGGTCATGAATGTCCCTCGGTCAGGTCAATGGGCGTGGTCACGGAGAGGTCCTCGTCGAACCAGGCGGCGATCGCCGCCCGGCGCTCGCCCAGGTATTCGGGGCGGCCGCCTTCATCGAGGCGCATGGACAGGTCGTGGCCGGGCACCACGATCATCCCCGGCGTCTCCCGCCAGAGCCGCCAGACGGTCTCGAGCGAGGCGCGGCTGGCATCCGCGTCCATGGTCATGTCGGTGCGGAGCGACAGCAGCTCCGCCCGGTTCTTCGCCGCATCTCCGGTGAAGAGGACCGGCGGGCTGGCGGCGTCCAGGCGGAACAGCAGGCAGCCCGGCGTGTGGCCGGGGGCCGCGATGGCCGTCAGGCCGGGCAGGAAGCGCCCGCCGTCCTCGATCAACCGCACCCGTGGCGAGCGCGCCATGTCCTGCACGTAGAGTTCCGGGAGCGGGTTGAAGCCGGGTGGCACCTCGCGCGCCCACTCCAGCTCGGTGCGCCCGATCCAGACCGTCGCCGAAGGAAAGAGCGTGTAGTTCACGCTGTGGTCGTAGTGCGCGTGGGTCAGCACGACATCGGTGACGGCATCGGCGGAGACGCCGCGCGCGGCGAGCTGCTTCTCCAACTCCTTCCGAATGCCGAAGGCCCCGACATCGATCAGGATGACGCGCCCCTCGCCGCGGAGCAGGGCGATCGTGCTCCAGCCGAGGCCGCCATGGCAGACGCTCTTGCCGGGATAGCCCTGCACCAGCACATCCAGCCTGTACATCGCGTTCTCCTCAGTTCTCGGGGCGGATCTCCGCCTCGCGGATCAGCCGGGCGAGCTTGGTGCTCTCGGCGGAGACGAAGGCGCGGAACTCGTCGGCCGGCATCGGCGCGGCCTCGGCGCCCTGCTCCGCCAGCTTGCGGATCAGATCGGAGTGCCGCAGCGCCTGGGTGGCGGCCGCGTGGAGCCGCTCCAGCGCGGGGGCGGGCGTTCCGGCGGGCGCGAAGAGGCCGTACCAGTTGACCAGCTCATAGGAGGACAGGGCCGGCGTCTCGGACAGGGCGGGGATGTCGGGCAGGCCCGGGATCCGGGTGCGCGAGGTCACGCCCAGCGGGCGCAGCTTGCCGTCCCGTATGAGGGGCAGCAGGGCAGGGGCGCCGGCATAGGTCATGCTGACCCGCCCCGCCGCCACGTCGGCCAGGGTGGAGCCGGTGCCGCGGTAGGGCACATGGACCGTGTCGACCCGGGCCAGGCTGTTGAAGAGCGCGCCGTTGAGGTGCTGCAGGTTGCCCACGCCGGAGCTGGCGTAGCTCAGGGCACCCGGCTGCCGCCTCGCGAGTTCGATCAGCTCCGCCGCGCTGCGGGCGGGGACGGTGCTGGCGACCACCAGCAGGTTGGGCACCCGGACGACCAGGGTGATCGGGATAAGATCCTGTATCGGATCGTAGGGAAGGTTCACGCCGTAGAGTGCCGGCGCCGCGGCGATCTCCCCCGCAGATGCGAGGAGGATGGTGTAGCCGTCGGGCGCCGCCTTCGCGACGGCCTGGGCCCCGAGCTGCCCGCCGGCGCCGCCCCGGTTCTCGATCACCAGCGGCACGGCGCCGCCGGGGCTGAGGGCGGCGCGCATCGGCTCGGCGAGAAGGCGTGCCACGATGTCCACCCCACCCCCGGGGGCGAAGGGCACGACGATGCGGACGGGACGCTCCGGGTAGCCGGGCTGCGCCCAGGCGCGGGATGCGGGGAGGAGTGCCAGGCCCGGAACCCCGGCGGCCACCGCCCTGAGCAGGAGACGGCGGGATGGCGGACGGGGGTTCTCCGCCCCGGGCATGGCATGGCCGGTCACTGCACGTCCTCCTGTCGTTCTTCTTGCCGCGATGAATGCATTTAGCGGCCAAGAAATGCAATATGCTTTTTCCACCCCGCTCGAGGGGCGCCCGGATGGCCCGGCGGGATCGTGGCTGACCGCCCAGCGGCATCGGCGCTTGCGGAGGGTTGCAGGATGAGGCGAGAAGGCGCGGGGATGACGGCCCCGGATGGGCCAGCCGGCGTCAGGGAGTTTCCGGTTCTGCCGATGAGCGACACGACGAGGCGCATGACGGGGCGGGTCGTGACGGAGGCGGCCGCGGCGATCTCGGCACTGGTTGCGGACGGAACGCTGAAGCCCGGGGATCGCCTGCTCGCGCAGCGCCTGGCGGACCTGCTCGGGGTCTCGCGGTTCCCGATCGGGCAGGCCATGCGGATCCTGGCCGATCGCGGCCTGCTGACCGCCGATCCCGGCCGGGGCTTCTCCGTTGCTTCCGACGGCCCGGACCACGCAGCCAGCTATCGCGCCGAGCGCGGCCACGATGATCTCACATCGGCCTATTTCCGCATCGCCGAAGACCGCTTGGCCGGGGCCCTGCCCGACACCATTTCGGAGCAGGCCATGCGGGACCGGTACGGCCTGGGCCGCGGCCAGCTCTCGCAACTTCTCAATCGCATGGCCGGGGAGGGCTGGGCGGAGAGGCGCCCGGGCTACGGGTGGCGCTTCTCCGCCGTCCTGACGACACCGACCGCGCTGGAGCAGAGCTATCGTCTCCGCCTCGCCATCGAACCGGCAAGCCTCCTGGAGCCCGGCTACTGCCTTGCGCGGGAGACACTCCTCCGGTGCCGCGCGGTGGAGGAGCGGATGCTCGGCGGCGAGATCGAGACGGCATCGGCCGACGCCCTCTATGATCGTGGCGTCCGCTTCCACGAAGCGATCGTGGGCGCATCGGGCAATCCGTTCTTCCTCGATACCCTGAAGCGGGTGAACCGGATCCGTCGGCTCCTGGTGTATCGCTCCCTCGCCGATCGCAGCCGATACCGGCGACAGGCCGCCGAGCACCTCGAACTCCTCCGGCTGATCGAGCGTGGCGCCCAGATTGAAGCGGCGGGTCTGCTGCGCGCGCATCTGCAAGGCGTCATGGAGAAGCTGTCGACGGTTCGTCCCCTTCTCGAGGCGAAGCAGCACCCGTCAGGCTAGGACCGCGACGGTCCGAACAGGCACCGATTCCCGGGGATGGAGACCTGAAGGGGAGCGCGGATCACCCGCGACCACTTCCCTCCCGATGCGGCGCCGCATGCAGCGGCACCGGGTACAGCACCCCTGGCACGAGCACGGCCGCCCAGTGCATGTGCCTTTCGCGCAGGACGACCGGCACGTTCGATCGAACGATGCCAGGCCTGTCACGACATCCTGCACGGCACGGCGACGGCGCCGGGCTTCGGGCATGCGGTGAGGCCCACGCGGCTGATCGACGACGTCCTCGCCTCGTCCAGGGACGGGCGGCGGCTGCCGGCGCGGGACTGGCCGGCCTGAGACAGCGAGCGCGGCGCGGAAGGTTCGGCCCATGATCGCCGACGAGGGCCCCTCGCGGCCTGGCTCGGCGCCAGGTTCAGCCTTCCGGATGACCGGGCCGTGCCGGCCCTCGCCTCCGCGCTGAGCGTGCCGCCGGGGCGGCCCCCGGGGCGGTGGGGCGCGGCGCGGCGGTGGAGCCGCGCACAACCAGCGCCGATGGCAGGACCACGTCGCTCGCGCCGCCGCCATGGCCGATCCTGTCCAGCAGCAGGCCCGCGGCCTGGCGGCCCATCTCGCCGTGCGGGATGCGCACGGTCGTCAGCGGCGGCTCGATCAGGTCCACCATCGGCATGTCGTTGTGGCCGGTGACGGAGATGTCCTCGGGAATCCGCAGCCCGGCGCGGCGGCAGGCGTCGTAGGCGCCGAGCGCGAGCAGGTCGTTGGCGCAGGACAGGGCCGTGACGTCGGAATGCCGTGCGATCAGCCGGGCGGCCGCCCGCTCTCCCGCCTCGCGCGTGTAGGCCGCGGTGATCTCCTGCAGCGCAGGGTCCGGCGCCAAGCCCTGCGCGCGCAGGGCCTCCTCGAATCCCTCGCTGCGGCGAAGGCCGGTAGAGAGCTGCGCCGGGCCGGCGATGAGTGCGATGCGGCGGTGGCCGAGCTGGAGGAGATGGGCGACGGCCAGCGCCATCCCGCCCCGGTCGTCCGACACGACGGAGGACATCCCCTCGCTGCCGCGATTGACGAGGACGGCGGGGATGTTCCGCGCGCGGCAGGCCGCCAGGGCCGGGTCGTCCCGCAGGGAGGCCGTGGCGAGCAGCAGCCCGTCCGCGCCGCGCGCCGCAAGCTGCTCCACGAACTCGGCGGCGCGGCCGTTGTCGTCGCCGGGGTCGGCGACCATCAGCGCATAGCCGGCCGAGGACAGGACCTCCGCCGCGCCGGCGAGGATGGGCGCGAAGACAGGGTTGGCGATCCCCGGCACCAGCGCCCCAATCAGGCGGGAGCGGCCGGTGCGCAGCGACATGGCCACCGCGTTCGGCCGGTAGCCGAGACGGGAAGCGACCTCCTGCACCCGCGCCACGACAGGATCCGCCACGAGGTAGCGCATGGCCGGGTTCAGCGCGCGGGAGGCGGTGGAGGGATGCACCCCCGCCGCCGCGGCCACGTCGCGCAGGGCCACCATTCGGGACTGCGTAGGGGACATCGCCCCAAAATATCGATTGCACCCCCGCGCGGGAACCCCATACAATCGATTGCAAGAGCTTCGGAGGAGACGCGGCCGTGATTATCGACGGCGAAGCGGCGGTGACGCCCGCTGTGCTGGAGGCGATGGCGGGAACCTCGGACGAGCGCCTGAAGGCGGTCTCCGCCGCGCTGGTCCGCCACCTTCACGCCTTCATCCGGGAGGTCCGGCCGAGCGAGAGCGAATGGGAGTTCGGCGTGGACTTCCTCTGCCGCATCGGCCAGGCGAACAGCCCCACCCACAATGAGGGCGTGCTGTTCTCCGACGCCGTGGGCGTCTCCACCCTCGTCTGCCTGCTGAACAACGGTGCGGACGGCGCGACCGAGACGGCGGCCGCGCTGCTCGGTCCCTTCTGGCGGGACAACTCCCCGAAGGTGGAGGATGGCGGCAGCATCGTCCGCGGGCCCACCCCCGGCCCGCGCCTCTTCGCCTCCTGCCAGGTGCTCGCGGGCGGGGCGCCCGTAGCCGGTGCGCGGGTGGATGTCTGGCACTCCTCGCCGGAAGGCGTCTACGAGAACCAGGACCCGGACATGGCCCCGATGAACCTGCGGGGGCAGTTCACCACGGATGCCGAGGGGCGTTTCCGCTTCACCTCCGTGAAGCCCGCCGGCTACCCGGTGCCCACCCATGGCCCGACCGGCGACCTGCTGCGGGCCCAGAACCGGCACCCCTTCCGCCCGGCCCACCTGCACTTCCTGATCCACAAGCCCGGCTTCAAGACGCTCATCACCCAGGTCTTCGTGGACGACGACGAGCACCTGGAGAGCGACGTCGTCTTCGGCGTCACCCGCGCGCTGGTGGGCGGCTACCGGCTCGGCGAGGGACCAGCGCCGGACGGCAGCGCGAATGAGTGGTGGAGCCTGGACTACATCTTCCACATGGAACCCGGGGAGGCGCGGCTGCCCGTGCCGCCGATCGCATGAAGAACCTTCAGGGAAGCACCGCCGTCATCATCGGCGGATCCGGCGGCATCGGCGCGGCCACGGCGCGCAGCCTGGCCGGGGCAGGGGCGGCGGTGGTCGTCACCTATCGCGGGGGTGAGGCGGCGGCGCGCGCGCTGGTCGGGGAACTGCCGGGCGAGGGCCATGCGGCGCTGCCGGCGAGCGTGGAGGACAGCACCTCCCTGAACGCCCTGGCGGCGCAGGTGCGGGAGACCCGCGGGCGCTGCGACATCCTCGTCAACAGCGCGGGCTTCACCAAGGCCGTGCCGCATGGCGACCTGGACGCGCTCGACGACGCGTTCCTGGACCGGATGTGGGCGGTGAACTGGCGCGGCCCCTTTGCGGCGGTGCGCGCCTTCCGGACGCTGCTGGAGGAATCCGAGGGGCTGGTGGTGAACGTCTCCTCGATCGGCGGGCTGAACGGCTCCGGCTCCAACCTCGCCTACGCCGCATTGAAGGCGGCGACTGACAGCATGACGAAGTCGCTGGCCCGCGCGCTGGGGCCAAAGGTGCGGGCGATGTCCATCTCCCCCGGTATCGTGGAGACGGGCTTCGTGCCCGGCCGCGGGCCGGAGCAGAACGCGAAGATCGCGCCGAGCATCCCGCTGAAGCGCGTTGCCCTGCCGGAGGACGTGGCCGAAGCCGTCCTCGCCTGCGCCACGCTGCTCACCTACTCGACCGGATCCGTACTTCTTGTGGATGGAGGGCGCGCACTATGAGGGCCATGCGTGACGAGGTGATCCTCACCTGTGCCGTAACGGGCAACCTGACGACGCTGGAGCAGCACCCCGGGCTGCCGGTGACGCCGGAGGAGATCGCGGATGCCGCGCTCGCCGCCGCGGAGGAGGGGGCTTCCATCGCCCACCTGCACGTGCGCGACCCCGCGACGGGCAAGCCCAGCATGGAGCTGGAATACTACCGCGACGTGGTGGAGCGCATCCGCGCGAAGAACAAGGACCTCATCATCAATCTCACCACCGGCCCCGGCGGCCGCTTCGTGGTGGGGGAGGAGGATCCGAAGCTCGCCGGCCCCGGCACCACCTTGACCACGCCCGCCATCCGCACCGCGCACATCACCGCGCTGCGGCCGGACATCGCCACGCTGGACCTGAACACGATGAATTCGGGCGCCCAGGTGGTGATCAACACGCCGAAGAACGCGCGGCTGATGGCGAAGGCCATCCGCGAGGCCGGGGCGGTGCCGGAGATCGAGCTGTTCGATTCCGGCGATTGCGGGCTGATGCGCGACATGCTGGCCGATGGCTCGCTCGGCACGCCGGTGCTCTGCTCCTTCGTGCTGGGCGTGAAGTACGGCTTCCCGCCCTCGCCGGAGACGGTCCTCTACGCGCGCGGCCTGATCCCGGAGGAGGCGCAGTTCACGGTCATCGGCACCGGCCGCTCCTCCTTCCCCATGGTCGCGCAGTCCGTCCTCGCGGGCGGCCATGCGCGGGTGGGGCTGGAGGACGCGGTGATGATCGAGCGCGGCGTCCTCGCGCCCTCCAACGCGGCGATGGTCGCCAAGGCCCGCCGCATCGTCGAGCACCTCGGCCCGAAGATCGCGAGCCCCGCCCGGGCGCGCGCGATCATCGGCCTGTCCTGAAAGGTCCCGCCATGTCCGCCGCCCTCCAGACGGAGACGGGCAAGAGCCTTGCGCTGCGCGTCGGCGCCAAGGCCGCCGGCCCGCAATCCCTGGGCCTGCAACTGGAAGAGCACCGGCCGGAGGTGCCGCCGGGCTGGTGCCTCGTGGAGGTGGCCGCCGCCGGCGTGAACCCCTCCGACGTGAAGGCCGTGCTGGGCGCCATGCCCAAGGCCGTCTTCCCGCGCACGCCGGGCCGCGACTTCGCGGGCACCGTGGTCGAGGGAGCGGCGGAACTGGTGGGCGCGCAGGTCTGGGGGTCCGGGGGCGATGTCGGCATCACCCGGGACGGCAGCCATGCCCGCTACCTCGCCCTTCCGCCGGAGGCCGTGTTCCGCAAGCCCGCCAACCTCTCAATGCGACAGGCGGCGGCGATCGGCGTGCCCTTCGTCACGGCCGAGGTGGGCTGGCGTGAGGCGGGCGGGGTGCGCGCGGGTCAGACGGTGCTCGTGCTCGGCGCCAATGGCCGCGTCGGCCAGGCCGCCTGCGTGATCGCGAAGGCCGCCGGCGCCCGGGTGCTGGCCGGCATCCGGCGCCCGGAGGCGGCGGCCGCCGTGCGCGGGGCGGATGCGGTGTTCGACAGCACGGCGGGCGACGTGGCGGAAGCCGTGCGCGCGGCGACAGGCGGGCACGGCGCCGACCTCGTCTTCAACTGCGTCGGCTCGCCCTGGTTCGCCACGGGCAATGCGGCCCTGGCGCATGGGGGCACGCAGATCTTCATCGCGACCCTGGACCGCGCGGTGCCCTTCGACATCCTGGCCTTCTACCGCGCGCGCCATCGCTACGTGGGCGTGGACACGCTGGCGCTGAGCGCGGCGGAGACGGGGGCGGTCCTGGACTCGCTGCGCCCCGGCTTCGAATCCGGCGCGATCACTCCCTACGAGATCGAGGAGGATCACGTCTTCCCGCTCTCCCGCGCGGAGGAGGCCTATCGCGTCGTCCTCGGCGGTGCTCCGCAGCGCGTGCTGCTGGAGATGGGGGCGTGAACGTCACCCGCTTCGACGCGGCGCAGCGCTACGAGGCGCCCGGGCATTTCGACATGCGGATGTTCCGCCTGCAGGGCCGCGAGGCCGGGCCGTCGGACACGCTCTGGATGGGCCTCTCCTGGCTGCTGCCGGGCGGCCACACCACGCTCGACGCATCCCCGATCGAGAAGCACTACGTCGTGGTCGAGGGCGAGCTGACCGTCGTCGCGGAGATCGACGGCCGGCAGGAGGAGGCGACCCTGGGCCGCCTGGATTCCTGCCGCATCGCGCCGGGCGAGGGCCGGAAGCTTGAGAACCGCACCAACCGGCCCGCGGCCGTGCTGCTGGCTATGCCGTTGCGGCCCGCCATTCCGGGCTAGCGGCCGGCGGCGTGCAACAGGGAGGAAAAGACAAATGAAAAGAATGTTCGTCCTGCTAGCGGGGGCCGTGCTCGCGGCCTTTCCCGCCCTCGCGCAGCAGCCCCGCTTCCCCGACAAGAGCATCACCGTCATCGTGCCCTTCGCGGCCGGCGGCCCCACGGACGTGGTGGCCCGCCAGGTGGCGGAGGCCATGTCCCGCGCCCTCGGCGTCGCCGTGGTGGCGGAGAACGTGACGGGCGCCGGCGGCACGCTGGGCGCGCAGCGCGTGGTGCAGGCCCGGCCGGACGGTTACACGCTGCTGCTGGGCAATATCGGCGTGGCCACCGCGCCCACCCTGTACCGCCGCCCACCCTACGATCCGCTGACCCAGCTGGACGCGATCGGCCTGATCACGCCCGTGCCGATGACGCTGATCGGCCGGCCGGACCTGCCGGCGAAGAACCTGCCGGAACTGCTGGCCTGGCTGCGCCGGCCTGGGGCGGAGGTGAACATCGCCCATGCCGGGCTCGGCTCCGCCAGCCAGCTCTGCGGCACGCTGCTGCGCTCCATCCTGCAGACGCCGATGACGCCGGTGGCCTTCCGCGGCACCGCGCCCGTCATGACGGAGATGATGGCCGGGCGCATCGACATCACCTGCGACCAGACCACCAACACCGTGCCCTATATCCGCGACAACCGGGTGAGGGCCTTCGCGGTGACGACGCCCCAGCGCCTCGCCGCGCTGCCGGACGTGCCGACGACGACGGAGGGCGGGCTGCCGCAGCTGCAGGTCACGATCTGGCACGGCTTCTACGCCCCGCACGGCACGCCGCGGCCTGTGATCGACCGGCTGGCCCAGTCGCTTCGCGCGGCGCTGGCCGACCCGGCCGTGCTCAACCGCTTCAGCGATCTTGCCACCACGGCCGAGCCGCCGGAGCGCGCGACGCCCGACGCGCACCGCGCCTTTCTGGAGGCGGAGATCGCGCGCTGGCGGCCCATCCTCTCCGCCGCCGGCGAATACGCGGACTAATCGACGAGGGCATCGGGAAAAGGCGCCGTGGCGAAGCCCTCCGCCCGGTGCCGGTCTCTGACAAGGGGGCGCGAGGAAACGATCCATGCGCCCACCGCGCCGTGCCCTGCTGGCCGGGCTCTCGCTCGCCGCCACATCCTTCCCTGTCGCGGCCCAGACGGTTCCGGCCGCCCCGCGCGTGCCGGAGGCCTTCGATCCCCGGCGCCCGTTGCTGATCCGCGGTGCCACCGTCGTCACGATGGACCCGGCGGTGCCGGACCTCGCGCGCGGCGACATCCTGGTGCGGGACGGCGCCATCGCCGCGATCGGGCCTGTCCTGGATGCGCCCGAAGGGGCGCAGGTGCTGGAGGCGGCGGGCCGCATCGCCATCCCCGGGCTGGTGAACGCGCATATCCATCTCGGCCAGGCGCTGCAGCGCGGCATGTCGGCGGACCAGACCCTGGCGCAGTACTTCGCCACGGTGGTCGCGAAGCTCTCCTCCCGCCTCTCGCCGGACGACCTGCGCGCGGCGGATTACGGCGGCTCGCTGGAGCTTCTCGATGCCGGCGTGACCACGGTGCTGGACTGGAGCCGGGAGACGACGAGCCCGGGCCATGCGGACGCGGCGCTGGACGCCTTCGAGGCCTCGGGCATCCGCGCCGTCTTCGCCTACGGGCTCGCAGGATCGGGCGCCGGCAGCGTGCGCAGCGCCAACAGCCCTGAGGCGGTGGCGGAGGACATGCGGCGCCTGCGGGCCGGGCGCATGGCCTCGCCCGGGCGGGTGAGGCTCGCCCTGGCCATCCGCGGCCCGGACTTCTCCACCATGGACGAGGTGGCGGGCGATATCCGCCTGGCGCGGGAGTTCGACCTTCTCGTGCAGTTCCATGCCGGCGCGCCGGTCTATGCCGGCCGGACCTGGCGCGGCATCGCGATGATGCGGGAGCGCGGGCTGCTGACGCCGAAGGTCTCCCTGGCCCATGCCAACGACCTGGACGAGGACGAGTACAGGATGGTCGCCGATGCCGGCGGCAGCACCGTCTCCACGCCCGAGGTGGAGATGCAGATGGGCCACGGCTTCCCCTGCGCCGCGCGGATGCAGCGGGCCGGCGGCATCGCGGCGGTGGGCAGCGACATCTCGGCCGGCGTGGGCGGGGACGTGCTGGTGCAGGCGCGCATTGCGCTGGCCGCCGCGCGCGGCCTCGCCAATGCGGAGGCGCGACAGGCCGGCACGCTGCTGCCCCAGGTTGCCTTCACCACGCGCCAGGCGCTGCACTGGGCGACGCTGGGCGGGGCGCGGGCCGCCGGGCTGGGCGACGTCGCCGGCAGCCTGACGCCGGGCAAGCGGGCCGACATCGTGCTGCTGCGGGCGGACACGGTGGGCGCCAGCCCGGTGCACGATCCCGTGGCGGCGGTGCTGAACCAGGGCGGTGCCGCCGCGGTGGAGACCGTGATGGTGGATGGCCGCGTGCTGAAGCGCGACGGCCGGCTGCTGCACGCCGATGCCGCCCGGGCCGCGGAAGAGGTGCGGCGCCGGGCGGCGGCGCTCGAGGCGCGAAGCGCGACATGAGGCCCCTGCGCCGCCGCGCCCTCCTGGCCGGCCCCGGTACCATCGCCCTCGCGCGGGGCGCCCGCGCGGCGGGGCCATGGCCGGATGGGCCGGTGCGCGTGATCGTGCCCTTCGCGGCCGGCGGGCCGACGGACACGGTGGCCCGGCTGCTGGCCCGCGAGCTCCAATCCCGGATCGGCACGGGCTTCCCGGTGGAGAACCGGGCGGGGGCCGGGGGCAATATCGGCATCGCCGCCGCGGCACGGGCCGCGCCGGACGGGCAGACCCTGCTGGTGGTCAGCAACGCGCTGGCCATCAACCCCGCGCTCTACCCGAACGCGGCCTTCGACGTGCGTCGGGACTTCGTGCCCGTCACCCGCGCCGTGGTCTCGCCCAACATCATCGTGGCGGGGCCGGGCAAGGGGCTGCGCGACCTGGCCGGGCTGATCGCGGCCGCGCAGGGGCGCCCGGGCGGGCTGACCTATTCCACGCCGGGTATCGGGACGAGCCCGCACCTGACCGCGGAGCTGCTGCGGCAGCGCACCGGGGCGGAGCTGGTCCATGTTCCCTATTCCGGGGCCGCACCGGCGATGCAGGCGCTGCTCGGCGGGCAGGTAGACCTTTCCTTCTCCGCCCTGCCCCAGGCGCTGCCCTCCGTGCAGTCCGGGGCGCTGGTGGCCCTGGCGGTGACGGGACCGGCGCGCTGGCCCGCCCTGCCGGATGTGCCCACCCTGGCCGAGGCCGGCGTGGCCGGGGTGGTGGTGGACACCTTCCAGGCGCTCCTGGCCCCGGCCGCCACGCCGCCCGCCATCGTCGCGCGGCTGCACGCGGCGGCGGCCGAGGCGCTCTCCGTCCCCGCGACGCGGGAGGCGCTGCTGCGCCAGGGCTACGAGGTGGTGGCCGACAGCCCGGCGGACTTCGCCGCGCATCTGGACGGGCAGCTCACCCTCTGGGCCGACGTGGTGCGGCGCGGCGGCATCCGGGGGGAGTGAGCGTCGCTGGCGCGCGCCCCCTACGGTAGCGGGACCTTCTTCGATGCGCCGCAGCCGGTTCGTGCTCCGAAAGGCGGATCGCGTAGGGCAACCCTGCTTCCGGCGTGACCGGATTTGGAAGCGCTGCCTCTTCGTGTGCCGGAAGGGCGCTGCTAGCCTTCCCGTATGTCGAGCCATTCGCTGACAGGCCGCATGAAGCGCGCAGAGCCTTGTCGAAGCTGAGTCCCGGCCGTCAGACGGTCATGGGCAGCTAGGGGGCGCCCGAGAAGGCCCGCCCCCATCCGGCATGGACGGGGCCCGGGACACCGCGCGGCCCCCGCCCCATCCCGCACCCCCGCCGAACCCGCACGCCGTCCAGGGCGGAACCTTCCGCGCCGCGCCGGCCACGCGATAGCGTCCGGCAAGGTCTCTGATACCCTGTCCCCATCGTGGAGTCCTCGCCTTGCCCTTTCTTCGCCCGGTCATCGACCACGTCGTCATCAACGTCGCCAGCGGGCTCGACGAGGCGGCCGCCGAGTATGGGAGGCTCGGCTTCTCGCTGACCGAGCGCGGCCACCATTCGCTCGGCTCCAGCAACCACCTCGCGATCTTCGGCCAGGACTACCTGGAGCTGCTGGGCGTGGAGCCCGGGCGCGAGGCCAGCCGCGTGGACTTCCTCCAGCACCCGACCGGCCTGGCCGGCCTCGTCTTCAAGCCGCCGGCGGATCCCGGCTTCGCCGCCTCCCTCCGCGCCCGGGGCATCCAGGTGGAGGACCCCCGCGAGTTCCACCGGCCGGTCCGTACGAGCGAGGGCGTGGGCGAGGCCCGCTTCCGCACGGCAACCCTTTCCGACCCGCGCGTGCAGAACGGCCGCGTCTTCTTCTGCCACCACTTCACGCCGGAACTGGTCTGGCGCGACGAGTGGCGGGGGCACGCCAATGGCGCGACCGGGCTGGCCGAATTCGTGATTGCCGCCGCCGACCCGGCGAGGGCGGCCGGCCTCTACCGCGAGCTGTTCGGCGATGATGCCGTGGCCGCCACGGAAGGCGGATACGCCGTCCCGGCGGACACGGCCTCCGTCCTCATCCTCTCGCCGGAGGCGGTGCGGCAGCGTTTCGGGGATGCCGCGCCGGTGCAGGCGGACGGCACGGACCGGATGGTCGCGCTCGGCATCCGCGTGCGGGACCTCGGCGCGACGGCGCGGCTGCTCTCGGAGAACGCCATCGCCGGGCTGTCCGCCCGGGAGGATCGCGTGCTGGTCCCGGCCGCCTCGGCCGCCGGTCTGGCCCTGGCCTTCCTGCCCTGACGCGCCGGATCATCGATCCTGGCGGCGGGCAGCGGTTGTAACGGCCGCGCCCGTTCCCCTCATTCAACGAGCACTCCTGGAGACCGCCATGACCACCCGTCGCGCCGTCCTGGCGTCCCTCCCGGCCTTCCTCGCCACCATGCAGCTGGCCCGGGAGGCGGCGGCCCAGGCCCCGGGCTCTCAGACCCAGGCAGCCGGGGGCGAGCCGCGCCGCGGCGGCGTGCTGACCGCCCATATGAGCGGTGAGCAGCGCATCCTGAACCCGGCCCTGCGCGCCTCCACCGGCGTCTACGTCATCACCAGCAAGATCATCGAGGCGCTGGTGGACCTGGACGCCTTCGGCAGGCCGGCCCCCGTCCTCGCCACGTCGTGGGAGAGCGCGCCGGACGGCCGCACCATCACCTTCAAGCTGCGGGAGGGCGTGACCTGGCACGACGGCAAGCCCTTCACCTCCGCCGACGTGCAGTACAACGCGCTGGAGCTGTGGAAGAGGCACCTGAACTACGGCACCCAGCTGCAGCAGTACCTGGACGCGGTGGACACGCCGGACCCGCACACGGCCGTGTTCCGCTACAGCCGCCCCATGCCGCTGCACCTGCTGCTGCGCGCCCTCTGCGACCTCGGCTACGTCGTGCCGCGCCACCTGTTCGAGGGCACGAACGTTCTGGAGAACCCGGCCAACACCGCCCCCGTCGGCACGGGGCCCTTCAAGTTCGTGGGGTACGAGCGCGGGCAGTACGTGATCGCCGAGCGCAACCCGACCTACTGGCGCGGCCCGGCGCCGCTGGACCGGATCGTCTGGCGCTTCATCACGGACCGCAGCGCCGCCACCGCCGCGATCGAGACGGGGCAGATCCAGCTCTCCGCCTATAACGGCATCGGCCTGGCGGACCTGGACCGGCTGGGCAAGGACCCGCGCTTCACCGTCACCACCCGGGGCTCGGAGGCGAACGCCTTCAACAACACGCTGGAGTTCAACCACCGCCGGAAGGAACTGGCCGATCTGCGGGTGCGCCGCGCCATCGCCCACGCCATCGACGTGCCCTTCTTCCTCGAGAACTTCCTCTACGGCCAGGGCAAGCCGGCGGCCGGCCCCATCCCCTCCAGCTCCGCCGCTTTCTTCCCGGCGGATGCCAAGCCGCCCTATCCCTTCGACAAGCGCCGCGCGGAGGCGCTGCTGGACGAGGCGGGGTATCGCCGCGGTGCCGGCGGGGTGCGCTTCTCCCTCCGTCTTGTTCCCATCCAGAACGGCGAGGACGTGCCGCTGCTGGCCACCTTCATCCAGCAATCGCTGCAGGCCGTGGGCATCCGGGTAGAGATCGTGAACTACGACGCCGCCGGCGCGCTGCGGGCGGTGTACACGGACTGGAACTTCGACATCGCGACGGGCTGGCACCAGTACCGGGGCGATCCGGCCGTCTCCACCACCGTCTGGTACCGCTCCGGCAGCCCCAAGGGCGCGCCCTGGACCAACCAGTGGGGCTGGCAGTCCGACAAGGTGGATGGGCTGACGGACCAGGCCGCCTCCGAGACCGATCCGGCAAAGCGCAAGGCCCTCTACGCGGAGTGGCTGCGCGCGGTGAACGAGGAGCTGCCGATCTGGATGGTCACGGAGCGCGAGTTCCAGACCGTGATCAGCAAGCGCGTGGGCAACGCGCTGAACACGCCGCGCTGGGGGTCGGCCGACTGGCACGACACCTGGCTGGCGCCCGGCTGATCGACGGGGCCGAGCCGTGCGGCTTCTCGCCCTCGCGTCGCGCAGGCTGCTCGCCAGCCTGCCGACGCTTTTTCTCGTCCTCGTCGGCCTCTTCCTGCTCCTGCAACTCGCCCCGGGCGACACGGTGGATGCGCTGACCGCGCAGATCGGCGGCGGCGATCCGGCGATGATGGAGCAGCTGCGGCAGTTCTACGGGCTGGACGTCTCCGTGCCCGTGCAGCTCGGCCGCTACCTCCTGCGGCTGGTGCAGCTCGATCTCGGCTTCTCCAGCATCTACGGCAAGCCGGTGGCGAGCGTGATCCTGGAACGCCTGCCGGTCACGCTGCTGCTGATGCTCTCCTCTCTGCTGCTCGCCATCGGGGCAGGCACGGCGCTCGGCATCCTCGCCGCCCGGCGGGTGCATCGCTGGCCGGACACGCTGATCTCCACCCTCGGCCTCGTCTTCTACGCCACGCCCTCCTTCTGGTTCGGGCTGATGGGCATCGTGCTCTTCTCCATCACCCTGGGCTGGCTGCCCCCGGGCGGGTTCGAGGAGATCGGGGCCGGCTTCACCGGCCTCCGCCGCGTGGCGGACATCGCCACCCACCTGCTGCTGCCCACCGTCACCCTCGCGCTCATCTTCCTGGCGATCTACCTGCGGATCATGCGCGCCTCGATGCTGGAGGTGATGACGCAGGACTATATCCGCACCGCCCGCGCCAAGGGGCTAGGGGAGGCCGGGGTGCTGCTGCGCCACGCGCTCCGCAACGCCCTGCTGCCCATGGTCACCCTCATCGGGCTGCAGGCCGGCACGCTGCTCGGCGGCGCGGTGGTGGTGGAAAGCGTCTTCGCCCTGCCCGGCCTCGGGCGCCTGGCCTATGACGCGGTGACGCAGCGGGACCTGAACACGCTGCTCGGTATCGTCTTCGTCTCCGCCCTGCTCGTCATCGCCGTGAACCTCGTGGTGGACCTGCTCTACGCGCGGCTGGATCCGCGGATCGGGGGGCGGACATGAGCGCGCTCGGCCGCTTCCTCCGCAATCCCGCGGGGCTCATCGGGCTGGTGCTGCTGCTGCTCGTCCTCGCCGCCGCCGTCTCCGCCTCCTTCTTCTACCCGGACGATCCGCTGCGCCTGGCCGGGCGGCCGCTGCAATGGCCCTTCGCCAACCCGCGCTTCCCCCTGGGCACGGACAACACGGGCCGGGACATCGCCGCGCAGCTCCTGCACGGGGCGCGCATCTCCCTCCTTATCGGCGTGGTCGCCACGCTTCTCTCGCTGAGTATCGGCGTCGCCGTCGGCGCCATCGCCGGCTACTACGGCGGCTGGGTGGACGATGCGCTGATGCGCGTGGCCGAGATGTTCCAGATCCTGCCGAACTTTCTCCTCCTGCTCGTGCTCGTCGCCGTCTTCGGCTCGGAGATCGGCACGGTCACGGTTGCCATCGGCATCGTCTCCTGGCCCGCCACGGCGCGCCTGACCCGCGCCGAGTTCCTCACCCTGCGCCAGCGCGAGTTCGTGGAGGCCTGCCGGACGCTCGGCATGCGCGACGCCCGGATCATCCTCGGGGAGATCCTGCCCAACGCCCTGCCGCCCGTCATCGTCTATGCCGGGGTGGTGATGGCCACCGCCATCCTGCTGGAGAGCGCGCTGGCCTTCCTCAACCTCTCCGATCCCAACGTGGCCTCCTGGGGCAACCTCATCGGCGCCGGACGGGCCGTGCTGCGGGTGCAGTGGTACGTCTCCGCCATCCCGGGCCTGGCGATCCTCCTCACCGTCCTGGCCGTCTCCCTCGTGGGGCAGGGCCTGAACGACGCGCTGAACCCCCGCCTGAAAGGAACGCCGTGACCTCCCTGCTGGAGATCCGCGACCTCGACGTCCGGCTGCCGCCGGGCGGGGACCGCGCCTTCGCGCTGGAAGGCGTTTCCCTCGCCCTCGCGCGCGGCGAGATCCTCTGCGTGGTGGGGGAGAGCGGGTCGGGCAAGTCCATTCTGGCGGGCACGATCATGCGGCTGCTTCCGCCAGGCATCGGCGTCGCCGGCGGCAGCCTGCGGCTGACCGGCGAGGATCTGCTGGCGATGCCCGAGGCCGGGATGCGCCGCATCCGCGGCGCGCGCATCGCCATGATCTTCCAGGAGCCGATGACGGCGCTGAACCCGCTGCGCAGCATCGGCGACCAGATCGGCGAGATGTTCCGCATCCACACCGGGCTTTCCGGCGCCGAGATCGAGGCCCGCGCCCTGGCCTTGCTGGAGGAGGTGCGGCTGCCCGACCCGCCCGCGGCGCTGAAGGCCTTCCCGCACGAGCTCTCCGGCGGCCAGCGCCAGCGCGCCATGATCGCCATGGCCCTGGCGCTGGAGCCCGAGGTCATCATCGCCGACGAGCCCACCACGGCGCTGGACGTGACCACCCAGGCCCAGATCCTGGCCCTGGTCCGCGACCTGCAGCGGCGCCGCGGTACCGCCGTGCTGTTCATCACCCATGATTTCGGCGTGGTGGCGGAGATCGCGGACCGCGTGGCCGTGATGCAGCACGGCAGGGTGGTGGAGAGCGGCGAGGCGGAAGCCGTGCTGAACCGCCCGGAGCACCCCTATACCCGCGCGCTGATCGCCGCCGTGCCGCCGCTGCACGCCGCGCTCCGCGCGCCGATGCCGGCCGATACCCCGCCCGCCCTGCGGATCGAGGACCTGTCCAAGACCTATCGCCGCAGCGGCTGGTTCGGGCGGAAGGGCCGGGAGACGCGGGCCGTCGCCGACGTCACCCTCACCCTGCCGCGCGGCGGAACCCTGGGCATCGTGGGGGAGAGCGGATCCGGCAAGTCCACCCTGGCCCGCTGCGTCATGCGCCTGCTGCAGCCGGAGGCGGGCCATGTCCGCCTGGGCGAGACGGACCTGCTCGCGCTGCGCCCGGCGGAGTGGCGGCGGGAGACGCGGCGTATCCAGATGGTCTTCCAGGACCCCTATGCCTCGCTCAACCCGCGCCGCCGGGTGGGCGACCTCGTGGCGCAGGGGCCGGTGCTGCACGGCGTGCCGCGGGCCGAGGCGATGGAGCGGGCGCGCGAGCTCTTCGAGCTGGTGGGCCTGCGCGCGGACGCGCTGGAGCGCTTCCCGCACGAGTTCTCCGGCGGGCAGCGGCAGCGCATCGGCCTGGCGCGGGCCCTGGCCCTTCGCCCGGAGGTGCTGGTGGCGGACGAGGCGGTCTCGGCGCTGGACGTCTCGGTGCAGGCGCAGGTGCTGCGCCTCCTGGCGGAGCTTCAGCAGCGCCTCGGGCTGTCGCTCCTCTTCATCACCCACGACCTGCGCGTGGCGGCGCAGATCTGCGACCGGATCGCGGTGATGCAGGGCGGGCATGTGGTGGAGGAGGGGACGGCGCAGCAGGTCTTCGGCGCGCCGCGCGAGGATTACACCCGCGCCCTTCTCGCCTCCGTGCCCGGCCGGGCCTGGACCCCGCCGGAGACGGCCGAGGTCGCCTGACCGGCCCCGCACTGGCCTTTCGCGTCGGCTCAGGCTTTACCGGAGAGGACGTTCGGTGGCGCCGACCAAGGAGAAGCCCATGCAGCCCGCCCGCAAGCGCCTCGGCTTCTTCACCCGGCTTCTGGACGATGTGGGGCCGGGCGAGCGGTTCCGCCTGGCGATGGAGCAGATCCGCCACGCCGAGCGGCACGGCTTCGACTCCGCCTGGGTGGCGCAGCACCATTTCGACCCGACGGAAGGTGGCCTGCCATCCCCCTTCGTCTTCCTCGCCGCCGTGGCGGCCCGCACATCGGCCATCCGCCTCGGCACGGGCGTCGTGACGCTGGCGCTGGAGGACCCGCTGCGCGTGGCGGAGGACGCGGCGGTGCTCGACCTGCTCTCGGGCGGGCGGCTGGAAATGGGCCTGGGAACGGGTGGCTCCGCGACTGCCTATGCCGCCTTTGGCGAGCGCAGCGAGGAGCGCGCCGCGATCTTCACCGCCAAGCTCGACCGGCTCCTCCGCGCCTGGAAGGGGGCGCCCCTGGACGGGGGCGCACGGTTGAGCCCGCAGGCGCCGCAGCTGCGGGACCGTCTGTGGCAGGCCAGCTTCTCCGTGGCCGGCGCGGCGCGGGCGGGGCGCGCGGGCGATGGGCTGATGCTCTCCCGTACCCAGCCCAGGCCGGCCGATGCGCCCGGCCTGCCCCTGGCCGGAATCCAGCTCCCGATGATCGAGGCCTATCGCGCCGCGCTGCCGCCCGGGCGCGCGCCGCGCATCCTGGCCTCGCGCAGCCTTTTCGTCGCGGACGACCGGGCGGAGGCGCTGCGCCTCGCGGAGATCGGCCTGCGCCGCGCCGCCGACCGGGCGCGCGCCCTGAACCTTCCCTTTCCCGAGGGACCGCTGGAATCGGTCGTCGCGGCCTCCGACCTGCATCTGGGCCGGCCGGAGGAGGTGATCGAATCCCTTCGCACCGATGCCGCGCTGATGCAGGCGACCGACATCGCCTTCCAGGTCCATTCCGCCGATCCGCCGCACCCCTACATCCTGCGCTCCATCGAGCTGATCGCGGAGAAGGTCGCGCCGGCGCTCGGCTGGGAACCCGCCGTCGTCGTTCCCGCCTGAACCCGGCCCCGTCCTCCCGGGCGCGCCTCACTTCCCGTCCGGCCGCACCTCCAGGCTGCACAGCCCCGCGGCGAGCCTGGCACGATGGAAGGCGATGACGGGATCATCGGGCATCATTGCGGCCAGCGTTTCCAGGCGGCGGGCGGCAAGCCCCGCATCGCCGGCGCGGATCGCCCCCATCGCGCTCTCGTGCAGGGCGGCCGCCTCGGCACTGCCGGCATGCGGGACCAGCACGCCGATGCGCCCGGTGCGCCCGGCGAGGAGGACCTCCCCGACCAGCCGGTGGAGCCGCCCCGGCGTCCGCCCGGCCGTCTCGGCGGAGACGAGCAGGCGGGTCCCCGTGAAGCGGCTCAGGGACTCCAGCCGCGCCGCGATGTTCAGCGTATCCCCCAGCGCCCCGTATTTGAGCCGCGACCGCGTCCCGAGATTGCCCACGAGCGCGAGGCCGGAATGCACGCCGATGCGCGTGTGGCCGAAGGGGATCCCTTCAGCCGCCAGCGATGCGGCGAAGCCCTGCGCGAAGCTGTCGGCCGCGAGCGCGGCCGCCACGGCGCGCTCCGCGTGATCGGGCTGCACCAGCGGCGCGCCGAACAGCGCGACCATGCCGTCCCCGATGAAGTCGTTCACCAGCCCGCCATGGCGCATCACCGCCGCCGCCATTCCCTCGAAATAGGCGTTGAGCAACTCCGCCAGCCGCTCCGGCGGCAGCGCCTCCGCCAGGGTCGTGAAGCCCGCGATATCCGTGAAGATCGCGGTGATCTCGCGGTGCTCTCCTCCCAGGCGCGGCGGGATCTCGGCCGCGAGCACGGCGCCGACGAGGCGCGGGTCCATGTAGTGCTCGAAGCTCCGGTGGAGCTGAAGGCGCTGCCGGTGGCCGAGGCCGAGCAGCAGCCAGGCCGAGAGGCCGGTGGAGAGCGCCAGGCCGAGTGCCGCGGGGATGGCGGGCAGCAGCAGGCCGAGGCCGAAGGCCAGCAGCGCCCCACCGAGCAGCGCCGCGAGCGAGAGTGCGGCCAGCCCGCCCGCCACCGTGGCCCAGCCGAGCGGCGGAGCGGCGAGCGGGATCGCCGCGCCGAGCATCGCCGCCGCCCAGACCAGCGCGTACTCCGCCGGGCGCGGGGGCGGCGCGGGCGGTCCGGCCTCCCCGCGCGCCACGCGCAGCATCCCGGCCGCGAGATGTGCATGCACCGCGGCGCCCGGCATCGGCGCCGTCCGGACCAGGCCCGTGCCCAGCGGCGTGGTGAAGCTGTCCCGCACGGAAAGGCTGTCCATGCCGACCACCACGCCGCGGCCGGCCAGCGCGGCGGCCCCGCCATCGATCACCTCGGCGATCGAGAGCCGCCGGAAGGTGCCGCGATAGTCCAGCAGGGTCTGGTAGCCCGCGGCATCGAGTTGCGCGTAGGGGCCGAAGGGTTCCTCCAGCAGGCGGAGCCGCCCCTCGCCGAAGGTGAGGTCCTCGCCGGCGGGGCGGAGACGCGCGCCGGCGATCCGCGCGGCCAGCGCGGCGCCGAGGGAGGGCACCACGCGCCCGCTCTCCGGCTCGGTGGCGGCCAGGAGGGCGCGCCGCACCACCTCGCCGGGATCGGCCACCACATCGGCGAAGGCGGCGCGCGCCGTGCCGCGCAGGGCCGGGGGCGGGGAGATGCCGGGGCGCCCCTCCTCGCCCAGGCGGAAAGCCCAGAGGATCCGCGGTTCCGCCGCCAGCACGGCCGCCAGGGCCTCGCTGCCCTCGCCTACAGGGCGATCGCGGTAGAGGTCCACTGCCACCGCGGCCGCCCCCGCCTCGGACAGGCGGGACAGCAGCCGGGCCAGCACGCCGTCCGGCAGGGGCCAGCCGAAGCGGGTGATGTCGTTCTCATCGGCCAGGACGAGGCCGATCTCGGCGGACTCCGCGCTGCCCGCCCGCTGCCGCATCGCCGCGTCGTACCAGGCGAGCTCGACCGGCTGGAGCAGCCCCGCGCCCCGTGCCAGCAGCACCAGCACGGCGACCGCCTGGGCCGAGAGAAGGGCGCGGACCGCCCGGCGACGGAGAAGGCGGCCGGGACCTCGCAGCGCCCCGGCCTCAGCGCGCGGCAAGGTCCATCCCGCTCCGCCGCCCGCCCCCACCGCGCCTGTCAGGCGGCCGATGGGCCGCGCCGGCCGCGGTAACGGGAGGTCGCGGCCCGCGCATCCGGGATCAGCGTCGCTGCTGGTCGTCCAGGGGGGCCTGCTGAACGGGGCGGGCCATGCCGCGCGTGGCCGCCGCCGAGCGCCCCGAGGGCGCGCCGCGGGAACGCAGGAGTTCCAGGACCGCGTCGTCCGTCGGCGCGGCCTGGCCCGTGCTGGCCACCGGCTTGCGAAGGGGCGGCGTCTCGGCGCGGGCCGGCATCATCCCCGCCGCGAGCATCAGAACGGCCGCCAGACCCGGCCGGACCAGTCCATGGCCGGCCACACCCCAATGACGTCCCATGGATCAGCCCTCCTGCCGGAATGGACTATCATGGCGCTGACCGTTCCCCGATCACAACCATGTGGCCGCGGGACTAGCCGTCGAGCATCGTCACCGTCGTGTTCGCCATGCGCAGGTTGCTGTCGAGCTGGCGCGCGATGGCGCGGAGCAGGGCGGCGGCGGTGGCGGGATCGTCCTCCTCCGTGCGGGACAGGGCCTCGCTGCTGAGCTTGAGGCATCGCAGGGCCGTGCGGGCCCGGACATCGGCGGTGCGGCGGCCGCCGTTCAGCAGCGCCATCTCCCCGAAGAGGGCGCCCGGCGCCAGGGTCGCGACGCGAAGGGTGGCCTGGCCGGAGCCGGGGCGGGCGATGAGGATGTCCGCCGTACCGGACAACAGGACATAGAGCCCCTCCGGCAGGTCGTCCCGGCAGAGGACGAGGGTGCCCGCGGGGAAGCTCTCCTCCGACATGAGCGGGAGCAGCCGCGCCGCGCGCTCCGGCGGAAGGCCCAGTTCCACCAGTGCCGCGAGCGGCCCCGGCGCGCTCTCCCGTTCCGCGGCCTGGACGCCCGAGGCGGCGAGGATCTCGCCCTCGACCTCCTGCAGGGCCGTTTCCAGAGTCTCGAAGGTGGCAGCGGCGGGGATGGCGGAGAGGATGCCGAGCTCCGTCAGGTCCTCCCGCGCGGGGTGGCCCTCCCGCAGCCCGGCCAGCAGCACGCGGGCAGCGGGGGCGGGCGGGTTCCGCACCAGCCGCCCGATCTGCCGCGCGCCCGAGAGGTCCACGCGGTTGACGCGCCGGAGGTCGAGGATGACCACCTCCGCGCCCGCTGCCACGGCACGCTCCACGTGCAGCACCACGGCATCCGCGCTGCCGAAGAAGAGGGGCCCCTCCAGCTCCACCACCTCGATCCGCTCGCCGGCCCGGAGCAGCAGGGCCTCCGCCCAGGCTGGGCGCCGGGTGCGGGAGCGCCCGCCCGGGTTCCGCCAGGCCCGCCGGATCACGCCCCGCGCCATGGAGGCCGTGAAGGCCAGGATGGCGAGGCCGGTGCCGACCGCGACCGCCGCGGCGAGGCTCCACGCCACCGCCACCCCCGCGACGGCCAGCATGACAGCCGCATCGGCCATGCGCGGCCGGACCGCGCCGCCGAGCAGCGGGCGGAGCGTTCCAGCATCGAGCATGTTCCAGGCCGTGCCGAGCACGATGCCCGTCAGAACCGCCTGCGGCAGGCGCGCGACGGCCGGCCCGAGGGCCACGAGGATGAGGAGCAGGAACCCGCCCCGGGTAACGGCGGCCAGCCGGCCCCGCCCCCCCGCCGCGTGGCAGGCGGTGCTGCCGGAGACGCTGCCGCCGACGGGGGTGCCGCCCACCGCCGCCGAGGCGAGGTTCGCGGCGGCCAGGGCGCGGATATCCCGGTCGAGGTCGGCGCGCGGCAGGCCTCGCTCCCGCAGCACGGTGCCCGTGGTCAGGGTCTCGAGGATCACGAGCACCGCGATCGCGGAGGCGGCGGCCAGCAGGCCCGGGACCATTGGGGCGAGGGGCAGCAGGGGCAGGGCCTCCAGCCCTGCCGCCAGGTTCCCGGCATGGCCCAGGAGGGTCGGCGGCGCCCCGAGCAGCGGGCCGAGCAGGGAGCCCGCCCCGCCGGCACGGAGAGCCGCATCGGCCACCCAGCCCGCCGCGATCGCGCGCAGCGAGCCCGGCACCCGTGCCAGGGCACCCGGCGGATGCGCCACCATCGCCAGGAGCGTCACGAGGCTGACCAGGGCCGCCAGGGGCCGCATCCCCTCCCAGCTCGGCCAGGTGCCGATCGGCTGCCCCATCAACGGCCCGAGTTGGCTCAGCAGCAGGAGCAGCGCGGTGCCGTTGAGGAAGCCGGACAGCACGGGATAGGGCATCAGCGCCGCAAGCCTTCCCAGGCGGAGCAGGGCGAGGCCGCCCACCAGCAGCGCCGTCAGGACGGTCAGGATTGCGGCGATCACGACGGCGCTGCCCAGTTCCGCCGCCGAGGCCGGCAGGCCGCTACCGCCGAGCGTGGCGCCCAGCACCCCGGCGATGGCGAGGGACACCGCCGAGGCCGGCCCGCCGACGAGCGGCCGGCTCCCGGCCAGCCCGCCGAGCACGATGCCGCCGATGGCGCCGGTGACCACCATCGCGGCGGCGCCGGCGATCGCCCCGGCCGTGCCGAGGGGCGCGAAGGCGATGGCGCCGTGGGCCATGTTCGAGGGAAGCGTGGCCAGCGCGGCCGCGAGGCCGGCCAGCACCTCGCGCCAAAGGGACTCGCGCCAGAGGGACCGGAGGGCACTCGGCATGGTTACGGCATCGAGATCCTGGCGCGGGGATCCGGCTTCTGCCGTCCCGGGCGCTGATGCCGAGGCGGGACCCTGGGGACGGGACGAGACGTCATGCAACACTGCCGGGGTTCCGATCCGTCCAGTTTTGCATCGACCCGGTGGCATGCCTAGTGCCGCCGCCGCACGGGGCCGGCGGCACCGCGCGCTCACAGCGGCAGCGGCCCGTCCGACTTCACCTCCTCCATGACGGCGTAGGTGCGCGTCTCGCGGACGCCGGGCAGGCCGAGCAGGACCTTTCCCAGGAAGTCGCGATAGGCGGCCATGTCGCGGACCCGGGTCTTGACGAGGTAGTCGAAGCCGCCGGCCACCATGTGGCATTCCAGCACCTCGGGCGCACGGTTCACGGCCTGGGCGAAGCGGTCGAACACGTCCGGCGTGGTCTTGTCGAGCAGCACCTCGACGAAGACAAGAAGGCCGAAGCCCAGCCGGTGCGGGTCCAGCCGCGCGCCGAAGCCCGTCACCAACCCTTCCTTCAGCAGCCGCCGCATCCGCTCGCTCGTCGCGGTCGGGGAGAGGCCGATGCGGTCCGAGAGTTCCAGGTTGGTGATCCGCCCCTCGCGCTGGAGGATGGCCAGCATCATGCGGTCGGTCCGGTCGAGTTCCTGCATCTCTCACGCCCATCGCGCCGCTTTGGGGTGAATCCTGCGGCATCGCGGCGGATCTATCGCATGTTGATCCGGCGCGGACAGCCCTAGGCTGTCGACGCTATCCAGGACCGACGCGACCATGAGTACCGCCACCCTGCCCAAGACCGGCTGGACGCCATTCCAGGCCCTGGCCGACGAGTTGCGGCCGCAGTCCTCGCTGCGCGCGGCCGTCACCGCGGCCTATCGCCGGCCGGAGGAGAGGTGCCTGCCCCCGCTGATCGAGGCCGCCGCCCTCTCGCCGGAGGGGGAGGCCGCGGCCGCCTCCCTTTCCCGCCGCCTCGTCACCGCGCTGCGCGCCAAGCGCCGCAGCAGCGGGGTGGAGGCGCTGGTGCAGGAGTTTTCTCTTTCCAGCGGGGAAGGGGTGGCGCTGATGTGCCTCGCCGAGGCCCTGCTCCGCATCCCCGACACCGCCACGCGCGATGCGCTGATCCGCGACAAGATCGGCGGAGGCGACTGGGCCGCCCATCTCGGCCACTCGCCCTCCCTCTTCGTCAATGCCGCCACCTGGGGGCTGGTGGTGACCGGGCGCCTCTCCTCCACCAACAGCGAGGCGGGGCTGGGCGCCGCGCTGACGCGGCTGATTGCCCGCGCGGGCGAGCCGGTGATCCGCCGGGGCGTCGATCTCGCCATGCGGATGATGGGCGAGCAGTTCGTCACCGGGCAGACGATCGAGGAGGCGCTGGCCCGCAGCCGCGCCCTGGAGGCGAAAGGCTTCCGCTATTCCTACGACATGCTCGGCGAGACCGCGACGACGGCGGAGGACGCCGCGCGCTACCTGCGCAGCTACGAGCGCGCGATCCAGGCCATCGGCAGAGCCTCCGCCGGGCGCGGGATCCAGGACGGGCCGGGCATTTCCATCAAGCTCTCCGCCCTGCACCCGCGCTACGCCCGCGCACAGCGGGCGCGCGTGATGGCGGAGCTGCTGCCGCGCGTCGCGGAACTCGCCGTGCTGGCGCGCCGCCACGACATCGGCCTGAACATCGACGCGGAGGAAGCGGACCGGCTGGAGCTCTCGCTCGATCTGCTGGAGGCGCTCTGCCAGGACGAGCGGCTGGCCGGCTGGAACGGCGTCGGCTTCGTCATCCAGGCTTATCAGCGCCGCGCGCCCTTCGTGATCGACTTCGTGGTGGACCTCGCCCGCCGCACCGGGCGGCGCATGATGGTGCGGCTGGTGAAGGGCGCCTACTGGGACAGCGAGATCAAGCGCGCCCAGATGGATGGGCTGGAGGGCTTCCCGGTCTTCACGCGCAAGATCCACACGGACGTTTCCTACCTCGCCTGCGCGCGCCGGCTCCTGGCGGCGCCGGACGCCATCTTCCCGCAATTCGCCACCCACAACGCGCGCACGGTGGCTGCCATCCACGAGATGGCCGATCCCACCGTCTGGCATCCCGGCCAGTACGAGTTCCAGTGCCTGCACGGGATGGGCGAACCGCTCTACGAGGAGGTGGTCGGCCAGGACCACCTGAACCGGCCCTGCCGCATTTACGCCCCGGTCGGCACGCATGAGACGCTGCTGGCCTATCTCGTCCGGCGCCTGCTGGAGAACGGCGCCAACTCCTCCTTCGTGAACCGCATCAACGACCCGGACGTGCCGGTGGAAGCGCTGGTCGCGGATCCGGTGGCAGAGGCGCGCGCCCTCTCGCCTCGTGGCCGCCCGCATGATGGCATCGCGCAGCCGCGCGCCCTGTTCGGTGCGGCGCGCTTGAACTCGGCGGGGTTGGACCTGACGAACGAGGACCGCCTCGCCGCGCTGGCGGCGACCCTGCGGGAAGGCGTCACGCCTCTCCGCGCCGTGCCGCTGCTGGGCGACGGTCCTGTGGATGGCGAGGCGCGGGAGGTCCGCAACCCCGCCGACAGGCGCGACCTGGTGGGGCATGTCGTGGAGGCCGGCGATGCGGTCGTGGATTCCGCCCTGCTGCACGCAGATGCCGCCGCAACCGCCTGGGCTGCCACGCCCCATGCCGAGCGGGCCGCGATGCTGGATCGCGCGGCCGAGCTGATGGAGGCCCGCATGGACGTCCTTCTCGGCCCCATCGTGCGGGAGGCTGGCAAGTCCCTGCCCAACGCCATCGGCGAGGTGCGGGAGGCCGTGGACTTCCTGCGCTACTACGCCGCCGGCGCGCGCGGCTTCGGGCCAGGGCACCGCCCGCTTGGCCCCGTGGTCTGCATCTCGCCCTGGAACTTCCCGCTGGCCATCTTCACCGGCCAGGTAGCGGCCGCGCTGGCCGCGGGGAATCCCGTGCTGGCGAAGCCGGCGGAGGAGGTGTCGCTGATCGCCTCCCTCGCCGTGGGCCTGCTGCGCGAGGCCGGGGTGCCGCCCGCCGCCCTTCAGCTCCTGCCAGGCGATGGGAAGGTGGGGGCGCGGCTGGTGGCCGATCCGCGCATCCAGGGCGTGATGTTCACCGGCTCCACGGAGGTGGCGCGGATGATCCAGCGCGGGCTGGCCGGGCGCCTCGGCGCCGCCGGGCAACCCATTCCGCTGATTGCGGAGACGGGCGGGCAGAACGCGCTGGTGGTGGACAGCTCGGCCCTTGTGGAACAGGTGGTGGCGGATGTCCTCGCCTCCGCCTTCGACAGCGCGGGCCAGCGCTGCTCAGCGCTGCGCGTGCTCTGCCTGCAGGAGGAGGTGGCGGACCGCGTGCTGGCGATGCTGAAGGGCGCGCTGGCGGAGCTCTCCCTCGGCAACCCCGAGCGGCTCTCCACCGATATTGGCCCCGTCATCACGGAGGAGGCGCGCGCGAGCATCCAGGGCCATGCGGACGCCATGCGCGCGGCGGGCCGCCCCGTGCACGCCCTGCCGTTGCCGGAGGCGTGCCGCCACGGCAGCTTCGTCGCGCCGGCGATCATCGAGATCACCGATATCGCGGAGCTGGAAAGAGAAGTCTTCGGGCCGGTGCTGCACGTGCTGCGTTTCCGGCGCGATGCGATGGACGCCCTGCTGCGCGACATCAACGCCACCGGCTTCGGCCTGACCTTCGGCGTGCATTCCCGCATCGATGAGACGATCGCGCGGCTGACGGGCCAGGCGGGTGCGGGCAACATCTACGTCAACCGCAACCTGATCGGCGCCGTGGTCGGCGTGCAGCCCTTCGGCGGGCACGGCCTGTCCGGCACCGGCCCGAAGGCGGGCGGCCCGCTCTACCTGCGCCGCCTCCTCGCCGTTGCCCCCGCCGATCCGCCCTTGCCGGACCGTCCCGCGCTTACCGCCGCCGCGGCCTTCCTGGACTGGCTGCGCGGCAGGGTTCCGGAGGAGCTGGCCGCGCGCTGCACCGCGCAGGTCCGGCCGTCCCGCGCAGGGTTGGAGATCGACCTGCCCGGTCCCGTCGGCGAGGCGAACCGCTACGGCCTTCATGCCCGCGGCACCGTTCTCTGCCGCGCGGAGACGACCGAAGGGCTGCTGGTGCAGATCGCGGCCTGCCTTGCCACCGGAAACCTGGCTCGCGTGGAGACCCCGCCGGAGGACCTGCCCCTCATCCTCGCCGGCCATGTCCCGCCAATCCGTGGCGACGGGATCGGCGGCTGCCAGGCCGTCCTGTTCGAGGGCGCGCCGGAGGCGCTGAAACGCTTGGCAGAGGCCGTCGCCGTGGCTGAGGGGCCGATCCGCCCCATCCTCACACCGCAGGAAGGTCTTTACCGATTGGACATGCTGATGGCGGAGCGCTCCGTCAGCACCAACACCGCAGCGGCCGGCGGGAACGCCAGCCTGATGAGCCTTTGACGGCAAAAGACCCAGGGGGCGCCCCCTGGACCCCCGCCAGGAGGCTGGTTGGACCTATAGGTCCAACCCTGGACCTGCGTTGGGCTGCCGCGGAACTGACCGGATATGTCAGCCTCTGCGATCGGGATCGATCCTGCCCTTGCAGTCGCCTCGGCTCCACGAGCCGAGGCGCACGTCAGCCGGGGAGTCCCAAAGCCTAGAAGAAGATGATGGTGAGGGGGCTGGGGAGAGGAAGAATTCCTTCTTCCTCTCCCCGGGACAGACCGCCACCGCAGAACCGGACCATCCCTAACGCCCGATCGCGTAGGCCTGCATGAGGCGCGGCGTCGCCGCCGCGATCACGAACCCGTCCTCCCGCCCCACGGCGCAGACGCGGCCGAGGGACCAGGGCGCCTCCACCTTCACGCGGTGGCCGCGGCGTTCCAGCGACGCGATGGCGTCCGAGCCCAGGCGGTCCTCCACCAGCAGGCGGCCGGCCTCGAAGGTGCGGGGGTAGAAGGATTGCGGGAAGTGCTTGCTGGTGAAGAGCGGAAGGTCGATGGAGGCCTGTAGGTCCAGCCCGTGGTGCAGGCGGCGGAGCAGGACGGCGAGGGTCCATTGGTCCTGCTGGTCGCCGCCCGGCGTGCCCATGGCGAGGATCGCTTCCCCGTTGCGCGTGACGAGGGTGGGGGTGAGGGTGGTGCGGGGGCGGGTGCCCGGCCGCAGGTCGCTCGGCAGGCCAGCGTTGAGCCAGCCCATCTGGCCGCGGGTGGAGATGGAAAAGCCGAGGCCGGGCACGGCGGGGGAGGATTGCAGCCAGCCGCCGGAGGGCGTGGCGGAGATCATGTTGCCCCAGCGGTCCACCACGTCGAGATGGACCGTGTCGCCCCATTCCACGGGAAGGGGGGCGAAGGTGGGCTCGCCATGGCCGATGCCGACGGGCGTCTCGGCGCCGGCCATGGCGAGGATGCGGCGCATCGCTTCCGCCGCGCCGGGCAGGTCGCCGGGGATGAGGTCAAGCGAGGCCGTCTCACCCACCAGGGCGCGGCGGCGGTTGGCGTAGTCGCGGGAGAGGAGGGTATCGAGCGGGATCTCCGACGCGTCGGGATCGCCGTAGAAGACCTCGCGATCGGCGTAGGAGAGCTTCATGCACTCCACCACCGTGTGCACGAATTGCTCCCCGGCCGGGTCCATGCCGGCGATGTCGTAGCCTTCCAGCAGGGCGAGGGTCTGGAGGAGGACGGGGCCCTGACCCCAGGGGCCGGTCTTGTGGACCGTGACGCCGGCGTGGTCGCGCGAGACGGTGCGCTCCACCCGCGCCTCGTAGCGCGCGAAGTCGTCGGCCTGCAGCAGTCCGCCGTGGCGCCGGCCGCTGGAATCCATCAGCTCCGCCGTGCGATAGAAGCGGTCCACCGCCTCGGCCACGAAGCCGCGGTAGAAGGCGTCCCGCGCGGCCTGGATCTGCCGCTCGCGGTCGGCGCCGGCGGCCTCGGCCTCGGCCAGGATGCGGCGGTAGGTGGCGGCGATGCCGGGGGTGCGGAAGCGGCTGCGCGGGCGCGGCACCTCGCCGCCGGGGATCCACACCTCCGCCGAACTGGGCCATTCCGCGGGGAAGAAGTCGCGCGCCGGCAGGATGGAGGCGGAGACGCGGGGCAGCACGGGGAAGCCATCCTCGGCATAGCCGATCGCGGCCTCCAGCACGGCGCGCGGGCTCCAGGTCCCGTGGTCGCGCAGCAGCAGCATCCAGGCGCCGAAGGCGCCGGGCACGACGGAGGGTAGGAGGCCGGTGCCGGGGACCTGCTTCAGGCCCAGCGCCGCGAAGCGCTCCGGCGTGGCGGCCATGGGGAAGGGGCCCTGGCCGCAGATCACCACCGGCTCCGGCGCGTCGTGCCGCTTGAGGATGATCGGCACCTCGCCGCCCGGGCCGTTCAGGTGCGGCTCCACGATCTGCAGCACGAAGCCGGCGGCCGCGGCCGCGTCGAAGGCGTTGCCGCCGCGCTCGAGCACGGACATGCCGACGGCGCTGGCAAGCCAGTGCGTGGTGGCCACCGCGCCGAAGGTGCCGCGGATTTCCGGACGGGTCGTGAACATGCAGGGCTCCCGGGTCGGAACCAATCATGATTGGTTCCATATCGATCCGCCGTTTCCCGGCGTGCCGGTTGTCGTAGCCGATGCGGCGAGGGGCAGAAAGCTTGCCGACACGGCAAAACCAATCTAGCAAAGGTTCCATGCCCGCCCACCCCGCCGCCGACCGGCTGGAGGCCCACCTCCAGGAGGTCGGCCTCAGGCCAGGCGACCGCCTGCTCCCCGAGCGCCAGCTCACCGCGCGCCTCGGCATCAGCCGCCGCGCGCTGCGGGCGGTGCTGGGCGAGATGGAATTGCAGGGCCGGATCTGGCGCGGCGTGGGCCAGGGCACCTATCTCGGCGCGAAGCCCGCCACGGCCCGCCGCGCGAACCCGGCGGCCCAGGCCAGCCACCCGCTCGCGGTCATGGAGGCGCGGATGACGCTGGAGCCCGCCATGGCGTCGCTGGCCGCGATCAAGGCGACGGCGGCGGACATCGAGGCGATCGCCCGCGCCGCCGGCCGCGGCGCCGAGACGAGCGACCAGGAGAGCTGGGGCCGCTGGGACGGGGCCTTTCATGGTGCCATCGCCCGCGCCTGCCACAACCCGCTGCTGCTGGCGGCCTTCGAGACGATCGAGGCCGGCCGGGCGCTGACGGACTGGGGCCGGCTGCGCGCCGCCATCACCACGAAGCCCATGCGCCAGGCCTCCGCACTGGAGCACGGGGCCATTTCCGCCGCCATCGCCGCGCGGGACGCGGCGGCGGCGCAGCGGGCCATGCGCGCCCACCTGCAGTCGGTCCAACTCGCCATCCAGAGCGAGGAAGCCGGCTGGAATGACACGCCGGAACCGCGGGAACACGCGGACGGCCACGCCACCACGGTCGAACCCGTTGAGCGAGCCGCAACTCGCAGGATATCCAGGCCATGACCCGATCCCACCTCTCTCGCCGCAGCGCGCTCTCGCTCCTCGCGACGCCCGCCCTGGCGGTGCTGCCGCGCGCGGCGCGCGCGCAGGACAGCTATCCCAGCCGCCCCGTCAGCGTGATCGTGCCCTGGGCGCCGGGCGGCTCCACCGACATCCTCGGCCGCGTGCTGGCGGAGCCGCTGCGCGTCTCAATGGGCCAGCCCTTCGTGGTGGAGAACCGCTCCGGCGCCTCCGGCAATATCGGCTCGGCCTATGTCGCGCGCTCCGCACCGGACGGGCAGACGCTGCTCTTCGCGACGATGAGCACGCACGCGATGAACGACGCGCTGTTCCGCAACATGCCCTTCAACGGCGTGGAGGATTTCACCCCCATCGCGCTGCTGGCCTATGTGCTGAACACGATGGTGGTCCATCCCTCCGTGCCGGCGAGCACGGTTCCCGAGTTCATCGCCTACGCCAAGGCCAATCCCGGCAAGGTCGCCTATGCTTCCGCAGGGCCCGGTTCCACCAACCATCTCTGTGCCGCCATGTTCGCGCAGATGGCCGGGCTGGACATGGTGCACGTGCCCTATCGCGGCGGCGCGCCCGCCACGCTGGACACGGTGGCCGGCCAGACGCAGCTCTTCTTCTCCGCCGGCACGCAGACGCTGGACCATGTCCGCGCGGGGCGGCTGAAGTTGCTGGGCGTGACGGAAGGCCGCCGCTCCACCCTGCTGCCGGAGGTGCCGACGGTGGGTGAGAGCCTGCCGGGCTTCGAGATGGCCGTGTGGTATGGCGCGCTGGGCCCGAAGGGCATGCCGCCCACCCTGGTGAACCGGCTGAACGGCGAGATCAACCGCGCGCTGATGCTGCCGGAGGTGAAGGACAAGATGGCCGCGATCGGCGTGGAGGTGGTGAACGAGACCCCGGCCGCCTTCGCCGGCCAGCTGCGCGCGGATGCGGTGAAGTGGCGCCGGCTGATCCAGGAGCTGGGCATCGACAAGTCCGATGCCTGACCTCCTGCCCGGCCTTGTCGAGGCTTTCGAGGCGGCGGCCCGGGAGGAGGGGCCGCTGCCGCGGATCCGTGCCGCCGACCGGCTCGGGCGCGAGCGGATGGGGCAGCGGCTCCTCACCGCCATGGTCTTTGACCGGGAGGCGATGACGGTGCAGCGCCTCTTCAGCTCCCGCCCGGACGAGTATCCGGTGGGTGGGCGGAAGCCGAAGCGGGACACGGCCTGGGGCCGCCAGGTGCTGCTGGAGGCGCGCCGCTTCGAGGGCGAGGGCGAGGCGGCGATTCGCGAGCACTTCGCGGATCACGAGGTGATCCTTGGCCTCGGCCTGCGCAGCATCGTCAACGCGCCGATCGTCCTGGGCGGGCGCTGCGTCGGCACGCTCAACATCCTCTGGCCGGAGCCGGTCCTGACCCCCGGGCGCATCGAGGCGGCGCGGATGCTCGCCCTGCTGGCCACGCCGGACTGGGCCTGACAGGGCCGGATGCCCAGGGGGCATCCACCGTGCCATGTCCGGCGCAACATCCCGCTGGCCACGCAGAACCCGGTCCGAGGCGCGATTGCGGCTTTCCCAGGACTATGGCCACACTCGCGCCCGGCAGGTGAGGGATCGGGGATGCGACGGCTCGGGCGATGCGTCCATCTGGCCTGCTTCGGCCTGCTTCTCGCCATCGGGGCCGGCGGTGCGCCCGCCGGGGCGGGAACGATCCTGGACACGGTGAAGCGCAACGGCAGTGTCCGCTGCGGCGTCTCCACCGGGGTTGCCCATATGTCGGCCCCGGACAGCAACGGGCGCTGGAGCGGCTTCGACGTCGAGATCTGCCGCGCCGTCGCGGTGGCGGTTTTCGGCGATGCCGAGCGGGTGCGCTTCGTCCCGACCACGGCGCAGAGCCGCTTCACGGCCCTGCAGTCCGGCGAGGTCGACCTGCTCTCGCGCACCACCGCGCTGACCCTGGCGCGGGACAGCACCATGGGGCTGACGCAGACCGTCGCGCATTTCTTCACCGGCCAGGGCCTGCTGGTGCATCGCCAGGCCGGGCTGGAGCGCGCGACGCAGCTGAACGGTGCCTCCGTCTGCACCACGCAGGGTTCCGTCAACGAGCGGACGCTGCAGGACTGGGCCCGCACCAACCGGATCGAGGTGAGGACCATCGCCTTCGACACGGCGCCGAGCGTGCTGGCGGCCTTTCTCGCCGGGCGCTGCGACGCGATCACGAACGACATGATCAATCTCGCGGCCAACCGGCTGGCCGCGCCCGATCCCAACAGCCTTGTCCTGCTGCCGGACGTCATCTTCAAGGAGATGCACGGCGTCCTCGTGCGGAACGGCGATGCGGAATGGGCGACCCTGACGCGCTGGGTCGTCTTCGCCCTGGTCCAGGCGGAGGAGTTCGGGATCACCCGGGCCAATGCCGAGGAGGTCCGGAGGACCAACCCCGATCCCAATGTCCAGCGCTTCCTCGGCCGGATCGACAACATCGGTACCGGCTTCGGCCTCAACGCCGACTGGGCCTTCCAGGTGGTCCGCACCGTCGGCAACTACGGCGAGATCTACGAGCGCACCGCCGGAAAGGACGGGCTCGGGATCGACCGGGGCCCGAACCGCCTGTGGTCGCAGGGTGGGATGCTGATGTCCTGGCTGTGGCAGTGATCGCGCCCCTTCACGACAGGGTCCGGAACGGGGCCCGCAGGAGACTTCGCCCATGAGCGCCGCCGAGATGCTGCGGAACAGCGATCTGTCCTCCACCCTGGACGAGGCGCGGGAGCGCTACGTCGCCGCCCATCCGCGGAGCCGTGCCCTGCACGAGGCGGCGCGGCAGGTCATGCCCGGCGGCAACACGCGCTCCGTCCTGTCCTACGGCCCCTTCCCGATCGCGATGGAGCGCGGCGAGGACTGCCGGCTCTGGGACGTGGACGGACACGGCTATCTCGATCTCTGCGGCGAGTACACGGCGGGGCTCTTCGGGCATTCGGAGCCGCGGATCCATGCCGCTGTGCAGGCGGCGATGGCGCGCGGCCTGAACCTGGCCGCCGTGGGCGCGGCGGAGGGCGAGCTGGCCTCACTGCTCTGCGCGCGCTTCCCCTCGATCGACCTCGTGCGCTTCACCAACAGCGGCACCGAGGGCAACCTGATGGCGCTGACGGCCGCGCGCGCCTTTACCGGCCGCGACATGATCATGGCCTTCCGCGGCGGCTACCACGGCGGCGTGCTCCTCTTCTCCCTCAACGGCCCGGCGCCGGTGACGGTGCCCTTTCCCTTCCTCATGGCCGACTACAACGACACGGCGGGTGCGGTGGCGGCGATCCGCGCCCATGCGGACCGGCTGGCGGCGGTGATCGTCGAGCCCATGCTGGGCAGCGGCGGCTGCATTCCCGCGCGCCCGGATTTCCTTGCTGCCCTGCGCGAGGCGACGCGGGAAGTGGGCGCGTTGCTGGTCTTCGACGAGGTGATGACGTCGCGCATGAGCGGCGGCGGCATGCAGGAGCAGCTGGGCATCACGCCGGACCTGACCACCCTCGGCAAGTACGTGGCGGGCGGCATGAGCTTCGGCGCCTTCGGCGGCCGGGCCGAGGTGATGGCGCTGTTCGACGGCAGGCTGCCGCATGCCGGCACCTTCAACAACAACGTGCTGTCCATGGCCGCCGGCCGCGTCGCCATGGGCGCCATCTTCACGCCTGAGGTGGCCCAGGCGCTGTTCGGGCGCGGGGAGGCGATGCGCGCGGCGCTGAATGAGACCCTGGCCCGCGCCGGGACGGCCATGCATTTCAGCGGCATCGGTTCCATGGCGACGGTGCAGTTCCGCCCGGCGCCGATCGAGCGCCCCTTTGTGCAGACGGAGCGGGAGGAGGCGCTGCGCGAGCTGTTCTTCCTCGATATGGCGGCGGCCGGCATCTACATGGCGCGCCGCGGCATGGCGGCGCTCAGCCTGCCGGTGGCAGAGGCGGACCTGGACCGCTTCGTGGCCACCGTCGGGGAGTTCGCGCAGGCGCGCGGCGCCCTGCTGCCACGCGCCGGCGAGATGCCCTGAGCCGGGTCGGATCTCAGATCCGGGCGGCTGTGGCCTCGTGGTCCTGGTACAGCCTGCCGTCCTGGTGCAGGTAGGTCGGATCGAATTCGCCGGCCTCCTGCAGCGCCTCCCAGTTCAGGACGGCGACGGTGCCCTTGGTCCAGGTGATCAGCCCGTTCTCCCGCAACTTCTGCAGGACGCGGTTCACATGGACCGTCGAGAGGCCCAGCGCATCGCCCACCTCGGCCTGGGTCACCGGCATGTTGAAGGATTGGTCGGAGACGAGCCCCACGGCCTTGAAGCGCAGCATCATCTCGCAGAGGAGATGGGCGAGGCGCTGGTAGGCTTCCCGGCGGCCCATCCCGATCATCCACTCCCGGAAGATCGCGCCATCCACCAGGGTGTCGCGCCAGAAGGCGTGCAAGAGCCCGGGGAAGCGTTGTGTCAGGTCACGGATGTCGCTGTGCTGCAGGAAGGCGGCCGAGGTCGGAACGATTGCGCTTAGCGCATGGTCCATGACGCCGAGATGGAGGCTTTGCAGGTCGGGAATGTCGCCGGGCGTATGGAAGGACATGATCTGGCGGCGCCCGTCCGGCATCAGCTTGTAGCGGCAGGCGAACCCTTCCAACAGCAGGCAGCACTCGCGCGGGCGGTCCCCGTCCCGGACGAGATCGTCTCCTGTCGCGTAGTCCCGCAAGATGATCGGAAGATCCAACAGGGCCTTCCGTTCGTCCTCGGTCAGGTTCGCGATGCTCTCCAGCTTGTGGATCAGGCGATACCGCTGCGGCAATGACGCGAGGGTTCTCACGCTTCGCTCCTGAAATGGAAGCGCCAGGACGCGGCTTCTCACAGGCAGCTTATCCCCGATTCGCGGCGCTTCAAAGAAACTGGAACGCCCCGGCTATGCGGCGTCCTCATGCGCCCGGAAACCGGCGTTTCGCGGCGCGCCGGTATCGCCTGTGAATGCCAGACCGCTGCTCGTCAGCCTAGAAGCGCGACGCAACTGGTGCCGGAGGTCTGGGATGACACCAGGGCCAACCCGATTCGAGAAAGCTCTTCAGCGCGCGCGCGAGCCAGCTGGGCATCGAGCGGCAGAAGAAGCTGATCGCCGAGCTCGAGCGATCGGGACAGGATCACCTGCTTATGGCGGCCATCGAGGAGCTTGCCGAGCTGACGCGCATCTACGGAGAGCTCAGCCATGAACTCCGGAACGTCATCCTGCCTTGAGGGAGGCGCACGGAGATCGGTGGCTGGGGCCCTTTCACGTTCCGGCTGATCGAAGCCCTTCCGGCACGGTGGACGCGATATGGGCCCCGAACGGCCATCCCCGCCCATTCCGAGTTGCCGGCGCGCCGGGCGGCCAGGATCTCGCGGTGCTGGCTGTTGGACCGGCCGATCCCGACGGATTGCTGCAGGCCGTACTCCTTCAGCAGCACGAGCGGGGCCTGCAGCAGCCGCAGCAGCATCCCCCTCCAGCCGACGTGGTCTCCACCAGTCCGTCCGCCAGCAGGCGCCGCAGTGCGTCGCGCACGGGCGTCCGGCTGACACCGATCTCTGCGGCCAGCATCTCCTCCCGCAGCGGCGCGCCAGGGATGAAGCTGCCGTGGAGGATGCGGTCACGGATGGCCTGATAGGCCCGCTCGGCCGCGTTCGGTATCCTCGCTGCTCCCTCTTCCCGCCGGTGCGTCAGAACCCGGAGAGCAGCCGACCGAAGCCCTCCATGTGGTTCTCGATGCCGTTGGCGCGCAGCGCGTGCCACCAGGTCGCGGTGTTGATGAGGATCAACGGCTTGCCCAGCCACATCTCCGCCGCGGGCACGGACCTGGCGGCCTGGCCGGCCTTCCGGCGGGTGGACACCGTGCTGGTGGCGGGCTGCACGACCAGCGGCTGCGTCCGGGCGAGCGGCCTACAACATGCGGCCGGTGGTGATCACGGATTACGTCGGGGATCGCGCGATCGGGCCGCAGGAGGCGAACCTGTTCGACATGGGACAGAAATACGCCGATCTCCTGTCGCTGGATGAGCCGAAGGCGCGGCTCTCCGGGAACGAGGGCTGAGGCTGGCCGCTCCGAGTGGCCCCAGGGAGGCTCTGCCTCCCCCGACCCTCCGCCAGGAGGCTGGTTGGACCTATAGGTCCAACCCTGGACCTGCATCGGGCTGCCGCGGGACTGACCTGATCTGTCAGCCTTTCGGGATCGGGACCGATCCTACCCTATTCATGCCGTCGCCTCGGCTTCACGAGCCGAGGCGCGCCGTCGGCACAGCAAGACCAACTCCTAGAAAAAGATGATGGTGAGGGGCCCGGGGAGAGGAGGAATTCCTTCTTCCTCTCCTCGGCCACCGACCGCCCCCAGAGGTTCAGATGCCCCACCCTACCGGGCGCCGCGCGGAGCGGCCGACATGCAGCGTTCCCCGCAGCATGACGACTTCCTCCGGCCTGTCCGGCTCCTCCATGCGGGCAAGGAGCAGGTCCAGTCCACGGCCGACCACGGCCCGGAGTGGTTGGAGGATGGTGGTCAGTTCGTAAGGCGGCCTCAGCGCGGCCGCGACGCCGTCGAAGCCGACGACGGAGACGCCGCCCGCCTCTCCCACCGGCACGGAGCCGGCGCGCAGCGCATCGACCACGCCCATGGCCATGCCGTCGCTGACGGCGAAGACGGCGTCGGGGCGTTCCTCGGGCGGCATGGCGGCGATCCGCGTGCCGGCCGCCCATCCCCCCTCCCGCGTGGAGCCGCCGTCGAAGCGCAGGGCCAGGGCATGGCCCCGCTCGGCGAGGCGGGCGACGAAGCCACGTTCCCGGTCGAGGCTCGTCGAGGTATCGGCATGGCCGCCGACCACGGCATGGCGCGCGTGCCCGGCATCGAGCAGCCAGTCGGCCAGCCGCGCCCCGCCTTCCGCGTTGTCGCAGCACACCGCCGTCCCGTGCTCCCGCGCCACGCGGTTCACCATGACGAGCGGGACCGCATTCTCCCGGCAGATCGTCGCGATGCGGGAGGGCAGGACCGCGGAGGTCACGATGCAGCCGTCCAGCTGGTATTGCAGCAGCGCCTGGGCCGTGCGGTCCTCCATCGATCCTTCGCCCGCGTGCAGGATGACCAGCCGCTGCCCGCGCTCCGCGGCCTGTGTGACCAGCTCCTCCAGCAGCGCCGGGTAGAAAGGGTTGTGCATCGGGCCGAGTACGAGCCCGATCAGGCCGCTGCGCCCGCCCAGCAGCGTGCGCGCCATCGCGTTCGGCGCGTAGCCCGCCTCGGTCGCCAGGGCATCGATCCGCTTTCGGGTGGCGGGGGAGATGCGCCCGTCGCCGCGGAGCGCGCGGGACACGGTTGAGACCGAGACGCCGGCGGATTGGGCAAGGGAGAGCAGCGTGGCGCGGGCTGGCCGGAGCCGCGGGGCGGGCAGATCCATGCGGCGATGCTAGCACAGCGTCACGTCGAGCAAAGGTTTGCGCTGGATGGCAGGACCAATTCTGCATCTGCCCTGACGCAGTGCAGCATCATGCTTGCGCAAAGCTTTGCTCAAAGTGCTTGAACAAGGCGCGGTTGCCGGGCCATGCTCGCCCTAACCCCGCCGGCTCACGCGGGGAGGAAGAGAGACAACGAGGAGGAAGCGGATGCATCGGGAGATCCAGTCCGAGGCCGATTGGCGCCCAGCCGGTATTGCGAGCTCCGGCCGCTGGCTACGGCAGGTGACGGAGGAGGAGGTCGCCGATCTCGTCGCCGCCCTGGATGCCCTGAAGGCGGCCGGCAAGCCCATGCTCGGCATCACCCGCCGCGACGTGCCGCTCGGCCGCTTCGCCGACGTACTGCAGGACGTGCGCGCCGTGGTGGAGGACGGGCCCGGCTTCATCGTGATGCGCGGCCTGCCTACCGCCGGCCGCACGCCGGATGAGAACAAGCTGATGGCCTGGGCGGTTGGCGCCCATCTCGGCGTGGCGCGCCCACAGGGCAAGGCCAGCCAGCTCATCTCCGACGTGCGCGACGCCGGCGGCACCTACCGCAGCGGCAGCGGCCGTGGCTACAACACGAATGCCGAGCTGGACTACCACACGGATGGCAGCGACGTGGTCGGGCTGCTCTGCCTCAACACCGCGCGCTCCGGCGGGCTCAGCCGCCTCTCCTCCACCGTGGCCATCCACAACGAGTTGGTCCGCACCCGCCCCGACCTGGCGGAGGCGCTCTACGGCCTCTTTCCCCACAGCCGGCAGAACGAGGAGGCGGCGGACGAGGCGCCCTGGTACATGGCGCCGGTCTTCAGCGAGCGCGACGGCGCCTTTGCCTGCCGCTACATCCGCAACCACATTCGCTCCACCCAGGCAATGGAGGGCACGCCGCGCCTGACCCCGCTCCAGCACGAGGCGCTGGACACGGTGCAGCGCATGGCGGAGAGCCCGGACTTCTCCTTCGACATGTGGCTGGAACCCGGCGACTTCCAGCTCGTCAACAACCACGTCCTCATCCATTCCCGCACGCATTACGAGGATTTCGAGGAGCCGGAGCGCAAGCGGCACCTGCTGCGCCTCTGGCTCTCCGTGCCCGAGGCGCGGCCGCTCTCCCCCGCCCTGCTGGACGTCTACAAGAGCGTTGACGCCAATAGCGTGCGCGGCGGCTTCAAGGGGCGCGGCGTCACGCCGGAACTCGTGGCCTATCAGGCCCGTGCCGCGGCGGAGCTGGGCATGCGCGACACCCCCTACAGCATCTAGGGCCGCCTGGGCCGGGCGCCGCTGCGCCCCGCCCCCAAGACGAGGCCCCCCCGAGAGGGCCGATCACGGGAGGAACCGCCAGCATGACGATCCAGCGCCGAACCCTCCTGGCCGCCGGCGCGGGGCTCGCCCTCGCCCCCCGCGCCAGGGCCGAGGACTGGCCGACCAAGCCCGTCCGCGTTGTCGTTCCCTACGCGCCCGGCGGCGGCACGGACATCTTCGCGCGCGCCCTGGCGGAAAGCCTGCGGACCCTGCTCGGCCAGCCCGTGGTGGTGGAGAACCGCGCAGGCGGCAACGGCGTGGTGGGGGCGGAGCACGTCATGCGCTCCCCGGGCGATGGCACCACCTTCGCCGTCTGCACGGGCGCGCACGTCATCAACAAGTACTCCATGCGCAATATCCCCTTCCATCCCGTGAACGACTTCACGCCCATCGCCCTTCTCTCCAGCTTTCCGCTCTGCATCGCCGTGAACGGCCGCGCCTTCCGGGATCTGGCGGGCATGATGAAGGCGGCCAAGGAGAAGCCGGGCAGCGTCAGCTTCGGCACCACGGAGGCCGCCACCAGCTTCGCCGGCAACAATTTCGCCCGCATGGCCGGCCTGACGATGACGGAAGTGCCCTATCGCGGCAGCGGCCCGATGCTGAACGACGTGATCGCCGGCCACCTGCCGACCTGCGTCACCAGCACCGTTTCCGTCCTGCCCTATATTCAGGACGAGCGGGTCCGCGTCCTCGCCGTCACCTCCGATACGCGCTCCCTGCTCCTGCCAGAGGTGCCGACGATCGCCGAGAGCGGGGTGCCCGGCTACGAGTTCACGGCCTGGTACGGCATGTACGCGCCGCCCGGCCTGCCCGCGCCGATCGCGCAGCGCATGGCCACGGCGATCCAGGACGCACTGAAGGAACCTGCGCTGAAGGCGAAGCTGCTGGAACTCGGCGCCGACGTGAAGCCGATCGTCCTCGGTTCCTTCGCCACCTTCCTGCAGCGCGACGATGCCCGCTGGGCCCAGGCCGCGCGCGAGGGGCTGATCAACGTCTCGCAATAATCACGGGAAAGGCGCCGCCGACTTGGCCGCACAGACCATCACCGAGAAGATCCTGGCCGCCCATGCCGTCGGCGGGACCGCCCTTGCGGGCGAGACCGTCACGGTGCGGCCGGACGTCGTCCTTCTGAACGACGTCTCCGGCCCGCTCGCCTTCGAGGGGTTCGAGGAGATGGGCGCCGCCCGCCCTTTCGATCCGCAGCGCATCGTGCTCGTGGCCGATCACTTCGCTCCGGCCCCCAACATCGCTGCGGCCGGGGCCATCCGCATGACGCGCGATTTCGCCGCGCGCCACGGGATCCCGCACTATTACGAGCCCGGCAATGGCGGGATCGAGCACACGCTCCTGGCGGAGCTCGGCATGGTCGGCCATGGCAGCGTCGTCTTCGGCGCGGACAGCCACACCTGCACGGCCGGCGCCTTCAATGCGCTCGGCATCGGCTTCGGCTCCACGGACCTCGCCGCGGCCATGGCGACGGGGCAGCTCTGGATGCGCGTGCCGGATTCCATCCGCGTGGAGCTCACGGGCAGGCCCGGCCCCTATGTCGCGGGAAAGGACGTGATCCTGGAGGTGATCCGCCGCATCGGCTCGGACGGCGCCGCGGATGCCTCCCTGGAATTCGGCGGCCCGGGCCTCGCCAGCCTTCCCGTGGACGCCCGCATGGCCGTGGCGAACATGGCCGTGGAGGCCGGCGCCGATACCTGCGTGCTGGAGGGCGATGCCCTCTCCGCCGCGCGCAACGCGGCCACCGGCGCGCCGAACGGTCCGCCCGTGGCGGCCGACCCCGGCGCCAGCTATCGCCACCGCATCGCGATCGACCTCGGCGCCCTCTCCCCCCTCGTCGCCCGCCCCCCATCCCCTGCCAACGGCGTGCCGGTCGAGGCGCTGCGGGGGCAGCGGGTGGATCAGGTCTATATCGGCAACTGCTCCAACGGCACGATCGAGGACCTGCGCCAGGCCGCCGCGGTCCTGCGGGGCCGGCATGTCGCGCCGGGCGTGCGGCTCGTCGTCGTGCCGGCGACGCAGCGAATCTGGCGCCAGGCCCTGGCGGAAGGGCTGCTGGACGCGCTGGCGGCCGCTGGCGCCGCCGTCTCCACCCCCACCTGCGGCGCCTGCTTCGGCGGCCATATGGGCATCCTCGCCGCGGGGGAGACGGCCATCGCCACCACCAACCGCAACTACCGCGGCCGCATGGGCGACCCGGACTCCCAGGTCTTCCTCGCCAATGCCTGGGTCGCCGCCGCCGCGGCGGTCGCCGGCGAGATCGTCCCGCCGGATGCGCTGCGCGCCGTGGTGAAGGCGGCATGAGCGCGCTCCTGCAAGGCCGCGTCCACCGCTTCGGGGACGAGGTGAACACCGACGTCATCCTCCCCGGCCGCTACCTCGCCCTGCGCAGGCCGGAGGAGCTGCGCGCCCACTGCCTGGAAGGGCTGGACCCCGGCTTCGCCGACCGCGCGCGCCCGGGCGACATCCTCGCCGCCGGCCGCAACTTCGGCTGCGGCTCCTCCCGCGAGCACGCGGTGGTGGCGCTGCGCGCGGCGGGGGTGGGCGCCATCGTCGCCGTCAGCGCGGCGCGCATCTTCTACCGCAACGCCGTCAACCTCGGCCTGCCCGTGCTGATCTGCCCGGAAGCCGCCGCTGCCCTGAAAGCGGGCGAGCCGGCCACGGTCGACCTCGCTACCGCCTCCATCCGCCAGGGCGACCGGACCTGGCAGGCCCAGCCCCTGGGCGAGGAGGTGCGCGCCATCCTCGCCGCCGGCGGGCTGGTCCAGCGCGTCCGCGCCGCCCTCGCCGCCTGAACCCCAGACCCCACCAGGAGACACCCCATGGCCGATCCCCGCCTCAAGGCCGCCCTCAAGGCCGGCGATTTCGTCGTCGCCCCCGGCATCTTCGACATGATCTCCGCCCGGGTGGCGGACCGGATGGGCTTCGCCGCCCTCTATGCCACGGGCTATGGCACCGTCGCCTCCCATCTCGGCGTGCCGGATGCGGGCATCGCGACCTACACGGACATGGTCTCCCGCATGGCCCGCTTCGCGCAGGGCAGCACGACGCCCGTGATCGCGGATGCCGATACCGGCTATGGCGGGCTGCTGAACGTGCGCCACACCGTGATGGGCTACGAGGCCGGTGGCGTCACCGCCATCCAGATCGAGGACCAGGAGGTGCCGAAGAAGTGCGGCCACACCCCCGGCCGCCGCGTCATCCCCGCCGAGGAGATGGCGCTGAAGATCGAGGTCGCGGCCGAGGCGCGCAGGAGCGACGACTTCCTCATCATCGCCCGCACCGACGCCCGCACCACCCTCGGGCTGGATGAGGCGATCCGCCGTGGCAAGCTCTACGCGAAGGCCGGCGCCGACATCGTCTTCATCGAGAGCCCCGAGAGCGAGGAGGAGATGCGCCGCATCGGCGGCGAGATCGATGCGCCCCTGCTGGCGAACAACGTGGATGGCGGCGGCCGCACGCCGATCCTCTCGGCCGAGACGCTGAAGTCCATCGGCTACAACGTCGCTATCTATCCCGCGATCGGCTTCCTGAGCGTCGCGAAGGTGCTGGAGGAGGCCTATGGCCACCTGCGCCAGCGCGGCGACAGCCACGGCCTGGATATCTACCCGTTCAGCGGGATGAACGAGCTGATGGGCTTCCAGGAGGTGTGGGACTTTGACGCGAAGTGGGCGCGCCCCGAGCGCAAGCAGGCGGCCGAATAGGCCGCCCAGTTGCGAAGGAGCCGACCATGACAGGATCGATTCTCACCCGCCGCGCGCTCGGCACCATCGGCGCCGGGCTGCTCGCCACCCCGGCGCTGGCCCAGCGCGCGGCCTGGCCGGACCGCCCGGTGACGCTGGTGGTGCCCTTCACCCCCGGCGGCGCCTCGGACACGCTGGCGCGGCAGGTGGCGCAGCATTTCCCGCGCTTCGCCAACGGCCAGGCGCTGGTGGTGGAGAACCGCGCCGGCGCGGGCGGGCTGGTGGGCGGCGCCTATGTCGCGGGGCAGCGGCCGGACGGGAACATCCTGCTGATGGCCGATATCGGCGCCAACGCCATTGGCAAGGAGCTCAATCCCCGCCTCGGCTACGACCCGATGACGGCCTTCACCCCCATCATCCACCTCGTGAACCTGCCGGCCGTCTTCTTCGCCCATCCCTCCGTGCCGGAGAGGACGGTGGCGGATGTCATCGCCCGGGCGAGGGCGCGGCCGGATGCCTATACCTACGCCTCGGCCGGGGTGGGCAATGGCAGCCATCTCTTCATGGCCCTGCTCTGCCGCCGCGCCGGCATCTCCATGGTGCACATCCCCTATCGCAGCGGATCCGAGATCGTCACCTCCGTGATGCGGAACGAGACGCAGCTCGGCTTTCCCAGCCTCTCCTCCGCGCTTCAGATGCTGAAGGAAGGCGCGATCCGCCCGATCGCCATGGGCAATCCCGGCGGCAGCCCCGCCATGCCGGGGGTCCCGCCTGTCAGCGACACCCTGGCCGGCTTCGACATCGGCGTCTGGTACGGCGTGGCCGCCCCCGCCGGCATGGCCCCCGATCTCGCGCAGCGCATCAACGAAATCTTCGCCGGCATCGCCGCCCTGCCCGAGGTGCGGGACGCCGTGTTCAACTCCCAGGCCGGGAACGTCGTCGGCGGCACCCGGGAGGATTTCACGCGCTTCCTGCAGAAGGAGTACGACACCTGGACGCCGGTGATCCGGGAGGGCGGCATCCGCCAGGAGTGAGGCTTCGCCCCGGCACGGTCCTGCGAGCCCGGACGGCGGGAATCAGTGGACCGCCATGCCGTGCCGCCGGTGCAGGTCCGACGCGATCTGGTCCGACCAGCTCCAGCGTCCGGAGAAGGCGCAGTGATCATTCCGCCGGCAGCCGTTCCGGCCGGAGAAACGACTTGGTGGGAAATAGGCGCCGGAGCGCCGAGCAGCCGCGGCACCTATGGCTCATGTCCCTCGGATCGCGTCCCGAAGTTGGAGACCTCTGCCACTCGTCATCATTCTGCGGGTTGAAGCATTCCTAACCTGCGATAGCCTGGGGGTTCAGGGCTGAACGCGGCTCGCCTTGCACTTGGAGAGGTTCGTCGTGCAGCCACCTTCAACGCCGCATTTCCGCCTCGGCGCCTTCGCGGTCATCGCGGGGGTGCTGTGCGGGGCCACCGCCGCCTTCGCCTACACCGCCGGCTGGCTCTCCCCAGGCCGCCTCTCGCGCGAGAAGGTGGTGGGCGCGCTGAGCCCACCGGGCGGCCCCGCGCCGGGACACCGGCGGAACCATGTGAAAGGCATCTGCTTCACCGGCACCTTCGAGGCGAACGGGGCCGGCGCCGCCCTGTCCCGCGCCCGGCTGCTCGCCGCCGGCGCCTATCCCGTGATCGGCCGCCTCAATCTCGGCACCGCCGCCATCTCGGAGCCCGACGCCAAGGCCCGCGTGCGCGGCCTCAGCCTGCAGATCCTCGGGCCAGACGGCTCGGAGTGGCGCACGGGGATGATCACCCCGCCCTTCTTCCCCGTCTCGACGCCGGAGGCCTTCTACGCCCTGCTTCAGGCCTCGGCGAGCAAGGAGCCGGGGGCCATGCCCGCCTTCGCCGCGGCGCATCCGGAGATCGCGGCCTTCGGCGCCTGGGCCGGCAGCGCCCCCTGGACCGGCAGCTACGCCGAGGAGCGCTACAACGGCATCAACGCCTTCGTCTTCACGGATGCCGGGGGCAGCGACCACGTCGTGCGCTGGTCCATGCGGCCGGCGGCCCAGCCCGTTCCCGTTCCCCCGGACCATCTCGCCACGCGCGCGCCCGATTTCCTGAACCAGGAGATCAGGACACGCCTCGCGGCCGGCCCGGTCCGCTGGACCATGGCGCTGACCGTCGCCGAACCGGGTGATCCCGTGGACGACCCCAGCAAGGCCTGGCCGGAGGGCCGCCGCACCATCGATGTCGGCACCCTGACAATACAGGCGCTGCAGGAGGAGGCGGACGGCCCCTGCCGCGACGTGAACTACGACCCGACCGTGCTGCCCGACGGCATCCGCACCTCGGCCGACCCTTTCCCCGCCGCCCGCTCCTCCGCCTATGCCCTGTCCTACCGGCGCCGCGCGGCCGAGGCCGGCAGCTATCCGCACACCGCCCCGGGAGCCCGCCCATGACCGTCGCGCGCTTCAGCCCGCTGCAACGCCTGGTCCACTGGGTGATGGCGGCCTGCATCCTCGCCATGCTCTTCATCGGCGTGGGCATGGTTTCCACCATATCCGCCCGCTACCTGACGCTGGTCTCCATCCACAAGCCGTTGGGCATCGCGATCCTCGTGCTCGCCCTGCTGCGTCTCGTCCTGCGGCTCCGCCGGGGCGCGCCGCCGCTGCCGGCGGACCTGCCGGAGCCGATGAAGCTCGCCGCGCACCTCTCCCACCTCGTCCTCTACGGGCTGATGTTCGCCATGCCGCTGCTGGGTTGGGCGATGCTGTCCGCCGAGGGCTACCCGGTGGTGCTCTTCGACGGCCTGCGCCTCCCGCCCATCCTGCCGCAGAACCTGGAGCTCTACGCCCTGCTCCGGGGCGCGCATGGCTACCTCGCCTACGCCTTCTTCGCGGTGATCCTGCTGCACCTGGGCGCGGCGCTGTTCCACGCGCTGGTGCGGCGCGACGGCGTCTTCGAGGCCATGGCGCCTGTCCCGACCCGCGCGCTCGACTAGGCGCCAGCGAGGGGCGCCGGGGGCATGCCCGGCGCAGGATCCTGGCCGGCGGGGCGCCTCGACGGCCCGCGCAGAGGTGAACCATGCGAGCAACCCTGACGCTGGCCGGCCTCGCCACGCTCCTGATCGCCGCCCGGCTGTTCACCGGCCTTGTCGTCTCGAACGACTCCGCCGAGGTGTTCCTCGTGCTGAAGCGGGTGCCGGAATGGGCCGTGTCGCGCATGGAGACGGCGCAACAGCCGCTCCGGCGGGACTGGATCCTGGACAGCGACGAACAGGCCCTTGTCTATGAGGGGGCCTATGTCTGGCTGATGCAGGCGGGGCCCGCCCTCGCCGGCCTGGCCATCGCGGGGTTGTCGTTGTTGGCCCTGCGCCGCCGCTGATAGCCTCCCGGGGATGCGCTCCCTGTTCCTCGCGGTCCTCGTCCTCGTCCTCCTCCCCGCTGCCGCAGGGGCCGCGGTGCTCTGCCCGGCGATGCAGGATGGGCGGCCTCTGCGGGAGGTGACGCTGTTCGACGGCCCGCCGGCCGAGCTGGCCAGCCTCGTTCCCGACCAGCGGGGGCGGCGGGTCACCTGGGACGTGGCCTATATCCGGCAGGCCGGGCGTGCCGCTTATCTCGTATGCGGCTACGACCGGGTAACGCGGAAGCTGGAGGCCGAGGTGCCGGCCCGGGCGCGCCAGTGCGGCTTCACCTCGGCGCCGGGGGGACGGATCGCCGGGGCGGTGGAGTGCCAGTGATGGGCACCGCGAGATCGCCAGCGAAGCCTTCGCCCGGGGGATGACACGCCACGGCCTCTCACCCCCGGCCCGAAGCGGGGAAGGTCATGAAACGGGAATGACCGCCAGCGGGACGGCAGCCTCTGCGCGGCGTTGCTGAACCCCGCATGCCGCTGGCATCGTGCCACCTCGGAGGCACCCTATCCTTGCAGCCCGGCCCGAAGGCGCGTCAGCCGACCTCCGTCGTCCTGGGGGACCTCTTCCTGCGGGCACCGTCCGAGCACGTCACGCTCGACTGGCTGCTCCGGGGCCTGGGGGACCGGTCCTTCGGCGTGCTCCTCCTCCTGCTGGCGCTTCTCGGTGCCCTGCCCGGCGTGTCGGTGGCGGTCGGCCTTCTCCTGCCGATCCCGGCCTACCAGATGCTGCGGGCCCATCCCGGCCCGGTCTTTCCCCGCGCGGTGGCGGCGCGGCCGATCGCGGCCCGGCCGCTTGCCCGCCTCGTCCGCGGCGTCGTCCCGGTCCTCCGCCTGCTGGAGAAGGTCGTCCATCCCCGCTGGACTACGCCCTTCGAGGCCACCAAGCGCGCGGTCGGCGCGGCCGTCCTGCCGGTCAGCGTCGGCTTCTTCGTCCCGCTGCCGCTGAGCAACATCCCGCCGGCCCTGGTCGTCGCCCTGATCGCCTTCGCCTATCTGGAGCAGGACGGCCTCCTGCTCCTCGTCGGGCTCCTGACCGCGCTGGCCGTTGTCGTGGGCGCAGCGATCCTCGCCTGGGAAACGTTGAGCACGACGGGCTGGGTGCCTGGCCTGCTCTAGGAGAAGCCCGCCCGTGACGATCATCGTCTCCGTGAAGATCAACGACGGCGTGGTCATGGCCGCCGACAGCGCCGGCACCATGGCCAGCGGGCAGGTCTATGCCCATGCGAACAAGATCACGAACCTCTACGAGGGCCTGCCGATCGGCGCGATGTCCACCGGCGCGGGCGGCATCGCCAACGAGTCCGTCGAGACCCTGCTGAAGGACCTGCGGCGGCGCCTGGCGGGGCTCGATCCGGACCATGCGGACTGGCGGCTGGATCCCGCGTCCTACACGCTGGAGGAGGTCGCGCAGCGGCTGCGGGCCTTCCTCTTCGAGGAAAAGGTGCTGGCCTGCGCCGAGGGTACCGCCCTGCAGCTGCGGGTCTGTGGCTACTCCGCCGGGCGTCCGCTCGCCGAGGTGTGGGAGGTCAACATCATCGATCGTGCCTGCCCGTCGCCCCGCTGCATCATGGGCGAGGAAGGATTCGGCGTGCTGTGGGACGGGCAGTACGAGGCGCTCAACCGGCTCATTCTCGGAACCGGCTTCGAGATCGGGGCGGCCCTCGCCCGGCATGGCATCCCTAAGGGCCAGGCCTCGACGCTGCAGGCCCAGCTGGTCGGGGACCTCTACGCCACGCTCTCGGCCCCGGCGATGCCGATCCAGGACGCGATCGACCTCGCGCGCTACCTTGTCGAGACCACCATCGGCTTCGTGCGCTTCGCGGTCTTCCTTCCGAAATCCGTGGGCGGGGCGGTGCAGATCGCCGCAATCACCAAGCACGAGGGCTTCCGCTGGGTGCAGCGCCCGGCCCTGCACGGTGCGGAACCCCGGTAGTCGCCATCATGCCCGCGGGGAAATTGCCGCAACTGGCGGCGTTCAGGCGCTACCTTGCCTGCCGGCCCGCTTTGCCGGGCGTGAGCAGTCCAGGACAGGACATCCGGCATGACCGTTGAGGAACGAGAGCTCTACGACAGCCCGAACGGCGACCGGTGGTCCCTTGTCCGCGAAGCCCGTTCGGGACGGGTCTTCGTCCGTCACGAGCCGAACCTCGCCTCCGGCGGCGAGACCACGATGGTCGAGGTGGCCGATTTCCTCCGGCGAGGTGCAGGGCCGGAGCAGCAGGAACTGCTCCGCCTGATCGGCACGCTCGTCGAGGAACGCTGATGCCGGCTCGCAAGGCGGCCGCCCGGTGGGGCTGCGCCTATGGCGTGATGAGGATGGCGCCCTCCGCGCGGCGTTCCTCCGCGGCCCGGTGCACCTCGACGATCTGGGCCAGTTCGAAGCGCTGACCGATATCGACCGCCACATGGTTCCTGCCAATGGCGTCGAACAGGTCGGCGGCATGGGCGCGAAGGGCCGAAGGCTCCGCATTGTGCGGGAAGACGGAGGGGCGCGTGAGGAACAGCCCGCCCTTCTGGCCCAGCAGTTCCGGGTCGATAGCGGGCGCCTTGCCAGAGGCCGCGCCGTAGCTGACCACCAGCCCGAAAGGGGCCGCGCAGTCGAGCGACTTCAGCAGCGTATCCTTGCCCACCGCATCATAGACCACCCGCGCCTTGCGCCCGCCGCTCGCCGCCAGGAAGGTCTGCGGCCAGTCCGGGTCGGTAAGGTCCAGGACGGCTGCGCAACCCGCGGCCAGCGCGGCTTCCCGCTTGCGGGGCGAGCCGGTGGTGCCGATCACCGTGGCCCCCAGCGCGGTCGCCCAACGGGTCAGGATCTGGCCGACGCCGCCAGCGGCCGAATGCACCAGCAGCAGATCCCCCGGCTGAACCGCGTGGGTCGCGCGGAGCAGGTACTGGGCCGTCAGCCCCTTGAACAGGAGCGTGGCCGCGGCCTCGTCGCTCACGTTGTCCGGCAATGTCACCAGCTTCTCCGCCGGAACGTTACGGCGGTCGGCATAGGCCCCGACGCCCGCATTCATGGTGGCGACGCGCTCACCCGGCCGGATCCCCGTCACGCCGGGCCCGACCGCCTCGACCACGCCCGCCGCCTCGAAGCCGAGGCCCGTGGGCAAGGGCAGCGGGTAGAGGCCCTTGCGCTGGTAGACATCGATGAAGTTGAAGCCGATCGCCGTGTGCCGAAGCTGCACCTCGCCCGCGGCGGGCGGCGCCAGATCCTCGTTCACGACCGACATGACCTCGGGTGGCCCGAACTCGGCGACCACGACCCGGCGGGCTGCTGACATGCTCATCTCCTGACGAAGCTTCTGCCCTTCCTCCGTAGGCGCTCGTGCGTCCGACATGAAGGCCGGCGATTCCCATCTGACCAGCGCGGCAGGCCGCGCTTCGCCGTTCCACGGCGATCGCTGAAGGGACCTCAACGCCCAGTCGACCGTCGAAAAGGACGAGAGGACCGCTGGCCGGCAAACCGCGCCACCGGGAACCCTCGCTGCGGGACCTGAACCGGCACGGAGCGGTGCCGTCGCGCTCAGGCGCACGGCCTCTCCGGCATTGCGGCAACACCATCGATCGAGAGGGAAAGCGGGCCGGCGAGGCACGGGCGGGTGCCTACAAGCCGGCCCTGACCACCGACCTGCTTGGAGGAGCGGTCGGCGGCTGCGCGACATATAGGGCATGGATGCCGCCGGCGCGAATCACGGCCTTTGGACACCGCACGGCCGCCGAAAAGCCGGCCAGGACGCCGCCCCGCCCTTCTCAGGTCGCGTCGCCCGGTATCCTCCGGAGATGGAAGCCTGGCGCTTCCGAAGGATCGGGCGCTGCCGGGAGTTCCTGCAGGGCGGCCCGCATGTCGCGCGCCCCGGCCTGCCAGCGCTGGGTGAGCGCGGAGGGCGAGAAATCGAAGGTCTTCTGCATGTCGGCCGCTTCCGTCGGGGCGCCGTAGCTGAGGTGGAGCACCGTCGTGGCCTGGGGCCGGCCCTCCTGCAGGACCGAGGCAACCGCCGGGTCCTGGCGGAGTTCGTCCGGCAGTTGCGACTCCAGGCCCGCGATCAGGGCCCGCAGCCGGTGCTCGCGCTGGCGGCCGTCGAGGATGAGGCCGGTCTGCCCGGAGAAGACGAGGTCCACAGCGCGGGCCGTGGTTTCCGCCAGCGAAGCCGGCCGCCGGCCCCTCTTCGAGAAGAGGTCCAGCACGAAGCAGACCCGCTCGCCGCGACCGGGATCGTCGAGCACGAGATCGACGGGCGCATTGGTCGACAGGCCGCCATCGCCCAGCAGACGCCCGTCGATCTCGATCGGGGCAAAGTCGGGCGGCAGGGCGCAGGATGCCAGGATATGCTCCTGCCCGATCCGCGTGCCGTGCCGCGTATCGCAGATGACCCGCTCGCCGGATGAAAGATCCGTCGCGACGGTGCTCAGGCGAGGGGCCCTGGCGCTGTTCAGCAGATCGAAATCAACGAGCTTCTCCAGGCGGCGGCGAAGCGGCTTCAGGTCATAGAGCCCCGGGGCCCTGCTCTCGCTCCAGGGAAGAAGGTGGGGCACGAACAGTCGGGGATGCCCGGACAGACGAAGCTGGAGGACCGCCGCCCAGCCCTGGGCCTTTCTCCAGGGCCCTCGCGGGCCGGGTTGCCCGAGCCAGAGCGAGGCCCAAGGGGCCGGATCGTAGGCCATCTCATCCCAGAAGCGGCGGAGATGCTCGCTGCGGCGCCCGGCCGGGTTGCCGGCGATGATCGCCGCGGTCACCGCCCCAACGGATGCGCCGGCAACCCAGTCCGGATCGGGGCCGCCCTGCTCCTCGAGGCAGGCATAGGCGCCGGCATGGTAGGCGCCCAACGCCACCCCGCCCGAGAACACCATGGCATGGGTCCGCCCCACCCGGTCCGGCACCCCTTCCGAGGGGGATCGAGGCTCGCCGCGCAGGTCGGTGGACGGGCGAGGCGGCCGTGGCCCCGCCGGGATTGCATCCTGCAAACCGTCGCGCCTACTTCGATACGGGCCCGGGCGGGCCTGGAGGCAGGGTGGCTTCAAGAAAGCGGAAGGCCGAGGTCAGGCCGATATCGGCCATCCGCATCGGCATGGAGGCCAGATCGAGCGACAGGGCCGCGATGGAGGTCATGGCGGCGAGGGGAGCGCCGCCGCTCTCAGGCCTAGCGCGCCAGCCTCCCTCCACCCCGCGGCCGTCCCGCATGGGCTCGAAGAGGGCGCCCGGCGTGTCCTCGCTCGGTTCCCCGGACAGGAAGCCGGTGTGCAGGGCCCGGCCCGTGAACCAGGTGGTGAAGTTCGGCGCCAGCTGCCTCTGTGCGACGGCCATCTTCCCGAAGCCGCCGATGACCACCTCCGCCTGCGGCTGCCGGGTCAGCCCCACCACCGTCTGCGCAACCTCCTCGGCCGTGTAGACCGGCGGCGCGGCGCGCACGCGGCGCCCGCTGTAGTTCGCGGCATGGTCGAAGAAGGGCGTGTCGATCACAGAAGGCAGGATCGTGCAGATCTGGATCCCCGGCTGGTCCAGCACTTCCTGCCGCAGCGCTTCCGAGAAGCCGCGGATGGCGAACTTGCTGGCGGCATAAGCGGAGCCGTCGGGCTTGGACGTGGCCCCCACGATGGACCCGTTCTGGATCAGCGTGCCGCGGCCCTGCGCGCGGAACTGCCGCATCGCGACCTTGGCCCCGTGCATAAAGCCGAAGAGATTCGTCTCGATCACGCGCCGCCACACGTCGGACGGAATGGACTCGAGCCGCCCGAAGGCGGCAAGGCCCGCATTGTTGAACCAGACGTCGATCCGGCCGAAGCGCTCCAGCGCGCGCCGGCCGAGGGCTTCGACCTCCTCCTCCCGCGTCACGTCCGTCGGCACTGCCAGGGCCGCACCGCCCAGCGCCGTGCATTCGCGCGCCACGTCGTCGAGCATCTCCGCCCGCCGCGCGCCCAGCACGACGGAGGCGCCCGTGCGGGCGAAGGCCAGGGCCGTTGCCCTGCCGATTCCGCTGGACGCGCCGGTGATCACCACCACGGGCGCGCCGCCCGCAAGGGATCCTGCGCGCCGGCTCTTGTCTTCGGTTGCTGTCATCTGTCGCTCATGTTCCCGGGCAAGCAATGTGTTGCCAGCGAAGTGCTGACATCGGGCCTTCCGGCGGTGCCGCTCTTGCCTGCGGGACACCGCGAGGACCCGGCCGTTGCCGGGCATCGCGGCCTGCGCGGCATCCCCGGCGGATCGGGTGTTGCCGAATGCTAGCGGGTGGATGTGGAGGAACGGTCTGCCGGATCGTAGGTCGTCGTATGGGGAATGCCGAAGCTGCTGGCCGGATTGCCCTTCGACGAATCCTTCTCAAGGAACCAGCTGAGCGGTGCCGCGAGAACCAGGGCAAGGATGGCTGCGCCCGCGATCACGAGCGTCGAGGAGTTCACGTATTTCATGCTCGCCCCTGGGATGCCGGACATACGAAGATTCCAGATGAAGCACCCGGGCGAGCGCTGCCCTAACCCAGGCGAATGCCCCCTGGATTTTCGCGGTCACCTCCACGTGACGCGTCATGTGGCGCTGGGCCCTGCACACGCCCCGGCCCTTTTCGTCCCGGAGCAGCCGCACGTCTCTCATGATCCCGAGCGGAGCGGCCCGTGCCCAGTCGAAACGAGGCGGCACAAATTGGGTTAGTTGCGCGGCGGCATTCGTTCAGGGCAGGAAACGGCGCATGACACCCGGGAAGCGTGCCGAACGGAGCCTCGACGCGCTGAGCTTCTTTGTCTCCGACGCGCGTTACGGCCTGGGTGCCTTTCTCGGCGTGTATCTCATGACGGAGCACGGCTGGGACGCGGGGCGCATCGGCGCCGCGCTCTCCATCGGCGGGCTGACCGGCCTGGTGTCGCAGACCCCGATGGGGGCGCTGGTGGACAGCGTGCGCGCCAAGCGCGCGCTGATCGCAGGCGCGACGGTGCTCGTCACGCTGACCTGCCTCTTTATCCCGCTCGCCCCGTATTTCTGGCCGGTGGCGCTGGCCGGGGTGGTCGGGGCCCTGGCCGGCGTCACCATCGGCCCCACGCTGGCGGCCATCTCCCTCGGCGTGGTCGGCCCCGAGCGCTTCGCCGGGCGTGCCGGGCGGAACGAGGCCCTGTTCCACCTCGGGGATGGAATGATCTCCCTGGCCATCCTCCTCACTGCGCCCTTCTTCGGCAGCGCGGTGCTGTTCTGGAGCATGGGCTTCACCATGATCGCCAGTGTCCTGGCCGCCGCCGCCGTGCCCGCCCGCGCCATCGACCATTCCGTCGCGCGCGGCCTGCCGCCCGGTGCGGTGCCGGTGCAGGGGGCATCCGCTTGGCGCCTTCTGCTCGGCTCCCGCCCGCTCCTCGCTTTCGCGGCCTGCGGCGCGCTATTCCACCTGGCCAATGCCTCCATGCTCGGCCTCGTCGCCCAGAAACTCGCGCTGCAGAATCTCGGGCAGGGCATCACCCTGACCGCGGCCTCGGCCATCGCCGCGCAATCCGTCATGGTGCCCGTAGCGGCGATGGCCGGTGCGCGCGCGGATGCCTGGGGAAGGCGGCCGCTGCTGCTGGCCGCCTTCGTCGCGCTGGCGCTGCGCGGGGTGCTGTACACCCTGTCCGACAACACTGCCTGGCTGATCGCCGTGCAGCTGCTGGACGGCGTGGGCGCGGGGCTGATCGGCGCGCTCTTCCCCGTGGTGATCGCGGATCTCAGTCGGGGAAGCGGGCATTTTGCGGCGGCCCAGGGCGTGGTGGGCACGGTGCACGGTGTCGGCGGCGTGCTCAGCGCGGGGATCGCGGGCCAGATGGTGGTCCGGGCGGGCTATGACGCCACGTTCCTGGCGATGGCGGGCGTTGCCGCGCTGGGCGGCCTGCTGTTCTGGCTGATCATGCCGGAGACGCGCGGCATGGCGCAGCGCTGAACCCCCTTCCGTCTTTCAACGGTGCGGGATCCACCTGCAACGATCAACGAGGCTGTGGAGGCGCGCGGTCGCCGCCGGGATCCGCCGGGCGGCGGAGCAGGATGTATGCCCCGAGCCCGACATAGCATCCGCTGCCCGCGTGCAGCATCAGGTGCAAGGGCGAGGAGAAGCCCCGGAGGATGAGGAGCAACAACAGGTCGCCCGCCGGGATCAGCAGCGTGACGGCGAGGACGAGCCCTGCGGCGCGCAGCCCGGAGAGCAGGGCGAGAACGAGGACGTAACCGCCGAAGGCGATGTCGCGGATGCCGAGGGCGCGCACATAGCCGAGCGCCTCTCCTTCCGGCGCGGGGAGCCCGAACAGGGCCGCGCCCATTCGCGGCGCCAGCACGATGAGGACGCCCAGCGCGGCCAGCGCCGCGCCGGGCGAAAGGGCGAACAAGGACCAGGGATCCCAGCGGCCCCGCTCAGACAAGGGCCGGCGATCCGCGATGCGGCCGCACCGGCCTTCTCCCTTTTCAGTCGTACCCGGCCATGGCCTGGGGCTCGACCACGAAGCGGTCCTCGCGCCGCCACCAGCCGGGCTTCTGCACAATGGGCGCCTCGAACCGCCCGCGCATGGCCAGCGCGCGCACGGCCTGGGCCAGCGGCGTCGGCCGGGGCGGGGAATGGCGCACGTCGAAGACGCCCGGCTCGTACCGGCCGTTGCGCTCGCGCAGGAGGGAGCACCAGTCCATGGCCCCGAACATCGACCACACGGTGACGGCCCGCAGGTCCGCACCCTCCTGCCTGAGGCGGCTCGCGGCGTTCCACACCTCCAGCAGCCAGCGGACGCTCTCCTCGGGCTCCACGCAGCCGAGATGCGCCTCCGTGACGGCCACGGGCAGGCGGTAGCGTTCCCAGGCCTCGCGCAGCCTCGCCTCGGGGCCGATATGGATGTCCGGCGGCAGCGGGACCCGGACGGCCTCCGTATCGGCGTAGACGCGGTCGCCGTTCCCGCCCACGGTGTTCGGCGGATAGAGCGTGACGCGGTGGTCGAGGAAGCGGTCGCTGGTGACGTAGTGGTTGATGCCCACGATGTCCGGCGGGCAGGGCTCGGCGACCATCGCGTCCAGCTGCGCCTGCGGCACGCCCTCGGCGATCATGATGTCGTACCAGGAATGGTGCCGGTCCACCCGGCCGCAGAGCAGGTCGAGGCTCAGCCAGCGCCGCTCGTTCTCATGCGCCGCCTGGCCCGCCAGCGGCCCCGTGGAGAAGACGCGGCCGAGATCCTCGGTCTGGACCAGCCGCGCGTCCGGGCGGACCTGGCGGATGGCCCGCATCGCCAGGGCGGTGCCGCGGCACTCGTTCATCAGGGCCGTGAGAAAGCTGCGCATGTCGTTGCCATGCGGAAACCAGTGGCCGTAGAGGCCGGAGAAGCGCGCCGTGGTCAGCGGCTCGTTCACCGGGGTCCAGTCCTGCACCCAGGGATAGCGGGCCGCGGCCTGCGCCGCGTAGGCGGCCAGCTTCTCCGGAAATTCCGGGTCGAGCAGGCTGGTGTAAGCGGGGCCGGATCCGTGATGCACGAGGCCGACGATCGGATCGCAGCCGAGTTCGCGAAGCCGCCCGAGGCGCGCATCGGACCAGCTCCAGTCCATGCGGGAGAGGTCGTCGGGCGCGACCTTCTCCCACAGGACGGGATAGCGCAGCTTGCGGATCCCGAGATCGGCGATGAGGTCCAGGTCGTCCGGACGGTCGTGATGGCCGGTGTCCCGGAGCTGGTCCCGCCATGCATCCCCGACGCGAAGAACGGTGCACTCCACCCCGCCCCACAGCTCCAGATCACTCATGCTTTCACCCGTCCCGCCCAGCCTGTTTGAGGCGGTGCTGGCACCGCACTCTCCGGCAACAGCGCAGGGGCGAAGAATTCGTTGCCAGGACTTGCTGTTATAGTTTCAGGCGCCGTCACAATAAGGCCATCATTTATCTGTGTTAAGAAAGGGCCTGCCTCGATCGTTTTGGTGGACCCGGTTTGTTCCCTTGCCGAGTCTGTGAGATGGAGGGAAGGACCGGGAACTTTCCTTCGGCCCGAGCATCGGGCCGGGAGTCGAGAGGCAGGAGGATCGATGGCATCGCGGGCGGGGCGATTTCGATGAAGGTCATCATGCTGCCCTGCGTGGAAGGCGGCATCGGCCATGTGTCCCGGACGGCGACCCTGGCCCGCGCCCTGAAGCGCGCGGACCCTTCCGTGCAGATCGAGTACGTGATCGACACCGTCCGGCTGAGGTCGCCGAATGTCGAGATGACCGTGCAGATGGGCTACCAGCCCCGCCTTCTGCCCCCGATTTCCCGGCAGAACCGGAAGGCCGTGACTGAGGCCTGCTTCGGGGATGCGGACGTCATCGTGGACGACACGGCGCGCTATCTGTTCCCGCTCCGCGCCGGCGTGCCCCGGGCCGCCTGGGTCTCCATCCCCATCCCGCCCGTCGGCGATGAGCTTTTCGGCGACTGGCCGATGATGCGGCAGATGGATGCCCTCATCTGGGCTTATGCCCCTCTCGTCCCCCGGCCGGAGGAGCTGTCGCTCGTCGAGGACCTGATCACGACGACCGGCCCCTTCCTGGATTTGGCCGCGGTGCCCGGGCGAGAGGAGGCGCGGGCCGGGCTCGGCGCGGAGCCGGGAAGCCCCATGATCCTCTACGCGGTCCGGAATTTCCCCTTCAGCCGGGAATTCGGCATCCGCGTCCTCTCCAGCGTCTACCGGGCGGCGGAGCGGTTGCAGGCCAGCACCCATCCCGGGCTGCGGCTGCACCTCGTGGCCGTGCACGACCGGGAGGAGTTGCGGGGCATCCTCGGGCTGGATGCCTTCCCGGACTGGGTGCGTCTGGAGGGCGTGATGCCGCAGGCCGATGCGCTCCGCCATATCAGCGCTGCTGATATCGTGATCGGGGAGGGGACGAGCACCATGCACGAGGCCGCCGCCCTCGGCACGTCCATGGTGCTCGTGCCCGGCCCCATTTCCGAGACGCTTCTGCTCGGCGAGGCCTTGGGGCGCGAAGGGGGGGCGCACAGCTTCCTTCCTGATGCCGTGAGCCCGGAGGCACTGGAAGGCGCCTTCCGTGCCGTGCTCGACAGGCCCGGCGAGGCCGCGGCCATGCGCGACCGCGCGCGGAGCCTGGTTACCGGCGGGGGGGGCGTTGACGCGGCCGCCCGACTGGTTCTCGAGATCGGCGCGAAGCGCCGCCACAGCCCTGCAAGGCCCTGATGCAGCACAACCCCGACGACGCCCGCACCGTCCACCGCAGTTTCACCGAAGGGGGCAGCCCTGCCCCTTCAGGCACCGCCCCGGAGCTGGCCTTCCGGCCAAGCCTCTTCCAGAGCTTCTTCCTTGGCGGCTTCGAGTGCTCCACCCACCGTCGCGGGGACGGGCGGCGGCTGGACCTGATCCGGAGCACGCGCCACGACGACCTTGTCGCCCAGGACTACCGGCAGCTTGCCGGCTACGGCATCCGCGCGGTCCGCGACGGCGTGCGCTGGCACCTGATCGAGACCACCCCGGGCCATTACGACTGGTCCTCCGTCCTTCCCGCGATCCGCGCGGCGCGGGAGACGGGGACCCAGGTGGCCTGGGACCTCTGCCATTACGGCTGGCCCGATGGGCTGGACGTCTACTCCGCCGCCTTCGTGGACCGCTTCGCGGCCTTCGCCGGCGCCTTCGCCCGGCTGCACCTGGAGGAGACCGGCGTCGCCCCCATGGTATGCCCGGTCAACGAGATCTCCTTCTTCGCCTGGGCCGGCGGCGAGGCCGGGCTGATGAACCCCGGGGACAGGGACCCGGAGCGCAGCGGCGAGCTGAAGACCCAGCTCGTCCGTGCCACCCTGGCCGGCACGCGGTCCGTGCGGGAGGCGGCGCCGGGGGCGCGCATCCTGGCGATCGACCCGATCATCAACATCGTGGCCCGCGAGGGAGAGGATCCCGCCGAAGGGGAGGCCCGGAACGAGGGCCAGTTCCATGCCTGGGACATGATCGCCGGCCGCCTGGCGCCAGAACTGGGCGGCGCGCCCGACATGCTCGATATCCTCGGGGTCAACTACTACTGGAACAACCAGTGGCTCCATGGTGGCCCGCGCGAGCCGCTGCTGCCCGGCGACCCCCGGCACACGCCGCTCCGCGACCTGCTTGCGGGCACCCATGCGCGCTACGGCCGGCCGATCTTCATGGCGGAAACCAGCATCGAAGGCGATGAGCGCGCCCCCTGGTTCCGCTACGTCGGCGAGGAGGTGCGCGCCGCCATGCGCGCCGGCGTGCCGATGGAGGGGGTCTGCATCTACCCCGTCCTGTCGCATCCCGGCTGGGACAACGACCGCTACTGCCCGAACGGCCTGCTGGAACTCCAGGAGGGGGACGAGCGGCCCGTCCACGAGCCGCTGGCGGCGGAGCTGGCCGGGCAGCGCGCCCTGTTCCGGGCACTCTGCGGGGCGTCCTGAGGGGCGGAACACCATCGGCCCGATCACGCAGCATTCATTGGCACTGCAACATAGGATTGCGTGACCGAAGCGCCTTTCGAGTACTTACGTCTTCATGATTCGATCCGGTGGCACGCCCATTCGCCCACTCCTCCTCTGCATGTCGCACCTGCCATGGGACCTCGTGCTGCAGCGCCCGCAGCACCTGCTCACCCGCGCGGCGCAGGACTGGAGGGTCGTCTACTTCGAGGAACCGCGCTACGAGCCGCCCGGCCCCAACCTGCCGCGGCTCGATCGCCGAGAGGTGGCCGGGGGCGTGGAGGTGGCGGTGCCGGTCCTTCCCTACTGGGACGGCGTGCCCGGCAGCGTGGAGCGGATGCAGCGCCCCCTCCTCGATGCCCTGCTCGCCGAGGCCGGCCAGCCGGACGTGCTCTGGTACTACACGCCGCTGGCCCAGGCGGTCGCGGGCCATCTCTCGCCGGGCCTCGTGGTCTATGACTGCATGGACGAGCTCTCGGCTTTCCGGGGCGCCTCGCCGCAGATGCTGATCGAGGAGCGGCGCCTCATGCGCCGGGCCGATCTCGTCTTCACCGGCGGGCAGTCCCTCTACGAGGCGAAGCGCTCCATCCGCCACGATGTCCACTGCTTTCCCTCCTCCATCGATGCGGGTCACTTCGCGCGGGCCCGCGCCGGCGAGGTTCCGGAGCCGCCCGAGCTCCGGGACATCCCCGGCCCGCGGATCGGCTGGTTCGGCGTGGTGGACGAGCGGCTGGACCTGGAACTGCTGGCCGCCTGCGCGCGGCTCCGGCCGGACTGGTCCTTCGTGATGATCGGCCCCGTCGTGAAGATCGATCCCGCCGACCTGCCGCGCCTGGCCAACATCCACTGGCTCGGCGGCCGCTCCTACGCGGACCTGCCCGCGCATCTTGCCCACTGGGACGCGGGCCTCATGCCATTTGCGATCAACGAGGCCACGCGCTTCATCAGCCCGACCAAGACCCCGGAATACCTCGCGGCGGGGGTGCCGGTCGTCTCGACCGCGATCGCCGACGTCATCAGGCCCTGGGGCGAGGAAGGGCTGGTCGAGATCGCCGAGACGGCGGAGGCGGCCATCGCCTCCCTCCAGGACGTCCTTGTCCGCCCGCGCGGGCCCTGGCTGGAGGCGGTGGACCAGCAGCTCTCCCAGATCTCCTGGGACAAGACCTGGAACGCCATGTCCGGTCTCATTAGCAAGGGCCGGGCCGGTCTCGCCCTCGAGAGCGTTCGCAGCGCGTGACGTAGAACGGCCCGGACGGAAGCCGTCCGGGCCGGGTGCCCCAGCGCGTTGCACCGCGGGCAGAGAACGTCATAGTGCCGGTCCGAAGCGGATCGGAGCGTGGCATGAGGGTACCGACAACCCGCAGCGAACAGACCTATCCCGTGTTCGATGCCCAGCAGATCGGGATCGCCCGCCGCTTTGCCAGCGGCGCCCCGCACCGCTTCGCCGCTGAAGAGTCGCTCTACGCCATCGGGGATCACGGCGCCCCCGCCTGGCTCGTGCTCGAGGGCTCGATCGACGTGGTCCGCCGCGACGGGCTGAGCCATGAGGCGCCGGTCACAACGCACGGTCCCGGCGGGTTCAGCGGCGAGGTCAACCAGCTTGCCGGCCGCCCCTCCATCGCCGCCGGCCGCGCCGGGCCTGAGGGGTGCGTCGCGCTGCCTTTCGACGCGGCCCATCTCCGAGCCCTCATGGTCGGCTCGGCGGAGCTGGGCGAGATCGTGATGCGGGCCCTGATCCTGCGCCGCGTGAACTTGATCGCGGAGGGTGGTGCCGGGACGATCCTGATCGGCGTGCCGGGCAGCCCGGAGATCGTCCGCCTGCAGGGCTTCCTGGCCCGCGCCGGCTTCCCCTGCCTCGTGCTCGACGCGACAACGGATACCGAGGGGCGGGCGCTGGTGGAGCGCACGGGCCTGCTGCCCGAGGAACTGCCCCTGGCCGTCTGCCCGAGCGGCACGCTGCTGCGGCGTCCGGACGAGGCCGGGCTCGCGGCCTGCCTCGGGCTCACGCCGGTGCTGGACCCGGCGGCCGTGTACGATGTCGCCATCGTGGGCGCGGGCCCGGCCGGGCTGGCCGCGGCGGTCTATGCGGCGTCCGAGGGCCTGTCCGTGGTCGTGCTCGACGAGCACGCGACCGGCGGCCAGGCGGGGGCTTCGGCGCGGATCGAGAACTATCTTGGCTTTCCCACGGGGATCTCGGGCCAGGCGCTCGCCGGGCGGGCCGTCAACCAGGCGCTGAAGTTTGGGGTCGAGATCAGCGTTCCCGTCGCAGTCGAGGGGATCGAGAACGTCGTGGACTGGGAGGGGCCGGTGCTGCGGCTGTCCGGGGACCGTCGCCTGCGGGCGCATGCGGTGGTGGTGGCCTCCGGGGCCCGCTATCGCCGCCCCGCCATTCCCAACCTCGCGACCTTCGAGGGCGCGGGCGTCTCCTACTGGGCCTCGCCGATCGAGGCGCGGCTCTGCGCGGATGAGGAGATCGCCCTTGTCGGCGGCGGCAATTCGGCGGGGCAGGCCGTGGTCTTCCTGGCCTCCTATGCCCGCCGCCTGCACCTGATCGTCCGGCGCGGGCTGGAGGCGACGATGTCGCGCTACCTGATCGAGCGGATCGCGGCCCTGCCCAATGTCGAGATCCATGTCGGCACGGAGATCACGGGCCTGGAAGGCAGCCGCGCCACCGGGCTGACCGGCGCCGAGTTCACCAACCGGATCGACGGCACGGTGCAGCGCCGCGCCATGCGCCACGTCTTCCTGTTCATAGGGGCCGATCCCAACACCGCGTGGCTGGGTGGCGCCGTGAGGACCGACGCCAAGGGCTTCATCCTCACCGGCATGGGCGCGCAGCCTCTTGAGACGAGCCGACCCGGCGTCTTCGCGATCGGGGATGTCCGCGCGGGCTCCACCAAGCGTGTCGCCGCCGCCGTCGGCGAAGGGGCGGCCGTCGTTGCCGGGATCCATGCGGCCATCGCCGAGCGGGCGGCCAGGGCGGTCGCAGCATGATGTGCCAGCATGTCACGACGATCCGCACCGTGACGCCGAGTGCGCGGGGCTGCGAGGAATGCCTGCGGATCGGTTCGCCCTGGGTCCATCTCCGCCTCTGCCGGAGCTGCGGCCATGTCGGCTGCTGCGACGATTCGCCGCACCGTCACGCCCGCGCCCATTTCCACGCGACGAAGCACCCGATCATCGAGGGCTACGACCCGCCGGAGGGATGGGGCTGGTGCTACATCGACGATGCGGAGGTCGCGCTGCCCGACCGGACGCCGCAACTCGGGCCCATCCCGCGCTTCTACTGATCCCGGCGGGCGGGCGTCTCAGGGCCGCAGGCCGGTCCAGTAGGTGCCCTCATAGGGAACGGCCGCGAAGCGGGTGTTGAAGGCGTCCATCGTGGGCCGCGGATCGAAACGCTCCTTCGCCTCCGGATGCAGCCAGCCCGCCAGGGCCTGCAGCGCGACGAGGTGCTGCGGTGTCTCGTTGAACCCGTGCCAGATCCCGAAGGCACGCCCCGCCGCCACGCTCGGCAGGCCCTCCAGGCGCTGCGCCGCCAGCATGCTCGCGAGGGTGTTGGACGCCACCTCCGGCGCGATCCCCGCGCCGAGCGACACGCCGCCGCGCCCGTTATAGACCCCGCCGGTGGTGACATAGACATCGGCCGGATGGGTCAGGACGTACTCGAAGTGCAGCTGCCCCAAGGGGGTTCGCAGCAGGTCGGCGGCGATGCTCCGCCCCCGGACCTTCTCGATCAGGGCCGTGAAGCTGCCCTGCGCGATGGAGAAGCAGCACTCACGGCCGCCGCCGTGATTGTGCAGCAGCACGGAGGCGACCGGCGGACGGCTCGCCGTCAGCCAGGTGTCCAGGCTCTGCATCTGCGCGGCATAGAAGGCTGAGAGCTCCCTGGCCCGCTCCTCCCGGCCGAGCAGGGCGCCGAGAATGGCGATGCTGGGCAGGGTGTCCCGCATCGGGTCCGCCATGCAGTCGATCACCGCGACGGGCACGCCGAGGGACTCGACCTTCGCCAGCACCTCGCTCCTCCCGCGCGCATCGACGGGGGCGATGTTGAGCCGGTTGAGGAGGATGAGGTCCGGCTGCTGCGCGACCGCCGCCTCGAGGGAGAAGTCGGCCAGGATCTTGCGCCCGAGCTGCGGGATCCCGGCCAGGCCAGGGCTGTGCCGCGTCCAGACGGCGTACTCGTCGGGGAACACCTCCACCAGATCGCTCGCCCACCCGACCAGCAGGGACACGGGGTCGGGATGCAGGAGCCCCATGAGGCTGAGCAGCCGGCCCTGCCCGAGGACGATCCGGCGAGGCGTGCGCGGCAGCCTCACCTGCCGGCCCAGCAGGTCCGTGACGGCAATGGAACCCTGTGCCCGGAGAAGGCCCGGCATCGCCAGGGACATGCCGATCCCGAGGGCAGCCCGGCGGCCGAGACGGGAGGCCCCGGTCATGGCGGCGATCTATGGGTCTGACCGACCCACGCCAGGTCCAGCCCCCGTGCGATGATCATTCCCATCGCGTCGAATCGGTTTTGGACGCTGGAATGAGTGCTCCGCCGCAAACCGGCGGCGATCGCCGCATCGCGTCCTGGCACATCGCTGATTTCCGAAGCTTCTTCTGCCCAGCTCTGCATTTCCCGGGGTCTCCATACCACCCCGAAGGGTCTCACGCCGAAGTGAGCAATGCCGATTGTCGCCTCGGGAATCCATGCTACACCGGCTCAGGAAGATGCGAATAGACGCATTCGCAACAATGATCGTCGAGCCGGTCCATGGCATCGCCTGACCTGAATGGCGGTTCCGCCATGTTCGCGCTTTCAGACGTCAGCCGAGGCCGCCCGATGCGACGACCCGTTCAGACCCAAGGCGCGGCGATGCTGCTCCTGTTGACGGGTATCGGCCCTGCTGCCGCGCAGCTGGGCGGCCCCGTCACCCCGCCCACCGACGAGCCGAATCCCGGGGCTATCACCGTGCCCGCGGTGGACGTGCTCGGCCGCGCCACGCCGAACGAGGGCTACCAGCCGCTCCGCGCCACGGTCGGCGTCGGTTCCGAGGCGCGGATCCTCGACATCCCGCAATCCATCGCGGTGGTGCCGCCCGCCGTCATCCGCGACCAGGCCGCCTTCAGCCTGGACGAGGCGCTGGCCAACGTCTCCGGCATTGCCCAGACGAACACGCTCGGCCAGACCCAGGACGCCATTATCCGCCGCGGCTTCGGCGACAACAGGGATGGCGGCATCCTCGTGGACGGGCTGCGCACGGCGCTGCCGCACGTCTTCAACGGCGCGACCGACTACGTGGAGGTGCTGAAGGGCCCGTCCTCCACCCTTTACGGCATCCTCGACCCCGGCGGGATGGTGAACGTCGTCACGCGCCGGCCGCAGCTCAACGCCGCCACCGCCCTCACCGGGCGGATCAGCACCTTCGGCGGCGGCGCGACGGGCTTCGACACCACCGGGCCGATCGGGACCAACGGCTTCGCCTACCGCATCATCGGCGAGTACCAGAACCAGGACTACTGGCGGAACTTCGGCAGCGTCCGCCAGAGCTTCATCGCCCCGATGCTGGCCTGGTACGGGCAGAACACCACGGTGGAGACGAGCTACTGGCATGCCGACTACGACGTGCCCTTCGACCGCGGCACGATCTGGGACCCGGTGCACCGGACCTTCGTCAACACCGATCGCCGCCGGCGCTTCGATGAGCCCTACAACATCTCCCACGGCAGCTCGGATTACGGCACGATCCGGGTGGGGCAGCGCTTCGACCAATCCTGGCGGCTGGACCTGCGCTATGCCTACAGCGTCAACAACTACTCCGACAACCAGGCGCGGGTAACGGCCTTCAACGGCAACACCGGCATCGCGACCCGCCGCGCCGACGCCACCGACGACAGCACCATCTTCAACCACGCCTTCCGCGCGGATGTGAGCGGGGACGTGTCGATCGGCGGCTTCCGCAACGAGCTGCTCTTCGGCAGTTCCTACGATTATGTCAGCACCCGCCGCACGGACCTGATCCGGGGCACGGTCAACCAGCCCTTCAACATCTACAACCCCGTCTACGGCCTGCTCCCGACCAGCCGCAACGTCGTTGCGACCGACAGCGACCAGACGGAGCGCGTCGACAGCTGGTCTCTTTACGCGCAGGACAGCCTGCACCTGAACGACCAGTGGATCGTCGTCGCCGGCCTGCGCTACCAGCGATACGACCAGGTCGCCGGACGTGGCAGGCCCTTCGTGCGCAACACGGACACGGAAGGGGACCGGGTGACGCCGCGGGTGGGCATCGTCTACCAGCCGATGCCGGAACTCGCCTTCTTCGCGAACTACTCCCAGTCCTTCAAGCCGAACTCCAATATCTCCACCCTCATCGGCTCGCAGCCGCCGGAGACGGGGGAGAGCTGGGAGATCGGCGTGAAGGCGGAGCTGTTCCAAGGCCTCACCCTCACGGCCGCGGCCTTCAATATCCAGAAGCACAACGTCATCTACCGCTACCAGGCAACGACCGGCATCACCGCCACGGCCGCCGCCGGGCGCGTCCGCTCCTCGGGCTTCGAGCTGGACATGGCCGGGCGGATCACGCGCGACCTCAGCTTCATCGGCAGCTTCGCCCTGACCGACGTGGATGTCGTGCAGGACGTCGCCTATCAGGGGCGCCGCCCGGCCAACGTGCCGCGCACCACGGCCTCCGCCTTCCTGAGTTACGATGCGGGCCAGATCATCGAGGGCCTCTCCTTCGGCGGCGGCGTGCGGCACGAGGGGCGCCGCGCAGGCGACCCCGACAACACCTTCTTCCTGCCGAGCTACGTCGTGGCGGATGCCTTCGCCGCCTACGACTTCCGCATCCAGAACACCAACCTTCGGGCCCAGGTCAACGTGAAGAACATCTTCGACAAGACCTACTACCTGTCCTCGATCGGCACGAACAACCTGGGTGTGAACTATGGTGAGCCGCTGCAGGGCATCTTCTCCGTGACGGCGCGGTTCTGAGGCGGAGCGCCGGCCGTCCAGCCCGGGCGGGAGGGACAGGGCAGGTCGCTTGCCCGGCACCGCTTATCCCTTGATGGGGCTGCTGAGGCTGGGACCGATGGCGAGCTGGACCCCTGATCCTGCATGGGGGTGCGGTCCTGTGCGACCCTCCGCCGGTCTGTTGCGTTCTGCACTCGACCGGGGCCCGGCAGGGAACGTCGCAGGCGGCAGACCCTACCCCCCGCTTCCGAGGAGGTAGGACAAGCCCGTGCCATTGAAGAACAACTGGCCCAGCCCGCTGGCCGCCGCCCTGCTAGCGCTGGTCGGCCTCATCCTCGTCGGCACCCGGCCGGCCGAAGAGGAGATCGCACTGGCGAGGTCCCCCGGTGCCGGCCAGCCCTCTGGCGAAGGGAAAGAGGCCACCGGCCCGCGCCAGGGCCGCGGCCGGGAGGCGAGGTCCCCGTCCGAGATCCCGGCCCAGGGCTGGTGGGATATCCTGAAGCGCACCGCCGCGCAGGCCTCCGAGGACCGTCTCCTCACGGAGGCCGCCGGGATCACCTTCTACACCCTGCTCGCCCTCTTTCCCGCGCTGACCGCCCTCGTCTCGCTCTACGGCCTCGTCGCCGACGCGGGCGATGTCACCAAGCACCTCTCGGACCTCTCGGGCGTGGTTCCCGCGGGTGGCATGCAGATCATCGAGGAGCAGGTGAAGCGCGTCGCGGAGCAGGGCAACGGCAAGCTCGGCTTCGGCCTGGTCTTCGGGCTCGCCGTCGCGCTCTGGAGCGCGAACGGGGCTACCAAGGCCGTCTTCGACACGCTGAACGTGATCTACGAGGAGAAGGAGGAGCGGAGCTTCCTCAAGCGTACGGCCGTCACCCTGGCCTTCACGCTCGGCGGCATCCTCTTCGCCCTCCTGGCGATCGGCACGATGGTCGCGCTGCCCATCGTGCTGAACTTCGTCGGCCTCGGCGAGACCACGGAATTCCTTCTCAGCCTGGCGCGCTGGCCGCTGATGCTGGTGGTCATTGCCGCCCTGCTCGCCTGCCTGTTCCGCTACGGACCCAGCCGGAACGAGGCCAAGTGGCGGTGGGTCAGCTGGGGCGGCGCCTTCGCGGCGGTTTTCTGGCTTATCGGCTCGGCCGGCTTCTCCTTCTACGTCGCGAATTTCGGCAGCTACAACGAGACCTACGGTTCCCTCGGTGCCGCCGTCGGCTTCATGACGTGGATCTGGATCTCGGCCGCGATCGTGCTCGCCGGGGCCGAGCTGGACGCGGAGATGGAGCGCCAGACCGCGCACGACACCACGAGGGGACCGGAGAAGCCCAAGGGCATGCGCGGGGCGACCGTGGCCGACGCCTGACGGCCTGAGCCGGACGGCGTCCGCGCCGGCCAAGGCCTGCCCCAGGCACTGCTGCTGCCCTGGTTCCTGGAGCAGTCCGTGACACCTGCCGGCTGGGCCCTCCGCTGCGGCGTGACGGCCCTGCCGATGCCGCGCCGATCAGGGGCGGGCGCGACGGTTCCGGTACCGCCGGCACGTTGGTCCTGCTGGTCCGGGGCGGGCTGAAGCTGGAGCGGTGGCCACTCTCGGCGCCCGTTCCGGCTGGGGGCGGCACGCCCGCCGCTCGGCCGTGGCAGCCGATCCGTCCAAGACCGGCGCGCCCGGACAAGGCATGACGCCCCGGGCCGCAGGACGGCATCGCGCGCAGGAGAAGCGACATGGACGAGAAGGACGCCGCGCCCGCCGGGATCACCCGGCGCGACGCGATCCTGGCCGGGGCTGGCATGGCCGCCGCCCACGCCTTGCCGGCATCGGCCCAGGCGCAGACGGGCCGGCACCCGGCCACCCCCACCACCCACAGCGAAGGACGCAGGAGCATGAGCTTCGTCACCACGCAGGACGGCACCCAGATCTTCTACAAGGACTGGGGCTTGGGCACGCCGATCGTCTTCCACCACGGCTGGCCGCTGAGCGCGGACGACTGGGACGCGCAGATGCTGTTCTTCCTGTCCCAGGGCTACCGCGTGATCGCGCATGACCGGCGCGGCCACGGGCGCTCCAGCCAGTCGCCCAAGGGGCACGAGATGGACACCTACGCCGCCGATGTCGCGGCGCTGGCGGCCCACCTAGACCTCAAGGGCGCCATCCATGTCGGCCACTCCACCGGCGGCGGCGAGGTGGCCCGCTACGTGGCCCGCCACGGCGGCAACGGGCGCGTGGCCAAGGCCGTGCTGATCGGCGCCGTGCCGCCGATCATGGTCAAGAGCGCCTCCAACCCCGGCGGTCTGCCGATCGAGGTGTTCGACGGCTTCCGCCGCGCGCTCGCCGCCAACCGCGCCCAGTTCTTCCGCGACGTGCCGGCCGGCCCCTTCTACGGCTTCAACCGCGCGGGCACCGAGACCATCCCCGGCGTGGTGGACAACTGGTGGCGCCAGGGCATGACCGGCAGCGCCCAGGCCCATTACGAGTGCATCAAGGCCTTCTCCGAGACCGACTTCACGGAGGACCTGAAGGCGATCAACGTGCCGGTGCTGCTGCTGCACGGCGAGGACGACCAGATCGTGCCGATCGACGACTCCGCCCGGATCGGGATCAAGCTGCTGAAGCACGGCACGCTGAAGACCTATCCCGGCCTTCCGCACGGCATGGCCACCACGCATCCCGAGATCATCAACGCCGACCTGCTCGCCTTCATCAAGGGCTGAAGGCAGGGCCTGATCGCGTCCGGTCTACCCCGGGGAGAGGAGGAAGTCCTTCTCTCCCCGAACCTCCTTCCGAGATCCGGCACGGTCTGCGGTGTCGCTCCTCGCCGCGTGGGAACACCGCGATGGCGGTATTCACGGAGGCGGGGTCGTGGTGTTGCGGCGCATTGCCGGTGCTAAGGAGGGTGACGACCTGCAGGGTCGGCAAAGCCGGTTCAGCGCGTGCCAGTTCTCCATGGGAAAGCCGATGTCGTGATCGCCGCGAGCATGGTCTCAGCGGGCGCCTCGATGCTGCGGCCGTCGATGCGCCACGCCATGCGCTTGCCTGATCGTCGCGCCAATTTTGGACCTGGCCGGCGTGCCGGGCGAGGCGATGGTCGAACTCAAAGCCAGGATCGTTGGCGCGATCGCGACGCTCGCCGCGCAGGCCCGGAACAGGCTGGCGAACGGGTCGGGCAGAGACGGCGACTTGGGTTCCCTTCACCCGCAGGCTCGGGCTGACCTCCGGCTAGGCCGTGGGTTCGTCATGGCGGGCCCAGGGGCGTGCCGAGGCGCGTTGTGGGGCCAGCCACCTTCTGCCGCTCCCGCCGGGTTGCGGGCGCCCACGCCGGGTCTCGGAGGTCCTGTGGCCTGCCCTTGCTGGTCCAGCCTTTCGCGGCCAGGCTGTCCGCCCATACGCAATCCGGGGCCTGACCCGCCGTGGCTGATGAACCGATCAAAGGACCCGCGTCTTACTTTCCGTCGATCGAGAAGAAGTATGGAAGGCCGATCGCCGAATGGCAGGAGCTGGTTCGCAGCCGCCTGCCGGCGAAGCACATGGAACTGGTCTCCATGCTGAAGAACGACCACGGGATGGGTCACGGACACGCCAACGCGGTCGTGGCGCACGTCCTGTCCGCCGAGAAGGGTTAAGCCGCTCCTGATGCCGGCACGTCCTGCAAGACCCGGAAGCTGACCGCCGCCTGCTTTATTCCCCCCATCGTCCGGAGCGGAGGGCCCCGGTGGGCCCGCCGTGCCGGAGGTGATCCCCGCGGCTAAGGGCTGACGGCCGCGGTGATGCCAAGCCGCTCCGCCACTCGCCGCGCCGTGGCCTCACGCTGCGTGGTCACTGCCCTCACGCTCTCGCGCATCGCGGCGAAAACCTCCGGGGGCGCGCTCGCCGGCGTGCCGGCGTCGAATGGCGGCTCCGGCGCGTAGACCATGTGGAGCTGGATGCCCTGCGCCGCCGCGTCGCCGCGCAGCTCCGCCGCCAGCCGCAGCGCGCCGTCGATCCCGGCGGTCACGCCCGCGGCAAACACCCAATTGCCGTCCACTACCACCCGCTCATCCACCGGGATGGCGCCGAAGTAGGGCAGCAGGTGGAAGGAGGCCCAGTGGGTCGTCGCCCGCCGCCCCTTCAGCAGTCCCGCCGCGCCGAGGACCAGCGCGCCGGTGCAGACCGAGAAGATGCTCTGGGCGCCCTCCGCCTGACGCCGGATCCAGCCCAGCACCTCCTCGTCGTCCATCAGCGCCTCCTGCCCGAAGCCGCCGGGGATGTGCAGGACGTCCAGCTGCGGCGCCTCGGCGATCGCGGCGTCGGGACTGATGCGGAGCCCCTTCAGGTCGCGGATCATCCCATCGGTCTTGCCGTAGAGCCGGTAGGTGGAGTTCGGGATGCGCGCCAGCACCTCGAAGGGGCCGGTCAGGTCGATCTGGTCGATGCCGTCGAAGATCAGCGAGCCGATGTTGACGTGGCGGCTGGGGTCGATCATGCGTGGATGTCCATGGCAGGGGTTGAACCGCGCGCGGAGGCGCGGCGGAAACGATCGCGGTAGTCGCCCGGCGAGGCGCCGAGCTGGCGGATGAAGGCGCGGCGCATCGTCTCCTCCGTGCCGAAGCCGCAGCTCTCGACCACGGCGGCCAGCCCCCCGCGCCCGGCCTCCAGGCGCTGCCGGGCCGCCTCGACGCGCATCCGCTCGAGGAATCGGGCCGGCGTGAGGCCGGTCTCCTCGCGAAAGACGCGGGCGAACTGGCGTGGGCTGAGGCAGGCGCGCTCGGCCATCGCCTCGATCGAGAGGGGACGGTGCAGGTTGCCGGGAAGCCAAGCTAGCAGCGCGTCCAGCCGCGACCCGCCCCGGCTCTGCGCCGCCAGCACGCTGCTGAACTGCTTCTGGTCGCCGGGCCGGCGGAGGAACAGCACCAGTTCCCGCGCGACGGCCAGCGCCAGCGCATGGCCGTGATCCTCCTCGACCAGGGCCAGCACGAGGTCCATGCCCGCCGTCACCCCCGCCGAGGTCCAGAGAGGGCCGTCGCGGATGAAGATCGGCTCGGGATCGACCTCCAGGCCGGGATGGCGCCGCGCCAGCTCGGCGCAGTAGCGCCAGTGGGTGGTCACGCGCCGCTTTTCGAGCAGGCCGGCGGCGGCGAGGATGAAGGTTCCCGTGCAGACGCCGACGAGGCGCTCCGCCCGCGCTGCCAGATGCTGCACCAGGTCTTGCAGCCGCCGGTCCCCAGCGCGTTCCCGCGCGCCCTCTCCGCCGATCACGATCAGCGTGTCGAGCGATTCCAGGCCGAGCAGCGACGCCTCGCTCGCCATAGGCTGGAAGGCGAGCCCGGCCGAGGTCTGCGCGCGGCCCGGCCCGGCCACCACGTGGCAGGTGACGTCATAGAGCGGCGTGGGCTCCGGCCGTCCGCACCCCGTCGCGTGCAGCCGGCCGGCCTGGGCCAGCACCTCGGCGGGGCCGGCCAGGTCCAGCAGCTGCACCGGGGCCGCGCCGAGGATGACGACGCGGCGAGGGGTGGGAAGGGCGCTCTCCATGCCGGGCATGCTGCTGCGCCCCCGCCATGGCAGCAATGCCATTCTCCCCTCCGATCCTGCCATGATGGCCATGGCAGGATCGGAGGGGAAAACGTCATTGCCGACGCCCCCGCGCCGCCCGAGCCTAGCCCCTGGGGAACCCACGACACGGCCAGAACCATCCGAGCGAGGTGTGCATGGCCCTGCAGACGATGATCCGGCGCCGATTGCTGCCCGCGCTGGGTGCGGCGCTGCTGGCGCGCCCGGCCCTCGCTTTCCCGGAACGCACGCTGCGCATCATCTCGCCCTTCAACCCGGGAAGCCTGAGCGACGTCATCGCGCGTGGCCTCGCCCAGCCGCTCTCCGGCGTGCTGGGCCAGCCGGTGGTGGTGGAGAACAGGTTCGGGGCCGGCGGCGGGATCGGGGCTGCGGCGGCCGCCCGCGCGCCCGCCGATGGCCACACGGTCTTCCTCGGCATGGTGGACGTGATGGCCGTCAATCCCTTCACCTACCGCAGCCTAGCCTACGACCCGGAGCGCGACTTCGCGCCGGTCAGCTTCGTCACCCACGTTCCGACCGCGCTCATCGCCGGCCCTTCGCGCCCGGATATCGGGACCTTCGCGGACCTCGTCGCCGCCGCGAAACGCGCGCCGGGCGCGCTTTCCTACGCGAGCTGGGGCGTGGGCAGCACGTCCCAGCTCTCCTTCGAGCGGATCGCGCGCCCCACCGGTGCCAGCTTCCTGCACGTGCCCTTCACCGGCGCGGCGCCGGCCGTGCAGGCCGTCCTGGCCTCGCAGGTCGATGTGATGGTGCTGCCGGCCGGCGCCGCCGCGGCCATGGCGCGGAACGGGGGCACCCGCGTTCTCGCGGTTGCCTCGCCCGCGCGCCTGCCCCTGGTGCCGGAGGTGCCGACGCTCGCCGAGCTGGGCCTGCCGCTCTCGCTCAGCCTGTGGCAGGCGGTCTACGTGCCGGCGCGTACCCCGGCGCCGGTCATCGCCCAGCTCAACGGCGCGTTGCGGCAGGCCATGCAGGCGCCGGGCTTCGTGGAGCTGGTGCAGACCCAGGCGGGCCGGCCGGAACCGGGCAGCCCGGAGGAGTTGGCGGCCTTCGAGCGCAGCGAAAGACAGGCCTGGGGGGCGGTGGTGCGGGAGCTGGACATCCATCTGGAGTGACCGGTGCGGACGCGGATGGCGGCGGCCCCGGAAGCCCTGGCGGTGCTGGCGCGGCCAGGAGGGATCGCGGCCGCGAAGGGCCGCCTTCCTCAAATTCGACTGATCTGCCGGCGCACCTCGTCCGCGATGGGGTGCAGCCGGTCGGCCGGCAGGGGCCCGGCCAGGCTGTACCCGGTGCCGTCCATGGCCCAGGTAAAGGCCTCCACCACACCCTGGGAGGACCGGGCCATCGGGGCGTTCTGGTCCGCCGCCATGCCGCGCGTCAGCAGCACCAGCCGTGTTCCCCGGTCGTCGTCGAACATGAACATGGCGGCCGGCCCTTGCGGCGTGGGCACCACGCGGCCACCCATCAGCCGGTAACCGGAGGCGGAGAGGTCCGGCGGGGCCACCGGGCGGCCGAGCCGATCGGAGGCCCAGGCCACCAGTTCGGCACCGCTGCTCGCGCGCAGTTCCACGGGGTGCCGCATGTCCGGGGCATAGGCGGCATAGGTGTCGGCCGCCTGCTGGGCGAGCGCCGCGATCCCCGCCGGGGTGCCCCCGGCGGCGGGGCCGGCCAGCCCGTGCAGCCACCACCCGCCGGTCCCGCCCAGGCCAAGGGCCAGCAGCACCGCCGCGGCGGCCCGCCAGCCCGCCATCGCCGGCCGGCGCCGCGCCGCGACCAGCCGGCCGATCTGCAGCTCCGGCGGGATCGGCTCCTCCGCCACGGGGCAGAGGGCCTCGCGCAGCGCCGCCCTCTGCCGCCGATAGGACTCGACGCGCGCCGCCACGTCCGGGTGTGCAGCGAGGTAGGCCGTCACCTCCGCCTGCCGCGTCGCGTCCAACGCGCCGTCCACCAGCCCGTGCAGATCCTCCTCGGTGATCGGATGTCCGCTCACTTCACCCTCCGCAGATGGGATTGGGGATGGGGCATGCCGGCCGCCTCGGCGCCCTCCATGGCCTGCCGCAGCCGCTCCCGCCCGCGGGACAGGCGCGACATGACCGTGCCGAGCGGAATCTTCAGCGTCTCCGCCACCTCGGCGTAGGAGAGGTCCTCGACGGAGACGAGCAGGACCACGCTGCGCTGCTCCTCCGGAAGGCTTTCCAGGGCGCGCAGCAGGTCGCGGTGGCGCAATCCCTGCTCCTGGGTGGGCGGCAGGCCGGTGGCAGCCTCCGCCGCCGCGTCCAGCGGCAGGTGCGGGCCGCGCCGGGTGGATTGGCGCATCCGGTTGACGGCCAGATTGTGCACGATGGAGAAGAGCCAGCTCCGCGCATCCCCGTCGTGCCGCCGCTGGTGCCAGCGGCCGATGGCGCGCTCCAACCCGTCCTGCACCAGGTCGTCCGCCGCGCCGCGATCCCGCAGCAGGGCGCGCGCGTAGCGCCGCAGGGCGGGGATGAGCGGCTCGATCAGCCGGGCCATGTCGTTCAAGGCGAAGCCGATCCTCCAGCGATGCGGGCCCGCCCGGGGTCCGGGCGGGCCCCTGGGCTCAGTGCTGCTGCACCTGCACCGGTGCCCCGGGGGCCCCGGCGCCGCCCGGCACGATCACGAGGTAGCGCCTGGGCCCCTCGGCGGCACCCTGCACCACCTGCCGGATCGGCCCCACCGCGTTCACGATGGCGGCACCCGCCGGGTTCGTCATGAAGTTCGCCAGCGGCTCCAGCCCGCCGCGCCCATCCGCGTGCTGCGCCAGGGCGAGGGCATAGGGCTTGCCGGGCTGGAGGCCCGTGACGGAGGCCTGCAGCACCTGGGTCAGCCCCTGCTCGAAGAGGGAGACGCTGGTGGGCATGCCCGGCTTGCCCGGCTCGCCGAGGGTGAGGTGCGCGGTCTGGCCGGCGGTGCCGAGCGGCTGCAGGTTCGCGCGCCCGTTACCCTCCGGCACCGCGCCCGGCACGTAGTTCACGGCCTGCGGTGCCTGGCCGATCGGCACCTGTCCGACCACGCGGTTGGTGGCGGTGTCGATGGCCACCATGGCATCCGCGTTCTCCAGCCCGACATAGATGCGGCTGCCGTCGCCGGAGGGCCAGAGGCCGTGCGGCAGCTTGCCGACGGGGATGGTGGCGACGGGGGAGAAGTCGTCCGTGCGGAAGACCTTCACCTCGTTCAGGCCGCCGACCGTCACATAGGCGAAGGTGCCGCGCGGGGTCGCGGCGAAGTTGACGTGGTTGGTGATCGGCCCCGTCTCGAAGCTGCGGATCACGTTGAAGGGCGGGCGCGCGTTGAAGACCATCGTGCGGCCGACATCCTTCAGCGTCATCCAGACCTGGGTGCCGTCCGGCGTGGCCGCGATGTTCGGGCAGAAGGGGCTGTCCTGCCGGATGCGGCCGATGATCTCGTGGCTTGCCGTCGCCACCACCACCGTCTCCGGGTTGAAGGAGGAACAGACGTAGCCGTAGGTGCCGTCCGGCGAGAAGATCGTCATGCCCGGGCCGGCAGGGACGCGGATGCGCGTCTTCTCCTCGAAGGTCTTCGCGTCCAGCACCGAGACGTAGTCTTCCCCGCGCACGGTCACCCAGACCTCCGATCCGTCCGGCGTGAAGAAAGCCTCGTGCGGGGAGCGGCCGACATAGGTGGTGTGCTTCGCCGCGTTGGTGGCGGTGTCGATGAAGGTGACGGAGTTGCTGCCGATGGAGACCACGGCGAGCGTGCGGTGGTCCGGCGAGAAGCCCATGCCGTGCACCAGCACCTGCCCGCGATACAGTGGGCTGAAATTGCCGGGCTGCGGATCGCCCAGCCGGATCACGCCGAGCAGCGTGTTGCTCGCGGGATCGGTGACGGAGACCGTGTTGGAGAACTGCTCGGCCGCATAGACCCGGTCCTGGTGGGAGACGGGAATGTCGGGCGCCGAGGCGGCGGCCGGGGCTTGGCCGGCCAGCGCCCCCTGGGAGGCGATGGCCGCGAGAAGGCTTCCGCCGAAGCAGGCGGTGGCCAGAAGACGTGCTCTCATGGGGATCGTCCTATCGGAGGGAAGCGGGCGCGGCCTGGGTGGGGGAGACCTGGGTTGGCGCGGGGGCGGAGGGCGGCAGCGCCTCGCCGAGGGCGAGCTGCATGGCCGCGATCTCCTGTTGCTGCGTGACGATGATCTCTTGCGCTAGGCGGCGGAGCTGCTCGTTGTGGCCGTAGCGCAGATAGGCTGTCGCCATGTCGATGGCGCCCTGGTGATGGGGCGCCATCATCGCCACGAAGTCGCGGTCCACGTTACCGGTGGGATGGACGGCCATGGCGTCCATCATTCTTGTCATGGCTGCATCGTTCTCGGCCAGGTAGCCGGCCTCGCCCGCTGGCCTCTCCGCCCCGGCCTCGGGATGGTGATGCCCCTCATGCGCCAGGGCAGGGCTTGCTGACAGGCCAATCGCCAGCATCATCGCGGCGCCTCGGGCGCGTCTTCGTCTACAGCTTCCGATCACGGCATGTCCTTCGCGGCACTCTCCGCATGAGAGGAGGACAATGGCGGCGCCGGTTTATTCCTTGCCGCCCCAAAAAATTTCGACGGCTGTTTCCCCATCGGAGATGGGCGGAATGTAATCCCCCGTCATCGCACGAGCCGCGGCATGGGGCTGCTTGCCTTCAAAGGGGGCGTGCCGTTCCATCATGGGGCGGCGATGAGGGCGCTGCCCGGGCTCGGGCAGGCTGGAACGTGCCACCCGCCCCTGTGCCGGATCTGCGCCAGACCACGGACGCCCGGAGGCTGTTGAAGAATTATTTGGCCGTCTGTATAATTGAGTGGAGCAGACTGCGCTGGAGAATTGCGACATGGCGATCAGCGATGCGGACATGATCGAGGCCTGGAGGAAGGTCCTGACGCTGTCGGCGCTGAAGCCGGGCGAGGTGGTGACGGTGCTGACAGGGGCGGCGACGCACCCGCAGACGCTGTCC
>NZ_JAGIZA010000019.1 GCF_017813365.1 Roseomonas indoligenes
GACCAGCATCCCGACCCAGGCTCCCGATCATCCCGGGAACCACCGTGAACCCCGCCGTCAGAGGGGTCCCGTTTGGACGCCGATCACCCCTCCAACAGGGTCCCTATTCCACGCCGATCCACAACCTGTTTCCAGCCAGGTCTTCAATGCCCTGGTGTTCGACTCCCACTGGTCGACGAACTTTGCCGGATCCAGTCCGCTGAGCCTGATGATGTCCTTAAGGCTCTTGAGTATGTTGTCCGCCACATAGGCGACTGAATGCGTATAAGAATTGACGACGACCGTTGTCATGACCCGAGAAACCCCTTCGGATCGAGTTCGAGGACCGTAGCGCTGGAACCGCCGGAGTTGCCGGACCGCGAGGTCTCCACCTCCTCTCCGGGCGTCCGAGCCGTGATCCTGGTGCCGTGCTTCGCCAGCGCGCGTCGGACCCATTCGAGATCCTCGGCGGGGCAGGGCAGCGATACACGCCAGTCACCCTTCAGGGGATCGAAGCCAAGGGCCGTCTCGTTGGCATCCGAATCATCCAGGGCATCTTCGTCGTAGAGGCAGTGGATGCGGGTCCGTGGACCATCGCAGGTGACGACGATCGGCGCCTGGGCCGGTGCCTGATCGGAGATGACGCTGGCCGCTATCCCTGCGACGGCGAGCAGTTCCCCTCTCGCCCCTTCGGTCCTGCCCTGCACCAGGAGGTCGACGATCGCCATCCAGGTCTGGTGGGCATCTCGGTACGGCGTGCTGCGGAAGGTTCTGCTGGCGACGGTACTCACTTGCCGTCCTCCTTCCTGACCCGAACGCTACGGGCGGCCTTCGCCGCGGCGAGGATGTCGTCGAGGGTGAGCCGTTCGGGATCCATCGCCGTCCCCTTGCTGCTCGCCAGGGCGTTCGCGACCATCTTACGAATGGCGCGTCCATCCAGGCCGACGCAGGCCTCGGCGCAGGCACTGAACCCAGGCTGTGAGGGCAGGCGTCCGATCGGGCCATAGGTTCGGCCAAGTCCGGTCAGACAGTCCTCAAGGATGCGGGCGCAGGCATCCCGGTCCGGCAGGGGGACCTTCACCACGAGATCGCAGCGTGAGGTGAACGCCGCATCGACGGCCTCGGGGAAATTGCTGGTCGCCACGAAGAGGATGTTCGGATTCTGCTCCGCCAGGATGTCCAGCTGCACCAGGACCGCATCCGTCGCGCGATGGGCGTCGATCGGATTCGCCTCCATGCTCATCCGGGAGCGATCGGCGGCTAGCGTTTCCACCTCGTCGAGCAGCACGATCGTCGGACCGCTGGCTGCTGCCTCCACGATGGTCTGGGAGAACAGCTCCGAGACGGCCCTCTGGGTCTTGCCCATGGCATTGCTGGTCAGGCCGTGCGGTTCAACCTCGAGAAGCTGGAACTTCGCGCCCCGGAATGCCTGTGCGGTCCGGTGCGCAAGCCCCTTGGCCAGGGAGGTCTTCCCGGTGCCGGGCGCGCCGACAAGAAGGATCACGCCATGCAGGGGCACGACACTACGGTCGACCTTTCCCCGCAGGGTGAAGTTGAGCATCGCCTGGGACAGCAGTCTGTCCTTGAGGCCGTCCTCTAGGATGATGGAGTCCCACAACGCACCCAGTTGGGCATCTGGGAGCTGGCGTTGGCGATGGATGCCCTTGGAGAGTGACATTTTGGACCGCTCTCGATTTTCTATACCAGTGTAACGGGCACCATATGTAGGAGAACAAATGGAGTCAACACACCACATATAGAAGATCCGGCCTTTCGGCCATGCCGCTAGGCGCAGGAATCCTGGGTTTGCCCCTCAGTCTCGGAGCTGGCGGCAGAACTGGTCGCAGGATCTCTGGTCTGTCGTCGGATACCCGGACAATTTGCGGCCGTAGAAGGTCCGGTCCAGGACGAGGAGGAAGCCTCCCATGGTGTACGGAGGTGAGGGGCCGACTAGGACAAGGAGCGAGGCATACATAGGCGGAAAGCCAATCCTCGATCACTCGCCCCAGCCATGTGCTCCGACTACGTGAAATGGTACGATTTCTGACGAATCGGAGGACCGATGCCCTACGTCAGTTCCTCGGCGATCAGCCGGATCGAGTACGACGCCGCAACTCGTCGCCTGGACGTCTGGTTCACCTCCGGCGGCGACGCCTACTCCCACTATAGGGTCCCCGAGGCGGTCTACCGGGCCTTCCTCGCCGCAGCCCCAAAGGGTTCCTACTACGCCGATCACGTGAAGCCGCACTACGGGGCGCGGTGACCATGTCCGACACGGACCTCGCTCCCTTCACCGGGGGCCTCTGCCCGGCGGTGACCGACAAGACGTTCCGGGATGCCTCCCCAGGGGAGATCGTCTCCGTCCTAGATGATGTGCGGCTGCCTCGTTAGGGGCCGCGTACAGGTAGGGCGGCGATACAAGGCCCAAGATCCCAGAGAGGTAAAGTGCGCCGGGGTTTTCCGGGCGTCACATCCTCGGCGGGATGCAGAGAACAGTACGGATCGGGTCTGTAGGGCCAGGGACCTGTGGACCCTTGCCGGGCTGCCCCTGCGAAAAGTCGAGGACGTCGGGGATTTTGGGCAAACTCATTTTCGTTTGGGCATACTTTTTTAAAATGGGCTGACTTGTTTTGTGGGGAACAACATCTCCTGGCGGGGCGTCAGCCGTCGCTTCGCCAGTTCGGCTACAATGCTTTCCGCAATCTGCCATACTAGATGTTTGGTCCCGGGGTGTGGTGGTACGCTTGACCACCATGCTGCGCGGGACGCGCTATGGGCCAAGTTCTTCACGGATGCGCTCGCACGACGGAGGCGGTTCGTCGCGCGATCCAGCTACAACAAGAGAGCGTAAGGACCCTGGCCCGGCGCTTCGGTGTCAAGCCCACCACGGTCCAGAAATGGCGCAAGCGGGTCACGACGGCCGATGCTCCCATGGGGCCAAAGGAGCCCCGCTCCACCGTACTGACAGCCGAGCAGGAGGCCATCATCGTCGCCTTCCGCCGGCACACCCTGCTGCCGCTGGACGACTGCCTCTACGCCCTCCAGCCCACGATCCCACATCTGACGCGCTCGACCCTGCACCGCTGCCTGGAGCGGCACGGCATCAGCCGCCTGCCCCAGGTCGGCGGGGACAAGCCGGCCCGGCAGCGCTTTGCCACCTATCCCATCGGCTACTTCCACATTGACCTGGCCGAGGTCAGCACCGAGGAGGGCAAGCTGCGCCTCCTTGTGGCCATCGACTGCACCAGCAAGTTCGCCTTCGTCCGCCTCGTCCCGAGCGCGGGTAAAATGGAGGCTGCCCAGTTCCTGCGCGAGCTGATCGCAGCCATCCCCTACCGCATCCACACCGTGCTGACCGACAACGGCGTGCAGTTCACCCCGCGCAAGCAGGACATCTGGGACACAGAGCACATCTTCGACCGTGTCTGCCGCCAACACGGCATCGATCACCGGCTGACCAAGAAGGATCACCCTTGGACCAACGGCCAGGTTAAGCGGCTGAACCGCACCATCAAGGACGCATCGGCAAGCGCTACCACTACGACACCCACGAGCAGCTGCGGTCCCACCTCCAGCTCTTCGTCAATGCCTACAGCCATGCCCGTCGGCTCAAGACCCTGCGCGGCCTCACACTCAGTGAGTTCATCCACCAAACATGGACGAAGGAGCCCAAACGCTTCAGGCTTGATCCGTCAAACCACACCCCGGGACCGTACACTTAGAACTGGGTGTTTCGGAGGTCTGCGTCTTGCCCAAGAGCGAAGCAGCCGACGGCACCGAGGGCGGAGTAACTTCTGCTGCTGTCTCCGAACCCGACCTAGCATCACTGAACCTCAAAGTCATGTATGGGTCGATATCTGTGATCGGATCTGAGGGAGCGCAGCGCGGTCATTCAGCAGCTTCAGATCCAATTCGGGGTACCGAAGCATTTCCATCGCGCTGGCGAGTTCCGCGTTGGATAGGCCGCTGTTGTACGTTCCTCCTGTCATGCTGTTCCCCTGACTATGGCCGAGTAGCGTCCGGATGATCGTTTCAGGAACCTTGGCGGCAAGAAGCCGCGTGTTCACGCCGTGGCGCATGGAGTGGAAGTCCTGGCCCTCCTTGTAGGCGCCCACGGCGCGACGGTACTCCGTCCACCACTGAGTGAAGCCGTGCCCGTAGCGCTTGTCGGGCCCGGCTCGCCTGAAACATGGAAAGAGTAGCCGGGACCCGCCTTGTCGCATCTGCCGGACGTAGTCGAGGAACCCAAGCTGCTTCAGGGCACCGTGAACGGGAATTCTCCGCACGCTGCTCGGGGTCTTCACGCGTGCGCGCCTGCGATCATGGATGGCCCCGATCGACATGATGTCGACGCCATCCTCCCTCACCACGTCGTCAGGCCGGAGCTCGAGGAGTTCCTCCAGGCGCTGCCCTCCATAGAGCGCAACCAGTGGGACCCAGTAGCGAGCATCGCGGACCAAGTTGGTTCCCGCGATGTAGCGCTTCTCGACATCGTCGCCGAAGCCGCTGAAGACCGGCCCGTGGAAGATGGCGGAGAGGCGATCATCCTCAAGCTGCTTGCGGTCAAAGGTGGCGTTGGCCTTGACGTAACCCTTGGTGAACCTGACTGCCACGAAGGGCGTGAGACCTTTCCCGTTAACAACAAGCTGCTCGCCAACCAGGGTCTGGAGGCTGGTAAGGTGCTTGTTGATCGTGGCTGGTGCCATACGCGGGACCCGCGGGGCATCATCTGGTTCAGTTCCGTTGGCAACTGCGGTGCACGACGACATCGCGTCGTCCTCGTCCGCCGCAAGGATGGCCTCCCGGGCAGTCATGTTCCGGTACCGCTCGCCTTTGCCGTGCTGGCTTGGAACACGGCTTAGCTCCGCCACGAAGTTCTGGCAGGTTTTTCTCGTTATGGCGTTGATCTCAAGGTCGCCACAAAGTTCACCGAAGAGGCGCCTGGCCACGTTGTAGTCGCGGATCTGCTTCGCGCCGACTTGGTCGGCTGGGCGGGCTTCAATCGAGGCGATGGCGGCCGCAGACATCTCCATGAAGCGGGGTGCAACTGCAGAATGGTCCGCCTCCATAGGCGCTGACGGTTGCACCACCCCCTGCTCGCCGTCGCTCACCCACGTCGCTGCCATCTCCATGACGCCGGTGTCGAGCGTCACTCCAGGGGCACGACCGGCATTGCCGCTCTGGATGGACATGGCCATGACCGGATCGGCCTCGGGCGCCGGGTACACCCCACGGTCACGGCGGGCGTCCTCGCGCGCGACTTCGGCCAGCACCCGGAGCGCGCACCGAAGCATGATGCGCCGTGTCGCGGGCTCGAAGGTCATGCCCTCCTCGACCTCGAACCGCCCCAGGTGCTCCTCCGCAAGGTCGGTGTCGTTGGCCAGCAGCGCCCTCTCGAAGAAGCGGGCCCGTCCCTCGGCGACAGCCGCACGCCGGGCGCTCTCCCCAAGCAGGCTCGTCCGTATCGGCGCGTGGTCCGAGCCTGCCACCAGGACGGAGGCCAGCTCCCCGGCCACGACGCCGTAGGGCTTGCCCGAGGTGTCGGAGCCGGGCGCGAGCGCCTCCGTGAGGCGTGCCAGCAGCCCGAGGGGGAGAGGTTGGCCGAGAACCCCCGGCTGTTCCGCGAAGGCCCAGAGGTCCCGGCCCAGGTCGCCTCCGACGGTCCACTCCGCCACCGGGGCATCGCTGCCCCTGACACCGGCCGGCCGGGCAGCCCGGTCAGCCTCGCTCCAGGTGACAACGCGGTTGCGGAAGGCCGCAAGGGCCTGCCCAACCGTACCGATCTGCCCTGCCGCCGCGCCCATCTGCACCGCCACTAGCCGTTCGAACTCGGCGTCGAGAAGGGCGGCACGAAGCACCGCCACCCCCCTGTCGCCTGTTCCCAGGGCTATCTGGATGTCCCGAAAACCGCACGTGGAATCGTCGGCCCCGAAGTGCCGCAGCAGGCCCTGGGGCAGCCGCCGCCGCCAGACCCAGCGGCCGCCCCGCAGGGCAAGGTGGACGGTTCGGCGCCGCGGCCGGCGCCGGGCGGCGTGGGCCGTTGTGTGACGCTGTTGTGTGACATCGATGTGTGACACGGGCCGCCGAGCCGCCTCCAAGGGCTGGATCGCCGACGTAAGATGCTGAATCCAAACAGGAATCCGATTCGCTGGTTGGGGCGCCAGGATTCGAACCTGGGAATGGCGGTACCAAAAACCGCTGCCTTACCGCTTGGCTACGCCCCACCGGAGCCGGCCGGAACATGTCCTCCCGCGCGGTCCGCGTAAAGCCCTCCGGCGCCTATCCGTGATGCGCGGCCCCGCCCCAGCGCCACCAGTCCGCCGGCAGCATCCCGGCCGCCTGCGCCGCCGCCTCCGCGTCGGGGAACAGGGCGAAGCAGGTCGCGCCGGACCCGCTCATGCGCGCCATCAGCGCTCCGGGCAGGGCACGCAGCGCCGCCAGCACCTCGGCCACGGGCGGGCAGAGGGTGATGGCCGGCGGCTCCAAGTCGTTCCGCAGGGCCAGGAGGCCTGCCGCCAGCCCTGCCGCGTCCGTCCAACCCTCCGGCAGCGCCGCCGGGGAGGAGAAGCCGCCCTGGCGTGCCCTGAAGACGCCCGGCGTCGCCACAGCCACGCGCGGGTTGGCCAGCACCAGCCCGAAGCCCGGCAGGGCGGGCGCGGGCGCCAGCACCTCCCCGATCCCCTGCATCAGCGCCGGGCGGGAGGCGAGGCAGACCGGCACGTCGGCCCCCAGCCGCAACGCCAGTTCCCGCAGCCGCGCCTCGCCCAGCCCCAGGCCCCAGAACCGGTCCAGCAACCGAAGCGCGGCCGCCGCATCGGCCGAGCCGCCACCGATGCCGGAAGCGACGGGCAGCCGCTTCTCCAGCCGCAGCGCCACCCCCGGCAGGTCCCGCCCCGCCGCCTCCGCCAGCAGCCTCGCGGCCCGCAGCACGAGGTTGTCCGGCTCCGCCGCCAGCCCGCCCGCCTCCGGCCCTTCGAGGGCCAGGGTCAACCCTTCCCCGGGCGCGGCCGTCACCCGGTCCGCGGCGCCGGCGAAGACCACAAGGCTGTCCAGCAGGTGGTAGCCGTCAGGCCGGCGCCCGGTGACGTGCAGGTGCAGGTTGATCTTGGCGGGCGCATCCTCGGCCAGGACCCCGGCCCCGCCCTCTACCAGCATGGAGGACATAGGATCAGCGCAGCGCGGTGGCGGCGGGCAGCCCGTCGCGCATCTTCGCCTCAAGACGCCCCATCTCGCCCGGCTCCGGATCCAGCCCGAGCGCGCGGCGCCACTGGAAGCGCGCCTCGGCCTGCCGCCCGGCGGCCCAGTACACGTCTCCCAGATGATCGTTGATCGTGGCGTTGCGCGATTCCAGTTCGGCCGCCTTCTCCAGCCAGGTGATGGCGCCCTTCAGGTCGCCCAGGCGGAACAGCGCCCAGCCCATGCTATCCGCGATGTTCCCATCGCCCGGCCGGGCCGCCGCGGCCCGCTCCAGCATCCGCCTGGCTTCCTCCAGCCGCTCGCCGCGCTCCACCCAGCCATAGGCCAGGTGGTTGAGCAGCGCGGGCTGGTCCGGCGCCAGCGCCAGCGCCTGGCGAAGGTCGGCCTCCGCCGCAGCCCAGTCCCCGGCCTGCTCCCGCGCCATGGCGCGGGAGAAGAACAGGGGCCAGTCCGCCGGGCCCGGCTGTCCCAGCCGCCCGATGGCCGTGCCATAGGCCGCCACGGCCTCGGCCCCCCGTCCCTGGCGGCGCAGCATGTCGGCCAGGGCCAGCTGCGGCTGCGGCGCCTCCGGATAGGCCTCCGCCAGGCGTCGCAGCAGGACCATGGCCTCCTCGCCCCGGCCGAGCCGGCCGAGCAGCGCAGCCCGGCGCAGCACGACGAAGGGCGCCATCGGGTCGTCGGCGGAAATGCCCTCCAGCACCGTCAGCGCCCCCGTCACGTGCCGCTCGTCGGCCATGCTTTCGGCTGCCAGGATCCCGGCGGGGGCAAAGCCCGGCCGCAGCCGCAGCGCGAGGCGGGCGAGAATGAGGGAGAGCTCCGGCGCCCCCTGCCCGCGCAGCGCGGCCCCCAATGCCACCTGCGCCTCCGCCATCCCCTCCACTGGGGAGGCGACGGCCCGGCCCGACAGCGCCGCCCGGCGCGCGGCAGGCCCCGCGGTCATCGCGATGTCGTCGGAACCCACGGCCATGGCGTCGAACAGCCGGGCCCCATCCGCCTCCCGCCCCGCGCGCGCCAGGATGCCGGCGGCGATGGTGGTCAGCCGCATGTTCGGCTCGTCCGCCTCGGCCACGGCGATGCGGATCAGCCGCTCCGCATCCCGCGGGCGATTGGCGGTATCGGCAATCATCGCCCCGTGCAGCGCCGCCACGCCGCGCAGCGGCCCGCTCTCCGTGAAGGGCCGCAGCGTGGCCAGGGCCGTGTCGGGGTTGCCGCGCCCCGCCTGGGTCCAGGCGAGCAGCAGCGGCTGGAGGATCTGCGCGCTGCCCTGGCGTGGCAGGGCGCGGATGCGCGCCTCCGCCCGGTCCCACCGCCCGGCCTGGGCATCGGTCCCGGCCAGCAGCAGGGCGGCCAGCTGGCTCTCCGGCAGGCGCCGGGCCAGGCGCACCGCCTCTGGCCGCCCGTCCATCACGGCGGCGTTGAAGGCGCGGGTCAGGATCTCCGGCTCGTCCGGCTCGGCGCCCAGCGCGGCCAGAAGCGCATCCGCCGCCACCCCGGCATCGCTCTCATTCGCTGCTAGCCGGCCGGCCAGATAGGCGCCGAACACGCCCTGCGGCTCCGGGGCAGGCGCCGCGGCCGGGGGCGGCCCACCGCGCCGTGCGGGCCCCGGGGCAGAGGAGCCGGCCTGCGCCACCACCGGCCCCCCCTCCTCCGCCATCGCCGGCTGACCCCGGCTTTCGCCGGCCGCGCAGCCCGCCAGCAAGGCGGCTGCAAGAAGCGCGGCCCGCCCGCCCGGCCCGCGTCCCAGCCTGGATCCCGCCCCGAATCTCCTGGGCCCCCTACCCAAGGAGGAGAGAAGGAAGGACCGCTGGGATACCTCGAAGGCCATCATGCGGCGCAGCGTAGGATCACCCGCCCGTGAGACGCCAGCCTTGCCTTGCGTCAGGCCACCCGCGGAAACCCCGTGTTGCATTTCCGCGATGCCGCGCCCGGGCCAGCTTTGCAGTGCCCATCGCGATTCTCACACACTCGTTCTCTCAATGTTCTTGACGGCCCCGGGCACCTGACCCCAAATCACGGAGAACAAGCAGTGAACCCGATCGGAGGCCACCATGCCGGACGGCAGCCTGGGCAGCCCTCTCCTGAACCGTGGAAACACGAGCCGTGACGGCACCCTGGCGGGCCTGCGGCGCGGCCGCGGCGCCGTGTCCAACCCGGCCAACCGCTTCGAGCGCACCCGCGCGGACGCCTTCGACGATGGCTGGGGCACCCTGGCCGAGGCAATGGCCGACCTTCCACCGCTGGCCACCAGCCTGACGCGGGATGCCTCCCGCTCCGCCCTCGCCTGGAACGACAGCCCGGACCTCGGCTTCGACCGGTCCATCAACCCCTATCGGGGCTGCGAGCACGGCTGCATCTACTGCTACGCCCGTCCCAGCCACGCCTGGATCGGCCTTTCCCCCGGCCTGGACTTCGAATCCCGCCTCCAGTTCAAGCCCGAGGTAGCGAGCCTGCTGGAGAAGGAGCTGAGCAAGCCTGGCTACACTCCCCGTCCCATTGCGCTCGGCGCCAACACCGACCCCTACCAGCCGGTGGAGCGCACCCTTGGCCTGACGCGGCAGGTGCTGGAAGTGCTGGACCGCTTCAACCACCCCGTCACGGTCGTCACCAAGTCCGCCGGCGTGCTGCGCGACCTGGACATCCTGACCCGGATGGCTTCCCGCAACCTCGTGCAGGTCTGCCTCTCCGTCACCACGCTGGACCACCGCCTGGCCCGCATCATGGAGCCCCGCGCCGCCACCCCGCTGCGCCGCCTGGCCGCGATGCTGGAGCTGCACCGCGCCGGCATCCCCGTCGGCGTCCTCGCCGCCCCCATGATCCCCGGCGTGAACGACGCGGAGCTGGAGAAGATCCTGGAAGCCGCCCATGCCCACGGCGCCCGCGCCGCCGGCTACGTGCTGCTGCGCCTGCCCCTCGAGATCCGCCAGATGTTCGAGGACTGGCTGAACGCGCACATGCCCGACCGCGCCGCCCGCGTCCTCGCCCTGGTCCGGGAGACCCGCGCCGGAAAGACCTACGACTCCCGCTTCGGCACCCGCCAGACCGGCACCGGCCCCTATGCCGACATGCTCGCCCGCCGCTTCGCCGTGGCGATGAAGCGCCTGGGCCTGGACGGCGCGCGGGAGAACGGCTCGTTGGATTGCAGCGCCTTCGCGGTGCCGCGGGCGGAGGCGCGGCAGTTGGAACTGCTGTAGCGCGGATGACCCAGGGGGCGCTGCCCCCTGGACCCCCGCCAGGAGCCTGAGGCTCCTGGACCTACATCGGGCTGCCGCGGAACTGACTTGATATGTCAGCCTTCCGCAATCTGAGTCCGTCCTGCCCTTGCAGTCGCCTCGGCTCCACGAGCCGAGGCGCACCGTCAGCGAAGCAGGATCAACTCGAAGAGAAAGATGATGGGGAGAGGTCCGGGGAGAGGAAGAATTCCTTCTTCCTCTCCCCGGGACAGACCATCAGCGCCGGATCAGGCCGCCAGCGCCGGGTAGTCCGTGTACCCGTGCTCGTCCCCGCCGTAGAAGGTCGCCTTGTCCGGCGTGGCCAGCGGCGCGCCGGCCTTCATGCGCTCCACCAGGTCGGGGTTGGCGATGAAGGGCCGCCCGAAGGCGATCAGGTCGGCGCGCCCCTCGCGCAGCGCGGTGTCGGCCAGGGCGAAGTCGTAGCCGTTGTTCAGCATGAAGGGGCCGGCGAAGGCCGCCTTCAGGGCCGCGTAGTCGAAGCCCGGCACGATGTCGCGCGGGCCGCCGGTCGCGCCCTCGATCATATGCAGGTAGGCCAGGTGGAAGGGCGCCAGGGCCTCCACCGCGCGCTTGAAGAGCGGGAAGGGGTCGCTGTCACTGGCGTCGTTGGCGGGCGTCACTGGGGAGAGGCGGATGCCCGTGCGGTCGGCGCCGATGGCGTCCGTCACGGCCTGGGTCACCTCCAGCATGAGGCGAGTGCGGTTCTCGATGCTGCCGCCATAGCGGTCCGTGCGCTTGTTGCTGCCGTCGCGCAGGAACTGGTCAATCAGGTAGCCATTGGCCGCGTGGATCTCCACGCCGTCGAAGCCGGCCTCGCGCGCGTTGCGGGCGGCGGCGGCGTAGGTGGCGACGATGCCGGGGATCTCGTCGATCTCCAGCGCGCGCGGCTCCTCATGCGGCTTGAAGCCGGCCTCGGTGAAGGCCTGGCCCTTGGGCGTGATGGCGGAGGGGGCAACAGGCTTCGCGTGGCCGGGCTGCAGGTCGGGGTGGGAGATGCGGCCGACATGCCAGAGCTGGGCGACGATCTTGCCGCCCTTGGCGTGCACGGCGGAGGTCACGGCCTTCCAGCCCTGCACCTGCTCCGGGCTGTGGATGCCGGGTGTCCAGGCATAGCCCTTGCCCTGCTGCGAGATCTGCGTGGCCTCGGAGATGATGAGGCCGGCGGAGGCGCGCTGGGCGTAGTAGGTGGCTGCGGTGGGGCGGGGCACATCCCCGGCCAGGGCGCGGCTGCGGGTCAGGGGGGCCATCGCCACACGGTTGGCGAGCGCGATGGCGCCGATGCGGGTGGGCTGGAAGAGCGGGCTGGCCGCGTTGTCGGTGGGCAAGGCTGCATCCTCGGATAGGGGCCGGGCAGGAAGCCAGGCAATCACGGGGCCATCTGGGGCGCGCCCGCCGGGGATGCACGGGGAAGGGGCGGGCATGGCAGCCATGCCCCCACCCCTCTACCCGCGGGTTATCCCAGGAGTCCCATGGCCCCGCGCCCGGGCGGCAGGTTCGTCACCCCCGCAGCGCGTGGGTTCCACCACCAGCCGCCGCCGGGGCCCACCACCACCCCGGCCTGGAAGCGCGGAGCGGGCACGTAGCGCGCCTGCCCGGCCAGGATGGCGGCGCCGCGCGGCGTGGGGGCATGGGGCGCGTCGCGCCCGATTAGGCGGCGCGTTCCGGTGGACAGGCGTTTCACCACATCGCGCAGGATCAGGTCGGTCAGGGGAAAGACGGAGTCGCCCGCCTCCAGGGCGCGCAGCAGGGTGGCCTCATCCCCCGCACCGGCGGCCAGGGCCTGCATCACCCGCCGCTCCGTCAGCCCCAGTCCGTCCGTGACCCAGGGCAGGTCCTGCAGATGGCGGCGCATGGCGCGGGCCAGATGCGGCAGGGGCAGGGCGCGGCGGGAGAGGCTGTCCAGCGCCGTCGGGTCTTCCGCCGCGAAGGCGCGCCAGGCCTCGGCGCCGGCCTCCACCGCGGACCAGGGCAGCGGCTCCGGCACCAGCGCCTCCAGCTCCGCTTGCGGCAGGTGGGCGAAAGGGCGCACTCCGTCGGCGGGCATCAGGAAAAGGCGGCCGGCAAGGTTCGGCCATTCCGCGAGCAGCGACAGAAGGCGGATCAGCACCGCCTGGTCCCAAAGGTCGTGCTCGAACCACAGCAGGATGCGGCCGTATTCCGGCAATCCCCGCAGCGCCAGGTACTCCGCGCCCAGCCGCGCCCGCACCGCGCCCACGTCGTGCACGTAATGCCCCGCCACGAAGGCGGCGCGGCGGGAGACGTATTCCCCGGGAAACTCCCCGTGCACCGGCCCCTGGCAGACGGGATCGGCGAGGCAGAGGTAATCCCCCGGCACGCGCCCGCGCAGATCGTCGCCGCAGCGGATGGAAGCGGTGGCCTCCACCGTCACAAGGCCCGATGGGCGATGTCGCGCCGGCAGAAGCCGCCGGGCCAGTCCAGCGCGTCCACCGCGGCATAGGCGGCGTCCCGCGCCGCCTGAAGGTTTCCGGCGGTGGCGGCGACACCCAGCACGCGCCCGCCGGCCGAGACCACGGCCCCATCCGCCCCGCGCGCCGTGCCCGCGTGGAACACGCGCGCGCCGGGGACCGCGGCGGCGCGGTCCAGCCCGCTGATCGGCTCGCCCTTCGCCACGGCGCCGGGATAGCCGCGCGCGGCCACCACCACGACGAGGGCGGGGTCGTCGGACCACTCCAGCGAGACGCCGGAGAGGTCCCCCCTCGCGGCGGCCAGCAGGGCGGGAAGCAGGTCGGATTGCAGGCGCATCATCAGCACCTGGCACTCGGGATCACCGAAGCGGACGTTGAACTCGATTACCCGCGGCCCGGTGGCGGTGAGCATGAGGCCGACGAAGAGCACGCCGCGGAAGGGCGCGCCGCGGCGGGCCATCTCGGCGAGCGTCGGCTCCACGACGCGGGCCATCACCTCGTCCCGCATCGCATCGGTGAAGGCGGGTGAGGGGGAGTAGGCGCCCATGCCGCCGGTGTTCGGGCCGGTATCGCCATCCCCCACGCGCTTGTGGTCCTGCGCTGCGGCCATCGGCACGGCGCGGGTCCCGTCGCAGAGGGCGAAGAAGGAAGCCTCCTCCCCGGTCATGCACTCCTCGACCACCACGGAGGCGCCCGCCGCGCCGTGGACGCGGCTCTCCATGATGTCGGCGACCGCGGCCTCGGCCTCCTCCACCGTCTCCGCCACCACCACGCCCTTGCCGGCGGCCAGCCCGTCCGCCTTCACCACGATGGGGGCGCCCTGCGCGCGGACATAGGCGCGGGCGGCGTCCGGGTCGTCGAACCGCTTCCAGGCGGCGGTGGGGGCGCCGGCGGCATCCAGCACGTCCTTGGTGAAGGCCTTGGAACCCTCCAGCATCGCGGCGGCGGCGGAAGGCCCGAAGCAGGGGATCCCCGCCCCGGCGCAGGCGTCGGCCAGGCCCAGCGTCAGCGGCACCTCCGGTCCTGCCACCACCAGCTCCACGCCCTTCTCCCGCGCGAAGCCGACAAGGGCGGGGATGTCCTCCACCCCGATCCCCACGCACTCGGCATGGGCGGCGATGCCGGGATTCCCCGGGGCGGCCCAGAGCTTCGTGAGAAGCGGGCTTCCCGCGATGCGCCAAGCCAGGGCGTGCTCCCGCCCGCCACCACCGACCAGAAGGACCTTCATCGCAGCCCGAGCCCCCGTTGCCTTCGGCGGCGTTATGCCCGCGCGGCCCCCTTCCGTCGCCCCCCTCAGGTCACCAGCGGGAAGAACACGCAGAACCCCGTGCCACGGGCCTGCTCCGCCCGCGCCATCTTGCCGCCGACCTGGTCCACCAGCCGCCGCACCAGCTCCGTGCCGGAGCTGCCCGCGCGGATCGGCCCCATCCCCACCCCGTCGTCGCGCACGCAGAGCCGCGCCTCGCCGCCCGGGGGAATGGCGAACTCCACGCGGATGATGCCCGACGCTCCCTCGGGGAAGGCGTGCTTCAGCGCGTTCGTCACCAGCTCGTTCACGATGAGGCCGAGCGGCACGGCGCGGGCATGGGGCATCATCACGGGCTCCAGCGCCGTCTCCACCGCGATCTCCGCCCGCCGCTGGGAGAGGTTGCCGCAGAGCGCGTGAAGATACTCCGCCAGATCCACCTGCCCGGTGCCGCCGTGCAGGTTCAGGTGGTCGTGCGCCACCCCGATCGCCGCCACCCGGTCCAGCGCCTCACCCAGGATCTTCCGCGCCTCCCCCTCCGGCAGGCGCCGGCGCTGGAGGACGAGGAGGGAGAGGACGAGCTGGAGGTCGTTCTTGCTGCGGTGCTGCAGCTCGCCCCGCAGCAGCCGCTCCTGCGCCAGCTGCCGGGCCGCATCGGCGGCCGCGTCCACGGCGTCCTGCGCGCCCAGCCTGCCGCGCAGCGCGAGGCCGAGCGTATTGGCGAGGGCAAGCAGGAACCGCACGTCGTCCGGCCCGAAGCTCCGCGGCGCGTCGCTGTCAACCTCCAGAACGCCCCAGACATCGCCGTCCACCGCCACGGGCACGTTGAGGGCGGAGACGATGCCATGGTCCCGCAGCACGGCGGGGTAGCGGAACTCCCGGTCGTTCGGCAGGTCGTCCACCACGTTGGGCAGCCGCGTCCGCAGCGCCTGGCCGGGCAGGGAGGCGAGGTCGGTGCCGAGGCTGACATGCCCGACCACGCCGGGGTTCCAGCCCACCCCCGCCACGATCAGCAGGTCCCCGTGATCCGGCCGGTGCTGCAGCGCCTTCGTGTGCTGGATCCCGATCCCGCGGGAGGCCTGCACGCAGGCCAGCTGGACCAGCCGCGCCGCATCGCTCGTCTCCGCCGCCATGCGCGCGAAATCATTGAGGATCTCGCCGTAGCGGCGCAGCCGCGCGAGCTGCTCCTCCACGGGGATATCGGCGGCATCCGCGGGCATGGTGGGCATCGATCCTCATATGTTATCCCCACGCAAGGGACCAGGCGGGCCAAGGTTTCCCCCGTCCGCGTGGCGTGAACAAGCGGAAAAGGCCATAATCCCGCGATGGACGCCCCCGTGAGCAACATCCCCGAGTACAGCGTTTCCGAGATCTCGGGCGCGGTGAAGCGCACGCTCGAGAGCGCCTTCGGCCGCATCCGCGTGCGCGGCGAGATCACGGAGTTCAAGACCTATCCGTCCGGCCACTCCTACCTGTCCATGAAGGACGAGGCGGGGACGATCCGCGCCATCATCTGGCGCGGCGCGCTCTCCAGGCTGGCCGTGAAACCGGAGAACGGGGTGGAGGTGATCGCCACGGGCAAGATCACCGCCTCCGACAAGCGCTCCGACTACGCGCTGCAGATCGAGAAGCTGGAATATGCGGGGGAAGGCGCGCTGCTGGCGCGGATCGAGAAGCTGCGCCTGCGCCTGGGCGCGGAAGGTCTGTTCGAGGAGGCGCGCAAGCGCCCCCTGCCCTTCCTGCCGGAGGTGGTCGGCGTGATCACGAGCGAGAAGGGCGCGGTGCTGCAGGACATCCGCACCACCCTCGCCCGCCGCTTCCCGCGCCGCGTGCTGCTGATCCCCGTCACGGTGCAGGGCCAGGGCGCGGCGGAGCAGGTCGCGGCCGCCATCGCCACCATGGGCGGGCTCTCGCCGCTCGGCCGCATCCCGCGCCCCGATGTCGTCATCGTCGCGCGCGGCGGCGGCAGCCTGGAAGACCTGATGGCCTTCAACGAGGAGGCGGTGGTGCGCGCCGCCGCCGCCTCGCCCATCCCGCTCATCTCCGCCGTCGGGCATGAGACGGACACGACGCTGATCGACTTTGCCTCCGACCGCCGCGCGCCCACGCCCACCGCCGCCGCCGAGCTCGCCGTGCCGGCGCGGGAGGAGCTGATGGCCGTGCTGGCGCAGCGTGGCACGCGGCTGGCGCGCGCCGGGCACTCGGTGATCGATCGCGGCCGCCTGCGCCTGGCGCGCGCCTCCTCCGGCCTGCCGGACCTGCCCGCGCTCGTCGCTGCCGGGCGGAACCGGCTGGAGGATCGCGGCCACCGGCTGCAGCTGGCGCCGCGCGCGCTGATCGCGACCAGGCGCCGCGCGCTGGAAAGCACGGCCGCGCGCCTGCCGCGGCCACAGGAAAGCATCGCGCGCCAGCGAAGCGCGCTGGATCTTCTCGGCGTGCGGATCGGCGGCGCCGCGCGCGCCGTGCTGGCCCGCCAATCCCGCCGGCTGGCGCTGGCCCCCGACCCCGCGCCGCTGTTGCGCGGCCGGATGCGGGAGGGGCGTGCGGCGCTGCTGCGCGCGGAGGAACGGCTGTATGCCGTCGCCCGGCGCCGCGTGGTGGAGCGCGGCGCGGCCCTGGCCCGCATCCCCGATCCCACGCCCTTCGTGCTGGGCCGCCTGCGGGAGCGGCGGGCGGCGCTGGATGGCCTCGCCGCCCGGCTGGAAGGCGCCTCCTACGGTGCGCTGCTGGAGCGCGGCTTCGCCCTGGTGCGCGACGCTTCCGGCCAGCCCGTGACCGCCGCTGCCGCCGTCTCCCCAGGCCAGAAGCTGCTGCTGCAATTCGCCGACGGCAGCGTGAACGTGACCGACGATCGTGCGAAGCGGCGCGGCAAATCCGCAGCGGCACAGGACACGCTGCTGTAGAAGCTGCGGCCATGACCGCCCTGCCCCGCCGCGCCGCCATCGCTTTCCCAGCGCTCCTCCTCGCCCGCGCGGCCTATGCGGCGGTGGTGCTGCCGGATCGGATCGCGCAGGGTGCATTGGTCACCGGCCGCGCCGATCCCGGCACGCGCCTGACCTTCGAGGGCAAGTCGGTTCGCGTCTCGCCGCAGGGCGTCTTCGCCTTCGGCCTGGGCCGCGACGCCGGCGCGCACGCCACGCTGGGCATCGTCTCGCCCGATGGAAGGCGCGAGGAGCGGGGCTTCGCCGTCGCGCCCCGCGAATGGGACATCCAGCGCCTGAACGGCCTGCCCGGTCGCATGGTAACGCCCGATGCCGAGGCCCTGGCCCGCATCCGCGCGGAGCAGGAGCGCCTGAACGCCGCCCGCCGCACCGACACCGCGACGCCCTTCTTCGCGGAGGGCTTCGCCTGGCCGGCGGAAGGCCGCATCAGCGGCGTCTACGGCAGCCAGCGCATCCTGAACGGGGAACCCCGCGCGCCGCATCTCGGCCTCGACATCGCTGTGCCCGTCGGCACCCCGCTCCACGCCGCCGCCGGCGGGCGCGTGACGCTGGCGGAGGACCTCTACTTCACGGGCAACACGATGCTGATCGAGCACGGGCACGGGGTGACCACCCTCTATGCCCACATGTCCCGCCTGGACCTGCGGGAGGGCGATGCCGTCGCGCGCGGACAGGTTATCGGCCTCTCCGGCGCCACGGGGCGCGTCACGGGGCCGCACCTGCATCTCGGGCTGTTCTGGCTCTCCACGTCGCTGGATCCGCGGCCGGTTCTGCCCTGAGGCTAACCCTGCGCCGAGGCTCCAGTGCCTCGGCCTGGGACAGGACCGCAGGCGCTACCAATGGGTCACGGCGCCGGCAGCGATCAGCGGTATCCGCGGCAGCCCGAAAGAGGAAGATGATGAGGGTCTGGGGGAAGAATTCCTTCTTCCCCCGGCTCGGGAGGCGGAGCCTCCCGGGTTCACGCGCTCAGGACGCGGCCGGCTGCAGCCCGACCATCGGGGTGGGAGGGGAAGCGGGCATCAGCATCGACATTACCGGCCCGAGCGACGGCCACTCGCCGCGCGCGTCGCGCTGCGGGGTTGCCGGAACCGGCCGGGCCGGTCCGCGGAGAAGGACGCGCGGCGGGAAGTAGTCCCGGCCGGGAAGCGGTACGCGCATGGAAGTCGGACTCCGATGGTGGCCCGGGTGGGCTCGCCGTTGGGCGGAAGGTGTTGGCAGCCGCGCCACACGGCAAGGCGCCACGCCGTGACAAGACGGTGATGCCCGTTCCCGTCCTTCCACCTTGGCGAACGCGGCCGCCACCGCCGCGTTGCGTGGGCCGTGAGACCCTTCCGCTCACGCCACGAGACGCCGTTTACACTTTCTTCACGCTTCGTCTCGAAAATCGGACTCATGTCACCGCCCATGTCGTCCGACGCACCGCTCATCGCCGTTTTCTCCGACGACGAGACGGCGCTCGCCGCCGTCGCCGAGACGCGCGCGGAGCTGCTGCGAACACCCTCGCCAGGGGTCGTGCTGCTGCGCCCCGTGCAGGGTCTGCGGGAACGGCTCTACGCCGCGGGGGCGGCCGTGGTGGTGCCCTGACGGCGCGCGGTCAGGTTCAGCCGCGCTCGGCCACCAACAGCACGTTGGGCAGGGGCGTGCCCGCCCAGCAGGGCGTGACCGTGCAGCGGAATCCGGCACGCCCGAGCAGCGCCGCCACCTCCGGCACGGGCATCGGCTGCACCGCCGCCCCGTCCCGCCGGATGGCACGGCCGGCGCGCTCCATCGCCATGCCGAAGGCGCTGCGCCAGCCGCGATCGGGATCGAAGAGGCGCATCACCACGCGCCGCCGCGCCGCACGCGCCATGCCCTCCAGCACCCGCACCTGCGTGCCGCCCGGCAGCTGGTAGAGCACGTCCGCCATCAGCACGGTGTCGCCCCCCGGCACCTCGGTCCGCACCAGGTCGGCCGCCGAGAAAGCGGCCGGCAATCCCGCCGCCGCCGCCCCCGCCTCCGCGACCTTGCGCAGGTCCAGGTCCAGCCCCGTGACGCGGGTGGCCCCGCCGCCCAGCAGCAGCAGGATCCCGAGCTGCCCGCGCCCGCAGCCCAGGTCCACCACGTGCCCCAGCCCCCCCGCGCGCCGCGCGAGGCCGAGGACCGCCGCCGTGGCCGGATCGCGCCGGAGCTTGGAGGGCACGAATTCCCGTGTGAAGCGCGAGGCGCCGGCGTAGCGCGCCGCCACGGCCGGAATGAGCGTCTGGAGGTCGGAAGGATCCGGCACGGCATCGCGCTGCATCGCCGCACCATGCCCGGCGCCCCACGGCCGGGCAACGCCGCCCGCCCCTTTGCCCGCGCGCCCCAAGCGGGCACCCTCCCGCTCCTCAGAACGGAGTGAAGCGCCATGGAAGAGAACGAGCTGATCCACGAGGTACGGGAAGGCGGGATCCTCCTCACCACGCTCAACCGCCCGAAGGCGATGAACGCCTTCACCTTCGCCATGTATGAGGGGCTGGCCGCCAAGGCCGCCGAGATCGCGGCGGACCCCGCCATCCGTGCCTGGATCATCACCGGCGGGGGCGAGAAGGCCTTCGCCGCCGGCACCGACATCAGCCAGTTCACCAGCTTCACCACCGCCCAGCACGCGCTGGACTACGAGGAGCGGATCGGCCGCGTCCTCTCCGCCATCGAGGACTGCCCCAAGCCCGTCATCGCCGCCATCCACGGCGCCTGCACCGGCGGCGGCGCCGGCGTGGCGGGGGTCTGCGACATCCGCATCGGCTCCGCCGCGCTCCGCTTCGGCGTGCCCATCGCGCGCACCCTCGGCAATACCCTGTCCCTCGCCAACTACGCGCGCTTCTCCGCCCTGCTCGGCCCCGGCCGGTTGCTGGAGCTGATCTTCACCGCCCGCCTCGTGGAGGCGGAGGAGGCGAAGGCGCTGGGATTGGTCACGGAGGTGCTGCCCGACCAGGCAGCCCTCCTCGCCCGTGCCGAGGAGCTGGCGCGCACGATCGCCGGCCACGCCCCCCTGACCCTGCGCGCCGCGAAGACCACCCTGAAGCGCCTGCGCGAGACCGCGATGCACGGCGCCAACGCGGACGACATGGTGGCGCTGACCTTCACCAGCGCGGACTTCAAGGAAGGTGTCGCAGCCTTCCTGGAACGGCGGAAGCCGGTCTGGCAGGGGCAGTAGGGCCCGGCTGCCGGCGGATCACGCCCCGGGGGGGTCCGCCCCCCCGGTGGCGCGCTCCAGCAGGGCCGAGGCCTCGACCACGGCAGTCTCGGCCCGCACCGTCAGCTCCGCTCGGGGCAGGCCGGGAGGGATGGGCGGCAGCACCGCGACGGTGAGGACACCCGGGCGCTTGGTGAAGGCGCGGCGGCCCCAGAAACGTCCGGAATCGGTGGCGACGGGGACGACGGGCAGGGCGGTGGCGGCGGCCATGGCGGCGAAGCCGGGTTGCCAGGGCTGGCGCTCCCCGGGGGCGGACCGGGTGCCCTCGGGGAAGATGACGATCTGGTAGCCCAGCGCCGCCGTCTCGCGCGCCGCGCGCACCAGGCGCTTGAGGGAGGACGCGCCGCCCTCGCGGTCCACGGGGATGGAATGGACATGGCGGGCCATGGCGCCCCACCCGGGAATCCGCATCAGCTCCTCCTTCATCACATAGGAGGGGCGGGGCAGCAGGGCGTGCCAGACCACGGTGTCGAAGGCGGACTGGTGCTGGGCGGCGATGATGGCGGGGCCGTCCACGGGCAGGTTCTCCGCCCCGGTCACGCGCAGGCGGATGCCGCAGACCACGCGCAGCAACCAGAGCACCCCCTTCGCCCAGCCGCGCAGGAAGCGGTGCATCACACCGGGCGGGAAGGGCAGCAGCGGCACGCCGAAGATCACGGCCAGGGCCGTGAAGGTGAAGAAGAGCAGGTTGAACAGCGCGGATCGCAGGCCAGTGAGAAAATCACTCATCGGGGGATTCCGCTGCGGCCCGGGCGTTCCAGAAGGGCGGAGAGGTTCAGCGCCGCCCCGACCAGCTTCACGTATTCCCGGACCATCGGCACGGGGCGGGCTACGAAAGGGGCGACGGGGCGGGGGTGCAGCACCGCCTCCGGCAGGTCGCGCCGCAGCTCCAGCAGGGCGCGGGGCATGTGGAAGCCGGCGGTGATGACGGTGATCTCCAGGATGCCGGAAGCGTGGGCCCAGGCGGCGATCTCGCGGGCATTGCCGCGGGTGCTCGTCGCCTCCCGCCCCAGCACGATGCGCTCGGCCAGGGGCGCGGGATCCATGGCGGCGCCGCGGTTGCCGGCGCTGCGCGCGAGGTCGGCCAGCCCGGCATCGGGCCCCACGCCGGAGACGATAAGCCGCGCCTCCGGCCGCTCCGCCAGCAGGGCCAGCCCTTCCTCCACCCGGTCCGGCCCGCCGGTCAGCACGGCGATGCCGGGCGAGGGCGGGGACTCCGGCGCGGGCGTGGCGGCACGGTGCAGGAACCACAGGAACCCGCCGGAGACGGCGATGACGAACGCCGCCATCAGCGCGGAGAGAAGGGGCAGGCGGCGCCCCTTCGGCCGGGCGGCCGTCACGCTCATGGCAGGCGCCGCAGCCAACGGCGGACCGTGGCCTGGGCCGTGCCCCAGCCGATGGCCGCGGCGGCGGGCGGCAGGGCGGCGAGCATGAGCCAGGGCAATTCCCCCAGCACATTGGCCGAGACCTCCTGGCCCGAGAGAGGGAGCGCGAGGCCGGAGAGGGCGGCGAGCGCGGGCACGGCCAGGGCCGCGCCGGCCAGCGCGCCCAGCCCCGCCAGCATGGCCACGCGCCGGGCGAAGCGGCCGGCGATGGCACGATCCGTGGCGCCGAGGTCGTGCAGCACCCCGATCGCCTCCCGCCGCGCCGCCAACCCGGCCCGCGTTGCCACCGCCACCACGGCCACGGCCACCCCGGCCACCAGGGCCAGGACCGCGAGCGCGACGCCCTGGACGGAGCGGGCCAGGGCGGAGAGGCGGGCCACCCAGATGCCGTGCGCCTCCAGCTCCGCCCCCGGCACCGCCTCGGACAGGCGCTCGGAGAGGCGGGGCAGGGCTTCCGGCGCCGCGGCCAAGTGCAGCTCGATCACGCCGGGCAGGATGAGGGCGGGGGCCTCGCCGAGCCAGGGGCGGAGCAGCTCCGCCACCCGCTCCGGGCTCACCGCCGTGGCCTGCGCCACCACGGGATCGGCGCGCAGCACCTCCAGCGCGGCCGCCATCCTCTCCCGGCTGGGGTCGGGCACCTGCACCGTCACGGCGGCGGCCGCGCCGGCCTGCCAGCGATCGGCCAGCTGATCCGCCCCGCGCGCGCCGGCCAGGGCCAGGGCCGCCAGCAGCGCCATGGCTGCCACCAGCCCCGGCAGCAGGCGGTCTGAGAGCGCGCGGCGCAGGCCCAGCGGGTCCCGCGCCAGCCGGCGGCGGCGCTCAGCCATTGCTGCCCCCGGTCTCCGGCCGCGCGCTGGGCCAGATGCTGCGCCGCGGGCGCGGCGGGGGGGCGAGCTCCTCCTCCGGCCTCCCGAGGTCCGCGGTGAAGTCGGGGGTGAAATCGGGTGACAGGGGGGCGGGCGCCCCGTCCTGCGGGTCGTCTCCGGGTTCGTCCTCCGGCACCTCCTCGACCCAGCCCGCCTCCGGCTCCGGGGCCTCCAGGTCGATCGCGCCGCTCGGGGCCAGGGGCGCCTCCGCTTCCGCCATCACCTCCTCCACCGGCGCGTAGGGCCAGGGGTCGAGCGCGACCATCCGCCCGCCCTCCAGCCGCATCACCTGGCCGGGGTGCTGGGCGATCAGGTCCTGGGAATGGGTGGCCACCACCACGGTCGCGCCCAGCCGGTTCATCTCGGCCAGCAGCAGCAGCAGGCGGCGGGCCTGCACCGCGTCCAGATTGCCCGTGGGCTCGTCCGCCACCAGCAGGGCCGGGCGGGTGACCACGGCGCGGGCGATGGCCACGCGCTGCTGCTCCCCGCCCGAGAGCTGCTGCGGCAGGGCGTCCGCCCGGTCCTCCAGCCCCACCCAGCGCAGCATCTCCGACACGTCCGGGCGCAGGCTGGCCTCCGCCCGCCCGGCCAGGCGCAGCGGCAGGGCCACGTTGTCGAAGGCCGTCAGGTAGGGCAGCAGCCGGAACTCCTGGAACACCGCCCCGATCCGGCGCCGCAGCTTCGGCAGGTCCGCCCGCCGCGCGCGGGAGAGCGGGGCGCCCAGCACCTCCACCTCCCCCCGCGTCGGCCGCAGGGCAAGCTGCATCAGGCGCAGCAAGGAGCTCTTGCCCGCGCCCGAGGGGCCGGTCAGCCAGGTGAAGGACCCTTGCGGCAGGGTGAAGGAAAGGTCCCGCAGCGTCTCCCGCTCGCCCTCCCCGCCACGGGTGGGGTCCGGGTAGCGCAGCCCGACCCGGCTGAAGCGCACCATGGCGCCCGACATGCCACGACGGGGCGGGAAGGGATAGCGCTGGCGTGGAGGCCCCGAGCGAAGGCGTTGCCTTAACCCATGCCGGGCGACCATCCTGCACCATGCGCGTCGCCTGCCCCGAATGCTCCGCCGAGTACGACCTGCCCCCCGCCCTGGCCGACCGGCTGGCCAGCCGGCCGGACGGGGCGCGAACCGTGCGCTGCGCCCGCTGCGGCACCGCCTGGGCCCCCCGGCCCGAAGCACCGGCCCCAGCCCCGCCCCCAGAGGACGCGCCCGCGCCACCCCCGACGGCGAGCGCCGACACGACCCCTTTCCCGGCCTTCCCCATCATCGAGCGGCCGGACGACCATGCCCCGCCCCCGCCACCAGCCCCACTTCCCCGCCGGGGCCGCGCCCCGGCTCTGGCCTGGGCGGCGTCCCTCCTCCTCCTCGCAGGGGCGGCCGCCGCGGCCTGGCACTGGCGAATCGACGTGGTGGAAGCTTGGCCGCCGGCGGCCCGGGCCTATGTCGCCCTGGGATTGGCGGGCTAGGGCCGCGCGCTCCCACTGCCCTGCGGAGGAATCGGAGCGGCCTGATGGGCCCTGCCCCCAGCAGTCGCCTCGGGTCGATGACCCGAGGCGCACCGTCAGCTCCGTGCCTCCAACTCGAACAAAAAAGTGGATGGCAAGGGGTCCGGGGAGAGGAAGAATTCCTTCTTTCTCTCCCCGGGGCAGACCGCCACCGCAGGATCAGGCTGCCACCCGCCCCCGTCCTTGCAGCGCCAGCAGCCCCACTGCCAGCGCCAGCCCGATCCAGTGCGGTGCCGGCAGCCAGGGGATCACCCCTTCCAGCAGCGCCGGGAAGACCAGCAGCAGCCCGGCCAGCGCGAAGCCCGCGCGCTCCACCCCGTTCAGCGCGCGCAGGAAGTAGCCCTGGCAGGCCGCCGCCAGGGCCGCGAGGCCGGCGGTGGCCAGCGCCACCTGCCAGACGACGTCCAGCCAGGTCATCTGCGGGGTGAGGGAGAGGAGCAGGCCGACGCCTTCCGGGTCCGTGACGAAGACGAAGGGCAGCACGAAGGCCGGCAGCGTGTATTTCCAGGCCTGAAGAGTGGTGGCGTAGGGCCCGGCGCCGGTGATGGCCGCCGCCGCGAAGGGCGAGAGGGCGGTCGGCGGCGAGACCTCGCTGAGCACCGCGTAGTAGAAGACGAACATATGCGCCGCGTAGTCCGGCACGCCGAGCTTCGTCAGCGCGGGCGCGGCGACGACGGCGCAGATGATGTAGCTGGCCGTCACCGGCACCGCGAGGCCGATCACCCAGACAATCAGCGCTGTGAACAGCGCCGTGCCGAGGATGGACCCGTTCGCCGCCTGGATGGCGATGTCGGAAAACTTCAGCCCGAGGCCGGTGAGGGTGATGACGCCGACGATGATGCCCGCGCAGGCGCAGGTGGCGGCGATGCCGACGGACTGGATGGCGCCGATCGCCAGCGCCTCCACCAGCTTGCGCGGATACAAGGCCGTGTCGCGGCGCAGGAAGGAGAGCACCACCGCCACCCCCATCGCGTAGAGCACCGCGAGGGTGGAGGAGTAGCCCAGCACCATGAAGACGATGATCGCGAGGAGGGAGGAGAAGTGGAACCCGTATTTCCGCACCAGCTCCCGCGCGGGCGTCGCCTGCGGCACCTCCACGGCCTTGCTGGCCGCGCCCAGGCGGCGCTGGTCCAGTTCCACCATGAACAGCAGGGAAGCGTAGTAGAGGCAGGTCGGGATCACCGCCATGCGCAGCACGTCGAGATAGCCGATCTTCAGGTATTCGCTGATCAGGAAGGCCGCCGCGCCGAGCACGGGCGGCGAGATGATCGCCCCCAGCCCGCCCGCCGCCAGAAGCCCGCCGGCATCGGCCGCGCGGTAGCCCACCTTCTTCATCATCGGCCAGGCGACCGTGCCGAGGGTGACGGTGGTGGCGACGCCCGAGCCCGAGGGGCCGCCGAGCAGGAAGGAGGAGAGCACGACGGTGCGCCCCGCGCTGCTCGCCTTGCCGCCCATGACGGAGAAGGAGAAGTCCACGAAGAACTTCCCCGCGCCGGAGAGCTGCAGGATGGCGCCGTAGATGGTGAAGAGGATGATGAGCGTGGCGGACACATCCACGGCCGTGCCGAAAATCCCGTCCAGCCCCACCGCGAGATGCGGGATCAGCCGCTCCGAATCATAGCCCCGATGCGTCCAGGGCGCGGGCAGGTGGTTGCCGAGGAAGGCGTAGGCGATGAAGACGATCGCAACGACGGGCATCACCCATCCCGTCGTGCGCCGCGTCACCTCCAGCACCAGCGCCACCAGCATCCAGCCGACGACGAGGTCCATCGGCTCGGGGAAGATCACGCGGTCCTGCAGGTCGTCGCCGCCCGCGATCAGATACCAGGTGACATAGAGCCCCGCCGCGATCAGCACGGCATCCCACGGCATGAACCGGTGCCGGAACCGGCGGGAGACGGGGAACAGGTAGAACCCCAGCACCATCGCGAAGCCGACATGCACGAAGCGCAGCACCGTCGTCGGCACGATGTCCCAGGCGGCCCAGAGGTGGAACAGGCTCATCGCCAGCGCCACCGCCGTGCCGATCCAGGCCAGCATCCCGCGAAAGCGGTGCTGCGCGCCCTCCTCCTCCTCGATCAGCGCCTCCACCTTCGCGGTGGTGGCGGCGTCCAGCGAACCCGGCACCACCTCCGGCGGCAGGGCGGAACCCGCCGCGCCGGCGGGGCCGTCGGCCGGGGAAACCAGTTCCTCGGCGCGCATCAGCCGAGATTCGCCCCGGTCTCGCGCCAGAAGGCTTCCGCCGCCGGGTGCCAGGGGATGCCGGCTGCCGCCGTCTTCTGGCCTTCCAGCTTGAAGTTCCGCGCCTCCGCATGGGTGCGCGCCAGCTCCTCGCGCCCTTCCCAGGTCAGGCGAAGCAGCTTCGTCACCATGTCGGCCGGCATGTCCTCCCGCACGGCGAGCACGTTGGCGACGGACATCTGCTTGTTGTCGGTCTTCTGCCCGGGATAGGTGCCGGCGGGGATCACCTCGTTGAAATAAACCGGGCCGTACTTCTCCACGATCTTCGCCGTGTAGGTATCGTGGTCGATCATCTGGATCTCCACGCCGGGGCTGGCGCCGAGGTCGGTGATCGCGCTGGTGGGGATGCCCGAGACGAAGAAATAGGCGTCCAGCTTGCCGTCCTTCACCGCGTTCGTGCTCTCGGCGGGGGAAAGGCGCTCGCGCGCCCGGAAGTCCTTCGCCGGGTCCAGCCCCGCCGCCTCGATCAGTCGCAGCGCCATCACCTCGGTGGCCGAGCCCGGCGCGCCGGTGGAGATGCGCTTGCCCTTCATGTCCGGGATCGACTTGATCCCCGTCGCCACCGTCGACACCACCTGCATGCGGTTGGTGTAGATCACCGCGATGGCGCGCGCCGGCACAGGCCGGCCCTTGAAGCGGTCATTCCCGCGCACCGCGTCCACCGCCGCATCCACCTGGCTGAAGATCAGCCCCACGCGGTTGGCACCCAGCAGTTGCAGGTTGCCGACCGAGCCGCCCGTCACCTCCACGGTCGCCGACATGCCGGGGATCCCGCGGGAGATCATGTTCGCCAGCGCGCCGCCCACGGGGTAGTACACGCCCCCCGTCGTTCCGGTGCCGATGGCAAGCTGCCCGCCCTGGGCGCGGGCCATCCGGGGCGCGGCCAGCACGATGCCGGCGGCCGCGAGAACGCTTCGGCGCGGGATGCTTCCCATCACCCGAACTCCTTGAACTGTTTTCCTCTGGAACGAGCATAGACCGCGCCCTTCGCGGGGCGAAAGGCCCGACATCCCCGGCCCTTCTCCCGCGTTGCAGCACCGGAAGGCCGTTAGGAACGACGATGGAAACCCGCCCCTTCGAGGTCCGCTGGGACCCCTCCGCCCTGTCCCACCTGAAGGACCGGCTGCGCGCCACGCCCCTGCCCCGCCAGCCCCGCGATGCCGGCTGGAAATACGGCTGCGACCCGGACTTCCTCTCCGCCCTGCGCGACCACTGGCTTGACGGCTACGACGCCGAGGCCGCCGCCGCGGCGCTGAACCGCCACCCCCAGATCATCGCCCGCGTGGAGAACCTCGACCTCCACGCCTACCACGTGGTGGGCGAGGCAGGCGGCAAGCGCCCCCTCCTTCTCACCCATGGCTGGCCCGGCTCCGTCCTGGAATTCCTGGAGGTGATCGAGCCGCTGGCCTTCCCCTCCCGCCACGGCGGCCGGGCGGAGGACGCCTTCGACCTTGTTATCCCCTCGCTCCCCGGCTTCGGCTTCTCCGGCAAGCCGGAGACCCCCATCTCCGCCCGCACCACCGCCCGCCTGTTCGATGCGCTGATGCGCGGCCTCGGCTACCCGCGCTACCGCGCCCAGGGCGGCGACTGGGGCGCCGCCGTCACCGCTTGGCTGGCACTGGACCACGTGGCCTCCCTCAAGGCCATCCACCTCAACATGGTCCTCGTCCGCCCGGACGCGGCGCCGAAGACGCCGGAGGAACTGGCCTGGCAGGCCGAGCAGGCGGGCGTGCAAGGGAAGCTCGGCGCCTATGCCCAGCTCCAGGGCAGCAAGCCCCAGTCCATCGCCTACGCCATGCAGGACAACCCGCTCGCCCAGGCTGCCTGGATCGTGGAGCGGTTCCACGACTGGGCCGACCTGCGCGAGCGCCCCTTCGATCAGGTCTTCACGAAGGACCAGCTCATCACCGACGTGATGATCTACGCGATGAACGACGCCTTCACGACCGCCGCCTGGTACTACTTCGGCGCCCAGCAGGAGGCCGTGCGCAGCATCCCGCCCGGCCGCCGCGTGATGGTGCCCACCGCCGTCGCCGCCTTCCCCGACCCGCGCTCCCCCATGCCGCCGCGCAGCCTGGTGGAGAAGGGCTACGCCGTGAACCGCTGGAGCGACATGCCCCGCGGCGGCCACTTCCCGGCGATGGAAGTGCCGGAGGATTTCGTGGCGGACCTGCGCGCCTGGGGACGGCAGACGGAGGCCTGATCCTCGCCGGTGGCCTGTCCCGGGGAGAGGAAGAACTCCTTCTTCCTCTCCCCGGGCCCGTTCGAAGCAGTGCTTCGAACCCATCATCTTTTTCCAGGCCCTGGTCCTGTTTCACTGGCGGTGCGCCTCGGGTCCATGACCCGAGGCGCCGGCAGGGCAGGCGGGATCCGCGGCTTGCCCCGGCTCCTCGGGGCCGGTCACATGCGCCCATGCAGAACGCGCTCGACGCCACCTTGGCGGAACGGCTGGCCACCATCGCCCTCGGCCATGTGGAGCGGGAATACCCGAACAAGCCCGGCCACGTGCTCGCCGGGCCCGGGGACGCCCGCACCCCCTCGGCACTCCATCCCGTCTTCTTCGGCAGCTACGACTGGCACTCCTGCGTGCACGGCTACTGGACCCTGGCCCGGCTGCTGCGCCGCTTCCCCTCCATCGCGGCCGCACCGGCCATCCGCGCCCTGTTCGACCGCCGCATCACGGCGGAAGCGGTGGCGGGGGAGGTGGCCTACCTCGCCGCCCCCGGCGCGCGCGGCTTCGAACGCCCCTATGGCTGGGGCTGGCTGCTGGCCCTCGCTGCCGAGCTGGCCCGGCACGGCGCGCCCTGGGCCGCCACCCTCGCCCCCCTGGCCGAGGCCTTCGCCGGGCGCTTCCGCGACTTCCTGCCGATCGCCACCTACCCCGTGCGGGTGGGCGCCCACCCCAACACCGCCTTCGGCTTGCTGATGGCGGCCGACTTCATGGCGGCCGACCTTCCCCTGCTACGGGAGACGGCCGGCCGCTGGTACGGCCTGGATCGGGCCTGCCCGGCCTGGGGCGAACCCTCCGGCGACGACTTCCTCTCTCCCACCCTGGTGGAGGCCGCCTGCATGGCCCGCCTCCTGCCGCCGGCAGAGTTCGCGCCCTGGTTCGACGCCTTCCTGCCGGACCTGGCGGGGAGGGAGCCCGCCACCCTTTTCGCCCCTGCGACCGTCTCCGACCGGACGGACGGCAAGATCGCCCATCTGGACGGCCTCAACCTTTCCCGTGCCTGGTGCTGGCGGCGCCTCGCCGCGGCGCTGGGGCCGGAGGATCCTCGCCGCGCGCCCATGCTGGACGCGGCGGAGCGCCATCTTGCGGCCGGGCTGCCGCATGTGGCCGGGCACTACATGGGCGAGCACTGGCTGGCGAGCTTCGCGGTGCTGGCGCTGGAGGGCTGACCCCGCGCCTCACAGCCGCCCCACGGCGCGAATGCTGTCCATCAGCATCCGCGCGGCCAGGGAAGGGCTGCCGCCGGCGCGTTGCAGGAAGCCGATGGTGCGGCGGGTCTCCGGCAGCGCGAAGGGCAGCACGGCCAGCGCCTTCGCCCCGGTCTCGTGCTGGAACAGGTGGGGCGAGACGGCGGTCACCATGTCGCTGTCCAGCAGCAACCCGCGCGTGATGGTCAGGTCGGTGGTCTCCACCGTCACCACCGGCTCCGGCAGGCCGCGGGCCCGCATCGCGCCTTCCAACAGCTCCCGCGTGGGGGTGCCGCGCGGGGGCAGCACCCAGCGGGCCGCCGGCAGGCCCTCGGCCACGGCGGCGCCGCGCCGGGCCAGCGGGTGGCCAGCCCGCACCACCAGGGCCATCTCGTCCTCCGCGATCGGCTCGCGCAGCAGGCCGATCGTGTGCTCCGGTGGGCGCAGGGCGCCGAGGATGAAGTCGATGTCCCCCGCCCGCAGGCGCATGGAGAGGTGCTCGAAGGTGCCCTCCAGCGTCGTGACGGAGAGGTTGGGATGGTCCTTCTGCATCCGCAGGATGGCGCGCGGCAGCAGACGGTCCCGGCCGAGGGAGAGGGTGCCCACCGTGACGCGCCCGGCCATGGCGCCCTGGAGGAGGCCGATCTCCACCTCCGCCGCGCGGATCTCGGCCAGCGCCCGGCGGACATGCAGGGCCAGCAGCGCGCCGAGCGGCGTGGGCTGGAGCCCGGCGGGGGACCGGATGAACACCTCGATCCCCAGCCCGATTTCCACCTCCCGCAGTGCCTGGCTGACGGCGGGCTGCGAGATCATGAGGCTGTCGGCCACCGCCCCCATATGGCGCTGCTCCACCAGCTCCGCGAAGGCCAGCAGGCGCTGGCGGCCGAGGGAGAGGGTGAAGACGGGCGCCGCCTCGTTCCAGCCCGCCGGCGGCCCGGCGGCGGCAATGCCGCGGCGGGCGCTCTCCATCTCCGCGAAGGCCCGCTCCACCCGGTGCAGCAGGGTGTGGCCAGTGCCCGTCAGCAGCATCCCCTGGGGGCGCCGCTCGAACAGGGTGACCTCCAGCTCCCGTTCCAGCTCCTGGATGGCGCGCGTGATCGCGGACTGCACGCGGCGCAGCCGCTGGCCGGAGCGGACGACGCTTCCGGTCTGCGAGACGGCCAGGAAGGCGCGCAGGTGCTTGGGGTTGATGGCATGCGGGGACGGGATGATGGGGCCGCCTCCGGCGGATAAGGCTTTTCGATGGGGCGGGGGAAAGTTTCGGCTGGCCGTCACGACGCCGCAATCGGATTCTGGCGCCCGGGACAACGCCTGAATGACGCCAGGGACGAGACCATGACCGACCCCGCCCCCTTCGAGATGCCGGCCTACGTGCTCGACCGCGTGATGAAGAAGCGCGGCCGCCTGCGCGTCTTCGACGGCTTCGAGCCCACGAAAAGCGCCCTCGTCGTCATCGACATGCAGGCCTTCTACGTGACAGACGTGCCGCCGGCGGTGGCCATCATCCCCAACATCAACCGCCTGGCCCGCGCCTTCCGCGCGGCGGGCGGCCATGTGGCCTGGGTGAAGATGACGGCGGGCGAGGGCGGGCGCAGCCTCTGGCCGCTCTACCACGAGCGCTTCTTCACCCCGGCCAATGCCGTGCGCCACCGGGACAACCTGACGGTCGGCGCGCCGGGGCACGAGCTGCACCCGGAGCTGGAGCCGATGCCGGAGGACATCATGGCGGAGAAGTCCCGCTTCAGCGCCTTCATCCCCGGCAAGTCCGACCTGCCGGAGAAGCTGGCGGCCCGCGACATCACCAACGTGGCGATCACGGGGATGCTGACGAACTTCTGCTGCGAGACCTCGGCACGCGATGCGATGATGCTGGACTACAACGTGGTGATGGTCTCCGACGCCAATGCCGCGCGCTACGACGAGGACCACAACATCGGCTTCAGCACGGTGTTCCAGAGCTTCGGCGACGTGCTGACGGTGGAGGAGACGATCGGGCTGCTGGATGCCGGGAAGAACGGCTGACCCCCGGCTATAACCAACCCTGATACCGGGCGACCGCGAAAACATAACGACATTCCCGCGGTTTGCCCGAAATATACCGGCACGGACGGCTGGGCGGCGGCGCCGCATGAACAGCCAGGGGAGGGGAACGACGGCGCATGGCCAGGATCATCGGTGGGATCGGGACGTCGCACGTGCCGACGATCGGCGTCGCCTACGACAAGGGCAAGCAGGAGGACCCCTCCTGGTCGCCCCTGTTCAAGGGCTATGAGCCGGCGCGGCAATGGCTGGCGGAGAAGAAGCCGGACGTCCTGGTCTTCTTCTACAACGACCACCTGAACGCCTTCTTCTACGATCTCTACCCCACCTTCGCGATCGGCGTGGCCCCGGGCTACGACGTGGCGGATGAGGGCGCGGGCCGCCGGCCCCTGCCGATCCTGCCCGGCCATCCCGGGCTTTCCGCCCATATCGCCGAGTGCCTGGTGAACGAGGAGTTCGACCCGGCGGTCTTCCAGGACCGGCCGCTGGACCACGGCGTCTTCTCGCCCCTGCCCCTGCTCTGGCCGCACCAGGAGAAGTGGCCGGGCGCGGTGGTGCCGATCGAGGTGAACGTGGTGCAGCACCCCCTGCCCACGGCCATGCGTTGCTGGAAGCTCGGCAAGGCGCTGCGCCGCGCCATCGAATCCTACCCCGAGGACATCACCGTCGCCGTGGTCGGCACCGGCGGCCTCTCCCACCAGATCCACGGGGAGCGCACGGGCTACAACGACACCGAATGGGACATGCGCTTCATCGAGCTGATCGAGAAGGACCCCGAACAGCTCGCGAAGATGAAGCACGTGGACTACATCCGCCTCGGCGGCGCCGAGAGCGTCGAGGTGATCATGTGGCTCGCCATGCGCGGGGCGCTGAGCGACGATATCACCAAGGTCCACCAGAACTACTACCTCGCCACTACCACCGCGATGACGGTCATCGTCTTCGAGGAGAACAGCGCGGAGGCGCCGGCCGCGGCGCCGCGCACGGGCAACCCGCAGCTGGAGGGCGTGGAGGCGATCGAGGGCACCTACGCCTTCGACATCGCCACCGGCCGCGACCGGCTGCGCCTGAACCGCTTCTTCTGGGAGATGAAGGACCCGGCCGCCCGCGCCGCCTTCTCCGCCGATGAGCGCGTGGCCTGCGAGCGCGCGGGGCTGACACCGGAGGAGACGCGACTGGTGCTGGAGCGGGACTGGCTGGGGCTGGTGCGCTACGGCGCCAACTTCTTCGTGCTGGAGAAGTTCGCCCGCCTCTCCGGCCGCTCCAACCTGGAGGTCTATGCCGAGATGCGCGGGGAGACCTTCGAGGAGTTCCTCGCCACCCGGCAGGTTCCCGGCGCCCGCTAGGTGACGGCCGGGCCGCGCCCGGCCAAGATGCGTCCCAGGAAATTCCAAGGAGAGGGTCGAATGTCCCCCAGCAAGCTCACCGCCGGCCGGCGCTCTGTCCTCCTCGGCGCGGCGGCCGCCGCCGCGGCCCCACTGGCCCGCCCGGCGATCGCGCAGGAGCGCAAGCTCGTCGTCGGCGTCGTCCTGCCCCTCTCCGGCACCTTCGCCGACCAGGGCCGCAACAACGAGGACGGCATCAAGGTCTTCCAGAAGATCCACGGCAACAAGGTCGGCAACATCACCGTGGAGACGGTGACGCGCGACGACCAGGGGCCCGGCTCGGGCGACCTCTCCCGCCGCATGACGCAGGAACTGATCCAGCGCAGCCGGGCGGAGATCATCCTCGGCTACAGCTTCACGCCCAACGCCCTCTCCGCGGCCTCCCTGCTGACGGAGGCGAAGAAGCCGGGGATCATCATCAACGCCGCGACCTCCGTCATCACGGAGCGCTCGCCCTACTTTGCCCGCGTCTCCATGACGCTGCCGCAGCTCGCCGCCTCCCTCGGCACCTGGGCCGCGAAGAACGGGGTGAAGACCGTCTACACCATCGTCTCCGACTACGGCCCGGGCCTGGACGCGGAGACCTGGTTCACCAAGGCCTTCGAGGCCGGCGGCGGCAAGGTGATCGGCGGCGCCCGCACCCCCGTCGCGGGCATGGAGTATTCCCCCTTCCTCCAGCGCGCGGTGGAGGCGCGGCCGGACGGGCTGTTCAGCTTCAGCCCGGGCGGCGACGTCTCGGTCGCCTTCATGAAGCAGACGAAGGAGCGCAACATCGTCGGCTCCGGCATCAAGCTGATGGTCACCGGCGACGTGGTGGACGACAACCTGGTCCCCGCCATGGGCGACGCGCTGGACGGCGTCGTCTCCGCCCTCCACTACCAGGTCGAGCTGGACAACCCGGAGAACAAGCGCTTCCTCGAGGCCTTCCGCGAGATGTCCGGCCCCAACGCCATGCCGAGCTACCGCACCGTCCAGGCCTATGACGGCATGGCGCTGATCTACCACGCCCTGCAGCAGACCGGCGGCAAGACGGACGCGGATTCGATCATGAACGCCATCAAGGGCGCGCGGCTGAACAGCCCGCGCGGCCCGATCCTGATCGACCCGGCGACGCGCGACATCGTGCAGAACGTCTATATCCGCCGCGGGCAGCGGAAGGACGGCCGCTGGGCCAACATCGCCTTCGAGACGATCGAGGGCGTGAAGGACCCGGCGAAGGCCTAAGCCGAGACCATGTCCGGGCTGATCAGCATCCTCGCGGACGGCATCGCCTATGGGATGCTGCTCTTCCTCTTCTCCATCGGCCTGTCGATCACGCTCGGGCTGATGCGCTTCATCAACCTCGCGCATGGCGCCTTCGCCATGTGCGGGGGCTATGCCGCCGTGGTGCTGCTGAACGGCTTCGGCGTGCCCTTCCTCCTCACCCTGCCGATCGCCGCCGTGCTCACGGGGCTGGTCGGCGTGGTGCTGGAGCAGCTGGTGATCCGGCGCGTCTACCCGATGCCGGAGCTGCAGCAGGTGCTTTTTTCCATCGGCCTCGCCTTCGCGGCGGGGGCGGTGGCGAACATCCTTTTCGGCCCGCAGCAGCAGCCCATGCTGCTGCCGGACTGGCTGACCGCCCGCGTGAACCTCGGCGTGGTGGAGATCACGGGCTACCGCATCTTCCTCATCCTCTTCGGGCTGGTGGCGGCGGGGGCGCTGGTGGCGCTGTTCAACACCACCCTCTTCGGCGCGCGCGTGCGGGCGGCCGTGGACAACCGGCCCGCGGCGGAGGGGATCGGCATCCACGTCACCCGCCTCTTCGCCATCACCTTCGGCCTGGGCGCCGCCTTCGCGGGGCTGGGGGGCGCGCTGGCCGTGGGCTTCCTCGGCCTCGATCCCACCTTTCCCTTCAAGTACCTCGTGCTGCTGCTGATGGTGGTGGCCATCGGCGGCCCCGGCTCCATCGCCGGCTCCTTCGTGGCCGCGGTCTCGCTCGGCGCCATCGACGCGCTGTTCAAGTACTACGTGCCTGAGGTCGGCAGCTTCGTGATCTACGGGATCCTCGTGCTCATGATGGTCTTCTTCCCCAAGGGCCTGGCCTCGCGGAGGGCGGCATGAGGATGGTGCGCGTCGGCGCCGGGCTGCCGCTGCTCCTCCTCGCGGTGGCCGGCTTCTTCCTCTTCCCGGAATACCTCACCCTCTTCACCAGCCTCTTCATCCTCTCGGTCTTCGCCCTCTCCTACGACCTGCTGCAGGGCCATGCCGGGGTGGTCTCGCTCGGCCATGCCGTGTTCTTCGGCACCGGCGCCTACACCACGGCGATCCTGGCGCGGCACGGGCTGGCGGAACCGGTTCTCGGGCTGCTGGCGGCGCTGGTGGTCAGCGCGCTGCTGGCCCTGGTGCTGACGCGCATCGTCGTCGTGGGCAACGACCTCACGCGGCTCCTCGTCACGCTCGGCGTCGGCTTCCTGATGTTCGAGGCGGCGAACCAGGCGCGCGACCTCACCGGCGGGGCGGACGGGCTCTCCGACTTCACCATGGGCCCCGTGCTCGGCCTGTTCCGCTTCGACTTCGCGGGGGAGACGGCCTTCTTCTACAGCCTCGCCGTCCTCGTCCTCGTCTACTTCTTCCTCTGGCGCCTCGCCGCCTCGCCCTTCGGCCTCGCGCTGCGCGGCATCCGGGAGAACGTGCGGCGCATGCCGGCCATCGGCGCGCCGGTGCGGCGGCACCTCGCCACCGCCTACACGATCTCCGGCGGCATCGCCGGGCTGGCGGGCGCGCTGCTGGCCCAGACCAGCAACTTCGCCTCGCTGGACATGCTGGGCTTCGAGCGCTCGGCGGAGGTGATGATGATGGCGACCCTGGGCGGGACGGGCAGCATTCCCGGTGTGGTGCTCGGCGCCACCGGCCTGGGCTACCTGAAGGACGCGCTCTCCGCGATGAGCCCGAAATACTGGCAGCTCGGCATCGGCATCGTTCTTATGCTCTCGGTCTTCGTCCTGCGCGGCGGCATCGCCGGCGCCGCCACCGCCCTGATCCGCCGCCTGCGGGAGCGCGCATGACGCCCGCCATCGAGACAGCGGGACTGACCCTCCGCTACGGCAACTTCACCGCCGTGAACGACGTGTCTCTCCGCGTCGCCACCGGGGCGCGGCACGCGCTGATCGGGCCGAACGGGGCGGGCAAGACATCCCTCGTGCACACGCTGACGGGCAACGTGCCCGCCACCTCCGGCACCATCCGCCTGGGCGGGGAGGAGGTGACGACCCTGCCCCAGGCCGCGCGCGTGCGCCGCGGTCTGACCCGCACCTTCCAGATCAACCAGCTCTTCCGCGGGCTGACGGTGCTGGAGAATGTCTCCCTCGCGATCCTGGAGCGGGAGCGGAAGACGCGGAACTTCTGGCGCTCCGCCGCCGCCGACCGGGCCGTGGCGGAGGAGGCGCGGGAGCACCTGGCCTTCGTCAACCTGGACGCCTACGCCGCCCGCCCCGTCCATGCCCTGCCCTATGGCCTGCAGCGGCTGGTGGAGCTCGCCATCGCGCTTGGCACCAAGCCCCGCGTCCTCGTGCTGGACGAGCCCGCCGCCGGCGTGCCCGCGGCCCAGAGCGAGGCGATCTTTGAGCGCATCCACGCCCTGCCCCGCGACCTGACCCTTCTCTTCGTCGAGCACGACATGGGCCTCGTCTTCCGCTTCGCCGAGCGCATCACCGTGCTGGTGCAGGGCGCCATCATGACCGAGGGCACGCCCGCCGAGATCCAGGCGGATGAGCGCGTGCGCGAGGTCTATCTCGGGCGCCGAGGCCACCATGCCGCTGCTTGAGGTCGAGCGCCTGACCGCCGGCTACGGCGAGGCCGTGGTGCTGGAGGAGATGAGCCTCTCCGTCGACGACGGCGAGGGGCTGGCCGTGCTGGGCCGCAACGGCGTGGGCAAGACGACGCTGATGCTCGCCATCATGGGCCATGCCCGCCGCCTCTCCGGCAGCCTGCGCTGGCAGGGCACGGAGATCGGCGGCACCCCCGCCTACCAGCGCGCCCGCATGGGCCTGGGCTGGGTGCCGCAGGAGCGGGACATCTTCCCCTCCCTCACCGTGGAGGAGAACCTCCTCGTCGCCGGCCGCCCCGGTGCCTTCGGCCTGAAGGATGCCTACGACCTCTTCCCCCGCCTGAAGGAGCGGCGGCGGAACATGGGCGACAAGCTCTCCGGCGGCGAGCAGCAGATGCTGGCTATCTGCCGCACCCTGATGACCAACCCGCGCCTCCTCCTGCTGGACGAGCCATTCGAGGGCCTGGCGCCCGTGATCGTGGAGGAGCTGGAGGCCACGCTGCGCCGCCTGCGCGCGGAGAAGGGCTTCGCCACCGTGATCGTGGAGCAGCACGCGGAGGACGCCCTGGCCCTCAGCGACCGCGCGATCGTGCTGGACCGAGGGAAGATCGTGCTGGAAGGGCGCTCGGCGGATCTCTTGGCGGACTTCGCGCAGGTCCGGCGGTGGATCGCGGTGTGAGCCGGAGGAGAAAGGAGATCCTCCCCCGGGGCTGCCGCGGAACGCCGATCAGGGGTCCCGCCGAGATCCCGTGACCCTTGGCGCCGGCGTCAGGGCGGTGGTTCATCCGGCAAGGCGAATGGCCGCGGCCTGATCCGATGCGTGCCGTCCGGGACACGCTGCGGAACTGCCGCCGCGCATACCTGACTCGTGAGCTTCCACAATGCCCGGACCGGCGTAGCATAGGCCCCTTCGCGCGGCGCCGCCGACGTTTCTCCGGGGGGATCGAAACGGGCAGGGCGCACCGCCGGGCGGATGGGGTTCGGGGGTTAGTCATGTCTTCTCGCGGGGCGGCCAGGCTGGTCATCGCGGCGGTTTGCATCCTGCAGGCCTCCCTGGTGCTCGCTGCGCCGCGGGAACAGGCTCCCAGCGCCATCATCGAGGTGGCGCCGCGTCCGACGCCCGCCCCATCCCGATCCACCGACCGCTCCGGCAAGGCCCGCCAGACCCAGGCCCGCGTGCTGAACACCCCGTCCCTGGCCAATGCGGCGGCCGTGGGCGTCAGCGGCGTGCTGCCGCAGGGCACCACCGCCCGGGTGCAGAACATGCAGAACGGGCGCACCACCATGGTGCTGGTCCAGGCCGGTGGCCCGGACAGCGCGGGGCGCCTGCTGGACATCACCCCGCCCGTCGCCCGCGCCCTGGGCGTGACCGGCACCAGCGCGGACATCCTGGTTGCCCCGCTGGCCGTACCCCAGCCCGATGGCAGCATCCGGCTGGGCGAAGGCACGCGCCTGGCCGGCGCCGTCGCCGCGCCTGCGATCAGCGAGCGACCCCAGGACTGATCCCGTCCTGACCTGTTTTTAGCAGGTGATCCCAGGGGGCTGGTTGGGCCGATAGGTCCAACCCTGGACCTTCATCGGGCTGCCGCGAATACGGTGATTGAAGGGCGGTGCCGCAGACTCCTTTGCATTTCAGTTCAGCGCGGGCGGGCAGGTCCCGCGCCTCGCGTCAGAGACCCGAGGCGAACCGAAGCGGAGCATCTCGCGGCAGCCCCCAGCAGAAGAGTGAGAGGAGGGATCCAAGGGAGGGGAGAGTTCCGTCTCCTCTACCTTGGCCCGTCGGCGATCACCGCGCGAAGTCCCGCGGCCGCAGCCCGGCGTGGAAGTAGGTGATCATCGAGTAGATATCGTAGACCGGCCGCCCGGTGGCGCGCTGCACGGCGGCAGCGTAGGGCGGCATGTTCGTGCATTCCAGCACGATGGCGCCCACCTCCGGGTGGCGGGCGACGAGGCGCTGCGCGGCCTCCACCACGTCCTGCTCGGCCAGGTCCACGTCCATGTCGTCCTTCTCGGCCTTGATGAGGACGCGGAAGAACTCGCGGCCGCTCTCCGTGCCTTCCATGGGGATGTCGAGGGGGACGCCCACGGACTCCAGGTGCTTCGGCGTCAGGCTGCCGCCGGAGACGGTGACGAGGCCGACGCGCTGGCCCGGCGGCAGCATCGCCTGCACCCAGGGCACCTGCATGAGGCTGGAGGTGGCGACGGGGACGCCCACGGCCGCCGCGATTTCCTTCTGGAAGAGGGAGAGGAAGCCGCAATTGGTGGTGATGGCCTCAGCACCCTGGGAAACGAGGTCGCGCGCGGCCTCCACGAAATCTTCCAGCAGGCCGGCGGCGCCGTTCAGCACCACCTTCTCCGGGCTGGCGCCGCGGACGAGGCGGTAGAGGACGGGAAAGGGCCAGGTCGTGCCGTTGCCCATGTCCCCATAGATGCGGGGAAAGCGCGCCTCCAGCATGAGGATGCCCAAGGGAACGCCGTAGAGCGCCTGGCCGCCCTTCGCGACGCCGCGGCGGGGGGAAGGGGCGGGGATCGCGGTCATGGGCGGCCTACCGGAAGCGGGTGGGGGAGAAGGGGGCGATGTCGATCTCCGGCGGGCGGCCGGAAAGGAGCTGGGACACGATACGCCCGGTGCGCGGCCCTGCCACCAGCCCGACATGGCCGTGGCCGAAGGCGTGGATCACCTCCGGGCAGCGGGAGGAGGGGGAGAGGACGGGCATGCCGTCCGGCGTGCTCGGGCGGTTGCCCAGCCACATGCTCACGCGATCGGCGGGGAAAGGATCGGGCAGGCCGGGAAAGGATTTCAGCAGGTGGTCGCGCAGGATCTCCGCGCGCTTCCAGTTCGGGGGGGCGTCCAGCGCCGCGATCTCCACCTGCCCCGCGGCGCGCAGCCCGTCCGCCATGGGGTTCACCACCATCTTCGCGGCGCCGAGGCCGATGGAGTGGCGCGGCCCGGCATTCGCGCCGCGCAGCATCACGTGGTAGCCGCGCTCGGTCTGCATCGGCACGCCGTCCCCGGCCTGGGCCGCCAGCGGGGCGGAGCGGATGCCGCAGGCGATCACCGCCGCGTCGCAGTCCAGAACCGTGCCGTCCGAGAGGGCGACGCCCTTCAGCGCCCGGCCTTCCAGCCGCAGCCCGGTGGCCGCCACCTTCCGCAGCGCGGCCCCCTGCGCCTGTGCATGGGCCACCAGCGCCGCGATGTAGCGGCCCGGGGAAAGGCAGCGCCCCGCCTCCTCCACCAGCACGGCGAAGCCATAGGCGGGATCCAGGTCCGGCTCGATTTCCCGTAGGGCCTCGCCCTCGATCTCCCGCCACGCGATCCCGACCTGCCGGCGGATGCGCCAGCCCATCGCCTCCGCCTCGAAGCCCGCGCGGGAGTGCCAGGCGTTCATCAGGCCCCGGTGCTCAATCAGCTCCGGCACGCCCGCCTCGCCCGCCAGGGCGGTGTGCAGGACGGCGCTGTCCTTCAGCAGCGGCCGCAGCGACCTCGCGATCCGCAGCAGCTTCTCCTCCGTGGAACCGGCGGCGAGGTAGCGCAGCAGCCAGGGCAGGACACGCGGGAAATACCCCCAGCGCACGGCCAGCGGCCCCAGTGGATCGGCCAGGAAGCCCGGCACCTTCCGCCACAGCCCCGGTGCGCTGGGCGGCAGCACGGAGTGCGAGGACAACCACCCCGCATTGCCAAAGCTGGCCGCCTGCTCTCCACCTGGCGTCCCCGGCTCCAGGATCGTCACGCGGTGGCCGGCGCGGAGCAGCTCGATGGCGCTGGCCGCACCCTCGATGCCGGCGCCGATCACCGCGACATGGCGTGTCATGCCTTCGGGTCCTTTTCCTGGGCTGGCGGTCTGTCCCGGGGAGAGGAAGAAGGAATTCTTCCTCTCCCCGGACCCCTCTCCATCATCTTCTTTTTCGAGCTGGTCTGAACTGCGCTGACGGTGCGCCTCGGCTCGTGGAGCCGAGGCGATTGCCAGGGCAGGAGAAGGCCCGTCACCGGAGACCCCGCCGCAAGTCAGTCTCCGCGGCAGCCCGAAGCAGGTCCAGGAGCCTCAGGCTCCTGGCGGGGGTCCAGGGGGCGGAGCCCCTTGGGTCACCCTTCCCGCGCGATCCGCCGGCAATGCACCAGCGATGCCTCGATCAGGTTGTCCGTGGCCTCCGGCGTGCGGAAGGCGGAGTGGGCGGCGAGCGTGGCGTTTTCCAGCTTCGAGACGAAGTGGCCGGCGGGCAGCGGCTCCTCGGCATAGACGTCCAGGCCAACATGGCGGAGCGTGCCGCTCTCCACGGCCGCGGCAAGCGCCGCCTCGTCCGTGATGGCGCCGCGGGCGGTGTTGATGAAGATGGCGCCGGGCCGCATCTTCGCGATGCGCTCGGCGGAGAGGAAGCCGCGCGTCTCGTCGTTCAGCAGCAGGTGCAGGGAGACGACGTGGCTCTCGGCCAGCAGCGTGTCGAGATCCGTGAAGGTCACGCCCTCGGTCTCGCGCGGGGTGCGGTTCCAGGCCAGGACCTTCATGCCGGCGCCGCGGCACAGGCGCGCCATCTCAGCCCCGATGCCGCCGTAGCCGATGAGGCCGACGGTCTTGCCCGTCAGCTCCATGCCTTCCGTGCGGTCCCAGCGGCCGGCGCGGATGCCGCGGTCCATGAAGGCCAGGCCCTTGGCGGCGGCCCACATCAGGGCGAAGGCCATCTCGGCGACCGCGGTGTCGCCGTAGCCCTTGATGATGTGGACCTGGATGCCGCACTCGGCCTCCAGCTCCTCCGGGTTCATGTAGCTGCGCGCGCCGGTGCCGAGGAACACCACGTGCTTCAGGCCCCTGCACTGCTTCGCGATGGCGGTGGGCAGCTGGGTGTGATCGATGATGGCGATCTCGGCGCCATCCAGCACGGCGGGCAGCTGGTCCGGCGTCACGTCGGGGTCGCGGTGCAGGGCCACGGGGATGTCGTCCGGCCGGTGCAGCCGCTCCATCACATCCGCCAGGGCGTCCCCGGCATCGACGAAACAGGCGCGCATGGGGGATCCTTTCGGCGGTTTCCGGGCGTCCGGTCGGGGATGCTCTCATACACTTGCCCCGGCGGGTCAATCCGGGGCCGGGCGGGGCGGGGATAAGGGATTTCGAACCGGGGCGCGGTGTTTTGCGTCTTTGCCGCGACAGGGGGGCGGGACACATTCCGCGCCCCACGGGCAGGAGGGCGGCATGCGAACCCAGGTCGGCATCATCGGCGCGGGCCCGGCGGGGCTGTTCCTCTCCCACCTGCTGAAGGCGCAGGGGATCGAATCCGTGATCCTGGAAGCACGCAGCCGCCCCTATGTGGAGGGCCGCGTGCGCGCCGGCGTGCTGGAGCCGGGCACGATCGAGACGCTGGAGCGCCTGGGCCTGGATGCGCGCATGCGGCGCGAGGGGCTGGTGGACGAGGGGCTGGACATGCGGTTCCGCGGCCGCACCATCCACCTCGACCTGCCCGGGCTGACCGGCCGCTCCGTGATGATCTACGGTCAGCAGGAGGTGGTGAAGGACCTCATCGCCGCCCGCGTGGAGGCCGGCGATCCGCTGGTGTTCGAGGCGGCGGTGACGCGGATCGAGGGGATCGAGACGGACCGCCCGCGTATCCACTACACGGAAGGCGGCCCAGAAGGCGGCACCGACAAGGTGCTGGAATGCGACTTCGTGGCGGGCTGCGACGGCTACCACGGCGCCGGCCGCGCGGCGATGCCGGCGGACGTGCTGCAGGTCTTCGAGCAGGCCTACGACTTCGCCTGGCTCGGCGTGCTTGCCCGCGCGCGGCCGATGGCGGACATGACCTACACCAACAGCGACCGCGGCTTCGCGCTGTGCAGCCGCCGCTCCATGCAGGTCTCCCGCCTCTACCTGCAGGTGCCGGCGGACACGGATCCGAGTTCCTGGTCCGACGACCGCTTCTGGGACGAGCTGCACGCCCGCATGTTCGACGAGGGCCGCACGGAGATCGAGGAGGGCGAGATCTTCCAGCGGGACCTGGCGAAGCTGCGGGCCTTCGTCGCCGCGCCGATGCAGCACGGCCGCCTGTTCCTGGCCGGCGACGCCGTGCACATCGTGCCGCCCGCCGGTGCGAAGGGCCTGAACATGGCCGTGGCCGATGTGCGCGTGCTCAGCCGCGCGCTGACGGGCTTCTATCGCAGCGGCTCCCACGCGGAGCTGGACGCCTACTCCACGGTTTGCGTGGAGCGCGCCTGGCGGGTGGTGCGCTTCTCCAGCACCCTCACCGGCCTGCTGCACCGGTTCGACCACCACACGCCGATGCAGCGGAACCTGCAGCTGGCGGAGCTGGAATACATCGCGGGGTCGCACCACGCGCAGGCGAGCATCGCGGAGCAGTACGTGCTGCTGAACCACCTGCCGGACTATCCCTGACGCCGCCGGGGACATGCGGGGGCGGTCCGGGAGGGCCGCCATGCCCCGGGCCAGGTCCTTTCCGCCGGGGGATGACGGCCCGCACGCGCCCGGAACTTTACAGACCCTAGGGCGCCACCCCCGTTCCCGTGTATCCTGCCGCCAACCGAACGAGAGGCGGGGCCGCAACGGCCCCCACCGTCCGGATTGGGGAACCGCTTGCCATCGCCGCTTCCCGCCGCACCCGCGGCGGACTCCCTGCCGCCCCTGCCCCCGCCGGACCGGTCGCGCTGGCTGCGGGACCTGCTGGCCTTCTGGGGCGTCCTGGCGGTCTTTGGGATCTTCTACCTGGGGTGGGGGCTGACCGCCCTGGGGATCTGGGCGGTGCTGCCGGCCGGGAAGGGGAGCGCCTTCGGCCGCCGCGCCATTGCGCGGGGCTTCCGGATCCTGCTGCGGCTGACGGAGCGGGCGGGCCTCGTCCATCTCGACCTCGCGGCTCTCGACAGCCTGCGGGGCGCGCGGGGCCTGGTCCTCGTGCCCAACCACCTCTCCATGATCGACGTGATGCTCGTCGTCTCCCGCGTGCCGGACACGGTCTGCATCATGAAGGCGGGGCTGGAGCGGAACCCGATGCTCGGCGGCGGTCGCCTGGGAGGCTATATCCCCAATTCTGGCGGCCTCTCCGTGATCCGGCGCGCGACCGAGGCGCTGCGCGGCGGAGCCAACCTGCTGGTCTTTCCCGAGGGCACGCGCAGCCGGGACGGGCGGCTGGGGCCCTTCCACCCGGGCTTCGCCCTGATCGCCCGCCGCGCCGGGGCGGCGGTGCAGCCCGTGCTGATCGAGAGCAACACGCGCTACCTCGGCAAGGGGTGGCCCTTCTGGCGCCGCCCGTCCTTCCCGCTGCGCTACCGCGTGCGGCTGGGGGAGAGGGTGGCGGCGGCCGGCGGCTCGGAGGCCTTCGCGGAGGGCCTGCGGCGGCAGATGGCGGCGCGCCTGGGAACCGCCCTGCGTTGAGCCGCCCTTCTTTGAGCCGCCCTGCTTCGAGCAGCACGCACCTCGTCGTCATCCCCAGCTTCGACACCGGCCCGCGCCTGGCGGAGACCGTTGCGGCCGCGCGCGCGGCCTGGCCCGTGGTGTGGGTGGTGGTGGACGGCAGCACGGACGGTTCTTCCGTCCCGCTGCGGGGCATCCGGGATCCCGGCTTCCGCCTGATCGAGCGGGCCCGCAACGGCGGCAAGGGCGCCGCCATCCGGGACGCGCTGGAAGCGGCCGCGGCCGAGGGCTTCACCCATGCCCTGGCCATGGACGCCGACGGGCAGCACCCCGCCGAGCGCATCCCCGACTTCATGGCCGAGAGCGCGGCCCACCCGGAGGCGATGATCCTCGGCCGCCCTGTTTTCGGGGCGGAGGCGCCGCTGCTGCGCGTGCGGGGCCGCCGCGTCTCCAACTGGTGGGCGGGGCTGGAGACGCTGTGGTGCAGCCGGGGCGGGGAGGCGATCGGGGACAGCCTCTACGGCTTCCGCGTCTATCCCATCGCGCCGCTGCTGGCGGTGATGCGCCGCAACCCCTTCATGCGCCGCTACGACTTCGACGCCGAGGCCGCGGTGCGCCTGGCCTGGCGCGGCGTGCCCGTGCGGAACCTGGCAGCCGCCGTGCGCTACCTCACCCCGGCCGAGGGCGGGGTCTCCCACTTCCGCTACGGGCGGGACAACCTGCTGCTGACGGGGATGCACACCCGGCTGATGCTGGGCTTCCTGGCCCGGCTGCCCGTGCTGGCCGCCCGGCGGCTGCGCCAGGGAAGAGGGCGGGGACCGGGGGGCTGATGGCCGCCGCCCGCGTCGCCACATGGCGGGGAATGCCCGCCCACCCCTCCCGCCGCGCCCTCCTGGCCCTGCCGCTGGCCGCCTGCGCCCCCCAGATCATCCCCGCCGGCCCCCCGCTCGCCGATCCGGCGCTGGGGGAGGAGGCGCTGGTGATGGCCGATGGCGCGCGCCTGCCCATGCGTGCCTGGCTGCCGGAGGACCCGCCCCGCGCCGTTCTTCTCTGCCTGCACGGCTTCAACGACAGCCGGAACTTCATGACGGAGCCGGCGCCGGCGCTGAACAAGGCCGGGCTCGTCGTCTACGCCTATGACCAGCGCGGCTTCGGGGGTGCGCCGCACCGGGGCGTCTGGCCGGGGGCGGAAACCCTGGCCGGCGACGCTGCTGCCGCCGCCCGCCTGCTGAAGGCCCGGCATCCGGACCTCCCCCTTTTCCTGCTGGGCGAGAGCATGGGCGGCGCCGTGCTGCTTCTGGCCGCCACCCGCCCCTCGCCGCCGCCCGCGGACGGATACGTGCTGCTGGCCCCGGCCGTCTGGGGGCGGGTGACGATGCCCGGCATCATGGTCGGGCTGCTCGACCTCCTCGCCCATACCCTGCCGCGCGTCGCCGTCTCCTCCGGCGTGCCGGGCATCATGCCCACCGACAACCTGGCGGCCCTGCGCCGGATGGCGCGCGACCCCCTGACCATCCGCGAAACCCGCGTGGACACCACCAAGGGTCTGGTGGACCTGATGGACGACGCCCTGGCCGCCGCGCCCCGCCTCGGGCCGGGCACGCCGCCGGTGCTCCTCGTCTACGGCGCCCGCGACCAGCTTGTCCCGCCCATCGCCACGCGGGCGCTGCTGGAACGCCTGCCGCCCGCCGCCCCCGTCCGCATCGCCTACTACGGCGACGTGCACCACATGCCCCTGCGGGACCTGCGGGCGCCGACCGTGATCGGGGACATTCTGGCCTGGATGGACCATCCCGCCGCCGCCCTGCCCTCGGGCGCGGATGGGGTGGGGCTGGCCTGGGCACGACAGGTGGCGGGGTAGCGGAGCTTCCGGGCTGTTGGTTCGGGTGGCCCAGGGGGAGAGAAGGAATCCTCTCCCCTGGCCCCCCTCTCATCTTTCTCTAGAGGGCTGCCGCGGGATGCTTCGCTGGCGGCGCGCTTGAGGTCGGTGGCCTCAGGCGACTGACAGGGCGGCCCTGGCCGACACGGTTTTGGAAATCTCTTCAGCGCCGCCCTCGATCATCGAAGCCGCAGCAGCCCTATGCAGGTCCGGGAGCCTCAGGCTCCTGGCGGAGGGTTCCAGGGAGGCAGAACCCTCCTGGTGCCACAGGCCCGACAGAATGGAACGAAGGCACGACCGTAACACCGCTGCCCGTTCCGCCCTGCGTCGTTCCGCCCTAGTTTGGCCTTGCCATGGCCCTCACCCTCACTGACCTGCTCGCTCCGATGGACCCGCAGCGGTTCTTTTCGGAGTTCCACGACAAGCAGCCGCTCCACATCAAGGGCGGCGCGGCGAAGTTCGCGAATGTCCTGTCCTGGTCCGTGATCGACCGGCTGCTGAACCAGACGCACAACTGGTCCAGCCAGTCGCTGAAGCTGCAGATGGACGGGCAGCCCGTGCCGCCCGAGGCCTACTGCACCCGCGCCACCAACCGCGACAACGCGCCTGTCATGCAGCCCGATTCGCGCAGGCTGCGGGAATGGGTGGGGCGCGGGGCATCCGTGGTGATGAACGACGTGGACAGCCTCACCCCCGGGCTGGCGGGGGTGAGCGAGGCGCTGGAGAATGCCGGCCTCGGCCGTGCCCAGGCGAACGTCTACATCTCCTTCCAGGCGCACAAGGCCTTCCCCACGCACTTCGACACCCACGATGTCTGGGCGGTGCAGGTGGAGGGAGAGAAGACCTGGAACATCTGGTCCGGGCGTGCGGAATATCCGATCCCGCACCCGGCCTTCCGCGGTCTCGGCCAGGCCCATCACGAGCGGGCCCGCGGCACCATCCGGGAGAAGGTGCTGCTGAAGGCGGGCGACCTGCTCTACCTGCCGCGCGGCTGGTATCACGACGCGCTGGCGGAGGGACCCAGTTCCGTCCATGTCGCCTACGGCGTGCACGCCCCGATCGGCGTGGACCTGGCCAACATGCTGGCTGAGCGCGCCATCCAGGACCCGATCTTCCGCGCGCCGCTGCCGCGGCAGGACGGGACGGCGGCGGCGCAATTCGCGCTCACCACCCGCGCCGCCCAGCTCGGCCAGCGGATGGCGGAGCTGGCGCGGGACCCGCAGGTTCTGCAGGTGCTGGCCCGCCACGTGGCGGAGGCGCGCTACCATCGCGGCGGCGTCGACCTGCTCGGCTTCCGCGGGCTGGCGCCGGCGGCGGAGGCCCCCTCGGCCGGCCTTGCATCCGACGGTCCCGGCTTCCGCGTGCTGGCCCCCGGCACGAAGCCCGTGCGGCGCGGCGCGGAATGGGTGCTGAAGACACCCAGCGCCACCCTGCCCCTTACCCCGCCGGAGGCCGAGGCCGCCGGCTGGCTTCTCGCCCGGCGGGAGGTGGATGCGGCCGCGCTGCAGGCCGCCCACCCGGCCGTGGACGCCCCCGCCTTTCTCAACCGCCTCACCGATGCCGGAGCGCTCGCCGCCGCATGATCCCCTTCCGCGCCGCAGCCCTCCTGCTGGTTCTCTCGGCGGGCACCGCCCTCGCCCAGCCAGCACGCCCCCAGCCGCCCTTCAACTGCATCGGAGCGGAGGAACTGGAAGACGACGTCTTCGCGGTTCCCTTCGCCGCCGGCCGCGACCGGCTGACCGACGCCGCCCGCGCCTCCCTCGCGGCCGCGATCGATCTGATGAAGCGGGAGCCGGGCCGCAACGCCTGCATCCTCGGCCATGCCCAGCGCGAGGGCGGGCAGCAGACCAGCGTCCAGCTCGCCGCCCGCCGCGCCCGCGCGGTGAAGGACGCGTTGCAGGCCGCCGGCCTGCCCGAAGCCCGGCTGCGCTCCGAGGCCCGGGTGGCCGGGTTCAGCCGCAACACCGGCAATACCGTGGCCCGCAGCGTCTCCATCGTGGTGATGCCCGCCGCGGCGCCCCGCCCGGAGCGCGTGCCCCCCGCCCCGCCCGTCGCGACCGAGCCGCCGCCGCGCGAGACGACCCCGCCCCCGGCCCGGCCGCCTGTCGAGCCTCCGGCACGGGAGACCACGCCGCCCCCGCCGCGCCCGCCCGCGGAGCCGCCGCCCCCCCGCGAGACCACGCCGCCGCCCGCCCCGCCTCCGGTCGTGCCGGCACCGCGCGAGACAACACCACCCCCGGCCGCTCCGCCCGCGGAACCGCCGGCCCGCGAGACGACGCCTCCGCCGGCCGCCCCGCCCGCCGAGGCGCCGCCGCGCGAGACGACCCCGCCCCCGCCCCGGCCGCCTGCCGAGGTGCCGCCACCGGAGGCGACGCGGCCCGGCCCGGACGCGCCCGCCCCCGGAAATGCCAGGCCTGACTAGCCTGCCCCGCGCTCAGTGCATGGCAGCCAAGCCGTCCGTGCCCGCAAACGGGCGCTTGGCCTGCCGCGCCATGGGCCATACCATCCGGCGATGACTTGCTTCCGAACCCTGCGCGGGCGCCGAATGCGCCGAATTACCCGCCCGGTCGCCTGACCGGCGCGCGGGCCAGGGAATGCCCTGGCCCCAGGACGCGCAGGCGGGCGGCCGGGCCAACTGCCCCCGCCCCTTTCGGAAGAGATCCGTTCCCGATGTTCGATGCCGTTCCCGGCGCCCTCCTGGCGTCCGCCCCTGTCCTCGTTGAGGAAGGCGAGCGCGTCCTCTCCATGCGCTACCTGCTGCGCGCCGAGCCCTCCCCGGGCCTGCTGCCGCGCCTTCTCCAACCCCTCGCCAAGCGCGACCTGACGCCGGATCGCCTCCGCGCCTCGCGGGAAGGCACGGCCATGCGGGTAGAAATCTCCGTCACCCTGCCCGAAGGCATGGTCCACCTTGTGGCCGGGAACCTCCGCTCCGTGGTGGGCGTGGTGCGGCTGGAAGTGGAGCAGGGGCGGGTGGCGGCCTGAGAGGCGTTCGGGCGGTTGCCCCAGGGGAGGGGAAAAGGAATCCTCCCCTTCCCTGGCTCCACCCGCGCTACCCCGCCCGGCTCCGCTCGATGATCCGCGTCGTGGACCGCCCCGGCACCAGGTCGATCAACGCCACGCGGCCACCGCGCGCCCGCACCACATCGGCGCCCACCACCTGGTCCTCGGTGTAGTCAGCGCCCTTGAACAGCACGTCCGGCTGCAGGCGGGTGATGAGTTCCAGCGGCGTGTCCTCGCCGAAGGCCAGGACCAGGTCCACGGATTGCAGCGCGGCGATCACGGCCAGCCGGTCTTCCAGTCCGTTCACCGGGCGGGTGGGGCCTTTCAGGCGGCGCACGCTGTCATCCGTGTTCAGGGCCACCACCAGCCGGTCGCATGCGGCGCGGCAGGCCTGGAGCATGGTGACATGGCCGCGGTGGAGAATGTCGAAAACACCGTTGGTGAAGCCGATGGTCAGGCCACGTCGGCGCCAGCCGTCCAGCACGGGAATGGCGCCCTCGGCGGAGGCGGCAATCTTGCCGGCGATGTCGGTGACCTCCGCTTCCTCCGCCTCCAGCGCGGCGGTCAGCTCCGCCATGTCCAGGGTCGCGGTGCCGAGCTTGCCGACGACGACGCCAGCGGCGGCATTGGCGATCCGCATGGCGCGCGCCAGCGGCTGGCCGGCGGCCACCGCCAGGGCGGCGACCGCGATCACCGTGTCCCCGGCGCCGGAGACGTCGAAGACCTCCTTCGCGTGGGCGGGCACGGAGTGGACGCCGCCATCGGCCTCCACCAGCAGCATCCCCTTCTCGGAGCGGGTGACGAGGATGGCGCCGGCGCCTGCGGGGCCGAGCAGGGCGCGGGCGGCCTCCGCGATCTCGGCCTCCGTCTCCGTGCGGCGGCCGGATGCGGCGCGCAGCTCCTTCAGGTTAGGGGTCAGCACCGTGGCGCCGGCGTAGAAGCCAAAATCATGGCGCTTGGGGTCCACCAGCACCGGCAGGCCGAGGCCGCGCGCGGTGGCGATGGCGTGGCGCACCACCTCCTCCCCCAACACGCCCTTGGCGTAGTCGGACAGGACCAGGGCGTGGCAGCCCGGCAGCAGCGCGGCCACCCGGGTGCGGATGGCGACGGCATCGGCCGCCTCGATCGGGGCGGTCACCTCCTCGTCCAGCCGCACCACGTGCTGGTGGCCGGCGATGATCCGGGTCTTGGCGCTGGTGGGGCGGGTGGCGGAGGGGATGAGCGCGTCCTCCAGCCCCGGCGTGCCGGCGATGAGCGCGGCCAGTTCCCGCCCGGCGGCGTCCTGCCCTGCCACGCCGACCAGCACCGCTTCCCCGCCGAGGGAGGCGATGTTGCGCGCCACGTTCCCCGCGCCGCCGAGCATGGCGCGGCTGTCGCCCATCCGCACCACGGGCACGGGTGCCTCGGGCGAGATGCGCTCCACCCGGCCGTACTGGAACCGGTCCAGCATCACGTCGCCGAGGCAGAGGATGCGCCGGCCGCCGAAATCGATCATCCCACCCTTCCTGACAGGCCGGGCTCCATAGCGGGTTTTGCCGCCCGCGCCACGAGGATGCCGGCGGTGAGGTGATAGAGGCTGCTGGCCGGCGCGGGCTCGTCCAGCGGCCGGCCGGAGGGGTCCAGCCGCTCGAACCACAGGCCGGGCGGGGCGCCGGCGATGTGGCGGGCCAGGGCAGCGACGGCCCCGGCCTGGCCCGCCGCCGTCCGGTCCGGCCGCAGCGCCTCGGCCTTCAGCCGCTCCGTTTGCGGCCAGAGGCGGAAGCCCGCCTCCTTCACCGCCCCGTCGCTCCACACCGCATCCACCGCCGCACCCTGCCGCAGGCCCTGCCTGTCCAGCACCGCGAGCAGGCGGGCGGCCGGGTCGCCCTCCAGCGGGCCGGCGAGCCGGCGGTGCCAGTCCAGCAGCCAGGCCCATTCGGCGTGGTGGCCGGGTTCCCAGGCGAAGCGGCCGTCCTGCAGCACCGGGCGGAGGTCGTCGCCGTAGAATTCCGGCAGGGCGCCGGTCGCGGGGTCCAGCAGGCGGTCCAGGAACAGGCGGGCCAGGGCCGTGGCGCGGTCGAGGAACACCGCCTCCCCGAAGGACTCGAAAGCGGCGAGGCAGGCTTCCAGCAGGTGCATGTGCGGGTTCTGCCGGCGCGGCAGGGTGGCGGGCAGCCCTTCCGCGTAGCCGCCGGCAGGATGGGCCATGTGCCCGTCCAGGAAATCCAGCAGCGCCAGCGCCTCCCGCCGCAGCGGCTCCGCCGGCAGCACCCGGGCGGCGGCGGAGAGGGCCAGCAGGACGAAGGCGTGGTCATAAAGGTCCCGGCGCCCGTCCAGCACCGTCCCGTCCAATCCGTAGCGCCAGGGATAGCCCCCATCCGTCCCCCGCGCCCGGCGCAGGAAGGTAATGCCGGTCTCCACCGCCTCCCCCGCGCGGGCCAGCCCGGCGCCATGGGCGGCGGCGAAGGCGAAGACCTGCCGCGTCGCCACCCGCAGCCGCCGGAAATCCGCCGGGCAGCGGGCCGAGCCCAGTTCCAGGCACTCGTGGAAGCCGCCCCGGTCCCAGTCCACGCCGCGGTCCAGCCAGAACGGCAGGGCCGTGTCCCGCAGCCAGATCCAGGCGTCGTCCAGGGTTTGCATCGCGCGAGGGGCTTAGACCCGGGGCGAAGGGGGTGGCAATCGGCCCCCTCCTGGCTAAGAGACGGCCCGGACAGAACAGGGGGCCGCCAGATGCTGCTGCTGACCGGGGCCGCGGGCTTCATCGGATCGAACCTGCTGGCCCGGCTCAACGCCGAGGGCCGGACGGACGTGGTGATCTGCGACGCCCTCGGCACCGAGGGCAAGTGGCGCAACCTGCGCGCCCACGAGTTCGCGGACTTCGTCCCCATCGACGCCCTGGAGGCCTGGCTGGCCCACGCCCCCGCGCTGGATGGCGTGATCCACCTGGGCGCCAATTCCGACACCACCGCCGCCGATGGCGACGAGGTAATGCGGCACAACTTCGCCGCCTCCCTCACCCTCTGGCGGCACTGCGCGGCCACCGGCACGCCCTTCCTCTACGCCTCCTCCGCCGCCACCTACGGCAACGGGGATCAGGGCTTCGAGGACAGGGACGACCCGGCCTTCCTCGCCACCCTCCAGCCGCTCAACCTCTACGGCTGGAGCAAGCACGTCTTCGACCGGCGCGTGGCGCGCATCGTGGAGGCTGGCGAGGCGGCGCCGCCCCGCTGGTACGGGCTGAAGTTCTTCAACGTCTACGGCCCGAACGAGTACCACAAGGGCCATATGCGCAGCGCCGTCCACAACATCACGGAGGCGGTGCGCCGCGGCGAGCCCGCCCGCCTCTTCGCCTCCGACCGTCCGGATATCAGGGATGGCGGCCAGTCCCGCGACTTCGTCTGGGTGGACGACATCTGCGACGTCATCCTCTGGCTGCTGAACGGCAACCCGCCCTCGGGCCTCTACAACATCGGCGCCGGCCAGGCCCGCAGCTTCGCCGACCTCGCCCGCGCGGTCTTCTCCGCCCTCGGGAAGCCGCCGGAGATTGAGTTCTTCCCGATGCCGGAAGCCCTGCGCGGCCGCTACCAGTACTGGACCGAGGCCAACCTCGGTAAGCTCCGCCGCGCCGGGTACAACGCGCCGATGACGGGGCTGGAGGACGGGGTCGCCCGCTACGTGCAGGGGTTCCTGACGCGGGAGGACCGGTACCGCTAACGGGCCAGGGGGAGGGAGAAGGAATTCTCCCTCCCCCTGGAACCCCCACCCTCATCTTTTTCTTCAGGGCTGCCGCAGAATGCGGAACTGGTAGCTCGCCGAGCGGCCACGCCGCTCGGCGTGGGGCATGGCAGCCCGTGCTGCCGCTGGATCAGTCTGCTTGCTCCACGGAACAGCCCAGCCTTCCGCGGCAGCCACCTAGAAGAAGATGATGGGGCCCAGGGGAAGAATTCCTTCTTCCCCTAATCCGGGCAAACGCGAAGCGTTTGTCCCGAGGGTCCGGGAGGCAAGGCCTCCCGAAGGTCACCCCACCTTCGCGCCGCCCGGCCGCGGCACGCTGATGACGAAGAGGCGGTGGTTGGCGATGTCGATGTTGCGGCGCGCCTTCTCGTTCCACACGCGGTCGGCGGTCTTCTCGTCGTGGTAGGGGCCGTAGCTCTCCTCCGCGCCCGGCTCCAGGGTGCTGAAGGAAGCGTCGGTGAAGATGCCGCCCCAGATGAAGTGCAGCTTGGGGTAGGAGGTGTCGGGCATGGCCTCGGCTCGGCGCTGTTGCGCCGCAGCACATACTCCCGCCCAGCGGATTTCCCAAGCACGAAGCCCTGCCCGGTTCCCAGTATGTTCTTGCCTGATCGGGACGGATGCCCATATGCCCCCTTCAGTGACGAGGGGCGCCGATGGAGCTGCGCGAGAAGCTCGAGATCCTGGCCGACGCCGCGAAATACGATGCCTCCTGCGCCTCCTCGGGCACGGAGAAGCGGGACAGCCGGGATGGTGGCCTGGGCAGCACGGAAGGCATGGGCATCTGCCATGCCTATGCCCCGGACGGGCGCTGCATCTCCCTGCTGAAGGTGCTGCTGACGAATGCCTGCGTGTTCGACTGCGCCTACTGCATCAACCGCGCCTCCTCCAACGTGCGGCGGGCGCGCTTCTCCGTGCGGGAAATCGTGGGGCTGACGCTGGACTTCTACCGGCGCAACTACATCGAGGGGCTGTTCCTCTCCTCCGGCATCATCCGTTCCCCGGACTACACGATGGAGCAGATCGTGCGCGTGGCCCGCGAACTGCGGGAGACGCACGGCTTCAAGGGCTATATCCACCTCAAGACCATCCCCGACGCCGACCCGGCGCTGCTGGCGGAGGCGGGGCGGCACGCGGACCGGCTCTCCATCAACGTGGAACTGCCGCAGCCGGCCAGCCTGAAGACCCTGGCGCCGGAGAAGGATGCCGGGCGCATCCGCGTGGCCATGGCGGGGCTGCGGACGCGGATCGAGGAGGCGAAGGAGGCCAGGGCGGACTCCGCGAAGGCGCGCATCGTCATGAATGGCGGCCCGCGCGCCGCCGCGCCGCGCTTCGCGCCGGCGGGCCAGTCCACCCAGATGATCGTGGGCGCCGATGCTTCGACGGATGCGACGGTCCTCGACACCAGCACGCACCTCTACGGCTCCTACCGGCTGAAGCGCGTCTACTTCTCCGCCTATTCCCCCATCCCCGACGCCTCCGCCCTGCTGCCGCCCGTGGCGCCGCCGCTGGTGCGGGAGCACCGGCTGTACCAGGCCGACTGGCTGCTGCGCTTCTACGGCTTTACGGCGCCGGAGATCATGGCGGGCGGCGAGAACGGCATGCTGGACCTGGAGGTGGACCCCAAGCTCGCCTGGGCATTGAAGCACCGCTGGATGTTCCCCGTGGACATCAACCGCGCGGACAAGGAAATGCTGCTGCGCGTGCCCGGGCTGGGCGCGAAGACGGTGGAGCGCGTCATCTCCTCCCGCCGGGTCCGGTCCTTCCGCATGGCGGACTTGGCGCGGCTGCGCGTCAGCATCCGCAAGGTGGCGCCCTTCGTCACCGCGCTGGACCACCACCCGCGCGCCGGACTGCTGGACCGCGCGGACCTGCGCGCCATGCTGATCCCGAAAGGCGGGATGGCGGACCGCGCCGCCATCCTTCCCGCCGGGCTGGCGCCGCGCCCGGTGCAGCTGCCCCTTTTCGCGCATGCATAACGTCACCCTCGCCACCCCCGACGATTTCGAGGGCTGGCGCGCCGCCGCCCGCGCCCTGGTGATGGCGGGCATCCCGCCGGAGGAGGTGGAGTGGCGCGCGGAGGGCGATCCCGTTCCCCTCTTCGGCGGTAGCCCCCCGCCGGCGCCGCCAGCGGAAGCCCCGCCGCCCCGCGTTCCCCGCGGTTTTCCGGACCTGGCTGGGCTTGTCATCCGCCATCGCGATCCCGCCCGCTTCGCCCTGCTGCACGGGCTTCTGCACCGGCTTCAGCAGGAGCGGGGGCTGCTGGACGATGCCGCCGACCCCGCCATCTCGCGCGCCAATACCATGGCCCGCGCCGTGCGCCGGGACGCGCACAAGATGCACGCCTTCCTCCGCTTCCGGGAGGTGCGCGTGGAGGACGGCGCCCTGGCCGCGCCCCTTGCCGAGGCCGGGCCCATGGGGGTGCCGGATACCGCCCCCACCCGCAGCATCGCCCCGGCCCTGCGCGACCTCGGCCCGCTCGAGGCATCCAACGAGATGGTGCCCGAGCGCCTCGCCCCCGTGGCGGCTCCCGCCCCGGAGAACCGCTTCGTCGCCTGGTACGAGCCCGAGCACCACATCCTGCGCGCCGAGTCCGGCTTCTTCGTCCGCCGCTTCGCCATGCTGCGCTGGAGCATCCTGACCCCCGCCCTGTCCGCCCATTGGGACGGCGAGGCGGTGACCTTCGGGCCCGGTGCCCGCCGCGCCGACGCGCCCGCGGAGGACGCGGCCGAGACCCTCTGGCGCGCCTATTTCGCCTCCATCTTCAACCCCGCGCGCCTGAAGCCCGACGCCATGCGGGCCGAGATGCCCCGCAAGTACTGGCGCAACCTGCCCGAGGCCCAGGACATCCCCCGCCTGATGCAGGAGGCCCCGAAGCGCGTGGCCGAGATGGTCGCCCGTGGCGCCACCCCGCCGGTCGAGCGCCGCCAGCGCGCGGTCCACCTGCCCGCCATCATCCGCGCCGCGCAGCCCGAGGCGCCCGGAGGCGTTGATTCCTCCATGCCTGCCGACCTGCTGACCCCCAACGAGGATTTCGCGGAAGCCCAGGCCGCGCTCCGCCGCGACCTGCTGGCGCGCAACGACCTGCCGCCCTGGGTTGCCAACGCCACCCAGCCCGTGATGGGCGAGGGCCCGCAGAACCCGCTGCTGATGTTCATCGGCGAGCAGCCCGGCGATGAGGAGGACCTGAAGGGCCAGCCCTTCGTCGGCCCCGCTGGCCGGTTGTGGAACAAGGCGCTGGAGGAGGCGGGCGTGCCCCGCGACGAGGCCTACGTCACCAATGCCGTGAAGCACTTCAAGTTCACGCCCACCGGCAAGCGCCGCCTGCACCAGTCGCCGGACGCCGGCGACATCACCTTCTACCGCCCCTTCCTGATGCGCGAGATCGGCTTCGTCGGGCCCCGCCTGATTGTCACGCTCGGCGCCACCGCGCTGCGCGCCGTCTCCGGTCGCGCCATGCCGGTGACGAAGGTCCGCAGCTCCCTGCTGCGGGACCCGGAAGGCCGGCCCTTCTACCCGACCGTTCACCCCTCCTACCTGCTCCGCCTCCCCGACCCGGCCGCGAAGGCAAGGGAGTACGACCGCTTCGTGGAGGATCTGGGGCAGGCCGCGGCCACCGCCCGGAACCTGCCGGCGCGCTGAGCGGCCCCAGGGGCGGGGAGAAGGAATTCTCCCCGCCCCTGGAACCCCACCCCTCATCTTTTTCTTTCGGGCTGCCGCGGCATGCACGTCTGGCGGTTCGCCTCGGGTCGATGACCCGAGGCGCGGGACAAGTCCGCCCGCGCTGAACTGAGATCAGAAAACCTGCGGCGCCGCCCTTCGGTCATCGTATCTGCGGCAGCCCGATGCAGGTCCAGGAGGCTCAGCCTCCTGGCGGAGGGGTCCGGGGAGGCGGAGCCTCCCTGGGGCACCCGCACACCCCTATCCCGAGGTGAGCTCCGAGAGGCATCCCGCCTCGGTGCGGGACTCCGTGCCGGAGGCGCGGGCGGCGGCCCAGGCAACGCGGGGCGTGCTGGATTCGCGGTAGAGGACGACGTCCAGGGCGCAATGGGTGCCCTGGTAGAGCCAGATTTCCGCCTCGCCTTCCGGCCGGCGCCGTGTGGGCTGGCCGAGGGCGGCGATCACCCCTTCCCGCGTCTGGCCGAGCAGGGCGGAGACGCCGGAGGGCGCGCCGCGGCCGGTGGCCGGAAGGGTGCGGGGCGGCGGTTCGGTGTTGAGGCCGGCGAGGGTGGCGCGGTGGTTTTCCAGCACCTGCTGCAGCACTTCGCTGGCGGCGCGGTCCGGCCCGGACGGGACGCAGCCCGTGAGGAGCAGGATCAGGAGGGGCGCGCGGAGGCCGGACAGGGCGGTCATCGCCGGGAATTTGCCGGAAGGAGGGGACGGGTACCCGGGGATGGCGGCGGGGTCGCCGAAGGGAGGGGCGCGCGAGGGGCGCGCCCCTTCCGGATCAGATGCGGGGCGGGGCGGCGGGGGCGCCGGCCGGCTGGGTGGGCTGGGACGGCTGGACCGCGGCGGCCTGGGCGTCCGTCAGCATTTCCATGCGGCCGGAGAGCTGGCCGCCCTCCTCCACCGAGAGGCGGCGGCAGCGGGCCACGCCGAGCACCCGGCCGGTGGCGCGGATGGTCAGGTTGCCGCGGGCGGTGATGGTGCCGTCGAACACGCCGGCGATCTCCGCGTCCTCGACCTGGACCTCGCCCTTGAAGACGCCGGAATGGGTGATCTGCAGCTCGGAAGCCTGGATCATCTGGCTCTCGACCGTGCCGTCGACCACCAGGCGCTCGGCATCGGCCACGGTGCCCTGCAGGGAGATGCCCTTGCCGACGACGAGGGTGCGGCGCTCGGCGGCGGCCGGGCGGCCCGCCGGGCGCGGCGGCATGGTCACGCCAGGGGCGCTCGGCGCGCCGGTCGGGGCGCTCGGGGCAGTCGGCTTGGGCGGCAGGCTCATGGCGGGGTCCTTGGGGGCTTGGCCCGGAGTGGGACGGAAGGGGGGCATGGCCAGGTCGGGATCGCGCGAAACGGGCACGGTCGCGGGCTCGGCCTCGGAGGGCCCCTGCTCGGCGGGGCGGCGACGGAAAATTCCGGACATGGCAGTTCCCCCTGGCGAAGGCTGTCGTGGCGCGGCGCGGCCCCGGGGATGATGCCGGAACCCGGGGACCCCAACGGCCTCCGGCCTGGCGGGAACGCCTTGGCCCCGCGCCTGCGGGGATGGGCTATCACGGGCGGGAGGCCGCGGACAACGCCCCAGGGGCAGCGATCTTCCCAGGCCGGGCGGATTTTTCCGCGGGCGCCGGGCCAGGGCCGCCGGTTTTCCGCCATGGCGCCATGGTCTTCGCCCCAGGGTCTTTGCCTGATGGTCATGATGCGGGCGCGCTGGTATGGCGCGCGGGCATGGGCGGAACCGGGTCGATCCGGGGCATCGTCGATCCCGGGCAAAGGGATCGGGCATAGGGGATTTTGGGCATGGCGGATCGGCAGGCGCTGGACATCCTGGGCATCGGCAACGCCATCGTGGACGTGGTGGCCTCCGCCACCGACGCCACGCTGACGGAGTGGGGCATGGCCAAGGGCAGCATGGCCCTGGTGGACACCGCCCGCGCCAACGCCATCCATGCGGCCGTGGGGGAGGGCGTGCAGACCGGCGGCGGATCCGCCGCCAACACCTGCGCCGCCGCCGCCGCGCTGGGCGCGAAGGTCGGCTATCTCGGCAAGGTGGCGGAGGACGCGCCCGGCCAGGCCTTCGCCGAGGATCTGAAGAAGCTCGGCATCCACTTCCCGACGAAGCCGCTGAAGGGCGGCGCCCCGACCGCGCGCTGCCTCATCCTCGTCACCCCCGACGGGCAGCGGACGATGAACACCTATCTCGGCGCCTGCGTGACCTTCGGGGAGGAGGACGTGGACCAGGGCGCGGTGGAATCGGCCGCCGTGACCTACCTGGAGGGCTATCTCTACGACCCGCCGGAGGCCCAGGCGGCCTTCCGCAAGGCGGCCCGCATCGCGCACGCGGCGGGGCGGCAGGTGGCCATCACCCTTTCCGACAGCTTCTGCGTCGGGCGCCACAAGGCCGCCTTCCTCGATTTCATCGCGCGGGACGCCGACATCGTCTTCGCCAACGAGGATGAGGCGCTGGCCCTGTTCGATGCGGTGGATGTCGAGGCGGCGACCCAGGCCTTCGCGGCCACGGGCAAGCTGGTGGCGCTGACCCGCAGCGAGAAGGGCAGCCGGATCATCAGCCCGAAGGAGGGCGTGATCGAGGTGCCGGCCGTGCCCACCACGCCCATCGATTCCACCGGCGCGGGCGATGCCTATGCCGCCGGCTTCCTGGCCGCCCATGCGCGCGGCCTGCCGCTGGCCGAGTGCGGCCGCTGGGGCAGCGTGGCCGCCAGCGAGGTGATCTCCCATTTCGGCGCCCGCCCGCAGGCGGACCTGCGCCGCCTCGTCGGGGCCTGAACCGCCAAGCCTGCTTCAACGATCGGGCTTGCCGGATACGATCCAGCGTTTAGATGCAACGAATGGTTCCATCCCTCGCAATGCCCGCCCTCACCGCCACCAGCGCCATGGGCGTGGGGGTGGAGGCGACGCGGGCGGCGCTGCACGCGCGGCGCGGCGGCCTTGCGCCCTGCGACCTGCCGGGCATGCCGCCGGGCATCTGGGTCGGCCGCGTCCCCGGGCTGGAGGAGGTGGCGCTGCCGGCGGAGCTGGCGCGCTTCGATTGCCGCAACAACCGCTTGGCGGAACTGGCCCTGCGCCAGGACGGGTTCGAAGCGGCCGTGCGGGAGGCCGCAGGCCGCTTCGGGGCACACCGCGTGGCCGTGGTGCTGGGCACCAGCACCGCCGGCATCGCGGAGACCGAGGCCGCCTATGCCCGCCGGGCCGAGGACGGCACCCTGCCGGGTGATTTCGACTTCGCCCATACCCACGACCTGCACGCCCTGCCCCGCTACGTCCGCGCCCGGCTGGGGCTGCGCGGCCCCGTCGTCTCCATCTCCACCGCCTGCACCTCCGGCGCGCGCAGCTTCCTGGAGGCCGGCGCGCTGATCGCGGCCGGGGTCTGCGACGCGGCGGTGGTCGGCGGCGTGGACACGCTCTGCCGGATGACGCTGCACGGCTTCAACGCGCTGGAACTGCTGAGCAAGGCCGCCTGCCGCCCCTGCGCGGCGGACCGGGACGGGATCTCCATCGGCGAGGCGGCGGGCTTCGCCCTGCTGATGCGGCCGGAGGACGCGGCCCCCGGCGCCCCTCTCCTGCTCGGCACAGGGGCCAGCGCGGACGGGCACCACATGTCCTCCCCCCACCCCGAGGGCCTCGGCGCCGTGGCCGCGATGCGCGCGGCGCTGGAGGCGGCGGGCGGCGAGCCGGTGGACTACATCAACCTCCACGGCACGGGCACGCGGGCGAATGACGCGATGGAGGGGGTGGCCGTGCGCGCCCTGTTCGGGGATTCCGTGCCCTGCTCCTCCACCAAGGGCTGGACGGGCCATACCCTCGGCGCCTCCGGCGCGCTGGAGGCGGTGATCGCGGCGATCTGCGTGGCGGACGGGCTGGTGCCGGGCTGCCTGGGCCTGGAGGCCGGGGACCCCGCTTTCGGGGTGGATGTGGCGACGGAAAACCGGGCCCGGCCGGTGCGGCGGGTGCTCAGCAACTCCTTCGGCTTCGGCGGAAGCAACTGCGCCCTTGTCATCGGGCGGGCGTGAGGACTTGCGCGGCTTGATCCTGGCGGCGGTTCGTTCTGGCCTGGCCTCGCGAGTGGCCTCAGGGGGAGAGAAGGAATTCTCTCCCCCTAGACCCCCTCTCATCTTCTTCTATCGGGCTGCCGCGGAGTGCTTCGCTGGCGGCGCGCCTGAGGTCGATGACCTCAGGCGACTGACAGGGCGGTCCGGGCCGACACGGCATCGAACAGCCTTCCAGCGCCGCCTTTCGATCATTGCGTCCGCGGCAGCCCAGGGCAGGTCCAGGAGCCTCGGGCTCCTGGCGGAGGGTCCAGGGAGGCAGAGCCTCCCTGGGGTCACGGGAACCGCACCATGAAGTGCCGGATTGCTGGCGTCGGCCTCCTCGGGCCGGGCCTGCCGGGCTGGGAGGCCTCCCGCGCCGCCCTGACCGGGGAGGCACCTTGGAAGCCGGAGCCTGTCGCCCTGCCGCCGCCCCCCGCCCTGCCCGCGACCGAGCGGCGGCGCACCAGCGCCTCCGTCCGGCTGGCACTGGCTGCCGCGGGGGAGGCCGCCGCAGCATCCGGCCTGCCGGCGGCGGAGCTGGAAACGGTCTTCGCCTCCTCCAACGGGGACGGGGCGGTGGTGGGGTCCATCCTGGACGCGCTCTCGACCGGGGACGGGGCAATCTCCCCCACGCAGTTCCACAATTCCGTCCACAATGCCGCGGCGGGGTATTGGGGGATCGCGGCGGGATCCACGCGCGCTTCCGTCAGCCTTGGCGGGCATGACGACAGCTTTCCATCGGGGCTGATGCAGGCGGTGGCGGCGGTCGTCGCGCGCGGCGTGCCCGTGCTGTTCTGCGCCTACGACGCGCCGCTTCCCCTGCCGCTGCACGCCCATCGCCGGACCGAGGCACCCTTCGCCGCCGCGCTGGTGCTGGTGCCGGAGGCGCATGGGGCGGGCACGCCGCTGGCGGTGGAGCTCGCGGAGGCGGCGGAGGAGGGCTCGGCGGGGGCGCTGGCCTCGCTGGTGGCGGGCAATCCGGCCGCCCGTGCGCTGCCGCTGCTCCGGGCATTGGCAGCGGGCCATGCCGCGCGGATCGGGCTGCCGCTGGCCGATGGCGGGGCGGTGGTGCTGGAGCTGGGCACGCCGTGACGACGCCGAGCGTGCCGCATGCGGGCGCCATGCGGCTGCTGGACCGGGTGGCCGCGCATGACGCGGATTCCATCGCCTGCACCGCCACCTCGCACCGCGATCCGTCCAACCCGCTGCGGCGGAACGGGATGCTGCCCGCAGTCTGCGGGGTGGAGTACGCGCTGCAGGCCATGGCGGCGCATGGCGCGCTGACCGGCGATGGGGACGCGCAGCCGCCGGGATACCTCGCCAGCCTGCGTGGCGTGGAGATGGCGGTGGAGCGGCTGGACGACATCGCCGCCGATCTGCAGGTGGAGGCGCGCGCCCTGTCACGCGCCGCGCGCGGCTTCGTCTACACGTTCACGCTTGCGGCGGGGGATCGCATCCTGCTCTCCGGCCAGGCGGCCATTATCATCCCGGAAGCCCCCCCGGAGACGCCATGATCCGCGCGATCGTCAGCGGCGGTGCCAGTCCCATCGGCGCCGCCATCTCCCGCGCCCTGGCGCGCGACGGACACCATGTGATCGTCCATGCCAGCGCCAACCCGGAGCGCGCGACGGCCCTGGCGGCGGAGATCGCTTCCACCGGCGGCAGCGCGGAGGCCGTGACCTTCGACCTGACGGACGCCGCCGCCTGCGAGGCGGCGCTGGCCGCCGTTCTGGAAGCCGGCGCGGTGCAGGTGGCCGTGCACAACGCCGGCACGCATGACGACGCACCGATGGCCGGCATGTCCGCGCATCAGTGGCACTCCGTGGTGGACGTCTCGCTGAACGGCTTCTTCCACCTGATGCGGCCGCTGCTGCTGCCGATGATCGGCACGCGCTTCGGGCGCATCATCGCCGTCTCCTCCGTCTCCGGCGTGATGGGCAATCGCGGCCAGGCGAACTACGCCGCCGCCAAGGCGGGGCTGCACGGCGCGGTGAAGTCGCTCTCCATGGAGTGCGCGCCGCGCGGCGTGACGGCGAACGCGGTGGCGCCCGGCCTCGTCGAGAGCCCCGCCGCCGCGTCCTTCACGCCGGAGCAGATCCGGGGGATGGTGCCCGCGCGCCGCGCCGGGCGGCCGGAGGAGGTGGCGGACCTCGTCGCCTTCCTCGCCTCCCCCCGCGCGGGCTACATCACCGGGCAGGTAATCTCCATCAACGGGGGAATGGCGTGACGATCGAGACCCTCTCGACGCGGCTGGCTTACGAGAATCCCTGGACCCGCGTGCGCGAGGACATCATCCGGCGCGAGGACGGGTCCCAGGGCCTGTATGGCGTCGTCGAGCGCTCCGACTTCGTGGTGGTGGTGCCGGTCCAGGACGGGCGCGTGACGCTGGTGGAGCAGTTCCGCTACCCCGTGCAGCGCCGCATGTGGGAGTTCGTGATGGGCATGTGGGAGACCCGCCCGGGCACGGACCCTGCGAGGATCGCGGCGGGTGAGCTGCGCGAGGAAACCGGGCTGATCGCCGGCCGCATGACCTATGCCGGGGAGATGTTCCAGGGCGCCGGCTACTGCAACCAGCGCGGGCACGTCTTCCTCGCCACCGAGCTGACCGCCGGCGAGACGGCGCGCGAGACGACGGAGCAGGACCTGGTCTGCCGCGACTTCCCGCTCGCCGAGGTGGAGGCGATGCTGCGCGACGGCGTGATCGTGGACGCGATGAGCATGGCCGCCTTCGGCCTGCTGCGCCTGAAGGGGCTGATCTAGGCACTCCGATGCAGAACGAAGGCGCCCTGGTTCTCTTCTCCGGCGGGCAGGATTCCACCACCTGCCTGGCCTGGGCGCTGGACCGCTTCGGCCGCGTGGAGACGGTGGGCTTCGACTATGGCCAGCGCCACCGGGTTGAGCTGGACTGCCGCGGCGCGCTGCGCGCCGGGCTGCGGGCGATAAAGCCGGAATGGGCCGAGCGGCTGGGGGATGACCACACCCTTGCGATCCCCGTGCTGGGCGACATCTCCGACACGGCGCTGACGCGGGACGTGGCGATCGCGATGGAGGCGGGCGGCCTGCCCAATACCTTCGTGCCCGGGCGGAACCTCATCTTCCTCACCTTCGCCGCCGCCCTCGCCTATCGCCGCGGGCTGCGCCACATCGTCGGCGGCATGTGCGAGACGGATTATTCCGGTTACCCGGACTGCCGCGACGACACGATGAAGGCGCTGCAGGTGGCGCTGAACCTCGGCATGGAATCCCGCTTCGTCGTGGAAACGCCGCTGATGTGGATCGACAAGGCCGAAACCTGGCGGCTGGCGCAGCGCCTGGGCGGCGACCCGCTGGTGCGGCTGATCGTGGAGGACACCCACACCTGCTACCGCGGCGAGCGCGGGCCCCTGCACCCCTGGGGCCATGGCTGCGGCACCTGCCCGGCCTGCGAGCTGCGCGCGGCGGGGTGGCGGCGCTTCGCGGAGGCGGTCTGAGAGGGGCTGGTTCCGGTGGCCCCCAGGGAGGCGCCGCCTCCCTGGAACCCTCCGCCAGGAGGCTGAGCCTCCTGGACCTACATGAGGCTGCCGCGGATGCGATGGGCCAAGGAGGTTCTGAAGCTTTTCGTCCTCGTGTCCTTCGGGGCTGCCCCGTCCGTCGCCTGAGGTCATCGACCTCAGGCGCATTCCAGCCCGGCATTCCGCGGCAGCCCCCGGAAAAAGATGAGGGGTGGGGTTCCAGGGGAGGGGAGAAGCCCTTCTCCCCTCCCCTGGGGTCGAAGGGCACAACACCCCCCCGTCTTGACCCGTGGCAGGGGCATCCCGATTTTTCATCCGAACCCGGTACCGGGCCCCATCCTTGGGACGAGATATAAGATGAGCGAGAATACCAAGGCTGTCAGCGACGACAGCTTCAAGACGGACGTGCTGGAGGCCTCCGGCCCCGTGCTCGTCGATTTCTGGGCGGAGTGGTGCGGCCCCTGCCGCATGGTCGGCCCGATCCTGGATGAGCTCGGCAAGGATTATGCGGGCAAGCTGACCGTGGCCAAGGTGAACATCGACGAGAACCCGATGACGCCGAACGAGTACGCGGTGCGCGGCATCCCCACCATGATCCTGTTCAAGGACGGCAAGCCCGTGGACATGAAGGTGGGCGCCATGCCGCGCGGCCAGCTCCGCGCCTGGGTGGACGGGGCGATCGGCGGCTGATCCCGCGCTTGCGCGCCGCCTTCCTGCTGCTGGGGCTGGCCGGCTGCGCCAGCCCCGTCCTCTCGCAGGAGGTGGTGCGGAGCGAGCGCGCGGCCTTCCGCGTGGCGGACTTTGCCACCGGGCTGGACCATCCCTGGGGCGCGGCCTTCCTGCCGGATGGCCGGCTGCTGGTGACGGAGCGACCGGGGCGGCTGCGGATCGTCGGGCGGGACGGCGCGGTATCGCCCCCGGTGCCCGGCGTGCCCGAGGTGGTGGCGCAGGGGCAGGGCGGGCTGCTGGACGTGGCCCTGGCGCCGGATTTCGCGCAGACGCGGCAGGTCTATTTCTGCCTGGCCGGCGCGGCGGGGGGTGGGGTCCTCACCCGCCTCGCCACCGCGCGCTTCTCCGCCGACATGGCGCGGCTGGAAGGCACCACGACCCTGCTGGACGCGACGCCGGCCCAGGCCTCCGGGCGCAACCACTATGGCTGCCGCGTCCTCTTTGCCCCGGACGGGAAGCTGCTGCTCTCCACGGGTGAGCGCTACAACGACAAGAGCCGGGCCCAGCGCCTGGATGACCTCGGCGGCAAGGTTCTGCGGCTGGAGCGGGACGGGCGCCCGGCGGAGGGTAACCCCTTCATCGGCCGCACGGATGCGAGGCCGGAGGTCTTCACCTATGGCCACCGCAACCCGCAGGGGCTGACGATCAACCCCGCCACCGGCTCCGTCATTGAGATCGAGTTCGGCGCCAAGGGCGGGGACGAGGTGAACCGCCTGCGCGCCGGCGCCAACTACGGCTGGCCGCTGGTCTCCTACGGCACGGATTACGACGGCAGCCCGATCGGCACGGGGCAGGCGCGCGCGCCGGGGATCGAGGAGCCGCTCTGGCACTGGACCCCCGCCATCAGCCCCTCCGGCGGGAACTTCTACACGGGCGGCGTATTCCCGGGCTGGCGCGGTAGCCTCTTCCTGGCCGCGCAGAGCACGCCCGGCCTGGTGCGCCTGACGATGGAGGGCGACCGCGTGCTGGGCGAGGAGCGGATGCTCTGGGGCCGCACGCGCTTCCGCCACGTGCTGACAGGGCCGGACGGCCTTCTCTACATCCTCACCGACGAGACGCAGGGCCGGGTGATCCGGCTGGAGCCCCAGAATTGAGCGAACTTCTCGACCTCTCCGCCTCCCTGCCCGGCGGCGGTGCCCAGCCGCTCTCCGACTTTCGGGGCAAGGTTCTGCTGGTGGTGAACACGGCCAGCCGCTGCGGCTTCACGCCCCAGTACGCAGGGCTGGAGGCGCTGCAGCGCCGCTACGGGCCGCAGGGCTTCCAGGTGCTGGCCTTCCCCTGCAACCAGTTCGGCGCCCAGGAGCCGGGGAATGCCGAGGAGATCGCCAGCTTCTGCACCACGAAGTACGACGTGACCTTCCCCGTCTTCGCCAAGGTCGAGGTGAACGGGTCGGGCACGGACCCGGTCTTCCGCCACCTGAAGCACGCCGCCCCCGGCGCCCTGGGCACGGAGGCGATCAAGTGGAACTTCACCAAGTTCCTGATCGACCGGAACGGCAAGGTGGTGTCCCGCTACGCCCCCACCACCGCGCCCGAGAAGCTGTCCGGCGACATCGAGAAGCTCCTGGGCTGACGCCCGGATCGCGGGAGCGCACCGCCCGCTGACGGTTCAGCGCAGCAACACCCCGTGCTGCCGCAGGAAGCCCAGCAGCGGCAGCAGCGGCAGGCCGAGGACCGCCGCGTGCTCCCCCTCCACCCGGTCGAAGAGCTGCACCCCCGGCCCTTCCAGCCGATAGGCCCCTACGCTCTCCGTCACCCGCCCGCCTTCGGCCGCCAGATAGGCGTCGATGAAGGTGTCCGACACGGCCCGCATGGCCAGTCGCGGCTGAGCCACGTGCTGCCAGATGCGCTGACCCCCGCGCCAGCACAGCACCGCCGTCACCAGCCGGTGCTCCTTCCCGCGCAGCGCCTCCAGGTGCCCCCGCGCGGCCTCCACGCTCTCCGGCTTGTCGAACCAGCGGTCCTCCAGCACCAGCATCTGGTCGCAGCCGATCACCAGCGCCTCCGGCCGCCGGGCCGCCACGCGCCGGGCCTTCGCCTCGGCCAGCATCAAAGCGGTGTCCTCCGGCGGGAAGCCCTCCGCCCGCGCGCTCTCCTTGATGGAGGCCTCGTCCACCGCCGCCGCGATAGCCTCGAACCGCAGCCCGGCCGCGTCCAGCACCGCGCGGCGCGCGGAGGAAGCGCTGGCCAGGATCAGCGGCGGGTCATCGGTCTGGAAATCCAAGCTGCTCTCCCCTGCGTGGGTCTCGGGCGCTTGTTCTGGCAGGGGGGCTCTGGCGGCCTCAAGGGAGAGGAGAAGGAATTCTCCCCTCCCTTGGACCCACCCCTCAACTTTTCTTTCGGGCTGCCGCGAAATGCCCGGCTCGCAGCCCGCCTCGGGTCCATGACCCGAGGCGCGGGACATGTCCGCCCGCACCGACCTGGGATCAAAGAGCCTGCGGCGCCGCCTTTACGGCATCGGATCCGCGGCAGCCCCATGCAGGTCCAGGAGGCTCAGCCTCCTGGCGGGGGTTCCAGGGGGCAGCGCCCCCTGGAGGCCACCCGCGCAACAGATCAGGCCGCGTTGGCGCGCTGCCCGGCCAGGAGGCCCCACTCGCCCAGGCGCTGCTGCAGCAGGGTGGCCTGGCGGTCCGTCAGCGGCCAGGCGCCGGGCGGGCGGACATGGCCGCAGTCGTTGCCCATCAGCGCCAGCGCCGCCTTCACCACGGAGACGTTGGTGCCGTTGCCCTCCTCGGCGCGCAAGTCTTCGAACGTGCCCATGATGCCGATGAGGTGGTTGGCGCGCGCGTAGTCGCCGGCGGCCAGGGCCGAGTGGATGGCCACGGACTGCTCCGGCCAGACGTTGATGAGGCCGGAGGTGAAGCCGCGCGCGCCGACGGCGGTGAAGGGCGGCGCCCAGACCTCGGCCAGCCCGCCGACCCAGACGGTGGAGGGATCGGCGCGGCGGATCGCCTCGGCGAGCTTCAGAGGGGAGGGGGCGGCCCACTTCACCCCGGCCACGCCGGGGATGGCGCAGAGCTTCTCGATGGCGTCCAGCCCGATGCCGTCGTTGCGGAGGTAGAGAACGAGGGGAAGGCCGTCGCCGGCCTCCGCCACGCGCTGGACGTAGGAGACGACGCCGCGCGGGGCAACGAAGGGATCGGGCGGCTGGTGCACCATCAGCGCGGAGGCCCCGGCGGCGCGGGAGGCGCGGGCAAGGGCCACGGCATCCCCGATGCTGCGGCCGACGCCGGCCACCACGGGCACGCGGCCCGCGACCATCTCCGCCACGGCATGGACCATCGCCTCCGCCTCGGCGGTGGTCAGGCCGTAGAACTCGCCCGTGTTGCCATTGGCGGTGAGGATATGGACCCCGGCCTTGATGGCACGGTCGATCACCGGGCGCAGCCCGGCGGGGGCGACGCGGTCCTCCGCGTCGAAGGGCGTGACGAGGATGCCGGAGATGCCGGGCAGCGCCGCCAGCACGCGATCGTTGGAGGAGGCCATGTCTCTTCTCTTTCCTGGTCGTCCACCCAAACTGCTATAGCAGAACGGCCGGAACGGCAAGCAGCTAAGGCGGCCCGCCTCCCGTTCGCGGCAGGGCGTGGGCGTGCTATCGCCGCCGCCTCCCTGATCGAGAGGCGACGCCGCATGTCCCTGACCCTCTATGGATGCCTTCGCTCCCGCGCCACGCGCCCGGTCTGGGCGGCCATGGAACTGGGGCTGGATCATCGTCGCGTGCCGGTGATCCAGGCCTACCGGCTGCAGGATCCCGCCGCGCCGGGCGCGCCGCTCAACACCGCCTCCCCCGCGTTCCGCGCCATCAATCCCAATGGCCTCATCCCGGCCCTGGAAGATGATGGCTTCGTCCTGAACGAGTCCCAGGCCATCACCCTCTACCTCGCCCGCAAGGCCGGCAGCCCGCTGGGCCCGCAGGACGCGAAGGAGGAGGCGCTGACGGCCATGTGGGCGCTCTGGGGCCGCGGGATCGAGGAGGACTGCCTGTCCATCGTCCAGAAGCGCGACCCGGAGGCGGCGGCCGACCGCCTGCGCGCGCCCTTTGCCGTGCTGGACAAGGCCCTGGCCGAGGGGAAGGGCTTCTTGGTCGGGAACCGCTTCACCGTGGCCGACATCAACATGGCCGAGATCATCCGCTACGCGCAGCCGGACCGCACGCTGTTCGAGGCCGCACCCCATGTGCAGGCCTGGATCACCGCCTGCCAGGCCCGGCCGGCGTTCCAGGCGATGATGAAGGAGCGGGAGGCCGAGCCTCTCTAGGTCCGACGAAGGGGCCCTGGCCGGCGCCGCCCGGGCGGGCGACGCCTCAGGGCTGGACCAGCGTCCGGGCGACGAGCTGCTGCACGGCGCGCACCAGGTCCTCCGGCCGGACCGGCTTCGTCAGCACGACAGCCTCCCGGTGCCCGGGCGGCGGCTCGCCGTAGCCGGTGGTGAAGACTATCGGCACGCCGCGCGCCGCCAGCTCATCCGCCAGCGGCAGCACGGGGTGGCCGCCAAGCTTCATGTCCAGCACCGCCGCGTCGATCGCGCCCGCGCCGCGGGCCGCGGCCAGCCCGTCCTCCAGCGTGCCGGCGGGGCCGATGATGCGGCAGCCCGCGGCGGCCAGGGCATCGGCCACCTCCACCGCCACCAGCGCCTCGTCCTCCACCACCAGCACGCGCAGGCCGGCCAGCCCCTTCGGGCCGGGTGCGGGGCCGGGATCGGGCAGGGCGGGCGGCGGCGGGCCGGCCCCGGGGGCGATGGCGGCGATGCAGGCCGCGCCGATGCGGATGGTGGCGACCAGCCCCGTGCGCTGCCAGTCCTGGGCGAAGGTGCCGCGCAGCTGGTGGCGCACGCTGATCTCGATCAGGCGGGATCCGAAGCCCTTGCGTGCTGGCGGGGCGTCCACGGGCGGCCCGCCGCGCTCGGTCCAGCGAATCACCAGGTCCCCCTCGCTTCCCGCCGGCTCCGCCCACCAGCGCAGCCCGACCACGCCCCCCTCGCGGGAGAGGGCGCCGTATTTCCGGGAATTCGTCACCAGCTCGTGCAGCACCATGGAGAGGGGCTGCACCGCGTCCGGCCGCAGCGTCACGGCCGGGCCTTCCAGTTCCGCCTGGGGCGGGCCGTCGGCGGGAATGCCGAGCTCGCCTTCCGCCAGCACGCGAAGGGAGCCGCCCTCCCACCGGTCCTGGGCCAGCAGCCCGTGGGCGCGGGCCATGGCGGAGATGCGGCCCTCGATCGCGCGGGCGAAGGCTTTCGGGTCTTCCTTCGGGGAGAGCTGCACGAGGGAGCGGACGACGGACATCACGTTGCGGGCGCGGTGGTCCACCTCCCGCATCAGAAGCTGCTGATGCTGGTCGGCCGCGCGCCGCTCCCGCAGGTCGCGCAGGATGACGGAGACGCCGATCACCCGCCCGTCCCCGCCGCGCATGGCGGCGAGGGTGATGGAGACGGGGATGCGCGAGCCGTCCTTCGCCACGCGAACCGCCTCGTGGTCGCGGGTCGTCCCGCCGGAGAGGGCGCGGCGGAACAGCGGGCCCGCCTCGTCCTCGGGCGGCAGGAGCAGGTCGATCTGCCGGCCCAGCACCTCCTCCGGCACGTAGCCGAACAGGCTCTCCGCCCCCTGGTTCCAGCTCATGATCGTCCCGTCGGCCGGGGAGAGGCTGATGATGGCATCGGCCGCGGAGGTGACGATGGCGGCCAGCCGGGCATTGGCCTCCTCGCTCTCGCGCAGGGAGCGCTCCCGTGCCTCGGCCGTCTCGGCCATCGCGTTGAAGGCGCTGGCGAGGCGGTCGAACTCGGAACCCTCCCCCGACTTCCGCGGCGCGACCGTGATGCGCGCCGCGGTGTCGCCCCGGCGCCAGCGCTCGGACGCCGCGAGCAGCCGGCCCACCGGCTCGCGCACCAGGCGCCGCGCCCCGACGACCGTGAGCAGGAGGGCGAGCAGGATGGTGCCGGACAGGATCATCGCCCCGCGCCGCTCCGCCGCGGAGGCCTGGGAGAGGAGGGCGGCGCGGTCCAGCCCCACCACGATCATGTGCGTGCCCGTCACCCCGACCGGGATGTAGCCGTAGATCCGCCGCCTTCCGTCGGACCCGATCCGGTCCTCCACGCCCTCGTTCTCGCGCCCCACCAGCCCAGTCACGGAGCCGCGGACCTTCTCGCCCACGGTCTGCCCACGGCCGGGCCGGGAGGCGAGCACAACGCCGTCCCGGTCGATGATGGAAAGGACGGAGTGGGGCGGCAGCGGCACCCGGTTCACCTGCTCGGCCAGCCAGTCCAGCCCGATCCCGGCATGGACCACCCCGGCCACCGCCCCCGTCGTGTCGCGGAAGGGCTGGGAGAAGTGGAAGCTGCCCTGGCCGGAGGAGCGGCCCACCACGAAGCCGCCGGTGACGAAGCCGCCTCCCGCCAGGGCGCGGCGGAAGTAGTCGCGGTCGGCCACGCCGTTGCCGACCGCCGAGGGATCGGCGGAGCACACCACCTGCCCGTCCGGCGTCGCGGTGGCGAGCACGACATAGCGGGGAAAGTCCTGCATGATCCGGGCGAAGAAAGACTGGCACTCCGCCGCGTCCAGGGCCCGCACCGCGCGGAGATTGCCGAGGCTGGTGAGGAGCTGCCGGGCACCGTCCGCGATGCGCTGATGATCCGCGGCCATCAGCCGGACGGTCCGCAGCACCTCGTCCCGCGCCGCCGCCTCACGCGTGTGGTGTTCCTCCTGGGCGCCCCAGAACAGGGCCCCCAGCGCCGGCAGCAGGGCGATCCCGACGAGGATCAGCAGTCGGGACAGCAGGGGCATCGGGCCGGATTCGGGCGGGAAGGGAGCAGCACGGAACGCACCATAACGGTCCCGTCCCGCACCGCCATATCACGGCGTCATCACGGCATCGCCAGCGCCCGCCGGGCCATCTCCACCGCCCCTTCGCGCGTGCGGGCGGCGCCGACGAAGCGGCGGAGGTGGACGAAGACGGCGTCCGCGACCCCGCAGCGCGCCGCCAGCTCCTCCCCCTGCAGCCCCGCCCAGTCCGCGGGAAGCGGCATGCGCTGGGCGAAGGAGCCGGGCTCCGGCGGCATGGTGTCCAGCATCCAGTTCCCGTTGGACGCCGGGCTGACGCAGAACAGCACGGGCAGCTCGTGCGCGAAGACCGCGCTCTTCCAGGGCATGCCGCGCTCCAGCACCAGGATCTGCGGCTCCGCCCCCGCCCGGTGGGCGGCCAGGACGAAGGCCTCCGCCGCGCGGCGGGCGCGCATCCCCTCCACCCGGCGGCGCAGCACCCCCTCAGCGAAGGCGGAGGCGGCGACGAAGGCGGCATTCCCCGCCTCCGGCCCTTCGGCCTCCGGGCTGTCCCAGGTCGGGTTGAAGTCGCCGGCCAGGGCCGCGAGACCGAGATTGTCGTCCCGCACCGGGCCGCTGGCGGAGACGCCGTTGTCCACCTCGTCGATCCTGAGGATCAGCGATCCGTCCAGCTCCGCCGCGATATCCCCGGCGAAGCCCCGCGCTTCCTCCGGCAGGATCGCGGCCACCGCCGCCACCCCGTACTCCTGCCAGACGAGCCCGGCGGAGGAAAAGGGCGTGCCGTCCGGCCGCTCCGGCGCGCCGCGCTGGTGATGGTCGAAGCGCCGGGCCGCCGCGTCGTAGACGGTGCCCACGTCCCACACGATGTCCGCCGCCGCGATCGCTTCCGGCTTGCGGGTGCGGACCAGCACGTGATCCTCCCCCGCCGCGCGCAAGCCGAGCGCCAGGCGCAGCACGGCATAGGCGAAGACGTCGTCGCAGTGGAACTTGCCGCTATGCGTGGCCAGGGTCGGCCGCGCGCTCTCTTCCGCCATGCTCATCCTGTCTCGTCATGTTCTGATCTGTCCGGAACCAGGGGGCGCCGCCCCCTGGAACCCCCGCCAAGGGCCTGAGGCCCTTGGAACCACGTCTGGCTGCCGCCGCGCCGTCCTGGCGCGGTGTTCCTGCGCGACGGTCTGATCATACCCTTGCAGTCGCCTCGGGTCATCGACCCGAGGCGCACCGCCAGCCAAGCAAGACCATCTCCTGAAAGAAGATGATGGTGAGGGGTCCGGGGAGAGGAAGAATTCCTTCTTCCTCTCCCCGGCCACAGACCGCCACCCGAAGGATCAGTCCACCAGCTCGCGCGTCCGCAGGAGCGCCGCTGTGCTCGGCGCCCGCCCCCGGAATTCCACGTAGAGCGCCATCGGGTCCCGCGTGTCGCCGGCCGAATACAGCCTGCGCAGGCGGGCGGCGGTGGCGGGGTCGAAGGGGTTCTGCGCTTCCGTGAAGGCGTCGAAGCCGTCCGCGTCCAGCACCTCCGCCCACATGTAGGCGTAGTAGCTGGCCGCGTAGCCACCGCCGGCAAAGAGGTGCTGGAAGTGGGCGGGGCGATGGCGGATGCCGATCTCGGCGGGCATGCCGATGGAGCCGAGGAACTCGCGCTCGAAGCTCTCGATGTCGATCGTCTCCGGCGCGGGGTGGCTGTGCAGCGCCATGTCGATAAGGGCGGAAGAGGTGTACTCCACCGTCGCGAAGCCCTGGTTGAAGCCGCGGGCAGCGAGGAGGCGGCTGATCAGCGCGTCGGGGATCGGCGCGCCGGTCTCGTGGTGGCGGGCGTAGAGGCGCAGCGTCTCCGGCAGCGCCATCCAGTGCTCGTAGATCTGGCTCGGCAGCTCTACGAAATCGCGGCGCACGCTGGTGCCGGATTGCGCGGGGTAGCGGACCTTGCTGAGCAAGCCGTGCAGGGCGTGGCCGAACTCGTGGAACAGCGTCTCCGCATCGTCGAAGCTCAGCAGCGTGGGCTCGGACTTGGCGAAGTTGTTGTTGTTGACGATCACCGGGGAGACGGGCGCGTCCAGGTTCTCCTGGTCGCGGTAGCTGCTCATCCAGGCGCCGGAGCGCTTGTCGGCGCGCGCGTAGGGATCGGCGAGGAAGACGCCGACATGTCCGTCCGCGTCGCGCACCTCATAGGTGCGGACATCCGGGTGGTAGGACGGGGCCTCCACCTCGGTGAAGGAAAGGCCGAAGAGGCGGCCGGCGGTGTCGAAGGCGGCCTGCTGGATGTTGCCGAGGAGGAAGTAGGGCTTCAGCTCCGCCTCGTTCAGCTCGTAATCGGCCTGGCGCACCTTCTCGGCGTAGTAGCGCCAGTCCCAGGCGGCCAGATCGCCCTCGAAGTCCTCCTTGCGGGCCACGGCGAGCAGCCGGTCGCGCTCCTTCGCCGCCTTGCGCTTGGCGGGCTCCCACACCTCCGCCAGCAGGCCCTGCACCGCCTCCACCGTGCCGGCCATGGAATCGGCCAGCCGGAACTCGGCGAAGGTGGTGTAGCCCAGCAGCTTCGCCCGCTCGGCGCGCAGGGCGAGGATCTCCGGGATCAGCGGGCGGTTGTCGTGTTCCCCGGCGTGGGTGCCGCGCGCGACCCAGGCGCGGTAGGCCGCTTCCCGCAGGTCCCGCCGGGCGGAGAAGGTGAGGAAGGGCTCGATGAGGGAGCGGGAGAGGGTGACGGCGTAGCCCGGCAGGTTCCGCTCCGCCGCCGCGCTCGCCATGCCGTCGCGCAGGAAGGCCGGCAACCCGTCCAGGTCGGCTTCCCCCAGCGCGAGGTGCCAGACCTTCTCGTCGTAGACGACGTTCTGGCCGAACTCCGTGTGCAGCGTCGCGAGGCGGGAGGAGATCTCCGTCATCCGCGCCTTCGCCGCCTCGTCCAGCGCCGCGCCGGAGCGGATGAAGCCGAGATGCGTGCGCTCCAGCAGCCGCATCCCGTCCTCCTCCAGCCCCAGCAGCGTCCGCTGCCGGTACAGCGCATCCACCCGCGCGAAGATCGCGGGGTCGAGCGAGACGCGCATCCCGTGCTCGGCCAGACGTGGGGACATCTCCGTGTCCACCGTCTCCAGCGCCTCTCCGCCGAGGCTGACGACGAGGTTGCCGAAGACGTTGCCCACCCGCGCCAGCGCCCGCCCGCTGCGCTCCAGCGCCTCGATCGTGTTGGTGAAGCCCGGCTCTGCCGGATCGGCGCCGATCGCCGCGATCTCCTCCAGGTGCTCCGCCATCGCCGCCTCAAAGGCCGGCACGAAGTGCTCGGGGCGGATGCGGTCGAAGGGGGGCAGGCCGAAGGGGGTGTCGTCCCAGGGGGTGAGGAGGGGGTTGGGCTCGGTCATGCCGCGCATACGCGGCCGATGCGGCGGGACCGTCAAGGTGCGGGCGGCCGCCCTTGCGCTTGCCCCAGGCCCCCCGCAACCTCCGGCGAGGAAACGTCACGAGGCAAAGACATGCCCGCCCTCACGCGCCGCCGGCTTCTCGCCGCCGCGGCCGCCCTTCCCGCCCTGCCCTCCCTCGCCCAGGCCCAGGCTTGGCCGTCCCGGCCCATCCGGGTGATCGCCTCCTACGCGCCGGGCGGCGGGGTGGACGTGCCCACGCGCCTTGTCGCGGAGCCGATGGGGGCGATCCTCGGCCAGCCGCTGGCAGTGGAGAACCGGGCGGGCGCCACCGGCTCCATCGGGGCGGCCGCCGTCGCCGCCGCAGCGCCGGACGGCTACACCATCCTTTCGGACGCATCCGGCCAGGCCCTCAACCCCGCCCTGCTGACGAACCTGCCCTTCGACTACGAGACGGGTTTCGCGCCGATCGGGCAGCTCTGCACCCTGCCGCAGGTCCTCGTCGTCCTCACCTCCGGCCCGGCGGGCCTCGCGGCGCTGTTGGCGGCGGCGCGGAAGAAGCCGGGGATGACCTACGCCTCCTCCGGCATCGCCTCCGGCCCGCACTTGGCCGGCGCGGTCCTGTCGCGCCGGGCGGATATCGGCCTCACCCATGTCGCCTATCGCGGCTCGGCGCCCGCGATGCAGGACGTGCTGGCGGGCGCGGTGGACATGGCCTTCTCCACCACGCCCCAGGCCGTGCCCCTGATCCGGGAGGGGCGGCTGCGCGCGCTGGCCGTGACCACCGCGCAGCGCCTGCCCTTCCTGCCGGACGTGCCCACCGTGGCGGAGCAGGGCTTCCCGGGCTTCGACGTGAACGACTGGGTGGCGATGTGGGCGCCTGCGGGCACCCCTGCGCCCGTGCTGGACCGCCTGAACGCCGCGCTGAATCAGGCGCTTTCGGACCCCGCGCGGCGGGACCGGTTGCTGAACGGCATCGGCGTGCTGCCCGCCGGCGGCAGCCGGGAGGATCTGGCCCGCTTCGTGACCGCCCAGCGCCTAGCGATGCGGGAGGTGGTGCGCGCGGAGAATATCCGGGTGGAGTGAGGCGTCAGCGCCCGATCCGCTCGGGCCCGTCCGTCTCCGCCTGGCCCTGGGGCCCGCGCTCGATCGGCTTTCCGCCGCCGAGTTCCTCCAGCTTCCGCTTCACCTTCAGGTCCTCTTCCGTCAGCGGCACCGGGTTCACCGGCGCGACGCCCGGCGGCACGGAATCACCGGGATCGTGGCCCGCGTCCCGTCCTTTGCTTCCCTGGGCCATGATGCGCTCCTTCGGCCTGTCAGAACGGGACAGCGCCGGGCGGATCGGGCGGTTGCAGCGGCCCCGCGTCCTCAGCCCATCAGCCGCCGGATCATGGAGAGCGGCGCCTTCGGCGGCGGGTAGCGCAGGGTGGGGTCGATCCCCGCGGGCTGGCGGAACAGGGCGCGGGCGTTGGAGAAGGCCGCGAAGCCGGCCTCGCCGTGATACCGGCCGGAGCCGCTGGGCCCGACGCCGCCGAAGGGCAGGTCCGGCACCGTGCAGTGGACGATGTGCTCGTTCACACAGAGCCCGCCGGAGGGCAGGGCGGCCGCCACCGCCTCCGCGAAGCCGGCATCGCGCGTGTGGACGTAGAGGGCGAGAGGGGAGGGGCGGCGGGCGAGGCCGGCCAGCAGGGCGTCCCGGTCCAGCCAGGTCGCCACCGGCAGGATGGGGCCGAAGATCTCCTCCTCCAGCAGCGCCGGATCGGGATCGAGCAGGACCGTGGGCTGCATGTGCAGCGCGTTGTGGTCCACGCCGCCGCCGATGGCCGTGCGGCCGCGGGGCAGCATCGCCTCCAGCCGCGCCAGGTGCCGCGCGTTCACCACGCGCTGCATGCCGCGCCCGTCCTCGCCGTAGAAGCGGGCGACCGTGGCGCGCAGCGCGTCCAGCAGGGCCTCCGCCTTGCTCTCGTGAACCAGCACATGGTTGGGGGCCAGGCAGGTCTGCCCGGCGTTGAGGAACTTCGCCCAGGCGATGCGCCGCGCGGTGGGAACAGGGTCCGCATCCGCGTCCACGATGCAGGGATTGGCGCCGCCCAGCTCCAGCGTGGTGATGGCGAGGTTGCGCGCGGCGGCCTCGGCCACCTTGCGGCCGGTCTCCGTGCTGCCGGTGAAGAAGAGGTGGTCGAAGGGCTGCGCCGTCAGCGCGGCGGCCAGCGACGGGCCGCCCTGCGCCACCGCGACATGGCCGGGGGCGAAGCAGCGCGCGACGAGCCGCGCCAGCACCTCCGCCGAGGCCGGCGCCACCTCCGAGGGCTTGAGCACCACCGCGTTCCCCGCCGCCACCGCGCTGACCAGCGGCACGAGGCAGAGCTGCACGGGGTAGTTCCAGGGCCCGAGGATCAGCACCGCCCCGCGCGGTTCCATCCGAAGCGCCGCGCGGCCGGGGAAGTGGAACCAGCGGCCGCCCACGCGCCTTTCCCCGGCCCAGCGCGGCAGGCGCTTCAGGGCGAGCGCGATCTCCTGCCGTACCAGCAGGATCTCCGAGGTCCAGGAATCGAAGTCCGACTTGCCGAGATCGGCCCGCAGCGCGGCCAGGATCTCGCCCTCCATCGCCTCCAGCCCATCCCGCAGCGCCTTCAGCGCCGCCACGCGGGCGGGCAGGGGGCGCGTGGCGCCGGTGGAGAAATGCGCGCGGGCGGCGTCCAGCAGGGCAGCGGCTTCGTCCATGCCCTCCCTTACCCCGCCCCGCGCCGGGAGACGATGGACGCGCCGGGGCGCCCGACCGATACAGGCAAGGCCATAAGAGGAAACGCCATGCACGTCGTCGTCCTGCCCGGAGACGGGATCGGCCCGGAGATCACGGCTGCCACCCTGGCCGTGCTGGAGGCCGCGGCCAATCGCCACGGCCTGAACATGAACCTGACCCACGAGGTGGCGGGCCACGAGAGCCTGGCGCGGCACGGCACCACGGTCCGCCCCGGCCTGCTGGAGACGGTGCAGGCGGCGGACGGGCTGCTGATGGGCCCCATGTCCACCTACGACTACCTCGACGCCAGCAAGGGGGGCATCAACCCCTCCGGCTTCTTCCGCAAGCGGCTGGACCTCTTCGCCAATATCCGCCCCGCCCGCACCTATCCCGGCGTGCCCCACCCCACGCGGCACGACTTCGACCTGGTGGTGGTGCGGGAGAACACCGAGGGCTTCTACGCCGACCGCAACATGGCCAGGGGCGGCGCGGAGATGCTGGTGACGGAGGACGTCTGCATTTCCCTCCGCCGCATCACCCGCCCGGCCTGCGCCCGCATCGCGGAGGCCGCCTTCCGCCTCGCCGCCACGCGCCGCGGCAAGGTGACGGCGGTTCACAAGGCCAATGTGCTGACCATGGGCGACGGCATGTTCCTGGAGGAGTGCCGCCGCGCCGCCGCGAACCATCCCGGCGTGGCGCTGGAGGAGGTGATCGTGGACGCCATGGCCGCCCTTCTCATCCGCGACCCGTCCCGCTTCGACGTGATCGTCACCACCAACATGTTCGGCGACATCCTCTCCGACATGACGGCCGAACTTTCCGGCAGCATCGGCCTCGGCGGCTCCGTCAATGCCGGAACGGCGCATGCCATGGCCCAGGCCGCCCACGGCTCCGCCCCCGACATCGCCGGGCAGGACCGCGCCAACCCCCTCTCCCTCATCCTCTCCCTCGCTCAACTCCTGGACTGGCACGGGGAACGCCGAGGCCAGGGCGCCTACAGCCAGGCCGCGCGGGCGATCGAGGCGGCGGTGGCGGAAGCGGTGGAGGCCGGGGAACTGACGCCGGACCTGGGCGGGCCGCTCGGCACGAAGGCGCTGGGGCAGGCCGTCGCTGGGCGGGTGCGCTAGGCCGGCCCCGTCCTCTCAGCCGCGGGTCCTGGGCCGGGCATCAGGCCTGTGCGGCTTCATCCCGCCCCTCGCCCGGCGTCGGTTCCGGCCTGAGCGGCACGTCCAGCTCGCAGACGAGGCCGGAAGGCTTCCAGCCCAGCGACAACGTGCCGCCAAGCTGCCCGCGTACCGTGCCGTCCAGCACCCTCGTCCCGAAGCCCCGCCGCTCGGGAGGGCTCCCGAGGGGAGGTCCGCCCCTCTCCGTCCAGCGCAGGCGCAAGCGGCCGGGCAGCCTGCCCTCCACCCTCCAGGTGACCTCCACGCGCCCCTGCGGGGCCGAGAGGGCGCCGTACTTCACGGCGTTGGTGGCGAGCTCGTGGATCGCCATGGCAAGGGGCTGGGCGGCGCCGGCGGGCAGTGAGACGGGGGGGCCATCGACCTCGGCCTGCGGGCCGCTGCCGTCCCGGTCGAGAAACCCGTCAAGCTCGCCCCGCAGGAGAGACAGCAGGTCCGCACCGGCCCATTGGCGATCGGCCAGCAGCGTCTGCGCCCGGGCCAGGGCCGCCACCCGCCCCTCGATCGCGCGCGTGTAGGCGGGCAGGTCAGGGGCGCGTGTCAGCCGCAGGGCCGCCTGGACGACCGAGAGGGCGTTCTTGGCCCGGTGGTCCACCTCGCGCGACAGGAGCGCCTGCCGCTCCTCGGCCTGCTTGCGCCGGGTGATGTCCACCACGGTGCCGGAGAAGCGCTCCGGCGCCCCGCCGGGCCCGCGGGTGCAGCGGCCGCGGGCGGCTACCCAGCGGATCTCGCCCCCGGCCCGGACAAGACGGTACTCGGCCTCATAGGGCTCCCCTGTGGCCACCGTGCGCCGCATCGCGGCCTCGACGCGCGGCCCGTCCTCGGGGTGGATGGCGCGCGCGAACTCGGCGAGCGGCGCGCCGGCCGCAGCACGGTCAGGATCCACCCCGAAGAGCCGGGCGAAGCGCGCATCGGCGTAGAGGCGGTCCTGGGGGACGAGCCAGTCGTAGAGCCCGACCATGCCCGAAGCGTCGAGGGCCAGCTGCAGCCGCCCCTCGCTCTCGCGCAGATCGGCCAGGGCCCAGGCCCGCTGCACCGCGTCCCAGGTGCGCCCGGCCGCCTCCTCGACGAGCTCCGCCTCGACCCCCCCATCCAGTGGCGCGGCCCGCCGCTGTGGACATAGAGGATGGCCGCCAGGCGGCCGGACCGGATGAGAGGTGCGACGATCAGGGCACGGGTCCCGATGCTGTCCCAGGTCGGCAAGTAGGCCGGGTGGGAGGTGCGGGGGTCCGCCTGGCAGTCCTCCACCACCAGCGTGCGCCCGGCCCGCAATTCGGCGATGACCGCCGGACCGAAGGCATCGAGGATGCGCGCCTCGCCGGCCAGGGAGGCCACGCGTCCGGCCGTCCAGTCGCGCTCGACGGAGACCACCTCACCGGAGGCATCGATGATCCCGTAGCCGGAACGGTCCGCGCCGAGCTCCGTCCCCAGCAGTTCCGCCGCGAGGGTGGGCAGCGCATGCGGGTCGTCCAGGCCCCGGAGCGCGTCGCCGAGCCGCACGAGGAAGGCCTGCTTCCTCTCCATCAGGACCCGGGCGGTTGTCTCGGCCACGGCGCAGAACATGCCGGCGACACGGCCCTCCTCGTCGCGCACGGGCGAGTAGGAGAAGGTGAACCAGGTCTGCTCGTCGAAACCCCTGCGGTTCATCAGGAGCGGCAGGTCCTCACGGTAGGTCGCCACCCCGGCCATGGCCGTCTCGATCAGCGGGAGGATGTCGGGCCAGATCTCCGCCCAGATATCGTGGAAGCGCGCCCCGAGGGCGCGCGGGTGCTTCGCGCCGAGGATCTCGGCATAGGCGTCGTTGTAAAGGAAGCCGAGCTCCGCGCCCCAGGCGACGAACATCGGGAACTTGGAGCCGAGGAGCAGCTCGACGACCGATTGGAGCCGGGGCGGCCAGCCGGCCGGATCGCCCAGGGGCGAGCTCGACCAGTCGTGCCCGCGCATCAGGGCACCGGTCTCGCCACCGCCCGTCAGGAAGGCCGGTGCCATCACGGGATGCGCCCCATCCGGCGGTGCCGGCTGCGGCCGTGGTTGTCGTTCTTCTCGACCATGGGGCCTATATGCCCCCTGTGCCCGGCCCTGCCAGTCGCGGCCATCCCGTCAGGCGTTCCCCATCATGCGCGCGAATGCCGGGGGCGGGCCCTCTCGCCATGCTCCGCGCCGGCCGCGTCCTGGACCAGATCCGCCGGGCGCCCGCCTCACCCGATCTCAATCACCGCATCCGCCGCGAAGGCCCCTTCGCCCTCCGGCAGGACGAGCACGGGGTTCAGGTCCACCGAGACGAGCCGCTCCCCCGCCGCCGCCGCGAAGGCGGAGAGGGCCGAGAGGGCGCGGGCGAGGGCGGGGATGTCCGCCTTGGGCCGGCCCCGCGCGCCGTCCAGCACGGGGAAGCCGCGGAGGGAGCGGATCATGGCCTCGGCCTCCGCCACGTCGACGGGGCAGCGGCGCAGGGCCACGTCGCGCAGCACCTCGATGAAGACGCCGCCCAGCCCGACCATGGCGACGGGACCGAAGACCGGATCGCGCGTGATCCCGAGGGCGACTTCCACGGCGCCGAGGACCTGGCGGGCCACCAGCACGCCGGTGATGCGGGCACCGGGGGCGTTGCGAGCGGCGTTCGCCATCAGGGTGGCGTGGCCGGCGCGCACGGCCTCCTCGTCTGCGATGTTCAGCAGCACGCCGCCGACCTCCGACTTGTGGAGGATGTCGGGGGAGAGGAGCTTCATCACCACGGGGAAGCAGATGCTGCGGGCGGCCTCTACCGCCTCCTCCGCGCTGGCAGCCGTGGCTTCGGGCACGGGGGCGATGCCGGCGGCGGCCAGCAGGCGCTTGGCCTCCGCCTCGTCCGGCGCCGTGGCGGGGAGGGACACGGCCGGCAGGGGCACGGGCGCGCGGGGCGGGCGGGCGAAGGCCTCGCCGAAGCGGCCCTGCGCGGCCAGGGCGGCCACGGCGCGGGAGGGATCGGGGAATACGAGGTAGCCGTCCGCCTCGTAGTCCCGCACCCCCTCCGGAGAGGCGAGGACGCTGAGGACCCAGAGGCGGTCCGGGTGGTCCTGCTTCACCCCGTTCAGCTCCGCGCGCAGCCTCGGCGCCAGGGCAGGAGATCCGCCGACGCTGGTGAAGAAGGCGATGAGGCTGGCGTAGCCGCCATCCTCCACCATGCTGCGCGCGAAGGCGCCCACCATGGACATGTCGTTGAACACCTGCGCGGTGCAGTCCACGGGGTTGGCCGGATTGCTGAAGGGGACCAGGGCGCGCAGCCGGTCCTGCGCGGCCTCCGGCATGGGCGGCATGGGCAGGCCCTGCTCCTCCGCCACGTCGGAGATCATTACCCCCGCCCCACCGGAGATGGAGACGACGCCGAGGCTGTTCCGCACGGGGTAGATGCGCGGCGTGGCGGCATAGGCCACGTCCAGCAGCTCCTCCGTGTCGCGGGCGCGGTGGACGCCGAATTCGGCCAGCACCGCGCCCGTCACCGCATCATCCCCGGCGATGCTGGCGGTGTGGGAGCGGGCGGCGCTGGCGCCCAGCGCCGACCGGCCGACCTTCATCATCACCACGGGCTTGCGGGCGCGGCGGGCGGCCTCCAGCGCGGCCAGGAAGCGCGGGCCCTCCCGCACGCCCTCCGAGTAGCAGGCGATGACCTCCACCCCGTCATCGCCGGCCAGGTGGCCGATGGCGTCGCCGAGCGTCACCTCCGCCTCGTTGCCGGTGGTGATGAGGATCGGGGTGGCGATGCCGCGGTTCCGGGCGGCGGCGAAAAGATGGGTGCCATAGGCGCCGGACTGGCTGGCGATGCCCACGCGCCCGCGCCCGGCGGGCGCTTCCAGCGGCCAGCCGCTGTCGAAGGCGGAGGTGAAGATCGGGTAGTAACCCAGCGGGGCGTTGAACAGGCCGAGGCAGTTCGGGCCCAGCAGCCGCATCCCGTGCCGCCGCGCCGTGGCCACGAGCGATTCCTGCGCGGCCTGCCCTTCCTCCCCCAGCTCGGCGAAGCCGGCGGTGAAGACGATGGCGGCGCGGCAGCCGCGGCGGCCCAGCGCCTCCACCGCCTGCTCCGCCAGGGCGCCGGGCACGGCCACCACGGCGGCGTCGGGAACGCCGGGCAGGGCGTCGATCCCGGGATAGGCGGGGATGCCCTGCACGCGGTCCCGCTTCGGGTTCACCGGCCACAATTCCCCGGCGAAGCCCTGGCGGATCATAGATTGCACCGGGCGGCCGCCGATGCGCGTCGGCTCCTCCGAGGCGCCGATGACGGCCAGGCTGCGCGGCGCCAGCATGGGCCGCAAGGACTCGAAGCCCGGATTGCCCGTCGCCATGCCGCATCCTTCCCTGTCGTTGGAGAGGACGCTGCCCTGAGTGCTGCCCCGGGACAAGGACCCGGGGGCGCGTGTTCAGCCCTCCTTCGTCTCCTCATCTTCGTCGTAGGAGACCTCCGCCCCGCCGACCACGGCCAGGCAGTCGGCGTAGGTGGAGAGGATCCAGTCCCGGTCCTGCTCCACCCCCTCCTTCGTGGATTCCATGATGATCCGCAGCAGGGCGAGGGCCACGGCGGGCTCGCTCTCTCCCTGGATGGCGATGTTCGGAAGGTCGGACATGCCGGCCCCTTTCGGTTGGCGATTCTACGGGTTCAAAGGCTTAACATGCGGCAAGGATGCGGGAAGGGGTGCGCCTCACGGGGAGTTGGCGCGGGTTACCGGTTCCTTTGCTGCAAATCGTTCGCAACCGCGTTGCATCCGCTGTGCAGGTGCGATACAGGGCAGGCCTCCGACGGACGCATCGCGGCCTGGCGCCCCCCGCTGGGCCGCCCGCGCCGGGCCTTCCAGGGCCCGGCGCGTGCCGGCCGTGCAACGGCGCCCCGCGCGGACGCCGAGACAGCATAAGGACGCCCCAGGGACATGCCCGTCGCCCGCGCCTTCCGGTTCCTGCCCGCGCTGCTGGCCCCCCTGCTGACCCTCGCCGTGCCCGCCCTGGCGCAGCCGGCGCCTGCCCAACAAGCCCCCGCGGGCCAGGTCTCGGTGGAACTGAACCGGCTGGAGGCGCGGCCTGAGGGCTGCCGGGTGTGGATGCTGGCCCGGAACCCCGGCGCGGCGGTGGACCCACTGCGGCTCGATCTCGTCGTCTTCGGCAAGGACCAGGTGGTGGCCCGGCGTCTGGCGCTGGATCTCGGCCCGCTGCCCGCGGAGAAGACCATGGCCCGCATCTTCGACCTCGCCGGCACGCCCTGCGACGGCGTGGGCTACCTGCTTCTGAACGACGTGCTGGCCTGCGGGCCGGATGCCGCCCCCGCCGCCTGCCTCGGCCGCCTGGCCGTCAGCTCCCGCGTGCAGGGCGTGGCGCTGGAGAAGTAAGCGATGAACCCCGCCGCCCCCGCCGCCGCTCCGTCCGTTCCCCCGTCCCTCCCGCCGGCCATGCCCGCGCCCGCCACCGACCTCGCCCACGCGGCGGTCGGGCACGACCTCTCCCCGCTCGCGCTGTTCCTGCAGGCCGACCCCATCGTGAAGGGGGTGATGATCCTGCTGCTCGTCGCCTCCATCGCCTGCTGGGGCATTATCATCGAGAAGATCGTGGCCGCCCGGCGCCTGCGGGCGGAGGCGCGCAAGCTGGCCGCCGCCGCCTCCGGCGCCGTGACGCCGGAGGGCGGGCTGGCCGCCGAGGTGATCCGCGCCGGCGCCCGCGAATGGCATGAGGGGCGCGACCCGGCCGAGAGCCGCGGCGAGTACCGGGAGCGGATGGAGCTGGCCATGCGCGCCCCCGTGGTCTCCGCCTTCCGCGCGGCCGAGCCAGGCCTGCCGCTGCTGGCCACCATCGGCGCTGTCGGCCCCTTCGTCGGCCTGTTCGGCACGGTCTGGGGCATCATGAACTCCTTCTCCGGGATCGCGGCCAGCGGCGATACCAGCCTCGCCGTGGTGGCGCCGGGCATCGCGGAGGCGCTGTTCGCCACCGCCATCGGCCTGGTGGCCGCCATTCCCTCCGTCATGGCCTACAACCGCTTTACCGTGGCCTTCACGCGGATCCGGCAGGCCGCCTTCGCCTCCATCCACGAGCTCTCGGCCGGCATGGCACGGCGCCCTGCCCCCTCCCGCGCACACGCCCACGCCCACGCCAGCCGGGCCGCGGAGTAAGCCCCGATGGCCATGTCCATGGGCGGCGGTGGCGGGGATGACGATGACGCCCTGCCGATGGCCGACATGAACGTCACGCCACTGGTGGACGTGATGCTCGTGCTGCTGATCGTGTTCATGGTGGCCGCGCCGATGATGACGGTGGGCGTGCCGGTGAACCTGCCGCGCACCGCCGCCGCCCGTGCCGCCTCCACCAACCCGCCGGTGGTCCTCACCGTCGCCCCGGGCGGCAAGATCTTCATCCGCCAGGAGGAGGTCTCCGAGGCCGCGCTGACGGAGCGGCTGGTGGCCCTGCACCAGCAGGACCCGGAGGCCCCCGTGCATGTGCGCGGCGACCGCGCCGTGCCCTATGGCGACGTGCTGCGCGTGATGGGCCGCGTCTCCCGCGCCGGGATCACGAAGGTCTCCCTCATCGCCGAGGGCGACGCCGCCGCGCCCGCCGTGCAGGCGCGCTAGGGGGCGCGGCCGGGATGGACCCCATGCTGGCGGAGAAGCCCCGCACCGCCCGCCCGCCCCTGCCGCCCATGCCGAAGGCGGCGCCCCCGCCGGAGCTGCCGCCCGCCCTGCTGGAGGCGGCCCGCGCCGTCGCCGCCCGGTCCCCTGCCCCCGCGCCGCGCCCTTCCGGCCTGCGCCGCGTGGCGCGGCCCCTGGCCTGGGGCCTCTCCGCCCTGTTCCACGCCGCCATGGTAGGCGTGCTGCTGATCCCCGCCGCGCCGCTGGAGCAGCCCACCCCCGCCGTGGAGGTGGAGACCATGCCGGCCCCCGAGCCCGCGCCGGCGCCCGATCCCACCCCCGTCACCGAGGCCGCGCCCCCCGCCGCCCCGCCCGAGGCCGTGGCCGCCGCGGCGCCGACGCCGGCCGCCGAGACGCCGCCCCCTCCTGAGGCGGTGACCCCGCCCCCACCGGACACCGCGCCGCCCCCGCCCCCAGAGGCGGCAACCCCGCCGCCG
>NZ_JAGIZA010000002.1:0-228293 GCF_017813365.1 Roseomonas indoligenes
GACCAGCATCCCGACCCAGGCTCCCGATCATCCCGGGAACCACCGTGAACCCCGCCGTCAGAGGGGTCCCGTTTGGACGCCGATCACCCCTCCAACAGGGTCCCTATTCCACGCCGATCCACATGGCAGAATCGGATGGTTGGCCCGTCGCGCTCTCCGGTTGCCGCGTTGTTGCCGATGGCAGCATCCCGCCCGAAGGCACGCTCGAACGCGGCACACAATTTGATGAAGAGCACGCGATCCGGCGGGAGTTCGCGTATCGGGCGGGAGGCCGACGAGTACGTCTCCGCCGCAAGGCGGCTTGCCTGGATCAGGTAGGCGAGGCCGTTCGCTGTCCGCCTAAGGACTGCCATCACCGGATCCGGCTGCAACACGTTCCCGCCGGTCAACGATGCCCATTCCACGTGCTGCTGCAAGCCGGCGCCGCCAAGTACCTGGGTTTCCTCGCTCTCCAGGGCCTGAAAGAGAACCTCACCCGCGTCTGAGACCTTGCTCGACATCCCGGGGACCATCGGGCGCGGTCGGGGCAGGTCAAGAATCCAGGGGCGCCGATCGCGCCACTCCAGCAAGACCGCCAGATCTTCAGGTGGTGCTGCACCAATTTGATCGGGATCCATGCCAAGCCGCTGCAGGATGCGCCGGCAATCGTCCTCCAGGTCTCGCGCCCACTTGGCCCGCTTGTGAGGAGGAGACGGCCCGGACTGAGCGGCCTCCCTTACAAAGAGTTCGCCCGCACGGGACAATTCGTTAGCGATTTGGCCGGCTATACCAGTCGCAAGAGGCAACCGAGTCGCCGCGACCACTCGTGCAATGTCTGCTTCCCCAAATCGGATCGGCAAGAGCGCTTGGCTGAGCAGGTTGGGACTGACCCGAGGCAGGTCAGTGACGCGCGGCTGACGCTTCCTCCGAGCCTGCGAGCCCGATGCAGCCTCCGCTTTGTTACTCGCCTTAGGTTTCGGGGGCATTCGCATCTCCACAGTAAGGTTGGAGAGTCCTCAAGCCGTTCAAGCGGCTTCGGGACCTCGCTCGCGCGCTCCGATGTTAGGGGCATTCCAAGCCGCGCTCTATCCGCGGGGCCGCTACCGCGGGCGGGTATTGCAGTTTGTCGAGCGTGGCAAAGGCGACCTCGTCGGCCACCTTCAGCAAGACCCGGTCCGAGCGGTGGGTATATCGGGCTGTGGTTCCGCTCCGTGAATGGCCGATGAGGGCTGCAATAGCGGCGTCGCCATAACCCAGGTCTGCGGCAAGGGAGGCAAAGGAATGGCGAAGGGTATGTAAGGTGATATCCTCCCCGAGTTGGGATAATGCGCGAATGCGAGCCCACATTCTGGGAAGGCCCTGCAGCGCCTTGTTCTCGCTCCTTGCGGGGAAGACAAAGGGACCTCCGGTCCGGGTCTGTTCCTGAAGCAGGCCGACCACGGGCTGGGCTAGTGGCCGCATGCTCGCACCCGTTTTTGTATCCGACAGCCTGGCTGTACGGCCCGGAATGTCAACCTCCGACCACCGCAACTCTGTAGCCTCGCCGCGCCTCCAGCCGGTGAGCAGGAGGAACCGAACGCAACTTATGCCGAACGGGTTGACGCCCTCAGCCTGTGCGCGGACAAGGCCGGCCGCCAGCAAAGCGTACTCCTCGTCGGAGAGCCGCCTCTCCCGCTTGCCGTCGGCATACCGGGTAACGCCCCGGACGGGATTGTCCGGGCGGTGCCCTTCGGCCACTGCGTAGGCGAAGATGCTGCCGAGGAGGCCAATCGTGCGGGATGCGGCGCCACGGCCTCCGCGTACGTTCGAAACGGCACGAGAGCCGAGCTTGCTTCGCTTCGCCGAGGCACCTGCCGCGATCCCGTGCATGAACCTCTGCACGTCCCTTTGCGAGATCGCGTCCACAGGCATCGAACCGAGCAGGGGTTTAATGTGGGCAGCGATGCGGCTCTTGTCAGTGGCGATCGTGCTTGGCTTCTTCGGCCTCCTTTCCCGGCGGAGGAGCAGATTCGGGACCGCCGCGAGATAGGCGTCACATAGCTCAGCCACAGTGGGCATGGCTTTGCGGTGATCACGATCTGCAGCTGGATCGCGGCCGAGGCGAAGTGCGTCACGATGGGCCGTAGCGACCTTGCGTGCGTCGTCGATGCCCCAGTCGCCGCGGCCCCAGGGCCCTATGGTGATGTAGCGTTGGCGGCCCCGGCCCGTCACATCCCGGTCGATAGGGCTCCGGTACTTGAAGACGAAGATCACCCTACCGTCATTGCCCCGCCGGCGTGCACCGAGACCGCGAACCTCCTGGTCCCACAAGGTCGCGCCAGGCTTGAGGGAATTGAGGGCACGCTCGGTTAGGCGTGAGCTCGGCATGGGTCACCTAGGAGGTGTGGCTACCCCATGGCTACCCTGGCACGGGGCGGCAAGGGAAGCCACGAGCTGCCAAAATACTGCTATAGTTGTGTATTGTCGGGCGATGGCGGTCCCTGGCGGGCCATGTTCTTGCCCTCCGAAGGCAAAGGTCGTACGTTCGAATCGTATCGGGTCCGCCAATTTCTTCATCTTTTCAGCGGAAGACGCCCCAGGCATCGTCCCGGGATCGTGGTGCTCGTCGCCACTTGCTCCCCTCGCAAGCCTGAGGACAGACACTTCCTCGGCGGTCATCCGGCCCCCATCGCCGGCCTTACCATGTCCCGAGCCCCCGCTCGCGCGTTGATGCCGCATGATCCTGCGAAGCCCGGAGGACGGCATCCGCCTCCTCATTCCCCAGCCCTCCCACGCCCTGCTCTCCGGACAGATGATGGCCGCCTGGGGCGCCTCCGGCTTCGCGCGGCCGGACCCGGCGCCAGAGGTGATCCTCGCGGCCGAGCAGCACGACATTGCCTGGCTGACCTGGGAGACCGCCCCGACGCTCGACCGGGAAACGGGCCTGCCGCATCCCTTCACCCGGCTCGGCGCGGCGGTCCACGCCCCCATGTGGGCGCGCGGCGTGGAGATGGCGCGCGGCGCCTGGGGCCTCTGGCCCGCCCTGCTGATCTCCCTGCACGGCACGCGGATCTACACGCAGTACATGGACCCGGAGCAGCTGCCGCCGAAGGACCAGGCCGCGATCGACCGCAACAACGCCAAGGAGGAGGCGCTCCAGGCGGATTGGATCGCGAAGCTGGGCGCCACACCCGATCAGGTGAAGCGGAACTCCGCCCTCGTCGCGGTGACCGACGCCCTCTCCCTCGCCCTCTGCTTCGCTGATCCGGACAAGGCCGGGGAGGCTCCGATGGAGGATGGCAGCACTCGCAAGATGAGGCTCGTGCGGCAGGGAACCTCCCGCTGGTCGCTGGACCCCTGGCCCTTCCGCGAGGGCATGCTGACCCTGCGCTGCGAGACGATCCGCCTGCCCGCCGGGACACGCTGGACCGACGAGGAGACGATGCGCCGCGACCTGCGCGAAGCGACCTGGAGCACGATGGCCGAGACCCTGGTCCCGGCCTGACGAACCGGGCGGTCGCCTGAATCTCCTGCGCGGCGCCCGTGCCACGGGCAGCGCATCCTCGCCGCGAACCCCCTGGCGCGATCCGCCCCGAAATGGAATGACCGGACCGACTGCGGAAGGGGAACGACGCCCCTCCGGCGGGAGGAGAACGAGATGAGCCCTGATCGCACCGCGCCGACCCGGCGCGCCTTGCTCGCCGGCGCGGCGGTGGCGGCCCTGGCGCCTGCCGCGCACGCGCAGGAGACCTGGCCCAGCCGCCCCGTGCGGGTGATCGTACCCTTCCCGCCGGGCGGCACGCCGGACACCGCGGCGCGCGCCCTGGTGCCGCATTTGTCCGAAGCCTTCGGCCAGCCCTTTGTGGTGGACAACCGTTCCGGCGCCGGCGGCAATCTCGGCACGGATCTGATCGCCAAGGCGCGGGACGGGCACACAATCGGGGTGAGCATCAACGGCCCGCTGGTAACCGCCCCGGCCCTCTACTCCCGCCTGCCCTACGATCCGGCGGCGGACCTCACCTACCTCTCCCAGCTCGTGCGCGGGGCGCAGCTGCTGGTGGTGCACCCTTCCGTGCCGGCGCAGAACCTCGCCTCCTTCGTCGCCTATGCGAAGGCCAATCCAGGCGTGATGAGCTTCGGTTCCGTCGGCCCCGGCTCGGCCGGGCACCTGGCGATGGAGGAGCTGAAGGCGCGGCTGGGGATCGACCTCGTCCACGTGCCCTATCGCGGCTTCCCGGAGGCCACGGTGGACCTCGTCGCCGGGCGCATTCAGGCGATGATCCAGATCGCGGCCGGCATCATCCCGCAGGTGCAGGACGGCAAGGCGCGCGCCCTGGCCGTGACGGCGGATGCGCGCCTGGCGAAGCTGCCTGACGTGCCCACCCTGGCCGAGGCCGGCGTGCCGGACGCGGCGAGCTATGCCTGGATCGGCCTCGTCGCCCCGGTCGCCACCCCCGCGGGCGTGGCCGCGCGGCTGGCGGCGGAGACGCGGACGGCGCTGGCGGAGCCGCGGGTGCGCGGCGTGCTGGAAGGGGCGGGGTTCGAGGTGGTTGCCTCCACCCCGCAGGCCTTCACGGAGCTGACGGCGGCCGAGCGCCAGCGCTGGGCCGGGCTGATCCGGCGCCTGGGCATCACCGCCGACGGCTGACGGATCGGCTGACCCTTGACGGGAGTGGGGTCCGGCGCTCCCGTTGCTCCGGACGTGCCGCGTAAGGCGCGCCGGAGGAGTGGAAGCGCCATGATCCTGTCCCGCCGTATCTTCGGGGGCTCGCTTCTGGCCGCCGCCCTGCCGCACAGGGCCCGGGCGGCGGAGACCTTCGCCGCCACCCGCCCCATCCGCCTGCTGCTGGCCTTCGGGACGGGCACCGGGGCGGACGTGCTGGCGCGCGAACTCGGCCAGCGCCTCGGCACCGTGGTCGGCCAGCCCGTGGTGGTGGAGAACGTGACGGGCGGCACCGGCGTGGTGGCGCTCCGCACCCTGGCCCGCGCCGCGCCGGACGGGCACACGCTGTTCCTTGCCGCGCTCGGCAACGTGGTGATCAACTCCATGGTCAGCGCCGCCGCGCGGGGCACGGAGGCCCTGGCGCGGCCGGTGGGGCAGATGAGTGACAACCCGCACGTCATGCTCATCCACGGCGCGCTGCCTGTGAAGGACGTGCGGGAGTTCGTGGCCTACGCGAAGGCGCGACCGGGTGAGGTCAACTTCGCCTCCCCCGGCGCGGGCGGCGTCTCCCACCTTGGGGCGGAGCTGTTCCAGTCGGTCGCCGGCATCCAGGGCGTCCACGTGCCCTACCGCGACGGCTCTCAGTTGCTGACGGACATGATGACCGGGCGCGTGCAGGCCGGCTTCATGAGTGCGGGCGGGCTGATGCCGATCCTGGCGGATGGCAGGATCCGCGCGCTCGGCGTGACGGCCCCGACCCGCGTGCCGGAGCTGCAGTCCCTGCCGGTGGTGGAGAGCCAGGGCCTGCCCGGCTTCCGCTACAGCACCTGGTACGGACTCTACGCCCCGGCCGCGACGCCGGACGGGCTGATCGGCCCGCTGAACGCCGCCCTCCGCACCGCGCTGGACGACGAGGGGCTTCGGACCCGCCTGACGGCCCAGGGCGCGGAGCTGCGGACCGGCTCGGCCGAGGAGCTCGCGGCACTGATGGAAGCCGATGCCCGCACCTGGCGCGCCATCATCCAGAGCCGCGGGATCATGGCGGAATAGCCGCCGGGCGTTCGGAAATCGGCGCGGAGCTATTCCGGCCGCTTATACCGGGGCCGTAAAAAGCCATAGGACGTGCCGGGGAAGCGGCCCTAGCCTCCGCCCATCCCGCCCGAGAGCGGGGCGGAGGAACGCTGCATGAGCGCGATGCGATCGCCGGCCATCTCGCGCCGCGCGGCCCTGGGCGGGCTGCTCCTTGCCCCGCTGGCGGCGCCGCGCATCGCCCGTGCCCAAGGCGCTGGGCAGGGCGCCTGGCCGGACCGGCCGGTGCGGATCGTGGTGCCCTTCACCCCCGGCGGCTCCACCGACATCATCGCCCGGGCGCTCGCGGCGGAACTGCAGGACACGCTCGGCCAGCCCTTCGTGGTGGAGAACCGCGGCGGCGCCGGCGGCACCATCGGCACGGAAGTCGTCGCCCACGCGCCGGCCGATGGCTACACGCTGCTGATGGGGCATATCGGCACGCTGGCCGTGAACCCCTCCCTCTACCGCAACCTCTCTTATGACACGGTGCAGTCCTTCGCCCCGATCACCCTGGCAGCCGTGGTGCCGAACGTGATGGTGGTGAACCCCCGGAAGATGCCGTCCGGCGGCATCTCGGAACTGGTGGCAATGGCGAAGCGCCGCCCGCGCTCGCTCACCTATGGATCCGGCGGCAACGGATCGGCCGCGCACATCGCCATGGCGGCCTTCTGTCTCGCGACGGGGGTGGAGATGGAGCACATCCCCTATCGCGGCACCGCGCCGATGATGAACGACCTGATCGGCGGCACTATCGACCTGACCTTCACCGGCGGCCCGCCCATCCTGCCGCCCGTGCGCGCGGGGATGCTGCGCGCGCTCGGCGTCTCCTCCGACCATCGCCTCTCCGGCGCGCCGGACATCCCGACCGTGGCGGAGCAGGGCGTGCCGGGCTTCGAGGCGAACCAGTGGTACGGCCTCGTCGCCCCCGCCAATACACCGCGCCCGATCGTAGACCGGCTGAATGCGGAGTGCGCGCGGATCCTGAAAGGCGAGAAGCTGCGCCCGCGCCTGGAATCCGAAGGGGCGGAGGCCGCGCCCGGGACGCCGGAGGCCTTCCGCGACTTCATCACCGCCGAGCGCGCCCGCTGGGGCGACGTGGTGCGCCGTGCCGACCTGAAGCCGGACTAGAAAAACAAAGGGAGGAAGGGTCATGATCACGCGCCGTCAGGCGGGCCTGTCGCTGGCCGCCATCACCCTGGCCGCGGGCGCCGCGCGGGCGCAGGGCACCGCGCCGCAACCGGCGGCACCGGCCGCATCGTCCGGACCGGGCTTCCACCGCTTCCGCGTGGGCAACTTCACCGCCACCACGGTCTTCGACGGTACGGCGACCCTGCCGCTGGAGAACTTCGTGCTGAACGCGCCGGTGGAGACCGTGCGCGACGTGCTGGCGGAGAGCTTTCTGCCGCGCGACCGCTACGTGACGCCCTATACCCTCACCGCTCTGCAGGCGGGCGGGCGCACGGTGCTGTTCGACGCCGGCACGGGCGGGCAGCTGGCGCCCACCGCCGGATCGGCGCTGGCAAACCTGCGCGCCGCCGGGATCGAGCCGGAGCGGGTGGACCTCGTCGTGCTGACGCATGTGCACGGCGACCACATTACCGGGCTGGCCACCGCCGACGGGAAAGCGGTGTTCCCCAACGCCGAGATCGTCATCCCCGAGGCCGAGTGGCGCTACTGGAGCGACGCCGGCAACGAGACCTCCGCCCCCGCGCGGCAGAAGCCGAACTTCGCCAACCTGAAGCGCCGCCTGGCGCCGTATGAGGGGCGCGTGCGGCGGGTGGAGGAGGGGCAGGAGGCGCTTCCGGGCATCCGTGCCATCACCACGCCGGGCCACACGCCCGGCCATACCTCCTGGCACGTGGCGGATGGCGATGGGGAGCTCATCGTGCTCGGCGACGTGACGCACCGGCCGGAACTTTTCGCGCGCCGCCCCGGCTTTCACGTGATGTTCGACTTCGATCCCGCGATGGCAGAGACGACGCGCCGCCGCGTGCTGGACCGCTGCGCGGCGGACCGCGTGCGCGTCACCGGCTACCACTTCCCTTTCCCGGCGAATGGCTACATCGCGTGGGAAGGGGAGGGCTTCCGCTTCATTCCCGCCGATTGGACCGCCTGATGCAGAAGCCTTCCCCTCTCGGCCGCCGCGCCCTGCTCGGCGGCACGGCGGCGATCGGCCTGCCCTTCGCGGCCCCCTTCTCGCCGGCCCTGGCGGCCTTCCCCGACCACGACGTGCGGCTGCTCGTCGGCTTTTCCGCCGGCGGCGCCGTGGACCTCGTCGCGCGGCTGGTGACGGACCCGCTGCGCGCGGCGCTCGGGCAGAACGTCGTGGTGGAGAACCGCCCCGGCGCCTCCGGCCTGATCGCGGCGGAGGCGGCGGCCAAGGCGCCGCCGGACGGGCACACCCTCTACGTCGTGGCGATGAGCGCCTACGTCGTGCTGCCGCAGCTTCCCGGCCAGCCCATGCCGATCAACATGGAGCGCGACCTCGTGCCCGTGGGGAACGTCGCGGGGGTGCTGAACGCGCTCGTCGTCTCGCCGAAGTCGCAGTTCCGCTCCGTGCCGGACCTCATCGCCTACGCGAAGGCGAACCCGGAGAAGCTGACCTATGCCTCCACCGGCAACGGCACCAGCCAGCACTTGGCGGGCGAGCTCTTCGCGCGGCAGGCGGGCATCAAGATGACACATGTGCCCTATCGCGGCGGCTCCAACGCCATCGTGGACATCGCGGCGGGCCGGGTGGACATGATGCTCGGTAACTTCCCTGAATTCATCGGGCAGATCCGGGACGGCGGGCTGCGGCTGCTGGCCTTCGGTGGCACCGCGGCCTCGCCGCTGTTCCCGGGGACGCCGCTGATCCGGGATACGCTTCCAGGGTTCGAGGTGACGAGTTGGATCGGTCTGGCCGGGCCAGCAGCCATGCCGCCGGCATCGGTCGCGGCCTGGGACGCGGCCCTGGCGAAGGTGACGGCCGACCCGGAGTTCCGCCGCCGCGTGACGGAGAACGGGATGGAGGTGCTGGGCGGGGATGGGGCCGCCTTCCGCGCCACCATCGCGACCGACCGGCAGCGCTGGGGCGACGTGATCCGCGGCGCGGCCATCCGCGCGGAGTGATCCGGGGCGGTGCGTTCAGCCGTTCCGGGCGGCGGCGTCGGCCGGAACGTCCCGATGGTTGATGCGGGGCATCCGGCCCTTCACCTCCGCCCAGGCCCGGACCTGGGCCAGCATGAGAGTCCGCACCTCGGGCGCGGCCGCGTTCCAGAGGGCGACCAGTTCATCCCGCCCGCGATCGGCGGTGACGGGCTGGGGAGGGGAGGGGCGAAGGTTCAGCACGGAGGGACTCCTGCAGGGCCGCAGAGAGCTTCATCCTAGCCGAACGAGAACAAAATAGGAACAATTTGGTTCCCGGCGCTCTGCGGAGAACGTCGCTCGCGCCACGCGGTCCAGGCTACCCCCGACACGCCGCTGACCCTCTCACGGCCTGGCGCAGGAGGCTGGCACCGGCCGGGGCGGCCTGTGAGGTGACCGGGGGCCATGCGCCGTGCGAGAATATGGCCGACGACAGGGGGTGGCGATGAGTGTGGACGGCGATCCGACCGGGCTGATGCCCGAATGCGGCGAGGGACCGGTGGGGCAGGTGATCCTGCCCCGTGTGCACGACATCGGCGGTTTCGAGGTTCGCCGCGCCCTGCCCGCGAAGCAGCGGCAGATGGTCGGGCCCTTCATCTTCTTCGATCAGATGGGGCCGGGTGAGTTCCTGACCGGCCAGGGGCTGGACGTGCGGCCGCACCCGCATATCGGCCTCTCCACCGTCACCTACCTGTTCGAGGGCGAGATCCAGCACCGGGACACCCTGGGCTCCGATTTGGCGATCCGGCCGGGCGACGTGAACTGGATGACGGCCGGGCGCGGCATCGCCCATTCCGAGCGCACGGCGGAGGCGCGCCGCAGCCATCCCAACCCGCTCTACGGCATCCAGTCCTGGGTGGCGCTGCCGCGCGCGCAGGAGGAGGTGGCGCCGGGCTTCGCGCACCACCCCGCCGCCACCCTGCCGGTCATCAAGGACCGGGGCCTGCAGCTGCGGCTGGTCGCGGGCACGGGCTGGGGCGCGCGCTCCCCCGTGGTGACCTCATCCGAGCTGTTCTACGCGGATGCCGTGATGGCGCCCGGCGCGTCGCTGCCCCTTCCGGACCACGAGGAGCGCGGCGCCTATGTGGTGGAGGGCGCCGTGGAGATCGCCGGCGACCGCTTCGAGGCCGGGCAGATGCTGGTGTTCCGCGCCGGCGATGGGTTGGCGATCACGGCGGGGCCGAAGGGCGCGCGGCTGCTCATGCTCGGCGGGGCCGCGATGGACGGGCCGCGCTTCCTGTTCTGGAACTTCGTCTCCTCCTCCCGCGAGCGGATCGAGCAGGCGAAGGACGACTGGCGCGAGGGGCGCTTCGGCACCGTGCCGGGGGACGACAAGGAGTTCATCCCGCTTCCGGTGGAGCGGGTGCGGGCTCAGGTGCAGGCGCCCTCCGGCGGGTCGCCGACGAGCTAATCCTCGTCTGCCGGTCTGTCCCGGGGAGAGGAAGAAGGAATTCTTCCTATTCCCGGACCCCTCTCCATCATCTTTCTCTGGGAGTTGGTCTGACCCGGCTGCCGGTGCGCCTCGGCTCGTCGAGCCGAGGCGATTGCAAGAGCAGGATTAAGCCCGCCGCGCAGAAACGCGATCGCAGGCCAGTTCCGCGGCAGCCCCATGCAGGTCCTGGAGCCCCGGGGCTCCTGGCGGGAGAGGTGTGGAGAGGGCGGCGCCCTCTCCACGGGCGGGATCGCTTACCGCCGAAGTTCCATGGCGATCGGCCCTTCGCGTTCGCCGCGGGCGAACTGGTCCACCAGGGGATTGCCCGTCTCGCCCAGCGTGTTGGCCGGGCCGGTCCAGACGATGCGGCCCTTGTGCAGCATCGCCGCGTCGTCGCCGATGCGGCGGGCGCTGGCCATGTCGTGGGTGATGGTCACGGCCGTGGCGCCCAGGCGCTTCACGCAGTCCACGATCAGCCCGTCGATCACCGCGCCCATGATGGGGTCCAGGCCGGTGGTCGGCTCGTCGAAGAAGATGATGTCGGGCTGGGATACGATGGCGCGGGCGAGGGCCACGCGCTTCTGCATGCCGCCGGAGAGGGAGGCGGGGTAGAGTTCCCCCACGCCCATGCCGAGGCCGACATCCACCAGCGCCTCCACCGCGCGCTGGCGGGCCTTCTCGCGGGAGATGCGGCCCTGGGCGAGGAGCTTGAAGCAGACATTCTCCCAGACCGGCAGGCTGTCGAAGAGCGCGCCGTTCTGGAAGAGCATGCCGGTGCGGTCCAGCACCGCCTCCCGCTCGCGCCGGGACATGGTGAGCACGTTCCGGCCGTCGATCTCGATCGTGCCGGAATCCGGCTCGATCAGGCCGAGGATGCACTTGATGGTGACGGACTTGCCGGTGCCGGAGCCGCCGAGGATCACCATGGAGCGGCCGGGCATGACGTCCAGGTCCACCCCGTCCAGCACGGGCTTACCCTGGAACGCCTTCTTCAGGCCGCGCAGGCGGATCTTCGGCGTCTGCATGTTGCTCATCGGGCGAAGAACGCCTCGGTCAGCACGTAGTCGAGGGCGAGGATGAGGATGGAGGAGGAGACGACGGCCGTGGTGGTGGCCGCCCCCACGCCCTGCGCGCCGCCGCGGGAGTTGTAGCCGCACCAGGTGCCCATCAGCGCCACGACGAAGCCGAAGACCGCCGCCTTCGCCAGGCCGCTGACCACGTCCATCCACTGCAGGAAGTCCAGCGTGGCCTTGAGGTAGGCGGGGCCGGAGAAGCCGAGCTTGAGGGTGCCGATGAGATAGCCGCCCATCACGCCGAGGATGTCCGCCACCAGCACGAGCAGCGGCATGGCCAGCAGCCCGGCCAGCAGGCGGGGGGTGACGAGGTACTTCATCGGGTTGGTGGAAAGGGTGGTGAGGGCGTCGATCTGGTCGGTCACGCGCATGGTGCCGATTTCCGCCGCGAAGGCGGCGCCGATGCGGCCGGAGACCATGAGGCCCGCCAGGACGGGCCCGAGTTCCCGCGTGATGGAGAGGACGACGACGTTGGCGATGGCCCCTTCCGCACCGAAGCGGGAGAAGCCGGAGAAGGACTGCAGCGCCAGCACCATGCCGGTGAACACCGCCGTCAGCCCCACCACGGGCAGGGAGAACCAGGCGATCTCCAGGAAGGCCCGCAGGAAGAGGCGGGGGTGGAAGGGCGGGCGCAGCAGGTGACTCAGCGCCGTGAGCGCGAAGAGGGTGACCGCGCCGGTGCGCTGGCACAGGTTCAGGGTGGAGCGGCCGAGGGCAGCCACCAGCCCGAGCGGCGCAATGGCCGGGGAAAGAGGGGGGATCACGCGGTCCAGTTCAGGCGGCGCTATAGGCGCGGCGATAGCGGGCGCCGAGGGCGGTCAGCACCTCGTAGCCGATGGTGCCGGCCCGGGCGGCGACGTCGTCCGGCGAGTTGCCGGGGCCGATCAGCTCGATCATCGAGCCGGGGCCGATGGCGGGGTGGTCGGTCACGTCGAAGGTGGAGAGGTCCATGGAGATCCGGCCGACCAGGGGCACTTCGTGCCAGTTGTGGCGGCCAGTCGCCCGGCCGGAGAGGGACCTGAGATAGCCATCGGCGTAGCCCGCGGCAACGGTGGCGATCCGCGAGGGGCGTTGGGCGGTCCATCCCGCGCCGTAGCCGACGGGGGTTCCGGCCGGGATTTCCCGCACCTGCAGGACGGGCACGGCCAGGCGGACGGTGGGGCGCATGGGATTGGGGCGCCCCGGAGTGGGGTTGAGGCCATAGACCGCGCAGCCCGGCCGGGCGAGGTCCGAGGCGAAGTCCCGGCCGAGGAAGATCCCCGCCGAATTGGCCAGGGAGAAGGGCAGGGCGGGAAGGCGGGCGCGGGCGGCGGCGAAGCGGGCGGCCTGGGCGGCATTCAAGGGGTGGGCCGGCTCGTCCGCGCAGGCCAGGTGGGTCATGACGAGGAGAAGTTGCAAGCCGCGGAGGGGGGAGGGGTCCTCCGCCAGCGCGTCCAGTTCGGCAGGGGTGAGGCCCAGCCGGGCCATGCCCGTGTCCAGGTGCAGGATGGCGTCCCGCCCGGTGCCGGACCAGGCGGCGATGTCGCCGGGGCTGTTCAGGACGGGGGTGAGGGCGGCGTTCTCGTCCGCACCCGGCGGGAACCCGTTCAGCACGGCGATCATCGGCCCGGGGCCGAGCAGCGGGCGGAGTGCCATGCCCTCGGCGAGCTGGGCGACGAAGAAGTGGCGGCAGCCCGCGGCCGCCAGGGCCGGGGCCACCACCGCGGCACCAAGGCCGTAAGCATCGGCCTTCACCGCGGCGCCCGTCTCCCTCCCGCCGGACTCCCTGTGGAGATCCCGCAGGGTGCGCCAGTTGGAGGCGATGGCGTCGAGATCGACCGTCAGGACGCCCGCGGATTCAGGCGTGCCCGGGTTCACTCATACTGGTCCTGGTCGTGGGTCTGGTCGAGGTCGCCGAAGCGGGTGAACTCGCCCTCGAAGAAGAGACGGATGGTGCCGGTGGGGCCGTGGCGCTGCTTGGAGATGATGAGCTCGGCCTTGTTATGGGCCTGCTCCATGTCCTTCTGCCACTTGTCCAGGGATTCCGTGTACTTCTCGTTGTTGTCGAAGTTCAGTTCCTTCGGCATTTTCTGCGCGAGGTAGTATTCGTCGCGATAGACGAACATCACCACGTCGGCGTCCTGCTCGATGGACCCGGATTCGCGGAGGTCGGCCAGCTGAGGCCGCTTGTCCTCGCGGCTCTCCACCTGTCGGGAGAGCTGGGAGAGGGCGATCACCGGCACCGACAACTCCTTGGCGATCGCCTTCAGCCCCTGGGTGATCTGGCTGATCTCCTGCACGCGGTTCTCGGGCCGGGAGCCGGCGGCGGGCCGCATCAGCTGGAGGTAGTCCACGATGATGAGGTTCAGCCCCTTCGTCCGCATCAGGCGCCGGCAGCGTGTGCGCAGGGCGGAGATGGTAATGGCCGGGGTGTCGTCAATGAACAGGGGGATGGAGGAGAGCTCCCGGCTCACCTCCACGAACTTGTCGAAGTCGCGCTGGGAGATGTCGCCGCGGCGGATGCGGTCGCCGGAGACGCGGGACTGTTCCGACAGGATACGGGTGGCGAGCTGGTCGGCGCTCATTTCCAGGGAGAAGATGGCGACGCCGCCGCGCGGCACGGCGTTCGGGTCCTTCTCCAGCGCCTCCCGCCTCACGGCCTGGGCGGCCCCGTAGCCGATCTTCACGGCCAGCGCCGTCTTGCCCATGGCCGGGCGGCCCGCGAGGATCAGCAGGTCCGACGGGTGCAGGCCACCGAGCTTGCTGTCCACGTCCCGAAGGCCGGTGGAAAGGCCGGAGACGCCGCCGGGGGTGGAGAAGGCGCGCTCGGCCAGTTCCACCGCGGCGGTCAGCGCCTTCTCGAAGGAGACCATGCCGCCTTCGCTGCCGCCATCGGTCGCCAGGTCGAAGAGGGCCTGCTCGGCCGCCTCCAGCTGCATCCTGCCGTCCAGCTCGGGTTCCGCCCCGAAGGCACGGTTCACCACCACCTCGCCGAGGTCCACCAGCTGGCGGCGGAGGAAGCAGTCGAAGATGACGCGGCCGTACTCGCCGGCATTGATGATGCCGACCATGGCCGTGAGGAGCTGGGTCAGGTAGGCGGGGCCGCCGACCTCGTCGAGGAGGCCGGAGTGCTCGAACTCCGCGCGCAGCGTGACCACGTCGGCCAGCTGGCCCGCCTCGACCCGGCGCTGGATGGCGTGGAAGACGCGGCCGTGGATCGGGTCGGCGAAGTGTTCCGCCGCCAGGAACTCCGATACCCGCTCATAGGCCTTGTTGTTGGCCAGGAGCGCGCCCAGCAGGGCCTGCTCCGCCTCCAGGTTGGAGGGGGGCAGGCGTTGGGAGAGGCCCAGCAGCCCGTTGCCGGACGGCTCGGCCCCGGGCTGGACGAGGGAGTCGAAGGCGTTCATGGGGACAGTCTAGTCCCCGGCGCGCTCCGCGTCCTGCCCGACCTTCTCCCGGGGTCCTGTGGATGGCGGTGGATCATGTGGATAAGCCGCCTGCGCCGCCGCCGCCCGTTCGGTTTCGAACATGTAGTCGCGGGTCAGCGGCAGGGCGTCCACCTTCTTCGCCAGCTGCACCTGCCAGTTCATGTGGCCCCAGCGCCGGAAGGCGAGTTCGGATGAGGCCAGGTAGAACTCGAACATGCGGCAGAAGCGCTCGTCGTAGATGGCTTTGATTGCGTTGCGGTTTGCCGCGAAGCGCTCCCGCCAGTGGCGGATCGTCAGCGCGTAATGCAGGCGCAGGATCTCCAGGTCCGTGACCCAGAGGCCGGCCTTCTCGATGGCCGGGATCACCTCCGACACGGCGGGGGAGTAGCCGCCGGGGAAGATGTACTTCGTGATCCAGGGATTGGTGGTGGCCGGGCCGCCGGTCTGGCCGATGGCATGGATCAGCGCCACCCCGTCCTCCTTCAGCGCGTCCTTCACGGTGCGGAAGAAGGGCGTGTAGTGGTTGATCCCCACATGCTCGAACATGCCGACGGAGACGATCCGGTCCATCGGGCGGTTCCAGGCGCGGTAGTCCATCAGCTCGAACTTCACGCGGTCCGCTAGGCCGGCGGCCTCCGCCCGCGCGCGCGCCGCGGCCAGCTGCTCCTCCGAGAGGGTGAGGCCGGTGACGCGGGCGCCGTATTCCCCGGCCAGGGTCAGCGCGAGGCCGCCCCAGCCGCAGCCGATGTCCAGCACCTCCAGGTCCGGCCGGTCCAGCCGCAGCTTGGAGGCGAGATGGCGCTTCTTCAGCACCTGCGCCTCCTCCAGCGTCTCCTCCCCCGTGGGGAAGTAGGCGCAGGAGTACTGGCGGTCGGCGTCGAGGAACAGGGAGTAGAGCGTGCCGTTCAGGTCGTAGTGGTGGGCGACGTTGCGCCTGCTGCGCACCGCCGTGTTCAGGTCCAGCAGCCGGCGCCCGACCTGGCGAAGGCCCTGACCGACCTGCATGGCGGGGTGCGTGCCGCCCTCGGCCAGGTTCAGGATCAGCACGTCCAGCACGTCGTAGATGGTCGATCCCTCGATGGGCTCGATGCTGCCGTCCATGTAGCCCTCGCCGAAGCCGAGGGAGGGGTCCCAGAGCAGCCGCCGGGCGATCTCCGGGGTCTTGAGGGCGAGGGCGGCGGTGGGGCCGGGGCTGGTGCCGCCCATGATGCGGAAGGTGCCGTCCGGGCGGCGGACCCGCAGGGTGCCATGGCGGATAAGGCGGGAGAGGATGGGATCGAGAAGCAACGTTGGGCCTCCTTCAGTTACGAAGGCTGTCCCTCTCCGGCCGGCGCTTCAATTACGTGCCATGGCCATCACGCCCACGTGATGGTGCAGATATGCAAATGGCCGCCCCTTGTGGAGGCGGCCATTCGCGGTTCGCGCTTGTGCGGCGAGTCGCTTACTCGCTGGCGGCGCCCAGCTCGGAGAGCTCGGCGGCCAGCTCAGCCTCGAGAGAAGCCTCCTCGGCCTCCTGCTCGGCCCGAAGGTCCTCGCCGCGCGCCTGCTTCTCCGCCTCTTCGGGGGAGCGGGCGACGTTCACGATCACGGGGATCGAGACCTCCGGGTGCAGCGCGACGCGGACGGTGGTGAGGCCCAGCGTCTTGATCGGCTGCTCCAGGACGACCTGGTCGCGGGTGATCGTCAGGCCGGCGTCCTTCACCGCGTCCGCGATGTCGCGGCCGGAGACGGAGCCGTACAGCGCGCCGCTCTCGCCGGCGGAGCGGATCAGGACGACCTGCAGGCCCTCCATCCGCTCGGCCACGCGCTCGGCCTCCTCGCGCCGCTTGATGTTCAGGGCCTCGAGCTGCGCGCGCTCGGCCTCGAACTTCTTGAGGTTCGTCTCGGTCGCGCGGATGGCGCGGCCGGAGGGGAGGAGGAAGTTGCGGGCGTAGCCGGGCTTCACCTTCACGGTGTCGCCCATCTGGCCGAGCTTCTCGACCCGCTGCATCAGGATGACGTTGATCATGGTGCTATGCCCGGATCAGTCGTTGATGACGTAGGGCAGCAGCGCCAGGAAGCGGGCGCGCTTGATGGCATTCGCCAGCTCGCGCTGCTTCTTGGCGGAGACCGCCGTGATGCGGGACGGCACGATCTTGCCGCGCTCGCTCAGGAAGCGGGAGAGCAGGCGCACGTCCTTGTAGTCGATCTTCGGCGCGTTCGGGCCGGAGAAGGGGCAGGACTTGCGGCGGCGATAGAAGGGCCGGCGGGCGCCGACGGCCGGGCGGCGCGCGGCGGGGGTCAGGTCGGTCGTGTCGGACATCTTGGCTTACTCCTCGCCGCCCATGCCACCCATGCCGTCCGCGTCGTCGCGGGGGCGGGCGCGGAACTCCTCGCGGTCGTCGCCGCGCTCGCGGCCGCGGCCGGAGCTGAAGCGGCCGGCCGGGCGGGGGCCGCGGAAGCCGCGGTCACGCTCGCGGTCGTCGCCGCGCTTGGCGAGGATGGCGGAGGGGGCGTCGTCGATCGTCTCGATCCGCAGCGTCATGTGGCGCAGCACGTCCTCGTGCAGGCCCAGCTGGCGCGCGGTCTCCTTCTCGGCCTCGGCCGGGCAGTCGAGGCCCAACAGCATGTAGTGGGCCTTGCGGTTCTTCTTGATCTTGTACGCGAGGCCGCGAAGGCCCCAGTACTCGCGCTTGCGGATCTCGCCGCCGGCGGCGCCGACGATCTCGCCGACCTGGTCGGCGATGGCCTCGACCTGCGCCTGCGTCAGGTCGTTCCGCGCGATCAGCACGGTTTCATAGAGCGGCATCTGTATCCCTTCGGATGTCTCAGCCCCGGAGGCCGGCGCGGGATGCGACGGCCGGAAAAAGGGCATAGCCGGGCGCGATGCCTCGCGCCCGGCAGGGTGGCGGGGGCGTATAGCCGCCCGGGCCGGTGGGGGCAAGCCGTTTCGGCGGCGGCCCGCTCCGGCCCTCAGCCCGTTCCGCTGTTGTCCGTCTTGTCGCTCTCCGCCAGCTTCCGCAGCTCCTCGGAGGTGAGGCCGGCGGGAACGGATCCGGTCAGGGTGCCGTCTCCATCGTCCAGATGGGCCTTGTTGGTGGGGGCACCGCCCGCGGTGTGGGTCCCGTCCCCCGTCGTGGGTGCCGGGCCCTTGTCCTGGCCCGCCCCGTCCTTGCTCTCGCTCATGGTCTCTCTCCCTTGCCTCTGGGGACCAGGGAGCAACGCATGAGGGCGGCGAGGTATGCCGGGCGGCTCAGATCTCCACCCAGCGGCGGAGGAGGTTGTGGTAGCCGGAGGTCATGGCGAGGACCCCCGGGTGGTCATCCGGCAGGTCCTGGCGAAGGGCGATGATCCCCATGTCCATTTCATAAAGGAAGGCGCGCTGGGCATCGTCCTTCACCATGGACTGGGTCCAGAAGAAGGAGCCCCAGCGGCTGCCTGCTGTCACGGGGTTCACGTGGTGCAGGGAGGTAGAGGGGTAGACCACCATGTCGCCGGCCGGGAGCTTCACCTCCTGCGTGCCGTAGGTGTCCTGCACCACCAACTCGCCGCCGTCATAGGCGTCGGGGTCGGTCAGGAAGAGGGTGGAGGAGATGTCGGCGCGGATCCGCTGGCCGGTGCCGGGCACGGCGCGGATGGCGTTGTCCACATGGGGATGGAAGGTCATGCCGGGGTCGTAGCGGTTGAACATGGGCGGCAGCACGCGCAGCGGCAGGGCGGCGGTGGCGAAGAGCGGGCTGCGGCCGAGTGCGTGGAGGACGAGCTCGCCGAGTTCCTTCGCCACGGGGGAATCCACGGGGATCTGCAGGTTGTGCTTCACCTTGGCGGATTGCTCGCCGGCCGTGGCGCGGCCGTCCTGCCAGGCGGCGGCCTCCAGGCGCTCGCGGCAGAGGGCGACCTCGGCTTGCGTCAGGACCTGGGGGATGCGGACGAGCATCGCGGGCGCTCCGGGCAGAAAAGGATGCGGGCGGCGGGGATGGCCTTGTGCCACCGCCGCCGCCCGCCGTCAGGTCCGGGGGCGCCTTCCGGCACCCCCGCTGTTCCCGCCCTCAGAAATCGGCGGCGAGGGAGACGAGCACCGTGCGGCCGGCCGAGACCACGGCACGGTTGCTGAACAGCCCTTCGTAGTTCGTGCGGTCGGTCAGGTTGTAGCCGTTCACGCGAACGGTCAGGTTCTGGTTGACCGGGTGCTGGATCAGCGCGTCGAGGCTGAAGTTGTCGGGGACCTCGGCGGTGTTGGCCGTGTCCACGAACACCTGGCTGCGATAGACGATGCCCGCGCCGAGGGTGACGTTCCACGGCGTGTCGCGGCCGATATCGTAGGTGGTCCAGACGGAGGCGGAGTGCTTGGGCACGTACTGCACGCGCCGGCCCACATTGGCAGCGGTGGAGGACCGCGTCGTCTCGCTGTCCAGGTAGGTATAGTTCGCCAGGACGTTCCATTCCGGCGTGATCCGGCCTGTGACGCCGAGCTCCACGCCCTTGATCCGCTGCCGGTCATTGGTGGCCACGAAATCGCCGACGACGGTGTCCGAGGGAACCAGGGCGTTGTTGCGCTCGGAGTGGAAGAGCGCGGCGGTCAGGCCCAGCCGCTGGTCGAGCAGGCTGATCTTCGCGCCGATCTCGTGGTTGGTGTTCCGGGTCGGCTCGAAGTTGCTGTTGAAGGTGGTGGTATCGGCGGGGAAGGTCGTGAAGAAGGTGCCCGGCGGCGTCGTGGAGGTGGAGAAGGAGTAGTAGTAGGTCTGGCTCGGCGTCGGCTCCCAGATCACGCCGGCGCGCGGGTCGAAGAAGCTGTCGTGGACGCTGACGTTCTGGCTGGGCGCGAGGCCCGGCGTGCCCGCCTTGTAGTCGAAGTCGTAATTCGTCCAGCGGAAGCCACCATAGAGCGACAGCGTCGGCAGCACGTAGAAGCGCTCGTTCAGGAACAGGCCGAGATTCGTCGATTCCGTGTTGCGGACGTTGTTCGCCGCGCCCGTGTCGAGCATCAGGTCATTGTTCGTGAAGGGCGTGAGCAGCGAGACGCCAGGGCGGGTGGGCGAATAGGGATAGGCGGTGCGGTCCACCGTCTCATGCGCGATGTCCACGCCGGCCGTCAGCTCGTGGCGGAAAGGGCCGGTGGTGAAGCGGGCCAGGGCCGTGGTGAGGTTCTGGATGCCCTCGTTCACCTGGTTGTAGGGCGCGTTGCTGCCGCCGCCATAGGCAAGGGCGGGGTTCAGGCCCCGGAAGAATGCGCCGGAGCACGAGTTGGCGTAGGTGACCGTCGCGGTCTGGCCCCCGCAGGTGGCGGCCGTCAGCGCCGTGTAGCGGTCGACATGCGTGTAGCGCGTGTCGTTGGTGATCGTCAGCCAGTTGCTGAAACGGTGGGACAGGCGTCCGGTGATGCGGTCCACCGTCACGTTGTCCAGATCATTCTCGATGCCGTAGAAGTTGGCGCGTCGCACGCCGTACTCCGAGGCGGGGCGGCCGATGGCATTCGGGCCGCGGAAGACGATGGGCATGCCGCCATCGATCGTGTGCCGGTCGCGGTAGTGCAGGTACTCGAGCGAGAAGGTCGTGGGCGTGCCGAGGCCGAAGGCGATGGAGGGCGCGACGCCCCAGCGGCGCGTGTCGATGTCATCACGGCCCACCAGGCTGCTGGACTGGCCCATGACGTTGATGCGGGCCGCGATCGTCTCGCTGATGCGCTGGTTGATGTCGAGGGTGCCGCGGGCGAAGGGGCCCATGCCGCCGGTCGCCACGCCGGAATAGCGGTTCTCCAGCGTCGGCAGCTTGCTGTTCACGTTGATGCCGCCGCCAATCGAGCTGGTGCCGAGGGCGAAGCCGGAGGCGCCCTTCAGCACCTGCACGTCCTCATAGGTGAAGGCGTCGCGCGAGTAGGAGCCGAAGTCGCGCAGGCCGTCCACCAGCACGTCGTTCTGGGCGGAGAAGCCGCGGATGCGGAACTGGTCGCCCGAGACGCCGCCATTGCCCTCGCCGATGGTGGAGGTGATGCCGGGGACGTTGCGGAGCGCCTGCTCCAGCGTGGTGACGGTCTGCTGCTGCAGGATCTCCTGCGGCACCACGTTGATGGTCTGCGGCGTGTCCTGGATGGAGTTGGGCAGGCGGGGATTGCCGGTGGGCGCCAGGAGCTGGTTGACGGGCCGTGCGCCGGAGACGGCGACCTCGGGGACCGCGAGGGCGGCCGGGGCATCTGCGGCGAAGGGGGACTGGGCGAAGGCCGTGCCGCCCGCCATGGCCGCACCGAGGCTCAGGCCGGCGACGAGGGCGGTGTTGGGCACGCCGCGAACCCGGCTCGGAACGTTACTCATACTGGAACCCCCTCGCATACTGATAATGCGAAGCGCTCCTAATTGCATTTCGGGGAGGGGGTCAAGAATGCGTGACGAAACCTCCACATTCGCTGGACCCAGCGTGGCCGGGGAGCCACGCCGGGCGGCGGTCACCATGACCGGGGTCGAATTGTCGGCCGCCGATCATGCCCCAGTCCTCAGAACTCCGCGGCGACGGAGACCAGGACGGTGCGGCCGGCCGCGACCACCACGCGGTTGCCGAACAGGCCCGCGTAGTTGGTGCGGTCCGTCAGGTTGTAGCCGTTCACCCGCAGGGTCAGATTCTCGTTGATGCGGTGCTGCACCAGGGCGTCCAGGCTGAAGTTGGACGGTGCCTCCGCCGTATTTGCCTGGTTCAGGTAGACGGGGCCGCGCCAGACGACCCCGAGGCCGACGGTCGCGTTGTAGGGCGTGTCGCGGGCGATGTCGTAGGTGGTCCAGAGCGTGGCGGCGTTGTCCGGCACGAACTGCACGCGCTTGCCGACATTCACGGGCGTCAGGGAGCTCGTCGTCTCGCTGTTCAGGTAGGAGTAGCTGGCCAGGACGTTCCACTCCGGCGTGATGCGACCGGTGGCGCCGATCTCGAAGCCCTGGATGCGCTGGCGGTCGGCGGTCTGGATGAAGGTGCCGACGTTGTTCGGATCCTGGGCGAGGGCGTTGTTCTTCTCGGAGCGGAACAGGGCGGCGGTCAGGCCCAGGCGCTGCTCGAAGAGGCTGATCTTCGCGCCCACCTCGTAGTTGGTGTTCCGCTCGGGCTCAAAGGCCGTGCTGCTGGCCGTCGCCTGGGAGGGAATGGTGGTGAAGTAGGTGCCGGGCGGGGTGGAGGAGGTGGAGTAGGAGAAATAGTAGGTCTGGCTCGGCGTCGGCTCCCAGATCACGCCGGCGCGCGGGTCCCAGAAGTTGCGGCTGAGGCTGACATTGGTGGTCAGTGCCTGACCGGGGGTGCCGGCCTTGTAGTCCAGGTCGTAGTCGGTCCAGCGGAAGCCGCCGTAGATGGACAGCGTGGGCAGCAGCCACAGGCGCTCGTTCAGGAAGAGGCCGAGGCTTGTCGCATCGGTCGAGCGCTGGTTGTTGGCGGCGCCGAGGGGCAGGTAGGTGCTCTGCGTGGAGGGGTTGCGGAGCAGGAAGCTCGGGCGCGTCTGGGCATAGGGATAGCCGGTCCGGTCCACGTCCTCGTGGAAGATGTCGACGCCGCCGACCAGCTCGTGCCGGAGCGGCCCGGTGTTGAAGCGCGCGACGGCGGTCGTCACGTTCTGGATGCCGAAGCTCTGTTGGCTGTAGGGGCCGGGACCGCCGGGATTCACCAGCGGGTTCCCCCCGTTCAGGAACTGGCCGGAGCAGCTGGCATTGAACAAGGTGAGGGTGACCTGGCTGGTGCCGCAGGACAGCGGCGTCAGCGCGGTGTGACGATCCACCCAGGTGGCGCGGAAGTCATTGGTAACCGTGAGCCAGTTGGTGAAGCGGTGGGAGAGGCGGGCGGTGACCCGGTCCACGTTCACGTCGTCGATGTCGTTCTTCACACCGAAGAAGAGGGAACGGTTCAGGCCGTATTCCGGCACCGGGCGGCCGACCCCGGTGAAGGGCGTGATGACGGGGGTTCCGCCATCGATCGTGCTCCGGTCGCGGTAGTGCAGGTATTCCACGGTCAGCGTGGTCGGCGTGCCGAGGCCGAGGGCGATGGAAGGGGCGACGCCCCAGCGGTCCGTGGTCTGGTCCTGGCGGTCCACCAGGTTGCTGCTCTGGCCCATGACGTTCAGCCGGACCGCCATCGTCTCGTTGATGCGCTGGTTCAGGTCCAGCGTGCCGCGGATGAAGGGGCCCATGCCGCCGGTGATGGTGCCGAGATAGCGGTTCTCCAGGGTCGGCGACTTGCTGTTGATGTTGATGGCACCGCCGACGGAGCTGCTGCCGAAGGCGAAGCCGCCAGCGCCCTTTAGCACCTGCACGTCCTCGAAGGTGAAGGCGTCGCGCGTGTAGGAGCCGTAGTCGCGCAGGCCGTCCACGTTGATGTCATTCTGGGCCGCGAAGCCGCGGATGCGGAACTGGTCGCCGCTGACGCCGCCGCCGCCCTCGCCGATGGTGGAGGTGATGCCGGGGACGTTGCGCAGCGCCTGCTCCAGCGTGGTGGCGTTCTGCTGCTGCAGGATCTCCTGTGGGACGACGTTGATGGTCTGGGGCGAGTCCTGGACCGTGGAGGGGAGGCGGCTGACGCCGGTGGGGACCTGCAACTGGTTGGCGGGGGCGGCGCCGGTCACGGCGACTTCCGGCACGGGGATGGTGGGCGTGGCGTTCGGGGCCAGTTCCTGTGCGAAGCCTGGGGCAAGGGCGGCCCCGCCGGCCATGGCGGCGCCGAGACTGAGGCTGGCGACCAAGGCAGTGCTGGGGGCGCTATGGCTCCCCGAAGTGGCGCGGCGCATGTGGACGACCTTGCAATGTTTGATAATGAGAGTCGTTCTTATTTGGGCTAGTTACACTCCGTCAAGAATGCGTGTGCGAGGCGTTCTCAATGAAAACGTGGGTTTCCGTCCCTGCTCGCCGCTATTCTGGAACGCGGTCGGTAAGATTGCTGGAATGTAATCCGCATGGGGCGCTGGTAGCGGCCGCCGCTTGGAAACGGATGGTCACTTGCTGCCTTCATTCTGCCGCTGCCCTGCCTTCGTGCAGGGCCGATCCGGCCGGATAACCGGCCGATCAGAGAGAAGGAGGTACGCGTATGTCCTGGCTTTCCCGTTCGATCCTGCTGGCCGGTCTGCTTGCTGGCGGCGCCTCCCTGGCTCCGGCCCATGCGGCGCCGGTCTCCGGCGGGCTGATGCTGGCGGGTCCCTCCGCCGCCACCTCCTCCGACCTGCTGCAGGAGGTGCGCTACGTGAACCGCTGCCGCCCCGTGACGACCTTCCGGCGGGACCGCATGGGCCGCCCGATGCGGGTGACCCGCGAGGTCTGCCGTCGCGTCTGGGTGGGGCGCGGCCGCTACTGATCGGCCCGCGGCCTATAGTGCCGCGGTTGACAGGGTTGTGACACGGCCGCTACCCCGCCGCGCCACGGCGGGGTAGCGGCTCCCTGCCGGGCCACAGGCAGGAAACAGATCACCATGGCCCTCGCGCTCGTCTTCCCCGGCCAGGGCAGCCAGGCCGTCGGCATGGGCCGGGAACTGGCCGCTGCCTTCGCCCCGGCCCGTGAGGTGTTCGAGGCGGTGGACGAGACGCTGAAGCAGCACCTCACCCGCCTGATGTTCGAGGGGCCGGCGGAGGAGCTGACCCTGACGGCGAATGCCCAGCCGGCGCTGATGGCCGTCTCCCTCGCCGTGCTGCGGGTGCTGGAGGCCGAGGGCGGCTTCGATATCAAGGACAAGGTGGCGCTGGTGGCCGGGCACTCGCTCGGCGAATACAGCGCGCTAGCGGCCGTGCGGGCCTTCGATGTGCCGCAGGCGGCGCGGCTGCTGCGGCTGCGCGGGGAGGCCATGCAGAAGGCCGTGCCGGCGGGCACGGGGGCCATGGCGGCGCTGCTGGGGGCCGAGATGGAGCAGGCGCGCGCCATCTGCGAGCGCGCGGCGGAGGACCCCGTGACGGGCGAGCGCGAGGTGGTGGAGGCCGCCAACGACAATGGCGGCGGGCAGGTGGTGATTTCCGGCCACAAGGCCGCCGTGGAGCGGGCGGTGGAGATCGCGAAGGCCGAGGGGGTGAAGCGCGCGATGCTGCTGCCCGTCTCCGCGCCCTTCCACTCCTCCCTCATGGCCCCGGCCGCGGATGCCATGGCGGAGGCGCTGGAGAGCGATCCGCCGAGGGCGCCGCTGGTTCCCGTGGTGGCCAATGTGACGGCGGCCAAGGCGACGGACCCCGACACGATCCGTGACCTTCTCGTGCGGCAGGTGACAGGCACGGTGCGCTGGCGCGAGTGTGTGGCCGCCATGACCGCCATGGGCTGCGACCGCTTCATCGAGGTAGGGGCGGGCAAGGTGCTGACGGGGCTGATGAAGCGCAATGCGCCGGATGCCACCGCCATGGCCTGCGGCACCCCCGCCGAGATCGAGGCGGTGCTGAAGGCCCTGTGAACGAAGGCATGAGCGACGGAACCCACATCACCGTCGAGGATGCGGCGGACCCGGCGGCCCGGGCGGCGGTGCTGGACGGGCTGATGGCCTACAACGCGGCCCGGACCCCGCCGGGAACTTTTACCGGGCAGCCCCTGCTCGTGGTGCTGCGCGACGCCGAGGGCGCGCCGGTCGGCGGGGTGGTCGGGCGGCACCGTGCGGGCTGGCTCTATCTGGAACTGTTCCACATTCCCGAGTCCTACCGCGGCCAGGGACTGGGGCAGAAGATCCTGGAGCGGGCCGAGGCGGAGGCGCGGGCGCGCGGCCTCGCCGGGGTTTGGCTCGAGACCTACGCCTTCCAGGCGCCCGGCTTCTACGCCCGCATGGGCTACACCACCGTGGGCGTGCTGCCCGGCTGCCCGCCGGGACAGGCCTGCCATTTCCTTGCCAAGCGCCTCGACGGCGCGCCCCTGGAGACCCCGTGATGTTCGACCTGACCGGCAAGACCGCCCTCGTCACCGGCGCCACCGGGGGGATCGGCGCGGCCATCGCCCGCGCGCTGCACGCCCAGGGGGCGCGGGTGGCGCTGACCGGGCGGCGGGAGGCGGAGCTGGCCTCCCTGGCCGGGGAGCTCGGCGAGCGGGCCTTCGTGGCGCCGGCAGACCTTTCCGACCCGGCGGCGCCCGCCGCGCTGGTGGAGAAGGTGGAGGCGGAGTTCGGGGCGCTGGACATCCTGGTGAACAATGCCGGGCTGACGCGGGACGGGCTGGCGCTGCGGATGGGCGACAAGGACTGGTCCGACGTGATCGAGGTGGACCTGACCGCCCCGTTCCGCCTGGCGCGGGCCTGCCTGCGGGGGATGATGAAGCGGCGGTCCGGCCGGATCGTCTCCATCGCCTCCATCGTCGGCGTCACCGGCAATCCCGGGCAGGCGAACTACGCGGCGGCCAAGGCGGGGCTGATCGGGATGAGCAAGGCCTTGGCGCAGGAGGTGGCGCCGCGCGGCGTGACCGTGAACGTGGTGGCGCCGGGCTTCATCAAGACCGCCATGACGGACGCGCTGAACGACGCCCAGAAGGCGGCGCTGATGGGCCGCATCCCCATGGGGAAGATGGGCGCTTCCGAGGACATTGCCGCCGCCGTGGCCTACCTGGCCTCCGACGAGGCGGCCTGGGTGACGGGGGTGACCCTGCACGTGAACGGCGGGATGGCGATGATCTGAGGCCTGATGCGGGGCCGGGAAGGTGCGGCGCGGGAACAACGGTCCTTGAACCGGGCTTCTGGCGTCCCTTCCTTGGCCTAGGCCGCGTCACGGAGGCGTGCTAAGGCGCGCGCCCAATGTGCCGGGGGCGCGGGCCTGCGATGTCCGCCCGGTTGCATGACCAGGTTTCCCGGCGGGCAACCGCCATCAGAGAGAGCAAACGCAATGAGCGAGACCGCCGAGAAGGTGAAGAAGATCGTCGTCGAGCACCTCGGCGTCGAGGAGGCGAAGGTGACGCCGGAGGCGTCCTTCATCGATGACCTGGGCGCGGACAGCCTGGACACGGTCGAGCTGGTCATGGCCTTCGAGGAGGCTTTCGGCGTGGAAATCCCGGACGACGCGGCCGAGAAGATCACGACCGTCGGCGACGCCATCACCTATATCGACGCGCACAAGACGGCCTGAAGGCCGGATCGGGATCGGCGGGCCGGCCCTTCCGGGGCATGGCCCGACCGCCAGCATGAGATCGCGCGCGGCGGGGCCGGTTCCTCCGGCCGCCGCCCGGCCCCGCACCAGCCGCTGGGGCCCGGACGCGGGTAGGGAGTAAGCGAGAGTGTTCGGTCAGCTCACGGCCCCGCGCCGCGTCGTCGTCACCGGCATGGGCATCGCCAGCCCGCTGGGCCTTGGCGTGGAACATGTCTGGAAGCGGATGCTGGCCGGGGAATCCGGCATCACCGCCATCCAGGCCTTCGATGTGTCCAACCTGCCCGCGAAGATCGCGGGCACCGTCCCTACCGGCACGAAGGCCGATGGCGCGCTGGACCTGGCGGAGTGGATCCCCGTCAAGGACCAGAAAAAGATGGACCGCTTCATCCAGCTCGCGCTGGTGGCGGCCACCGAGGCGGTCGAGGATTCCGGCTGGGTGCCGGAGACCGAGGAGGATCGCTACGCCACGGGCGTGATGATCGGCTCCGGCATCGGCGGCCTGCAGACGATCTACGAGGCTTCGCAGCTGATCGCGGCGGGCAAGCACCGGCGGCTCTCGCCCTTCTTCATTCCCTCGGCGCTGATCAACCTCGCCTCCGGGCACGTCTCCATCAAGTACGGCTTCAAGGGCCCGAACCACTCGGTGGTCACGGCCTGCGCCACCGGCGTGCACGCGCTGGGCGATGCCGCGCGGCTGATCGCGCTGGGCGATGCCGATGTGATGGTGGCCGGCGGGGCCGAGGCAGCGGTCGTCGAGATTGGCATGGCGGGCTTCGCCGCCTCCCGCGCGCTCTCCACCGCCTTCAACGATACGCCCTCCGCGGCGTCGCGCCCCTGGGACAAGGACCGGGACGGCTTCGTGATGGGCGAGGGCTCCGGGGTGCTGGTGCTCGAGGAGTACGAGCACGCCAAGGCGCGCGGCGCGAAGATCTACGGCGAGGTGATCGGCTACGGCATGTCCGGCGACGCCTATCACATCACGGCCCCCGCCGAGGGGCATGAGGGCGCCTACCGGGCGATGAAGGCCTGCTTCCGCTCCTGCGGCCTCTCGCCGGAAGACGTGCAGTACATCAACGCCCATGGCACGAGCACGCCGCTGGGCGACGACCTGGAGCTGCAGGCGGTGGAGCGGCTGTTCGGCGATGCCGCCAAGGGCGTGGCCATGTCCTCCACCAAGTCGGCCATCGGGCACCTGCTGGGCGCTGCGGGGGCGGTGGAGGCGATCTTCTCCCTTCTCGCCATCCGCGACGGCGTGGCGCCGCCGACGCTGAACCTGGAGGAGCCTTCCCACCCCTCGGTGATCGACCGGGTGGCGAAGGAGGCGCAGCCGCGCAAGATCGAGGTGGCGCTGTCCAACTCCTTTGGCTTCGGCGGCACCAACGCCTCCATCATCTTCAAGGCGGCCGCCTGAGCCTCTGACCCCTGCCGCTGAAGGGACCGCACGCCGATGGGCCGAGCGATCCGTGGGCTGCTGATCCTGGTGCTGCTGCTCGGCCTGGCCGGGGGCGGCGCCTTCCTCTACGCGCGGCAGGTCTATGAGAGCCCGGGTCCCCTGGCGGAGGCTCGGAACCTTGTGGTGCCGCGCGGGGGGACGGAGGCGATCGGGGCGGCGCTGCAGGGTGCCGGGGTCGTGTCCGATGCCCGCGCCTTTCTTGCCGCTGCCACGGTCACGCGCGGGGAAGGGCCGCTGCGGGCGGGGGAATTCGCCTTTCCGGCCAGGGCCTCGCTGCGCGACGTGCTGGAGGTTCTGCGGACGGCGCGGCCGGTTCAGCGCCGCCTGACGATCGCCGAGGGGCTGACGGCACGGCAGATGACCGCCCTGATCGACAGGGCGGAGGGCATGACCGGCGAGACGCCGCCGATCGACGAGGGCGACCTGCTGCCGGAGACCTATACCTACCAGTGGGGCGATACGCGGGCCGCGGTCGTCCGCCGCGCGGAGGCCGCCATGCAGGAGGCGCTGCGCGAGGCCTGGGCGGGGCGGGCGCAGGACCTGCCGCTCGCTTCCCCGCGGGAGGCGCTGGTGCTGGCGAGCATCGTGGAGCGGGAGACCGGGGTTGCGGCGGAGCGGCCGCGCGTGGCTTCCGTTTTCATCAACCGGCTGCGGCGGGGGATGCCGCTGCAATCCGACCCCACCGTGGCCTATGCCGCGGGGGAGGGGGCGGCGCTGGACCGGGCGCTGACGCGGGCGGACCTGGACCGGGACCATCCCTTCAACACCTACCGCAACCGGGGCCTGCCGCCCGGCCCCATCGCTTCCCCGGGCAAGGAGGCGCTGCGGGCTGTGACGCGGCCGGAGGCGACCGACTTCCTCTACTTCGTGGCGGACGGCACGGGCGGGCACGCCTTTGCCCGCGCCCTGGACGAGCACAACCGCAACGTGACGCGCTGGCGGGAGGTGGAGCGGGGGCGCGCTGCTCCGGCCGCGCCGGCTCAGGCCCCGGCGCCCGGCGCGTCGCCGAATCCGGCCCCGGCACGATGAGGGCCACCGAGGCTCCGACCTGACCGAGGTCGCGGCTTGAGCGAGGCGCTGCCCCTCTCGGGCTGGCCGCTCTGGTGGCGGCTGCTGCTGGTCTCGTCCCTCTGGGCCACGGCCTTCCCTGTCGTGCGGCTGCTCACGCGCTCCATGCCGCCTTTCGCGCTCTCCTTCGGGCGGGGCGTGGCGGCGGTGCTGGTGATGCTGGGTTTCGCCCTGGCGACGGGTGCCTTTCGCGGGCTGCGGCGCGGCTTCTGGCGGCACGGGGCGCTGCTGGGCACGACGAATGGATGGTTGCCGAACTGCCTGATCGCGGTGGCGCTGGTCTCCTTGGGAGCCGCGACGGTGTCGCTGATCCAGTCCACCACGCCGCTCTTCGTCGCGCTGCTGGCCTTCGGCTTCCTGCCGACGGAGCGCCCGGGTCTGCGGACGCTGGCGGGGATGGCGGTCGGTTTTGCGGGGATCGCGGTCATCCTCGGCCCGCAGGCGCTGCTGGGTGGAAGCGGGTTGCTGGCGGGTGGGCTGGTGCTGCTGGCGGCGCTCTCCTACGCCGTGGGCACGGTCTATGTGCGGCGGCGGCAGCCCGGCTCGCCCGTGGCGCTCTCGGTCGGGCAGCAGGCCGGCAGCGCGGCGGGGGCGGGGGTGATGACCCTGCTCTTCGAGCCGGCGGGGGCCTTCGACCAGCCGATCGAGGTCTGGGGCGCGGTGCTCTGGGTGGGGGTGGTGGCCTCCGCCCTGCCGCTGACCTTCTTTCTCTCCCTGGCGCAGCGGGCGCGGGCGACGGATGCGGCTATGACAGGGTATCTGCAGCCCGGCTTCGCCGCCGTCTTCGCGGCGCTGCTGCTGGCGGAATGGCCGGAGCCGAGGGTCCTGCTGGGCGGGGCGGTGGTGCTGCTCGGCGTCTGGCTGGCGACCGGGAGGCGGTAGCAGGGGCCGGGTGGCCCCTGCCAGGGTTCAGCCCGGAGGTTCAGGACAGCGCGGGTTCCCGCAGGTGGGCCCGGCTCTTCATCAGCGGCTGGATGTGCTGGCCGTAGGCCTCGATGCCCTCGAGGAAGTCGTCGAAGGTGAGCAGGACGCCCGACAGGCCGGGAACCTCCGCCATCTCGTCCAGCATGCGCGCGACGGAGGCGTAGGAGCCGACGAGGGTGCCCATGTTCAGGTTGATGGCACCTTCCGGCAGCGCGTACTGCTTGGCATTGGTGTCCGAGCCGGACCGGGTGTCGGCGGCGGCCTGGCCGGCCATCCAGGCGATGGCCTCGCGGTCCGCGCCGGCCTGGTAGTGGTTCCACCGGGCCATGGCGGCCTCATCCGTCTCGTCGGCGATGAGCATGATGAGGGCGAGGGAGCCGACCTTGCGGCCGGTGACGGCGGCGGCCGCCCCGGTGCGGGCGACCATGGGCGCCAGCGCCTTCGGGGTGTTGATGCCCTGGCCCAGGCAGAAGTTGTAGTCCGCGTATTTCGCCATGAACTCCAGGCCGGCGGCGCTCTGCCCGGCGCAGACGATCTTGATGTCGCCCGTCGGCTTCGGCAGCAGGCGGCAGTCGTCCATCTGAAAGTGGTTGCCCTTGAAGTCCGAGCGGCCGGTGGACCAGAGCTCCCGGATGATCGTGGCGAATTCGGAGAGGTGCTCGTAGCGGGAGGCGAAGTGCTCATCCCCTGGCCAGAGCCCCATCTGCGAGTATTCCGGGCGCTGCCAGCCGGTGATGAGGTTCACCCCGAAGCGGCCGGGGGCGATGGAATCGATGGTCACGGCCATGCGAGCCATGATGGCCGGGGGCAGCACCAGGGACGCCGCCGTGGCGAAGAGCTTGATGCGGCTGGTGACGGCGGCGAGGCCGGCCATGAGGGTGAAGGATTCCAGGTTGTAGTCCCAGAACTCCGTCTTCCCGCCGAAGCCGCGCAGCTTGATCATGGAGAGAAGGAAGTCGAGCCCGTAGTGCTCGGCGCGCTGCGAGACCTGCTTGTTCAGCTCGAAGCTGGGCTTGTACTGCGGCGCATTGGCCGAGATGAGCCAGCCGTTGTTGCCGATCGGGATGAAGACGCCGACGTCCATGATGCGGTGGCTCCCTGGGAGAGACGGAACCCCTCCGGCCGAGCAAATCCCGTTCCATGGCGGCTGGCCCGGCGTAAATTCGTGACCCCAGGCTGAATTTAGTGGAAAATCGGACCAGGCCGGAGCGGCACGCCTTACAGATGGCGGCCTGCGACACCATACCCTGGCGCACATTACAGAAAGGACATGTCAGGCCGTGGAAGCCGAGGTTCTCGTTGCCCTTGTGGCGCTGATCGGGATGGAGGTGGTCCTCGGGATCGACAACCTCGTCTTCATCGCCATCCTGACCAACCGCCTTCCCGTGGAGCGGCGGCGCTCGGCGCGGCTGATCGGGCTGGGGCTGGCCGTGCTGATGCGGCTGGGCATGCTGGCCGGCGTGGGCTGGCTGATGACGCTGACGGCGCCGCTGTTCTCCGTGCTCGGCAACGAGATTTCCGGCAAGGACCTGATCCTGCTCTCGGGCGGTCTGTTCCTGATCGGCAAGGCCGTGATGGAGATCCATCACCGCGTGGATCCGGAGGCGCAGGCCGAAGCGAAGGTGGCGGACAAGGCGATGGCGGGGTTCGGCACCACCGTGGTGCAGATCATCCTGATCGACATGGTGTTCAGCGTGGACAGCATCCTGGCCGCCATCGGCATGACCCAGGTGATGTGGGTGATCGTGGTGGCGATCCTCGTCTCCGTGGCCGTCATGCTGCTGTCGATGGATGCCCTCTCCAACTTCATGGAGAAGAACCCGACGGTGGTGATGCTGGCGCTCGCCTTCCTCGTCATGATCGGCATGGTGCTGATCGGCGAGGGGCTGGGCTTCCACGTGCCGAAGGGCTTCGTCTACGTCGCCATGGCCTTCGCGGCGGCGGTGGAGGGGCTGAACATCTGGGCGCGGCGCTCCCACGGGCATCGCACGGCGTCGCCGGGTTCCTCCGGCCTCGCGGCGCCGGGGGAGGCCTCGGTCAGCCAGGGTGCTGTGGCGGCGGAGGTTCTCGCGCATCGGCCTTCGCCGGGAGCCGGCTGAGCCAGGAGACGGGCAGCGCGCCGGCGAGGCGCGCTGCCGCATAAAGGGGCCAGGGAAAGACGACCCTGGCCCTTCCTTTTTGCACCCCTTCCAGCGTGCTGCGCGCAGCTTCCACCGGCTCCATCAGGAAGGGCATGGGGAAGGTGTTCGGCGCCGTCATCGGGGTGCGGATGAAGCCCGGACAGACGGCGTGGAGGCGGATGCCCTCCGCGCGGGCGGTGGCGTCGGTGGCCTCGGTCCAGCGTTGGAGCGCGGCCTTGGAGGCACAGTAGGCCGGGGCGCCGGGGGAGGCGGTGAAGGCCGCGATGGAGGCGATGGCGGCCACGCGGCCGCGGACGCCGTCCGGGCCACGGGGCTGGGCCCGCATGAGGTCCAGTGCGGGCATGATCGTGTTGAGGGCGCCGGTTAGGTTCACGGCGAAGATGCGGGCGACCTGGTCCGGTGCCTCCCGCGTTCCGCCGGTGCCGGCGGAGGTGCCGGCATTGGCGACGAGGAGGTCCAGGCCGCCGGTGCCGCGGATCCAGGCTGCGGCCGCCTCCGCGTCGCGCACGTCGAAGGCGGCCTCCGTGACGGTGGCGCCCCGGGTGCGGCAGGCGGCGGCGGTGTCGGCGAGGCGGGCGGGATCCCGGCCGGAGAGGTGAAGGACCCGGCCGGGCGTGGCGAGTTCCAGCGCCAGGGCGGCGCCAAGGCCGGAGGAGGCGCCGGTGATCGCGGCGCGCGGCCAGGGCCAGGTGCCTTTGCTGCCTTGCATCATGCCCTCTCCCGCCGCAGAAGGCCGGGCATGGCTATCCGATCCATGACTGGCTTTGCGCGTGCTACCGGAACACTTCCGGACGGCACCCCCTTCACCTGGGAACTCCGCAGCGTCAACGGCCGTGGGCTGGACGTGCGGCTGCGCCTGCCCGGCGGGCTGGACGTGCTGGAGGCGCCCCTGAAGGAGGCGGCGGCGGCGCGCTTCGCGCGGGGCAACGTCTCGGCGAGCCTGACGGTGAAGCGGGAGGACCGGGCGCCGCGGCTGGTGCTGGACCCGGCGGCGCTGGAGCGGGCGCTTGCGCTGGTCATGGACCTTTCGGCGCGGATGCCGGGGGCAGCTTCCCCCAGGCCAGAGGCGGTGCTGGCCCTGCCTGGGGTGCTGCGGACGGAGGTGGAGGTGCCGGACGAGGCGGCGGAGGGCGCGCGGCGCGCCGCCGTATCCGAGGGATTCGGGGAGGCGCTGGCCGATCTTTTTGCGGCCCGTGCGGCGGAGGGCGCGCGGCTGCACGCCATTCTTTCCACCCTGCTGGACGAGATCGAGTCCCTGCGCGTCCAGGCCGTGGAGGAGGCGGCGCGGCAGCCGGTGGCGCACCGGGAGCGGCTGGAGGTTTCGTTGCGGGACCTGCTGGAGGGCGAGCGGCGCGTGCCGGAGGAGCGGCTGGCGGCCGAGGTGGCGCTGCTGGCCGCGCGATCCGACGTGCGGGAGGAGCTGGACCGGCTGGGCGCCCATGTGGAGGCCGCGCGGGCGCTGCTGGCCGAGGCGGCGCCGGTGGGGCGCAAGCTGGAGTTCCTGACCCAGGAGTTCGGGCGGGAGTCGAACACGCTGGGCGCCAAGGCGGGCAGCTTGGCGCTGACGCGGCTCTCCCTGGAGTTGAAGGCGGCCGTGGAGCGGCTGCGCGAGCAGGCGGCGAACGTGGAATGACCCCCGAGGATCCGAGCATGCGGCGGCGCGGCTTGTGCCTGGTTCTGGTGGCGCCTTCCGGCGCGGGGAAGACCAGCGTCTCGCGCGCGCTGCTGGGGCGGGAGGAGGAGCTCTCGCTCTCCATCTCCGCCACCACCCGGGCGGCGCGGCCGGGGGAGGTGCACGGGGTGCACTACTTCTTCCATGGGCTGGAGGAGTTCGAGGCCATGGAGGCGGCGGGGCACTTCCTGGAGACCGCCCATGTCTATGGCAGGCGCTACGGCACGCCGCGCGCCCCGGTAGAGGAGGCCCTTGCCGCCGGGCGGGACGTGCTGTTCGACGTGGACTGGCAGGGGCACCTGCTGCTGCAGGAGGCGATGCCGGGCGACGTGGTGGGGGTGTTCCTGATGCCCCCCTCCATCCCCGAGCTGGAGCGGCGGCTCCGGGCGCGCGGAACGGATAGCGAGGAGGAGATCGTCCGCCGCATGGGAAAGGCGCGCGACGACGCCTCCCACTGGCGGGAGTTCGACCATGTGCTGGTCAACACCGACTTCGCGGAGACGGTGGACACGGTGCAGGCGATCCTGCGTGCCGCGCGCACGGCGCGGACGCGGAATCTGTGGCTGGGGGATTTCGTGGCGGGCATGGGCTAGTGCTCGGCGTCCTCGGCCTCGTCGCGCCGGTCTTCCTGCTGATCGCCCTCGGCTACGTGTCGGGCGTGCGGCGGATGCTCTCGGACGAGGCGATGCGGGGAATCAACGACTTCGCCTTCTGGCTCTGCGCGCCGGCGCTGCTGTTTGTCTCGGCGGCCTCGGGCGGGGGGCTCGCGGCGCACGGGGCGCGGCTGGAGGTCGCCTTCTTCTCCGGCGTGCTGGCCGTCTATGCCGTGTGCCTGGTGCTGTGCCGGGTGGTGGCGCGGCGGGGGCTGGCGGAATCGGGGCTGTTCGCCCTGAACTGCGCCTTCGGGAACACGCTGATGATGGGCCTGCCGGTGGTGCTGGCGAGCTTCGGGCCGGCGGGGGTGGCGCCGGCGACGGCGGTGATCGGCCTCTACTCCCTCATCATGCTGCCGCTGACCACGATCGTCGCGGAGGCCGGGCTGAACGCGGGGGCGCACCCGCTGCGGGTGTTGCGGACCACCGCGCGGTCGGTGGTGCGGAACCCCGTGGTGATGGCGGTGCTGCTGGGAAATCTCTGGGCGCTGTTGCTGCCGCCTCCGCCGGCCCCGATGCAGAGCTTCCTGCACCTGCTGGGCGGGGGGATGAGCCCCATGCTTCTGTTCTGCCTCGGCGGCTCGCTGCGGGACTTCCAGATCCGGCGGGACTGGGGGGACGCGGTGGCGATCAGCGTGGCGAAGCTGGCGGTGCTGCCGGCCGTGGTCTTCGCCGTCGGGCGCTGGGCGGGGCTGGGCTCGCTGGAGCTCTCCGTGGTGGTGGTGATGGCGGCGATGCCGACGGGGGCAAACGCCTTCCTCCTCTCCCGCCGCTATGCCGTGGGGATGGAGCGAGCGGGAGCGGCGGTTCTGCTGGGCACCATCGCCTCCGTGGTGACGCTGACGGCGGTGCTGGGAATCGTCGCGCGCTAGTGCAGGCGCAGCTCGCCATCCGCGTAGGTGAACTCGGCGGGCTTCCAGAGGGCGGCGGAGGCGACGCGGACGGAGTGGAGGGCGCCCTCGATGTCCTTGCGCCAGAAATCGAGGAAGCCGTGCAGCTCGGGGAAGGTCGGGGCCCGGTCCACCTTCTGCCAGATAAAGCTTTGCAGGACGGCCGGATGGTCGGGCAGGCGGTAGAGGATCTCGGCCGTGGTCAGGTGCCATTCGGGGATGCGGACAACCCGTTCAATGCCCCGCAGATGCATGTCCTTCCTCCTGATGCCGGACGGCGGGGAGGCCGCCCGGGGCGAATGGTGCCATGCAGCAGCAATGTCCGGGCGCAAAAAATGTTTCATATCAATGCAATGGCACTCTCCGGCTGAGAGTGCTGCCGGACCCTTGACGTCATGGGGGGCGATCTCCTAGATCGCTGGCACTCGCCGGGGGTGAGTGCCAACAAACCTCCCGGCAGGGGTCAACCCAACATCAAGGCTCAGGAGAGGACCGCATGACGAAGTTCCGTCCCCTGCACGACCGCGTTCTCGTCCGTCGCGTGACGGCCGAAGAGAAGAGCGCTGGCGGCATCATCATTCCGGACACCGCCAAGGAGAAGCCCCAGGAGGGTGAGGTCGTGTCCGTCGGCGCCGGCGCGCGCAACGAGACGGGCCAGATCGTGGCGCTGGACGTGAAGGCCGGCGACCGCATCCTGTTCGGCAAGTGGTCGGGCACCGAGGTCAAGCTCGATGGTGAGGAGCTCCTGATCATGAAGGAGTCCGACATCATGGGCATCGTGGAGAAGGCCGCCTGATCGCTCCGTAAGGAGCTGATCGGCGCTTTCCCAACACCAGAAAGGACATTCAGATGGCTGCGAAGGACGTTAAGTTCGGCGCCAATGCCCGTGAGCGCATGCTGCGCGGCGTGGACATCCTGGCCGATGCCGTGAAGGTCACGCTGGGCCCGAAGGGCCGCAACGTGGTGCTCGACAAGAGCTTCGGCGCGCCGCGGATCACCAAGGACGGCGTGACCGTCGCCAAGGAGATCGAGCTGGCCGACAAGTTCGAGAACATGGGCGCGCAGATGGTGCGCGAAGTGGCCTCGAAGCAGAACGACCTGGCCGGTGACGGCACGACCACCGCGACGGTGCTGGCCCAGGCCATCATCCGCGAGGGCGCGAAGGCCGTGGCCGCCGGGCTCAACCCGATGGACCTGAAGCGCGGCGTCGACAAGGCCGTGACCGTGATCGTCGAGGACCTCAAGTCCAAGACCCGCAAGATCACGACCTCTGCCGAGGTTGCCCAGGTCGGTTCGCTCTCCGCCAACGGCGAGACCGAGATCGGCGAGATGATCGCGCAGGCGATGGAGAAGGTCGGCAACGAGGGTGTCATCACCGTCGAGGAAGCCAAGTCCATCCAGACCGAGCTCGACGTCGTCGAGGGCATGCAGTTCGACCGCGGCTACGTCTCCCCGTATTTCATCACGAATGCGGAGAAGATGATTGCCGAGCTCGAGAACCCGTACATCCTGATCCACGAGAAGAAGCTCTCCCAGCTGCAGCCGATGCTGCCGCTGCTCGAGGCGGTGGTTCAGTCCGGGCGCCCGCTGGTGATCGTGGCTGAGGACATCGAGGGCGAGGCCTTGGCCACGCTCGTGGTGAACAAGCTGCGCGGCGGCCTGAAGATCGCGGCCGTGAAGGCCCCGGGCTTCGGCGATCGTCGCAAGGCGATGCTCGAGGACATCGCCATCCTGACGGGTGGTGAGGTGATCTCCGAGGACCTCGGCATCAAGCTCGAGAGCGTGACGCTGAACCAGCTCGGCCGTGCGAAGAACATTCGCATCGAGAAGGAGAACACCACGATCATCGACGGCGCCGGCGAGAAGGAGGCCATCGAGGGTCGCGTGGAGCAGATCAAGGCGCAGATCGAGGAGACCACCTCGGACTACGACCGTGAGAAGCTGCAGGAGCGTCTTGCCAAGCTGGCCGGCGGCGTCGCCGTGATCCGCGTCGGCGGTTCCTCCGAGGTCGAGGTGAAGGAGCGCAAGGACCGCGTCGACGACGCGCTGCATGCGACCCGCGCCGCGGTTGAGGAAGGCATCGTCCCCGGTGGTGGCGTGGCTCTGCTGCGCGCCAGCCTGAAGCTGGCCGACCTCAAGGGCCTGAACAACGACGAGCAGGTCGGGATCGAGATCGTTCGGCGCGCCATCGCGGTGCCGCTGAAGCAGATCGCCGAGAACGCCGGCAAGGACGGCGCGGTCATCGCCGGTGAGGTGCTCCGCCAGGACGCCTACGAGTACGGCTATGACGCGCAGGCCGACGAGTACAAGAACCTCGTCGAGGCCGGCATCATCGACCCGACCAAGGTCGTTCGCACCGCCCTGCAGGACGCCGCTTCCGTGGCCTCCCTGCTGATCACCACCGAGGCGATGGTGGCCGAGCGCCCGGCGAAGTCCGCGGCTCCGGCCGGTGGCCCCGGCGGCGGCATGGGCGGCATGGGCGACATGGACTTCTGATCCCCTGGGGATCGGCTTCGATCTCCCCCTGGGGATCGGCTTCGATCCCCAACAGAAGTTCGGTCTTCGTGACGACGAGGGGCGGTCCGGCAACGGGCCGCCCTTTCTCGTTGTAGGATGGGATGTTCAGCGCGGAGGTTGGCGCGATGCCGACAGGGACGGTGGTCTGGTACCAGCCGCACAAGGGGTACGGCTTCATCCGGCCCGACGATGGCGGGCCGGATGTGATGGTTCACGAAACGGTGGTGGAGGCCGCCGGAAGGCGGGACCTGAAGAAGGGCGAGGAGATTGCCTACGAGGCGGAGCAGCTTCCGAAGAAGCCGGCGCCGATCGTGACGCGCATCCTCTCCCGCTAGCGGCCTACTCCTCCCAGACCTTGATTGCGGAGATCTTGCGGAGCACGCCCTTGGCGCGTTCCGCCTGGTCGGCATTGGCGACGTTCACGGTGAGGACGGCGACCGCCTTCTCGGAATCCGGGACCACTTCCGGGGTGGCGGCGTTGCTCACGCCCTGGGTGACCGCGCCGGCGCCGAGGCCGGCCGCGGCCGCGGCGGCGACAGCCGGCAGGGCGGCGCCGCCCGTGGCGACCACCACGCCGGCGGCGGCCATCGCCGCACCGGCCGAGGCCATGCTCGTGCCCATGGTGCGGAGGTTGCGCTGCTCATCCTCCTGCACGACGCCGTTCGTCTCGCCGGGGGCCTGGACGGGCTGGAGGCCGGTGTCGGAGGTGCGGATGGAGATCTGGTCGCGGGGGATCGCCTCCGCGGTCAGGTACTGGATGGCCTGCTCGGCGCCATCATGGGTGCCGAAGCTCGCGATGATCTGGCGCTGGGCGTGCGGTGCATCTGACATGGTGCGTTCCTCTGGATTAACCTTGCCAGGGAACGCCGCTTGCGCCGGGTTGTTGCCGCCGGAACGGTCCGGGCGGCGGCCGGCTCAGATAACCTGGAAGCGCGCCTTGGCCGCCCGCTCGATGGCGCCGGCGACGAGGCGATCGATGTCGAGGGCGATTCGGAAGTCCTGCAGGAAGCGGAGCTCCTCCTGGCTGGCATCGCCGTCCGCGGCCGCGATCTCGCAGGCCAGGAGGTAGGCGGTCTCGCGCAGGCGGGGGGGCAGGGCGTCGCGGATCATCTCGCTCGCACGGTCCAGCCCATCGGCCTGGTCGAGGAGGCCGAGGACGACCTCGGTGACCGTGTCGATCTCGCTCGGGTGGAAGTCGCCGAAGGCCGGGAGTTCCCGCACCAGGCGGGACATGGCGGCAAGCTCGGCATCGGTCATGCCGCGGTCGCTGACGCCCATCAGCACCATGGCGCAGACCAGGGCTTCCTGCGCGGTGAGGCGCGTGGGCAGGGGGGTGGGAGCGGCGTCCATGACGTTCGTGTCCATCGTGGGGGGAAGGGTTCTTCCGCCACGGGCCTTCCGTCAATCGGCGGGACGATCACCATTTAGGAAGCGGCGGGTCTCCCGCACCGCCTCGGCCAGCCCCATCCGGTGCACGGCCACCCCTTCCGGCAGGCCGGCGAGGAGGCGGGTGGGGGCGCGGGAGTCCAGCAGCACGAAGACGCCGCGGTCGTCGGCGCGGCGGATCAGGCGGCCGAAGGCCTGGCGCAGGCGGTGGCGGGCGATGGCGTCGTCATAGGATTTCGGTCGCCCGCCCGAGAGGTGGGTCCGGCGCTCACGGTGCAGGATGGTCGGGCGGGGCCAGGGGATGCGGTCGAAGACCAGCAGGCGGAGGGAGCGGCCGGGCACGTCCACGCCGTCCCGCAGGGCGTCGGTGCCCAGCAGGCAGGAGTCCTCCTCCGCCCGGAAGACATCAACGAGGGTGGAGTTGTCCATCGCGTCCACGTGCTGGGCGTAGAGGGGGAGGCCGGCGGCCTCCAGCCCGGGGGCCATGCGGTAATGGGCGTCGCGCAGGCGACGGATGGCGGTGAAGAGGCCGAGGGCGCCGCCGCCGGAGGCGCGGAAGAGCTGTTCCATGGCCATGGCGGCCTGCGGGCCGTCCCGCGCGACATCGGTGACGACGAGGGCCAGGGTCTGGCTCGGGTAGTCGAAGGGGGAGGGAACGGCGGCGCGGATGGCGGGGCTGGCGATGTGGTTCGCGCCGGTGCGGGCCTCGGCCTCCTCCCAGGCGGATTCGGGGTCGCCCTCGCCGCTGTCGCGGAGGGTGGCGCTGGTGATGAGCAGGCCGTGGGCGGGGGCGGCGACGACCGTGGCGAAGGGCTGGGTAGGGTCCAGGAAGTGGCGGTGCAGGGCGGCGTCGATCACGCGGCCCTCGCGCCGGGTGATGGCGAGCCAATCCACGTGGAGGGGGCGGTTGCCCGGCTCCGGCGCGCGGTCGGACAGGGCCTTCAGCATGCCGCGCCAGGCGGCCAGGGGGCGCAGGCCGCGGCGGTCCACGGTGCGGCGGGCGGTGTCCAGGCGGATGCGGTCGCCCGTTTCAAGCTCCGCGTCCGGATCCTCCAGCAGGCCGGTGAGGCGGGCGTGCAGGGCCTGGAGGGGGGTCTCGATGAGGCGGAGGGCGTCTTCCAGGGCGGCCCCGGCCTCGGCGAGGCCGGGGTTCAGGGGGCGGAGGTCGCACTCGGCATCGTAGCCGATATCGGCCTCTGGGCTGCGGGCGAAGACCTGGAGGATGACGCTGCGCAGGAAAGTCTCACCGGGATTGGTCTTCGCGGGGTGGCCGGGGAGGTCCTCCGCGTCCAGGTCGTGCTCCTCCGGCTCGCCGAGGCGGGAGGACCAGCCAGGGCCGGGGAGGCTGCCGGCGTGGCGCAGGGCTTCCTCCATTAGCGGGAGGAGGGCGGGATGGTCTCCGGTGACCTCCTCCAGGCGCCGGCGCAACCCGCGGGCGCGGCCGCGGCCGCCTTCGGCGCCGAGGAGCCAGCGGCGGAGTTCCGCCATCTCGCCGCCCGAGATCTCGGCGGAGAAGGCGGCGTCGGCGGCGTCGAAGAGGTGGTGGCCCTCGTCGAAGACGTAGCGGAGGGCCGGCTTGTCGTCGCCGCCGCCCAATGCCGCCTGGACCATGACGAGGGCGTGGTTGGCGATGACGAGGCGCGCGGTGCGGGCACGGCGGATGGAGTGCTCCACGAAGCAGCGGCGCCAGTGGGGGCAGGCGGAATGGATGCACTCGCCGCGGCGGTCGGTCAGGCCGGCGACGTGGCCCCAGGGGAAGAGCTCGGCGATCCAGCCCGGGAAGTCACCGCCCTGCATGTCGCCGTCCCGCGTGGCGGCCGCCCAGCGGGAGACAAGGGAGAGGGCGAGGAGGCGCGACGGCATGGCGCCGTTCACCGCTTCCTCGTGGTTCAGCAGGCAGAGGTAGTTCTCGCGGCCCTTGCGGATGACGACGTGCTGGCGGCGCTCCGCCGGGTCGGGGAAAAGGCGGAAGAGCTCGCTGTCGATCTGGCGCTGGAGGTTGCGGGTATAGGTGCTGACCCAGACGGGCGCGCCGTTGCGCTCCGCCCAGAGAGAGGCGGGGGCGATATAGCCGAGGGTCTTGCCGGTGCCCGTGCCGGCCTCCGCGAGGACCAGCTGGGGATGCCCTTCGGCCTCGCGCGGGGCGAAGGCGAGGGAGGCGGCGGAGGCGTAGTCGGCCTGGGCGGGGCGGGTCTCGGCGTCCGCGCCGAGGATTTCGGCCAGGCGCCTGCGGGCTTCCAGCGGGGCGACCGGGATGGAGGCGGGCGGCGTGGGGGGCGCCGTTTCCTCCCATTCCGGCAGGCGGCGCCAGACCTTCAGCGCGTCCGTGCCCGGGCGGGCTTCCGGCTGGCCGAGGGCGGCGAGGAGGCTGGGGGCCCAGGGCCAGTCCGAGGCGTCGCGCAGCCGGGCGGCGAGCATCCCGGCATCGCGGTTCAGCAGCGCGTGGCGGGTGGAGGCGAGGCGGCGGAGGAGGGTGGTGGCGATCTCCGGCAGGAGGATCGCGGCGGCCTCGTCGTCCTTCGGCGGATCCATCTCTAGCACCATGGCGAGGCCGCGCGGCGTGGGGGCGGCGAGCTGGGCGGGGAGGATGAAGGCGAAAAGCTCGAGCAGGTCGAAGGCCATGGGGAAGGGCGGCAGGCCGAGGCGGCGGGCCGTGGCGGGGGCGTGGACGAGGAGCGGGGGCGGCAGCTCCGACAGGCGGCCGGCGAGGGCGGCGGTGGGAAGGGTCTCGATCTCGCCGTCGGGCGTCAGGATCGTGGCGCGGCCGATCCCGGCGACCAGGGCGGGGGCCTCGGGCAGCAGAAGGCGGGGCGTTGCCGAGGCGGGCGCCGCGGAGGGGGCCGGGAGCGGAGGCATCGGCGGGTCTATACCCGCTTTGTTCGCAGCGGATAGCCCGCGCCGTCTCCAATTCTTTTCTGTGGAAGAGGGGTTCGGCGCGGCGCTTAGCTTGTATAAGGCGGGCATCCGGGATTGCGGATCAACCAGACGCAGGAAAGCCAAGCGTGAATCACATTGCGCCGTCGGGCAGCACCACGAAGCTGAAGCCGGGTGTCGTGACCGGCCAGGACTACCTGACCCTTCTCGAAGCCTGCCGCGAGGGCGGCTACGCCCTGCCGGCGGTGAACGTGGTGGGGACGAACTCCATCAACGCGGTGCTGGAGGCGGCGGCGAAGAACAAGTCCGACGTCATCATCCAGCTCTCCAACGGCGGCGCGCGCTTCTTCGGCGGCGAGGGCTGCCCGGATGCGGATGCGGCGCGGGTCCTGGGCGCGGTTTCCGCGGCGCAGCACGTGCACACGCTGGCGGCTGCCTACGGCGTCTGCGTGGTCCTGCACACCGACCACGCGGACCGGTCCCTGCTGCCCTGGATCAACAAGCTGATCGACCATGGCGAGGAGCACATGAAGCGGACGGGCAAGCCGCTCTACTCCTCCCACATGATCGACCTGTCGGCCGAGCCGCTGGACGTGAACATCGCGGAGTGCGCGACCGTCCTGAAGCGCATGGCGCCGCTGGGCATGAGCCTGGAGATCGAGCTCGGCGTGACGGGCGGCGAGGAGGACGGGATCGGGCACGACGTGGATGAGAGCGCCGACAACGCGCATCTCTACACGCAGCCCGAGGACGTGCTGAAGGCCTGGGAAGTGCTCTCGCCGATCGGGCACATCACCATGGCGGCATCCTTCGGGAACGTGCACGGCGTGTATGCGCCGGGCAACGTGAAGCTGCGCCCGGAGATCCTGAAGGCCTCGCAGGAGGCGGTGTCCGCGAAGTTCGGCGGCGGCGACAAGCCTATGAGCCTCGTGTTCCACGGCGGCTCGGGCTCCGAGAAGGACAAGATCGCGGAGGCGGTGTCCTACGGCGTGTTCAAGATGAACATCGACACGGACACGCAGTTCGCCTTCTCCGAGCCGGTGGGCGCCTATGTCGACGCCAATCCGGTGGCCTTCAAGCACCAGATCGACCCGGCGACGGGCAAGCCGCAGAAGAAGTTCTACGACCCGCGCAAGTGGCTGCGGGCCGGCGAGAAGGGCGTGGCGAAGCGGCTGGACGAGGCCTTCGCCGATCTGGGTTCGGCCGGGCGCACGCTGGCCGGGTGACGGGATGCGGGCGGGGGTTCCGGCCCCCGCCCGCTATCCGTGGTGCCTGCGGCAAGCTTCGGAGCTGATAGGCAATCCTTATGGGCCTGGGTGGCCCTTTGTATTTCATCCGCCCGATCTACCTCCTTAGGGTCGCGTTTCTCAGCGACTTGGCAGGGAGAGATTCGATATGGCGGACAAGCCGCAAGGTGTGGGCCTGACCACGCGCCAGGGACATCCGGTTTTCGACAACCAGAACTCGCGCACCGTCGGATCGCGCGGCCCGCTGGTGCTGGAGGATTATCAGTTCCTCGAGAAGATCACGCATTTCGACCGGGAGCGGATCCCGGAGCGCGTGGTGCATGCGCGCGGCGCGGCGGCGCACGGCGTGTTCATCCCGACCGGCAAGGCCGGCGAGGATCCGATCACGAAATACACGCGGGCGAAGGTGTTCACCGCCGGCACGGAAACGCCGATCTTCCTGCGCTTCTCCACGGTGATCCATGGCGGGCACAGCCCGGAGACGCTGCGGGATCCGCGCGGTTTCGCGATCAAGTTCTACACGGAGACGGGCAACTGGGATCTGGTGGGAAACAACCTGAAGGTGTTTTTCATCCGCGATCCGCTGAAGTTCCCGGACATGGTCCATGCCTTCAAGCCGGACCCGATCCACAACCGCCAGCAGATGAACCGGTTCTTCGACTTCGTGAGCTGCACGCCCGAAGCGACGCACATGATCACCTGGCTGTTCTCGCCCTGGGGCATCCCGGCCACCTATCGGGAGATGCAGGGATCGGGGGTGAACACCTACAAGCTGGTGGACCCCGAGGGTAGAACGGTGCTCTGCAAGTTCCACTTCCAGCCGCGCCAGGGCATCCGGAACCTGACGGCGGATGAGGCCTCCGCGATCCAGGCGAAGGACTTCAACCACGCCACCGGCGACCTGTACGATTCGATCGAACGGGGCGAGTTCCCGGAGTGGGACTTCTTCATCCAGGTGATGAGCGACGACGAGCATCCCGAGCTGGACTGGGATCCGCTGGATGTCACGAAGCTCTGGCCGGAGGACCAGTTCCCGCTGCTGCATGTCGGCCACATCCAGCTGAACCGGAACCCCGTGGACTACCATAACGAGGTGGAGCAGGTGGCCTTCGGCACGGGCGTGCTGGTGGACGGGATCGACTTCTCCGACGACAAGCTGCTGCAGGGGCGGACCTTCGCCTATTCGGACACGCAGCGTTACCGCGTGGGGCCGAACTACCTGCAACTGCCGATCAACGCGCCGAAATGCCCCTTCGCGACGAACCAGCGCGGCGGGCAAATGAGCTACCACGTGGACGGGGCGGAGCAGGGCGCGAACAAGCACGTGAACTACGAGCCCTCTAACTTCCACGGTCTGGTGGAGCAGCCGCGGCTGGGACCGCCGCCGCGCGTCTTCGTGCAGGGCGAGGTAGGCCGGCAGAAGATCGAGCGGACCAATGACTTCCAGCAGGCCGGGGAGCGGTGGCGGGCGTTCAGCGACTTCGAGCGGGACGATCTGGTGAAGAACCTGGTCGGGGCGCTCTCGGAGTGCGCGCCGGTGATCCGGGAGAAGATGGTCTGCTACTTCATGCAGGCGGATCGCGAGTACGGGCGCCGGGTGGCGGAAGGGCTGGGTATTTCCATGCCGCAGCGCCAGCAGGCGGCGGAGTAGGCCCGGCAGGCCAGTGGCTGAAGGAGGCGGGGGACCCATGGTCCCTCCGCCTTTTTTCTTGTCAGCGGCGCAGGGCGGTCCGCGCGATCTCCGCTTCCGTCGGGGCCGCGATGTGGCGGTATCGCGCCTCGGCGAATTCGAAGGCGCCGAAGGCCGCGAGGCCGAGGGCGACGAGGCCGAAGACCACGGGGCCGAAGTGCTGGTCCTGCACGGCAAGCAGGGCGCCACCCAGGCCGCGCGCCTCCCTCGCATCGGACTGCCAGGCCGCGAGCAGCAGGAAAGCGGCGATGATCAGGAAGACCAGGGAACGGGCCGCGTAGCCGATCCGGCCGAGCGGAATCACCCAGCGCGCCACCGCCGGCCCGCAGGCGAGGTGCTTTCGGAAGGAGGCCGTCCAGACCTTGTGCGCCATGCCGATTGCCGCGCCGAGCACGGCCAGGGCGACGCCGGCTGTCAGCCAGCGGCCGAAGGGCTGGCGGAGGAGCCAGCGCGTCCAGTCGCGGGCGGCCTGTTCCTCGCCGCCGGCCGCGCCGGAGCCGGCAAGAAGGCTGAGGGCGAAGACCCCGAGGCTGGCGTAGACGATGGCGGAGACGAATTGGCCGGCGCGGGCGCCGAGGGCGGACCAGGAGCGGCCGCGCCGGTCCGCGTCCAGCAGGGATTGCAGCAGGCGCCAGAGAGCGAAGCCGAAGAGGCCGAGCGCCACGACCGCGAGCAGCACGCTCCCCCAGGCCTGGGAGAACAGGGCCTCCAGGGCGCCCTTCGAGCCCGTGACCTCTCCGCCCCTGCCGAAGGCGGCGAGCAGCGCCAGGAGACCGATGAGGAGGTTCACGACGCCCCTGGCCGCATAGCCGAGGCGGGCGAGGAGTTCGAGGCGGTTGCGAGCGTATGAAATCGTCATGTCCGGTCCGCGTCGAAAGGCCAGCCAAGAACGTTGTGGGGCGGGCAGTGGTTCGGCCGGGGTGGTCCCGGCAGGGCCGATAGGTGGTCGTGGGACGGGTTGCACGATGTTGATGGCGGTGAGAGGCGGCCGGACGGGATGAGCGCCGATCCTGATGCCCTTGGGGACGCGATGGCGGGGTCTCGTCCGGCGCGGCGCGCCCTGTTCGTTGCCAATGGAAAGAGCCGCCGGGGGGCGGAGGGGGCCGATGCCGCCGCTGCCGCGCTGGAGCAGGGTGGCATCCGCTTGGTGCGCGAGCCCTGTTCCGATGCGGAATCCCTGCGTGCCGCCATCCGCCGCGAGGCCGGTTCCGTGGACATGGTGATCCTGGGCGGCGGGGACGGGACGATGAATTCCGCCGCGCCGGCCCTGATTGAGACGGGGCTGCCGCTCGGCCTGCTTCCGCTGGGCACGGCGAACGACCTGGCCCGGACCCTCGGGATCCCCCTTGATCTGGAGGCGGCGGTGCGGGTGGTGCTCGACGGGCAGCCCCGCCGGATCGACCTGGGGGAGGTCAACGGCCATCCCTACTTCAACGTCGCGAGCATCGGGCTGAGCGTGGCCGTGACGCGGGAGCTGACGGGGGAGGTGAAGCGGCGCTGGGGGCGGTTGGGCTACGCGCTGGCCACCTGCCGCGCGCTCTGGAAGATGCGGCCTTTCCGTGCGGAGATCCGGCATGACGGCGTGTCGCACAGGGTGCGGACCCTGCAGGTGGCGGTTGGGAACGGGCACTACTACGGCGGGGGCATGGCGATCGACGAGGCGGCCGCGATCGATGACGGCCGCCTGAACCTCTACAGCCTGGAGTTCGAGGGGATCTGGAAGCTGGCGATGATCTATCCGGCCTTCCGCTCCGGCCGCCACGGGCTTCGGCAGGAGGTCCGGACCGCGAGCTCCGAGGAGGTGGAGATCCGGACGCGGCGTCCGCGGCCGGTCAACACGGACGGGGAGCTGACGACGCGGACGCCGGCGCGGTTCCGGGTGCTCCCGGGGGCGGTCACCGTTCTGGTGCCGCCCCCGGCGGAGGCCTGAGGGCGGGCGCGGCGGCCGCTTGCCGGGCCCGGCGGCGGGCCTTCTGGATGGAGAGCAGGACCAGCCAGCACAGCAGCGCCCAGGCCGCGCCCACGGCCCAGCCGGCCAGGACGTCGGTTGGCCAGTGGACGCCGAGGTAGACGCGGCTCAGCCCGATGATGACGGTGAGGAACACCGCCACGACCAGGAGGTAGATCTTGACCGGCCATGCCGCCTGCACCCGGGCAAGGAGGGCGCCCAGGGTGAGATAGACGATGGCGGAGAGCATCGCGTGCGCGCTGGGGAAGCTCTGCGTGTAGACCGCGGTGCCGTGGGGGACGAGGTCGGGGCGCGGCCGGTCGAAGCCCCATTTCAGGGCGTGGCTCAGCAGCGTACCGGTGATGAGGGAGGCCGCGATCATGGCGGCGGCCCGGCGCTTCCCCGTGAGGACCAGGAAGCCGGTGATGGAAAGGGAGAGGATGGCGAGCACGACGTTGCCGCCCAGGGCGGTGAGGTCGCGCATGATCTCCTCAAGCCAGCGCGGCCCGATCGGGTCGGAAAGGTCGGCGGGGTTGCGGAGCGCCAGCAGGATCGCGCGGTCGAAGGCGTTGGTGTCGCCCTCGGTCACCTCGGCCGCGAGGTTGACGAAGGCGAAGAGCGAGACGGCCGTGAGGGCGATGGCGATCAGCGTCCACCGCTCCATCCGCGTCACCCGCTCCGGCAGTGCCCAGAGCCAGGCCTTCCGTCCTGCCATCGTCTCCGCCCTCCGATTCCCGGCCATGCCCCTGGCCGGCCGGAAGGGCTAACGCGCGCGGTCGGATTTCGACCGGAGGAAACGGGGAGGGTGGGACCCTCCCCGCCCGTCTCTCAGGCGGCTAGCCCTCAGGCGGCCAGCTTGACCGGCAGGGCCTCGGCGATCTGCACCGCGTTCAGGGCGGCGCCCTTGAGCAGCTGGTCGCCCACCACGAAGAAGTCGATCCCGTGGTCACCGAAGACGAGGCTCTGGCGGACGCGGCCGGCCTCGACGTCGTAGCGGCCGCTGGCGGTCAGCGGCATCGGGTAGGCGGCGTTCGCCACGTCGTCCACCAGCTTCACGCCGGGGGCGTTGGCCAGGGCGGCGCGGGCAGCCTCCGGGGTGATCGGCTTCAGCGTCTCGATCGTCACGGCCTCCGCGTGCGCCCGCAGGGTGGGGACGCGGACGGCGGTGCAGGAAACGAGGAGGTCCGGCAGGCCCATGATCTTCCGGGTCTCCCAGGTGACCTTCATTTCCTCCCGCGTGTAGCCGTTGGGCTGGAAGCTATCGATGTGGGGAATGAGGTTCATCGGCAGCGGGTGGCGGAAGACGCTGTTCTTCGCCGTGCCGCCGTTGAGCAGGACCTCCTTCAGCCCCGTCTCCAGCTCCTCCATGCCCTCGGCGCCCGCGCCGGAGGCGGCCTGGTAGGTGGAGACGATGACGCGCTTCAGGCCGAACTCGGCCTGCAGCGGCGCCAGGGCCACGGCCAGGATGGCGGTAGTGCAGTTCGGGTTGGCGATCAGGCGGGCGCCCTTGGCGGCCCCGGCGTTCACCTCGGGCACCACCAGGGGGACATCGTCGTCCAGGCGGAAGGCGGAGGAGTTGTCCACCACCACGGCGCCGGCGGCCACCAGCTCCTTCGCATGGGCCTTGGACCAGTCGCCGGAGACGGCGAGCAGGGCCAAGTCCAGGCGCGGGGGCTTGGCCGGGTCGTAGACCTCGATCGTTTTCTCGCCGAAGGGGGTCGTAATTCGGGTGCCGGCGCTGCGGGTGGAGGCGAAGAGGCGCAGCTCGGTCACCGGGTAACCGCGGTCACCCAGGACCTGCACCAGTTCCTTGCCGACCGCGCCCGTCGCTCCGAAAACCCCAACGCGCATGACCATTTCATCCTTCGAGGCGTTGTTGCCGGGGCGGGTCGTTGAAGACCCACCCATGCCAGTGTGGCATGGGGCTTATACAGGCGGTGCTGGTTGATGCGAGGCGCTTGTTTCGGAGACCAGACCCGCCCTGCGGCGGAGGCGCCTTGTTTTGGGGCCGTGTGCCTCTCCGTTGACCCCGAGGGGGCGCGGGGGCATGTGGGCCGGGCTATGCAACGTCCCCCCGCCGACCCCTCCCTCCGCGACGTGCGCGCCTGGCCCTTCGAGGAGGCGGCGAAGGTGGCGGACCGCGCCGCGGTGAAAGCCAAGGGGGCGGCGCTGTTCGAGACGGGCTACGGGCCGTCCGGGCTGCCGCATATCGGGACCTTCGGGGAGGTGGCGCGCACGACCTGGGTGCGGCGGGCCTTCGAGCGGCTGACGGGGTTGCCGGGCCGGCTGCTCGCCTTCTCCGACGACATGGACGCGCTGCGGAAGGTGCCGGACAACATCCCGAATGCCGAGCTGCTGCGGGCGAACCTGGGCAAGCCGGTCTCCCGGATTCCGGACCCCTTCGGGACCCATGAGAGCTATGGGGCGCACAACAATGCCCGGCTCCGGGCCTTCCTGGAGGCTTTCGGCTTCGAGTTCGAGTTCGCCTCCTCCACCGACTACTACACCTCCGGCCGCTTCGATGAGGCGCTGCTGCGGATGCTGACGGTGCATGAGGAGGTGCGGCAGGTGATCCTGCCGACGCTGGGGGCGGAGCGGCGGGCGACCTATTCTCCCTTCCTGCCGATTCATCCGAAGACCGGCCTGGTGATGCAGGTGCCGATGGAAGAGGTGCGGCCGGCGGCCGGGACGGTGGTGTGGCGGGACCCGGAAACGGGTGAGCGCTTCGAGACGCCGGTGACGGGCGGCCATGTGAAGGCGCAGTGGAAGGCGGACTGGGCCCTGCGCTGGTACGCGCTGGGCGTGGACTACGAGATGTCCGGCAAGGACCTGATCGACAGCGTGAAGCTCTCCTCCGGCATCTGCAAGGTGCTGGGCGGGGAGCCGCCGGTGGGCTTCACCTACGAGTTGTTCCTGGATGCCCAGGGGCAGAAGATCAGCAAGAGCAAGGGCAACGGGCTGACCATCGACGAGTGGCTGCGCTACGCGCCGCCCGAGAGCCTGTCCCAGTTCATGTACCAGCAACCCGGCCGGGCGAAGCGGCTGCACTTCGACGTCATCCCGCGGGCGACGGACGAGTACCTGGCGAATGTGGAGAAGCTTCGGGCCGCCAATGATCCGGCGAACCCGGCCTGGCACATCCATGGCGGGGCGCTGCCGAACGGGGCGGGGAGCCCGATCACCTTCACCCTGCTGCTGAACCTGGCGCTGGCGGCGAATGCCGAGACGCCGGAGATGCTGTGGGGCTACCTGCGGCGGCACGCGCCGGAGGCGACGCCGGAGGCCTCGCCGATGCTGGCGACCCTGGTGGAGCGGGCCAGCGCCTATTACCGGGACGTGGTGAAGCCGACGAAGACCTTCCGGGCGGCCACCCCGCCGGAGCGGGAAGCGCTGCTGCATCTGGCGGAGCTGCTGCGGGAGAACCAGGGGCGGATCGAGGCGCTGCCGGCGGCAGAGCGCCCGGGGGCCATCCAGGATCTGGTCTATGACGCCGGGCGGCGGGAGCCCTTCCTGCAGCCGGGCAAGGATCCGTCCCGGCCGGGGGTTTCCAGGGCCTGGTTCGCGGCGATCTACCAGGTGCTGCTGGGGCAGGAGGAGGGGCCGCGCTTCGGCGGATTCGTCGCTCTCTACGGCATCCCGGAAACGGCGGCGCTGATCGAGGGGACGCTGGCGAAGGACGTGGCCGCCGCATGAGCTGGGCGCTGATCCGCAAGCACGGGCCGACGGTCTTCGGGCTGGTCCTGCTCGTGGGGGCGCTCTACGTCGTGCAGAAGGAGTTCCGCAACCTTTCGGTGGCGGATGTCGGGCGGGCGCTGGACGGGACGCAGCGGAGCACGCTGTGGATCGCGGGCGGGTGGACGCTGCTCGCCTACGCCGTGCTCACCATCTACGACCGGCTGGGGTCGGTCTATGCGGGGAAGCCGATCTCCTACCTGCGGACGTCGCTGGCTTCCTTCTGCGCCTATACGCTGGCGCACAACATCGGCTTCGCGGCGGTATCCGGCGCCGCGGTGCGGTACCGGTTCTACGCGGCCTGGGGGCTGACGCCGGTCGAGATCGCGAAGGTGATCGCCTTCACCTCCCTTACCTTCGGGCTGGGCGGCTTCGCGCTGGGCGGGCTGGTGCTGGTGCTGGAGCCCTCCGTGCTGCCCTGGGTGGGAGCGGGGGAGGCGGTGCCGGCCTGGGTGGCGCAGGCCGTCGGCGTGCTGATGTGGTGCATCGTGGCCGTCTATCTCGTGCTGTCCCGGGCGCTGCCGCATTTCACGATCTTCAAGCACCGGATCGACCTGCCGGGGTTCCGGATGGCGCTGGCGCAGGTGGTGCTGGCGAGCGTGGACGTGGCGGTGACGGCGGCGATCTTCTACGCGCTGCTGCCGGAAGCGCCGGGGCTGACCTACTGGCGGTTCCTGGGCATCTACATCGCGGCCTATACCGCGGGGCTGGCGGCGAGCGTGCCCGGAGGCCTGGGCGTGTTCGACGGCTTCATCCTGCTGAGCCTCGAGCCCTATCTGCCCTCCGCCCAGGTGGTGGGGGCGGTGCTGCTGTTCCGGCTGTTCTACTACATCGTGCCGCTGTTCCTGGCGGGTGGGCTCTTCGCGGTCTTCGAACTGAACCAGAGGCGTCCCTCCGCGGGAAGGATGCAGACGGAAACCCGGGTGACGGGCGCTCTGGAGGTGCCCGTGCTGTCCGGGCTGACGGGGCTTGGGGGGGCGGTGCTGCTCTTCGTGGGCGCGCTGCCGGCGCGGGCGACGGATATCGCCCTGTGGGGCGGGGAATGGGCGGCGCTGGCGAGCCAATTCGCGGCCTCCATCGTCGGATCCCTGCTGCTGGTCGTCTCCTACGGGATGTTGCGGCGGCTTCGGATCGCCTGGTGGGCGGGGCTGTTCCTGCTGGCCAATGGCGTCTGGATCCTGCTGGTGCGGGGGGATCCCTGGTGGGTGGCGGTGGGCTATCTCGGCACCGGGCTGTTCCTCGCGGCGATGCGGCACGCCTTCTACAGGGACGCGCGACTGACGGGGGAGCCGCTGACGGGGTCCCGGGTCTTCTCGCTCGCGGCCGGGGTGATCTGCGGACTGACCCTGGCGACGGTGGCCTATCACGGGCGCTTCTCCTCCGCGGCCTGGTGGGAGGTGGTGGTGGAGGCCGGGACGCCGGCACCGCTGCGCTTCGCCGTGGTGGCGGCGGTGGCCCTGCTGCTCTTCGCCGCGTTCCGCCTGCTGCGCCCGGCGCGGATCCGCGCGGATGACTATGACGAGTCCGCCCAGGCGCGGCTGATGGGACTGGGGGCGGTTCTGCCCGCCCATGCCGACGGGGTGATCTTCGCCGATGGCGACCGGGCGGGCTTCCCGTTCCGCAAGCTGGATGGGATCTGGGTGGCGGAGGGCGATCCGGTCGGGACGCCGGAGGCGCGGGTCAATGCCATCTGGCGCTTCCGCGACCTGTGCGACACGGCCGGGGTGGCGCCCGCCTTCGCCGGCGTGGGGCAGGGTATGCTGCGCGCCTATGAGCAGGCCGGGATGGCGCCGGTGACGCTGCCGGACGGGCGGGTGATGGTGCTCTCCGGCGAGCAGGACCCGAAGAAGGTGCTGCGACTGCTGGCGGATGGCGCCGCCGGGGATTGATGCCCGGGCCGGGTGTTCCGGTTCTTCGCTGATGGCCTGTGCAGGGCGGGGGAGAAGGAATTCTCCCCGTCCCCGGATCCATCTGCATCATCGTTCCAGGCTGAGGCCGGCTTGGTCCGCGGGCCGCGCCGGCTGTTACTGGCTGGCCCAGACGATGCGGTGCATCCAGGTCAGTTCCTCCAGCCCGAAGCTGTAGTTCGGATGGGCGGGGTTGAGGCTGGCGAGTTCCACGCGGCGGGCGGATTGGCGGAGGAGTTCCTTCGCCATCACCTCGCCGCCTTTGGTGCGGACCACGACACGGTCGCCGCGACGGACGGGGGCGGAAGGGGAGACGATGATGATGTCGCCGTCCCGGAAGACGGGCTCCATGGAGTCGCCGCTAATCTCCAGGGCATAGGCATTGGGGTCGCCGACCTCGGGCAGGCTGATCTCGTCCCAGCCACCGCCGACGGGGTAGCCGCCATCGTCGAAATACCCGGAGCTGCCGGCCTGGGCGAGGCCGATGAGGGGGATGCGGCGGCTCGGACGGGTGGCGGTGCGGAGGTTGCCGGTGATGAGGCTGGCGAACTCGTCCATGCCGGAGCCGGTGGCGGCGAGGACCTTCGCCACGCTCTCGGTGGAGGGCCAGCGGGCGCGACCGTCCGGGCCGATGCGCTTCGAGGGGTTGAAGGCGGTCGGGTCGAGTCCCGCCCTGCGGGCGAGGCCGGAGGCGGAGAGGCCGTTTTCCGCCGCCAGGGCATCGAGCGCGCGCCAGATGTCGCTGTGCTGCATGTCACCTATCTTATAGGTGGGGAATCTGGGGGCAACAGGAATTCGATCATAGAATCGGCTTGACGGTCACATCGACGTGGGTTGATGTTCACGTTGTGTTCGCAACCGATAGGGATCAGCCCCCGATGACCCGTCCTGTTTCCGGCGCCCTGCGCGCCCCTTCGCCCACCTTGTCGAGCATTGGTAAGGTCCAACCTTTCATCGATGCCGAGGAGGCCTGGTTCTGGACCATGGCCGCCCTGGTCGCCCGGCGCGACGGCGCGCGGATCGTTTCCGGCCGCGGGCTGGTGACGCGGCCCTGCGAGCCGGATGACGTGGTGAAGTGCCTGGACCGGCTGTACCGGCAGCGCCGGATCGACCTGGCCCATGCGCGCATCATGCGAATCTGGGGAGAGCGCGGCGTGGCGCCCGACCCGAGGGCCCTGCGCGAGCGCGGCGACTATCGGCTGTGGCGCGAGGCGATGGAGCGGCTGGACTGGCCGCTGCGGATGAAGGGGATCGTTGCCGGTCCCGCACCGGGCGGGGCCGAGGGCGACGTCGTCGCCTTCCCGAAGGCCTGAATCGCTCATGATTCACGTGCCGACCGTGCCGGCGCCCGACCTGATCGCCGCCACGGGAAACCGGGGCGGCGATCGTCGTTCGCGGGCCGGACCCGCCGGGGCGGGGCATCGCCGCGCGGCCGATTCGCGGCCGCAGGCTCTGTGGATCGCCTTCGGTGGCGGGGCGGACCAGGGCTGGGCACGGCTGCTTCGGCCGGGGTTCCGGCACTGCTTCGCGGGGCTGTGGGACGAGGCGGGATGGACCGTGCTGGACCCTCTCTCGGGCCGGCTGCTGGTGACGCGGCTGGCGGTCGATCCCGGGTTCGACCTGCCGGGGTTCTGGCGGCGGGCGGGGTGTCGGGTGCTCGGGCCTTTCGTGCCGGGTGCGCCGGCGCGGCGCCTGCCGGAGGTGGTTCCGCTCTCCTGCGTGTCGATGTGCCGGGCGGTGCTGGGGCCCCGCGCACCCTTCGCGCTGACGCCCTATGGGCTGTTTCAACGTCTGGATAAACTTTCCCAACAAAAGGAAAATGTTCTTGACGAAGGCGTCGTGGCCGGCTAGACCCCTCTTGTCAACGGGTGAGTTGCGCCCGGTGGCTTCCTCCCCCGATGCACCAAACCTTCGCAGGCCCGGCCCGGATCCTTCCGGCGCCGGGCCTGTTCGTTTGCGGGCCGGGGGTTCCGAGCAGAGGAGCAGGCCGGCGCATGGGCGAGAGCATCCCTTTCCCGCCGCACCCCGAGGGGGAGATGGCGGCATGACGCCCGACGAGATCATCCTGCGCGCCGAGCGCGCCCTGGAGCGCCGGCGGCCCTGGGAGGGTGTTTGGCGGGACTGCTACGACCACGTCCTGGCGGGCACGCCGGGCTCGGGCGGCCCCGCGCTGTATGACGGGACGGCGGCGGATGCGGCGGAGCATCTGGCGGCCTCCCTGCTGGCCGAGTTAACGCCGCCCTGGTCGCGCTGGTTCGGTCTCTCGCCCGTGGACGAGGGGATGGACCCGGAGGTTCTGGAGCGGGCGGCGGAGGTGCTGCAGGGGCATCTGGACCAGTCCAACTTCGCGCTCGAGATGCACCAGGCCTTCCTGGACCTCGTGGTGGCCGGGACGGGCGTGGTGTTCGTGGAGGAGGCGGCGCCGGGCGAGCCCTCCGCCCTGCGCTTTACGGCGGTGCCGCTGCGAGAGGCGGTGCTGGAAGAGGGCGCGACCGGGCGGCTGGACACGGTGTTCCGTCTCGTGCGGATGACGGCGGACGCGATGGCGGCGCGCTACCCGGAAGCGGTCCTGCCGGCCGGGATCTTCCAGTCCGGCGATGTCGAGGCGACGCACAAGGTGATCGAAGCGGTGTGGCCGGGGCGTTCCGGGCCGCGCTTCGCGGCGGTGCTGGAGTGGGACGGGCGCGGGACGCTGCTGGCGAGCGGGCGGTTCGAGGAGAGCCCCTTCCTCGCCTTCCGCTGGCTGAAGGCGCCGGGCGAGACCTATGGCCGCGGTCCCGTGATGAAGGCGCTGCCGGATATCCGCACGGCGAACAAGGTGGTGGAGTTGGTGCTGAAGAACGCCTCCATCGCCGCGACCGGGATCTGGCAGGCCGATGACGACGGGGTGCTGAACCCGGCGACGGTGCGGCTGGAGCCGGGAAGCATCATCCCGAAAGCGGTCGGCTCGGCGGGGCTAACGCCGCTGGCGGCGCCGGGGTCCTTCGACGTGTCGCAGCTGGTGCTGACGGACATGCGGGCGCGAATTCGCGCCGCGCTGCTGGCGGACCGGCTCTCCGTTCCGCAGCAGCCGGGGATGACCGCGACGGAGGTGCTGGAGCGGAGCGCGGAGACGGCGCGGCTGCTCGGCGCGACCTATGGCCGGCTGCAGGCGGAGCTGCTGACGCCGCTGGTGGCGCGCTGCCTGTCGATCCTGCGGCGGCGCGGGGAGGTGCCGCCGATCCTGCTGGACGGGGCGGAGGCGCGGATCGCCTACCAGTCGCCGCTGGCGCGGGTGCAGGGGCGGGCGGATGCCTCCAACACCCTGTTGTTCCTTCAGGCCGTGGCGGCGCTGGGGCCGGGGGCGGCGGGGGTCGTGGACCTGCCCGCGGCGGCCCGGCACCTGGCCCGCACCCTTGCCGCCCCGGCCGCCATCCTGGCGCCCGCGCCCAACCCGATGCCCGAACAGGAGCCCAGCGCATGAGCGAGAACCTGCTGGAGATCGAGACCGATCCCGAGGAGGCGGAGGCAGTGCCCGAGCGTCTAGAGCGACCGGAGGAGGTGCCGGAGAAGTTCTGGGACGCTGAGCGCGGCGCGCTGCGGACGGAGGCGCTGCTGAAGTCCTACCGCGAGCTGGAGCGGAAGCTTTCCGCCCGCCTCGCGCCGCCGGGCGAGGACGCGCCGGAGGAGGAGCGCCAGCGCTTCCGCCGGGCCATCGGCGTGCCGGAGACGGCCGAGGAGTATGTGGTGGAGCAGCGCCACGAGCTGGTGGGTGCCGACCCCGAGGTGAACGCCATGTCGCATAAGGCGGGTTTCACCCCGGCGCAGGTGCAGGTGGTCTACGACCTGGCGGCGGATCGGCTGCTGCCGATCGTGGCCGAGGCGGCGGGGCAGTTCGAGGCGGAGCGCCAGCGGGACCGGCTGCGGGCCGAGTTCGGCGGGGAGGAGCGGTTTCGGCGCACGGCGAAGCAGATCGCCGCTTGGGGCCGCGCCAACCTGCCTGCCGAAGTGGTGGCCGCGCTTTCGACCACTGCGGACGGGGTGATCGCGCTGCACCGCATGATGGAGAAAGGTGAGCCCGTCCTGGCGCGGCAGGGGGCGGCCCCGGAGCCAATGGACGAGGCGGGGCTGCGCAAAATGATGCGCGATCCCCGCTACTGGCGAAGCCGGGAGCCGGACTTCGTGAAGAAGGTGACTGAAGGCTTTCGGCGGCTCACGGGAGGGTGATGCAAGACTCTCAACCTGATCTTCAGGTTTTCTGGCTAAGCTACTGAAACCGGAATCGGGAAGCGGCGTTTTCCCGATACCTTCATGCGACGGGCAGTCACCGACTGCATCCCCCCAAGGGTGGCTCCCGTCCGCGCCGGTCCCGCATCCCCCCTCGTGCGGGCCGGCTGCGGGGGCGGGCGGCACCCTACTTCCCCCTGGTGCCGCCTGCCCCCGTCCTACTTCCCGAAAGGGCCCCCTCCGCATCGCGGGGCGGGGCCCTTCTTCGTTCTTATCCCCTTTCCGGCGCGACCAACCTGCCCGGCCCTATCGGGCCGCGGCGGGCGCGCGCCGTTCCGCGCGCCGCCCGGCCCCGGTTCGCCGTGCCAACCGGTCGGCCGCACGCCTGCGCCCCAGAACCCCATCCGAAGGAGGACCGCGTGTCCGCCACGATCGACCAGGCTTTCGTGAAGCAGTTCCAGGCCGAGGTGCACGAGGCCTATCAGCGCCAGGGCAGCAAGCTTCGCCCGACCGTGCGCTCCAAGACAGGCATCCACGGTGCCTCCACCGTCTTCCCGCGCGTCGGCAAGGGCACCGCGGCGGCGAAGGCGCGCAACGGCGTGGTGCCGGTGATGAACCTCGACTACTCCGCGGTGGAGTGCTTCCTGCAGGACTACTACGCCGGCGAGTGGGTGGATAAGCTCGACGACGTGAAGTCCAGCGTGGATGAGCGCGCGGTGGTGGCGAATGCCGGTGCCTATGCGCTGGGCCGCAAGACGGACGAGCTGATCATCGCCGCCCTCGACACCGCGACTCAGGAGGCGGTGGGCACCGCGGCCGGCACGACCGATACGGACGGGCTGACGAAGGCGAAGGTGCTGCTGGCCTTCGAGGCGCTGGGCGCCGCCGATGTGCCGGATGACGGCAACCGCTACGCCGTGGTGGGCTGGAAGCAGTGGAGCCAGCTGCTGCAGATCGAGGAGTTCGCCAATTCCGACTACGTCGGCGAGGCGGACCTGCCCTGGAAGGGCATGCAGGCCAAGCGCTGGCTCGGCGCGCTGTGGATGCCGCATTCCGGCCTGACGAAGAGCGGTAACCTGCGCTTCTGCTACTTCTACCACCGCACGGCGCTCGGCCATGCCGTGGCGCAGGACGTGATGACCGACATCACCTGGCACGGCGACCGCGCCGCGCATTTCGTGAACAATATGATGAGCCAGGGCGCGGTGCTGATCGACGGCGTCGGCGTCGTGCGGATGCGCGCGGCGGAGTGACCGGCCCGACGCCCTGACGAGGGGCCGCGCGGCGATGCCGCGCGGCCTTTCCTCCCTCACGAGACAACGCGCGCGCTGCTGCCCCCCTTGCCTGCCGGGGAGCCGGTGCGCGCGGCGCGTGGGGCCGGTGCTTGCGGTGCACCGCCTGTTCCGCGCCCGCTCTGGCGCGACGTTCGCGGCCGCACCGGCGCCGGCCCCCGCGCAATCCCTTCCTCATTCCTGAACTGGAGGCACCGAACCGATGGCGCTGTCCGCCCTCGCCCTCTGCTCGCGCGCGCTGCTCAAGGTCGGCGCGCAGCCCATCGCCTCCCTCGAAGAAGGAACCGCCGAGGCGGAGGTCGCGGCCAACCTCTACCCGGGCACGCGGGACGCGCTGCTCTCCTGCCATCCCTGGTCCTTCGCGACGGGGCAGGCCGAGCTGAACCGGCTCGATGCGGTGCCGGTGGCCGATCTCTCCAACGCGTTCCAGCTGCCGGCGGGGCTGCTGCGCGTGATCTCCGCCGGCAGCGGGCGCGGGCGGGGGATCGTCTACCGGATCCAGGAGGGCCGGCTGCAAGCCGATCCCTATCAGGTGACCCTGACCTACGTGGTCCGCCCGGCGGAGGCCGAGTTCCCGCCCTTCTTCGCGGCGGCCCTGGTCGCGCGGCTGGCGGCGGAGTTCTGCCTGCCGCTGACGGAGAGCACCTCCCGCGCGGACATGCTGCACCGGATCGCGGAGACGGAGCTGCGCCAGGCTCGGCTGGCGGACAGCCAGCAGGCGACGCCGAAGGCCATCGACGGCTTCACGCTGATCGGCGCGCGGGGCTGATACGCCATGCCCGTCATCAAGCGCGCCAAGACGGCCTTCACGGCCGGGGAGCTGGCACCGGAGCTGCTGGGGCGCGGCGACGTGCCGGCCTGGGGCAACGGCGCCGCCCGGCTCCGCAACATCTTCATCCAGCCCACGGGCGGCGTGCAGCGCCGGCCGGGGCTGCGCCACATCGCCACCCTGGCGGGACGCTCGCGCCTGGTGCCCTTCGAGGTGAGCACGGAGCAGACCTATCTGCTCGCGCTGCGTGAGGGCGCCTTGCGCGTGTTCCAGGGCGACACCCCGGTCGTCGAGCTGGGCGGCCCCTGGACGGCAGGCATGCTGTCGCAGATCGTATTCACGCAGAACGCGGAGATGCTGCTGCTGCTGCACCGGGAGATGCGGCCGCAGGTCGCCGCCCGCACGGCGTCCGGCGAGTGGTCCGTGCGGCCGGTGGAGTTCAGCGGAGAGCCATTCTACCGCTACGCGCCGGCCGGAGTGACGCTGACACCCAGCGCGACAACGGGGAGCGTGACGGTCACGGCTTCCGTAGCCGTGTTCGAGGCCGGGCATGTGGGGGCGCGACTGCGGCTGGAGGGGCGGCGCGTTCTCGTCACGGGGTATGCATCCCCGACCGTTGTCACCGCGACAGTGCAGGATGCGCTGTCCGGCACGGACGCGACCGCTTCGTGGGACGAGAGCGCCTTCGGGGCCGCGCGAGGCTGGCCCGCCAGCGCCTGCTTCCACCAGGGAAGGCTGGTGCTGGGCGGGGCGCGGAGCCTGCCGAACTGGCTGTGGTTCTCCCGCACCGCCGACCCGTTCAACTTCGACCTCGGCGAAGGGCTGGACGATCAGGCGATCGCCTTCAGCCTCGTCTCGGACCAGCTGAACGCGATCCGCGCCGTCTTCGCGGGGCGGCACCTGCAGGTCTTCACCTCTGGCGCGGAGTGGATGGTAACGGGCGATCCGCTCACCCCCGCTTCCATCCAGGTGACGCGGCAGACCCGCGTGGGATCGCTGGCGGACCGCAGCGTGCCGCCCCTCGACGTCGATGGGTCCACCGTCTTCGTCGGGCGCTCCGGGCGGGCGGTGCACGAATTCTCCTACACCGACCTGCAGCAGGCCTATCAGGCGGACGACCTGGCGCTGGTGGCGCGGCACCTGATCGTCTCACCCGTGGCCATGGCCTACGACTCGCGCCGGCGGCTGCTGCACCTGGCGATGGCGGATGGCGGCCTGGCGACGCTGACGATCTACCGGGCCGAGGGCGTCACGGGCTGGACGCGGCAGGAGACGGACGGGGCCTTTCGCTCGCTTGCCGAGATTGAGGGCGCTGTCTACGCCGTGGTGGAGCGCGCCGGCAGCTTCCGCCTGGAGCGCTTCGACGATGCGCTGACGCTGGACGCCGCGGAGACCCCGACCGGCAGTGCCGCGGGCACCGTCTGGTCCGGGCTCGATCACCTGGAGGGACGGATCGTCGCCGTGGTGGCCGATGGCGCGCCGCGCGATGCCGCGACGGTGGTGGGCGGCGCGATCACGGTCGATCCCGCGGCGGGCGCCGTGCAGGCCGGGCTTCCCTTCACCCACGTGGTGGAGCCGATGCCGCCGGAGACGATCTCCGCCGCCGGCGCAAGGATGGGGCCGGTGCGGCTGGTCTCCATCACCTTCCGTCTGCTGGGGACGGGCACGCTGGCGGTGGATACCGGGCGCGGCGTGCGGCCCGTGCCCTTCCGCCGGCTGGACTCGCCGCTGCTGGACGCGGCGCCGGCGGCCTTCACGGGTGATGTGACGCTGCGGGCCTTCGGCTGGCGCCGGGATTCCGTCGCGCCGCTCTGGCGCATCGAGGATCCGGCGCCGCTGCCCTTTACCCTGCTTTCCGTGACCACCGAGACGAGGACGACCGACTGATGGCACAGCTTGCCCCCGTCGTGACGCTCGCCGCCACCGGCGCCTCCATCTACTCGCAGATGGAGACGGCGAAGCGGCAGAAGAAGAACGCGCAGGCCCAGCAACAGAACGCGCAGGTGCAGCAGGCGGCGCAGGAACAGGTCCTGGCCGCGCAGGCCGCGCAGGACACCGCCGAGCGGCAGCGCGCGCTGGACAGGACGATCGCCTCCTCCCGCGCGCGCCTGGCCGCGGGCGGCGTGAACCCGGACGAGGGATCCGGCGCCGCCATGGCGGCCGGGCTGCGCGGTGCCGCGGCGGCGGCGCAGGGCACCAACGACGCGGTCTATGCCGCGCGGCTCTCGGCTAACCGGAAGTCGCTGCTGGACGGGGACTCATCGCTCAACAACTGGGTACGCGCGGGGCAGGGCCTCGGCCGCGCCGTGAAGAGCCTGCTGGACTGACAACCTCACGCCCACGCGGCGGAACCGGAGAATCCTGATGGCCGAGCACATCCGCATCGGCGACATCGCGCCGCGCGTGCAGTACGTGGCCGATGGCGCGCAGACCGCCTTCGTCTATCCTTTTCCCGTCTTCCAGGCCGACGACATCGCCGTGCATGTCGATGCGCTGCCCATGGCCGCCGGCTACGCCGTCTCCGGCGCCGGCAATTCGGAGGGCGGTCTCGTCACCTTCGCCCGGGCCCCGGCCGCCGGCGCCAGGGTGGTGCTGCGGCGCCACCTGGTGATGCAGCGGGTGACGGACTACCAGCCCAACGGCGTGCTGCGGGCCAACACGCTGAACGACGAGCTGGACCGCCAGATGGCCGCCCTTCAGGAGGTGAGGGAGGAGGCGACGGGAACCATCCGCCAGGGGCCGGGCGAGGCGGGCGGGCGGTTCGAGCTGCCGCAGCGCGCCGCCCGTGCCAACCGACTTCTGGGCTTCGACAGCCTTGGCGACATCGCCACCTTCTCCCGCGGGGAGGCGACGCTCTCCGCGCCCTTCCCCGGAGCGATCCCACGCACGGTGGAGGACAAGCTCTCCGAACGCCTCTCCGCCCGCGACTTCGGGGCGACCGGGAACGGCGTGGCCGATGACGGCCCGGCGCTGCAGGCGGCGATGAACGCGGCGGCCGCCTCGGGCAAGTTCCTGGACATCGGAGAGGGAACCTTTCGCACCACCATCCCGCTGACCCTTCCGGGTGCCGCCGCGGGCCTCTCCATGCGGGGTGCCATCCTCTATGCCGGCGCGGGCGGGGAGGCGGCGCTGACGCTCGGTGACGGCGGCAACGTGCGGAACCGCGCGAAGATCTACCAGGGGCTGCGGGTGCTGCGCGCCGGTCTCTCCTCCTGGGAGGATGAGCGGGACGTCGGCATCCTCATCCGGAACCAGGACTCCGGCTTGATCGACATCCGCCAAGTGGAGATGTTCACCATCGGCGTGCAGACCCTGGGCGTGGAGCGCGGCTTCGAGGACAGCGTGCTCTATCTCGGCCGCATCGTGGACAACCGCTACGGGCTTGATGTGCGGACGGCGAGCGCGGCGGCGTGGAACACCTCGGTGCGCTACTACGGCGGGCACTTCGCCATGTCGCTGGCGACCTATCCCGACAAGGACCGCTACGGCATCCGGCTCTCCGCCGCGCCCGGCGCTTATGTCGCGCACAACCGTCACGTCTTCGATGGGCCGGCCTTCGAGCTGCAGGCGCGGGACCGGCCGATTGACGGGATCCCCTTCCTGATCGGGGTGAACTCGCGCGCGGTGGTGGCCCGCAACATCCGCATGGAGGGCTGCGACGCCTTCGTGGCCCGCCACACCGCCGGCGCGCAGGATCACCTCTACGAGGTGGCCTGGGCCAGCCAGGCCTATGGCGTGGACATCGACTACACGGCCACGGCGACCCGCGTTGGCAGCGTGGTGCGCTGCTTGCACCAGGCGGCGGCGCACCGGGAATCAACCCGAACGCTGGCGGAGGTGCCGAATCTGCGCGCGGCCGCGATCCGGTGGAACGCGGCGGAGATCGGCTTCGAGAAGCTGGCCTGCCTCTCCACCAATGTCGGCAACGCGCCAACCCTGCTACCGCAATTCGCCTTCCAGGCGCTGGACAGCTATGTGCTGACGGATCGCGGCGTGATCCTGCCGGGTGGGCGTGGCCTCGGCTTCGTGGTGGATGCGCGGAAGTGCAAGGAGTTCGCACTGGCCGTCGATGCCGACGACCCCCGCATGATCATCCAGTGCTTCGGCGCGGGGAACGCGCTGCTGACGGCGGCAGACGGGGTGATGGTCCGGGCCTCCGGCATGTCGCTGACCTATGTGGACGGGCCGCGATGGTGGCAGGGCAATGCGGACAGCAACGACGCCGGGCTGACGCGGCTGCAGGTGGTGCGGCTGGCGCCGCAGGTGCAGACCGCGATCATCGGCGTGGCGCGCGTGGGCACGGATTACGAGGTGCGGAGCATGCGCTTGGCCTGCGACCCCTCACAGAGCCCGGCGGTGCTCTACGGCACGCCGGAGCTGCCGCACGGCGCGCGGGAACTGAAGGCTGAGATGGCCTGGGACCCGCCCTCCATCGCGGCGGGCGGCTCGGCCTCGCTCAATGTGCCCTGCACGGGGGTGCGGCCCGGCGACTTCGTGCAGGCGGCCTTCAGCCTTTCCTCGTCGGGCGTGATGTTCCTCGCGCAGGTCGGCGCGCAGGACGTGATCACCGTCACGGCCTGGAACCGCAGCGCGGCGGCGATCGACCTGAACGCGGGCACGGTGCGCGTGCGGGCGGTGAAGTCTTGAACCCGCTGACGCCGGAGGAACTGCACCGCGCCATCCGCAAGGTGGTGGCGGATTACGAGGCCTTCGTCGCGCGCGGGCCGGCCCCCGGCACGCACGAGGACCCGAAAGCCTTCACCGCCCATCACGCGGCGGCGCGCTCCGCGCTCGCGCATCTCGAGCACCTGATGAAGCTCGACAAGGGGCAGGTGGAGCCGGACGCGGTGGCGGAAACGGGCGCGCTGATCGCGGAGGCCCGCCGCTCCATCCAGTTGGCTGAACAGGAAGAAGGCGAGGAGAGACCGGAGGATGACGACGCCGCCTGATGAGCTCCAGCCCGACTTCCTGGAATTCCTCTATGCCTGGAACCTGCGCGCCGGGATAAACACCCCCGGCGTGCACCGCCGCGTGGCGCGCTGGCTGATGGCGCGCCAAGCGGGGGAGGACAGGCGCCTGCTGCTGATGGCGTTCCGCGGCTGCGGCAAGTCCACCCTGGTGGGGCTGTGGTGCGCCTGGCGCCTCTCCGTGCAGCCGGAGCTCCGCATCCTCGTGCTCGCCGCCGATCACGCGCTGGCGGCGCGCATGGTGGCGACGGTGCGCAGGATCGTGGAGCGCCACCCGCTCTGCCGCCATCTCCTCGGCGGCGACGGGATGTGGGCCACGGACCGCTTCACCGTGCGCCGCAAGGGTGCCATCCGCGAGCCCTCCATGCTCGCCCAGGGCATCGGCGGCAACGTGACGGGATCGCGGGCCGAGCTGATCGTCTGCGACGACGTGGAGGTTGCGGGGAACTGCGATACGCCCGGCAAGCGGGAGGAGCTGCGCGAGCGGCTCTCCGAGTGCGAGTTCATCCTGACGCCGGGCGGCACCATCCTCTTCGTCGGCACGCCACACTGCGCGGAGAGCCTCTACGCGCCGGCTGAGGCGGAGGGCGCTTACCTCGCCACCTATCGGCGCCTCCGCATCCCCGTGATGAACACGGGCGGCCGCAGCGCCTGGCCGGAACGCTTCCCGCGCGAGATGATCCGCGCCCTGCAGGACCGCGTGGGGCCGCTGCAGTTCCGGCGGCAGATGATGCTGGAATGCGCCTCCTCCGGCGCCGCGCGGCTCGATCCCGCGCTTCTCGTCCGCTACGGCGAGGAGCCGAACTACCGCGAGGCGAACGGGCGGCCCGTCCTCTCCCTGCTCGGGCGCCGCCTCGTCTCCGGCGGCGGCTTCTGGGATCCCGCCTATGGGCGGGAAGGGAAGGGGGATGCCAGCGTTCTCGCCGCCACCTTCTGCGACGGGGAGGGCAACCACTACCTGCACCGCTTGGCCTACATCACCCAGGACCCTGAGGCGCAGCCCGATCCCGCCACGCAGCAGTGCCGCCGCGTGGCGCAGATCGCGAAGGAGCTGTTGCTGCCGGTGGTGCGGGTGGAGACGAACGGGATCGGCAAGTTCCTGCCGCCCCTTCTGCGGCGGGAGATGGCGCGCGCCGGCGCGGCCTGCACCGTGATGGAATACCACAGCCACAAGGCGAAGCACGAGCGCATCCTCGGCGCGCTGGACCCGGTGATGGCCGCGCGCCGCCTGCACGCGCATGAGGCGGTGTTCCGAACGGCCTTCCCGCAGGAAATGATGGAGTGGAAGCCCGGCACGGCGGGCGTGCGGGACGATGCGCTGGACGCCGTGGCGGGCTGCCTTCTGGCGGAGCCGGTGCGGATGCCCGGGCTTCCCCCGGCGCCGCGCGGGGCGTCCTGGCGGGGTGCCTGAAGGCGTTTCAGGCCGCGGACTTCTTCAGCACCTCGCTCGCGTGCCGGGCCGCGCCCGCCCCGGTCATCTCGAAACGCCCGGGCGCCACCTCCTCGGCGAAGCCCATCCCGCAGAGGCGGCGCAGGCAGGCCTCGTCCGGCAGCCCCGCCGGGCGGGTTCCGCCATGCGTCAGGAATAGGCGGTGAAGGGCCGCCCGGCAGCAGGTCTCAAGATACGGCTCGTTCCACATCGCCCGCTCAAAGCACCCCTCGCCCCGCCCCGGCAAGTCGGGGCGGGGCACCACCGCTTCAACCCCGGCTGTTCCGGCCCCTGGCCCGAAGGAGGACCCATGCCGTCCTTTTCCCCCGATCCCCAGTGGATCTCCGCCGCGGTGGAGACCCCGCTCATGGCGGTGCTGGCCTGGATGCTGCACTCGCTTCGCCGCAGCATCGCGCAGCCGCCCGAGATCCTGCCGCCCTCGCCCCCACCCCTGGCGACCCAGCCCGGCTCCGAGGCCACCCAGCAGCACGCGGCGCTGGAGCGGACGCGGGACGACCTGGCCGCCTTCAAGCTGGAGGTGGCGCGCACCTACGTCCCCCTTTCCCTCATCCGCGACGTGGACGGGCGCCTGACCGCGCACCTCATCCGCATCGAGCAGAAGCTCGACGAGGCCACGCGCGCCGCCCACAGCACCGCCGCCCAGATGCGCGTGCTCGCCGAGGACCGCTGACGACATGGATGCCACCGATATCCTGGCCCGGACCCTTTACGCCGAGGCCGGGCGCCGCCCCGTGCGGGCGATCGAGGCCCTGGCGGCGCTGGCCGTGAATCGCGCCCGCGCCGCCGTGCCCCGCCCGCCCCGCACCCCCGGGGCGGCGCCCTTCGCCCGCGGCGGCCATGCCCGCCTGCCGGAACCGGGCGCGCGAGAAATCGCCGCGATCTGCCGCGACCCCTTCCTCTTCCCCAGCCACAACCCGCGCCATACTGCCCACACGCTGTTGCAAGCGCCGCCGGTGGCCGACCCGGCCCTGGCGATCTGCCGCCGGATCGCCGTTCGCGCGATCTGCGGCACCCTGGGCGACCCCACGGGCGGCGCGACCCACTGGCACCCGTCCGAGGACCTGCCCGCCTGGGCCGTGGCGCAAATGCCGGTAGAGGAGGTTGGCGGGCTGCTCTTCTACCGCCTGGACACCGGCGCCCGCCCGGCCGCCCCGGCCGCGCCCGCGCTGGTGGCCGCCTGATGCTGGACGCCGGCCCCTCGCCGCGCTTGAAGCGGGGCATGACCGCCGCGCCCGAGCCCCTGATCCATACGCTGATGCGCGGCGCCGACTGGCGCGCCGCCCAGGCCGCCGGCGCCTATCACGGCAGCGCCGACGACCGGCGCGACGGCTTCCTGCACTTCTCCAGCGCCGCCCAACTGCGCGCCAGCGCCGCGAAGCACCGTGCCGGCGAGCCCGACCTTTGGCTCGTCAGCGCCGAGAGCGCCGCCCTGGGCGAGGCCCTGCGCTGGGAACCGGCCGCCGGCGGCAAACGACCCGGCCTCTTTCCCCACCTCTACGCGCCGCTGCCGCTCACCGCCGTGCGCGGTGCCGTCTTCCTGCCGTTGGACGAGGACGGCCTGCACCGCTTCCCTGCCTGGGTGCCCTAGAGCCGCTCAGCGCCGCTGCGCCATCACCCCCGCGAAGGCCACGATCGCGGCCCCCAGCCACACCACGGCCGGCGGCCAGACCCCCCAGACCAGCACGTCCGCCGCCACGGCGAAGAGCAGCGCGGTGAACTCCAGCGGCGCCAGCCGCCCGGCGCTGGCGTGGCGGAAGGCCGCCGCCAGCCCCACCATCGCCCCGCCCGCCAGCACGCCGTTGGCCGAGAGGGCCAGCGCATCAGAAAGGCTCGGCGTCCGCCATTCCACCGCCGCCCAGGGCAGCAGAAGGGGCAGGGCAGGGCCGGCACTCCAGAGCGTCAGCCGCGCCATTCCCGGCTCGTGCCTGAGGCTGCGGTTCATCACCATGATCATGGCGTGGCAGAGGGAGCCGAAGAGCCCCCAGCCATAGGCGGCCCAGGGCGCCCCGGCCGAGATCCCCGGCGAGAGCGCGACGAGCACGCCCAGGAACCCCACCCCGCACCAGATCCAGGCCCGCCCGGGCACCGGCTCCTTCAGGATCAGCCGGAACAGCCCCAGCACCATGAAGGGCGCGGTGAAGTAGACGAGGTAGCCCTCTGCCATCGGCAGGCTGCGGAGCGAGAGGAAGAACCCCGCCCCCGACCCCACCATCAGCGCCGCGCGGAACAGCTGCGCCCGGGGCCGGCGCGAGGTCAGCCCGGTCGGCCCATCCGCCCGCACCAGCCCCAGCAGCCCCGCCAGCACCAGCAGCGCCAGCAGCACGGCATAGCGGAATGCCAGCACCTGGCTGACATGGTAGCCGCCCGAGAGAAGCTTCGAGTTGGCGTCCAGCACCGCGAAGAGCGCGAGCGAGCCCAGCAGCAGCAACGGCCCGCGCAAGCAGCGCCTCCCCCCGATCCGGTTCGCGCCGCTTCTCCCCGCCCGCCACGCGCGCGTCAACGCGGCGGGCGGCGCCTCTGGCTCTGGCCCTTCCTGCCGCGCTGCGGCAAAAGCGGCGGCGATGCTTCCCTCCATCGCCTCAGCCCTCATGCCGCTCGTCCGGGGCCTAGACCCCGAGCGCGCGCACGAGATGGCGCTGCGGGCCCTGCAATTTGGCCTGGCCGGACGGGACCGGGAAACGGATGACCCAATCCTGGCCCTGCACGCGATGGGGTTGGATTTCCGCAACCCCATTGGCCTTGCCGCCGGCTTTGACAAGAACGCGGTGGCGGTGCTGCCCCTGATGCGGCTGGGCTTCGGCCTGGTGGAATGCGGCACGGCCACCCCGCGTCCCCAGGCCGGCAACCCGCGCCCCCGCCTCTTCCGGCTGGAGGAGGACCGCGGCGTCATCAACCGCTTCGGCTTCAACAACGAGGGGATCGAGGCCTATGCGGCGCGGCTGGAGGCACTGCCCCGCCCGTTGCCCGCCGTGCTGGGCGCCAATATCGGCATCAACAAGGACAGCACGACGCCGGAGGCGGACTACCCCGCCCTCTATCGCCGCGTGGCATCCCTCGCCGACTACGTGACGATCAACGTCTCCTCCCCCAACACGCCGGGGCTGCGGGACCTTCAGGGCGAGGTCCGCCTCGCCGCCATCCTGGACGCCACCCTCGCGGCGCGGTCCGAGCTGAAGCGCCGCCCGCCCGTGCTGGTGAAGATCGCGCCCGACCTCGCGGAGGCGGCCGTGGAGGCAATCGTGGGAGCCTGCCTGGACCGCGACGTCGCCGGCCTCATCGTCTCCAACACCACGATCGCCCGCCCGGCCACGCTGCGCTCCGGCAAGGCGGTGGAGGCCGGGGGCCTGTCCGGCCGACCCCTCTTCGAGCCCTCCACGGAGCTCCTCCGCCGCATCCACCGCCTCTCGCGCGGGCAGCTGGTGCTCGTCGGCGCGGGTGGGGTGGAGAGCGGCGAGACGGCCTATGCCAAGATCCGGGCCGGCGCGACGCTGGTGCAGACCTATGCCGGCTTCGCCTATGCCGGCCCCGCCCTCATTCCCCGCATCCGGCGGGACCTCGCCGCCCTGCTGCGGCGGGACGGGGTGAAGAGCCTCTCGGACGCGATCGGAGCTGACGCCTGATGGAGATCCTCGACGGCGTGGCGGGCCTTGCCGCCCGCTACCGCGGCTTCGTGCTGGACCTCTGGGGCGTCGTGCATGACGGGCAGGCCGCCTTCCCCGGCGTGGCCGAAGCGCTGGCCCGCATGAAGGCATCCGGCGCCCGCATCGTCTTCCTCTCCAACGCCCCGCGCCGGTCCCACGTGATCGAGGCGCAGCTGACGCGCTTCGGCGTGGACCGCGCCCTCTACGACCACGCCATGTCCTCCGGCGAGATCACGTGGCGGATGCTGCGGGACCGCACCCACCCCTTCATCCAGCCGCTCGGCACCCGCGCCATGTTCATCGGCACCGCGCGCGACCACTCCGTGGTGGAAGACCTCGGCATCACCCTGACGGACCGGGCAGAGGAGGCCGACTGGCTCCTCAACACCGGCCCCGACCCCGAGGGGGCCCGGGCGGGCGTCACGGCCTTCGAACCCGCCCTGCAAGCCGCCCTCGCGCGCGACCTGCCCATGATCTGCGTGAACCCGGACCGCGAGGTGGTCGTGGGCGGCCGCCGTATCATCTGCGCTGGCGCCCTTTCCGAGCGCTACGCCGCGCTTGGCGGCCGCACGCTGGAAATCGGCAAGCCCGACCCGGACGCCTACGAGCCCGTGCTGCAGCTGCTGGACCTGCCACGCGACCAGGTGGTGGCCATCGGCGACAGCCCGCATACCGACCTGGCGGGCGCCCAGGCAGCAGGCCTGGACGCGGTCTGGGCCCTGGGCGGGCTGGCGGCCGAGGAAGGCCTGGCTGACGCCGATTCGGCCACCCTGGTCGCCCGCGCGACCGCTGAAGGCGTTTCCCCGATCGCCGCGTTGCGCGCCTTGCGCTGGTAGTTCTCGTGGCCTCAGGAGGAGAGAAGGAATTCTCTTTCCCTGGACCCCCTCTCATCTTCTTCTATCGGGCTGCCGCGGAGTGCTTCGCTGGCGATTGACAGCGCGGCTCGGGCTGACACGGTGTCACTCAGCCCTTCAGCGCCGCCCTTCGATCATCGCATCCGCGGCAGCCCAGGGTAGGTCCAGGAGCCTCAGGCTCCTGGCGGAGGGTCCAGGGAGGCAGAGCTTCCCTGGGGCCACAAGCACCAATCGCTCAGATCGCCTCAGCGCCGTCCCGGCTCCACGCGGTCTCCCACCCAGTTCCCGGCCCGGTTCAGCGCCGCACCGGTGTCACGCGCCGCGCCGCCTAGGGCATCGCCCGTCCGTTCTGCTGCCCGGTCCATGGAGCGACCGGCCCGTTCCCCCGTGTCCGGCGAGCAGGCCAGGAGCAACTGCGCTGCAACCAGGGGCAGCAGGAAGGGGAGGGGACGGCGCATCGGCCAGGACTCCGGACGGGAATGGCGGAGCGGGCAGGATGCCGCCCCACCATCCGGGCCGCCAGCGGGCACAGGCCCGCCGGATCAGACGGTCGGGGCGCCCGCCCGGGCCTCCTGCCACGCGATCCGGGAGAGCATGATGAGCGAGGCGCCGTAGTAGTCGGGCGCCTGGGCCACGCGCGGCAGTTCCTGGATGCGGCGGCGCGGGTCCTGCGTGGCGCGGGCCAGCATGGCGACAGCCTGGATTCCGGCATGTCCGGGATAGGGCGCGAGACTGTTGTTCCGCAGGTCCGTCCAGGCCGGCACCTCGGCGGTGGGGCGGGTCCAGAAGCTGGCGCAGGCCTGCAGCGCTGGGTTGTCCTTCTGCCCGGCCCAGGCGAGGTAGAGGGGCACGCGCACCGCATCCCAGGAGAAGCGGGTGGGCCAGCTGGCGGCCAGGCGGGGCTTGAAGCTGCTTTCCCGCGGCACCTCGATCCAGTCGGCGGGCAGGCCCCAGCGTCCGAAGCGCGCCTCCCGGCAGCACAGGTCCAGCCCGTCCGAAACCAGGCGCCGCCACTGCGGGCCGGGCACCAGCCGCTCAAAGGCCGTCAGCGCGGGGAAGACATAGTAGGAAGGGTTCACCACCACGTGGTCCCGCTTCTCGAAACCGCCCTGGGCCGGCAGCAGCACCAGCTTGCCGGCCACTTCCCGCGTGCAAAGCGTTAGGATGTCGCGGGCAATCAGGGCCGCCTCCCGCTCCAGGTTAGGGCGGGTAAAAAGGTCGGCACCGCGCATCAGGCCCCAGGCGATCAGGATGTCGCCGTCCGTGGCGTTGTTCTGGTCGCCCACCGGATCCACGGAGTCGCCGCGGTAGCGCCACGCGTGCAGGTTGTCCCGCCGGTGGCGCAGGTAGCGGCGCGTCCAGTCCCAGATTCGGTCGAAGGTGGCGGTGTCCCCGGCCTCGGCGGCGAAGAGAAGGCCGAAGCCCTGCCCCTCCGTATGGGTCTCGTCACCCTTGCCGGTATCGAGGACCCGGCCCTCGCGGGTGACGTAGCGGCCGCGGAAGGCGGCCCATTCGGTCTTCAGCTCGGCCAGCCACTCGGGCATGCCCTGCGCCCGGACACTGCGCGGCAGTCCGAGGAGGGCAGGGGCGGCAAGCAGCCCCAGCATGGCACGACGACTTCCGGCGGTGCGAAGGGCAGCGTTGGGGTCGGCAGAGGATTCCATCGTCGCAATGCCCAAAGAGTGTGCGGTGTGTTAACGGAACGATGCACGCATAAGTTGTCTACAATCGTCAAGCGCATCTCGAAGTGGTGCATCACGTAGAACACACTCCTGTGGCCTTTGGGCAATAACGGCCGGTTTGCCTGTGTTGACCCTGCCGGGCAGGGCGAGCAGTCTGCGCGCGTGAGCGCCATCGACCCGGACGTAGCAGGCCAGCTGGCCGCAGAGCTTCCACGCGACGTCTTCGTGGGGATCGTGCGGACCTTCGAGCAGGACCTCGCGCGGCTGGTGCGGCAGATGATCGATGCCGTGCGGGCGGGAAACACGGAGGAATACCGCCGGGCCGCCCATAGCCTGGCGGGCGCAGCCGGCTCCATCGGCGCCAAGGCGCTGGAAGCGCTGGCCCGGCAGGCCATGCGCTCGGACGACCGCACCCCGGCCCAGCAGATGATCCTCGGCATCGGGCAAGAGGCGAAGGCGGCGCTCGTGGAGCTGGCGGCCCTGGCGGCCGAGAACGGCGGCTGATCCTCCTGCCCGGTGGCCGGAGGGCCGGCCTTACTCCCCCGCCGGCTCCACCACGCGCGGGGTGAAGCCGATCGCGCGCATGAGCTGCTCCCGCTGCACGGGCTTGGACAGGTAGTCGTCCATTCCCGCCTCCCGGCACTGGCGCTCGAACTGCGGACCGACGGCGGCGGTGAGGCCGACGATCCGGGTCTCCCGGTTGAGCCCCGCCGCGCGGATGGCCCGCGTCGCCTCCAGCCCGTCCATCACGGGCATCTGCAGGTCCATCAGGATCACGTCGAAGCGGGCGGCGCGGCAGGCCTCCACCGCCTCGGCCCCATTGCCCGCCACCGTCACCTCGGCCCCGATCCGCGCCAGCAGGGCGCGCATGAGGAGCTGGTTCGTGGCGTTGTCCTCCACCAGAAGCAGGCGCTGCGGGCGGGAAGGCTCGGGCTCGCGGGCGGGCTCCGGCGCGGCCGCGGCGCCGGCTGGGGCCAGGGCCCCCAGCAAGGCCTCCAGCAGCCGGCTGGGCAGGGCCGGCTTCAGCAGCATGGCGTCGATCAGCCCGGGCGGCGGGGCGCCCAGGGGCATCGCCTGCGCCTCCACCCCGAAGGAGCAGAGGACGAGGGCGGGGTTGCCCAGCGCCGCCGCCTCCGCCCGGATCTGGCGGGCGACCTCGATCCCCCCCATCCCCGGCATGGCGCCATCCAGTACCGCGGCGTGAAAGGCGGTGCCGCGCCGCGCCGCCAGGCGCAGCAGGTGCAGGGCCGCCGCCCCGCCCTCCGTCGCCATTGCCGAGGCGCCGAAGGCGGTGAACTGGCGCACCATCACCTCGCGGTTCAGCAACAGGTCGTCCACCACGAGGATGCGGCGCCCGGCCAGCGGCGGCCGCACGGGCTCGGGCTGGGGCATCGCGCCCACCACGATCCAGAAGCGGAACACGCTGCCGCCGCCCTTGCGCGGCGTCGCCTCGATCCCGCCGTCCATCTGCTCGGCCAGCTTGCGGCAGATCGCCAGGCCCAGCCCGGTTCCGCCGTATTTGCGGCTGATGGAGGCATCGGCCTGGGTGAAGCGCTCGAACAGGATCGGCACCTTGGCAGGGTCCACGCCGATCCCGGTATCGGCGACCGCGACGTTGAGGCGGAGCGCGCCCGGCTCGTCCTCCAGCGGCGCGGCGCTGATCGAGACCTCGATCCAGCCGCTCTCGGTGAACTTGATGGCATTGCCGACAAGGTTGAACAGGATCTGCCGGAAGCGCCCGGGATCGCCGAGCACCTGCCGCGGCATCTCCGGCGGCAGGGAGGCGACCATCTCAACACCCTTAGAGGCCGCCCGGGCCGCAAAGAGCTCCACGATGGTGGCGATCTCGTTCTCCAGCGTGAAGGGGATGTGCTCGTGCTCGATCATCCCCGCCTCCAGCTTGGAGAAGTCGAGGATGTCGTTCAGCACCATCAACAGGTGCTCCGCGCTGCCCTGGATGGTCTCGCCGTAGCGGCGCTGGATCGGGTCCAGGTTGGAATCCAGCAGCAGCCCGGTCATCCCGATCACGCCGTTCATCGGCGTGCGGATCTCGTGGCTCATCGCGGCCAGGAATTCCTCCTTGGCCCGCGTGGCGGCCCGCGCCTCGCGCTCGCTCTCCTGCAGGGCGTCGCCCTGCGCCTTCAGCAGCGCCGCCTGGCGGGACATGAGCCAGAGGGCGACGAGCATGATGGCCGCGATCGCGACGCCGCCGCCGATCAGCAGGGCCCCCAGCCGCTCCACCCCCTCGAAGGCCGCGCGCCGGGGCCGCGCCGCCTCGATCACCATCGTGCCCTGGCGGATGGTGGAGAAGGAGGCGAAGACGTTCTGCCCGTCCTGGTCCTGGCCGGAGAAGGTGCCGGTCTCCCGCCGCGGCAGGAAGTCGCGGAACAGCCAGGCCGAGGGGTTGGCCTCCCCGATCCCGTCTACCCGCCCGTCGGAGCGGGCGAGGAGGAGGCCGTTCAGGGAGTGAATCCGCACCGTCACCCCGAAGGCCTCGGCGTGGCGGCGGCCGATGGAGATGAGGTAGTCCGGGTTCAGCAGGGCCACGGCCGCGCCGTTGAACTCCCCGCCCGGGGTCCGCAGCCCGCGGGCGAGCGGAATGGACCAGATGCCTGCCGCCTGGATGGCGCGCGCCTGCATGGAGGCGGAGCCGCCGAGGAAGCGCCCCGCCTCAGGCGCGCCCAGGCGCAGCGCGGGGCCGCCCAGCCGCAGCACCCGGAACCAGTCCCGGTCCGCCACCGAGGCGCCGCGCAGGCTCTCCACCGTGGAGGCGGTGACGATGCCGTTGGCGTCCACTACCAGCACCGCCCGCAACTGGGGCACGTCGCGGATCCGCCCGGCGAGGGAACGCGTCGTGCCGGCGGGGTCTGGGTCGGCGGTGCGCTCCGCCATGTCCAGCAGGACGAAGTCCACGGTCTGGATGGCGCGGGCGAGCTGGTCGGCCATGGCGGCGGTCACGCCCATGGTCAGACGCTCCGCGTCATTCGCCGCCTCGCGCTGGCCCCGGTCGAATAAAATGAGATAAACAGCGGCGAAGCAGACGCCCACGATCAGAACGGTTGCCGCGAACAGCCGCCAGGGTCGAGGGGTGGCAGGCCTGGCGGGGCCGTGCCTCAGCAGCCGGTCGAAGGGAGTTGGCGACGTGTTCATGCGCGGTGCGGCCATCATCGCAGCACTTTGTCTCTTTTGCGAGACCGCATCGGATGGCCCGGCCCTCGCGCAGTCATTGAACCGGCGGAACGGGGCGCCGCCCATTGCGGCCAGACCGGCGGACAAGCCCCTGGACCAACCCGTGGACAAGCCGGCGGAATCGCCGCCGGACCCGCCGATGGACCGCCTCTCCCTCATCCGCGCGCGGCGGGAGCTGCTGATCTGCACCGTGCCGGACCTGCCTTCCCTTTCCTGGCGGAACGCCCGGAACGGCGAACTGGAGGGACTGGACGCCGACATGGCGCGGTACCTGGCCGCGCGGCTCCGGGTGCGCCCGGTTTTCGTGGAGACCCTGCCGGGCGCGATCGTCGGCCTGATCGAGCGCGGGAGTTGCGACGTGGGCATGGGCGGGCTGGGCATCACCCCCGCCCGGGCGGAGCGGGTGGCCTTCACCAAGCCCTTCCTCTCCGGCCCGCTGGCGGCGGTCAGCCAGCAGGTAAGCCAGCGCGTGCCGGGCTGGCGGGAGATGGACCGCGAAGGGGTGGTCGTGGCCGTGCTCGCCGGCTCCGTGGCGGAGGAGGTGATGCGCCAGCGGCTGCGCCAGGCGGAGCTCTTCTCGGTCTCCCCGCCGCTGAACCCGGAGCAGGAGACCGGCGCCGGCCGGGCGGATGTCTTCGTGACGGACTACGCCGACGCCCGCCGGCTGCGGGAGGACGATGCCTGGCGCGTCACCGACGCGCCGCGCACGGTGGGGGAGACGCTCTACGCCTACGCCGTGCCGAAGGGTGACGTGGCCTGGCTGGCGGAACTGAACCGCTTCCTCTCGGCGCTGAAGGGGGACGGCACGCTGGCGCGGGCGGCCGAGCGCTGGGCCCTGCGCGACGTGCTGGTGAACTAGGCGGCCGGGCGGCGATCTGCCCCAGGGCAGTCGTCCAGGTGACCTAGATCCCGCCCAGCGTCTCCAGCCAGCGCCGCTTGCCGCCCCCGGCCACATGGGCCTCCCCCAGGGCGCGGGCACGGGGGGCGTCGCCGGCCGCCGCCGCGTCCAGCATCGCCGCGTGCTCCGCGTTGCTCTCCCGCATGGCCGCCGGCCGGGCGAGCGAGCGCTGGCGGGCGAGGTGGCTCTCCTTCAACAGGGAACCGTAGAGGCCCGCCGCGCGGCGGTGCCCGGCCGCCTCCAGCAGCGCCTCGTGGAAGGCGAGGTTGCCGGCGTAGTAGCCGGCGGCTTCACCCGCGCCGGCATCGGCCTCCATCGCCGCGACCTGCGCCCGGAGCCCTTCCATCGTGCCGGGCGGCAGCGTGCCCGCCGCCGCCCGTTCCGCGATGCGGCCGAGCACGAAGCCCTGGAGCAGGGCGCGCATGTCGTAGAGCTCGGCCACTTCCTCGGGTTCCAGCCGCCGAACGCTCATGCCCTGGCCGGCGGGCCCGGCCGCCACAAGCCCCTCCCGCTCTAACCCGCGCAGCGCCTCCCGCAGCGGCCCGCGGGAGAGGCCGAGGCGCGCGGCCAGCGCCACCTCGTTCAGCCGGGCTCCCGGCGCCAGCTCGCCGGAGAGGATGAGTTCCTCCAGCCCGGCGCGGGCACGCTCGGCCAACAGGGCGGAAGGCGGGGCCGGCGGGGGTGGCAGATCCATGGGCGGAGGGCATCACGGCCGCGCGTGGCCTGTCAACAGCCTGTTGACAGGGCGGCCCGCCCGGATCAGCCTGCGCCGCAGGAGGACTTGCCATGCTCGATGCCACGAACCCTGCCGAGACAGGGACCTCTGCCGGCGCCCTCTCCCGCTTCACCGTGCTGGACCTCACCCGCGTCCGCTCCGGCCCCACCTGCGTCCGCCAGCTGGCGGACTGGGGCGCGAAGGTGATTAAGATCGAGATGCCGGAGGGGCTGGACCAGGGCGACCCGATGGGCGGCCCGCGCGGCGGCCCGGACTTCCAGAACCTGCACCGCAACAAGCGCGGGCTGACGCTGAACCTGAAGTCGCCCGAGGGCGTGGCGATCCTGAAGAAGCTCGCCGCCGAGGCCGATGTGGTGGTGGAGAACTTCCGCCCGGATGTGAAGGACCGGCTGGGCATCGGCTACGAGGACCTGGCAGCGGTGAACCCGCGCCTCGTCTACGCCTCCATCTCCGGCTTCGGGCAGGACGGCCCCTATGCCGGCCGACCGGGCTTCGACCAGATCGCCCAGGGCATGGGCGGGCTGATGTCCATCACCGGCCTGCCCGGCCAGGGCCCGGTGCGTGTGGGCATCCCCATCGCCGATCTTTGCGCCGGGCTGTTTGCCGCCCAGGGCATCATGGTGGCCCTGCTGGAGCGCGAGGTCTCGGGCAAGGGCCAGTGGGTGCAGACCTCCCTGCTGCAGGCCCAGGCCTTCATGCTGGACTTCCAGGCCGCGCGCTGGCTCCAGGCCGGCGAGGTGCCGAAGCAGGCCGGCAACAACCACCCGACCTCCATCCCCACCGGCGTCTTCAAGACGAAGGACGGGCACATCAACATCGCCGCCACCGGCAACGCGATCTGGAAGCGCTTCGCCATCGCTGCTGGCGCACCGGAATGGCTGGAGGACCCGCGCTTCAAGGACTCCGCCTCCCGCTCGGAGAACCGTGATGCGCTGAACGCGCTGATCGACGCCAAGATCGCCGAGCGCACGAGCGAGGAGTGGGTGACGGCGCTGAACGAGGCCGGCGTGCCGGCGGGCCCGATCTACTCCATCGACCAGATGTTCGGTGACGTGCAGGTGAAGCACCTGGGCATCGCGACGACCCTGGATGACGGGACGAAGAGCCAGACCTATGTCGGCCAGCCATTCACCCTTTCCCGCACGCCCAGCCGCATCACCAGCCACCCGCCCGCCATCGGCCAGCACTCGGCGGAAATTATGGCGGAGATGGGTGTCCCCGAAGACGAGATCGCGGGCCTCAAGTCCCGCCAAGTGATCTGAGAACGAGCGATCTAGGACCAGACATGCCCGACGCGCTTCCCCCGGCGAACCCTGCCCTCGGCACCGACAAGATGCTCTCCCGCAAGGAGGGCGGCGTCGGCTGGATGATCTTCAACAACCCCGAGCGCCACAACGCCGTCTCCATGGAGATGTGGGAGGCGGCGGAAAAGATCCTGGCCGACTTCCAGGCCGATCCAGAGGTCCGCGTCGTGGTCGTCACGGGCGCGGGCGGCAAGGCCTTCGTCTCCGGCGCCGACATCTCGAAGTTCGAGAGCGAGCGCAGCAGCAAGGAGGCGGTGGACGCCTACCAGGCGCAGACGGCGAAGGTCTACGACGCCCTCTCGGACTTTCCGAAGCCGACCATCGCCGCGATCCGCGGCCACTGCATTGGCGGCGGCTCCGCGCTGGCGGTCTGCTGCGACCTGCGGATCTGCACGGAGAAGTCCTCCTTCGGCATCCCGGCCGCCAAGCTCGGCCTGGGCTATCCGCTGAAGGGCATCCGGCGGCTGGTGCACCTCGTCGGCCCCTCCTTCGCGAAGGAGCTCTTCTTCACCGCCAAGCGGTTTTCCGCGGAGGACGCCCGGATCATGGGGCTGGTGAACCGCGTGGTGGCCGATGACGCGCTGGAAGCCACGATCACCGACTACGCGGGCACCATCGCCGGTAATGCGCCGCTGACCGTCGGCTCCGTGAAGGCCATCGTCGGCGAGGCGCTGAAGGCCGAGCCCGACGAGGCGCTGTGCGACCGTCTGGTGGCCGGGTGCTTCGCCAGCGAGGACTACATCGAGGGCCGCCGCGCCTTCATGGAGAAGCGGCCGCCGCAGTTCAAAGGCCGCTAAGCCCGACGATCCGGCCCCCGGAGAGACCCGCGACAGACGGGCCCCGGGGCGCCGCAGGAGAGGAGTCCGAGATGATCCACCGTCGCGTCCTGCTGGGCGCCGGGATGGCGGGCTGCGCCCTGTCCCTTCCGGCGATCCGCGCCGCCGCCCAGGAGTCCTGGCCGAGCAAGCCCATCCGAATCGTCGTGGGCTTCGCCGCCGGCGGCGCCACCGACATCAGCACGCGGGTGATGCAGCCCAAGCTCACCGCGCTGCTCGGCCAGCCCGTGGTGATCGACAACCGCCCCGGCGCGGGCGGCAACCTCGCCACCGACCTCGTCGTGCACGCTCAGCCGGATGGCAGCACCTTCCTGATGGGCACGATCGGCGCGCTGGCGATCAATCCCAGCCTCTACAGCAACCTCAACTTCGACCCGCAGACCGATCTCGTCCCCGTCGCCATGGCGGGGAACGTGCTGAACGTCCTCGTCGTGCCCGCGGACCGGCCCTGGCGGAGCGTGGCGGACCTGATCGCGGCGGCGAAGGCGCGGCCGGACACCATCACCTACGGTTCCTCCGGCGTCGGCGGCGCGGGGCACCTGGCGGGCGCGCTGATGGACCAGATGACGGGGAACAAGACGGTCCACGTGCCCTATCGCGGCGGCGGGCCGATGATGACGGACCTGATCGGCGGCAAGGTGGACTACGCCTTCTCCACCGCGCCCACGGCGCTGCCCCAGGTGCAGTCCGGCCGGCTGCGGCTGCTGGCCGTTCCCACCGCCCGCCGGATCCGTTCGATGCCGGACACGCCGGCGGTGGCGGAGACCCTGCCGGGCTACGAGGTGCAGAACTGGTACGCGCTGGTCGGGCCGAAGGGCCTGCCGCCGGAGATCGTGGCGAAGATGAACGCCGTGATGCGGGAGGCCCTGGCCGACCCGCAGGTCTCCGCCTCGCTGGAAGGGCAGGGGGTGGAGCCCCTGCCCAGCTCGCCCGAGGACCTGGCCCGCTTCATCCGCGAGGAGACGGCGAAGTGGGCCCCCATCGTGAAGGCGACGGGCGCGAAGCCGGAATAGGTATCAGCCCCCGCGCAGGCGCCCGGCCATCAGCTCCTGCAGGTCGAGGTCGTGCTCCAGCGCGTGCAGCACCTCGTCCTGCAGGCACCCGGCCCGGTGGAGGCGCAGGACCTCCGCCCGGCCGGCGGCCACGGCCGCCAGCACCACGTTGAAATGATCGTCCCGGGCGCCCTGCAGCTCCTCCGAGGCCTCGCTGAAACGGGCGGCGGCGCGGGCGCGGTAGCCGTACTGCTCCAGCAGGCGGGGATGGCGGATCGTCCCGTCCGGGGCGCGGGCGAGCGCCTCCACCGTGGCGAGCTGGGTCTCGGCCACCAGCGCCTCGGCCTGGTGATGCGTGAGCTGCGTGCCGCCCTCCTCCTCCTGCATTCCCAGGCCGAGCAGCCGGATCACCCACCCCAGCGTGGTGCCCTGGACCAGAACGGTGACGAGGATGACGGCGAAGGCGCTGACGAGGATCAGGTCGCGCCCGGCCATCTCCTCCGGCACGGAGAGGGCCACGGCCAGCGTCACCACACCGCGCATCCCCGCCCAGCCGATCACGGCTGAGGCGCGGGCATCCAGCCTCGGCGCCTCGTGCCCGCGCAGCCGGTCCAGTCCGCGCACGAGGAGGCCGGAGCCGAAGACGAAGGCGAAGCGCGAGAGGATCACGGCGACGATGACCGCCAGCACCGGCCCTCCCAGGTTCTGCACCGCGTCCTCCGCGCCGCCCAGCCGCAGCAGCACGCCGCGCAGCGACAGGCCGATGAGGACGAAGACCAGGGCTTCCAGCAGGTGGGTCATGATTTCCCACACCGCGGTGCCGGTGCGGCGCCCGGCGGCCGTGAAGATCTCGTGCTGGTACCAGCCCAGCACCATTCCCGCGACGACGGCGGCGATCACGCCGGAGGCGTGAAGCTCCTCCGCCAGGATATAGGCGGCCCAGGGCATGAGCAGGGTGGTGATGATCCCCAGCTCCATGGACCGGAACAGCCCCAGCAGCCGCACGCCCGCCGCCCCGACCGCCAGCCCGGCGACGATCCCGCCGACGGAGAGGACGGCGAAGCTGACGGTCGCGTCCCACAGGCTGAAGGTCCCGGTCAGCGCCGCCGCCACCGCGAAGCGGAACAGCACGATCCCCGCCGCGTCGTTCAGCAGGCTCTCTCCCTCCAGCAGCATCATCGTGCGGCGGGGCAGGCGGACCCGTTGCAGCACCGCTTTCGCCGCCACCGCATCGGGCGGGGAGACGACCGCGCCGAGGGCGAAGCAGGCGGCCCAGGGCAGCTCCGGCACCGCCCAGCGCACGACGACCCCGACCGCGAGGGTGGTGAAGAGCACCGCGCCGACCGCCAGCGCCAGGATGCCGTCCAGCTGAGCCCGGAACTCCCGCCAGGGGGTGAAGTAGGCACTGGCCATGAGGAGGGGCGGGAGGAAGAGCAGCAGGACCAGCTCCGGGTCCAGGCTCAGCGCGGGCATGCCGGGGATGAAGGTGAGGACGCCGCCGCCGAGGATGAGCGCCGTGGCGGGCGGCAGGCGCAGCCATCGCGCAAGTGCCTCCAGGCACACCACCGCGACGAGGAGGAGCAGGATGAACTCGAACTGGGCGGTCGGTGACATGCATCCCCCGGGCTGGCGCGAGGGACCAACCTAGCATCAAGCCTGCCGGGCCGGGATGGCGGCCCGGCGGGTCTTGCCGGCGATGCGGGCCGGCGGCTCAGACCGGCTCCAGCTCCACCTCCTCGATCATCTCCCGCGTTTCCTCGTCGGCTACCAGCTGCCCTTCCCACTTCGCCACCACGGCGGTGGCGAGGGAATTGCCGATGACGTTGGTGGCGGAGCGGCCCATGTCGAGGAAGGTGTCGATGCCGAGGATCAGCAGCAGCCCTTCCTCCGGCAGGCTGAACTGCGACAGCGTGGCGGCGATGACGACGAGGGAGGCGCGCGGCACGCCCGCCACGCCCTTGCTGGTGAGCATCAGCGTCAGCAGCATCGCCACCTGCGTGCCGAAGCCCAGCGGGATGTCGTAGGCCTGGGCGATGAAGACGGAGGCGAAGGTGCAGTACATCATCGTGCCGTCGAGGTTGAAGGAGTAGCCCAGCGGCAGCACGAAGGAGGAGATCCGGCGGGCGATCGGGAACTTCGCCAGCTGCTCCAGCATCTTCGGGTAGGCGGCCTCCGAGCTCGCGGTGGAGAAAGCAATCAGGAAGGGCTCCCGCACCAGACCGACCAGCCGCGTGATGCTCGGCCCGAGGATAAGGAAGCCCGCCAGCACCAGCACGAGCCAGAGGCAGACGAGGCCGAAGTAGAATTCGCCCATGAACTTCGCGTAGTTCACCAGGATGCTCAGCCCGTTGGTGGCGATCGTGGATGTCATTGCGCAGAGCACGGCGAGCGGGGCCAGCTTCATCACGTAGCCCGTGACGCGCAGGATGATGTGGGACAGGCTCTCGATGCTCTCCACCACCGCGCGCGCCCGTTCCCCCATGGAGGCGCAGGCGACGCCGAAGAAGAGGGAGAAGACAACGATCTGGAGGATCTCGTTCTCCACCATCGGGCGGATGGCGGAATCCGGGAAGACGTGGGTGACGAAGCCCGCCACCGACATGGCGTTGGCGTTGATGCCAGAGCTGGCGCCGGTGGCGACCTTGTGGATACCCACCCCCGGCTCGAACAGGTTCACCAGCACAAGGCCGAGGGTGAGGGAGACGAGGGAGGCGCAGACGAACCACAGCATCGCCTTGCCGCCCACGCGGCCGACCGTTCCCGCATCCGCCATGTGCCCGATGCCCGCGACAAGGGTGGAGAAGACGAGCGGGGCGATGATCATCTTGATCAGCCGCAGGAAGATCGTGCTGCCGATGGAGACGTAGCCGGCGATCTGCTTCTGAGTGGCGGGGTCCGCGACCGTGTTGTGGATCAGCGCGCCGGCCCCGATCCCCAGCAGCATAGCGATCAGGATGTAAGTGGTCATCCGGCTTGATTTCATGAAAACGGGCCTCTGCATGGCGATGGGTGCCAGCAGGTTGCATGCATCGCCCGCAATACGTCAGTTAAGTTGCCGTTATGAGCGGCCCAGGCGCGGGGTGGCGGTGCGGCGTGCTATCCCACGCGCAGCAGGGTCGGCCCATGCCGCCGCAGCCAGTCCTGCGCGGCCTCCCGGTGCGGGGTCAGGCGGGACACATGGGCCCAGAAGCGGTCGGAATGGTTCAGTTCCCGCAGATGGGCCACCTCATGCGCCACCACGTAGTCCAGCACCCAATCCGGGGCCATCACCAGCCGCCAGGAGAAGGCAAGGGTGCCGTCCGGGGCGCAGCTTCCCCAGCGGGAACGCGTGTCCTTCAGCGTGATGCGGCGGACCTTCACGCCGAGCGTGACCGCATGCCCCGCCGCCAGCACGGCGATCCGGCGCTTCGCCTCCGCCTTCATGAAGTCGCCCACGCGGCGCGTGAGGAAGGCGGCGTCCCCCGCCACCACGATTTCCCCATTCCACAGGATGGCCGGGCCGCGCGCCGTAGGGTCGTGGCGGATGGCATGGGGAATGCCGCCCAGGGGGATACGCTCCCCCTCCCGGAAGGGGATAGCGGGGGAGAGGCTGCTGAGGCGTTCCTTCACCCAGGTCGCATGGGTGTTCAGCAGCGCCATGCCCGCCTTCCGGCCTGAGCGCGGCGGCAGGGTCACCACCACCTCTCCGGCCCGCGGATCGATCCGCAGCGAGACCCGGCGCGCCCGGGCGGAGCGGTTCCAGCGCACCGGCGTCGGTGTCGGGAGAGCCAGCGGGTGGGCGCGGAGGGGAACGCTCTCGGTCTCGTTCTGTTCCATGGACGGGAGAATGGACCCGCGGCGGGGTCCGGTTCAACGGCTTGACAGGGGCGGGGATGATCCCGTGGTGGATGCGGTGCACAAAGGACACGAGAACAGCCCAGTGCCGGTGGATTCAGGAAGGATCGCCTTCGCCCAGGGCCTGCGCGGCCTGGCCGCGCTTTCCGTGCTGCTGAGCCACTACACCCAGTTCTTCTGGGACCGTCGCGGCACGGCCGCCAACTTCCTGGGCCTGCCGAACTGGACGGGCCCGGCCCCGGCCGTGCTGGAGGTCCACCGCTGGCTGCCGGAGGGTTTTGCCGGGCATTTCGGGGTGGCCTTGTTCTTCCTCATCAGCGGCTTCGTCATTCCCTTCTCCCTGCTGGACCGGGGGCGGGGCACCTTCGCCCTGGGAAGGGTGCTACGGATCCTGCCGACCTACGCGGCGGGGCTCTCCGTCACCATGCTGGCGGTCCTGGCCTGTGCCCGGCATTTCGGCCAGCCCGTGCCCTTCGGCGTGGCGCAATGGGCCACCCAGCTCCTCTTCATCCGGGACCTGCTGGGGCTTCCTTCCATCGACGGCATCGTCTGGACGCTGGAGGTGGAGGTGCGGTTCTACCTCCTCTGCCTTCTCCTCGCCCCGGCGCTGCGGGCGGGACGGGTGGCGCCGCTGGTCACGGCCGGGCTCGTCATGCCCGGCACGATCGGGGCGGTCTCCGCGCTGCCCCTGTCAGAAGGCGGGCTGGTGGCGCTGACGGAACTGGCCATCAGCGCGCAGATGATCACCTTCATGCTCGTCGGCACCGTCTTCCACGCCTGGCACCGCGGCACGGAGGCGCGGCGGGCCCTCCTGGCCGCCGGGGCGGTCCTGCTGGCGCTTTTTGCCGCGCAATGGGCCGTGGGCGGGATGCGGGATGCGCTGGTGCCGGGCCTGCTCTCCTACGCGGCGGCGCTGGGCCTCTTCGCGGCCCTCTTTGCCGCGCGGCACCGCATCCGGCGGGTGCCGGGGCCGCTCGATGCGCTCGCCCGGATCAGCTACCCGCTCTACGTCGTGCACGGGGTGGCGGGCTTCGCCGTGATGCGGCTGCTGCTGGAGGCGGGGTGGGGGCCGGGCGCCGCCATCCTCGCCGCCACGGCCCTGGCTTTCCTGGCGGCCTGGCTGCTGCACCGGCTGGTGGAACGCCCGACCCAGCGTGCGGCGCACCGGCTCGGGCGGTAGCGCCGCGCCGCAACGGGGCGGGCCGGGCCACGTTCCCCGAACCATGGACATCCCGCCCCCGATCCAGGAGATCGACGCCGAGGCCGCTGTCCAGAGGCGGATCTGGCTCGCCTCCCGCATTGCCTGGGCGGCCATGGCCGCCGCGCTGCTCCTCGGCGCCGCCGGGCTCTTCGGGGACGGGACGATCGCGGAGGCGGAGGCGAGCGCCCCCGACGCCTCCCTCCACCTGCGCTACGACCGTTTCCAGCGCGCCGACGCCGTGAACCTCTTCACCCTTGTGCTCGACGATCCGGGGGAGGGGGGGGAGGTTGTGCTGTGCTTCGATCGCCCCTTCCTGAAGGAGTGGCGGATCTCGCGCTTCGAGCCGGCCCCCGACCGCGAGGAGGCGCGGGGCGAGGACCTGTGCGGCCATTTCCTGGCGGACCCGGCGGTGCGCCCGGCGGTGCTGCGCCTCTGGGCCGCGCCGCGGACGAGCGGCTTCGGCATGGAAGGCGCCATCTACCGCCCGGGCCGCGCGCCCCTGCCCGTCAGCGCCGCGGTCTGGCCGTGACGGAGACAATCCTCCGCACCGCCCTGGCCTGGCTGGGGCTGGTGGTCCTGATCCGCCTCTCCGGCCGCCGCACCCTCGGCGAGATGAGCCCTGTGGACTTCGTCGTGCTGCTCATCATGGGCGACATGATCCAGCAGAGCCTGCTTGGCGAGGATTTCAGCATGACCAGCGGCTTCGTCGTGGTGGTGACGCTGCTGCTGCTGATTGTCGGCTATGCCGGGGCGAAGTCCCGCTGGCCGCGGCTGGTGCGCGCGGTGGAGGGCGTGCCCACGGTGCTGGTGCGGAACGGCGTGCCGGACGAGGCGCAGATGCGGGCCGCCCGGGTCGGCATGGACGAGGTGATGGAGGCGGCGCGGCGGAACGGCCTGGTGGAACTGCGGGAGGTGCGCTTCGCCGTGCTGGAAACCGGCGGGGAGATCAGCATCATCCCCGCCGCAAAGGGCTGACGCCTCAGCCCGGATGGGCCTTGAACTCGATCTCCACGAAGGAGAACGGCACGGTGCCCTCATTGATCACGTTGTGCTCCACCCCCGGCGGGCGGGTGTAGGAGACGCCGGCGGTGATGCTGGCCTGGCGGGTCGCGCCGCCCGGCTCCTCCAGCGTCATGGTCCCGTCCGTCACGGGCACGACGAGATAGGCCCAGCCATGGCGGTGCCAGCCCGTCTCCGCCCCCGGCGGGAAGTCCCAGCGGGTGACGCGGGCGATGGCGTCATCGGCCTGGACGGTGGCGGTGGCGGGGATGCGGCAGCGGAGCGGTTCGGACATGGATGTCAGCTTGCAAGCCTCAGGCCGCGAGCGCCATGCCGATCTCGGCCAGCCCCGGCAGGGGCAGGGCGCCGGTGGCCGTCCAGGCGGCCCAGGCGCGGTCGCCTTCCTCCGCCGTCAGCGGCGTGTGCGGCGGGCGGATGTGGCGCCAGCCCTCGTCGCCCGTGCTGCGGGCGATGATCTCCCGCAGGCCGGGGATCAGCGGCACGGTGGCGGCCGCGGCGCGGCAGGCGTTCATCATGGCCTGGGCCGCGTCCGCCTCCGGCCCCGTGCGCCGGGAATAGACGGTCTGCGCGAAGCCGCAGCTCAGGTTCGTGGCCGCCGTGATGCAGCCGGCCGCCCCGAGGCCCAGCATCCGCTGGAACAGGCTGTCCCCGCCCGGATAGACCTCGAAGCCGCCCGCGGCGAAGGCGCGGAGATAGGCCTCGGCCTGCGCCGCATCCCCCGTGCTGTCCTTGATGCCGCGCATGGTTCCGGGGAAGGCCTCGATCAGCCGCCCCACCAGATCCACGGAGAGCGGCACGGCCGACTGGGCGGGGAAGTGGTAGAGATAGAAGGCCAGGCCGGGGCCGGTCCGCTCGATCACCTCGGCATAGTAGGCGAAGAGGCCGTCATCGGTCGGGGCCTTGTAGTAGTAGGGCGGCAGCACGAGCACGCCGGGGCAGCCCACCTCCCGCGCGTGGCGGGAGAGCTCCACCGTGTCCCTGATGTTCGGCAGGCCGGTGCCGGGCATCAGCCGCGCCGCGGGGACGCCGGCGCCCACCAGCGCCTCCAGCACGCCGCGCCGTTCGGAAAGGCCGAAGGAGGCCGCTTCCCCCGTGGTGCCGAGCACGCCGAGCCCGTTGCAGCCATGCGAGAGCAGCCACTTCGCGAGCCGGACCGTGCGGGCGTGGTCCGGCGAGAGGTCCGCCTTCACCGCCGTGATCAGCGCCGCGTTCACGCCGGCGTAGAGAGCGCCCGTCATCCCGTCTTCCTCTCCCGTTTCCGTGCCGCGGCCGCCGCGCGCGGCACGCGTCCCTTGCGGGACGCCGCGGGCCAGCGACCCGGCCATTCCACCACATGGTCCTCCAGCGCGCCCGCCTCCCGCTCCGGGATCACGCGGCCGCGCACGGAAATGCCGGCGCGGTGGACGCTGTCCGGATCGCCCGAGACCAGCGGGTGCCACTCCGGCAGGTCCTCGCCGCGGGCGAGGAGGTGGTAGGCGCAGGTGGGCGGCAGCCAGTCCAGCGCAGGCAGCATCTTCGCCTTCAGCTGCACGCAGTCCGGCACGTGGTCCCGCCGGTTCACGTAGTCGCGGCAGCCGCAGCCCTGCGTGTCGAGCATCCGGCAGGCGACGTTGGTGAAGTGGATCTCCTCCGTCTCGTCGTTGCGGATCTTGTGCAGGCAGCAGCGGCCGCAGCCGTCGCACAGGCTTTCCCACTCCGCGCGCGTCATGGCGGAGAGGGACTTGCGCTTCCAGAAGGGGATGGGGTCGGACACGGCGCTCCTCTACACCCCCGGGCGGGCCAACTGGAAGCTTGACCTGCTTCCCGACTCGGCGTGAATCCGGCCGATGCCTTTGGACCTGACCATCCCCGAGCGCACGGCCACCACCTGCCGCGCCGCCATGCGCTTCTGCGCCCGCAACCGCTGGGCGCCCCTGGCCGAGATGCCCATCCCCTGCGGCCGGCGCCTGGACATCATGGCCTTGACCCCCGAGGGCTGCCTCTACGCGATCGAGGTGAAGTCCGGCCCGCGCGACTTCCTCTCCGACAACAAGTGGCACGAGTACCGGGACTGGTGCGACCGGCTCTACTTCGCCGTCGACATCGATTTCCCGCAGGATCTGATCCCGGAGGAGGTGGGGCTCATCGTCTCCGATGGCTTCGATGCGGTGATGGTGCGGGACACGGCCCACAAGGCCCTGGCCGGGGCAAGGCGGAAATCCCTGATGCACCGCTACGCCGTGCTGGCGGCGGGGCGCCTGGCCGCCGCCTGCGATCCGGTGGGGGCACAGGAGATGCGGGCCGCGCTGCTCTGCGAGTAGGATGGGTGTAACATTTCGTCGGGCGGAACCCTCCCCCGCTTCCGCCGTTCTTCCCCGGCGTGCCCCAAGGGGCGCCAACGGGAGAAAGACCAGCCATGTTCCGCCGCCATATTCCCCTCGCCCTCGCGGGCGCCGCACTCATCCCCGCCATGGCCCGCGCGCAGGCCCCCATGGGCAGTGCCAACCCGCAGGCCGGCACCGCGCCGTCCCGCATGGCCGGGATGTCGCCCGACCAGCTGGCCCTGCAGACGCATGAGGCCGGCTCCTTCTCCCTCATGACGGCCCGGATCGGCGTGGAGAAGGCCACGAACCCCGACGTGAAGCGCTTCGCCAACTTCGAGGTGACGGAGCAGGAGGGCGTGGCCCAGGCCATGAAGCTGGCCGGCCACAACTTTCCCGACCATGCCCCGGCCGGCGAGAAGGCGCAGGCGCTGCAGAAGCTGCAGGCGGCCAGCGGCGCCGAGTTCGACCGCATGTTCCTGCAGGTGCAGGAGCAGGGCCATCAGGAGCTGCTGAGCCTGACCACGGCCCTGATGAACAGCACGGCCCCGGCGCCGGACAAGATCACGGCCCTGCTGGCGAACGGCCAGATCAAGGAGCACCTGATCCTGATCGGGCAGATGATGGGCCGCCGCTAAGCCCCTTGCCACGGCGGTCTTCGGGCCGCCGTGGCCCTCCTTCAGAGGGGGACGGCCCCGGGCCGCCGCCTCTGTCAGCCTTTCAGGCCGAGACCCAGCCGCGCCACCGTGGCGTCCGCATCCGGCAGCAGGTCTGCCAGGCGCACGACGCCGCCCCATTCCTGCAGCAGCAGCCCCCCGGGGATCTGGTCCACCCGGTTGTCCGCGCCCTTGACCAGCACGTCCGGGCGCAGGGCCTCGATGAGGGCGAGCGGCGTGTCCTCCTCGAAGAAGGTCACGAGATCCACGGAGGGAAGGGAGGCGAGGACGGCCGCCCGCGTCGCCTCCGCCTGCACCGGGCGGGTGGGGCCCTTCATCCGGCGAACCGCGTCGTCCACATGGACGCCCACCACCAGCCGGTCGCACCAGCGCCGCGCCTGCTCCAGCAGATGGAGGTGGCCGGGATGCAGCAGGTCGAAATGCCCGTCGGTGAAGCCCACGCGCCAGCCGCGGCGGCGCCAGCGCTCCGCCTGCTCGGCCGCGTGCCCGCGGGAGACGATCTTGCGCAGCGCGCCGTGCCGTCCGCCAAGCGCCTCGAGCAGTTCCGTGTCCTGGGCCACCGCCGTGCCGAGCTTGCCGACCACAAGCCCCGCCGCGACGTTCGAGAGCCGCGCCGCGACCGGCATGGGAAGTCCGGCGGCCAGGGCTGCCGCCACCACCGCCACCACCGTGTCCCCGGCGCCGGAGATGTCCGCCACCTCCGCCGCCTCGGCCGGGAAATGGTGCAGCCCGTCGCCGTCCAGCAGCGCCATGCCGTGCTGCCCGCGCGTGACGAGCACGGCGCCGAAGCCGTGGCGGTCCCGCAGGACGCGGGCGGCGGCGACCACCGCGGCCTCCCCGTCCACGTCCATGCCGGTCGCCCGGTGCAGCTCCGCCCGGTTCGGCACGATCAGGTCGGCGCCGGCATACATGGCGAAGTCCTCGCCCTTGGGATCCACCACCACGCGCCGGCCGGCGGCATGGGCGGCGGCGATCAGGCGGGGCGAGACATCCCCCGCCAGCACGCCCTTTCGATAGTCCGAGAGGACCATGACCTTCGTGGCGGCCACCGTATCCTGCGCGATGCGGATCATCCGGTCCGCCAGGCGCGGATGGATGGGCTGCGCCACCTCGTGGTCCGCCCGCAGCAGCTGCTGGCCGGAGGCGATGAAGCGGGTCTTGGTGGTGGTGGCGCGGCCGCCCTGCACCAGCAGCCAGGGCTCCACCCCCGGCTGCCCGCCGATGAGGCCGGTGAGGTCGGAGCCGGCCTGATCGTCCCCCACGACCGAGAGGAAGGCGACGGAGGTGCCGAGCGCGGTGAGGTTCCGCACCACGTTTCCCGCGCCGCCGGGCATGGCCACCTCCCGGTCCACCGCCAGCACGGGCACGGGTGCCTCGGGCGAGATCCGGGAGACGCGGCCGTAGACCGTGCGGTCCAGCATGGCGTCGCCCACCACGAGCACGGAGGCGCGCCGGAGGGCCCGGACGGCCTCCGCCAGGTCGGCAGGGCCCATAGGGGGAGCGGGTGTTTCGGGCACGGGGCCGGTCATCCTTCCCCGCGTAGCCCCTGAATGGTGCGGGTGGCAACCGGGCGTTTCCGCTGGTGACGGAGGGTTAACCCCCTGCCGTGACATTAGGGATGCAGATTCGGGGAGCGCGATGATCGCCGTCACGCATCCGGCCCAAGATGGGTTCTCCCTTCCGCTTCCCGGCCCCGCGCCGGGGGCCTTGCTGTTCCGTCCCGGCCCCGGCCTGGCGCCGGAGGCGCACCGGGTCGCCCGCGCCCTGCTGGAGGACGCGGCGCGCAACCGCGGCGGCCGCGTCTCCTCGGCCGAGGACGGCACCTGGCGGCTGGTGGCCGCGCCGCCGGCGCTGGAGATGGCGCGGCGCGCGCTCTCGGCCGTGCTGAACGGGCGGGATGCGGTGCTGGTGACGGAGGCGCTGGCGGCCCCGGTCCCGGCCGCGCCGGTCCCGGCCGGGACAGGGCCGGAGGCGATCCTTTCCGCCCTGCCGTTGGAAACCCTGATTGAGCGGCGGGATATCCTGGGCTTCGGCCGCGGCGGGGCGCCGCGCCCGGCCGGGATGCGGGTGCGGCCCTCCGCCCCCGCCATCGCGGCCGCGCTCGGGCCGCGATGGGCGGGGGCGCCGTGGCAGGCGCATGGATGGGGCCTGGTCGCCCGCCGCGCCCTGGTCCTGCCGGAACCGGCGGAGGGCCTTCTCCACCTCGACCTGCCGCCGGAGGCGCTGCCGGCCGAGTCCCTCTCCTGGCGCCTGCCCGTCCTGCCGCCCCCCGCGCTTGCCAGCCCGCCGGGCTGCCGCTTCGGCGTGGACGGGCCGTCGCAGGCGGTGCTGGCGCTGCTCGACCCGGCCGCGCTGCCCGGCGCGGCGCTGCACCTGGCCTGGGATCCGGCGCTGACCCTTCTGCCGGCAGGCTTCTGGGGGGCGATCGGACCCGGCCGCGTGGTGTTGGAGGGGGTGACGGACACCGCCGGGCTGGAATGGGGTCTGGCGCGCGGCATCGGGCGCTTTGCTGGGCCCAAGGTGGACGGATTGCTGGCCGCGCTGCGGCGGGCCCGCGGATGAGGGCCGCGCCGGATCCCGGCCCTGGAAGGCCGGCGCTGCGCGCCATCCGGCCTGAGGCGGCGCGCGACGCGGCCGGGCTGGTCGATCCACCGGCGCTGACCGGGCCGGACGGGACCGTGGCGGATCTGGCGGCGCTGGTGCGGCTCTGCCTTGCCTCCGGCTCCGTGCGGGACATCCTCTGGCTCCGGCTCTCCCGCCTGCCGAGGGGGCTGGACCGGCCCCATCACCGCCGCCTGCTGCGGGAGGCGCTGGCCCTGCCACAGCACGCCCGCCGCGCGAGGGTCTTCCACCTGCCGGACGGCGACATGGCCGTGGCCACAGCCCCGCCGGATACGCTGCGTCCCGCCGTGCTGCGCGTACTGGACGGCGCGGTGGAGGAGGCCGCGATCGCGGAGGTGGTGCGCGGCCTGCGCCTGCCGGAGGAGGCGGGCGCGTTGCTGGCGGGGCTGGAGGAGAGCCTCGGCCTCGCCCCACCGACCCCGCCCGCCGGCCCCGCGCTGCCTCCGCTGGAGGCGGAGGCCCTGGCCGCCGTGCTGCCCGCCCTGACGCGGGCCGATCCCGCCCCCTATCTGCGCCGCCAGCCCGTCCTGCGCCTGACGCCGGAGGGAGAGTCCGCCGTGGAGGCGGAATCCATCGCTCCCATGCCCGGGGCGCTGCGGGACCGGCTTCTGCCGGGGCGCGGGCTGGAGGCGGTGCCGGCGCTGGCGGCGCGGCTGCGGCTCGCCCTGGAGCTGCGGATGCTGGCGGGCGTCGCGTGGCCGGAATGGCTGGCCTCGCCCTGGCCGCTGCACCTGTCGCTCTCCGTCGCCTCCCTAACCTCTGAGGCCTTTCTCGCGCTGGATGGGCGGCTGCCAGGGGCGGTGCGGCCGATGCTGACACTGGGGGTGCCCGCGGCGGAGGTGCTGGCGGACCCGGCGGGCTTCGCCCTGGGGCGGGACCTGGCGGCCAGCCGTGGATACGCCCTGGCGTTGGAGGCGCCGGGCGGCCCGGCGCTCGCCCTCCTGCCGCCGGCGCGGATCGGGGCGGGCATGGTGCGGCTCGCCTGGTCCGAGGCGCTGCCGGCCGATCCCGGGCCGGTAGCCACGCTGGCCGGTGCCGGGGTTGCGGTGGTGCTAACGGGGGCGGACCGCAGCGCCGCCATCGCCTGGGGATGGGAGAACGGGATCACCCTGTTCCAGGGGCGTGCCACGGACCGGCATCTGCGTCGCTGACCCTTCCCTGGCGGCGCGGCGCGGCGACCTATATTCCCCTGTCATGCGCGCCGCCCCGGATCCCGACGCCCCCGCCATCGCGGCCGAGGGCCTGACCAAGCGCTACGGCTTGGTGGTGGCGGTGGATTCCCTCAGCTTCACCCTGCCGCGCGGGGCCACCTTCGGGCTGCTCGGCGGCAACGGGGCGGGGAAGAGCACGACCATCGCCATGATGCTGGGGCTGCTGATCCCCAGCGCCGGGCGGGTGCGGGTGCTGGGGCACGACATGGCGCGGGACCGCTTCACGGCGCTGGCGCGGGCCAACTTCTCCTCCCCCTACATCGCCCTGCCGCACCGGCTGAGCGTGGCGGAGAACCTGCGCGTCTACGCCCATCTCTACGACGTGCCGGACGGGGAGGGGCGGATCGCGGAACTGGCCGAGCAGCTGAGCCTCGGCGAGCTGCTGGACCGGCCGGCGGGCGACCTCTCGGCCGGGCAGAAGACGCGGGTGGCCCTGGCCAAGTCCCTCATCAATCGCCCGGACGTGCTGCTGCTGGACGAGCCGACGGCGAGCCTGGACCCGGACACCGCCGATTTCGTCCGAGGCTGGCTGGAGCGCTACCGGGAGGAGAGCGGCTGCGCCATCCTCCTGGCCTCCCACAACATGGCGGAGGTGGAGCGGCTCTGTGGCCATGTCCTCATGCTGAAGAGGGGGCGGCTGGTAGACAGCGGCTCCCCGGCCGACCTGCTGGAGCGCTACGGCCGGGACGATCTGGAGGAGGTGTTCCTGGACATCGCCCGGGATCGGCGGGCGCCGTGAGCGAGGGGATGCGACCGGGCCGGTCCTCCGGCGCCGGGGCCTACGAGCTGCTGCTGGAGGCCATGGAGGCCGGCGCCCTCCCGGCGGGAACGCGGCTGCGGGAAGCGGAGCTGGCGGAGCGCTTCGGCATCAGCCGCACCCCTGTGCGGGAGGCCTTGAAGCGGCTTGAGGCGCAGGGGCTGGTGCTGCACGAGCCACACCACGGCGCGGTGGTGGCGAGCCTGGACTACGGGCAGATGACGGAATTGTACCACATGCGGGAGGTGCTGGAGGGCACCGCCGCCGGACTTGCCGCGACGCATGCGACGGGGACGGAAATGGAGATCCTGCGGGAGATGGTGGAGCGGGACCGGGGACTTCTGGAGGACCCGGCGGCGCTGGCGGCGACCAACCGCGCCTTCCACCGGCAGATTCGCCTCTCCGCCCGGAACCGCTTCCTGAACACGTCCCTGGAGACCATGCGCATCTCCCTCGCGCTGCTGGCGCGGACCACGCTGGCAGCGCCGCGGCGCGGGGCGGAATCCGTGGAGGAGCACGCGGCGATCGTGGACGCGATCGAGGCGCGGGATGCCGCGCGGGCCGAGGAGGCCGCGCGGCGCCACATGCGGAACGCCTTTAAGGCGCGCATCCGGCTGGAGCACGCCGGCAGCGAGGGCTGAACCCCGCTGCCCTGGCGGCGCTCAGGCCTCGACCAGGATCTGGAACCCGCCGAAGATCATCCGCTTCCCATCGAAGGGGGCATTCGCCATGGCCGCCTTCAGGCGGGGGTCGGCCATGACCTTCGCCATGGCGGCGTCCCGGGCCGCGCGGCTTTCATAGGTGATCCAGGAGAGGACGACCGTTTCCTCCTCCGTCGCCATGACAGCGCGGGGGAAGGAGGTGAGGGTGCCGTAGGGCACGTCGTCCGCGACGCACTCCACGTAGGAGAGGGCGCCATGCTCCTTCCAGACCTCGGCACCGAGGCGGGCCAGGGCCTTGTATTCCTCCATCCCCGCCTTCGGCACGGCGAGCACGAAGCTGTCCACGTAGGGCACGGACCGGTCCTCCTGTGTTTCCCCTTCGATGATGAACGTTCTGGCATCTTGCACGGGAGGCTCCGGCACCGCTTCCCTTGTGCGGAACGCAGGATAATCGTATCCCGCCGTATACAGTTCTGGAGGGTGGCGCGAGCGATGCCGGACTTCTCGCGGGTATGGGACGTGCTGGTGATCGGGGGCGGCAACGCGGCCCTCTGCGCCGCCGTGACCGCGCGGCAGGCCGGGTGCTCCGTCCTGCTCATCGAGAGCGCGCCCAAGGCTTTCCGGGGCGGCAATTCCCGCCACACCCGCAACATGCGGACGATGCACCCCGAGCCGACCTCGGTGCTGACCGAGGCCTATCTCGAGGATGAGTACTGGGACGACCTGCTGCGCGTGACGGGCGGGCAGACGGACGAGCACCTGGCGCGGATGACGATCCGGCTGACCACGGACGCGCTGCGCTTCATGGAGGCGAGCGGGGTGCGGTTCCAGCCCTCCCTCTCCGGCACGCTCAGCCTCTCCCGCACCAATGCCTTCTTCCTTGGCGGGGGCAAGGCGCTGGTGAATGCCTATTTCGCGCTGGCCGAGCGCCTGGGGATCGACATCCTCTACGACACCGAGGCGGTGGACCTGAAGATGGATGACGGCTTCGTCCGGGAAGTGGCGATCACGCATCGCGGCTTCCCCGAGACGGTGCGTGCCAAGACGGTGGTGGCCTCCTCCGGCGGTTTCCAGGCCGACCTGGACTGGCTGGAGAAGGGCTGGGGGCCGGCGGCGCGCAACTTCCTCATCCGCGGTACGCCCTACGCGAAGGGCGTGGTGCTGCGGAACCTGCTGGACCAGGGCGTGGCCTCCGTGGGCGATCCCACCCAGTGCCACGCGGTTGCAATCGATGGCCGCGCCCCGAAGTTCGACGGGGGCATCGCGACGCGGCTGGACTGCGTGCCCTTCTCCATCGTGGTGAACAAGGACGGCGAGCGCTTCTACGACGAGGGCGAGGATGTCTGGCCCAAGCGCTACGCCATCTGGGGCCGCCTGGTGGCGCAGCAGCCGGACCAGGTGGGCTACGCCATCATTGATGCCAAGAGCGAGAAGCTGTTCATGCCGAGCGTGTTCCCCGCCATCAAGGCGGACACGGTCGGGGAGCTGGCCGTGAAGCTGGGCCTGGACCCCGCGAAGGTCGAGGCGACGGTCGCCGAGTTCAACGCGGCCTGCGTGCCCGGCGAGTTCAACTCCACCCGCCTGGACGGCTGCCGGACGGAGGGGCTGACCCCACCGAAGACGCACTGGGCGCGTCCGATCACGGAGGCGCCCTTCATCGGCTATCCGCTGCGGCCGGGGATCACCTTCACCTATCTCGGCGTGAAGGTGGACGAGAACGCCCGCGTCCGCATGGACGATGGCAGGCCGAGCGCGAACCTTTTCGCCTCGGGCGAGATCATGGCCGGCTCCATCCTCGGCAAGGGCTACCTGGCCGGCTTCGGGATGGCGATCGGCTCCGTCTTCGGACGGATCGCGGGCAGGGAGGCCGCGAAGAATGCGCGAAACTGAGGCCACCGCCGACGCCCGTCGCGCGCTCGAGGTCTGCAACGCCTGCCGCTACTGCGAGGGCTTCTGCGCCGTCTTCCCCGCGATGACGCTGCGCCGGGAATTCACATCCGGCGACCTGAGCTACCTTGCCAATCTCTGCCACAACTGCCGGGGCTGCTACTACTCCTGCCAGTACGCGCCGCCGCACCCCTGGAACATCAACGTGCCGCAGGTGCTGGCCCAGGTGCGGGCCGAGACCTACGAGGAATACGCCTGGCCGGGCCCGCTGGCCGGGCTATTCAAGCGGAATGGCACCATCGTGTCGCTGGCCATGATCGCGGGGATCGCGCTGGCGCTGATCCTGACCATGGCGCTGGTGGACCCCAGCATCCTCTACACCCCGCAGCAGGGGCCGGGTGCCTTCTACCGCGTGATCCCCTGGTGGCTGATGGTGACGCTGGCCGGCGGCACCTCGCTCTTCGCCGTGCTGGCGCTGGTGATGGGTTTCCGGAACTTCTGGCGCGACACGGGCGGGCGGGCGGACGAGTTGCGGCCGGGGCGTCCGCTGGCCGTCGCGCTGCACGACATCCTCACGCTGAAGAACCTCGGCGGCGGGGGCGGCGGCTGCAACGACGTGGACGAGGGTTTCTCCCAGGTCCGGCGGCGCTTCCACCACTTCATGTTCTACGGCTTTCTGCTCTGCTTCGCCTCAACCACCTCGGCCACCTTCTATGACCACTTCCTCGGGCATGAGGCGCCCTATCCCTTCCTGAGCCTGCCCGTGCAGCTCGGCTTCTGGGGCGGCGTGGGCATGGTGATCGGCACGGCCGGGCTGATCTGGACGAAGATCGTCTCCGATCCCGCGCCCGCCGCGCGCAACCTGCTGGGCTCGGACTACGCCCTGCTGGTCCTGCTGCTGATGGCGGCGGCCACGGGCCTGCTGCTGCTGGGCCTGCGGGACACTGGGGCCATGGGCGTGCTGCTGGCGGTTCACCTGGGCGTGATCTTCACCCTCTTCGCGGTGATTCCCTACTCGAAGATGGTGCACGGCGTTTACCGTTCGGCGGCGCTGTTCCGCCACGCGCTGGAGCGCCGGCCCACGCCGCCGCCTGGGAACAAGCCATCCGACCGGGCGCTCGGCTCGGCCGCGTAAAAGCGCTGGCCCGGCGCGGTTCGGGGGCGGAACATGCCGGAGGCGGCGGATAAGCCGCCCTGGGTGCAGGAGGATCGGTGATGCTGGAAAAATCCAGGAAGACGCTGCGGATCAGTTCCATGCAGGACAAGGTCTCGCCGGCCGAGTGGCAGGCGCGGATCGACTGCGCGGCCTGCTACCGCCTCGTCGCGCATTACGGCATGGCCGACATGATGGCGAACCACATCTCCGTTCGCGTGCCGGGGGAGGAGAGCTTCCTCATCAACCCCTATGGCATGATGTACGAGGAAATGACGGCCTCTGCCCTCATCAAGGTCGATATCGAGGGGAACATCCTGGGCAAGCCGGATTACGGCGACTTCGATTTCGGCATCAACCGCGCGGGCTACGTGATCCACTCCGCGGTGCACCACGCCAAGCCCGAGATCGAGTGCGTGATCCACACCCATACCTGGCCGGGCATGGCGATCTCCTCCCTGGAGTGCGGGCTGCTGCCGATGACGCAGACGGCCATGCGCTTCACCCGGATCAGCTACCACGAGTACGAGGGCGTGGTGTTGAACACGGATGAGCAGGCGCGGCTTCTCGCCAATCTCGGCGACAACAACGCGATGATCCTGCGCAACCACGGGCTGCTGACGGTGGGCCGCACGGTCGGCGAGGCTTTCAACGCGCTGCACCGGCTGGAACTGTCCTGCAAGGCGCAGATCGCGGCCATGTCCTGCAACACGCCGCTGCACCCCGTGCCGCAGAAGGTGCTGGACGAGACCTTCCAGAACTACCAGCCCAACGTGCGGCGCCCCTATGGCGTGATGGAGTGGCCGGCCCTGCTGCGGATGCTGGACCGGCTGGACCCCACCTACGCCGAGTAGGGCGCGTGCTACTCCGGCGATGCGCCGGAGCGGCGGACGACCTCGGCCCAGCGATCGATCTCGGCGCTGATGAAGGTGGCGAACTCGGCGGGGCTGTTGCCCACCGGGTCCGCGCCCTGGTCCACCATCTGCCGCTCGATGTCCGGGCGCTTCAGGATGGAGGCGGCGTCGGCGGAGATCTTCCGCACGAGATCCGGCGGCGTGCCCGCCGGAGCCACCATGCCGAACCAGGAGGAGGCGTCAAAGCCGGGGAAGCCCAGCTCCGCCATGGCTGGCACATCGGGCGCCGAGCGGGAGCGGTGCAGGCTGGAGACGGCCATGGCCCGCAGCTTGCCCGCGCGGATCTGCTCGATCACGCTGGGGATGGTGGCGAACATGAAGTCGATGCGCCCCGTCAGCAGGTCGTTCAGCGCCACCGCGCCGCGATAGGGCACGTGGGTGGTCTGGACGCCGGCCATCTGGTCCATCAGCGCACCCGAGAGGTGGGACGATGTGCCGACGCCGGTGGAGCCGTAGGAGAGGCCGTTGGGCTTGGCCTTCGCCAGCGCCACCAGATCCGCCACGCTGCGGGCCGGAAAGTCCGGTGCGACGACGAGGATGTTCGGCACGCCCGCCAGCAGCGTGACCGCCGCCAGGTCCTTGCGGGAGTCGTAAGGCATGGTCTTGTAGAGCGACATGTTGACCGCGAGCGGGCCCACGGAGGCGACGAGCAACGTGTAGCCGTCCGGCGTGGAACGCGCGACGTATTCCGTGCCGATATTGCCGCCCGCGCCCGGCCGGTTCTCGATCACCACGGGCTGGCCCCAGAGCTCCGACAGGCGCGCGCCGACGAGGCGGGCGATGATGTCCGTGGTGCCGCCCGCAGTGAAGGAGACGACGATGCGCACGGGGCGATCCGGCCATCCCGCCGCACGGGCCGTGCGCAGCGCAGGGATGGTGAGAAGAGGCGCGGCCAGGAGGCCGCGGCGCGTTGCTTTCATGGAGTCCTCCGTTCCGCCGCATCGTGGCGGCGTCTTGCGGGCATCGTGACAAGCACGGGGCCGGCGGCGCAAGACCGGATCACCCGGCGGAAGCGGATGATTTGAAGAAACCCGAGTGGAGGAAACAGATGAGAGAGATGTCGCGTCGTGGCCTTCTGGCCACATCCACCGTTGTGCTGGCGGCGCCCGCGATCGCGCAGCGCGGCTGGCCGGATCGTCCGGTGACGCTGCTGGTGCCCTATGCCGCGGGCGGCTCCAACGACGTGGTGGCGCGGCTGCTGGCGCCGAAACTGCAGGCGGCGCTCGGCCAATCCTTCGTGGTGGAGAACCGCACGGGCGCGGGCGGATCGATCGGCATGGCGGCCGTTGCGCGCGGGGCGTCGGACGGCACGCTGTTCCTCATCTCCTCCGCCAGCAACCACGTGATGTACCCGATCGTCGCGCCCGGCACGGTGCCTGACCCGCGCGAGGCCTTTTCCGGCGTCTCCATGCTGGTGGACGTGCCGCTGGCGCTGACGGTGGCGAACCGGCTGGGCGTGAACGACCTGCGCGGGCTTCTGGCCCTGCTGAAGCGCGAGCCGGGCAAGCACTCCTTCGCCTCCTCCGGCGTCGGCGGGTCGCAGCATCTGGCGGGGGAGCTGTTCAAGATGACGGCGGGCGTGGACATCGACCACGTGCCCTATCGCGGCGGCGGGCCGGCGCTGAACGACCTCGTGGCGGGGCAGGTCTCCATGGCCTTCCTGAACCTGCCCACGGCGCTGCCGCAGGGCGAGGCCGGGACGGTGCGGATCCTGGCGGTGGCGGGGGAGAAGCGGTCCGCCCTGAAGCCGGACATCCCCACGGTGGCGGAATCCGGCGTGCCCGGCTTTGCCGTGCGGTCCTGGACCGCCGCCTTCGCCCCGCGCGCGACCGCGCCGGAGATCGTGGCGCGCTTCAACGCGGCGCTGCGGGAGATCCTGGGCGATGCCGGCGTGAAGGCACGACTGGCGGAACTGGGGACGGAGGCCGAGCCTTCCGCGCCCGATGAGCTGGACCGCTTTGTGCGGGCGGAGTTCGACCTCTGGACGCCCGTGATCCGGGCGGCGAAGGTGACCGCGCAATGATAGCGCGGCGTTGATGGGCGGGGCGGGCAGGGGCCGTGCTATGATTCCAGCCATGCACGATTTCCGCCCTTCCCGCCGCCTGCTCCTCGGTGCCCTGGCCGCTGCCGCGCCGGGCGTCGCCCTTGCCCAGGCGGCCGACCCGCGCGCGGTGGTGGAGCGCTTCCACGCCACGCTGATCGAGATGATGCGCAACGCCGGCCAACTCGGCGTGCGCGGGCGCTACGAGCGGCTGCGCCCGGCCATGGAAGCCACCTTCGACCTGCCGGCCATGACCCGCATCGCGGTTGGCCCGGCCTGGAGCGGGATCGCGCCCGACCAGCAGGCGAAGTTGGTGCAGGCCTTCTCCGACTGGACGACGGCCAACTACGCCAGCCAGTTCAAGGGCTACTCAGGCGAGAGCTTCGCCACCCAGGGCGAGCAGACCCTGCAGAACGGGGACCGGCTGGTGCGGACGGTGCTGAACCGCGTGAGCGACGCGCCGGTGCAGCTGAACTACCTCATGCGGCAGGGAAGCGCGGGGTACCGCGTCGTGGACGTGTACCTGACGGGCACGATCAGCGAGCTTGCCTCCCGCCGCTCCGAGTTCACGGCGCTGCTGCGGGATGGCGGGGCGGAGAGGCTGGTGTCCGACCTGCAGCGCCGCACGGCGACGATGCTGCAGGGATAAGGAGAACCGGGGGCTACTTCGCCCCCGGATCCTCCAGCACGTCGAGCCGGTCACCCACGGCGCCGCTGCGGCCCAGCTCCGCATCGCGGCGCTGCTGCCACACGCTGCGCAGCCGCGCGTAGAAGTCCAGCGAGCCGCTGCGGAGAGCGTCCAGGTTCTCGATATTCTGCTCGCGCAGGTCCACGCCGCCGACCACCGCGCGGGCCACGTTGCCCTCGAAAGGAATGAGGTAGGTGAGCGGGTTGGTGAAGCCGTCCGCCACGAGCCCGACCGTGTCCCGCACGTTGGAAGGGCCGGCGAGGGGAAGCATCACGAAGGGGCCGTCATCCAGCCCCCAGGAGTAAAGGGTCTGGCCGAAGTCGCCGGTGCGGCGGGCGATGCCGAAATCGGTCGCCACGTCGAAGATGCCGCCCAGCCCGACCGTGGAATTGAAGAAGAAGCGCATCGTCGTATGCCCGGCATCCAGGAAGCGGCCCTGGAGGACGTTGTTCACGAAGATCCGCGGCTCCTGGATATTGTCCAGCACGTTGCGGACGCCGGTGCGGATGGGCTCCGGCACCACCGCGCGGTAGCCCTGGGCCACCGGCTTCAGCACGGCGTCGTCCACCGCCAGGTTGGCGTCCAGCACGTCGCGGTTCGTCGCCTCCCAGGGGTCGCCCGGGGTGGCGGAGGCCTGGAGATCGGCGTTCCGGGAGGCGCAGGCGCCTAGGGAGAGGGCGCCCAGGCAGACCAGGACGCGAATCGAGGCTTGAAACATCGTGGAAGCATAGGCGGCGCCGGCCATGGCCGCCCAGCGCCGATTCCAGCACGAGCCTGTGAAATCAGGCGGCCCTAGGAGGCCCCCTCGGGTGGCCGGGCCAGCAGGGCCGGGCGGATGAGAAGGGTGACGAACAGCTCCCACCCCAGGGAGATCATCAGCAGCCGCCCCATGCTGGCGGTGCCGGGATGGGTGGAAAGCCAGAGGGCGCCGAAGGCTGTGGCCGTGGTCAGCGCGCTGAAGACCACCGCCCGCATGAGGCTGGATTGCAGCAGGTGGTGCTCCCCCGAACGCCAGGCGACGACGAAGTAGACGTTGAAGGCCACGCCGATGCCGAACAGCAGGGGCAGGGCGATGATGTTGGCGAAGTTCAGGGGCAGGCCCAGCGCGGCGCAGGTGGCGAGGGTGAGGAGACCGCTGAGCAGCACTGGCAGCATCGTCAGCACCACGTCCCGCACGCGGCGCAGCACCAGGGCCAGCAGGGCGGTGACCGCGACGAAGGAGAGGAGTCCGGCCTGGATAAAGGCGGAGACGACCATGCCGCCCGCCGCCTGGATGGAGATGGGCGGGCCCACCGCCTCCGGCGCCACCGCCAGCACGGCGTCGGAGAAGCGGACGAGGTTGTCGTTGTCGTTGGGGTTGCCGCGCGGATAGGCCTCCACCCGCCAGCGGCCATCGACGGTGCGCCAGTCCGCGACGAGGTCGCGCGGCAGGTCGGCTTCCGTCACCGGCCCCGCGGACAGGAGGGCGCGGATCTGCCCGAGCAGCACGCGGAGCGGGGCGGAGACAGCCTCGTCCGCCGCGGCGCGCCCGTCCGGACTGCCGCCGGCCAGGCGGGCCATGGCATCCGCCAGCCGGCGGGCGGTCACGGCGGAAAGATCCCCCGCGTCCCCCGCCGCGCGGCGCAGGGCCTCCGCGGTGGCGCCGAGGGCGCGGATGCGCGCCGCGTCGTCCGGCGGGGGCAGGGGCTGCACCCCTTCCAGCACGGGGCCGAGGAGGCCGGCGGCGTCCTGCACGAAGGCCAGCTTTTCTTCCTGGCCGGTCGGGATGAACGTGGCGAGGCTGACCGTCCGCAGAACTTCCGGCAGGGCTTCCAGCCGCTTCGCCATCGCCTCCGCCTCCGCCCGGGCGGGAAGGAGGACGCTGATCGTGTTCGGCGTGCGGTCCGCATCGGCCGAGATGTCCCGCAGGGTGACCATGGATTCCGCGCGCGGGTTGCGCAGGTGCAGCGGGTTGAAGTCGAAATGCACGAAGGGCAGCGTCGCCAGGCAGGCCAGGGCCACGGCCGCGGCGCCGATCAGGACGGGCCGGCGCTCCCGCTCCAGCAGGCGCTCCACCGGGGCCAGGGCGGCGTAGCCGAGCTCCGCCCGCCCGCCGGCCGGGGGGCGCAGCAGCACCAGCAGCGCCGGCAGCAGGGTGACGGTGAGCAGGAAGGCGATCCCCATGCCCAGCCCGGCGATGGCGCCCAATTCCGCCACGCCGACATAGGAAGTGGGGAGGAAGGCGAAGAACCCCGCCGCGATGGCGGCCGCGGCCAGGGCCAGCCCGCGCCCGACGCCGCGCCCGGCCTCGGCCAGGGCGTCCCGCAGGTCGGGGTGGTGCAGCCGCTCCGCCAGGGTGCGCATGGAGAGCTGGATGCTGAAATCCACGCCCAGCCCCACGAAAAGGGGGATGAAGGCGACGGAGATGAGGTTGAAGCGCCCGATGGCCAGCAGCCCCACCCCGGCGGTGATGACGAGGCCGATAAGGGTGGTGAGCAGGATGGCCACCATGAAGCGGGCAGAGCGCACGGCGAACCAGACGATGCCCACCAGCGCCAGCACCATCGCGGCGGCCACAACGTCCGCGTCCTCCGCGAGGCTGGCGAATTCCTCGTCCGCGAGGGGAACGGGGCCGGTCAGGCGAACCGTCACGCCATGGGCGGGGTCCAAGCCCAGCCGCGCCGCCGTCTCCCGTAGGGCGCGGCTGCCGGCCTGCCCGGGCTGGAGGGCGGTGTAGTCCATCACCGGCTGCACAAGCACGAACCGGCGGAGTTCCCGCGGGCCGGGCGGGGTTCCCGCAAACAGGGCCCGCCAGGAGAAGAAGGCGGGGCGGCCGGCGAGCACCGACTCGAAGGTCGCGGCCAGGGCGGTGGCGGCGGGCTGGATGTCGGCCAGCCCCGCCTGGCCGCGCGCCACGCCTTCCAGCACGGTGGACAGGGCGCCGGCCACGCCGCGCAGGCTGGGGTCGGCCGCCAGCGGGCCGAGGAAGGGCTGGGCGCGGATCAGGCCCTCCGTATTCGCCTGCACCTCTTCCAGCGGCAGGAGGAGGAGGCCGTTCCGGTCGAAGAAGGGGCCGCCATCGGGGCGGCGGACACTGCGGAAGCGGTCGGGGCTGGTGGAGAGGGCCTCGGCCAGCCGGGCGGCGGCGCTCTCGGCGATTTCGGGCGTGGCGCCGTCCACCACGGCGACGATCAGGTCCTCCTGCCCGGGAAAGGCCTTGTCGTAGGCGATCTCCCGCTGGCGCCAGACAAGGTCGGTGGAGATCAGCTCCGCCGTGTCCGTGGTCATGGCGAAGTGCCGGGCGGCGTAGTGCATGGCGCTCGCGGCCAGGATCAGCCCGAGGAGGAGGACTGCCCAGGGGCGCGCGGCGCTGAGGGCAACGATGCGCCCGGTGAGGGAGGAGCGGGGTGTCACGCCTCCCCCTTAGCGGGGTTGGCCGCCCCAGGAAATCAGGCGGCGTTGAGCTGCGGCAGGATATCGCGCCGTGCGCGGAGGATATCCTCCTCGAAATCGATCTCGACCCAGGGCAGGGCGGTGATGTCATGCGCCTGGAAGCGGGCGGGCTCGGCCAGGATCAGGTCCCGGATCGCCTCCTCGTATTCCAGCTTCGTGTGTTCGGCCGCGACGTGGAAGCGGCAGCGATCGGCCAGGGCGGTGGCGGTCTCGGCGGAGAAGCGGAAGAAGCCTACGGACTCGCCGTGCCGGTCATGCGCGTGCTCCGGAACTTTGCGAAAGTCCACGATGGTGCCATCCCTGAAGCAGATCTTCACGGGCTCGTCGCCCGGCTCGATTTCCCGGTCCAACAGCAGGATGTTCTCACCGGGCGCGTCGAGCAGGGCACCGATCATGCGGGAGTCGTAGAGCACGTCCCCGTCCATGAGCAGCACGGGGTTGCCCGCGCGCAGCACCGCGTCCTGCACCGCGAGAGAGACGAGGCTGCCCTGCCTGAAATGGGGGTTCTCGATGAAGGAGACACGGTCCGCCCAGCCGATCCGGGCCACCTCCGCCTCGATCAGCCCGTGCTCGTATCCGACGGTCATGCTGACCTGGCGGATGCCGTTCGCCGCCAGCGCGTCCAGATGGCGGTGGAGGAGGGTGCGGCCGCCGAACTCCAGCAGGATCTTTGGCCCGTCATGCGCCGTGCCGAGCCGGCGCCCTACCCCCGCAGCCAGGATGATCGCGGTCGGGGCGGGAGCATGGACGTGCAAGACAGGGTTCCCGATAGGCGGCCTACCTGTGTGAAGGTAAAGTTACTAGGGAAGCCCGACAAGGGCGGCCATTTTCGGGCTTTCCGATCGTGCCTTCCGAGGGGGAACACGCTTTGAGTCACGCCAGCCTGCCGGGCACACGCCCCGGGGATGCACCTGCCGCGTCCACCCGCTTCGCCGCGCTCCGGCGCGAGATCACCTCCTCCTCCCTCTCCTTCCTGATGGAGGCGCATGACGGGCTCTCCGCCAAGATCGTGCAGGAGGCGGGCTTCCGCGGCGTCTGGGCCTCCGGCCTGACCACCTCCGCGGCGCTTGGCCTGCGCGACAGCAACGAGGCGTCCTGGACCCAGGTGCTGGAGGTGCTGGAATACATGGCGGACGCCACCACCCTGCCCATCCTGGTGGATGGCGACACGGGGCACGGCAACTTCAACAATGTCCGCCGCTTCGTCCGCAAGCTCTGCGAGCGCGGCATCGCCGGCGTCTGCATCGAGGACAAGCTCTTCCCCAAGACCAACTCCTTCATCGGGGAGGCGCAGCCGCTGGCCGACGTGGACGAGTTCTGCGGCCGCATCAAGGCGGGCAAGGACAGCCAGACGGACGATGACTTCGTGCTGGTGGCCCGCGTGGAGGCTCTCATCTCCGGCCATTCCATGGAGGAGGCGCTGCGGCGCGCGGAGGCCTATCATGCGGCAGGCGCCGATGCGATCCTCATCCACTCCAAGAAGTCCAACGCGGACGAGATCTTCACCTTCGCGGAGCGCTGGGGCAATCGCGCTCCGCTGGTGATCGTGCCGACCATGTACTACGCCACGCCGACGGACCTGTATCGGCAGGCCGGCATCTCCACCATCATCTGGGCCAACCACCTGCTGCGCGCCTCCATGGCCGCGATGCGGGAGACGGCGGCGCGCATCCACGAGGACGAGTCCCTGATGCGCGTGGAGGGCAGCGTCTCCACCGTGAAGGACATCTTCCGGCTGATGGGCAATGCCGAGCTGGAGGAGGCCGAGCGCCGCTACCTGCCGAGCAAGCCCGCGCCCTCCGCCGTGGTGCTGGCCGCCGGCGGCGGCGAGCTGGGCGGGATGACGACGGACCAGCCGAAATGCATGCTGGACATCCGCGGCCAGTCCCTGCTGCAGCGGCTGGTGGGCACGCTGCGCGAGAGCGGGGTTCGCGACGTCTCCGTGGTGCGCGGCCAGCACAAGGAGGCCGTGACGCTGCAGGGCGTGCGGATGGTCGACAACGACCGCCACGCCAGCACGGGGGAGGCCATGTCGCTGGCCTGCGCGCGGGATGCGATCAAGGGTGAGACGGTGGTGGCCTATGGCGACGTGCTGTTCCGCCGCTACATCCTGGACAGCCTGCTGACGAGCAGCGCCGACGTGGTGGTGGCCGTGGACACGCTGGGTGCGCAGCCCCGCCCGGGGAACCGCGACCTTGTGACGGCGGACCGCCGCTTCTCCGGCGACTACCTGGACGACCGGCCCGCGCACCTGGTGCGGCTGGCCGGCGACGTGCCGGCCGCGGAGTGCCACGGCGAGTGGATGGGCCTGGCCCGCTTCACCGCGCGCGGGGCGGGATGGCTGCAGGAGGAAATCGCGGCGATGGAGGCCGAGGGGGTGCTGGAAGGGGCGGACATGCCGCTGCTGCTCACCCGCATCGCGGCCAAGCACCCGGTGCGCGTGAAGTACTTCACCGGCCACTGGCTGGACGTGGACACCCTGACGGACCTGGCGGAAGCCCGTAACTTCACATGATCAAGGCTGACGACTTCATCGAGGAAGCGGGGCGCGCCGGCTTCGACTTCTACACGGGCGTGCCCTGCAGCTTCCTGACGCCGCTCATCAACGGCGTGCTCTCCACGCCCGCGCTGAACTACGTGGGCGCGGCGAGCGAGGGGGAGGCGGTGGCCATCGCCTCCGGCGCCTGGCTGGCTGGGCGGCGGACGGTGGTGATGTGCCAGAACTCGGGGCTGGGGAACGCGGTCAACCCGCTGACCTCGCTCAACCACCCCTTCCGCATCCCCACCCTGTTCCTGACGACCTGGCGCGGCGAGCCCGGCATCCCCGACGAGCCGCAGCACGAGATCATGGGGCAGATCACCCAGGACCTGATCGCGCTGATGCGGCTGGAGCAGGCGCCCTTCCCGCAGGCGCGGCAGGCGCTGGGCCCGGCGCTGGACCATGCCGCCGCGCGGATGGAGGAGACGGGCCTGCCCTACGCCTTCGTGGTGCGGAAGGACGACGTGGAGGAGCGGGATCTGGACCAGGCCCCGCGCGCCCTGTCGTCGCCGGGGCGGCGCGAGGACTTCCCGGCCTCCGGTGAGCGCCCGGCCCGCGCGGCGGTTCTGGAGCGGTTCCTCTCGGTCGTGCCGGAGGAGGCGGCGGTGATCGCCACCACCGGCAAGTGCGGGCGGGAACTCTTCACGCTGGCAGACCGGAAGCAGCACCTCTACCAGGTCGGCTCCATGGGCGGCGCCAGCGGCATGGGCCTCGGCGTGGCGCTGAACACGGACAAGCCCGTGGTGGTGCTGGATGGCGACGGCGCGGCGCTGATGAAGCTCGGCACCTTCGCCACCGTCGGCGCCTATGGCCCGCGCCGGCTGGTGCATGTGCTGCTGGACAATGGCGTGCATGACTCCACGGGCGGGCAGGCCACCGTCTCGCCTTCCGTGGACTTCGCGGCCATTGCGCTCGCCTGCGGCTACCGCTACGCCGCCTCCGCCTCCTCACTGGACGGTTTCGAGGCCGCCTTCCGCACGGCCCTGGCGGCCGGCGGCCCGGCGATGATCCATTTGCGGATCGCGCCCGGCTCCATGAAGGTGCTGGGGCGGCCGACGGTGAAGCCGGCGGATGTCGCGCGGCGGTTCCGGGACTTCGTCACGGCGTGATCCTCTCCACCATTGTCAGCCTGCTCATCGGCCTGGCCATCGCCGTCGCGCTGATCGCGACCAATGACCCGCACGCGATCCTGCACCTGATCCTGCAGACCGGCTGGTGGATGGCGGCGGTGCTGGGGCTGAACGTGGCCCAGATCTTCGCCTCCGGCCTCGGCTGGGGACCGCTGATCGAGGATCCGCGGAGGCCGGGGGTGATGGGACTGGCCTTCCTGCGCTGGATCCGTGTCTCCACCAACGCGCTGCTGCCGATCGTGCAGGCGATGGGGGAGCTGATCCGGGCGCAGCTTCTCGTGCGGATGGGCGTGGCGAAGGTGCGCGTGATCGCCAGCCTCGCCATCGACCTGGGCACGGAGATGGCCTCCCAGATCGTCTTTTCCCTCATGGGGCTGGCGGCGCTGCTGCTGATCCCGCACGCCGCCGGCACCTCCGCCACTTTCTGGGCGGTGGCTGGCACGGCGCTGGGGGCGGGGGTGACGGGCTTCTTCATCGCCGCCCAGCGCTGGGGGCTGTTCAAGGTGGTGGAGACGATGCTGCCGAAGCTGGCGGCGCGGGTGGGCTGGACCTCCCTCGGCGAGCTCTCCGGGCTGAACGACACGGTGCAGCACCTCTATGCCCAGCCCGGGCGGCTCTGGCGCAGCGGGGGGTGGCACATGGTCTCCTGGCTGATCGGCGTGGTGGAGACCTGGGCGGCGATGCGGGCCGTGGGCATCGAGGCCGGGCTGGCGGAGGCGCTGGTGATCGAGAGCCTCGGCCAGGCCGTGCGCAGCGCCGGCTTCTTCATCCCCGGCGCGCTGGGCGTGCAGGAGGGCGGCTACGTGCTGATCTGCGCCCTCTTCGGCATCCCGCCGGACAAGGCGATCGCGCTGGTGCTGATCCGGCGGATTCGCGACATCATCCTCGGCGTGCCGGGCGTGATCGCCTGGCGCCTGAGCGTGGCGGGCGCGCGGCCCGCGGCCGAAGCGAGAGGCGCGACATGAGCGACAGCCCCATCCTCCTCACCCCCGGGCCGCTGACGACTGCCATCGAGACCCGCCGCGCCATGCTGCGGGACTGGGGATCGCGCGATCCGGCTTTCATCGCACTCACCGCGGAACTGCGCGCCGGGCTGCTGCGCGTGGCGAAGGGGGAGGGGACGCACGTCGCCGTGCCGCTCCAGGGTTCCGGCACCTTCATCGTGGAGGCGGCGATCGCCACCCTGGTCGGGCCGCAGGACAAGCTGCTGGTGCTGATAAACGGCGCCTATGGCGAGCGGATGGTGACCATCGCCAAGCGGATGGGCCGCGCCGTGGAGGCGCTGCGCTGGCCGGAGGACCGCCCCGTGGAGGCGGCGCGCGTGGCGGAGGCGCTGCGGGCCGATCCCTCCATCACCCATGTCGCGCTGGTGCATTGCGAGACGACGACGGGCCTGCTGAACCCGGTGGAGGACGTGGCGGCCGCCGTCGCCGAGGCCGGGCGCGCCTTCCTGCTGGACGCGATGAGCAGCTTCGGGGCCTTGCCGCTCGATCTCTCGGCCACGCCCGTCACCGCCGTCCTCGCCTCCTCGAACAAGTGCCTGGAGGGGGTGCCGGGGATCGGCTTCGCGCTTGTCACGCCCGCGGCGCTGGAGGCGGCGGCGGGGAGGAGCCCCTTGCTCTCCTTCGACCTGCACGCCCAGTGGAAGGGCTTCGAGAAGGACGGCCAGTGGCGCTTCACCCCGCCCGTGCAGGTGGTGGCGGCCCTGGTGGAGGCGCTGCGGGCCTTCGAGGCCGAGGGCGGGCAGCCCGCGCGGCTGGCGCGCTACGCGGACAATCTGCGGACCATGCTGGCCGGCATGCGCCGCTTGGGCTTCGAGCTGTTCCTGGACGAGTCCTTGCAGGCCCCGATCATCGCCACCTTCCGCCTGCCGGAGAGCCTGGCCTTCCGCCCCTTCTACGACGCGCTGGCCGAGCGCGGCTTCCTCATCTACCCGGGCAAGCTGACGCAGGCGGAAACCTTCCGCATCGGCTGCATCGGCGCGCTGGGCCGCGCGGATTTCGAGCGGCTTCTGGCGGCGGTGGAAGAGGTGCTGGCGCCGGCCTGATCAGGCCCGCTGCCGCCGGGTCCCGGTAAGGGCGATCCAGATCGCGCAGAGCGGCGTGACGACGGCCGCCACCCAGAGCATCGGCACCGCCGCCCCCACCCAGATCAGGACGGGCACGAGGGCGAGGAGGTCGTCCGGGTCGATGACGATGCCGGGGGTGGGCTCCCAGCCGCGCAGCGTGCCGATCTGCAGGACATGGAGCAGCCAGAAGATCGCGCCGATCGCGAGCCCGGCCGCCGTGCCCAGGGCAGGGCCGAGCGCGCCGAGGTGCTCTATCTGCCCCACGCCGATGCCGATGAAGGCAATCACGTTGGAGAAGCAGTCGCTGAACAGGTCGTAGCGGTGCCCGGCCGGGCTGGTTTGGCCAGTGGAGCGCGCCAGTTCTCCATCCGCCCGGTCCAGCAGCATGGAGAGGAGGAAGATTCCCGCCCCGATGTTCTGCCAGGTTCCGGCATCCAGCCCCAGCGCGACCGCGGCGGCGATGCCGCTGATCAGGCGGACCGTGGTGATGGCGTTCGGGGTGATCCCCGTGGGCGCGATCGCCCGGACGGCCGGGCGCACGATCCGGTGAATGATGGTGTTGCTGCTCACGTTCTGTCAGGCCGTCGTGGGCTTGGGCTTCTTCATGAAACGCAGCGCGAGGCGCACGAAGAACGGCACGGTGTTCGGGCGCAGCAGGCGGGGGTCGTAGCCCGCCAGCCGCCGGTCGTTCTCCTCCAGGCAGATCCGCATCAGCTCCACCGGGCTCATCGTGACGCCGATCGAGTCCGAGCTCGCCGTGAAGTTCGTCTGGGAGGAGGAGCCGCCGAGGTCGCGCGCCAGCACGAAGCGGTCCCAGAGCAGCACGGCCCAGACGGCCGCGGTCTTCGCCAGGAAATAGGGCTTGCGCCACAGGGGCTGCTGCGCCCGCTGCCAGGCGGCCCAGTTCTGGAAGAAGAGGATGTGGCGGCTCTCCTCCTGGATCACCGGCTCGAAGGTGCCGACGAGGTCGGGGGGGAAGAAGCCGGAGCGGCGGGCGGCCTCGAACAGGCCGAAGGCGAAGAAGCTGTCGATGCACTCGGAGTAGCCGGTCCGCATCCAGCCCCATTCCACGTCCTTGAAGCCGGTGTATTCGGGCTCCGGCTCCAGCACGACGCCATAGGCCTCGACGAGATTGGACAGCACCCGCTTGTGGCGCGCCTCCTCCTCCGCATCCATCACCAGCGCCTCGTTCAGCAGCGGGTCCCGGATCGTGCGAGCGTAGTCGTGGACGCGGAGGGAGGCGCGGCCCTCCGTCTGCACGGCGATGTCCCAGATCGGCAGGCCCGTCAGCCGGGCATGGGCCTCGGCGTCCAGCTTCGGCCAGTCCAGCACCCGCGGCTTGTAGGGGTTGTGCGTCTCCAGCAGCATCCGCGCGAACATCCGCATATGGGCTTCGCTGCCGATCCGCACGGGGCCAGGCTCGTCGAAGGTCCAGTGCCGGGCGGTGTGGTCGGCGGCGGCCACGGTGGGGCTGTCGAGAGGGACAGCCTCGGCAGAACTCGACGACATTGGAGAACCTCGGAAAGGAGCCGGCGAACCCTGGCCGGAAGAATGATTAATGGCGGCTCCGGCGGGGAACGCAACCCGCGGCCGCCATGGGGCTGTCATGGCCGTAAGGAAAGCTGCTGCCCCGTATGATCTATGTTGCGGTGGTTTCACGTCCCGGCCAGCCGGGCCGGGGACCCGGCGGGGGAAAACCGGCCCGGCCGGGGAGGATGCTGCCTCTGATGGCGGAAAGCCGCAACGGACCGAATTCCGACCGCGGACGCGGGGCCGGGCTTGAACAAGGCGTGCCGAGGCCCCTGATCGCGGATTGCAGCGAGCCCGACCCCGCCCGGCGATCCGGCGCGGGGCGGGTGGGGCTGACCGCCGGCGCCTCCGCGCCGGAGGGAATGGTGCTGGGGGCGCCGTGCCGCCATGCGGGCGGCGCGGGGGCGGTGGAGGTTGCGGCGATGGACGGAATCCGGGAAAACATGGGTTTCTGTCTAACCCCTGAACTCCGGGCACCGTCCGAGCCGACGCTCGCCCAGCCAGCCGAATAGGATAGGAGCGCCGCTTTGGGCATTCCCGCGCTGCAGGCCGCCCGGATCGGGGCCTACCTGATGAAGCAGCAACTCTCCGGGCGGAAGCGCTACCCCCTGGTGCTGATGCTGGAGCCGCTGTTCCGCTGCAACCTGGCCTGCGCCGGCTGCGGCAAGATCGACTATCCGAACGAGATCCTGAACCAGCGCCTCTCCTACGACGAGTGCATGGAGGCGATCGACGAGTGCGGCGCGCCCGTCGTCTCGATCGCGGGCGGCGAGCCGCTGCTGCACAAGGAGATGCCGCAGATCGTCCAGGGCTACCTGGAGCGGAAGAAGTTCGTCATCCTCTGCACCAACGCCCTGTTGCTGGCGAAGAAGATCGACGACTACAAGCCCAGCCCGGCCTTTACCTGGTCCATCCATCTGGATGGGAACGAGGCGATGCACGACAAGTCCGTCTGCCAGACGGGCGTCTATGACAAGGCGGTCGAGGCCATCAAGCTGGCGAAGTCCAAGGGCTTCCAGGTCTCCATCAACTGCACCCTGTTCAACGACGCCGACGCCGAGCAGACCGCCCGCTTCTTCGACGAGGTGACGGCGATGGGGCTGAACGGCATCACCGTCTCCCCCGGCTATGCCTATGAGCGGGCGCCGGACCAGCAGCACTTCCTGAACCGCAACAAGACGAAGGAGCTGTTCCGCGGCATCCTCTCCCGCGGGCGGGGTGGCAAGGCCTGGCCCTTCACGCAGAGCCGGATGTTCCTGAACTTCCTGGCGGGGAACGAGGCCTACAAGTGCACGCCCTGGGGCAACCCGACGCGCACGGTCTTCGGCTGGCAGAAGCCCTGCTACCTGCTCGGCGAGGGTTACGCGAAGACCTTCAAGGAGCTGATGGACGACACCGAGTGGGACAAGTACGGCGTCGGCAACTACGAGAAGTGCGCCGACTGCATGGTCCATTCCGGCTTCGAGGCCTCGGCCGTGCAGCACATGGTGACCAACCCCATCAAGGCGCTGGCCGTGACCCTCGGCGGCATCCGGACCGAGGGGCCGATGGCGAAGGACATCTCCCTCGATAACCAGCGCCCGGCCGACTACGTCTTCTCCGGCCATGTGGACAAGAAGCTGGCCGAGATCCGCGCCACCAAGCCCGCCGGGCAGGCCAAGCACGGCCCGCGGGTGAAGATCACGCGTTCAACCGGGACCGGCGAGGCCGGGCCCGAGACGATCGTGGCCGCGGAGTAGCGCCCGGAAGGCCCGCTCCGCCTCCCACCCCGTCCGGATCAGGGCGGGGAGCTGGAGGGGGTTGCGGACCAGGGAGAGCAGAACGGCCGGCAGGTCCATCCCGCCATCCGGCCGCATCCCCACCCGCGCGGCGGGCGGCAGGCTCTGGTCCGCGCCGTCCGAGATGACGCGGGCCGCCGCGAAGGGCAGTCCGTATCGGCCGGCCACGCGGGCGGCGACGTGGGATTCCATGTCCACCGCCAGGGCGCCGGTTGCCCAGTGCAGGGCGGCCTTTTCCGCCGAGTCCGCGGCCATCCGGTCCTGCCCGACGATGCCACCCCGTCTTGCACCGGGGAGCGCGGCCTCCAGGCGGGCGGCCCAGGCAGGCTCGCCGTCCACCACCCAATCCCCGGGCCGCAGCCCCGGCGCCAGCGCGCCGGCGATGCCGATGCTGAGGATGCCGGCCACGCCAACCGCCTTCCGGTGGAGTTCCGCCTGAAGTCGGGCGGAGTCGCCGCCTCCGGCCACGACCTGAACCCCGGGTCGGGCCAGGATTCGCGCCTCCCGCAGCAGCCCCGTCGCCACGAGGACGGGGCTTGCGGCCCCGCTCACATCCCGTGCAGCGGGCGCGCCGCGTTGCCCTGCTTCAGGTTGCGGAACCGCGCCATGGCCCAGAGGGGGAAGAACTTCGGGTAGCCGTGGTAGCGCAGGTAGAAGACGCGGGGGAAACCGCCGCCCGTGTAGTGGTCCTGCGCCCAGAGCCCGTCCTCGCCCTGGGTGAGGCGGAGGTACTCGATCCCGCGCGCCACCGCCGGGTGGTCCACCTCGCCGGCGGCCATCAGCCCCAGCAGCGCCCAGGCGGTCTGGGAGGCGGTGGAGGGGGCGGGCTCGTAGCCCCGGTAGTCCAGCTTGTAGCTCTGGCAGTCCTCGCCCCAGCCGCCATCGGGGTTCTGGATGGCGATCAGCCAGTCCGCCGCGCGACGGACGGAAGGCACCGTGCCGTCCAGCCCGGCGGCGTTGAGGGCGCAGAGGGCGGACCAGGTGCCGTAGATGTAGTTCACGCCCCAGCGGCCGAACCAGCTTCCGTCCGCCTCCTGCTCGCGCTCCAGGTAGTCCAGCGCGGCGCGCATCCGCGGGTTCTCCCGCGTCTCGCCGAGCTGGGCGAGCATGGAGACGCAGCGGGCGGAGACGTCGGCGGTGGGCGGATCCAGCAGGGCGCCGTGATCGGCGAAGGGGATGTTGTTCAGGTAGAAATGGGTGTTGTCGGCATCGAAGGCGCCCCAGCCGCCGTCGCCGCTCTGCAGCCCCACCGTCCATTCCGTGCCGCGTGAGATCGCCTCGTCGTAGCGCGCGTCCAGGCCCAGCTGGTCGCGGGCGCGGTCCATGGCCATCACCACCACGGCGGTGTCGTCCAGGTCGGGGTAATGGGCGTTGCGGTACTGGAAGGCCCAGCCGCCGGGGCGGACATGCGGGCGCAACTCGGCCCAGTCGCCCTTCACCTCCAGCTCCTGCAGGGGCTTCAGCCATTCCAGGCCGCGCGCGGCGGCGGCCTCGGCGGCCTCGCCGCCCACCTCCAGCATGGCATGCGCCGTCAGCGCCGTGTCCCAGACCGGGGAGACGCAGGGCTGGCAGTAGGCCTCGTCCTCCCGGATCACCAGCAGCTTCTCGACGGAGTGGCGGGCGATGGCGCGATCCGGATGGTCCTCCGGGTAGCCCAGCGCGTCGTACATCATCACGGCATTGGCCATGGCGGGGTAGATCGCGCCCAGCCCGTCCTCGCCGTTCAGACGCTCCGTCACGAAGGCTACGCAGCGGTCGATGGCCTGCTTGCGCAGGGTGCGCGGCCAGAAGGGCTCGGCCACCTTCAGCCCGCCATCCAGCCCGTTGAAGAACAGCGCCCAGCCCGGGTGCTTGTGGCTGCGCGCCCGCTTCCAGGCCAGGCGCCTGGGGGCGAAGATCTCCTGGATCCGCACGCCGCGCGGGTTGCGGGCGCGCACGCGCAGGGCCTGCAGGACCAGCAGCGGCACCAGCACCGTCCGCGCCCAGTAGGACATGCGGCCGATATGCACGGGGAACCAGCGCGGCAGCAGGATCATCTCCACCGGGATGGTGGGAACCCGGCGCCAGGGAATCTCCCCGAACATGGCCAGCAGGATGCGGGTGAAGACGTTGGCGCGGCCAGCGCCGCCATGGGCGAGGATCGCGGCGCGGGCGCGGGCCATATGGGGCGCGTCCGGGCTGTCCCCGATCATCTTCAGGCAGAAATAGGCCTTCACGGACGCGCTGATGTCGAAGCCGCCGCCGTGGAACAGCGGCCAGCCGCCGTGGTCGCCCTGGATGCGGCGGAGGTAGTTGCCGATCTTGCGCTCGAGCTCGAGGTCGTCCGGTTCCGCCAGGTGCTGGCGCAGCAGCACGTACTCGGCGGGGATGGTGGCATCCGCCTCCAGCTCGAAGACCCAGTGGCCGTCCCCCCGCTGCTGGCGGAGCAGCGCCTCGGAGGCGCGGGAGATCCCGGCCTCGACGGCGCCCAGCCCTGGCTCGGCCTCGGAGACGAGATCGTTCGGCACGTCCTTCATGCGCGGCCCGTCATGGCCTGGGCCCGTCCCTTCCACATTCCGCCCTTCCCCCGCCAGACCTGCAGGGCGGATTGCAGGGTGAACACCGTATAGGCCGCCCCGATGACCGGCAGAGCCAGGCCCCAGAGAGGCGAGACGCGGTAGAAGCGGAGCATGGGCTGGAAGGCAAGCGCCATCATCGCCCAGGCTGCCAGCCCCGCGATCCGCGCATAGCCATCCCCGAACAGGGCGAGGGCGGGCGGGAGGAGATAGGTGAGGACCATGCCCAGCACGGTCCCGGCCAGCAGCAGGGGCGAGTACCCGAGCTGGGCATAGGCAGAGCGGGAGACCATCCGCCCGATCTCCGCCACCCCGCCATAGGGGCGCAGGCTGCGCGCCCGGCGGGTCAGGTCCAGCCGGATGGGGCCGGTCTCCTTCAGGCGGCGGGCGAGGTTGCAGTCGTCGATGATGGCGGTGCGGATGGCGGCGATGCCGCCGATGCGCTCCAGCGCCTCCCGCCGGACCAGCATGCAGCCGCCGGCGCCGGCCGCCGTGCGGGCCTGCGCATCCCCCACCCAGCGGAAGGGGTAGAGCATCTGGAAAAAGAAAACGAAGGCCGGGATCAGGAAGCGCTCCGCCGCCGTGGCGCAGGAGAGTTCCGCCATGAGGGAGACGAGGGAGAGGCGCCCCGCCTCCGCCCGCGCCACCAGGGCCCGGAGGTTGCCGGGATCGTGGCCGATATCGGCATCGGTCAGCAGCACGTAGTCCGGGCCATCCCCGGCATGGCGAACCCCCTGGGAAAGGGCCCAGAGCTTGCCCGTCCAGCCCTGCGGCAGGGGCTCACCCCGCAGTACCTCCAGGGGGGCGCGGCCGGTTGTGCCCCGGGCGGCCTCGGCGGTGCTGTCCGTGCTCCCGTCGTCCACCAGGACCACGGAGAAGGGGCCGGGATAGTCCTGGCCGCGCAGGCTGCCGATGGAGCGGGCGATCACGTCCGCCTCGTTGCGGGCGGGCACCACGGCGACCACGCGGGGCCAGGCGGCGGGCTCCGGCGCTAGGTCGCGGTCGTCGCGCTCCCGGCACAGCCAGAAGCCGCCGCGGGCGAGGAGCATGACGAGCCAGATCGCGACCGGAACCAGGCCGAGGAGGAGCAACATGCCCTACAGATACCCCGCGCCGCGGAACCACGCGATGGCATCCGATACCCCCTCCTGCCATGGGCGGGCGGTGTAGCCGAGTTCCCGCTGCGCCTTGGCCGAGGTGAAGAACATCCGGTAGCGGGACATGTTCAGGGCATCCACCGTGAGGATCGGTTCCTTCCCCGTGAAGCGCGCCACCGCCTCCGCGCCCCAGGCCAGGGGATAGAGGGGCGCGCGGGGCAGCCTCACGCGCGGGGCACGGCGGCCCGCCAGCCGCGCCACCTCCGCCAGGAAGTCCTGCAGGGAAACGTCCTGGCCGCCGAGGATGTAGCGCTCCCCGATGCGCCCCCGCTCGAAGGCGAGGAGGTGGCCCTCCGCGATGTCGTCCACATGGGCGAAGTTCAGCCCGGTCTCGACGAAGGCCGGGATCTTGCCGCGCGCGCCGTCCAGGATGATCCGGCCCGTGGGGGTGGGGCGGATGTCGCGCGGGCCGATGGGGGTGGAAGGGTTCACGATCACGGCGGGCAGCCCCTCGCCCGCCACCATCGCCTCCACCACGCGCTCGGCCGCGGTCTTGCTCTGCTTGTAGGCGCCGATGGCCGCCGCGGGGTCCTGCGGGGCGTTCTCGTCCACCGGGCCGGTGGCGCCGGCCAGCTTCAGCGTGGCGACGCTGCTCGTGTAGACGATCCGCTCCACCCGGGCCTCCTGGGCGGCGCGCATCAGGTCGCGCGTGCCCTCCACGTTCACCCGGTGGATCACGGCGGGGTCGGGCGCCCAGAGGCGGTAATCCGCGGCGACGTGGAAAAGGTAGTGCGCCCCCTCCATCGCGGTGCGGAGGGAGGCGGGGTCGGTCAGGTCGCCGGAGACGGGCTCCCAGCCCATCCCCTCCAGGTTGCCGCGCGGGCTGGAGGGGCGGAGGAGGACCCGCACGCGCAGCCCGCGCGCCGCCAGGGCGCGCGCGACGGAGGAGCCGAGGAAGCCGGAGGCGCCGGTGACGAGGGCCGTTTCGCCGGGGCGGAGCGGAAAGGGTGCGGGACCCGGGGAGGGCGCGGTCGGCGTGTCGATCGACCGGTCGGCGTCAGGAATGGCCTGCTTCCCCTGCTGTCGCGCCGCCCGGAGTGCCCGGGAGGGTCGCGGGCGTGAAACTAGGCCCGCCGGGCGCCGGCTTCAATTTGGCGGGTGGGTTGTCGATGCCCAGTCGATCGAGCGCACCGGTCCTGCCCGGCCGGCGAAGTCCGTGGCGGTCAGATAGGGCGGTCTGATTGTCCGGCCGAAGCAGCAGGAATCGACAAGCCAGCATCTTGCCGGATGGATAATCTGAAGCTGAGAACCATCCTCAACAACCGCGTGGCGGATAGTTACGTTTCGTGCCCGTGTCTTGCCCGGTATTGCGGGAACCGCGTATTAATGCAGGTGTTATCTCTATCACGCGGCACTAGGTCTGGGAGGACCATATGAACATGGAACTCTCGCGGCGCGGCCTGCTGAAGGTCGCCGGCGCGGGCGTTGCTGGCACGTCACTCGGGGCGATGGGTTTCAGTGAGGCGGAGGCCGCGGTGGCGGCCCATGTGAGGCCCCTGAAGCTCGCGAACCTGAACGAGACGCGCAGCATCTGCACCTACTGCTCGGTGGCCTGCGGGATCATCGCCTACTCGAAGGGCGACCGGCGCAAGGGCGAGCGGGCCGAACTGATCCACATCGAGGGCGATGTGGACCACCCCACGAACCTCGGCACGCTCTGCCCCAAGGGCGCGGCGCTGAAGGACTTCGTGAAGTCGGAGAGCCGGCTGCAGTATCCGATGATCCGCAAGCCCGGCTCCGACCGGTTCGAGCGGGTGAGCTGGGACTTCGCGCTGGACCGCATCGCGCGCCTGATGAAGGACGACCGCGACGCGAACTTCGTGGCGAAGAACAAGGCGGGGCTGCCGGTGAACCGGTGGACCACGACCGGGATGCTCGCCGCCTCCGCCACCACCAACGAGACGGCCTGGGCGACCTTCAAGGTTGCCAAGGCGCTCGGGATCGTCGGATTCGATAACCAGGCGCGCGTCTGACACGGCCCCACGGTGTCCAGTTTGGGCCCGACATTTGGCCGTGGAGCGATGACGAACTCCTGGACCGACATCAAGAACGCCGACCTCGTTGTCGTCATGGGCGGCAATGCGGCGGAAGCGCACCCTTGCGGATTCAAGTGGGTGACGGAGGCGAAGGCGCATCGCGGCGCCAAGCTGATCGTCGTCGACCCGCGCTATACCCGCACGGCCTCCGTCTCCGACTACTACGCCCCGATCCGGCAGGGATCGGACATCGCTTTCCTGAATGGGCTGATCAACTACTGCATCACCAACGACAAGGTGCAGTGGGAGTACACCAAGGCCTACACGAACGCCGCCTTCATCGTGAAGGAGGGCTTCGGGTACCAGGACGGGCTGTTCACGGGCTATGACGAGGAGAAGCGGGACTACGACCGCAGCACCTGGGACTACGAGATCGGCGAGGACGGCTTCGCGAAGGTCGACCCGACGCTCCAGCACCCGCGCTGCGTCTGGAACCTGCTGAAGCAGCACGTCTCCGTCTATACGCCTGAGATGGTGTCGAACATCTGCGGCACGCCGAAAGACAAGTTCCTGCGGGTGGCGGAGATGATCGCGGAGACGTCCGCGCCGAACAAGGTCATGACGTCGATGTATGCCCTGGGGTGGACCCAGCACTCCCACGGCGCGCAGAACATCCGCGCCATGGCGATGCTGCAGCTCATCCTCGGCAATATCGGGCTGCGCGGCGGCGGCATGAACGCGCTGCGCGGGCACTCCAACATCCAGGGCCTGACGGACCTGGGGCTGATGTCGCACCTCCTCACCGGCTACCTGAACATGCCGTCGGAGGCGGAGCCCGACTACGACACCTATATGAAGTCGCGGCAGTTCAAGCCGCTGCGTCCCGGCCAGACGAGCTACTGGCAGAACTACTCCAAGTTCATGGTCTCCTTCCAGAAGGCCATGTGGGGCGAGGTGGCGGCGGCCGAGAACGACTGGTGCTACGACTACCTGTCGAAGCTGGATGTCCCGGCCTACGACATCCTTCGCATGTTCGAGTTGATGAACCAGGGGCGGGTGAACGGCTACATCTGCCAGGGCTTCAACCCCCTGATGGCCGTTCCCGACCGGGCGAAGGTCACCTCCTCCCTCTCCAAGCTCAAGTTCCTCATCACGATGGACCCGCTGGAGACGGAGACGGCCCGCTTCTGGGAGAACCACGGCGAGTTCAACAACGTGGACACCCGGAGCATTCAGACGGAGGTCATCCAGCTTCCGACCGTCTGCTTCGCGGAGGACGAGGGGTCTCTCACCAACTCCGGGCGGTGGCTGCAGTGGTTCTGGCCGGCGGCGACCCCGCCGGGCGAGGCGCGGCCGGACACCGCCATCATGGCGGAGATCCTTCTCCGCATGCGGGAGCTGTACAAGAAGGAAGGGGGGGCCTTCCCCGACCCGGTGCTGAACCTCTCGTGGGACTACCACAACCCGCGGGAGCCGGAGCCGGAGGAGCTGGCCCGCGAGATCAACGGGCGCGCGCTCGTCGATCTCAAGGACCCGGCCGATCCGTCCAAGGTGCTGGTGCCCGCGGGCAAGCAGGTGGTGAACTTCTCCCAGCTGCGGGACGATGGCTCCACCATGTGCGGCTGCTGGATCTATTCCGGCAACTTCAACGAGGCGGGCAATAACATGGCCCGGCGGGACAACCGCGACCCCTCGGGCCTGGGCACCCATGCCGGCTGGACCTTCGCCTGGCCGCTGAACCGCCGCACCCTCTACAACGGCGCTTCCGCGGACACGCAGGGCCGGCCCTGGGATCCCAGCCGCAAGCTGCTGGAGTGGGACGGCACGAAGTGGGTGAGCGACGACGTCCCGGATATCGGCGTCAACGCGAAGCCCGGCGAGGTGCAGCCCTTCATCATGAACCAGGAAGGGGTCTCGCGCCTCTTCGCCCGGGGATTGATGCGGGACGGGCCTTTCCCCGCGCATCTCGAGCCCTTCGAGAGCCCGGTGCAGAACGTGTTCAACCGCCGCATGCGGGGCAACCCGGTCGGCCGCATCTTCGAGAGCGACGTTGGCCGCTTCGGCAATGCGGACGAGTTCCCGTTCTTCGCGACCTCCTACCGCCTGACCGAGCACTTCCACTACTGGACGAAGCACAACCGGGTGAATGCCGCGCTGCAGCCCGAGTTCTTCGTCGAGATCTCGGAGGAGCTGGCGGCGCTGCGGGGCGTGACGGCGGGAAGCTGGGTGCGCGTGTGGTCCAAGCGCGGCTCGGTGAAGGCGCGCGCCGTCGTCACCAAGCGCATCCGGCCGCTGCAATGCGATGGGAAGACGGTGCACATCGTCGGCGTGCCCATCCACTGGGGCTTCATGGGCGCCGCGCGCAAGGGCCACAGCGTGAACACGCTGACCATGCCCGTGGGCGAGGCGAATATCGAGACGCCGGCGGTGAAGGCGTTCCTCGTCAACCTTGAGCCCACGACAGCCCCGGGGGTGCAGTCATGAGCGGTAGCACCACCTATCAGAGCCCGCACACCGCGGTCTCCAACCCGCCGGTCACGCCCGTGGCCGCGGGCTTCGGGGAGGCGGACCTCGTCCGCCGCTCCGCCACCAGTGACCTGCCGCCCCCGCAGCGGCAGCTCACCCCCGTGGCGAAGCTGATCGACGTCTCCAAGTGCATCGGCTGCAAGGCCTGCCAGTCCGCCTGCATCGAGTGGAACGACACCCACCCCGACATCGGCGAGAACCACGGGATCTACGACAATCCCCGTGACCTCACTGAGAACATGTTCACGCTCATGCGGTTCACGGAATGGGTGAACCCGGAGACGGACAACTTGGAGTGGCTCATCCGCAAGGATGGCTGCATGCACTGCTCCGACCCCGGCTGCCTGAAGGCCTGCCCGGCGCCGGGCGCGATCGTGCAGTACACGAACGGCATCGTGGACTTCGTCCACGAGAACTGCATCGGCTGCGGCTACTGCGTGAAGGGCTGCCCCTTCAACATCCCCCGCATCTCGAAGGCGGATCACCGCTCCTACAAGTGCACCCTCTGCTCCGACCGCGTGGCGGTGGGCCAGGGCCCGGCCTGCGCGAAGGCCTGCCCGACCCAGGCCATCGTGTTCGGCACGAAGGAGGACATGAAGCGGCACGCCGAGGGACGGATCGCCGACCTGAAGTCCCGCGGCTACGCCAATGCGGGGCTGTACGATCCGCCGGGCGTGGGCGGCACGCATGTGATGTACGTGCTGCACCACAACGACAGGCCGAGCCTCTATGCCGGCCTGCCGGACAACCCGCGCATCTCCCCGATCGTGCAGACCTGGAAGGGCGTGACGAAGTATGTGGGCCTCGCCGCCATGGGCTTCTTGGCGGCGGGCAGCCTCATCCACGGCGTCTTCGCCCGCCCCAACCGCGTGACGCAGGAGGATGACGTGCACGGCGAGGACCTGGTGGAGGGCAAGCCCGTGCCGCCGCCCAAGCCGGAGACCTACGGCCCCGGCAGCGGGGAGCACCGCTGATGGTGGAGCGTATCCAGCCCGGCGACGCCATCCATCCGGGGAAGCCGAGCACGGTGGACCGCTACGGTCCCCTGGCCCGGCTGAACCACTGGGTCACGGCACTCAGCCTGATCCTGCTGGCGCTGTCCGGCCTCGCGCTGTTCACCCCCTCGCTCTACTGGCTCACGGGCCTGTTCGGCGGGGGGCAGAACACGCGGGCCCTCCATCCCTGGATCGGGGTGGTGCTCTTCGTGTCGTTCTTCGTGTTCTTCTTCCAGCTCTGGAAGGCGAACCTGCCGCAGCGCGTGGACTGGGTGTGGCTCTCGAAGATCCGGGACCTGCTCGGTGGGCATGAGGAGAACCTGCCGGAGCTCGGCAAGTACAACGCCGGCCAGAAGTTCATCTTCTGGGGCATGGCGGGCCTGATCCTGGTGCTGATCGCCAGCGGCGTCCTGATCTGGGAGCAGTACTTCGCCGACTACGTGGATATCCCCATCCGTCGGATCGCCGTGATCACCCACTCCATCGCGGCGGTGCTGATCATCTGCATCTTCATCCTGCACGTCTATGCGGCCATATGGACGCGGGGCACGCTGCGGGCGATGACGCGGGGCGACGTGACGGCGGGCTGGGCCTGGCGGCACCACCGCAAGTGGCTGCGCGACCTGGCCCGGCAGCGCCGGATCGATCCGGCCGAATAAGGGAAGGGGGGCGTGGCCGGTCCGGTCCGCCGAGATGACATGTCCGGTTTCGAGAGCATCCAGCCCGATCCTTCCACCATCGGGCGCCTTCTTCCGCCCCCCTTCGCCCTCCTTCCCGACCCGCGCCGCCTGTTCCGGGCGCGGGCGGAACGCCTGGCGACACTGGCGCAGGCGGGGGACATGGCCCCCTATCTCCGCTTCCTGAATGGGCTCTGCGAGACGCAGGCGGCGGTGGCCGATGCGCTGCCGCCCGCCGAGCCCATCCCTGCCGCCCAGGTGGAGCGCGCACGGGAGGGCAAGATGCCGCCGCTGGACCGCAACGCCTTCCGGGACTCCCCGGGGCTTCGGGCGGTGATCGGCCCCTTCCTTGACGCCATGCTGCCCGTGCCGAAGCCGCAGCCTGCGCAGGACGCGCTGGAGTGGCTGCGCCGGGCGCCCGAGGAGTCCATGAGGGAGATGCTCGGCAACGTCGTGGCCGATGCCGTCCCGCTGGAGGCGATCCCGCAGCACCTCTTCCTCTCCGCCGCCGCGCAGATCGAGGCGGCGCGGCTTGCCGCCGGGCTGGATGCGGCGAAGCTGGTGCCGGTCGAGATGGGGGTCTGCCCGGTCTGCGGCGGGCCGCCCGCCGCGTCCCTCGTCGTGGAGCGGCCCGGGGCGGAGGGGGCGCGCTACGCCGCCTGCGCCTTCTGCGGCACGCATTGGAACGAGGTGCGGATCAAGTGCCTGGCCTGCGGCTCCACCAAGGGCATCGGCTACAAGGCCGCTGAGGAGGGTGGGGCGGAACCGGCCATCAAGGCCGAGACCTGCGATTCCTGCCGCAGTTGGGTGAAGATCCTTTACCACAAGGCCAATCCCTCGCTGGAGGTCGTGGCGGACGACGTGGCGAGCCTGGGATTGGACCTGCTGATGCAGGGTACCGAGTACCGGCGCGCCGGCTTCGACCCCTTCCTGATCGGCTACTAGGCCCCGTGTCCGACAAGGCGGCCCTTCGGGCCCTTCCCTCCGTGGACCGCGTGCTGGGGGCCGCGGAAGCCGCGCCCCTCGTCGCGCGCTTCGGCCGGGCCGAGGTGACGGCGGCCGTGCGGGCGGCGCTGGCCGAGGCGCGGGCGGCGGGCACGCTGCCGGACGCCGGCGCCATCGCCGCCACCGCCGGGGCGCAGCTGGCGGCGCGGGACCGGTCCAACCTGCGGCCGCTGTTCAACCTGACCGGCACGGTGCTGCACACCAATCTCGGCCGCGCCCTGCTGGCCGAGGAGGCGGTGGAGGCCGCCGCCGCCGCCATGCGCGACGCGGTGGCGCTGGAGTTCGACCTGGCGACGGGGCGGCGGGGCGAGCGCGACGACCACCTGCGCGAGCTGTTGCGGGAGTTGACGGGGGCGGAGGACGCCACCCTGGTGAACAACAACGCCGCCGCCGTGCTGATCGCGCTGAACACGCTCGGCATGGGGCGGGAGGCGATCGTCTCCCGCGGGGAGCTGATCGAGATCGGCGGCGCCTTCCGTATCCCCGACATCATGGCGCAGGCCGGGGTGCGCCTCGTGGAGGTGGGCACGACGAACCGCACCCACCCCAGGGACTATCGCGGCGCGATCCGGCCGGAGACGGCGCTGATCGTGAAGGTGCATCCTTCCAACTACCGGATCGAGGGCTTCACGGCGGAGGTGAGCGGGGCGGAACTCTCCGCCATCGCGCGGGAAGCGGGCGTGCCGGTCATGAATGATCTCGGCTCCGGCACGCTGGTCGATCTCTCGCGCTGGGGGCTCGCGAAGGAGCAGACAGTGCATGAGGCCGTGGCGGAAGGGGCTGACATCGTCACCTTCTCCGGCGACAAGCTGCTGGGCGGGCCGCAGGCGGGCTTCATCGTCGGGCGGCGCGACCTGATCGCGGCGATCAACCGCAACCCGATGAAGCGGGCACTGCGGGTGGACAAGATCCGCATCGCCGCGCTGGAAGCCACGCTAAAGCTGTACCGCGACCCGGACCGGCTGGCGGAGCGGCTGCCCGCGCTGCGCCTGCTGTCCCGCAAGGGGCCGGAGATCGAGGCGCAGGCTCAGCGCCTGCTGCCGCTGGTGGCGCAGCACCTGCCGCCGGGCATTGATGTGGAAGTCTGCGCCTGCCGCAGCCAGATCGGCTCCGGCGCCCTGCCCGTGGACACGCTGCCGAGCGCCGGCCTGCGACTGACGGCGCCGCGCGGGCGCGACCTGGAAGCCCTGGCGGCCGCGCTGCGCGAGTTGCCGCGCCCGGTGATTGGCCATGTACGGGACGGCGCCCTGGTGCTGGACCTACGCTGCCTGATCGACGAGGCGGGGTTCCTGGAGAGCCTCTCCGCCCTGCCGGGGGTCCATGGGCTGGCTTGACCGCTTCCGGCGCGCGGCCCCGCCCGCGCCCGATCCGGCAGAGGACGCGCTCGCGGCCTTCCGCGCCGGAGATTACGCGGCCGCGCTGGCGCTGTGGGAGCCCCTGGCGCGGGCCGGGGATGCGCGGGCGCAGGCGAACATCGGCGCCTGCTTCGCGGAAGGGATGGGGGTGCCCCTGGACCCGCCGCTGGCGCTGAAGTGGCTGACTCTCTCGGCTGAGGCAGGGCATCCGCCGGGCCAGCGCAACCTGGCGGCGCTGTACCTGCGCGGCGGGCGCGGGGTGGAGACCGATTTCGCCCGCGCCGCCGATCTGTACCGCCGCGCCGCGGAGGCCGGGGACGGCCTCGCGCAGGACATGCTGAGCTGGATGCTGCTGGAGGGCGAGGTGATGCCGGCCGACCCCGCGGAGGCGCGCCTCTGGGCGGAGAGGGCGGCGGCGCAGGGTGTCGCCGCCTCCATGACCCGGATGGGGATGCTGTACCACCACGCCATGGGCGTGGAGCGGGACGTGGCGGAGGCCGCGCGCTGGTGGTCCCGCGCCGCGGCCTTGGGCGACGCGGATGGGCAGGCCATGCTGGGCGCGGCGCATCACCTGGCCGCCGGCGTGCCTGCGGACGGCGTGTCGGCCCTGGCCTGGCTGTTGCGCGCCGAGGCCGGGGGTAGCGCCCTGGCCCGGCCCTTCATGCCGGCCGTGCGCGCCGCGCTGGATCCTGCCGGCATCGCGGAGGCCGAGCGCCGGGCGAAGGAGCCCCTGCCATGATCGTCGGCACCGCCGGGCATATCGACCACGGCAAGACCGCCCTCGTCCGCGCCCTGACGGGCGTGGAAACCGACCGGCTGAAGGAGGAGAAGGCCCGCGGCATCACCATCGAGCTCGGCTTCGCCTATGCCGGGGAGGGGGATCGCGTCACCGGCTTCGTGGACGTGCCGGGGCATGAGCGCTTCGTGCACACCATGCTGGCCGGCGCCAGCGGGATCGACTTCGCCTTGCTGGTCGTGGCCGCCGATGACGGGGTGATGCCGCAGACGCGCGAGCACCTGGCGATCCTGGACCTGCTGGGCATCGCGCGCGGTGCCGTGGCGATGAGCAAGGCGGACCTCGCCGATGCCGCACGGCGCGCAGAGGTGGAGGCGGAGATCCGGGCGCTTCTTGCCCCCACCGCCCTGCGCGACGCACCGATCATCCCCGTTTCCACCATCACGGGAGAAGGTATCGCCGAACTGAGGGCGCTGCTGGCGCGGGCCGAGGACGAGACGCGCGCGCGGGATGCGGGCGGGCGCTTCCGGCTCTCGGTGGACCGCAGCTTCGTGCTGCAGGGCGCGGGCACGGTGGTGACAGGCACGGTGCTGTCCGGCGCCGTCTCGGTCGGGGATGCGGTGATGATCAGCCCGCTCGGCCTCGCCGCGCGGGTGCGCTCCATCCACGCGCAGAACCGGCCCGCCCCGCGCGGCGTGGCCGGGCAGCGCTGCGCGCTGAACCTGGCAGGGGAGGGGGTTTCGAAGGACGCCGTCTCGCGCGGGGATATGGTGCTCGACCCCCTCCTGCACGCGCCGACCGACCGCATCGACGCCGACTTCCACGCACTGGAGGGCGAGCCGAAGCCGATCGGCCAGTGGTTCCCCGCACGACTGCACCATGCGGGAGAGGAGGTGGGCGTGCGCCTGGTGCCGCTGGAAGGGCCGGTGGCACCGGGCGGGCGCGGGCCGGTGCAACTGGTGCTGGATCGCCCCATCGCGGCGGCGGTGGGGGACCGCTTCATCCTGCGCGACGTCTCGGCCCAGCGCACGGTCGGCGGCGGCCGCTTCCTCGACCTGCGGGCGCCCGCGCGCAAGCGGCGCACGCCGGAGCGGATGGCGGTGCTGGACGCGCTCTCCGCCCCCGCGCCGCAGGCCTTCGCGCGGCTGCTGGAACTGCCGCCCTTCTTCATGGAGCTGGACGGCTTTGCGCGCGACCACGCCCTCGGGCCGGCGCAGGAGGCCGCGCTGTCCGATGGGGCCGTGGTGCTGGAGGCGGGCGGGCGCCGCACCGCGCTCTCCCCGGGCCAATGGGCAGCGTTCCACGCCAGCCTGGAGGAGGAGACGGGCCGCCACCACGAGGAGAACCCGGACATCCAGGGCATCGGGCGGGAGCGGCTGCGGATGCTCGCCCGCCCCCGCCTGCCGCAGCCGGCCTTCCTGGCGGCGCTGGACCAGCTGGCGGCAGAGGGCGCCGTGGTGCTGGAAGGGGCCTTCGTGCGCCTGCCCGGGCACGAGGTGCGGCTGAACCCGGGGGACGAGGCGCTGTATGAGGCAGCGGTGCCGCATCTCGGCGGCGAGGCGCGCTTCCGCCCGCCCCGCGTGCGCGACCTTGTGCCCGTGCTCGGCGCCACGGAGCCAGAAATCCGGCGGGTGATGAAGCTCTGTGCCCGCCTGGGCCGGGTGGACCAGTTGGCGCAGGACCACTTCTTCCTGCGCGCCACCACGGCGGAGATGGTCGAGATCGCGCGCGACGTGGCGGAGGCCGCGCCGGACGGCTGGATCACCGCCGCCGCCTTTCGCGATCGGATGGACAACGGACGCAAGGTGGCGATCCAGATCCTCGACTTCCTCGACCGGCAGGGCGTCACCTTGCGCCGTGGGGACCTGCGCCGCATAAATCCGCACCGTGCGGACCTGTTCCGCCTGTTCACCGGTGCTGGAGGAGAATCGTCCCCGGTGGGGCGTCCGGACTTCAAATCCGGGTGGGGCAGCGAGACTGTCCCGGGTGGGTTCGACTCCCATTCTCTTCCGCCAGCCCCGGATACACCGGCGGCTCGGCCGGCGTCAGAAGTCACCTAGGCGTGCGTGGGCCGGGAACTCCTGCTCGGCCTCAGCGCGTCGGCTCGGTTACGTAGGCCCGCCGCCCAGTGAGGCGCGTTCCCGAACCCAGGCGCACCGTGCCGTCCCGCTGGGGTACGGCCAGCGGCGCGACCTCCACCTGGGCGACGCTGCCCATGCCCAACAGGCTCGCCACCTTGGGCGTCACGCTCACGATCCGTCCTTCCGAGGCCGGCAGCCGGTCGCGAACCCGTACCATCGCCACCCTGCCGTTCCGCAGGTTCCGGATCCGCGCCGTCGTGCCGAGGGGCAGGTCCGCGCTCGCCACGGTGTCGGAGTTCAGTTCGACCTTGCCGCCGTCCGCCATGCGACGTCCGGCGAGACCCTGGGCGATGACTGCCGCCTGGCCGCGCCGTGCCTGCCCGGAAGCATCGGGTGCATCCGGCAGGTTCGCGAGGGCAGGGCCGCAGAGGAGGAGCGAAAGGGTCGCCAGGGCAATAGGGCGCGACATGGGGGCTTCCGGAGATGACAGCCGCTTAACGTTGCGCGGCCAGTGCAGCTTCATCCGCGGGGGCCAAGGATGGCGAGCGGTCCGCGCCAGGGTGCCGTGGCCGCATCGTACAGGGGAGCGGCCCCTTGGGGACTTGCTTGCGTGGGCCGCCCACCGGCCCAGCCACGGCCGACGCTCCATGCCGGGGCAATGGGGCTGCCCGAAGGCGGGATTGAGGCGGGGGGCGGGAGTTAGGCCCGTATCCGGTCGATGATCCGGCGGAGGGCGGTTGCCCCGTCCATTTCCTGCCGGGCCCGCCGGGCATGGCCTGAGCGAAGGGAGCGCTGGCACTGCTCCAGAAGCCGGCTGATCGTGCGCTCCAGGGCTGTTATCGCATCGTCCGGCATTCCAGTCTCCATCGGACCGCCGCGGCAAGCGGCCCCAGGGGATGAACGTCTGGACCGGGGGCGAGGGTGCATCAGCCGGTTCGATCCACCGCTTGGCAAGGACAGGATCAAACCCGGCCTGTGAGCGTCCTGCGGCTGCAACGCTTCGCCGCGGCGAGACAGGGCCGGTGATTGCCTCCTGCCCCCCCCTCAGGTCCTGCACGCCGGTGAGACGAGACCCGCGTGAGCAAAAGGGGCTGCCAGGCGTCCCTGGCAGCCCCTCTCGGGCCAATCGAGGCCCAGGCCCCAGGACAAGAACCTGGGCTATCGGTGGCGCGGCTGGTTACGAGTGCTGGCCGAAGCCGCCGGTCGCACCGCTCAGCGCCAGGAAGTTCTGCTGGGGGTTGGCGACGGGGCTGGCGAGCGGGGTGCGGCTCTCGGCGGCGGTCCAGCGGCCGGAGGCGGTGGCGCCCTCGGGCACGCGGTCCTGGTCGGCGAAGGCCGGGGCGGCGAGGGAGCCGATCAGGGCGGCGGCGAGGGCGAGGGTGCGGAAGTTCATCATGGCGGCATGTCCTGGGTGGATGGGGCGGCGGGGTGCCGCTCTCCCTTGACCAGAAGATGACCCTGGGTGACCGCGGACTCCAACGCAGGTGGTGGATTCCAGATATTCATCGGGTGGATGAAGCTGAAGGCCGCCCCGCTCTCCCTTCGACGCCTCGGAGACCGGCAAGGGGCAGCCGGCGCGGCCAGAAAAGGTACAGCCCCGATGCGGAGCTCTAGGCCGGGTTGTCAGCCCCGATGGCGGAATAGGCTTAGACAAGCGACGGGAACTCAGCGGAGGATACCGATCCGGCACGAGACCGGGCGGGAGGACAGCATGCTGGGCCAAGGGATTTTCGGGAGCCGCGAGACGGCTCTCCCGGGGGAGGTCGCCGTCCATCTTACGGAGGATGATGGGCGGCAGCTGGTCGGCGTCGTCGTGCCGCCCGGCAGCCATTGCGAGCTGTCGCAGAGCGGCGATCTGCCCAGTGGGCCAGGGCTCGTCCAGCGGGCCGCGGCCCTGGCGATCAACGACGGCATCAGGAAGGCCCAGGCGCTGCAGGCACCGCTCGTGATCATCGACCCGTTCGGGGTCTGGGATCCCGCCTGGGGCGAGTTGCGCTTCCACTGAGCATCCGGGGCAGGCTCGCGCGCGAAAGGCTCTCTCGCCGGCCGTCGCGGCGCAGGGCCGCATGCTGCTGCCCTCGCTGGTGACGGCGCTGTCCGGGCCCGCTCTACCGACCGGGCCAGGGTGCGGTTACCTTCCGGGCATGCCCACAATCTTTCGCCCGATGCGGCCCTATGGCGTCTCGATGACGCCAGGTAACAGCTCCGACGCCCGGCCATCCGGTGCTGCCGCATGACAACGCCTGCCGAGACCGACTTCGACGACTGGATCACCGCCACGCACCGCGCGGCGGGCGACTTCACCGTGCTCTTCGTGTTGATGCGGATCACGGATCGCACGGTGGAGCCGCTGCGCTCCGCCTGGCTGCACGTGATGGGCGACGAGACGCGCTGGCCTGACATGGTCGCGCTGTTCGCCGGCGCGAAGGTGCCATGGGACGCCGCCGTGTTCTTTCGCGCCGGGCGGGAGGGGCTGGTGCCGGATGCGGAGGCGAGGGCGCGGCTGCAATCCCTGACGCGCAAGCTGCACGAGGATCGGTCACTGATCGGGGAAGGCGAGTTCTTCAACGCCGAAGGGCTCAGGCTCCGGCTCGAGGAGCAGAAGCCGCACTGAGCGGATACCCCGCAGCGGGGATCCGCTCAGCCCATGGCTGCCTTCAGGCGGGGCGGGGAACGGCCTGCCGCGCCAGCAGCTTCCAGCCGCCCGCCTGCTTCTGGAAGACCAGCAGCACGCCGATCCGCACCGTGCCGGGCTTTCCGCCATCCGCCGTATCGGCGGAGAGGATGTGACGCACCATCGCGACGTCGCCGGAGACGGCGACCGTCTGCTCCGTCAGGGTGATGGTGCGGAACACGCTCCGCCCCTCCACGATAGCGGCGACGAACTGCTCCTTGTTCTCCACGCGGCCGGAGGAGTGGCCGTAGGTCAGCGCATCGGCGGCGATGGCTTCCAGCTTCGCGCGGTCGGCCGAGAGCATGGCCTGGCGCAGCGCCTCCACGGCCTCGGCGACGCCGGACTGATCGCTCGTCTGGGCGGCCAGGGGGGCCGCGACGAGCAGGGCAGCGCCGAGCGCGGCGTTGAAGCCGACCTGGCGGCGGGACTGGGACATGGACGATTTCCTCCTGTGCTCTGGGGCACCGGCCGGAGGCTAGGAGGAAGTTGCCCGCGCCGCTACCGGCCCGGTGTCAGCAACTGGCCCGGGCGCGCATCGGCGCGCCGATCGGGTCCAGCCCGCGCGAGGTCGGCGGTTGCCAGGTGGCGGAATCCCCCGAGGCCCCGGCGGGGTTGTTGCCGATATAGGAGCCGCCCGTACCGCCGCTCCAGCCCGTGGAGCCGGCGCTGCCGGGCGCCGTGCCGTCGCGCGCCGAAGGGGCCGGCCCCGTGGCCTCCTCGGCCTTGCCGCCGGCATTGCACTCCGAGCCGGCCGTGCTCTGGGCGGAGGGCGGCTGGCCCGGCCGGGTCGCGGCCTCCTGGGCCGCATTGGCGACCGAGTTCTGCGCCCCGGCGGGTGCCGCCAGGGCCAGCCCGGCCAGCATCGCGATCATCCCTGCCCCAAACCGCATCGTGCCGCTCCCGTCTCTCATGCCAGCTGCAACGCGCGGGGGCGCGTCAGGTCACGACCACCCGCGGCGCGCCGGCCTCGGCGCTGCCGATCCGGCGGGCCAGGGGATAGCCGGCGGCGGCGATGCGGGCCAGCACCGCATCGGCGGCCTCCGGCGCGCAGGCGACAAGGAGTCCGCCGGAGGTCTGGGGATCCGTCAGCAGGGCGCGGTGCCAGTCCGGCAGGCCGGGCGGCAGTTCCACCCCCGCGCCGTAGCTGTCCCAGTTGCGGTGGGAGGCGCCGGTGACGTGCCCGGCCTGCGCCAGTTCCCCGGCGCGGGAGAGAAGGGGGATGGCATCCGCCGCGATCCGCAGCGCCACGCCCGATCCCCGCGCCATCTCCAGCCCGTGGCCGAGCACGCCGAAGCCCGTGACATCCGTGATGCCGTGCACCGCCGGATCCTCGGCCAGCTCCGCGCCCACGCGGTTCAGCAGGGTGGTGGAGGCGATCATCTCGTCATAGGCGCCGTCGGGCAGCACGCCCTTCTTGATGGCGGCCGAGTAGATGCCGACGCCGATGCCCTTGGTCAGGATCAACGCATCGCCGGCGCGCGCGCCCGTGTTCCGGCGCACCTTGGAGGGATGGATAATGCCGATGACGGCGAGGCCGTAGACGGGCTCCGGGCAGTCGATGGAATGCCCGCCCGCGACGGGAATGCCCGCCTCCGCGCAGACGGAGGCGCCGCCCGCCAGGATCTCCCGCACCACCGCCGGGTCCAGCTTGTTCACGGGGATGCCGAGGATAGCGAGAGCCATCACCGGCTTCCCCCCCATGGCGTAGACATCCGAGATGGCGTTGGTCGCGGCAATGCGGCCGAAGTCGCGCGCGTCGTCCACCATCGGCATGAAGAAGTCGGTGGTGGCGATGATGGCGATCTCGTCGTTCACCTGCCACACCGCCGCGTCGTCGGAGCTTTCGGTGCCGACGAGGAGCTGGCTGAAGGGCGCGGCCATGGCCTGCCCCGCCAACAGGTTCTGCAGCACCGAGGGCGCGAGCTTGCAGCCGCAGCCGCCCCCATGCGCGAGTTCCGTGAGGCGGATTTGCGGGGCGGCGTCCATGGCGTCCTCCAGTCCTGGCATGACGGGCGGGGTTCTACGCCGCCGGGCGGGCCTGCTCCAAATCCGCCGATGCCGCCTTGCGCCCGCGCCGCCTGGACAGGCGGTCCAGCAACTCCGTCGCGGCGGCCAGCTGGCCGGCGGCATCCCTGCTCTCGCGCGGCAGCACGATCCGCTCGCCGCGCCGCTCCAGGGGCGGTTGCACCGCGGGCGGCTCGCCGCGGAACGCGGCGGCCACGGCGCTGGGGCCCACCTTCAGCTCCGCGATCCCCAGGCGGCGGCAGCGCAGCCGCAGCCCGGCCAGGGCGAGGAGGTTGGCCAGGGCCTCGGGCGGCGCGCCGAAGCGGTCCTCCACCTCCTCCGCGAAGTCGCCGAGCGCCACGGCATCGCCACGGCGGAGGATCGAGGCCAGGCGGGCATGCAGCTCCACCCGCACCGCCTCCTCCTCCACATGCTCGCGCGGGATCGCGGCCTGAACGCCGATGGAGAGCTGGGGCGTCCAGTCCTCCGCCACCTTTTCGCCGCGCGCCTCGCGCAGGGCGCGGTCCAGAAGGTGCTGGTAGAGGTCCAGGCCGATGAGCTTCACGTGCCCGGCCTGCTCGTCCCCCAGCAGGTCGCCGGCGCCGCGCAGGTCCATGTCGCGCGCGCTGATGGCGAAGCCGGCGCCCACGCGGTCATGCGCCTCCAGCGCCTTCAGCCGCTTGAGGGTGAGGGGGGAGGGCGGGTCGGCCGGATCCGTCATCAGCACGATGCTGCCGCGCACCCGCCCGCGCCCGACACGGCCGCGCAGCTGATGAAGCTGGGCGATGCCGAAGCGGTCCGCGCGATGCACCAGCATGGTGTTGGCGCGCGGCACGTCCAGCCCGGTCTCCACGATGTTAGTGGAGAGCAGCACGTCGCCGTCGCCCTCGGCGAAGCGGACGAGGGCGGTGTCCACCTCCTCCGCCGGCATCTCGCCATGGGCCTCGATGATGGAGAGGTCCGGCAGCAGCTCCTCCACGCGTTTCCGCATGGCCGGCAGGTCCTCGATGCGGGAGAGGACGACGAAGCTCTGCCCGCCCCGCCGCTTCTCCCGCATCAGCGCCTGGTGCAGCACGGCGTCGTCCATCGGCACGTGGATGGTGTGGATGGGCTGCCGCCGGCCCGGCGGCGTGGCGATAACGGAGAGCTCCTGCAGCCCCACCAGCGCGGATTGCAGGGTGCGCGGGATGGGCGTGGCCGTCATGGAGAGGAGGTGGGTGCTCGCGCCCAGTTCCCGGGCGGCGGCCTTCTGCTTCGCGCCGAAGCGCTGCTCCTCGTCGATGACGAGGAGGCCGAGATCGGCGAAGGACACGCCCTTCGCCGTCAGCGCCTGCGTGCCGATCACGATGTGCACGCTGCCGTCCTGCAGCCCGGCCTTCACCGCCTTCGCCTCGGCGGGCTTGGAGAGGCGGGAGAGCTGCTCGATCCGGATCGTCTTCCCGTTCACCTTCATCCCCGCGAAGCGGCGGCGGAAGGTGGTGAGGTGCTGGCGCACCAGAACGGTGGTCGGCGCCATGACGGCCACCTGCTTGCCGGCCATCGCCGCCACGGCGGCGGCGCGCAGCGCCACCTCCGTCTTGCCGAAGCCGACATCGCCGCAGACCAGCCGGTCCATCGGGCGGCCGGAGGCGAGGTCGGCCAGCACGGCGTCGATCCCCTCCTCCTGGTCCGGCGTCAACGCGTAGGGGAAGCGCGCGGCGAAGCGGGCATAGGCGCCGGCGCGCGGGCGCAGCACGGGGGCGGAGCGGGCCGCGCGCTCCCGCGTCATGCCCTCCAGCGTGCGCGCCGTGGCGGCAACCTGCTCCTCGACCTGCGCCCGGCGCTTCGGCCAGGACTCCCCGCCCAGGTGGTCGAGCGAGACGCCCTCCGCCTCCGCGCCGTAGCGCCAGAGGCGGTCCATCTCGTCCAGCGGCACCAGCTGCTTCGCGCCGCCGGCATATTCCAGCACGAGCGTGTCCAGCGCGGCCTCGCCGGCCTGCACCGTCTCCACCCCACGCAGGGCGCCCAGGCCGTGGTCCAGGTGGATCACCGCGTCGCCGGGCTGCAGGGCGGTGCCCATCAGGCCCAGGGCGGCCTGCGTCTCCGCCTCGTGCTTGCGGGCGGCGGCGGGGCGCACGTCGCCGGGAGCGATGACGACGATACCTTCCGTCTCGACCCCGGTGTCCAGCATCCCGTCCAGGAGGCCGAACCGGCCGGGCGGGGCGGCGCGGAGCGCGGCCCAGTCGGGGAAGCGATCCGGTTCCCAGCCCAAGCGCTGGCGGACCAGGCGGGACAGGGCGCGGCCGCGGCGGCTCTCCCGCCCGGCCAGGGCCACGCGGTCGCCCTCGGCGACGCGCGCCTCCAGGAAGGAGAGGAAGGCCTCCTCCGGCTCCTGTTCCTCGATGAAGTGCGGGACGGTGCCTTCCGGCTCTTCCGGCGGCTCGTCCAGGACGGTCACCTCGCGGGCTTCCATCGCCTCCGTCCAGGCCCGGTCGTCCAGGTAGAGGCTGACGGGGTCGGAGGGGCGGCGCGCGCCTTCCTCCAGGGGGGCGAGGGTGATGCGGGCGCGATGGGCGTCCGTCACCTCCTCCCAGCGCTGCGGACGCAGTTCCTTCACTTCCGCATCGAGGGAGACGGGCGCGCCGGGAAGCAAGGCGAAGGGGGTGACGAGGTCGGGGTGGATCTCCGCCAGCGCGTGCTCCAGACCGGGCGTGTGACGCTCCTCGGAGTCCTCCGGCCAGACCACCTCTGAGGCCGGGCCAAGGATGACGGCTTCCGCCTCGTCCTCCAGGCTTCGCTGCGTCAGCGGGTCGTAGTGGCGGATGGAGGCGATCCTGCCCTCCGCGTGCTCCACCCGGCAGGGCAGGATCTCGCCGTCGGGGGGATAGACATCCAGCACGCTGCCGTGCAGCGCCGCCTCGCCCGGCTCGTCCACCCGCTCGTCCAGCACGTAGCCCAGGCGCTCCAGCGCGGCCTGCAGCGCGGGGATGTCCAGGGGATCGCCGCGGCGCAGGGTGAGTTCGGCATAGGCATCCGGCGGGGGAAGGCGTTGGGTGATCGCCTCGATGCCCGCGATCAGCAGCACCGGGCGATCGCCCCGGGTTGCCAGCGCATGCAGCACGGCCATGCGCGCCCCCATGGAGCGGCGGGAGGGCGAGGCGCGGTCGTAGGGCAGGCAGTCCCAGCCCGGCAGGTGCAGCACGGCCAGCCCGGGCGCCAGGGCGGCGGCGGCGCGGGCCAGGCGTGCGGCGCGGGCCTCGCTGCGCGCCACATGAATCGCGGCGCCCGCGCCCTCGGCGCGCTCCACCAGCCCGGCGGCCAGAAGGCCTTCCGGTTCCGCCGCCAGCGCTGCCATGCCCATCCCCCTGATCGTCCTGAACTCAGGTCCAGAACGCGGGAGGAGCGGGAAGGGTGTCAGCGCTCTGTGCAGTGAAACGCTTGGCGCGCGCTAACCGGCCCCGTTCTGGCTGAGGGACACCAACTCCACCCCATCCTCCACCAGTTCGCCTGGGGCGCAGAGGATGGCGGATACGGTGCCCTCGGCGGGTGCGGTGATGCGCATCTGCACCTTCATGGCTTCCAGGACCAGCAGCACGGCCCCGCGGACGACGGCCTGACCTTCGGTGACGAGCACCTCGAGCACGCGTCCGGGCATGGGGGCGAGGATGCGGCCGGCGGCGGGACCTTCCCCGCCCGCCGGGGCCAGGGGGTCGATCGCGCGCAGCGCGTGGGAGGAGCCGGGCAGGAGGACGGTCAGCCGGTCCTCCGCGCGCAGCACGCGGGCGGAGAGGGCGCGGCCGTCCACCCGCAGGAGGATGCGGCCGTCCGGAGCTTCGGCGGCGGCGACCTCGGCGGCGCCGTCCGGCAGGTCCAGGCGGAAGCCGCCGTCCCGCGGGTGGGCGCGGAGGGTGTGGGTGGCCTCGCCATGCCCGAAGGTGAAGTCCTGGTGGCCCGCCCCGTTCAGGCGCCAGGCGGTGGCGCTGCCCCAGGGCGAGTGGGGGTCGGCCGCGTCGGCGGGCGGGGCGGCGGCGCGGTCCAGCAGCAGCCGGGCGACGGCCGCGGCCAGGGCGGCGCGGGGGGCGGGGCCGGCGGGCGCGAGCAGGGTCTCGGCGTGGCGGGCGATGAAGCCCGTGTCGAGCGCCCCCTCCCGGAAGGCGGGCTGGGCGACGATGGCGCGCAGCAGGGCAAGGTTCGTGGCGGGGCCGGACAGCTCCGTCGCGTCCAGCGCGCGGGCCATGCGGGCCACCGCCGCCGCCCGGTCCGGGCCATGGGCGATGATCTTGGCGATCATGGGATCGTAGTGGACCGTCACGGCATCGCCGCCACGGATGCCGGTGTCGATGCGGATGCCCTCGCCCTCGGGGAAGCGCAGATGCTCCACCCGCCCGATGGAGGGCGCGAAGTCGCGCGCCGGATCCTCGGCATAGAGGCGCACCTCGACGGCGTGGCCGCCGATGCGGAGATCCTCCTGGGCCAGCGGCAGGGGCCCGCCGGCGGCGACGCGGAGTTGCCACTCCACGAGGTCCTGGCCGGTGATCGCCTCCGTCACGGGATGCTCCACCTGCAGGCGGGTGTTCATCTCCATGAAGGCGAAGGTGTCTCCTTCGGCAATAAACTCCACAGTGCCGGCGCCGACATAGCCGATGGCGCGGGCGGCCTCGCAGGCGGCGCGGCCCATGGCCTCGCGCCGGGCCGGGTCCATGCCGGGGGCGGGGGCCTCCTCCACCACCTTCTGGTGGCGGCGCTGGATGGAGCAGTCGCGCTCGAAGAGGTGGACGGTGTTGCCCTGATTGTCGGCGAAGACCTGGATCTCGATGTGGCGGGGCTGGGTGAGGTAGCGTTCCAGCAGCACGTGGTCGTCGCCGAAGGCGGCGCGGGCCTCGCCCTTTGCGAGCGCCAGCGCCTCCTCCAGCCCGGCGGGGTTCTCCACCACCTTCATGCCCTTGCCGCCGCCGCCCGCGCTGGCCTTGATGAGCAGCGGGTAGCCGATGCGGTCGGCCTCGGCCCGCAGCCTGGCCGGGGCCTGGTCCTCCCCGTGATAGCCCGGCACCAGCGGCACGCCGGCCCGCTCCATCAGCGCCTTGGCGGCGGATTTGGAGCCCATGGCGCGGATGGCAGACGGCGGCGGGCCGATGAAGGTAATGCCGGCCGCCGCGCAGGCCTCCGCGAACTCCGCATTCTCCGAGAGGAAGCCGTAGCCGGGGTGGATCGCCTCCGCGCCGGAGGCGAGCGCGGCCTCGATGATGGCCTCGATCCGCAGGTAGCTCTCCCGCGCCGGCGCGGGGCCGATCAGGCGCGCCTCGTCGGCGAGCGCGACGTGCATCGCGCCCGCGTCGGCCTCCGAGAAGACGGCCACCGTGCGGATGCCCAGGCGGCGCGCGGTGCGGATGACGCGGCAGGCGATCTCGCCGCGGTTGGCGATGAGGATGGTGCTGAACATCTGCGTCACATCCGGAACAGGCCGAAGCCCGGTGCGCGATCGGCCCAGCGCGGGACCGGCGCGTTCAGCGAGGCGGAGATGGCCAGCGCCAGCACGGTGCGCGTCTCCGCCGGGTCGATGATGCCGTCGTCCCAGAGGCGGGCGGTGGCGTGATAGGGGTGGCCCTGGGTCTCGTACTGCTCGCGCAGCGGGGCCTTGAAGCGCTCCTCCTCCTCGGCGGGCCAGGTGCCGCCCCTGGCCTCGATCGCGTCGCGCCGGAGGGTGGAGAGGACGGAGGCCGCCTGCTCCCCGCCCATGACGGAGATGCGGGCATTGGGCCACATGAAGAGGAAGCGCGGGGAATAGGCGCGGCCGCACATGCCGTAGTTGCCCGCCCCGAAGGATCCGCCGATCACCACCGTGAACTTCGGGACGGTGGCGGTTGCGACCGCGGTGACGAGCTTGGCGCCGTCCTTGGCGATGCCGCCGCTCTCGTATTTGCGGCCGACCATGAAGCCCGTGATGTTTTGCAGGAAGACCAGCGGGATGCCGCGCTGGCAGCACAGCTCGATGAAATGCGCGCCCTTTTGCGCGCTCTCGCCGAAGAGCACGCCGTTGTTGGCGAGGATGCCGACGGGATAGCCGTGCAGCCGCGCGAAGCCGGTGACGAGGGTCGGGCCGTAGAGCGGCCTGAACTCGTCGAACTCCGAGCCGTCCACGACGCGCGCGATCACCTCCCGCACGTCATAGGGCTGGCGCAGGTCGGCGGGGATCAGGCCGTGGATGCCCTGCGGGTCGTGCAGCGGCGGGCGCGGGGGGGCGAGGTCCAGCGTGGCGGGCTTGCGGGTGTTCAGCCCGGCCACGATGCGGCGGGCGATGCCGAGCGCGTGGGCGTCGCTCTCCGCGATATGGTCCGTCACGCCGGAGATGCGGGAATGGACCTCCGCGCCGCCGAGCTCCTCGGCGGAGACCACCTCGCCCGTCGCGGCCTTCACCAGCGGGGGGCCTGCCAGGAAGATGGTGCCCTGGTTGCGGACGATCACGCTCTGGTCCGACATGGCCGGCACGTAGGCGCCGCCGGCGGTGCAGCTGCCCATCACGACCGCGATCTGCGGGATGCCCCGGGCGGACATGTTGGCCTGGTTGAAGAAGATCCGGCCGAAATGGTCGCGGTCGGGGAAGACCTCGTCCTGGTTCGGCAGGTTGGCACCGCCGGAATCCACGAGATAGAGGCAGGGCAGGCGGTTCTGCTCGGCGATCTCCTGCGCGCGCAGGTGCTTCTTGACCGTCAGGGGGAAGTAGGTCCCACCCTTCACCGTGGCGTCGTTCGCCACGATCATGCACTCGCGGCCCTCCACGCGCCCGACCCCGGTGATGATCCCGGCCGAGGGCACCTCGCCGCCATAGAGGCCGTGGGCGGCGAGCTGTCCGACCTCGAGGAAGGGAGAGGCCGGATCGAGCAGCGCCCGCACCCGCTCCCGCGGCAGCAGCTTGCCGCGCGCGAGGTGCTTCTCCCGCGCCACAGCCCCCCCGCCCTCCCGAACCCGCGCCGCCTGGACACGCAGGTCCTCCACCAGCGCGCGCATGCGCGCCGCATTCTCCGCGAACTCAGGCGAGCGCGAGTCCACGGCTGTCTGCAAAACCGGCATCAGGTGGCGCCGGAACGGAACAGGTGGACAGCGGCCAGGGGCCGGTCCTGCCGGCGGCTCTGCGAACCCATTCGTTTCCCCCAAGGTCTTCCCGCGCTCACCAGGCCCGTTCGTGCCCTCGCGCTGCGAAGGAGTTGAACCCGCGCCTGGGGACTGTGCAAGGGCACTGCCCTATTGCCACGCCGCCCCGGCCCCCAAGGACCGGGATTGAACCTCCAGCCCGCCTTTGCCGGCCAGACGCCGGGCAGGCGGATTTCGTTCGCGGATCGTGATCATCTTACACGGGTTCGTGATTGGCAGCTCCCGGAACCGGTCCATCTACCTTGGTGAACGGGACGGGACGCTTTTTATGTCGATGACGGGTACTGGGCGCCGGCTGGGCATCGCCGTGGTGGGACTGGGTGGTGCGGTCGCCACGACGGCGGTTGCGGGAATCGAGGTGATCCGGCGCGGTGCGAACCGTCTGGATGGACTTCCGCTGGCGGATGTTTCCGTTCCCGGGCTCGTCGACTACCGCGACATCACCTTCGGTGGCTGGGACCTGGACGGCTCCGACCTGGCGGCCGCTGCGGGCCACCACCGCGTGCTGAACGACGCGCAGATCGCCGAGACGGGCGAGGCCCTCTCTGCGATCCGGCCCTGGCCCGCCGTTGGCAGCGGCTCCTTCTGCCGCGGCGTGGACGGCGCCAACAAGCATGAGGCTGCCGGGCACCGCGCCGCGATCAAGGCCATTTCCGACGATCTTCGCCGCTTCCGCGAGCGGAGCGAGGCAGACGGGATCGTGATGATCAACCTCGCCTCCACCGAGCGCACGCCGGGTGATGACGAGGCCCTGAACTCGCTGGACGCCTTCGAGCGCGCGCTGGACCGCGACGACCCCTCGATCGGGCCGGCGATGCTGTATGCCTATGCGGCGATCGAGAGCGGCGTGCCCTATGGCAACTTCACGCCCTCCCTGGCGGCCGATGCGCCGGCGCTGAAGCAGTTCGCGAAGCAGCGGAACGTCCCCATCGCCGGCAAGGACGGCAAGACCGGCCAGACCATGATGAAGACGGTGCTGGCGCCCGCGCTGCGGTCCCGCGCGCTGCATGTGGACGGCTGGTTCAGCACGAACATCCTGGGCAACCGCGATGGCGAGGCGCTGCGCGACCCCGGCAGCCTGGCGTCCAAGCTGGACACCAAGGGGAACGTGCTGGACAGCATCCTCGGTTACCATGTCGAGGACCACGTGGTGGACATCCGCTACTATCGCCCGCGCGGCGACGACAAGGAGGCCTGGGACAACATCGACGTCTCCGGCTTCCTCGGCCACAAGATGCAGATCAAGGTGAACTTCCTCTGCAAGGACAGCGTGCTCGCCGCACCGCTGGCGCTGGAGATCGCGCGCGTGCTGGACCTGGCGCAGCAGCGCGGGGATGGCGGCGTGCAGGAACAGCTCTCCCTGTTCTTCAAGGCGCCGATGGTGGCGAACGGCCACGCGCCGGAGCACGCTTTCCACGCGCAGGAGACGATGCTGATGGACTGGCTGGGGGCGCCGCAGGGCTTCAACCAGTGAATGACGGGATCGCGCCGGCGGCGGAAACGCTGCCGGTGCGCATCCTCGGACCGTTCCGTGAACTCGGCGAGCTGAAGCGCATCCGTTCGGCGTTGCAGGAGGGCTCGATCGCCGAGCGCCTCTTCGCCGCCGCATGGGGCGCGCTGGTCGCGGGGCAGGAGCTGGGGGCGGTGATGCGTGCCACCACGGCCGCCGCCCTTGCGGCCACGCGGCTGGGCGATATCGACCGCGGCGTGCTTTCCGCGATCGGGGTAGAGGGCGATGAGGCGCAGGCCATCATCGACCGCGCCGTGGGCGAGGCCGCGGAGGAACTGCCTCCGGAGGCGCTGGACGGGCTGCGCGGCGCGCCCTTGCTCACGGCCGGTGCGGCGCCGCCCTTCGTCACGAAGCTGGCCCGCCAGCCCCGCGCGGGCGTGACCTGCCCGGGCAAGCCGCGCCTGCTGCTGGAGCCGCCGGAGAACCACGCGGAGCACTGCCTGATAACGGCCGTTTACGGCGTGGTTCTCTCGCCCTTCTATGGCGCGGGATCGGAGGCCGTGTTCCTCGCCTCCCTGGCCCACCACCTGCACAACGCGCTCATCCCGGATTCCGGCTTCGCGGGCGAGGTCCTGCTCGGCAAGCACCTGGAGCCCGCCTTCGCACGGGCGACGGAACTGGCGCTGGCGGAACTGCCCGCTGCCCTGGCCGATCGCGTGCGAAAGGCCCGCGCGATCCTCCCCGATGCGGAGACGCCGGAAGGGCGCGCCTTCCACGCCGCTGACACGCTGGACCGCGTGCTGCAGATCGAGCAGCACCTGCGTGCGGGCAAGGCGACGATGCACTACGTGCTGCACGACATGGAACTGGTCCATGCCGGGCCCGTGCGGGTCTTCCAAGACCGGCTGCTCACCGCCATGGGCCTTTCGGCGTGACGCCTGACACGGCCCATTCCCTGTGCGACGCGGCCGGCCGGCGCTGGCCGGTGATCGATGGCATCGCCTTCGCCCGCGCCTCCCGCCCGGAATTGGCCGATGCGGCGCTGGCGCGGCTGGATGCGGGGGACCGGGACGGTGCCCTGGTGCTGCTGCTGGCCGATCAGGATGACTGGTGGCGCGGCCCGACGGCCGACGAGGCCTCGCTCCGCGCACTGGTGCGGGACCGGGCACGGCTGACGCTGCGGGAGGCGATGGCGCATCTGTCCTGGGGACCGGTGGGTGACTACTTCGCGCATCGCTGGAGCGACCCGACTTTCCTGGCCGGCCTCGCGCTGATGGAGGCGCACTGGACGGCGCCGCGCACGGCTTTCGAGCTGGCCTGCGGCATCGGGCAGTATCTACGCGCCCTGTCCCAGCGCGGCGTGGCCGCGGCGGGGGCGGATGTGGTCTTCGCCAAGCTCTGGGTGGCGCGCCACTGGGTGGCGCCGGACGCCGAACTGATCTGCCTGGACGCCTCCGTCACGCCCTGGCCGCTGGCGGAGGAGCGCCGCTTCGACCTCGTGGCCTGCCACGACGCCTTCTACTTCCTGGAGCCGAAGGGTCCGATCCTCGAACGGCTGCGGCGGCTGGCCGGGGAGGGGTGGCTCGCCATCGGGCATATCCATAACCGCGAATGGCCGAACCTCTCCGCCGGTTCCGCGGTGACGGCGGAGGAACTCGCAGGGCTGTTCCCCGATGGCACGGTGTATGACGATGCGGAGCTGACGCGCGCCGCCGTCGAGCGTCGTGTGCCGCATTCCGCGCCGCCGGGCGCGCTCACGGGCGCAGAGGCCTTCTCGGTCGTGGCGGGGCCGGGCGTTGTGCCGGCGCGACCGATCAGCGGTGCCCTGGCGCTCCCGCCGGAGGGTGCTGCGCTGCGCCGCAACCCACTTTACCGGGGCGATGCCATCGCCTGGCCATCCGAGCGCTATGAGCGCGAGTACGGGCCGCGCGCCACCTATCCAGCCCGCCCCACCGCCCCGGAACGCGCCACCGCCGGCGCCGCCACCGCGGAATGGGCGATGCGGCGGGAACTGCTCGACCTGCCGGAGCGCTGGTGATGCCGGAAGCGCCACTGTCCGCGCGGGACATCGGCTGGGGCATCGTCGGTTACGGCTGGGTGGCGCGGGACTACGCCGCGCCCGCGATCCTCGCTGCCGGGCACGCGGTGCGCGCGGTCTGCGACCCCACCCCCGCCGCGCTGAAGGCGGCGCGGGCCGCGCATCCCGGCGCGGCGCTGCATGCCAGCCTCGCCCCGATGCTGGAGGATCCGGAGGTGGAGGCGATCTACGTCGCCACGCCGAACCACCTGCACCGTGCCGCGGTGGAAGCCATCGCCGCGGCCGGGAAGGCCGTGCTCTGCGAGAAGCCGATGGCGGCGACGCTGGAAGACGCCGAGGCGATGGCGGCCGCGGCCGAGGGCGCGGGCATCCTCTACGGCACCGCCTTCGATCAGCGGCACCATCCCGCGCATGAGGCGATCCGCGCGGCGGTGCGGGGCGGCCTGATCGGCACGCCCACGGCCATCCGCATCGCCTATGCCTGCTGGCTGGGCGCGGACTGGACCGTGACGGGGGAGGGCGACAACTGGCGCGCCGATCCCGCCCGCGCCGGGGGCGGCGCGCTGATGGACCTGGCACCGCATGGGCTGGACCTCGCCGAGTTCCTGCTGGGCGAACGTATCGAGGAGATCGCGGCACTGACCCAGCGGCGGGTGCAGTCCTATTCCGTGGACGACGGCGCGCTGCTGATCGGGCGCACAACGGGCGGCGCGCTGGTGCAGCTGCATGTGGCCTATAACTGCCCCGATGCCCTGCCGCGCCGCCGGCTGGAGGTTCTCGGCAGCACGGGCCAGATCCTGGCGGAGAACACGATGGGCCAGGATGCCGGCGGCCGCGTGACGCACACGGACGTGGCGGGGCGCAGCGCGCCCTTGGACGTGCCGGACGCCGATGCCTCGCCCTTTGCCCGCCAGATGGCCGCTTTCGGGCGCGCCCTGTCCGGCGGCGACCGCGCCACTTTCAGCGCGGCGCGCGACCTGCACACGATGCGCCTGCTGCACCGGGCCTATGCGGAGGATCCGGCATGCCGCTGACACCCTGGGCCTGCGCCAATTGCGGCTTCTGGCAGAAGCATTTCGAGCCGCGCGGCTGCCCGGTCTGCGAGGACACGCGCAACGACCTCCCGCATGACGGGTGGCACTTCCTGAGGGAAGAGGAGGTCGCGGCCCGGCTGACCGGCTCGTGGAAGCGGCTGGACCGCGACATGGTGGCCTTCAACACCAGCCCGGGCTTCGGGCTGAATGGCACGGGCTGGCTGCTGCTGCACGAGGACGGGAACACCGCCTTCGAGGCCGCGCCCTACTACACGCCCGACATGCTGGAGGAGATCCGCCGGCTGGGTGGCATCCGCTATCTCGCGGCCAGCCATTGCCATGGCTACGGCGCCTTGTGGCAGCTGCAGGACGTGTTCCAGCCGGAGGTGCTGGCCATCCAGAAAGATGACCTGCGGATGACCAAGGCCTTTCGCGTTACCTGGCCCTATGACGAGGCGCTGGAGCTGCGGCCCGGGCAGGTGCTGATGCATGTGGGTGGCCACTACGAGGGCCAGGCGGTGCTGCACGACGCGGCGCGGAACACGCTGTTCTGCGGCGATGCCTTCAAGGTGGACCAGGGCGCCGATGGCGAGAACCTGGCCGTTTCCACCCACAAGGCCTTCCACAAGGACATCCCGCTCTCGCCGGGCGAGGTGCGGAAGTACCGCGAGGTGATCGGGACGGTGGAGTTCGACACGGTCTGCACGCCCTTCGAGCACGCGCGCGGCATCACGCGCGACATCGCACTGGCGGTGCTGGACGACCAGCTGCGCGGCCCGCCCGGCGTGCGCCACATTCCCATGGACGAACTGCGCCGCCGCGCTGGGGAGAGAGTTGTATGAGCGACGAGCTGCGCCGGGTGGCGGATGCCTTCCGCGCGACCATGCCGGAAGGCGCCCAGATCACGATCTTCCGCATCGACCACCTGGACCGCACCGGCATCCCCGTGGTGCAGGCCAACCTGATCCTGGACGACGAGCCGGCCACCACGGGCTACGGCTACGGCTTCACCGAAGTGGAGGCGGAGGTCGGCGCGCTGGGCGAGCTGTGTGAGGAGGTCCATTGCGGTGCGGCGATCAAGGTGCTGCCGCGCGTGACCGGCAGCTACGCCGAACTCTCCCGCACGCGCGCCGTGGCCGATCCGCTCACCCTCTGCCTGCCCGCCGGCTGCGACTACACGCCGGAGACGGAGTTGGCCTGGGTTGAGGCGCAGCGCTGGCCCTCCGGCGAGACGGTGCTGGTGCCGCGGGAATGGGTGGCCGCCTATCCCTACCAGCTCGGCGAGACGCCGCGGCTGATCACGCCGATCACCAACGGGCTGGGCGCGGGCTTCGACATGGAGCACGCCATCGCCCACGGCATCATGGAGGCGCTGCAGCGCGACGGGAACGTCGTTTCCTACCGCGCGCTGGACCAGGGCGCGGTGGTGGACATGGATGCCGTGCCGGACGCGCAGGTGCGCGGGCTGCTGGACCACCTGAAGTCCCTCGGCATCGACGTGCGGGTGAAGCTCGCCGCGACCGATTTCGGCATGGCGAACCTCTATGTGGTCGGCGACGACCGCGGGCAGCCGGTGGCGCCGATCCAGATCACCTCCTGCGGCGAGGCGGTGAGCCCTGACCGCGAGCGGACGCTGCGAAAGGCGCTGCTGGAGTTCTGCGGCTCCCGCGCCCGCAAGGCGGCCACGCACGGCCCCATTCCCCTGCTGCGCCAGGCCCTGCCCGCCGACTACGTGGAGCGGCAGATCGGCGTGGCGGTGTATGAGGAGGAGGAGAACCGCGCCCTGGAGGCGATGGTGGAGTGGGTGGACAAGGACGCCTCCGTGCTGCGCGCGCGGCTGGAGAACAACGTCCTCTCCGCCCGCAGCCAGCGCCCCTTCTCCGCCCTGCCCACCGTGCCGGCCTCAGCGGTGGTAAACTCGAAGGACCGGCTGGCGCTGCTGCTGGAACGCCTCGCGGCGGAGGGGCTGGAGGTGCTGGTCGTCGATCTCTCCCCGGCCGACCACGCCATTCGCGTGGCGAAGGTGATCGTGCCCGGGCTGGAGAGCGAGACGATGAGCTATCACCGCATCGGCTGGCGCGGCGTGCGCCGCCTGCGGGACCGGAACGACCCGCTGATCCTGGATGCACCGCGCGAGGGTGCGAAGCGCGTGCTGCTGCGCCCGGAGGACGAGGCGCGCGCCGGCGGCCCGGCCTGGTTCGATGCCGCGCTGGCCGACCGGATCGTCGGCACGCTCTACCCGCTCTACCGGGAGAGCGGGACCTTCTCCGCCCAGCTCGCGCTCGCGGCGCGGCGCGGGGAGGCGGTGCCGGCATGACCCTGCGCTTCGCCTACAACACCAACGGCGCGGCCAACCACCGGCTGGCGGATGCCGTCGCGATCATCGCCGATGCTGGCTATGATGGCATGGCGCTGACGCTGGATCACCACCACCTCGACCCGATGGAGGAGGGGTGGGAACGGCGCGCGGAGGCGCTGGCGCGCGACCTCTCTGCCCGCAGGCTGGGCTGCGTCATCGAGACGGGCGCGCGCTACCTGCTGGACCCGCGCGCGAAGCACGAGCCGACGCTGCTGACGGCCTCGCAGGAAGGGCGGGACCGCCGCGTGGCCTTCCTGAACCGCGCCACCGACATCGGCGCGATCCTGGGCGCGGAGGCCGTTTCCTTCTGGGCCGGCGTGCCGCGACCGGGCGTGGAACGCGAGCAGGCGAAGGCTTGGCTGCGCGAGGGCGTGGCGCGGGTTCTCGAGCACGCGCAATCGCGCGGCGTGACGGCGGCGCTGGAGCCGGAGCCGGGGATGCTGGTGGAGACGGTGGACGACTGGTCCGCGCTGGACCTGCCCGGCCTGACCCTGGCGCTGGACCTCGGCCATTTGCTGGTGACGGGGGAGCGCGACCCGGCCGCGGCGGTCAGGGAATTCGCCCCGCGTATCGGCACGGTCGCGATCGAGGACATGGCGCGCGGTGTCCACATCCACCTTCCCTTCGGGGAAGGGCATATGGACATCCCCGCCTGCCTGGACGCGCTGGAGGGGATTGGCTTCTCCCGCCTCGTCTGCGTGGAACTCTCCCGCGAGAGTCACCGGGCCGACACGATGATCCCGCAATCCCTGCAATGGCTGCGGAACTGTCGCGCCGCGAGGGCCGCGTGAGGGTTCTCTTCCTCTCCCGGCGCTTCTTCCCTGCGATCAGCGGGATGAGCGTCTACGCCGTGAACCTGCTGCGCCAGCTCGTCGCGGCGGGGCATGACGTGACGATGGTCAGCCAGTATCGCGGCGATCCCGCGGGCACGAGGGTCTATGGCGGTGGTCTGCCGCCGGAGGTGCCGGGCGTGCGCGTGATCGGCCGCCGTTCCCTGGGCGAGGAGGCCTTCGCGGAACCCGGCGGCGCGGATTTCGAGCGCGACGTGGACGACATGGTGCAGACGGTCCTGGCCGAGCACGCGCGGGAGCCTTTCGACGTGCTGCACGCGCAGTACGGTTACCCGAATGGCTGGGCCGTGCTGCTGGCGGCGCAGAAGATCGGCGTGCCCACCGTGGTCTCCATCCAGGGCGGCGACGGGCACTGGGTGGGCTCCTGCTGCGAGACGCATCGGCAGGCCATGCTGCGCGTGCTGAACCACGCCGACCGGCTGCTGATCGGCTGCGACAGCTTCGCGCAGGAGGTGGTGGAGCGCCTGGGCGTCTCGCGCGACCGCTTCACCATCGTGCCCGGCGCAGTGGAGGTGGAGCGGTTCCATCCCGCCCCGGGCCATGTGCCGGGGCAGGCCGCCGATCCCGTGCGCCTGTTCTACCACGGCCGCGTCGATCGCCGGAAAGGCGCGCTGGACTTCCTCGACGCGCTGGCGATCCTGCGGGAGCAGAGCGTGCCCTTCGCCGCGACCATCAGCGGCATCGGTCCCGATCTCGATGCCTGCGTGGCGCGGGACGCGGAACTGGGGCTGGGCACGCGCTTCTCCGGCTATGCCGATTACGATGCGGCGCCGGCGCTGTACCGGGCGGCGGATGTCTTCGTCTCCCCCACCTATGCCGAGGGATTCTCCAACACCGTGCTGGAGGCGATGGCGAGTGGCCTCGCCTCCGTGTCGTGCGATGCCGTCGGCGTGCGGGACTGCCTCCGACATGAGGAGAACGGGTTGCTCTCCCAGCCCGGCGACGTGCCGGCCCTGGCGGAGAACCTGCGGCGCATCATCACCGATGCACCCCTGCGCGCGCGCTTGGCGGGGAATGCGCTGGAGGAGTGCCGCCGCACCTATTCCTGGGACGCCGTGGGCCGGCAGATCATGGGGATTTACGAGGAGGTGCGGGGCACAGCGCCCGACACGGGTTTCGACCCCGTCCTGCCGGTGTCGGAATGCCGCTTCCGCGCGGCGCCGCACCTGCTCTGATGCCCCTCGCCCTCGCGCTTTCCCCGCACCTGGACGACGCCGCCTTCTCGGCGGGCGGCGTGCTGGCGCGGATGGCGGGGGCGGGATGGGAGGTCCTGGTGGCGACGCTCTTCACCGCCACCGTGCCGAACCCGGCCGGCTTCGCCCTGGCCTGCCAGACCGACAAGGGCCTGCCGCCCGAGGCCGACTACATGGCCATCCGCCGCGCGGAGGACCTGGCGGCCTGCGCGGCCCTCGGCGCCCGCGCCATCCACCTTCCGCTGCGCGAGGCCCCGCACCGGGGTTACCACTCCGCCGCGGCCCTTTTCGCCGGGCCGCGCTCCGACGACATGGCGCATCTCCAGGCGCATGACGTGCTCACGCCTCTCCTGCGGGATTTGGAGCCGGCCCTGATCCTGGCCCCACAGGCGATCGGCGGTCATGTGGACCATGTGCTGACCGTGCGTGCCATCCAGTTGCTGGACCCGCGCGTCCCGATCCTGTGGTGGCGGGATTTTCCCTACATCACCCGCGCCGACACGCCCCGCCGCCCCTTCGAGGCGATGATGGCCCGCTTTCCCGAGATCGACCTGCCCACCGATCCGGCGAAGAAGCACGCGGCCTGCGCTGCCTATGCCACCCAGCTCGGCTACCAGTTCGGCGGGCCGGAGGGGCTGGCCCGTGCCCTGGTCGAGACGGAGGGCCACGAGCGTGCCCGTGTCCAGGGCGAGACGCCCGTGCTGGCGAGGGCCGCATGATGGCCGCCGGGCGCCGCGGCCCCCATGCGGGCGCCTTGTCCGACCCGGCCGAACTCGCCGCCCGCCACGCCCTGCTGCGCGACGCCCCGCACACCGCCCCGATCCGCGCCCTGGCCGGGCGCATCCGCGAGGCCACGGGCCGCCCCGTGCCGGAGCCCGACCCGCTGGATGGCGGCGCGGAGGCGCGGCTCCTCCTGCTGCTGGAGACCCCCGGCCCGCGCCTCTCGCACGAGAACGCCATCGTCTCCCGCGACAAGCCCGGCGGCACCGGCGCGAACCTGCGCCGCTTCCTGGACGCCGCCCGGATCGACCGGCGGGACATGCTGATCTGGAATGCGGTGCCCTGGATCATCCACGCGCCCGGCGCCCTCAACCGCGCCCCCCGCACGGCGGAGCTGCGCGCGGGATTGGAATGGGTGCCGCCGCTGCTGGAGGCGATGCCGAACCTCCGCGTCGCTGTGCTGGCCGGCCGTTTCGCCGCGGCGGCGGAGCCCATTCTGCGCGCCGCCCGCCCGGGCCTGCCCGTGCTGACCATGCCGCATCCCAGCCCGACCTATGTCTGCACCAGCCCCGCCGTGCCCGCGCGAATCGCGGAGACGCTGGAAGCCGCCGCGGCCCTGCTGCGCGGCGGGCGCGCATGACGGCCGTGCTCGTCACCGGCGGTGCCGGCTACATCGGCGGCCAAGCCGTCCTCGCGCTGCTGGACGCCGGCTATGCCCCGGTGGTGCTGGACGACCTCTCCACTGGATTGCGGGACGCCGTGCCGCCGGGCGTGCCGCTGGTGGTGGGCGACGTGGCCGATGCCGGCCTCGTCGCCCGCACCCTGCGCGCGCACCGGGCGGAGGCGGTGATGCACTTCGCCGCCTCCCTGGTGGTGCCGGAGAGCGTGGCGCATCCCCTGGCCTACTGGCGCAACAACCTGGCCGGAACGCTGGGCCTGCTGGAGAGCTGCGTGGCGGCCGGGGTGCGCCGCCTCGTCTTCTCATCCACCGCGGCCGTATACGGCATCCCCGAGGTGTTGCCGGTGCGGGAGGACGTGCCCTGCCGTCCCATCAACCCCTATGGCGCGAGCAAGCTGGCGGCGGAGCGGCTGATCGGCGACGCCTCCGCCGCGCACGGCCTCTCCTTCGTCGCGCTGCGCTACTTCAACGTGGCGGGGGCCGACCCCGCCGGGCGCACCGGCCGCCGCCGCCCGGCCGCCACCCACCTGATCGCCACGGCCTGCGACGCGGCACTGGGCCGGCGCGATTCCGTGACGGTTTACGGCGACGACTACGACACGCCGGACGGGACGGGGGTGCGGGACTATGTCCATGTCGCCGACCTCGCCACCGCGCATGTGGCGGCGTTGCGCCACCTGCTGGAGGGGGGCGGCAACCTGACGCTGAACTGCGGCTATGGCCGCGGCCATTCCGTGCTGGCCGTCCTGCGCGCGGTGGAGCGAGCGGCCGGGCGCTCCGTGCCGCACCGAATCGCCCCGCGCCGCCCGGGCGATCCGCCGGCGTTGGTCGCGGTGGCCGATGGCGTGCGGCAGATCCTGGGCTGGCGCCCGGTGCATGACAGCCTGGACCGGATCGTGGGCGACGCCCTGGCCTGGGAGGGTCGGCGTGCCGCCCCTTCGCTTCTGCCAGGCCGGCCGAACGCGCGCGCCCACGCGTGAGGATCCGGGCTTGAGCGCGCGCCAGGGCGCCGCGCTGCGCCTGGCCCGGCGGGGCCGGCGAATCGCCTTCGCCGGCCTCGCGCTGGGGATCGCGGCCGTGCTGCTGGCGCTCGGGCTGGGCGTGCTGGCACCCGGCGGATGGTCGGTGTGGGAGGTGCTTCTCCTCATCTGCCTCGTCGGGAACCTGCCCTGGATCGCCCTGGCCGCGGCCACCGGCACGGTCGGGCTGCTGGTCCGTCTGCGCGGACGGGTGGCGCCGGAACCGGAAGGGCCGGTCACCCTCCGTACGGCGATCGCCGTCTGCGTGCGCGACGAGGCGATGGAGGAGGTGCTGCCGCCCCTGGCGCGGCTGATGGACGGGCTGGCGCCGTTCGGCGACCGCTTCGCCCTCGCCGTCCTCTCCGACACCCAGGATCCCGCCCATGCCGTGGCGGAGGAGGCTGCGGTGGCCGCCTTCTCGGCCGGGCGGCCGAAGGGTGCCGTGCTCTATCGCCGCCGCGCGGAGAACACGGGCTACAAGGCCGGCAACGTGATGGACTTCCTGGACCACCACGCCGCGGGCTTCGACCTGATGCTGCTGCTGGACGCCGATTCCGAGATGTCGGCGGAGGCCGTGCTGCGGCTGGCGCGCGCGATGGAGGCGGAGCCGCGCCTGGGCCTGCTGCAATCCCCCATCGCCGGCCGCCCGGCCGTCGCGCCCTTCGGCCGCCTGTTCAATGCCGGCCATCGCGCGGGCGGGCAGACCTGGACGCTGGGCCAGGGCTGGTGGCAGGGCGATGAGGGACCCTTCTGGGGCCACAACGCCGCCCTTCGGATCGAGCCCTTCCGCCGCCACTGTCGTCTCGGGCCTCTGCCGGACGGGTCGCACATCCTCTCCCACGACCATGTGGAAGCAGCACGGCTGCACGCGGCGGGCTGGGGCGTGCGCGTGCTGCCGGACACGCGGGAAGGGGCGGGCGGCTCCCTGGAATCGGCGCCGCCCCACCTCCTCGCCTTCCTCTCGCGGGACCGGCGCTGGGCAGCGGGAAACCTGCAGTACCGGCACCTGCTGCGCGACCCTTCGCTGAGCCGGGTGGGCCGGTTCCAGATGCTGCAGGCGATCCTGCACTACCTGCTCGCCCCGCTCTGGTTCGCCATGCTGCCTCTGGCGGCGTTGAACGCGGCCTTCGATGCGGAGGGCACGCCGCGTGGGGCGCTGGTGGCGCTGCTTCTGCTCGGCTACGCGGCGCTGCACATGCCGCGCTTGGCCGGGCACGTCGCGGCGCTGCTGCGCGCGCCGCCCGGGACGCGCCTGGCCTATCTTCGCCTCGCCGTGTCGGAGAGCTCCTTCCTCCTGCTCTTCGACCCGATCATCGCCTTCCACAACACGATCGTCGTCCTCTCCCACGCCCTTGGCCTTTCCCATAGAGGCTGGCCGTCGCAGAGCCGGGTGGAGCGACGCATTCCCTGGGCGGAGGCTGCCGCCTTTCTCTGGCCGCACACCCTGGCGGGGGTGGTCGTCCTCGGCCTGCTGCTTGCCTCCGGTTCCGCCTTCGCCTTGCTGGTCGGGCTGCCGGCGGTGGCGGGGTTGGTGCTGGCGATCCCCTTCTGCGTCCTGACCGCGGCGCCGGATGCGCGGTGATCCGGGCCGCACCGGGCCGCTGATCGGCGCGCCCGGCTGGCGATACGCCCTGATCGCCGCCCTCTACGCCCATCAGGGGCTGGTGGCCGGCTTCGCGCTCACCGCCATCCCCAACCACTTCGCCGCTCTCGGCGCCTCCACCGGTGAGATCGGCGCCCATGTCGCGACGGTCGGGCTGCCCTGGATCCTGCAACCCCTCTGGGGCCCGGTGGTGGACCGCTTCGGTGGCTTCGCCATGGGCCGCCGCCGCTTCTGGGTGCTGCTGGCGCTCACTGCCTCCCTGCTGGCGCTGGCGAGGCTGCTGCTGGTGGAGGAGGGAGGGGTCGCCACCCTCCCCGCCATCAGCGCCGTCTTCCTCGTGCAGGGCGCCCTCGCCGCGCTGAACGACACGGCCACGGACGGCATGATCATCGACAACGTGCCGCCGGAGAGGCTGGGCACGGCCAATGCCGTCACCCGCACGGGCTTCGTGACCGGTGGGGCGGCGGGGGCGGCGCTCTTCGCCTGGATGCTGCCCGCGCACGGGCTGCACGCCTCCGCCCTCGTGCTGCTCGGCTTCGGCGGGGGGGTGCTCCTCCTCCAGATGCTGGTGCGGGAGGATGCGGACGACGCGCGCCTGTCCCTTCGCCGCAAGCACGCGCGCGCCGCGGCGGGGGAGGGGTTCGCCACCCTGCTGCGCCGTCTCTTCGCCAGCCTGCGGGGCGGCGCCACGCCGTTGCTGCTGGTCTTCTGCTTCGCCACCGATTTCGGCGCCGCGATCTTCCGCCTGCCGCTGAGCGTGGAGCTGATCCAGGCCCGGGGATGGGAGGCGGAGGCGCTGTCGCGCTTCCAGGCCGGCATGGGCCTCGTCACCGGCACGCTCGGGGCGCTGGCGATCGGCTGGTGGACGGACCGGGCAGGGCCGGGGCGGGCACTGGCGGTCCTGCTGGGGCTGTGCGGCATCGCGCATGTGCTATCGGGTGCCCTGCTGATGGTGCCGGAGCCGCGCTGGGCCGCGATGGCCGGGCCGCTCGCCCTCGGTCTCTCCACCGTCCTGCCGGCGCTGCTCTTCGTCGCGCTCGCCCCTGCCGTGATGCGGGCGAGCCTCGGCCCGGCCGCCGCCACGCGCTTCGCCCTGTTCATGGCGGCACTGAACATGGGGGATGTGACGGGATCCGCGGTGGCGGGGGATGCGGCTGCCCTGATGGGCCTGCCATCGGTCGGCCTGGCGGCCGGGGCCCTCTTCCTCGTCTTCGCGCTGCTGTCGGCCACGGGCGGGCTCCGGCGGCTCGGGGCGACCTGAGGGGGGGGGCAGCCGGCCGAATCGAGGATTGGCCCCACGAATCGTATTCCTGTTTTGTTCTCTTTTGTCTTAAGCTCTCCTTCATGAGCCACCTCCACGACACCAACGCTCCCCGCCCCGACATGGACGTGCTGGCTGCGCGCCTGGCCGAGCAGCGCTATCGCGCCCTGGTGGAGCGCGGTGTCTCCAAGGTGCAGGCCTGGGACGAGGCGGTCTCCCTCTTCGTCGGTCACCACCCCGGCTGGCCGGCGCCGATGGCCGAGCGGGAGGCGGCAAGGACCGTCGGCGCGCTGATCCTGAACCGGCTGGCCTGCGACCGGGCCGGGCCGAAGCCAATGGCCCACAGGGTGCCGCTCGACCTGCTCATCGACCTGAACACGCCCGAGACGCCGGAGAGCGTCCGGGCCGCCTGGCGGGCCAAGGGGCAGGGCGGGGGCGTCGCCGCCCTGTTCAAGCGGGCCGGGATGACCGCATGGCCCGCCCGCCCGGCCCGCCTGCCCCTGCGCCTCCGCTGCGCCCCGCGGGATCGGATGCACCCGGCCGCGCCGGCCTTCTCCAGCCCCACGCAGCTTGGGCGGTAGATCCGGCTTGGCTCCGATCCCCCGTCCCCTTTTTGCGCGTCCCGCGGCCGAGCTGGCGCGGGACCTGATCGGGGCCACCCTCCTGATGGACGGGGTGGGTGGCCTGATCGTCGAGACGGAGGCCTATGATCACGAGGACCCGGCGTCGCACAGCTATGCCGGGCGGACGGCACGCAACGCCGCGATGTTCGGCCCGCCGGGGCATGCCTATGTCTACCGCTCCTACGGGCTGCACTGGTGCCTCAACATCGTCTGCGGCACCGAGCCTTCCGGCAGCGCGGTGCTCATTCGGGCCCTGGAGCCGACCGCCGGAATCGAGGTGATGCAGCAGCGGCGCGGCACGGTGGTGCCGAAGCTGCTCTGCAGCGGCCCGGGCCGGCTGTGCCAGGCGCTCGGCGTGACTGGCGCGCTGGACGGGCAGCCGCTGGACCGGCCGCCCTTCTCGATCCTGGCCCGGCGGGAGGAGGTTCCGGTCGTCAGCGGACCGCGCATCGGGATCACGCGGGGCGCCGAGACGCCGTGGCGCTTCGGCCTGCGCGGTTCCGCCTTCCTCAGCCGGCGCTTCGCCTGACGCTGCCGCTTCGCGGTGCCCTGGTGTGGGACGTGGATGGCCGGGGATGCCGGACCCGGCGCGGCGTTCCCCGACATCGCTGCGCGACGCGGAGTCCGGCACCCTGCCGAGGGCCGGCGCGGGCCGCGAGGCCGCCCTCTTCGGGCGTTGGGATTCTTAGATCGAGCTGCGCACGCGCATGAGGCCCTGGTGCGGCGCCACCAGGCGCGGGACGCCGGAGTTGGACATGATCCAGGGGCGCCCGTCATTCCCGAAGGGAATCGCGCTCCAGAGGCGCTGCACCAGCGCGTCCAGGTCGACGGAGTAGAATTTGGAGCGGGTGGCGGAGAAGCCGATATCGATCCCGAGCGAGAGCCCGGGGATGTCCATCACGACGATCGCCTTCTCCTTCATGTTGCTGAGGTTCTTGTAGGTCTCGTAGCCGGAACTGCCGAGGTTGATCAGGTCGGCCGCGTGCCCGCCGCTCTCGATCGCGATCTTGATGAGCTTTGTCAGGCCCTTCGTGTTGCCGACCGCGAGATTGAAGGCCGCCTCGTCCTGCGCGCCGGAGAGGTGGCCGTGCATGGCGCCGACATTCGGAAAGCCCGTGGCGACGATGACGACGAGCCCGCAGCTGATGGCGCCGGAGGTGGGAACCGCCGCGAGCGCGCCCGACAGGCTCTCCAGCACCTTGACCAGCCCGTCGCCGGCGCCGTTGGCCTTCGCCCAGGCGATCACCTGCGGCAGGCTCAACGGCAGCACCCCGCTGCGCTGGGTGACCCCGAACAGCGCGCCGGAGGCCATGACGGAGCCAAGGTCCCGGGCGGAGCCCAGACGCCGCATCAGGCCGAGGGAAAAGTCGGCGCCATGCGGAACGTGGATGCCGAACTGCGCCATGACGCTGCTGACCACGGGCATGAGGATGGGATCGACGAGCGAGATCTTGACCCCGGCCGAGTAGAACAGCGGCGGGTCGAACCGGATCTCGAACCAGTCCTGCTGCCCTGGGAGAACGCCTGGCGGGGGAACCGGGTCGCTGTTCGGCGCGGGGGCGGGTGCGGGCGGCCCGGCGAGGAGGCGGGCGTCCAGGGCCCTGAGCGTCTTCTGCCCGACCTTCCCGTCCCACTCCGCGGCGGTGGTCGGGAAGGCCTTCGTCTGGAAGGAGGTGACGGCATTGACGGTGTGCTGTCCGTACCAGCCATTGCCGGAGGAGGGCTGCACCCAGTCGCCGCCAAGATCCTCGCCAAGAGACTTCAGCGCCTCCTGCACGAGCTTCACCGCGCCGCTGTCGTTGGTGGTGCGGCCCATGGCAAGGCTCGGCCGTGCCTTCGTCTCGATCTGCCGCAGGGCGGCATTGCCGCTGAGCCTGGCCGATTGAAGGGGCATTCCCTGCTCTCCCGTTGGCCCGGGAATCCTATGGCCGGATCGTTCCGGGTCCAAACGCACGATCCTGTGCCATGGCGCCAGTCCGCGCGGGCGGTTCCACCAGCCGGAAAGGACGGCGTCAGCGGCGCGGGGCGGGGCGCATGGCGGCGCGGAGGCGCTCGGCCGCGGCGGGGTCCAGTCCCAGGTCGCGGGCCGGGTCGAAGAAGCGCGTGTCGGGCGTGAAGACGAGATAGGCCATCGCCTCGTTCGCCATCAGCCATTCCAGGGAGGTGTCGTAGCCCTCCGCTTTCAGGAAGCGGCGGAAGGCGTCGCGCTCGGCCTCGGTGAAGACCTCGCGCCAGGCGCGCGTCACCTGGGCGGCGAAGGCGGGGTCGGTGAAGAACAGCCCGTGCCCCGCCTCGTGCTCCAGCACGGCGCGGCGGGCGGAGGCGTCGAAGCTGCCGGCCTCGGCGGGGATGGTGATGACCGCCCGCGGCGCGGTGCGCGCCCCCGCGCCGAGGGCCGGCATCTGCGCCTCCAGCCACCGCTCCTCGGCGTTCAGCGCGATGCCGGAGGCGCGGGCAAGGGCGAAGAAGCGCTCCATCTCGGCCAGCGCGTAGTCGTGGCCGTAATAATAGGTTTCGGCGGTCTGGCCCTCCGCCGCGATCGCGGCGGCGAGGGCGGTGTCGTCCAGCAATCGGTCGCGCGGGGCGAGGGCCTTCTCCACGAAGGCGGCGATGCGGTTCATGGCGCGCCCCTGGCGTGCCAGATCGGGAAAGGCGATGAGGAAGACGCCCGGCAGGTCGGCGAGGCGCACGATGGTGGTCTCGGCCGGCTGCCAGCGGAGCACCGCCTCGCGGTCCATGGCGGGGAACACGGGGGCCGGAGGAGGTGGCGCCTCCTGCGCTGGGGAGGAGAGGGGGCCCGGCACGGCCGGCCGCTCCGTCAGCCCGGTCCATTGGACGCCGATCCAGATGGCGCCGATCAGGCCGATCGCCAGCGCGGCAAGGCCGCCCGGCCGCCATCCCGGCCGCCGCGCGGGCAGGGCCGCCGCCGCGGCCGGCGGCGGGGTCATGCGGATGGTGTCGTCGTCGCGGCTGTCCCGCACGGCGGCAGCTCCGGCGTCCTGGGCCTCAGCTGCCGATATTCAGCACCTGGACGCGCCGGTTCCGCTGTTCCGCCTGATTGTCGCCCGTGCGGACCAGGAGCTGGCTCTCCCCCAGCCCCGTCGCCTCGAGCTTCGCGGCCGGCACGTTGTAGCGCTGCGTCAGGAAATCCCGCACCGCCTCCGCGCGGCGCTGGGACAAGGCGCGGTTCGCCTCGTCCGGCCCCACCGTGTCCGTGTGGCCCTCGATCCGGAAGCGGTAGGGCGCCAGTTCCGGCGAGGAGAGGGCCTGGCCGAGCGGCGCCAGCGCCCGCTCGGCGGCGGGGGTGAGGGTCGCGGAATTGGTCGGGAACTGCACCGTGATGGACACGGCGGGGGTGCCGGCCGGCGCCGTCGTGGCGGCCGGGGCCTCGGCGGGGCGGAGCGAGGGGCGCGGGACTGTTGCGGCGGGCGGGCGCGGCGCCGCGCCGGCCTGGGACGGCGGGGCCTGCGGGGCAGGGGCCACCGGCTGCGCGCCGGGCATCTGAATGCCGCGAGGGGGGCCGTTCCCGGGGCGGAGCTGCTCGATCATCTGCATGGCGGACTGCGCCGCGGCGGGCACGGGTCCGGCCGCAGCGATGAGGGCTGCGCCGAGCGACAGGACGAGGCGGTGGGAAGGCAGCATGCGTCTCTCCTCGATCGGCCGGGCCGGGAGGAGGGAGCCTACACCGGACGCCCAACCGTTCCGCAACGGTTTGCTCCCGCCGCGTTCAGCGTGCAATGCCCCTGGCAGGTGTCGGAGGTGCGGATTCAGGGCCGCCGGTCAGGGCGCCGTGTCCACGGGAACGGGAACCAGGGCGATGCGGCGCCCGGTCGCGCGAGCGATCTGGACCGCGGCGGCAAAGCCGCGGGCATAGGCGGCCAGGTCCTCCACGGCCGGGGCACCCGGCGCGAAGAGCGGGTCCTCCGACGCGACGACGAGCAGCAGGTCGGTGCCGTAGGGCTCGTCGATCCGCCAGCCCGGGAAGCCCGGGCGCGGATCGCCCAGGCGTATCCGGGCGCCCGGCGCCCCCGCCGTGCCCGGCTCCAGCCGCGCCACCGCGCCGTCCGAGGTCGCGTAGGCGACGTGAAGATGCGTGGCCCAGGCGGGCAGCGTGACGGCAAAGCGGAGCAGCTGGCCCTTGCGGAGCGGCCGCGCCCCGTCCAGCGCCACCTCGGGTCCCTCGCCGGGGGTGGCGAGGACGGGACGAAGGGCATTGACCAGGGGACAGAAGGGACCGTCGAAGGTGCCGAGGTCCAGCCGCGCCGCGCCGGAGGGGAGGTTCCGGCGGGTGATTGCCTGCCGCACGGCGTCGGCCTCCGCGCGGGGCAGCACGCCGCCCAGGCGGAAGCCGTTCTCCTCGATCCTTGCCGAGAGGAGGCCGCAGGGGGCTGCGGCCACGGCAGCGGCGGAAATGGCCCGCCAGTCCGGGCGTGGGACCGGGAGGAGCGCGGCCTGGGCGCCGGGCGGCGCTGCAGCGGGTGGCGGGGCCTGCGGCGCCGGAGCAGCGGGAGGATTCTCGGGCACGGACTGAGGCTGGGCCGGACGCGACGGGTCCGGCCCCGGTGACGTGGGGCTGGGCCGTATTGCCGGGATCTCAGGCTCGGGTTGGGAAGCCGACGGGCCAGGGGCCTGGGCCGGCAGCGCGGGCGGGAGTGGGGCCGGATCGGGCTGCGCGACGGGCGGTGATGTCGGGGGCCGTGCCGGGGTGGAGGGCTGCTGCACCGCCGGGGCTTGCGGGACCGCCGTCGGCTCGCGGAACGGGGCTGCCGTTGGAGCCTGGGTGGGCGGAACCTGGGCGGGTGGGATCGGCGCCACCTCCGCCGGCGACTGGGGGGGCTGCGGGGCCGGGGCGACGGGCGCTGTCTGGACGGCGGGCGGCTGGGCTGCGGGGCTGGTGGAGGGGGCCTGGGCGGTCACCAGGGGCGGGCTGGGCGCTTCACCTCGCGGGATCAGCAGGAGGGCGCCGGCGCCGAGGGCGGCCAGTGCCCCGAGGCCGGCGGCCGGAAGCAGCCAGGCGGGGCGGCCGGACCGGGCCGGCGATGCGGCCGGTGGCGAGGAGGATGCGATGACGCGGGGCGGCGTGACCACGCACGTGGCGTCCTCAGGCTCCTCCCTGGCGACGGCGGGCGCCGCGGCGGCTGCCTCAAGCGCGGCGGCGAAGGCGCGCGCGTCGGGCCAGCGGTCCTCCGTGCGCTTGGCGAGCGCCCGCGCCACCACCGCGTCCAGCGCGGGCGGCAGGGAGGGGAGGCGGGCCGAGGGGGGCGGCGGCTCCGTGTTCAGTACGTTGTGGATCAGCGCGGTGATATCGCCGGTGAAGGGCTTCTTCCCGGTGAGCAGCTGGTAGAGCATCACGCCCGCCGCCCAGATGTCGGCGCGGGCGTCCAGCGCGTCGCCGCGCAGCTGTTCCGGCGCCATGTAGCTCGGCGTGCCCATGAGCGTGCCCACCTGGGTCATCGCCGAGTTCTCGATCCGCGCGATGCCAAAATCCGCGAGCTTGGCGTCGCCCTCCTCCGTCAGCATGACGTTGGCGGGCTTGATGTCTCGGTGGATCACGCCGCGGCCATGCGCGTAGGCGAGCGCGGCCAGCACCTGGCCCATGATGCGCGCGGTCTCGCGCAGGGGCAGGCGCTCCTCCCGGTCCAGCAGGGCCTTCAGCGTGCCGCCATGGACCATCTCCATGACGATCCAGGCCGTGCTGTCGTTCTCGCCGTAGTCGTAGACGCCGACGATGCCGGGATGGGAGAGCCGGCCGGCCGCCTGGGCCTCGCGCTTGAAGCGGCCTGCCGCTTCCACGGCCTCCGCGTCGTCGGGGGCGGGCTTGCGGACCACCTTGATCGCGACACGGCGCTCGATCTGCCGGTCGAACCCGTCCAGCACCACGCCCATGGCGCCGGCGCCGAGCGTGCCGCGCAGTTCGTATTTCTGGTCGCCGGTCCAATCGCCGAAGCCGTGCGGCAAGGCCTGTGACACCGGGCGCCCCTCTCCCTGTCGTTCCGCCATGCTACAGGCCGGGGTGCGCCCTGCACCACCCTCCCATGGCGGGTTTCGGTGCCCTTCGGCCCGTCATGGCAGCGCGAAGAGGGAGCTGGGGTCGCCCGCCAGGCCGAGGTTTCCCCGGTGCTCCAGCCGGATGGCCGGGTCGCACCAGAGGGTGCCGCCCAGGCCGCGCCAGCGGGCGCAGAACAGGTAGTCCTCGCTGAGATAGCGGCCGGGCGAGGATTCGGTGCCGGGCTCGATCGCCGTGTCGAACAGGGCGTGGAGGATGCCTTCGTCCGTGGCGTGGCGCGTCCCGGGCAGGGCCTCGGCCATGCGCGTCAGCACCTCGCGCCGGATCAGCAGGAAGCCGGTGCCGATGGTCGCCACCTCCACCGCGCCGGTCGCGGGCTCGCTCCGCACCAGGCCGTCGGCCCCGGGCGCGAAGCCGGCCACCCACTCCTCCCGGTCCAGGCGCTTGCTGCGGTAGAGGCCACCGATCACCTCCCGCCCGTGCCCGAGCAGGCGCAGCACGGCGTCCGCCCCGAAGCCGATATCGGCGTCGATGAAGAGCAGGTGGGAGGCCGTGGAGGCGAGGAAACGGGCGACGAGGGCATTGCGGGCACGCGGGATGAGACTCTCGTTCTCCACCGTGGCGCAGGCGAAGGGCAGGCCGAGGGCGTGAAGGGAGCGCTGCGTCTCCAGCAGCCCGCGGAGCGTTGCGGTCGTCAGCATCCCGCCGTAGCAGGGCAGGGCTGCCATCAGCCCGGTGCAGAGGATCTCCGAGCGGAAGACCGGCGCCCCGGGCAGGACCCAGGGCGGGGCCGGGCGGTGCTCGAGGAACAGGGGCGCCGGCCCGGTTTCCGTCATGCCGCGGGCGGTGCCTCAGCCCGCCGTGCCGGGCGTGGCCGCGGCGGAGCGCACCGGCGCGCCGGGTCCGGGGCCGGGCCCGATGAGAGCGAAGGGAGCCCAGAGGCCGGGATGCGAGGCGCCGGGCACGCGCATGAGGTCCAGCTGCGCCTTGCGCAGCGCATCCGCCGGCGCCGCCCCCTCGCGGATGTTCTGCAGGGTGAAGGCGGCCACGCGCGCAGCGGCCACGTCGTTGACGTACCAGTGCGTCACCATCAGCCCGCGCGCGCCGGAGAAGAAGAAGGCGCGGGCGAGGGTGGAGAGGCTTTCCCCCGCCGCCGCGCCCCCGCCGGAGTTGCAGGCGGAGAGCACGACGAGGTCGGCGTCCAGGTCCAGGTCCAGCACCACGCCGGAGGTGAGCAACGCCTGCGTGGCATCCGGCCCGTTCGCCGCCGCGGAGGCGACGATGGCAGGCTCCGTCAGGCAGGCGAGGTCGGAGGGCAGGACGCCATGGGTGGCGAAGTGCAGCACGCGGTAGTCGCGCAGCCGCACCCCGCGCACGGCGGCGGCCGTGAACTCGCCCCCCATCCGCCGATCGCCCGGCGATGCGCCCGAGACCTGGGCGGCGGCGGCCAGTTCCAGGGCCGTGGCGGGCAGGCGCGACAGGGAGGCGAGGCCGCGCCCGCATTCCGGGGCGGCCGGGAAGGAGCGTGCGGCGAAGGAGGCCGGGACCGGCCGCGGGTCGCCGAAGCCGAACCACGGCCGGGGTGCGCCCGAGCGCCCGGCGCGGCGGAGCGAGACGAGGCTGGCCGGTGCCGGCACGTGCGAGATCGGCATCTTCGCCAGCAGGAAGGCCGCGCCCTCCTGCGAGTCCGCGCGCGGCGGCGGGGCCGTGACGAAAATGCCGTAGGGGATGGAGAGCAGCGATCCCTCCGGCGCGGCGACGAGGGCGGTCGCGCGCTCCAGCACGGGCGCCGAGCCGCCGAGCACCGCGGCGTAGAGCGCGTGGGCGTCGCCCGCCGCGAAGGGCTTCTTGCCGTCGCCCGCCTCCACGCTCGCCCGCACGCGGCCGACGAGGGCGTCCACCGTCCGGCTGTCCGCCCCCACGCGCGTCGCGGTGATGGCGCTGTCCAGCAGCACGAAGGTCCAGCCGCGGCGCGTCTCGGGCAGGGTGGTCGCCACCAGCGCCTCGCCGGGGGCGAGGGCGGCGAGGACTTCCCGCGCGGAGGCGACGGACTGGACGAGTTGCGCGTAGCCGGGCGCGGCCGCCTGGGCGGCGCCGTCGGCCTCCGCGGCGGTCGATTCAGCTTCTGCGATGCGGGCGTTCAGGGCGGCCAGGTCCGTGCGCCCGCCCTCCACGGCGGCGTCGCGCTCGCGGTAGCTGATCGTCAGGGCGCGGTCCGCGGCCTCGCGCCGGCGCAGCGCATCGGCCACGGCGGGATTGCGGGCGCCGGCCGTCAGCCGGGCGGCGGCGGTGGCGATCTGGGTGGCGGTGACGCCGCCCTGGGCGACCTGCGCGGCCTCGAAGGCTTCCGAGAGCGCCTCCTGCGTGCCGGGGGCGGCCAGGGCGTCGATGCAGGGGGCGATGCGCTCGCTCGACGTGCCCTCCCGCAGGGTCCGCAGGATGGCCACCGCCTCGCGGCAGAACCCGGCGGCGGCGCTGGATGATGCATTGGCGGCCCGCAGCAGCAGCGTGTCCGCCAGCGGGCGGGAGCGCGGCACGCCGCGCGCGAAGCGCAGGGAGGCGCGGCCGAAGCTGGCATCCGCCCCCGCGCTGTCGCCGGCCGCCACCTCCACCGCGCCGCCGGTGCGGGCGAGGCGGGCCTGGATCACGTCCTCCCCCACCGGGTTGCCCGCGGCGGCGGCCAGGCGCGCGGCGTCCTCCGAGGCCCGCTCGGCCTCCGCGTTGCGGCCGGCGGCGCGGAGCACGGAAGCGGCGTTGCGCCGCGTCTCCACCATGCCGATGAGGGCGCGCGCCGCCATGGGATCCACGACGAGCGATGAGGCAGCCCCCAGCCGGGCGCCGGACCGGGCGCCGGACCGGGCCTCAGGCGGCGCGACGCGGGAATAGGTGTCGTAGCTTCCGGAGAGTAGCGCGAGGGCAGGCTCCGTGCGGCCGCGATTGGCCTCGTGCAGGCCGCGGTAATGGGCGAGCACCGCCCCGGCGAGCGGGTCCGCGGCGCGGGGCACGAGGGGGGCGGCGCGGGTGAACAGCGCCTCCGCCTCCGGGAAGCGACCCTGGTTGGAGAGCTGGATGGCCAGCAGGACCATCGGCTGGAAGCGGTCAGGGGAGTTCGGGCCCAGGGCGCGCTCCTGCAGGGCCAGGGCGGCGCGGTAGGCGGTTTCCGCCGCCACGAAGCGCTCGGCCTGGTTGGCGTCGCGGCCTACGGCCATCAGCCCCTCGTAGCGGCCGATGTCGCCGCTGGAGAAGGCCTCCCTCGCCAGGCGGGCGGCCATGGCGTCGAGGGCGGCGGAGGAGGGCGGCGCGGCATCGGCCGGGACGCGGCCGCTGAGGACGCCCAGCGCCTGCTCCGCCGCCGCGTAGCCGGGCAGAACGCCCTCCGCCACCCAGCTGCGGCTGCCGGAGGTGGCGGCGAGGATGAAGCCCGGCCAGCCGCCCGCGCGGCGGCGGCAATCCGCCAAGGCCGCGGGCATGTCGCCGAGCACGGCGCTGCCGCGCGGCGCGGCGCAGTCCAGCCGCGCGGAAGCGCCGGCGCGGGCCGCCTCGGCCGCCTGGAGCGGGGGGGAGGCGGGAACCTCGCGCAGCCGGGCGCTGGGACTGCTCCACTCGCCGCACCAGACATCGGCGCCACCCCCCGTGGCGGCCATCCGGCACTCCTCCCCCGCCGCGTTGCGGCCGAGGGAGACGGCGCCGGTGCTGGCCGAGGAGGAGGGGACATAGGCCGAGGGCGGCGGCGCGGTGCAGGCGCCCAGAACGAGGGCAGGCGCCAGCAGGAGGGCGCGGAGCGGCGGGCGGGCGGTGGCGGGCCGCATGGTCAGTAATCCTCGCGGCGGATGTTGGGGGGCGCGAGGCTGCCCTCCTCGGAGGGGTCGCGGCCGATGCGGATGGTGATGTTCGGCGTCGGCGGCCTCAGGCGCTGGATCGCCGTCAGATCCTCGGCGGGATCGACGCGGCGAAGCACGGTGAGGGGGCTGTCCACCAGGGTCGAGCCCACCGGGATATCCGTGACCGGGGTGGTTGGCGGCGGTGGGCTGGCCGGGGGGACGTTGCCGCCCGGGGGCGGAGAGGGGGGCGGGGGTGAAGGCGGTGGTGACGGCGGCGGAGGCGACGGGGGTGGAGGAGAGGGCGGTGGAGGCGACGGAGGCGGAGGGGAGGGCGGCGGCGGCGAAGGCGGCGGCGGGGAAGGCGGCAGGGCCGCGCAGGAGGCGACGCCGATCGCGCAGGCGTTGAACAGATAACCGTTCGCGTTCGGCAGCGGCTCCGCGAGCGGGGTGCCGGTCGCGGTGGCGCGCCGCCCGGCGGCGGCGGCGGGTCCGCCGGTGATGCCGGCGATCGTGCCCGTCAGGTTCGCCCCGGCGCCGCCGGCAACGGTGAGGGCGCCCGCGTCGATCGCGCCCTCGGCCGTCCCGCCCGTCCCGAGCGACAGGCCGACGGCGGCGCCACGAGCGTCCAGCCCGCCGAAGGTGACGCGCGGCCCGGCAATGCTGAGCGTCGGCGCCGCGGCCCGGCCCGCCAGGGTCGCCAGCGTGCCCGCCGTGACGCGGATCTCGCCGGCCGCCTGCAGCAGGCCGGCAAGGGCGAAGCTGTCGGCCGCGATGGCGAGGTCGCCCGTGCGGGCGATGGCGGAGTTGCCGTTCACCCGGATGCTGCCGGAGGGGCTGGAGAGGCTCGTGCTGGAGCCGGAGACGGTGCCGTCCACGGTGAGGTCGCCGGCCTGCGCGATCTCCAGCGCGCCGCCGGCCTGGACGAGATTGCCAGCCGGGACGGTGAGCAGCGCGCCCGAATTGGCGAGCCGAAGGTCGCCGCCGGTACTGGAGGCCGTGAGCGCCGTGAGAGTGTTCGCGCCCAGCAGAGTGGCCGCGCCGGGGGTCTGGAGGGCGAGGCTGCCGCCGCCGATACGGCCCGCGCCGCTCTCGGTGATCGTGCCGCTCGCCACCAGGCGGACCGCCGGCGATTGCACCGCGCCGGTGATGGCCAGGGCGCCGTCGGTGCCGAGGTTAAGGGCCGTGCCGGCAGTGAAGTCGCCGAGCACGGGCAGCGCGTTGCCGGCATTGGCGAGCGTCGCCGTGCCGCCGGCGCTGCCGGAGAGGGTGGCGGCCGAGAGGGTGGTGCCGGCATCCTGCGTGATGCCGCCGAGGCTCTGCAGGATCAGCGCGTTCGATGCGGCGAGACTTCCGGCGAAGCGGATGTTCGCCGCGGTCGTCACGGGCGTGCCGCGCAGGCTTGCGGCGCCGAGGCGGAGCGTGTCCGCCGTGATGCGTGAGACCGTGGTGGGGTTCACGTTCAGCGCACCGGCCTGCACGGCCGTGCTGCCGAGGATGAAGGCCCGGTTGTCGCGCGGTGCGGCCTCCACCAGCGGCGCGGTGACGGTGCCGCCGGGGATGAACACGGATCCCGTGGTGGTCGGCGCCGGGACGCTGAGGCCGTTGGCGAGGAAGCTGATGGACTGCGTCGCCGACAGGTTGCTGCGCACCGTGATCGTGCCGCCGGTGCGCAGGCCGATGCGGGTGGCTGTGACGTCGCCGCTGGTGAGGAGGTCCGTATTGCCGTTGTCTAGCAGGAAGGTGCCTGCCACGCTGGTGGCGCCGAGTGTCGAGACGCTGTTGGGTGTAGAGGCGCCGTCGAGGAGTGCATCGCCTCCGGAAGTCGCGGCAAGGCTGGCGGCCGCAATCCGTCCACCGGTCTGCGTGATCCCGCCTGTGCCCGCGCTGAGGCGGACGAGGTCGGTCAGCGTCGCGTCGCCGAGCGTGCCGGCCAGGGTCAGCCTGGACGCCCGCGTGAGGTCCGTCGTGCCGGATACGGGATCGTAGCCCGCCAGGACCGAAGCGGTGCCGCCCGAGAGGACGGTGCCCCCTGCTTCCAGCGCGAGATCGCCACCCGCGCGCAGCGCCACGTCGCCGCTGGTGGCGGTGACGGTGCCCGGCACGGTGAGACTGTCCGCGGCCGTCACCTGAACCGCGCCCGCGGTGGAGGTGATCGTACCCGCGACCCGCGCTGCGCCGACCTGGCTGATCTCGACGTCTACCCCGGCCTGGACGGCGCCGCCGGCCGGCACCGTGAGGAGCGCGGAGGTGTTGTTCAGCCGTAGAGCGCCGGCAACGCTGGAGGACCCGAGGGCGTCCACGGTGTTGGCGCCGCGCAGGTCCGCCCCGCCGCCGGTCGTCTGCACGGCAAGGCTGGTGGCCGAGATCCGGCCGACACCCGTCTCCAGAATGCCGCCACCGGCGGAGAGCGAGACGGCACCGGTACTGTCGAGGAAGCTTCCGACCGTGATCCCGCGCGACGAGGTCACGCCGAGGCTGCCCGCAGCGACGGTGCCGATCGTCGTGATGTCGGTGCCCGTATCCAGCAGGAAGGTGCCGGCCACGCTGCTCGCGGCCAGGCCCGTGATCTCGTTCGGCACCGTTGCGCCGATGATCCGCGCATCGCCGCCCGAGAGGACGGAGAGGCTGTCCGTGAGAACCTGCCCGCCCGTCTGCAGGATGCCGCCGGTGCCCGCGCCGATCTCCACGGCGCCGGTCAGGGAGTCGTCGCCCAACTGGCCTGCCAGGGTAAGCGAGCTGGCGCCGGCGGTGTTCGTGGTGCCGGTCGACGGGTCATAGCCCGCGAGCACGGAGACGCTGGATGGCGTGGTATAGCTGGCCACCGTGCTGCCGGCCTGAAGCGCGATGTCGCCCCCCGCCCGCAGGCCGACAGTGCCGCCACCGGTGACCGTTCCGGACACCGTCATGTCGCCCGTTGTTGTCAGGCCGATGGAGCCGGCGGAGGAACTGACGATGCCCCCCACCTGCAGGCCGCCGCCGGCCTGATTCACCGCGATGCCGCCGCCGGCCTGGACGAGCGCGTTCGCGGGCACCGTGAGGAGCGGGCTGGTGTTGTCCAGCCGCAGTGTACCGGCGACGTTCGAGGAGAGCAGCCCGGTGATGGCGTTCGCGCCGCCCAGGTCCACCGAGCCCGTGGCCTGGAGGGAGAGGGTGCCGCCGCGGACGTAGCCCGTGGGGCCCTGGGTCACGTTCACGGCGGTCAGTGCGACCTCGGGGCTCTGGAGAAAGCCGATATCGAGGTCGCCCGAGGTGCGCAGCGCGTAGCTGGTACGGGCCAGGTTGCCGGACAGCACGGGGATGCTGTTGCCGGCGTTCGTCAGGATCAGCCGCCCGTCGACGAGGCTGCTGAGGGCGCCGATGGTCAGGTTCGCCGCCGCTTCCTGCGTCACGTTGCCGGTGGCGCTCAGGGAAAGTGCGCCGGGGAAGCTGAAGGCCGTGGCGAAGCGGATGTCCTGGGCGGTGGTGGGAATGGACCCGTTGAACTCGGCCTGGCCAATCCGCAGGACGCTGGCGGAGATGCTCGCCAGCAGGTCGGGGGCGAGGGAGAGCGGTTCCGGACCCGCGGCGGTGCCGACGGCGACGCTCCCGGCCGTGCGCGGCGCGATATCCACCAGCGGGGCGGAGATGCTGGCCGGGGTGCCCGAAAAGGGCTGCAGGCTCAGCCCGCTTACCTGGAAGGAGATCCGGTCCGAGGCGGAGAGATCCGCGCCCGGGAAGAGCCCGACGTTGCCGGCGCGGATCTCCACGAAAGAGCCGCCGGCGAGCGACTGGCCGGCGCCGGAGCCGATCACGAGGTCGGAGGCGCCGTTGTCGAGGCTCACGTTGCCGGCCAGCCCGCTGAGCACCGCCACCTGGTTCGGCGTGCCCGCCGCTGCGCCGTTGAGGGCGCTGGTGCCGCCGCTGCGGGTAACGAGGTCCGAGGCGACGAGCCGCCCGCCGGCCTGGGTGATGCCGCCCGTGCCGGCGCCGAGCCGGACTTGGCCGGGCCGGGCCGGGTTGCCGACCGTTCCCGCCATGGTGATCGAGGCGGCGCGGGTGAGATCGCTTCCGCCCAGCGTCGTATCGAAGGCCGCGAGGATCGTGACCGTGGAGGCGCCGTTCGACTGGACCACGCTGCCGGCCGCGAGCCGGATGTCCCCGCCGGCCCGCAGGGCGACATTCGACGCCGCGGTGACGGAGCCGAGGACGTCCATGTCCCCGTCCGCGGTAAGGGTGGCGGTGGAACTGTTCGTGGAGACCGGCCCGACGACCCGGAGATTGCCTTGGGTGCGGATATCGACCGAGAGGCCGGAGGCCTCGGTGAGCGCGGCGATCCGGTTGGTGGTGCCGTCGATGGTCACGCTGCTGGGCGCAACCGCCCGGAGGTTGGGCGCGACGATGGAACCGGAGACCTGGGTGATGTTCTCGCTGTACTGGGACAGGGAAAGGGTGTCGCCGACCGCGATGTCGCCGGCGAGGCGTAGCCCGCCGAAGGTGAGCGCCCGGCTGAACAGCCTGATGCTGCCTGCCGCGGACGAGGGGCCGAGCGTGTTGACCTGCACGCTCGGCGTGCTGCTGGCGCCGGCGAAGTCGAGGAGGGCGTTCCCGCCCGAGCGGAGCGTCAGGGTGCCGGCGCCGATGAAGCCGCCGCCCTGCACGATGCCCGCCGTGCCGGCCGCGAGATCGAGGGCGCCCGGCATCGTCGCGTCGCCCGCGGAGAGGTTGCCGTTCAGGAAGATGCCGCCCGATCCCGCCAGGTTCTCCGCGCCCGTTGCGAAGTCGTAGGAGGCGTAGAGGTTGACGCCCGGCGCACGGATCACGCTGCCGGTCGCCTGGGTGATGTTGCCCGTTGCCCGGGCGAGAAGCGCCGGGCCGGTCGATTCGATGCGGGTGTTGACCTGGAGGTCGCCGGTCACGTCCAGCCGAAGCGTGTCGGCCGTGGCGAAGAGGTTGCCGGTCACGGTCAGCGGGCCGAGGTTCCGCAGCGTGATCCCGCCATCCCGGGCGGAGAGCAGCCCGAGGTTAGACAGGCGGTTGTCGCCGTCCATCGCGAAGCTGCGGAAGGCGCCGAGCTTGTCGCTGACGTCGGTCTGCTGCAGGGTTCCGCCCACGAAGCGGCCGGCGCCGGCCTGCGTCACGGTCCCGACCGGCGCGCCGGTGGTGAAGCCGGGCAGGTCCAGGGTGATGGTCTGCCCAGCGGCGACCTGGACCAGGTTGTTGATCCGGATCGTCGGAGCGCCGAGGGTGAGCGCACCGGCGCCGAGATTCAGCGGCTGGTTCACCGTGAGGGTCTGGGACGGACCGACAGTGGCGTTCTGGACGATGAGTTCGAGATCGCCCGTCGGCTTGTCGACGGCCGCGTCCACCGTCAGGCTGTTCGTCGCTTCCAGGCGCAGCCTGCCGCCCACGCCGTTCACGGCGCCCGCGGTGATGAAGGCGTCGCCGGCGGGCGGCTCGTTGGCCGAGAGAACGCCATCCCCGTAAGTCGCCGCATCGACGTTGGCGCGCGTGTCGCCATTGGCGACGACCGTCAGGTTCGTCGGGTCGATCAGAAATGTGCCGGCCAGCCCGCCGAGGCCCGCGTTCACGTTCACCGTGCCGGCGATATCCAGGCCCTTGCCGCCGGAGACCTCCACGAAGCCGCCATCGCCGCCCTTCGGCCCGCCGCGCGCGGAGATCTCGCCGCCATGCGCGGTGTAGTCGGTGGAATTCACGATCACGGTGCCGCCGCTGCCGCGCTCGGTCGAATCCGCGCGCAGGGTCGCGCCGGCGGCAATGCCGGTGCGTCGGGACACCCGTGTGGCCGCGGCGCTGCGCCCGTTGGTGCCGACCTGGATCGTGCCGCCGCCCGCGCGACCGGACGCATCCACCCGCGCGCCGGGCGCGACCCATGTGCGGTCGCCCGCCACCTGCACCGTGCCGCCGGTGGTGTTCGCGGCGGTGCCGGTGGCGGTCACCGCGCCTTCGATCCGCACCGCGCCGCCGGTGCCGGCGACGACCACGCGGCCGGTGCGGCCCGTGGCAGCATCCGTATCGGCCGAGATCGTGCCGCCCGCGCGCACGAGATCCTGCACGATGCCGTCCACCGCCTGGGCGGTGAGGACAACGGTGCCGCCGGTCGCGGTGATGCGCCCGGTGTTGCTCACCAGCGCCTCACCGTTCGCGGGGCGCTGCCGCACGGGGGAGGTAACCTCGAGCGACATCAGCCCGTCGCCGTGCAGGTCCACCGTGGCGGTCTCGGCGCCGCCGAGGGCGACACGGCCCATGCGGGCGGTGATGCTGCCGCGATTGGCCACCTGCGGCGCGACGAGGGCGGCGAGCCCGGCCTCCCGAACGGTGATGCTGCCGTTGTTCTCGATCCGCGCGCCCGGCCGCCCGGGCTGGTCGAAGTTCAGCCGCCCGCCCTGCATCAGGGCTTGGTTCGTGATGTTGGCGGTGGAGACGACAAGCCCTGCCGCGTCCACCTGCGCGCCCTGGTGGAACACCACGCCGGACTGGTTGACGATCGCCACCTGCCCGTTCGCGGTGATCCGCCCCGCGATCTGCGAGGGATCCGGCCCGGTCACGCGGTTGAGGGTGAGGGAGGAGGAGGAAGGCTGCTGGAACTGGACGGTGTGGTCGCGCCCGATGTCGAAGGAGCGCCAGTCCACCGCCGCCCGGTCCGTGGACTGCACCACGCTGGTGCGCGACGCGTCCTGCGCGATGGTCGCGCCGCCCGCCACCACCTGCCCGCCCTGTGGCCGGGCATTCGGGGCCTGCGCGAGCGCCACCACCGGGAGAACGAGGGCGGTGCCGCAGAGCAGCGCCGCCCGGAATGCCAGGTTCCCGTTCATGCGCCCGCGCCCTCCATCCTGCCCGTCAGAACCGGGCGAGGAAGCGCCAGAACAGCGCGTCCTCCTTCTGTGCCGGCAGGGATGCCCCGCCGGGGTGGCGTGTCAGCCGGTGCACGCCCTCGATCCCCGCCTCGAACCGCTCGTTGATCACGGTCCGCAACCCGATCCCGACGGAGGCGAGGTGGCGATTCGGATCGGAGGAGAGGTTCTCGAAGGTCTTGCCGTAGTCGTAGAAGGCATAGGCGGTGGGGTCGAAGCGCAGGGCCTGGCCGAATACCTCCGTCTCCACCGTGGTCGAGACCTGCAGCTCCGCCGAGACGGCGATCGCGCGGTCACCCGTCACCTCGCCGGTGTAGAAGCCGCGGCCGAGACGGTTGCCGCCGAGGTAGAACTTCTCCGAGGGGGGAAGGACATCGTTCGTCCACTGGCCCGCCACCGTGCCGAGGAGGGAGACGGTAGCCTGCGTCCCGATCGGGAACAGGGCCTGGGTCCGCGTCGCCTCCCCACCGATCTTGGTGAAGCCCGCCCGCGCGCCGGCACGGGAGGCGTCCGGCCCTTCGCCGGAGCGGGCGCCGAGCCCGTCGATACCCTGCGATAGGCGCAGGACGAAGAAGTTGCTCGCCGGCCGGGAATCCCCGGCCAGAAGGTCGAACACCGCCCAGTCCCCGCCCAGGCGCACCACGCGCAGCGCGTCCCGGCTGAAGCGGGGCCTGCGCCGGTTCGCGTCGTCGATGTCGATGTCGCTGTCGATCACGTCGAAGGCGCCGACGAGGTTGAGCGACTGCGAGCGGCTGCGGATCAGCGGATAGGTGGCGGAAAGGCCGCCCACTGTTGTTTCGCCGCGGTAGCCGAGCGTCTGCAGCACGCCGTTCGGCGTGGCGCGGCCGCGCCCGGCATAGAGGCGCACGCGCAGCCCGGAGCCGCCGACATACGCCTCCGACGCGACCTGCCCGAAGAGCTGGGTGTCGCCGTCGGCGTAGAACACGGCGAGCTCCGTTCGCTCCCCGAACTCCGTGAAGCTGTTGAACTGCGCGGCACCGAGGAACTGCGCCGGCCCGGTGAGGCGGGAGCCGCGGTTGTCGCCCGTGACGAAGCCCGTGACCGCGCGGCGGGAGACCTGCGCGACAAGGGAGAGGGCGCCGGGCTCCGTGCCCGCCGGGCGCAGCACCGTGCGGATGGCGATCCCCGGCATGTCCTGCGCGAGGAGGAGCTGCCGCTCCAGCGTCTCGATGTCGAGCGGGCGCGGCCCGATGAGGCGGTTGAGGAAGCGCAGGACCTGGGTGCCGGCGGGGCCGATATCCCCATCCAGCTGCACCTCCGTCACGTGGCCTTCCGTGATGCGGAAGCGCAGCACGCCATCGGCGCCCACCACGGCATCCGCCGTCACGAAGGGATAGCCTGCCTCGCGGTACAACGACACGATGGAAGCGCGCGCTGTCTCCAGGGAGGCGACGGGCACCGAGGGGCCGGTGAGCGGACCGGTTGCCGCGGTGAGGCGCTCGGCAGGGAAGGCGGTCGCGCCCTCGAAGACCACGCCGCGGATGGAGACGCTGCCCGCATCGGAGGGAGTGGCCGCCGGCGCGACGGGCGCGCGGCCCGTATCCGGCCCCACCACGGGCGGCACCACAGGGGCGATCTGCGGGATCGGCGTGCCGCCGGGCGGGATGACGAGGCTTTCGGGCGATTGGGCGGCCAAGGCTGTGGGAAGAAGGCCCGCGAAGGTCGCGAGAACTGCACGCGAGAACCGCGCCCGCTTCAATCCCAGCCGCTTCCCCATATCACGGCCTCTTTGCGCTTCATGTCGGGAAAGCTTCCCGACACAAGTGATTGCGTCGTGAAAACTGTTCCACAGACGGATTCATAACGAGACGTGCGATGCCATGGCAAGGATCGCGCAGCCTGCTGCGTGACATGCATCACTGATTTTTCTTCTTCCGAAGCTTCTCACAGGTCGGTGAGCGGCAATCCGGTGTTCCTGCTCATAGAATTTAGTCCTGGACGGAACGCCAACACGGCTGCCAGCACCCGAGGGCAGCCACGTCGATCGGCACAGGATGACCCCGGCGGCCTTGGGCGGTTCAGGGCGCCGCTGCGGGCTGGTCGTAGCGCCGGAATCCGTAGTTGTTGATCACCCACTTCAGGATGTAGCCGTATTTCGGATCCGTGGCGTAGACGCCCGTGAGCGAATCGGCAAAGGCCTCGGGATCGTGCGTGAAGCGCATGGAGGCGGTGTAGACCGGGCTGGTGGCCAGCAGCCGCCCGTGGTGGTCGAAGGCTTCCGCCAGGTTGTCGAAGCGGCGGAACTTCGCACGGATGAACTGGTCCGCGCCGTTCACCACCTCCCGCGTGTTGCTCTCCACGGCGGGCTGGGATCCCACCGCCTTGATGCCGAAGGGATTGTTGCTGTCCGGCGGCATGGACGCGCCCCAGGCACTCTCCACCGCCCACTGGGCAAGGGTGATGGAGGTTGGGACGCGCCAGCGGGTCTGGGACGCCGTGGCGGCCTGCAGCACGTCCGGCGGCACGATGCCGACATGGCCATAGCGCACCGTCGGCGGCGGCGGCGCGTTCACCAGCGGCCGCGCGGCGAGGGAGTAGTAGGTGGGGCTGCCCGGCGCCACCTGGCCGGTCGGCGGGTTCATGCCCATCACCACGGCCTGATAGGCCTCGATCGCCAGGACGAAGCCGGGATCGGCTTCCCCGGTGATGGGAACGGGCGTGTGCGGCTTCGGCAGGCGCTCGTTCAGCAGCGACTGGATGACGAAGACGTCGGCCGGGTTGTTGATGGCGCCCTGGCCGACGGAGGTCATGATCGGCGGCGCCACCCGGCCCATCTCGTCCGTGCTGAGGACGGTGGGGGAGGGGATCTGGTCCATCGCCATTCTCCGTTCAGGCCTCCTCGGGTTGCGCGCCGCCACCGGAGGATAGGCCGGGCGCACCGCCGCCGCTACCGGAACGGTCCTGCGGGGGATTGCAGAGGGGCGCACTAGCCTTGCCGGACGGCACGGCCTTATTGTTCCGGCGGAAGGATCTGGGAGGGCGGAATGAGCGGTCACGGATCGACGATGCCCTTCGGGTGGCGCGGGCGTTCCCCGGCCGGGCAGGAGCGCGTGCGGCCTTGAGCCTGACCCTGTCCGTGATCCGCTGCCCCGACAGCGTCGCGCCGGAACGGCGCGAGGTGACGGGCGGCGATATCACCATCGGCCGCGGCCCGGACAACGACTGGGTGCTCGCCGATCCCGACCGGCATCTCTCCAAGCGGCACTGCCGGATCGCGTTCCGATCCGGCGCGTGGCAGCTCACCGACACCAGCTCCAACGGCACCTTCGTGAACCACGCGCCTACCCCGCTCGGGCCGGGCGGGGAGCGGATGCTGCGGGACGGCGACCGGATCACGCTCGGCACCTTCGAGATCGAGGTGCGGATCGCCGAGCACAGCTTCACCCCCCCGCCGCCCTCTTCCTTCGAGAGGACGCCCGCTGCGGGCGGGCTCTCGCCCGGCATGCTCGACCCCTTCGCGGAGCCGCCCCCGCCGCCGCGCCCCTTCGGGGACCGGTTCGACGCTCCAACGAGCCTTCCCGGCTCGTCGATCGGCGGGCCCAGCCTGCTCCTGCCCGATGATTTCGATCCGCTGGCACCGGCCGAGGATCCCTTCCAGGGGCCAACCCAGCCGGACCACGCCTCGGCCCTGCACGCCGCTTTCCCTATCCAACCCGAACCCTTCGGCCCGATCGACAGTCCGCCGGGACGGTCGGGCGGCAGCAATCTGATCCCGGACGACTGGGATCTCGACCTGCCGGCCAGCCGTCCTTCGGCCCCGCCGCCAACGCCGCCGGTGCAGGCTCCCATGCCTGTGCCGGCCGCTATCCCGCCGGCCCCGCCGCCGCAGATGGCGTCCGTGGCTCCGCCGCCGGCCGTGCCGCCGCCGGCGGTTTCGGGTGCGCTGCAACGAAGCCCGCCCGCGGCGGAGCCGTCCCGGGCCGAGGGCGCCCCGGATCCGGCCCTGCTCTCCGCCTTCCTGCGGGGCACGGGCCTCGGCGACCAGGCCGTGCCCGATCCTGCGGCCACGCTGGAGGCGGCGGGCGCGGCCCTGCGCGCGGCGGTCAGCGGGCTGCGCCAGGCCCTGATCGCCCGCGCTTCCATCAAGGGCGAGTTCCGGATCGAGCAGACGATGATCCGCACCACCGGCAACAACCCGCTGAAGTTCTCCGCCGGCGACGACGACGCGCTCCTCGCCATGCTGGGGATCGGGCGTCGCGACGCGATGCGGCCGGACGCCGCCATGGCGGATGCGCTGCGGGACATGCGGCTGCACGAGCTGGCGACGGTGACGGCGATGCAGGCCGCGGTGCGCGCGCTGCTGGCGCGCTTCGACCCCGGCGCGCTGGAGCGCGGGGCGGAGAAGGGCGGCTTCTCCGTGCTGCCCGGCGGGCGCAAGGCCCGCGCCTGGGAGGCCTTCGAGGCCCTGCACGCCGAGGTGAGCGGTGCGCTGGCCGACAACTTCGACAGCGTCTTCGGGAAGAGTTTCGCCAAGGCCTATGAGCAGGCCCTGGAAGAGCTCTCGTCCCGCAGGGAGATCCCATGATCCAACGCCGGCCCTTCCTGGTGCTGCCCGCGCTCCTGCTGGCGCGCTGCGGTGCGCCGCCGCCGCCGCCCCCGCCGGTGCTCGCCCTGACCATCCGGGGCGGGGCGGACCAGAACCCCGACGCGACGGGGCAGGCGGTGCCCGTCTCCGTGCGCCTGTTCTTCCTCGCCGGCACGGGCAAGTTCGAGGCGGCGGACGTCTTCGCGCTGACCGAGCGCGAGGGCGCGACGCTCGGCGCCGACGCGGTGGGATCGGAGACGGTGATCATCCGCCCCGGGGAGAGCGTCTCGATCGAGCGGGAGATGAAGCCGGCGGCGAAGTTCCTCGGCGCGGTCGTGCTGTTCCGCGCGATCGACGGGGCGAAGTGGCGGGTTTCCCAGCCCATCGCGCCGAGCGGGCCGACGCGGCTCCTCCTCACCACCTCCGGCACCACCGCCACCCTGGCGCCTGCCCCGGCCGCAGCATGAGCTTCGCAGCATGAGCTGGACCAACCGCGTCGTCTGGCACGAGGGGATGTTCCTTCGTTCCCAGCACTTCCAGCAGCAGGACCGCTGGCTGGAGACGCTGGTGCGCGAGCGCACGGCGGCGCTGCGGCCGCATGGCTGGGGCATGACGGAGATGGTCGTGAACCGCGACCTGCTCGCCACCGGGCAGTTCGCGCTCGTCTCCGGGCGCGGCGTGTTCGAGGACGGCACGCCCTTCTCCACCCCCGGCGACACCGACCAGCCCGTGCCGCTGGACCTGGCGGAGAGCGTGCGGAACGCCGTGGTCTACCTCGCCCTGCCGATCCGCCAGAACGGCGCGGTGGAGGTCGTCTCGGACGCGGTGCTGGAAGCCCGGCTGCTGCAGCAGCCCTTCGAGGCCTATGACACCCATTCCGGCTCGCCCCAGCCCGCCGAGCTGCAGGTCGGGCGCCTGCGCATGCGCTACATGCTGGAGACGGAGAACCGCGCGGGCTATCACTGCATCGGCCTCGCGCGCGTCGTGGAGGTGGGATCGGACCGCCGCGTGACCCTGGACGACCGCTGGATCGCACCGGCGCTTCTCTGCTCCGCGACGCCGCCGCTGATGGGCCTGCTGAACGAGCTGGCGGGGATGCTGAACCAGCGCGGCGAGGCGCTGGCCGGGCGGATGACCCAGCCCGGCGGGCGCGGCGTCGCCGACGTGTCGGACTTCCTGCTGCTGCAATCCGTGAACCGCGCGCAGAAGCTTATCGGCCATTGGGCCGATGCGGGCGCGGTCCACCCGGCCGACCTCTACGCGGCGCTGGTGCAGATCGCCGGCGATTTCGCGACCTTCACCGAGGCCAAGCGGCGCCCCTCCATCTACCCACCCTATCGCCACGCGGACCTGCAGCGCAGCTTCGAGCCGGTGATCGCCGACCTGCGCCGCTCCCTCTCCTTCGTCCTCGAGCAAAACGCCGTGCCCATCCCGTTGGAGGAGCGGCGGCACAACGTGCGCGTGGGGGCGATCAAGGATCGCAGCATCCTGCGCGGCTCCAGCTTCGTCCTTGTCGTGCAGGCGGACGTGCCCGCGGAGACGCTGCGGCGCCTCTTCCCGCCGCAGGTGAAGATCGGCGCGGTGGAGCAGATCGTCGAGCTGGTGAACGTCGCCCTGCCCGGCATCGACGTGCGCCCGCTGCCGGTGGCGCCGCGCCAGCTGCCCTTCTACGCGGGTGCCACCTATTTCGAGCTGGACGCCAACTCGCCGCATTGGAAGCAGATGCAGTCCGCGGGTGGTTTCGGGATCCACGTTTCCAACCCCTTTCCCAATCTGAACCTCGAGCTCTGGGCCATCCGGGGCTAGTCCGGATCACGGGAGGCAGGGATGAGCGACAATCCGTTCTCGGAGCCCGACGACAGCGACCGGACGATCATCCGTCCGGTGCCGGGGGGGCGCCGGCCTGCCGCGACACCGCCCCAGCCGGCGGCTGCCGCGCCCTACTCGCCGCCCGTGCCGCCGCCCCCGGTCGCGGAGGGCACGACGGACCTGGCTGTCGGGGTCAATCCGCTGGTGGCCGTCGCGGCCCCGCTGCTTCAGCTCGTCACGCGGCTGCGGAACACCGCCCGCCCGCCGGCCGCGGGCGACCTGCGGGAGCGCGCGGTGGCCCAGGTGCGCGCCTTCGAGAAGGCGGCCCAGGCTACCGGCATCCCGCTGGAGCAACTGCGGCCCGCGCATTACGCCCTCTGCGCCACGCTGGACGACGTGGTGCTCGCGACTCCCTGGGGTGGCAGCGGCGGCTGGGCGGAACGCTCCATGGTCTCGACCTTCCACCAGGAGGTGCGCAGCGGCGAGCGCTTCTTCGACCTGCTGAAGCAGATGAACGACAATCCCGGCCGCTTCATGCCGGTGATCGAGCTGATGTATCTCTGCATGTCGCTCGGCTTTATCGGCAAGTACCGGCGGGCGCCGCACGTGCCGGCCGGGATCGAGCCGGTGCGGGAGGAAACCTACGCGATCATCGCGAAGCACCGGGCGGCCGCCTCGGCCGAGCTGGCGCCGCATACGGCCGGCGTCTCCGCCCCCTACCGCGCCGCGCGGATGCGGGTGCCGCTCTGGGTCGCGGGTGCCGCGGCGCTCGCGGCGCTGGGCGGGCTGTTCATCTGGACCTCCGGCGGGCTGAACGCGGCCTCGGACGACCTCTATGCCCGGATGCTGGCCGCACCGCCCGCGACGATGCCGGCCATTTCCCGCGCCGCGATCGTGCGGCCGCCGCCCCCGCCGCCGCCCTCTAACCAGCCCACCGCGGTGGACCGGCTGAGGACCTTCCTCGCGCCCGAGATCGCGCAGGGGCTGGTGACCGTGACGGGCACCGCCGCGACGCCGATCATCCGGATCAGCAACCGCGGCATGTTCCCCTCCGGCAGCGCCACGGTGCAGCCGAACTTCAAGCCGGTGCTGGTCCGCATCGGGGAGGCGCTGAAGACGGAGCCGGGCCCGGCGCAGGTGATCGGCTACACCGACAACCAGCCGATCCGCACGGTGGCCTTCCCCTCCAACTTCCAGCTCTCCACCGCCCGCGCCCGCGCCGCGGCCGCCATTCTGGGAGAGGCGGCGGGCGATCCGGGCCGCCTCACCGTCGAGGGGCGGGCGGATGCCGATCCTCTGGCGCCCAACACCACGCCTGAGGGGCGGGAGCAGAACAGGCGGATCGAGATCGTGCTGCACCGGACCGGGGGCTGAGGCCATGGGCTTTCTGGGTCGCATACCCTGGCGCTGGGTGCTGAGCTTCGTCGGCGTCGCGCTCCTCGCCCTCCTCATCTGGCTTTTCGGCCCGCTGCTGTCCGTGCTGGAGGACTGGATCCCGCGGGCCGCCATCATCCTGGTGATGCTGGTGATCTGGGTGGTGGCGAACCTGCTGGTCACCCGGCGCCGGCGGCGGCGGGACCGCGACCTGGCAACGGGGATCGCGGCGCCCGTTGCGGACGCCCGCGGCCAGGAGCGCGCGGAGGAGGTGGCGGCGCTCGGCGAGCGCCTCTCCGCCGCGATGGCGCTGCTGCGCAAGGCGCGCGGCACGCGCGGCTATCTCTATGAGCAGCCCTGGTACGCCATCATCGGCCCGCCGGGCGCGGGCAAGACGACCGCCCTGCTGAACGCCGGGCTGAAGTTCCCGCTGGCGGCGGAGATGGGGCAGGGGGCGGTAGCCGGCGTCGGCGGCACCCGCATGTGCGACTGGTGGTTCACCGAGGAGGCGGTGCTGATCGACACCGCCGGCCGCTACACGACCCAGGATTCCAACGCGGAGGTGGACCGCGCGGGGTGGGAGGGCTTCCTGGCGCTGCTGCGCCGCACCCGCCCGCGCCAGCCGCTGAATGGCGTGCTCGTCGCAATCTCCCTCAGCGACATCGCCGCGGCCCCGGCGGAGGAGCGGATCGCCCATGCCCGGGCCATCCGCCGCCGCATCAAGGAGCTGGAGGAGAAGCTTGCCGTCCGCCTGCCGGTCTATGCGCTGCTGACGAAGGCGGACCTGCTGGCGGGCTTCACCGAGTTCTTCGACGATCTGGACCGCGAGCGGCGGGAGCAGGTCTGGGGCGCCACCTTCGCCTACAAGGGCGCCCGGCCTGCCGCCGGCGCCGGCCCGGCCGAGGGATTCGCGGCGGAGCTGCGGCTGCTGGTGGAGCGGCTGAACGACCGCCTTCTCGCGCGGTTGCAGGCGGAGCGCAGCCCGGAGCGCCGCGCGTTGATCGCGGGCTTCCCCGCCCAGGTGGCCTCGCTGGAGCAGCCGGTGGCCGGCTTCCTCGCCGAGGCCTTCGGCGGTTCCCGCATGGATCCCGCGCCGCTGCTGCGCGGCGTCTATCTCACCTCCGGCACGCAGGAGGGGACGCCGATCGACCGGCTGGCCGGCGCCATCGCCCGGTCCTTCGGCATCGACCAGCAGCGGGCCGCGAGTCTGCGGCCCGAGCGCGGCCGCAGCTACTTCCTGCACCGTCTCCTGACTGGCGTGATCTTCGGCGAGGCGATGCTGGGGAGCGAGCCGCCGCAGGTCAGGCGCCGCCGCTTCATCATCCGCGCGGCCTCCTTCGCGTCCCTGCTGCTGGTGGCAGTGCTGGCGGGCGGCTGGATGATGGCGGGCCGCTCCCAGGGGCAGGCGGAGCTGGATGCCACGGCGAAGGCCCTGGCGGAGTACGAGACCGGGGCGGCTCGGCTGCCGCTCGACCCCGTCGCGGATGCCGACCTGCCGCGCCTGCTCACGCTGCTCGACAGCGCGCGCAAGCTCTCCCAGCCGGAGGGAATGCCGGAGGACGGGATCTCCGCCTTCGGGCTCTCGCAGCGCGCGAAGCTCGAGGCGGGCGCCGAGGTGGTGTACCGCCACGCGCTGAACCACGCCCTGCTGCCGCGCATGATCTGGCGGCTGGAAGCGCAGATGCGCGGCAATCTCACGCGGCCGGATTTCCTCTACGAGGCTTCCCGCGTCTATCTCATGCTCGGCAACCAGGGGCCGCTGGACCGCGCCCTGGTGCGGGAATGGATGGCGGTGGACTGGCGCAACACCTATCCCGGCGCCTTCAACGCCCCGATCCTCGCCAGCCTGCGCGAGCACCTGGACAGGCTGCTGGAAGGCCCGCTGCCGCTGGTGGCGCTGGACGGGGAACTGGTGGCGCAGGCGCGGGCGACCTTCAGCCGGGTGCCGCTGGCAGCAAGGGTCTATTCCCGCATCAAGCCCTCCGCCGCCGCCCAGGCCCTGCCGCCCTGGCGGCCCTCCGAGGCGCTGGGGGCGGCGGGGCAGAGCGTCTTCGTGCGCCCCTCCGGCCAGCCGCTGAACGCGGGCGTGCCGGGCTTCTTCACCCTGGCCGGCTTCCACCGCGTGCTGCTGCCCGCGCTGACGGGCGCGGTGCGGGAGGTGGCTTCGGAGAGCTGGGTTCTAGGCACCAATGCCGAGGTGAACCTCATCGGGCCGCAGCTGCAGCAGCTGGAGCAGGCCGTGGTCGCCCTCTACGTCGCCGACTACGCGGCGGCCTGGGACGCGATGCTGCAGGATCTGGACGTGGTGCCGCTTCGCAGCCTCACCCAGGCCTCGCAGGACCTCTACATCCTCTCCTCGCCGCAATCCCCGATGAAGTCGCTGCTGGAATCCGTCGCGCGGCAGCTCACCCTGTCGGAGCCGCCACCGCCGACGCCCGGTGTGGCGGGCGCGGTCGCCGACTTGGCCAACCGGGCCGGGGGCGCGGCGACCGGCGCGGCGAACGCCGTGGCCGGGGAAGCTTCCCGCGTGACGGCCGTGCTCGGCGGCGTGCAGCCCGGCGCGGCCCCGGCCCTGCCGCCCGGCACGGAGATCGACCGGCGCTACCAGGCGCTGCGCGACCTTGTCGCCGGCGGGGCGGGGGCGCCTATCAGCCAGTTGCTGAAGCTGTTGAACGACCTCCAGCAGCAGCTGGCGAAGCTGGCGGCGGCGCCCATCGGCAATGCGGCGCCCGCCACACCGCCGGGGCCGGACCCGACCCTCGCGCTGCGGGCCGAGGCGCAGCGGCAGCCCCAGCCCGTCGCGCGCTGGCTTCTCGCCATGGCCGGCAGCGGCAACGTGCTGCGCGGCGGCGGCGCCCGGCAGCAGGTCGCGGCCGCCTATAACGGCGCGGGCGGCCCGGCGGCGCTCTGCCCAGTGGCGGTGAACGGGCGCTTCCCCTTCGTGCCGGGCAGCGCACAAGAGACGCCGCTGGACGATTTCGGCCGGCTCTTCGCGCCGGGCGGGCTGATCGACGGCTTCTTCAACACGCAGCTCAAGCCCTATGTGGACACCTCCGGCACGGTCTGGAAGCCGCAGGCCGCCAATGGCGTGCCGGCGCCCGTCTCCCAGGCCGATGTCGCGCAGTTCCAGCGGGCGGCGGCCATCCGGGATCTCTTCTTCTCCGGCGGTGCGGCGGCGCCGAGCGTGCGCTTCGATATCACGCCCTCGCAGCTCGATGCCGAGGCGAAGCAGGTCTCGCTCGACTTCGACGGCACCTCCGTGACCTACAGCCACGGCCCGCCGCGCACGACGCAGATCACCTGGCCCGGCCCGACGCGGATGCAGAACGTGCGCCTCGTCTTCGAGCCGCCGCCGGCGGGCGGGACGGGGGTGCTGTCGGATGCCGGGCCCTGGGCGATGTTCCGCATGTTCAACCGCGGCACGCTACGCCCCGCGGGGTCGCCGGAGCGCTTCACCCTGACCTACCGGCTGGGCGAGAGGCAGGCCGTGTTCGAGATCCGCGCCGGTTCCGTGAACAACCCCTTCGCGCCGGGGCTGCTGCAGGAGTTCCGGTGCCCGCGGGTGGAGTAGCCTCCCCGTCCGGCCCCGGTCCCGGGATGGGGGCCGTGGTGCGGGCCGGGGTGTTCGGCAAGTTGCCGGCCCGTGGCGACTTCCTGCGCCTCGGCCTGCCCCGCGACTTCGTCGATGCCTGGGATCTCTGGTGGCAGCGCGGCCTCCTCTCCGTGCGGGAGATCGCCGGGGAGGACTGGGTGGCGGCCTGGTTGGAGGCGCCGGTCTGGCGCTTCGTCCTGCCGCCCGGGCTGCTGGGGCGGGACGGCGTGGCCGGCGTCTGGTTGCCGAGCGTGGACCGCGCCGGGCGCTACTTCCCGCTGACGGTCGCCGCCGTGGCCCCTTTCGACTGGGCGGAGCGGCCGGGTGACCTGCACGGCTTCCTCGCCGGAGCGGAGCAGGCGGGGCTGGACGCGCTGGAGAAGGACCTGGACCCGGATGCGGTGCTCGGTCTCGCCATGGCCGCGCTGGAGGGTTCCGGCGGGCCCGCCGCCCAACAGCAGGTCGTGGCGGAGCGCGGCCTTGCCGCCTGGTGGACCGAGGGCGCGCCGCGCGTCGCGCCGCGCGCGGAGCGCGGCCGACGTCTGCCGGAGGGACGCGCCTTCGCGGGCCTGATCGATGACGGCTGGGGGGTGGATCGGGGATGACCGAGATGGTGGACGAGACCTGGCGCCCGACCCGCCCCGCCTTCCAATCCCGCGCCGTAACCCATGCGGGTGCGGTGCGGACGCATAACGAGGACGCCTTCGTGGACCGACCCGACCTCGGCCTCTGGGCCGTGGCGGACGGCGCGGGCGGGCATGAATCGGGCGAGGTGGCTTCCGCCGCCGTGGCCGAGGCGCTGGGCGGCATCCCGCCCGGCCTGGCCCCCGTCCAGGTCCTGCAGGAGGTACGCACGCGGCTGGCGGCCACGCACAATTCCCTGATGGAGCAGAGCGCCCGGCGCGGCCCGAAGGTGCTGATGGCGACGACGGTGGTCGTGCTGCTGGCGCAGCAGGGGCACTTCGCCTGCCTCTGGGCCGGGGATTCCCGCGTCTACCTTCTGCGCGACGGCGTGCTCACGCAGGTCAGCCGGGACCACAGCGTGGTGGAGGACCTGCTGGAGGCCGGCGCTATCACCGCCGAGCAAGCCGTGCGCCATCCCCAGGCCAACATCATCACTCGCGCCGTGGGGGCGGCGCCGGAGATGCTGGACCTCGACAAGCGCTCCGGCTCCCTGAAGGCGGGCGATCGCTTCCTGCTGTGCAGCGACGGCCTCTGCAAGGCGCTGGACGATGCCCGCATCGCGGAGCTTCTCGCCGGCAATCCGGAGGACGGGGCGGACAGGCTCATCGCGGCGGCGCTGCTGGCGAGGGCTACGGACAACGTCACCGCCGTGACCGTCCGGGTCCTGCCGGCCGCGGGCTGACGCCGCCCCGGGGGCTGCCCCCGCGGGATTAGGCCGGCACAACGCCCAGGGTTCGGAGAAGGGGCACCCGCTGCTCCAGGACCCGCGCGATGAGGGCGGGCACCTCCTGGCGGCCGGTCTCGTCCAGCCCTTGGGAGAGTGCCTCCGCCCAGGTTCCCGCGGCGTCCTCGCGGTCCCCGGCCAGCAGGCGCGCCGTGATGAACTGGAGGAGCTTCGGCGCGAGCAGCCCGGCGCCGGTCAGGGAGCAGGCGAGGCCGCCGGCACCGCGCGGACCCAGCAGGCTCCGCACGCGGCCGCCGAGGAGGCGGTTCAGCCGATCGGCGGAGGGGGCCTGGGCCGCGACGCCGGCGGTGACCTGGGCCTGTCCCGTGCCGACAAGCACGGCCACCAGTTCCGCCGCGTTGCTGACGCCGGGGTGCCGGGCCATCAGCGCGCCGACCGTGGTGGGGCCTTCCAGCGCCGCGGCCATAAGGGTCTTCAGCCCACCGCCGATCTCCGCCGTGCCGGCCGGCACGGCGAGGTTGGTGTCGAGCTCGGCGGGCGAGACGACGGGAACGAGGGTCATGGCCGCGAGGCGCTCGTCCCGCTCGCCGCTGCGCAGGCGGTGCGCGCCGCGAACATAGACGTCGTGCCGGAACTGCCGGTGCAGGCAGGTGTCCATGACCAGCTCGCGCATCGCAGTGTCGTCGAAGCGCTCATAGAGGGCCCTCTGCTCCTCCGTCAGCATGAGGGTGGGGAAGCTCTCCAGCGGCGCGGCCGTCGCCACCCAGTCGAGCTTGGCGCCGGACATGGCGGCAGCGACATCGGCGTGGAAAGCTGGCGCCCAGTGGGCGTTCATGTACTCGTGGGTCAGGTATTCCGGGGCTAGGTCCTTCGTGGCGGTCAGGAGCTGCTGCACGAGCGGGCTGGTCTGGAGATAGTGCGCCCCCGTCGCGTTCAGCTCCCGCACGAGGTCCAGCCCGGCCACGACCGCAGCCTCGCTGCGCCGCGCGGCGCGCCGCCCGCCCTCCAGCACAAGGCGCTGCATGCCGATCGCGCTCTGCCAGGCCGGAAGGGCGTTGTAGCTGACATGGACCACGCCGCCCGGCCGCACCTTCTCGGCCAGAAGGCGCACGATGCCCGCGCGCACCTCCGGGCTCACCCAGGTCCAGACGCCGTGCATGCTGGTGAAGTCTGCCTCGGGGATGGCTCGCGCTGCCTCGCTGCCCGCCAGGGTCGTGAGATCGGCCTCCAGGAAGGTGACGTTCCCGATCCCGGCCGCGGCGGCGGTCGCGCGGGCGCTGGCGATGTGGGCGGGGTTGTAGTCCACCGCCGTGACGGTCCAGGCGGGGTTCGCGGCGGCGAGGACGAGGGCGCCGATGCCCTGGCCGCAGCCGAGTTCGAGGTAGCGCACCGGCTCGCCCGGGCCGGGAAGATCGGCCGCGATGCCGCGCAGCGTGCAGGCGAGCACGAGTTGGGACGGGGATTGCTGGGTATAGTAGCCCTCGATGTATTCGAGGTCGGTCACATAGCCGCCGCCCCAGTCGCTTCCCGCCGTCACGCCCTGGTCCCCTCCATGTCCATCAGGCCCTGGCCACTGGCTGGGCTTCCACGATCTCCGCCTCGAAGACGGCATCGGCCGCGTGGTTCCGCCGCCGCTCGCCCTTGCCCATGGGTAGCCAGGTGTTCCACCCCAACCGGGGCGTCATGCCCGCTTCCCCGCCAGGTGCGAGGGGCGGCACGGAATCCCGGTCCAGGATAAGGTTCACGGCAAAGCCGACCTCGAAGCCCACAAAGGCGCGCACGAGCGCGACCAGTCGGCGCAGGTCGGGCCCGTCCGGCAGCAGCCGCTCGAAGCTCGCACGGTCCAGCGGGCCGATCTGCAGCAGGATGCGCGCCTGCTGGTCCCAGGCGCGGATGCCGATCGCGGCGTCTTCGCCCAGACGGTGGAAGGCGCCGGGCGCGAGGCCGACAGGGAGCCGGCTGCGCTGGTCCGGCGGCACGGCAAGCCAGGCGCCCGCGAACTGCCGGACGAGGACCGGGCGCTCCAGCCAGTCCGAGATCATCGCCTCCAGCCGCTCGGCGGAGCGGGGGCGGGCGGAGAAGAAGCCGGCATAGTGCTGCAGGGGCGCGTTGCCCGTCGGCAGCCTCTCCGCGAAGCCGGGTATGCCGTAGCCCGTGAGCGCGAGCAGGGCTCCGCCCACCGGGCCCCCATCCTCCGTCCCTTTCTGCGCCCTGGGGCCGGGTTCCGCTTCCGTCTCGAGTCCCGGCTGCGTCTCCGCCCGGGGCTTCGGCGTCAGCAGGTTCGTATCCGCCGCGCGCTGCGGCCGGTACTTGGCCCCGGCCGCGGCAAAGCGCGCGACCATCCTGTGGGCCAGCACGTCCAGGAAGTCGCCGAGGGAGTGGGAGCGGTTGCGGTGCGCGGCGGTCACGGCATCGGAGTAGTGGCGCGGCAGGACGCCGCTCGGCCCCGTCAGCCCGATCAGCCCGACCGCGACGCGCGGCGGGGATGGTTGGCGCGGATCCTCGACGAGGGTCACCTCGCTGCCGGGATAGGCGGCACCGCTGAGGCTCACGAAGCGCGCGGCCTCGGCCGGGTCGGGCTGCCGGCGGGCGAAGCCGAGCACGCGCACCGCGGCATCGAAGGTGAAGCGGCGGGGATCGGCGAGCAGCCGGCCCAGCGCGCTTCGCCCGCGGGACCGGGAAGAAGGCTTCACAGCAGCACCTGCCGGCCCGCGCGGGCCGGCCAGGCGGCGGCGGTGCCAGGGCGGCCGCGCAGGACGGCACGGGTGCGGACGAAGGAGTTCACCGTGGCGTGCAGGGCGAGGAAGCGCTCCAGCACGGAGGCGAGGAGATAGAGCCCGCCCGTGGTCCAGAGCTGGTCGTCCCAGGTCAGGGTCACGTCCAGCCCGCGGCAGAAGCCACCCGCCCGCGCGCCGGGCACTCGGGCGGTGCCGGGGGCGGAGGTCACGTCCAGCAGGGCGCGGATGGAGGCGCGGGTCTCCGCGGTGTCGCGCCCGTCATAGAGGCGCAGCACCTCGGCCAGCGCCTTCGCCGCATCCACGCCGCCGACGACGCTGAGGTGGCCGAGCGAGAGGTGGGAGATCAGCCGCCAGGCCCCGCGCTCCTGCAGCGGCATGCGCATGGTGCTGGTGGGGGCCGTGAGGCAGGTGAGCCCGGTCACGACCGCCAGCCCCTCCACCAGCCGCAGCGCGGGGCGGCCGCCGCCGAAGGGCAGGGCTGCCGGCAGGTCCCGGTTGCAGCAGAGGGCATCGACGGAGAGCACCACATCGCCTTCCCGGTCCGCGTCGAAGGCTGGGTCGTGGGGCAGGAGGAAGACCTCGCTGCCGCGGACCCGCCCCGGCGCGGGTCGGCGCGCGGTGCCGTAGGTGCCGCCCGGCTCCGCATCGGACTCCTCGCCGCCCGGCGATCCCTCTCGCGTCAGCCGGTAGAAGGATTCCCAGCGCCGGAAGCCGCCGCCTGGAAGACCCTCCCGCACCCGCTCCACCGACCACACCTCCAGCGCGGAGGGGCGGCGGGCGTCGGGAACGATGCGGTACTCGATGCTCGTGCTGTCCAGCGCGATCGGCTCGCAGCGCTGGGGGAAGAGGTTCACCATCGGCGTGCAGCCGAGCGCGAGGCTACCCGCATCCACCGCACGCTCCAGCTCCGGCGGCAGGCGGTCCAGGTAGACGAAGATGTCCATCCGGTTCCCGGCCGAGAGCAGAGTCTTGGCGTCCAGGCGCAGGATGTCCACGAAGAGGAACTTCTCTCGCGCGGCGAAATACTCGCTCAGCAGCCGGAAGCCGGAGAAGGAGCGCGCAGGCCAGGGCAGCAGCGCCTCGTCCGGCGCGAAGCCGACCGCCTGCAGGACGGAGGGCGGCAGGATGACGGGGTTCGGGTCCGCCGGCCCATCCGCGACGGCAACCGAGATGCCGTGCGCGAGGATCAGCTCCATCAGCCCCGCGCCGTTCTCCCCCCGCAGGAAGAAGCGCAGCGCATCCACGCCGAGCTGCGAGAAGGTCATGGCGGGATTGGCGCAGCGCAGGCTGATCCGCAGCACGCCGGAGGCATGCGCGGCGGCGGGGTTCGGCGGAGCGGGCAGCGGCATGCCGGAAAGGCGCACCGCATCGATCTCCACCGGCCATAGCGTGACGCCATAGGCCGTGCGGAAGGCGCAGGTCTCGCCGCGCACGGGCTCTGTCTCGATCGCGAGGCCCGCGGGCAGCCTTGCCGGGCCGGTCATCTCCGGATCGGCGGAGAAGCGGATGATGGCGGCGGACGGCATGGGCGCGAGGTAGTGGGGGTAGAGGACGGAAAGCAGCGCGTCCGTTAGCTCCGGGAATTCGTCGTCCAGCCGGTGCTGGACGCGGGCGCCGAGGAAGGCCACGCCCTCCAGCAGCCGGGCCACATGGGGGTCGTCCACCGCGTCGCGGCTGAGGCGCAGGCGGCCGGCGATCTTGGGATAGGTTTCCGCGAACTCGGCCGCCAGCCGGCGCAGCGCGTCCAGCTCCCGGTTGTAGTAGGGTAGAAGTGCGTCCGACACCGCGATCAGCCCTCGGGCGCGAAGACGGTGAAATCCGTCGTGTTGGCGTCGAGCAGGGTGCGGAAGGAGATCGGCTCCGGCGCCGGATCCGCGTGCAGCAGGGCATCGACGCGCAGCCGCAGCGTGGCCGAGAGCTCCTCCGCCGCCCCTTCCAGCGTCACGGTGACGCTGGCGAAGCGCGGCTCGAAGCGGCGGATGCAGGTTTCCACTTCCCGCCGCAGCGCCTCGCGCCGGCGGGGATCGTTGAAGGCGCCGCCCGCGAAATCCGGCAGACCCCAGCCGATGGGGGACTGGTCCAGCTGGGTCAGGGCAGGATCCCAGCTGCGCCAGCGTCGGCGCGTGTTCAGCAGCGCTTCCAGGTCCGCCCGCACGCTGGCGCGCAGGGCCGCGAGCGCGGCCGAGGCGCTCATCGGCGGGTCCGCGGGCTTGTCGGGCTCAGCGTCCGTCAACCGGTCCAGAAGCGGGAGCTGCGCGCGGCCCCGCTCCCCGCGCCAGGTGCCGTCCAGCGTGTCGGTGTTGCGCGCGCCGCTCATTCCCGCCCGTCGAAGACGAGGGTTTCCAGCTCCATCAGCGTCGCGGTCTCCTCCCCCACCAGCAGGGTCACGGCACCCATGCCGCGCACCGGGGCGCCCTCGCCGGCCTGGTGCCAGTCGGTCGCGCGGCCCAGGCGCAACTCGTCCGTCAGCTGCGGGTCGGCGGCGTCGAAGGGATAGATCGCCGGCAGGTACACGTCGCCGTCCGGGCCGTCGGCGACCTGCATGCTGGCCCGGCGCCAGTAGAGGTCCCGCGGGCGCTTCGGCGGGTGGAACTCGATGGAGAGGACGCGCTCCGTCGGAATCCAGAAATACTTGCCGGTGGTGGTGATGACCTCGAAGTTCGCGGCGAGGATGTCGTCCGCGTCCCGCAGGTCGTCGAAGCGCTGGCCCGCGGCGGCGCCGGCGGGATGGGCGCGCGCCGCCTCCGCCTCCGCGGCCAGACGCCCCGCCTCGGCGGCGTCGCCCGCGCGCAGGGCGGTGAGCGCGGCGAGGGCGGATCGCTGGGCCGGGGTGGGATCGGCCAGGAATTCCGGCACCCGGCCGTCGCGGAACACCTGCCGCCGGGCCTGCTCGCCGCGGATCAGCTGGCGGAACTCGGCGATGACGACGCCGAGCATGGGATCGAGGTCGCCGGTGGCGTCCATCATCACGTCCGCCCGCTCCAGGTTGCCGGCGAAGAGCAGCAGCTCCGCCAGCAGGACCCGCGCGCCGACATTCGTGGTGGCCTTGCGCACCGCGCCATTCGCGGCGGCAATGGCGTCCGAGAGGCAGCCGGCGCGGAACAGGCTTCCCGCATCCTGCCCGCCCGTGTCGGTACCCGTGCTCGACGACATGGCTCATCCTCTCCTGCGGTGTTCCCGCGGCGCGGGCCGCGGCCACTGTCTCATCCTTCGGTCCATTGCGCCACCGCAGCCATCGCCCGCAACTACCGGCTGCCGGAGGCCGTCAGCTCCGTCACGAGGCTGAAGGTCGTGGCGACGTCATCCAGCTGGTAATGCGGCTGCAGGCGGACGACGCAGCTGAACACGCCGGGCTGGCCCGCGCGCTCGCGGATCTGCACCTCCCCGGCAACGAGCGGGTAGCGCGCGCGCGACTCGCCGGTGCTGCTCAGGTTCGTGTTGACGTAGCCTTGCAGCCAGATGGAGAGGCGCCGCTCGATCGCGTCGGCGGTCTGGAAGGAACCGACCATGTCGCGGCCCATGACCTTCAGGTAATGGGCGAAGCGGGAGGCACAGAGGATGGAGTTCACCTGCGAGGAGAGGCGTGCATTGGCGTCCGCGGTCGCCGCGTTGTTGCCGATGTGGGTGGCGGGCATCTGCAGGCTCCGCACCGCGCCGAAGACCATCTCCGAGCAGTAGGGCAGGGCGGAGACGGGCATGAGCCCGGCCTCCACCAGGGCGCGCTCCTGCCGGTCACCCATCCTCAGCTCCAGCCCGGTCCGCGACCAGGCCAGCGGCGGGCCGCTCGCGAAGGGCTCCGGCGCCACATCCGTCACGAGGCCGCCGCCCACCCGGTCCGTCTCCACCCCGCGGATATCGGCGGGCCAGGCGAAGTTGGCGTAGGCGCGAAGGGCGCTGGCGGCGAAGGCGTAGGCGGCGCTCATCCAGCTTCGGCTGGCCGCATCGGGTGCGAATTCCCGGTAGCGGAAGCCATCGGTGCGCGCGGGGTCGTCGGCCCAGGGATGGCGAGCCAGCAGGCGGGGCATGGCGACGGCGATGAAGCGCATGTCCGGCCGCGCGGAAAGGCTCCGCCAGCGGGCGTGCATCGGCCCTTTCAGCGGGGACGCGATGTCTTGCACGGAATCGAGCTGTGAGAAGTCGTCCACCTCCAGCACGGAGGGGTGCAGCGACAGCACCATCGGGCAGAAGGCTGCGGCGGCGATGGAGGATAGGCGCAGCATGGCGCCCACATCGTCCGTTGGGGCGCCTGGGGCAGGACGGTGCCGCACGGGATGGTCGATCACCATCAGCCCGAAGGGCTCGCCGCCGGCGATGCCGAACTCCTCCTCGTAGATCCAGCGGAACAGGCGGCTCTGGTCGAACTCCAGGGCGCGCTCCAGGTCGCGGCAGATCTCGGCCCAGGCGATGCTGAGGATCCGGACCTTCACGCGCCGCCCCGGCTCCACGCCGCGGACGAGCCATGCCAGGCCGCGCCAGCGCCCTTCCAGTGCCTGCAGCCGCTCCGCGTGGAGAATGGCGTCGAGCTGCTCGCCCAGCAGTGCGTCGATGGCCGCGATGTCCGCGTCCAGCGCGGCACGGAGCGCGTCGGCGCCCGCGGCGACGAGGCGATCCGCCCCCTCGCCGAACCACTCCCTGAGCCGGTCACCGGGCGTCCCGCCGCCCTGTGTGAAATTCCCCAGACGGGCCGCCGCCACCGCGTGTCGCGTGCCGAAGAAGCTCCCGGAGAGGACGGCGTCGCGGAGCGGTGCCGCCTCTGGCCCGGTTTCCCCGCCGGCGAGGGCGGAGGGGCTGTCGTCCACGGTCCCGGAGACGGCGGACGCCGTCAGGAGGCCTGCGGCACGCGGGCGACCATCCGCATGCTCGTCGTCAGCTCCTCCATCTGCAGCCAGGGGCGAAGGAAGGCGACGGCGTTGTAGGAGCCGGGCTTGCCGGGAATTTCCTTCACCTCGATCTTCGCCTCGCGCAGCGGGAAGCGGGCCTTCATCTCCTGGCCCGCATTCTCGTTGGTGTTGACGTAGTTCTGGATCCAGCGGTTCAGCCAGCCCTCGACGTTGCTCGCCTCCATGAAGGAGCCGATCTTGTCGCGCGCCATCACCTTCAGGTAGTGCGCGAAGCGGCTGGTGGCCATCATGTAGGGCAGGCGGGCAGAGATGGCCGCATTCGCCGTCGCGTCCGGCCGGTCATACTTCTTCGGCTTCTGCGTGGACTGCGCCCCGAAGAACACCGCGTAATCCGTGTTCTTGTAGTGGCACAGGGGCAGGAAGCCGAGATTGGACAGCTCGAACTCGCGCCGGTCGGTGATGCCGATCTCCGTCGGGCACTTCGTGTCCGCATCGCCGTCATCGGAGGTGAAAACGTGGGCGGGCAGGTTCTGCACCTTGCCCCCACCCTCCGCGCCGCGGATGGCGGTGCAGAAGCCGTACTGGGCGAAGGCATCCGTCAGCCGCGCACCCATGACATAGGCGGCGTTGGACCAGCAGTAGTCGTGGTGGCCCATGGCGCGCGCGGCCCCGGTCTCGTCCGCCGGCGCCTCCTCGTAGTTGAACTCGTCGATCGGCTTGGTCGCCGCACCGTAGGGCAGGCGCGCGATCACCCGCGGCATGACGAGGTTGACGAAGCGGGAATCCTCGCTCTCCCGGAAGGAGCGCCACTTCGCGTATTCCGGCCCTTCGAAGATCTTGGCCAGGTCGCGCGGCTTGGACAGCTCGGTCCAGTCCTTGAAGCCGAACATCCCGGAGCCGACGCCGGAGATGAAGGGCGCGAAGGCGCCGGCCGCCACGTTCGACATCAGCCGCAGCGTCTCGACATCGTCCGGGTGGGCGGTCCACTCGTAGTCGCCGATCAGCGCGCCGTAGGGCTCGCCGCCCGGCGTGCCGAACTCGTTCTCGTAGATCTTCTTGAAGATCTGGCTCTGGTCGAACTCCACCGCCTTCGTCAGGTCTCGCGTCAGGTCGCGCTTGCTGGCGTTCAGGACCCGCAGCTTAAGCCCAGTTCCCGTCTCGGAGTTCTGCACGAGGTAGTGCAGCCCGCGCCAGGAGCCCTCCAGCTTCAGGAACTTCGGGTCGTGCATCACCGCGTTCAGCTGGGCGGAGAGCTTGCGGTCGATCGCGGCGATCGCCTGGTCGAAGGTGCGGGTGAGGTTCTTGTCGAAGGTGATCGTGCCGGAAAGCGCCTGCTCGACCATGGTCTTCACCAGGTCCTGGGCGCGGTCCGGCTCGGTCTGCCGCGTGTTGACCAGGATCTGGTCGAGGAGGCCGGGCGCGTCCTCGGTGGTGACGGAGGCGCTGGCGGCGGAGGACGAGGTCTCGGACATGGATCAGCCCTCCTTCTTCTCGAGGCCGAGCTCGCCCGAGAGTGACTTCAGCTCGCTGTCCGAGCGCAACACCTTTTCCAGCAGGGTTTCCAGCTCCTCCGAGCGGTCCACCTTGCTCATCAGGTCGCGCAGCTTGGACCGCGTCTCCATCAGCGCGGCCAGGGCGGGGACCTGGGCTGCCACGCGGGCCGGCTCGAAGTCCTCGATGCTGTTGAACTTCAGGTTCACCGCCATCTGCGTCCCGTCGGCCGCCAGCGTGTTGTCCACCTTCAGATTCAGGCCCGGGTTCATCGTCGCCATGACGTCGTTGAAGTTGTCACGGTCGATCTGGGTGAACTTGCGCTCGCTCATCGGCTTCAGCGGTGCCGTGGGGTCGCCCGAGAAGTCGCCCATGACGCCGACGACGAATGGAAGCTCGCGCACGATCTGCGCATCCCCGGTCTCCACCTCGTAGGTGATATGGACGCGCGGCTTGCGGACGCGGTTCAGCTTGTCGTGGATGCTTCCGCTCATGGGAAGTGTTTCCTCAGGCAAGGCCGCGTTGTCGCGGCGGGCGGGAAAGTCACACGGAACGCCAGGGGTGTGACGAACCGGATTCGGACGCCGTGGCTCCCGGGCGGGAAGGCTATTGGGTGTCAGGGCGTAACGTCAACCTCATTGCGGGGCCGGCAGGAGGGAGGCCTACTCCTCGGGCGCCGACGGGCGGATTCCGAGCGCGGTGATGAGCGCGTCGCGCGTCGTCTGGTCCGGCAGGACCTCCGCGAGCAGTTCCGGCCAGGTCATGCGCGCCCGGCGCACGGCGTCGTCGAGAGTGTAGGAGAGTGGGGAGTGCGGTTCCGTCTTGCGGAACCACGCGGCAATCTCGCCGAGCTGGCGCAAGGCCTGTTCCCGACCGGCGATCACGGCGGCCGCACCGATCAGGGAATTCCCCGCGGACGGCGATCCGTCTGGCAACGCCTGGGCGGTGAATGCGCCGCCAGCAGGGGATGTGTTCGCACCCGCAGCATCGATGGCCGGAGAGAAACGGTCACAAATCTCAATGATCTGACTGAGGAGGTCGCGAACCCGGCTCGTGGACGGGCTGTCGGCGCCAGCGCTGGAATCCACCGCATTGCCCATCGCGGTCCAACTCTCCAGCGCATCCGCGACCTCCGCTCGCAGGGCGGACCAGTGCGCCGGTCCTGCCAGGCGGGCCTCACGCTCCACCTCTTCGAACGGGACCACGCCGGCCTCGAGCCGCGCGGCGCGGCGCTCTGGGTCGGAGATCCCGGCCAGCTCGACGGTCGCGACATAGCGCCAGAGGCCGAACGGGGATCCGTCCGGCCGATGGTACAGCACGGTCTTACGAAGGGGCTGCATGAGGGTGCCGTCCACGCCCTGGCCTGCCAGGCCGGCGAGCGGCGCGACGCGGGTCTCCATGCCGTCCTCGTCCGGCATCGGGAACAGGTTGTCCCAGTAGCGCTCGACCAGCCCGGTGATCACGGCGGCGCCGGTGGCGAGCCCGCGCAGGCCGCCCGTCCGGACCATGGCCTCCGTCATCCAGGCCGCGACCTCGAGGTCCTTCGCGCCGGTCGTCAGCGCACGAAGGGCCAGGCTCTGCACCGTGCGCCATTGCGGCGCCGTCACCTCATCCGCCTCGATGGCCTCGGCCTGCCGCTCGGCGTCCCGCGCCTCGGCGCGCGCATCCCGAAGCTGGAAGTAAACGGAACTTGGCGAATAGTCCTCCCGGAGATCCGTTCCGGCAGGCGCATCGTCGCTCACCGGGGCCAGTACGGCGTCGAGGTCAAGATCGTCGATGAGCTGCGCCAATGCGGGGGCTCCGTGCGTGACGTCAGGGCGGATGCTTTACGAAGCCGTTGTAGCACCGTAAGGTTCGCGGCGGAACGGCAGGACACGACGCCTTGGCCTCGATCGATCTCAAGCCGCTGATCGGCCGGCTCAATGAGACATGCCGTCGGGCTTTGGAAGGGGCAGCAGGGATGACCTTGTCCCGCAGCCACTACAATGTCGAGATCGAGCATGTCCTGCTCGGTCTCGTGGACCGTGCCGACACGGATATCGCCGCGATCCTCCGTCACTGGGAGATCGAGGTCTCGCGGCTTCTGGCCGACCTGAACCGCTCCCTTGAGCGCATGAAGACGGGCAATGCCCGCGCACCCTCCCTCTCGCCGGAAATCGTCGAGATGGTGAAGCAGGGCTGGCTTCTCGCCTCGGTTGAGCAGGGGGCCAGTCGCGTCCGCTCCGGCCATCTCCTCTGGGCGCTGCTCGCCGACGAGGCGCTCGCACGCCGCGCGCGGGAGGCTTCCGGTCAGTTCGCCCGGATCCAGCCCGACCTCGTCAAGCGCGACTACGCTTCCGTCTGCGCCAATACGGCGGAGGCCGCGCAGGCCACGGGCCAGGCCGCGGGCTCCGAGGCTGCGGCGGGTGGCGGCGAGGCGCCGCGCCCCGGTGGCTCCGCCGCGCTCGACCAGTTCACCATCGACCTGACGGCCCAGGCGCGGGCGGGCAAGATCGATCCCATCCTCGGCCGCGACTTCGAAATCCGGCAGATGGTCGATATCCTGACCCGTCGTCGGCAGAACAACCCGATCCTCACCGGCGAGGCGGGCGTGGGCAAGACGGCTGTTGTCGAGGGGCTGGCGTTGCGGATCGCCTCCGGCGACGTGCCGCCGGCCCTGCGAGATGTGACTTTGCGCACACTCGATATGGGGTTGCTGCAGGCCGGCGCGGGCGTGAAGGGCGAGTTCGAGAACCGCCTCAAATCCGTCATCGAGGAGACGAAAGCGAGCGCCAAGCCCATCATCCTCTTCATCGACGAGGCGCATACCCTTATCGGCGCAGGCGGGGCCGCCGGGCAGAACGACGCGGCGAACCTGCTGAAGCCGGCGCTCGCGCGCGGCGAGTTGCGCACGATCGCGGCGACGACCTGGGCTGAGTACAAGAAATATTTCGAGAAGGACGCGGCGCTCACCCGGCGCTTCCAGACCGTGAAGGTGGAGGAGCCGAGCGAGGCGGTGGCGGTCAGCATGATCCGCGGCCTAGTCGGCACGCTGGAGAAGCACCACAAGATCCGCATCTTCGACGAGGCAGTGAGCGCGGCCGTGAAGCTCTCCGCCCGCTACATCCCGGCGCGCCAGCTGCCGGACAAGGCCGTCAGCCTCATCGATACCGCCTGCGCGCGCGTTGCGATGAGCCAGAACGCCGTGCCGGCCTCGGTGGAGGACCGCCGCCGCCGGATCGAGCTGATCGACACGGAGCTGGCGATCGTCGCGCGCGAGATGTCCTCGGGCCACGACCACGCCGCACGGGACGCCGAGCTGAAGGCCGAGCGGGAGACCGTCACGGCGGAACTTGCGGCGCTGGAGGCGCGGTGGGACGAGGAGAAGCGCCTTGTCGCCTCGGCCTCCGAGATCCGGATACGGATCGAGGCGGCGCCGGCCGGCACGGACACGGCGGCCGACCGGGCGGCGCTGGCCGAGGCGAACGGGCAGGTGCGGGCGCTGCAGGGCGAGAAGCCGCTGATCTTTCCCGCCGTGGACGCGCAGGCGGTGGCCGAGATCGTCGAGAGCTGGACCGGCATCCCCGCAGGTCGCATGCAGTCCGACGAGATCCGCACCGTGCTGAACATGCGGGAGGCGATGGAGCGCCGCGTGGTCGGCCAGAGCCACGCGCTCGAGGCGGTGGCGGAGGCGATCCGCACCAGCCGCGCCGGGCTGACCGATCCGCGCAAGCCGATCGGCGTCTTCCTGATGGTCGGAACTTCCGGCGTCGGCAAGACGGAGACCGCGCTGACGCTGGCCGACCTGCTCTACGGTGGCGAGCAGAACATGACGGTCATCAACATGACCGAATTCAAGGAGGAGCATAAGGTCAGCCTCCTGATGGGTAGCCCACCGGGCTATGTGGGATACGGCGAGGGCGGCATCCTGACCGAGGCGGTGCGCCGCCGGCCCTACAGCGTCGTTCTCCTGGACGAGATGGAGAAGGCGCATCCCGGCGTCCAGGACGTGTTCTTCCAGGTCTTCGACAAGGGGAACATGAAGGACGGCGAGGGCCGTGACATCGACTTCAAGAACACCGTCATCATCATGACGAGCAACGCCGGCACAGACCTGATCGCGAAGCTCTTCGCCGATCCTGAGACGGCGCCCGACGCCGCGGGCCTGGCGGAGGCGCTGCGGCCGGAGCTGGCGAAGTACTTCAAGCCGGCTTTCCTCGGGCGCGTGACGATCGTGCCCTATTTCCCGCTGCCGGACGCCATCATCCGCCAGATCGTGGCGATGCAGCTCGGCCGGATCCGCGCGCGGGTTCATGACAGCTATCGCGCGAGCTTCGATTGGGATCCCGCGCTGGTTGAGACGATCGCGGCCCGCTGTACGGAGAGCTCCTCCGGTGCGCGCAACGTGGAGAACATCTTGTCTCGCACCCTCCTGCCCGAGCTCTCAGCCGAGGTGCTGACGCGGCTGGCAGAGGGCAAGGGGGTCGGCGCGGTTCATGTTGGGCTGAAGCCGGACGGGAGCTTCGCCTACGCGGTGAGCTGAGGTCCCGAAGGCGCGAGGTCTCGCGCAGAACAAGGAGAGGAGTGTAACGTGGCTATCTATATGAAGTTCGGCAACGTCAACGGTCAGGTCACGACCGAGGGCTTCGTGAAGTGGATCGAGTTGAACTCGATGCAGGTCGGGGTCGGCCGCGGTGTCAGCACCGGTGGCGGCGGTCAGACGCGCGAGGCCTCCGCGCCCTCCATCAGCGAGGTCGTTGTCACGAAGCCTTTCGATGCGGCCTCTTCCGGCCTGTTCGAGGACGCAGTGGCGGGTTCCTTCGACACGAAGGTGCAGATCAAGTTCACCACGACGACGAAGAACAAGGTCGATACCTTCCTGACCTACGACCTGACGGATTGTGGTGTGTCCGGCTACAGCACGACCTCAGGCGGCGACCTTCCGCAGGAGAGCATCTCGCTCAACTTCACGAAGATCATGATCTCGCCCTCCCTGCTCGACATCAAGGGCACGCCGCAGGCCGGGTCGAAGGTGACCTATGATCTCATCAAGATGGTGAAGAGCTGATCGCGCGAGCACGCCTCGTGATGCCCGTTCCGCCGCGGCGACGCCGCGGCGGGGCGGCCGCTCATCCGGGATGCCGGACGGGGCGGTAAAATCGATGCGTGACAGGTGCCGGCGGTGCTGCTTGGATCGCCTGGGATTGCGGCAGCTGTTGCGGAAAGCGGTCCGGACCGGCTTCGAGTGGGGATGCGGACATGTCGCAGGCGAGCGCTGGGGGCTACTCTGACGTCAGCCAGGATGCGCGGCTTATTTCCCTCGAGACGCCGCTCGGCGAAGACAGGTTCATCCTCACCTCGGTCAGCGGCGAGGAGGCGATCTCCGAGCTGTTCCGCTTCGACTTGGAACTGCTCTCCTTAGATCACGCCATCCGGCCCGAGGACATCGTCGGGTATGACGTCACGCTCTGGATCCGGAACAACGACGGGCAGAAGAGGCCGGTGCGCGGCGTCGTGTCCCGCTTCTCCGCCGGGGGCATGAACATCCGGGGCATGCGCCTCTACCGCGCCCGAGTGGTGCCCTGGCTCTGGCTCCTCACCCAGACCTCCGATTGCCGGATCTTTCAGGACCTGAACGTGCCGGGAATCGTCCAGCGGGTCCTCAAGGAATACGGCTTCGCCGATTTCGAGATGAGCCTCTCCAGCGAGGATTACCCGAAACTCGAGTTCTGCGTGCAATACCGCGAGACCACCTTCGACTTCCTGTCCCGCCTGATGGAGGAAGTAGGGATCTTCTACTTCTTCCGCCATGAGGCAGGTCGGCACGTCATGGTCGTTGCCGATAAAAATAACTCGTTCCGACCCCTTGAGCAGGACGCAGTCGACTTTTCCGAGGACGGCCATGCCGGGCAGATCTCGGCATGGGACCACTTCTACGCGCTGCATCCCGGGCGGTGGGCCCAGAACGACTTCAACTTTCTCTCGCCCGCCACGGACCTGAAGGCAGAGGCGCCCTCCACCATCCCGGTCGCGCATGCCCAGGAACTCGAGCGCTACGATTATCCGGGCCGCTACTCGGACCTCAATTACGGCCGGATGCTGACGCTGCGCCGCGTGGAGGCAGAGGAGGCCACCTATCATACCGCCTTCGGCGCCAGCAGCCACATGGGCCTCTTCCCTGGGGCACGCTTCAAGCTCGGGGCGAACTTCCCGGCGGGAGAGACAAGTCAGGCCTTCGTGGTCCGCCGCGTCCGGCACGAGGCGCGTGAGGGGAGCTACTTTGCCGGCGACAACGCGAGGACCAGCTACACCAACACTTTTGAAGCCTTCCTCGCGAGCGTCGTCTTCCGCCCGCCCCGCGCGACGCCCAGGCCCGTGGTGCAGGGGCCGCAGACCGCCACCGTCGTCGGCCCCAAGGGCGAGGAGATCCACACTGACGAGCACGGCCGCGTGCGCGTGCGCTTCCACTGGGATCGCTACGCGAAGGGCGACGACCGCGACAGCTGCTGGGTGCGCGTCTCGCAGAACTCGGCGGGGAAGGGCTGGGGCGGGATGTTCATGCCGCATGTCGGGCACGAGGTGGTGGTCTCCTTCCTGGAGGGCGACCCGGACCGGCCCCTAATCACCGGCCGGGTCTACAACGGCAAGAACGGCAACTCTGTCGGCATGCCCGCCAACAAGACGCAGAGCGCCATCCGCGACCACTCCGGCAATGAGGTGGTGCTGGAGGGAAAGAAGGGCTCTGAGGACATCCGCATCCATGCGGTGAAGGACATGCACACCCTGGTCGACAACAATGCCGACCTGCATGTGAAGGTAAAGCTGACCGAGACGGTGGATGGCGGGCAGGAGGTGACGGTTTCGAAAGGCTACAAGGAGACGATCACGGACGGCGCGACGAGTACCATCACCGGCGGCCTCAAGAGCACGGTAAACGGCCCCTGGGAGGACACGATCAACGGCAAGCTGACGGAGAAGATCACGGGCGGCGAGGACCGCACGGTCTCCAGCGGCCGCAAGGTCACCGTCGATGGTGGGCTGACCGAGACGGTGACGGGCAAGCACGAGACCACCGTGACCGGCGAGATCAAGCAGAGCTCCACGGCGACCACGGACATCCATTCCACGGGCGCGGCCACCTTTACTTCGGATGCCAGCATCAAGATCGCGGTCGCCGGATCGGTAATCGAGATCACGCCCATGGCCATCACCATCAGCTCCGGCCCGTCCACGGTGAAGCTGGACATGTCGGGAGTCTCGGTGAGCGGGCCGAAGATCTCCCTGAACGGGTGAGGGAGACGGCGCGGTGGCCCTCAACCCGGTGGAGCGGCGGCTCCTTGATCTCCGCGCGCTCTGGGAAGAGTTCACCGGCGATCCGGCGAGGCGCCTTCTGGTCTGGGAGGCTCCGGGCGCGGCAATCCGGCTCGTCGAATGCTTCTTCGAGGCCCAGAAGCACGAGGCGGAGTACACGACCCGCGATCTCTGCATCGTCCTCAAGGCACCCTTCGAACACTCCATCCAGTACTCCCGCGCCCTTAAGGCCGCTCTGGCCGGGATCTACGCGGCGAGCGAGGATGATCTGGCACGGGAAGGCATCGCGGCGGATTGGGACTTTGATCCCGACGGCCTGCCGGACTCCGCCTGGGGCTTCGTGCAGGCCCTGCGCTCCTTCGGGGCACGGTACCACCGACACATCGGCCACCTCGCCGCCGTGCTGATGCCGACGGAGGTCTCGGACGACGCGGCTTTCGGCGGCTGGCTTCGCCGCGCCCTGGCATCGGAAATGCCGGAGCGGCTGCGCCTCGTCGTCACGGATCCGCTGGAGCAGCCGCGTCTCCGGGCGCTGGCCGGCGCGGGCGATCCGCGAATCCAGTTCCTCTCGCCTGCCGTGGACATGCTGGCCCTCGCGCAGGAGACCTTCGCGCAGGAGGTGACGGTCGGGCCCGCGGGGGTATTCCGCAACCTTCTCATGGCCCTCGTGGCTCTGGTGGAGAAGGCGCCCGCCGCCGTGGTGCGTGCCAAGGCGGCCGATGCCTTCGATTTCGCCAAGCGCCAGGGCTGGGATGACCAACAGGTCGCGATCGCTGTGCTGGTCGCTGGGGCGCAGCTGAAGGAAGGCCGGTTTGACGAGGCGGTCCGCACCTATCGCGTCGCCGACGAGGCCGCGGGCCGGGCGGTGCAGGCCGGGCATCCCGCCGGCCAGAAGCTCCTGATCCAGGCCCGGTTCGGTGAGGCCGGCGCGCATCTCGCCGCCGGTCGCCCCGCAGAGGCCGCGCGTTGCTACGACGAGGCGGCGGAGATCGCGCTCCGGATTCCCGACCTCCTTCTGGCCGTGGAGGCGATGCGGATGGGCGCCTTCTGCCACGCCCGCCAGGAGGATGCGGCGGGGGCGCTGGAACGGGGCCGCCGCGCGCTCGACACCGGTGCGCGCCTGCGCCCGGAGGTGCGGGGGATGACCACCCTGCCGGTCGCCGCGAGCGCCATGCTCCGGGTGCTCGATCCGTCGAGGATGGCGGCGCTGGAGGCGGTGGGGGCCGAGGCGGCCGCCCGCTCCGACGCAGTGCTGGAAGCGGCGGAGGCCCGCGCGACGCAACTGGAGCGCACGACCGGGCCGGAGGTCTTCGCGGCCGTCGAGAAGGAGCTGGCCTTGCGCCGCGCTGCCGACGGGACCGAGGCCGAAGCGCGCCTCCAGGCCCTCGTGGCAGGCGGGACAGAGGCGTTCCGGCAGGCCTTTGCCGCTGGGCGCGCGCTGCTCGGCCCGGCCTGGCCGCTCGGGGTGGAGGGGGCGGCCGGGTCATGATCCCCGTCGCGAAGCACGGCGACCCGCAGATCGGGGTGGACATCCATCTCTGCGTCGTTCCACCTTCGCCATCTCCGGTGCCGCTGCCGACGCCGCACATGTCCGTCGTCTTCGACCCGATGGACTACGTCCCCTTCTTCGGGGCCACGGTGACGGTTTGCGGCATGAAGCGCGCCGTTGCCGGCACGGCCGGCCAAGCCGTGCACATCCCGCCCGGGTTTCCCTTCGCACCGAAGTTGCCGGACAAGGACGACGAGCTTTTCATGGGCAGCGCCACCGTGGTGGCGGACGGCGACCCCCTGTCCTTCCTCGGCGTTCCCGTGCTGGCCTGCCAGGCGGTGGGCATGCCCAGCCCGCCCCGCCCGAAGCGCAAGGGCGGGCCGCGGGTGATGACGCTGCCCACGGTCAACAACTTGGCAATCCCGACGAACGTCTTCGTCGGCGGGCCGCCGACCATCTCGCTCATGGGGATGGCGTTCAAGGTGGGCTTCGCCGGGCTGGGTAAGCTCGGCAAGACGAAGTTCGCGCAGGGGCTGGCGGAGCGCTTCCGGGACTGGCGGAAGGCGAAGTTCGGCCACCTCAACCCGGGTTTCCTGAAATGCAGCGTCCTGCGCGCCGAGCCGGTGAACATCGCCACCGGCGAGGTCATCCTGGACCAGGAGGATTTCGTCCTGCCTGGTCCTCTGCCGCTCCACTGGACGCGCCGCTATGCCTCGGAGCGGCACAGGCGCGGCGCATGCGGCTACGGCTGGGAGTGCCCCGCCGACTCCCGGTTGTCGGTGGACCCCGGGGACGGCAGCGTCGCCTTCTATCACCCGGAGTACGGATCGGCCCTGTTCGATGGCCTGCCGAAGTCCGCTGGCGAGGCCGGCGCCGTGCTGGAGATCATGGACGGCGCGCGGCTCATCGATGCCGGCGATGCCTGGCATGTGCGGCTGAAGGACGGAAGGAGCTTTCATTTTCCCCGTGGGCGGCACGCGCCGGTCGAGGTTCCCCTTGCCGGCATCACCGACCGATTCGGCAACGCACTGTCTTTCGAGCGCGAGGGCGGGCGCCTTGTCGGCATCCGCAGCACGGCGACGGGCCAGCGGGTCGAAGTGGAGAACGGACCGGACGGAACCATCCGCCAACTCTCGCTGCGGCTGCCGGGAGAGGGGCAGCACGTTTTCGTCCGCTACGTCCAGGATGACGCAGGGAACCTGGTGGAGGCGCAGGACGCCCTGAACCAGCCGCTTCGCTTCACCTACGACCAGCACCGCCTGCTACGCCACAGCGATCGCAACGGCCTGTCCTTCCACTACGCCTATGACCGATCGGGGGAGGGCTGGCGCGCGGTGCGCGCCTGGGGTGATGGCGGGTTGCTCGACTATCGCTTCACCTATTTCGAGGGCGCGGGCGAGGTCAGGATCACCGACTCGCTCGGCCATGTCTCGCTCGTAAGCTTCGACGAGCGCGGCCTGCCGATCCGGGAACTCGATCCCCTTGGTGGCGTGACCATCTATGAGTACGACGCGGCAGGGCGAACCTCGGCCGTGGTGAACCAGGACGGCCTGCGGGCGGGTTACACCTATGACGCGCGGGGGAACCTGCTGGCGATGGCGCGTCCCGACGGGACCACCATCGCGATGGAATTCGGCGAGCAGGATCAGCCGGTGCGGGTCGTCGATGGCAACGGCGCGGCATGGGAGCGCGAGTACGACGATAGCGGGCTGCCGCTTCTCCAGCGCGGCCCCGGTGGCGACGAGAGCCGCTACGAACATGATGGCCGCGGGCGCCTGATGTCCTGCCAGGACCCGTTGGGCGGGCGCACCCGGTTCCAGTATGACGACCAGGGCCGGTTGGCGGCGGTCCTGGATGCGGCCGGTGGCGTCACCCGCTTCGGGTATGATGGCCTCGGCAACCTCGTGCGGCGCGAGGATGCGCTCGGCCAGGTCACGGCCTACCACTACGATGCGCGGCGGCGGCTTGTCCGGCTGACGGCACCGGACGGGAGCGCGACAGGGTTCTCCTACGATCCGGAGGACAACCTCGTCGCACGGCAGGGCCCCGACGGGAGCATCGCCCGCTTCGAGTATGTCGGCCTGGGCGCGATGTCCCGCAGCATCCAGCCCGATGGTCTGGCCGTGTCCTACGGTTACGACACGGAGGGTCGGCTTGTCAGCGTCACGAACCAGCTCGGCCGGACCCATCACTTCCGCCGGGATGCGCTCGGGCAGGTCGTGGAGGAGCGGGATTACTGGGGGGGAACGCGACGATACGCCTATACACCGGCCGGACGCCTGAAGGCGAGCCGCGATCCGCTCGGGGGGCTGATCCGCTACGAGACGGACGGCGTCGGCCGCGTGCTGCGCAAGCTGCTGCCCGATCCGGAGGCCTCCGGCGGGACCTCGGCGGTTCACTTCGCCTATGATGGAAATGGCCGGCTCGTTGCCGCCGAGAACGCTGAGACCAGGATCGAGCGGCGCTTCGACGCCAATGGCCGCCTGATATCCGAGACGCAGGGCGACTGGCACGGCGTGGAGCGCGACTACGACGTGGCCGGCAACCTTCTGGCGGCCCGCAGCCGCATCGGGGAGGGTGACGGGTCGGCCCACGAGGCGCGCTTCGCGTACGATCCGCTCGGCCGTCTCTCGCTGCTGGCGGTCGATGAGCATCCGGCCCTGCGGATCGAGCGGAATGCCCTGGGCTGGCCCGTTGCGGACGCGCTGGGTGACGGGCTGCGGCGGCGCTACGCGCGCGACCCGCTCGGCCGCATCATGGACCAGCGGGTGATGCCGGCCGGCGGCGAGGCTTTCGGGCAATCCTACGCCTATGACCTAGCCGGCAACTTGATCGAGCGACAGGACTCCCGCCTGGGCGTGGACCGCTACGCCTATGATGCAGCAGGGCAGCTGGTGGAGCACGTCGCGCCGTCCGGCCAGCGCGATGCCTATGCGAACGACGCGGCGGGCAATCGCCTGCGGGATACCGGGTCTGGCGCGCTTGCGGGAATCGATCCCGCCGTTGTCCGCGCCGCCGAGCTGGACGGAGAGGCCTACGGCTTCGATGCCTGCGGCAACCTTGTGGCGCGCGAAGGGTCCAGGGGACGGCAGCGGTTCTCCTGGGACGCCAACGGGCGGCTGGTCGAGAGCCAGCAGGATGGCCACGTTACGACCTATCGCTACGACGCTCTCGGCCGGCGGATCAGCAAGAGGACGGCGGGATCCCTGACGCGCTTCCTGTGGGATGGGGATCGCCTCATCGGTGAGGTGCGCACCGAGGAGAGATGCGCGGAAGCATCGCGACGGGAGCAGCACTGGTTCTATGCGCCCGGCAGCTTCGTTCCGATGGCCGCGGTCTCCGTGCAGCCGGACGGGCCGGCACAGGGGGTATTCCACCTCGCGCAGAACGATCCCAACGGGTGCCCGCTGGCGTGGCTGGACACACTGGGCGGGGTGGCCTGGGAAGCGCGCTATCGCGCCTGGGGGGAAGCCGAAGGGGACGCTGCCGATGCGGCGCCGCTGCGACTGCAGGGCCAGTATGCGGACGCGGAGACGGGGCTTCACTACAACCGGTTCCGGTACTACGACCCCTGGGTCGGGCAGTTCATCTCGTTGGACCCGCTGGGTCTCGCGGCCGGCGAGAATCCGTATGTCTACGCGCCCAACCCCTGGGCCTGGATCGATCCCTATGGCCTTGCCTGCGACATCCTGTTCGGGCAGCGCCGCATCAGCTCCACCTTCCGGGATGTCGGGTCCGACGCGCCGGACTTCATTCGCGGTCGCGCCCTGAAGGATGTTGCGGAGGACCTGAAGGCTGGGCGCCTGCACCCGGACCAGCTGCCGGTCACGTTCTTCACCCATCCCGAGACAGGCCAGAAGATCGCCGAGAGCAATCGGACGCTCGCGGCGTTGAGCATGGCCGGCATGGAGCCGACGAAGGTGGTTGAGACACCTTCGACGAGCAAGTTGCTGGAGCGGCTCGACGAACCGCCGCTGCGCCAGCGCGGCGAGAAGTTCGGCATGCCCGGCCCCGCTATTCCCATCACGCCCGGGCCGAACGATACGAAGATCCTGGATGTCGTGAGGCTGCCCTGATGACGAGTGGTGCGAACCGGCTGGCGGCCCTGCCAGTTCCTTGGAAAATCTCCCCCTCCGGCGGCATCATCGGCGTGCACGCAACGGAGGAGGGTCTCTCCGCATCCCTGCGGGTCTTCCTGGGGCCGCATGTGGCGGAGGCGGAGATCGCGCGGCTTGAAGAGGCGGGCGAGACGGAGGACGCGGCCTTCAACGAGGCCGGGTACCGAACGGTGCTCGTGACCTTCCGCCGCTTCGGAGGCTGCCGCGTGCAGCCGCAGCTGTCGCGGGAACCACTCCCCGAACCGGGACAGTTCGATTTCAGCGGAATCGCCCAGCCCGGAGACCGCGACGAAGCGGGGCGCACTCCGCGGCAGCGCTGGGAAGCCGACAATCTCTGCCCCGATCCCGGCATGTACGAAGTTCACCAGTCAGACTGGCGAGCAGAGACAGCCAACGCGGAACCTGGATTGCGGCACTGGCTCATCGTCGGGCATTCGGCGATTCTGGAAGCCCTGGCCTCCGATTACTCCTGGGAGTACCTGGCGCGCGATTCCTGAGCGATGCGCCGGGAACGGCGGCCCTTCCGGCGGGACGCCGGATTGGATCGGGACCGTTCCGCCCGACCCTGGGGTGCCGTCGGCTGGCACGGGCGCTTCACCCCTGCTCCGGAACGCAACCGGCTCCTGCCGAGCCCGCGCCGACTTCCTCGCCCAGCCAGTCGAGGAAAGCCTGCGCCTTCCGGTCCGGCGGCCGGTCCGCCGGCCAGACGGCGTGATACGCCAGGGTTCGCCGGACCGGCAGATCGAAAAGCGGAACAAGCAACCCCGCCCGGACATCCTGGCTCAGCAAGGCCATTTGCCCGATCGCCACACCCAGCCCCTCCACCGCCGCCTGATAGGTCAGGACGGAGCTGGTGAACTCCATCCCCTCCCGCAGCAGGTCCGGTCGCCCGATCCCGGCCAGCCAGTCCCGCCAATCGCTGCGGCGGTAACGGGAGACGAGCATCCGGTGTCCCGGGAGATCACCGGGCTCGCGCAGCGGCGGGCCGCTCTCCAGCAGGCGGGGGCTGCACACGGGCTGCAGCACATCCGGCAGCAGCAGCCGCGACCCCAGCCCGGGCCATTTGCCGTCGCCGAGCTGGATGGCGAGGTCCACCGGGTCACGCCGGAAGTCCACGGGCGAGACGATATGGCTCAGCCGCACGGCGATGCCGGGATGGGCCGCCTCGAAGCGGTGCAGGCGGGGCAGGAGCCACTTGGCCGCGAAGGTGTTGTAGACCCGCAGCCGCAGCGGCGCCGTCCGGGCTTCCCGCCGCACCCGCTCCGCCGCGGCCGCGATGCGCTCGAAGGCCGGCCCCAGCTCATCCTGCAGCATCCGCCCTTCCGGCGTCAGTGCGGCGCCGTGCCGCTCGCGCTGGAAGAGCCGCGTCCCGAGATAGCCCTCCAGCACCGCCACTTGGCGGCTGACGGCCGCCTGGGAGACGCCGAGCAACTCGGCCGCGCGCGTGAAGCTGCCGAGGCGCGCGGCCACGGTGAAGACGTGCAGCGGATTGAAGGGCGGCGCCGGCATGGCCATCCGGCCCTCCTCAGACACAAGCATCAGGCATAACAAAACATCATGACGGCATAAAGAGCCGTCGGCTCCCGCCCACCCCCATTCCGGGGCAGCATGCACTCCAACACGAACGGCATCTCGGGCGGAAACAGGCGGGCATGGATTTCAACCTCACAGAGGACCAGCGGATCTTTGCCGCCTCCGTGCGCCGCTTCGCCGAGGAGAAGCTGGCGGCCGGTGCCCTCAAGCGCGCGCATACGCCGGGCTTTCCCTATGACGTGGCGGAACTCATGGCCGCCCAGGGCCTGCTGGGCATCACCATCCCCGAGAAGGATGGCGGCCAGGGCGGCACGCTGATGGATGCGGTGCTGGCGATCGAGCAGGTGGCGCTCGTCTGTCCCCGCAGCGCCGACGTCGTCCAGGCCGGCAATTTCGGCCCGATCCGCACCTTTGCCGAGTACGCGACGCCTGAGCAGAAGGCGAAGTGGCTGCCGGACCTGCTGGCCGGGCGGAACACCATCTCCCTCGGGATGAGCGAGCCGGAGGCGGGATCGGCCGCGACAGAGCTGAGGACGACCGCGCGGCTGGACGGGGATGACTACGTCGTCAACGGCTCAAAGGTCTTCGGCACCCATAGCGCGGAGGCCTCGCTCTACCTCATCTACCTCCGCTTCGGGCCGGGGATCGACGGCATCGGCTCCATCCTGATCGAGCGCGGCACGCCGGGCTTCACCGTCGGCCAGCCCTCGCTCTTCCTAAACGGGGAGGAGTGGAGCGCGCTCTACTTCGAGGAGTGCCGCGTGCCGAAGGAGAACCTCCTCCTCGGCCCGGGCGGCTTCAAGAAGCAGATCGCCGCCTTCAACGCGGAGCGCGTGGGCAACACGGCGCGGTCGCTGGCCGTGGGCCGCTACGCCTTCGAGCGCGCGAAGGAGCACGCCGCCACGCGCCGCCAGTTCGGCCGCACCCTCAGCGAGTTCCAGGGCATCCAATGGAAGTTCGCGGAAATGGCACTGAAGCTGGAATCGGCGCAGCTCCTGCTCTACCGCGCCGCCGTCAACGCCGATCGCGGCCTGCCTTCCGCCTATGAGACGACGCTCGCCAAGCTCGCCTGCAACGAGGCGGGGTTCCATGCGGCGAACGAGGCCATCCAGATCATGGGCGGCACCGGCTTCTCCGAGGAATCGCTCGTGGAATACTGCATGCGGCGCTGCCGTGGCTGGATGATCGCGGGCGGCTCGATCGAGATGATGAAGAACAGGCTGGCCGAGGAGGTCTTCGGCCGCCGCTTCTCCCAGCGCCCCCCGAAGCCCGCGAACCCGAGTGAACCGCGGGCGGCGGAATAGGCCATGCGCTCCGCGCCCGCCGCCCTGCTCTCGCCGCGAAGCATCGCAATCGTCGGGGCCTCCGACGACATCACCAAGACCGCCTCCCGGCCGCTGCGCTTCCTGCGCGCGGGCGGCTTCGCCGGCACGGTCTACCCGATCGCCCGGCGCGAGACGGTGATGGGCGAGCAGGCCTTCCCTAGCCTCTCGGCCCTGCCGGAATGCCCGGACCACGCCTTCGTGCTGCTGCCGACCGAGGGCGCCATGGCGGCGGTGGCGGAATGCGCCCGCCTGGGCATCCCCGCCGTGACGGTGCTGGCCGGCGGCTTCTCGGAGGCCGGGCCCGAGGGCGCGGCGCGGGAGGATGCCCTGCGCGAGAGCCTGCGCGGAACGGGAACGCGGCTGCTCGGGCCCAACAGCATCGGCCTAGTGAACCTGCACCACCGCATGGTGCTGACCGCCAATGCCGCCTTCGCAGAGCCGGACCTGCCGCTGGGCGGCGCCTTCGTCGCGTCCCAGAGCGGCAGCATGATCGGCGCCATCCTCTCGCGCGGGCGGGGGCGCGGGCTTGGCTTCGCGGGGCTCGTCTCCGTAGGGGCGGAGGTCGATCTCGACCTCGGCTCCATCTGCGCCGCCACGCTCGACGACCCGCGAATCACCTCCTACCTCCTGTTCCTCGAGACGCTCCGCGGCGCCAGTGCGCTGCGGGATTTCGCGGCCGGCGCGGCGGCGCGCGGCAAGCCGGTGGTCGCCTACAAGCTCGGGCGCAGCACGGAGGCGGCGGAGCTCGCGGTCTCCCACACCGGCGCCCTGGCCGGGGAGGACGATGTGGCGGACGCCTTCCTGCGGGATTGCGGGATCGCCCGCGTCGATACGCTGGAAAGTCTGCTGGAAGCCCCGGCGCTGCTGCGCCGCCTGCCCATCCGCAAGGCGGGCGCCCGCAAGCCCGTGGTGGGCGTGGTGACGACCACGGGCGGCGGGGCGGCCATGGTGGTGGACGGGCTGGGCATGCGCGGGGTGTCCGTGGAAGGTCCGGCCGAGGCCACGCGCGCGCGGCTGGCGGCGGCCGGTATCGACCCGGGCCATGGGCGGATCCTCGACCTCACCCTGGCCGGGGTAAGGCCGGAGGTCATGGGCGCGGCGCTGGACGCGCTGCTCGCCGCGCCCGAATACGACCTGGTGGTCGCGGTGGCCGGCTCCTCCTCCCGCTTCCAGCCGGAACTCGCGGTGCAGCCGGTGCTGGAGGCCGCGCGGGGTAGCGCCCACATCGCCTCCTTCTGCGTGCCGGAGGCGCCGCAGGCGATCGCCATGCTGGCCGAGGCCGGCGTGCCTGTCTTCCGCACGCCGGAGGCCTGCGCCGACGCCATCGCCGCCGCCTTCGCGCGCCGCGAGCCCCGGCCCGCTGCTGCACCCATCCCGGCGGGCGGGGAGGGGCGGATGCTGGACGAGGCCGAGGCCTATGAGTTGCTGGCCGCGCTCGGCGTGCCGCACGCGCCCTGCGTCGCGCTGCCGGCCGCCAGCGCGGGGCGGGAAGAACTGCCCTTCCCCTATCCCGTCGCCGTGAAGGTCCTGCACCCCGACATCCTCCATAAGTCGGACCTCGGTGGCGTTGTGCTGGGCGTGGCGTCCGACGCCGCGCTGGCCGAGGCGGCCGGCCGCATCGTCGAGAGCGTCGCCGCGCACCGTCCGGGGCTCGGCGCGGATCGCGTGCTGGTGCAGGCCATGACGAAGCCGCTCGGCGAGGTGCTGGTGGGCTACCGGCGCGACCCGCAGGTGGGGCCGATCATCCTGCTGGCCGCCGGCGGCGTGCTGACGGAAATCTACCGCGACCGCAGCGTCCGCCTGGCCCCGGTGGATCACGGAGCGGCGCGGGAGATGATCGCGGAGGTGCGCGCCCTGCGCGCGCTGGAGGGATATCGCGGCCGCCCTCCCGGCGACATGGAGGCCCTGGCCGCCGCCATCGTCGCCATCTCCCGCCTCGCCGAGCGCGGCGATGTCGTGGAGTGCGAGATCAACCCCCTGATGGTCCTGGCGGAGGGACGCGGCGTCATGGCCGTGGACGCCGTGATCCGCCTCGGCAGGGACAGCGATCCGTGAAGCGCGTGCTGCAGGCCTGAACGGCCGCAGGAAAAAGGGAGGAAAGAACAGTATGATCACCCGGACCGGCAGGCGATCCCTGCTGATCGGCGGCGGGGCCATGGCCTCGGCGCTCGCGGCACCCGCCCTGCGGGCGCAGCCCTCGCGCAACGTGCGGATCGGCGTGCTCAGTGACATGAGCGGCCCCTATTCCGCCAACACCGGCCAGGGATCGGTGGTCGGCGCGAAGCTGGCGGCTGAGGACTTCATGCGCGCCCGCCCGGGCCTGCGGGTGGAGGTGATCCAGGCGGATTTCCAGAACAAGCCGGATGTGGGCCTTTCCATGGCGCGGGACTGGCTGGACCGGCAGGGCGTGGACGCCATTCTCGACGTGCCCGTCTCCTCCGTCGCCCTCGCCATCGGCGGGCTGGTGGCGGAGAAGGACAAGGTCGCTCTCTTCACCGGCCCCGCCACTGCCGCGCTGACGGGCGCGAATTGCGGACCGAACCACGTGCACTGGACCTACGATACCTGGTCCCTCGCGGCCGGCACCGGGCGCGCCCTGGTGGCGGATGGTGCGGACACCTGGTTCTTCATCACCGCCGACTACGCCTTCGGCCACGCGCTGGAAGGCGATACGGCGGGCTTCGTGAAGGAGGCTGGCGGCCGCGTCCTCGGCACCGCCCGTACCCCCTTTCCCGGCACCACGGACTTCTCCTCCTTCCTCGTGCAGGCGCAGGCGAGCCGGGCGAAGGTGATCGGCCTTGCGAATGCCGGCACGGATACGGTGAACTGCGTGAAGCAGGCCGCGGAGTTCGGCGTCGCCCGGCGCGGCACGCGACTGGCGGGGCTGCTGTTCCAGATCGCCGATGTCCACTCCCTCGGGCTGCAGGCGGCGCAGGGGCTGGCGCTGACGGAGGCCTTCTACTGGGACATGAACGAGGGCACGCGCGCCTTCTCCTCCCGCTTCGCGCCGCAGATGGGCGGGCAGAAGCCGGGGATGATCCACGCCGGCGGCTATTCCGCCGTGATGCACTACCTCAAGGCCCGCGACGCGCTCGGCGACAATGCCAGCGGCCGCGCGGCGGTCGGCTGGATGAAGGCGAACGGCACGGAGGACCCGCTCTTCGGGCGGGGAACCGTGCGCGCCGATGGCCGCAAGGTGCACGACATGTACCTCTTCCGCGTCAAGACGCCGGAGGAGAGCAAGGGACCCTGGGACTACTACGCCACGACCCGCACCATACCCGCCGACCAGGCCTTCCGGCCCATGCAGGGCGCGGGCTGCGCCATGGTGCCGTCATGACGCCGGAAGACCTGCCCGGGCTCGTGAACGACGACCCGATGCTGCGCCGCTGGGGGCGCTTCCTGGACGCGGACGTGATGCTCGCGGTCGGTGCCGAGGAATGGCTGCTTCGCCTGCGCGACGGCGCCGTGGAATCCATCCGCCGCGGCCCCTTCGTCATGCCCTCCTGGACGCTGGCCATCCGCATCGAGCCGGCGGCGTGGCGCGACTTCCTCTCGCCGGAGCCGCCACCCGGCCGGCACGACCTGATGGCACTGGTGCGCGGCCGGGAGCTGCGGCTGGAGGGCAACCTGCACCCCTTCATGAGCCACCTGCTGTGGTTCAAGGCCGCGCTCGCCAGCCTGCGCGGCGCGCATTCGGAGAGCGCGGCATGATGGAACCGATCCGCGGCGGCTACATCACCGTCACCCTCGGCGGCCAGCCGCACCGCATCTATGTCGAGGAGGCGGGTGAGGGGATCCCGCTGCTCCTCCTGCACACCGCCGGCTCCGACACGCGACAGTGGCGCGGGCTGCTGAACGACGCGGCGGTGACGCAGCACTTCCGCTGCATCACCTTCGACCTCCCCTGGCACGGCAAGTCCTCCCCGCCCGATGGCTGGTGGAGGGAGGAGTACAAGCTCACCACCGCCGCCTATGTAGAGGCCATCCTCGGCGTTTCCGAAGCGCTCGGCCTGCACCGGCCCGTGGTGATGGGCTGCTCCATCGGCGGGCGCGTGGTGCTGGAACTGGCCGCGGCGCATGGCGCGCGCCTGGGCGGCGTGATCGGCCTGCAATCCTCCTCCCACGTCGATCCCTACTACGACACGGAGTGGACTCACCGGCCGGACGTGCACGGTGGCGAGGTCTGCGCCGGCATCGTCTCCGGCCTCATGGCGCCGCAATCGCCGGAGGGCGAGCGATGGGAGACGCTGTGGCACTACATGCAGGGCGGCCCCGGCGTGTTCCGCGGCGACCTGCACTTCTACAAGGCCGAGGGCGACCTGCGCGACCGGCTGGCGATGATCGACACGTCACAGTGCCCGGTGTGGCTGCTGACGGGCGAGTACGACTATTCCTGCTCGCCGGAGGCGACGCGGGAGACGGCGCGGCACATCCCCGGCAGCGAGGTGACGATCATGTCCCGCCTCGGACATTTCCCGATGAGCGAGAACTACGCGCATTTCGCGGAGTTCCTGCAGCCGGTGCTGGACCGGGTCCGCGCGGCGGCAAAGGAGAGGACGGCACCATGAGGCTGCAGGGCAAGATCGGGCTCGTCACCGCCGCCGCGTCCGGCATGGGGCGGGCGGGCGTGCTGCGCTTCGCGCGGGAAGGCGCGGCGGTGGCCGTGGTCGATCGCGACGCGGCGGGCGTGGCCTCTGCCGTGGCGGAGATCGAGGCGGCGGGCGGGCGCGCCATCGGCCTTCCCGGCGACCTGCGGGACGACGCTTTCTCCCGCCGCATCGTCGAGGACACGGTTGCGGCCTTCGGCGGGCTGGACTTCGTGTGGAACCATGTCGGCCATCCCGGCCCCTCCGTGGTGGAGGGCCTGCCACGGGACGACCTGGACCTCGCGATCGACCTCAATCTTCGCACGATCATGGCGACCACCGATGCCGCCATCCCGCACCTGCGCGGCAGGGCCGGTGCGTCCCTGCTTTACACGGCCTCCACCTCCGGCCTGCAGGGATCGGTGTTCAGCCCGGTCTATTCCGCGATGAAGTTCGGCGTGGTCGGCTTCATGCGGGCCCTGGCGAAGCGGCTGGCGCCGGAGGGGATCCGCTGCAACGCCGTCTGCCCGGGCAGCGTGGACACGCCGATGCTCCGCGTCTTCGTCGCCCGCCCCGACCAGGCCGCGACGGCTGGCGCGGATGTGGAGGCGCTGGTGAAGAAGCGCGGCGCCGTGAACCCGCTCGGCCGCCCGGCGCGGCCGGAGGAGATCGCCAACGCGGCGCTGTTCCTCCTCTCGGACGAGGCCTCCTTCATCACCGGCGCCGCCCTGCCCGTGGATGGCGGTACGACGGCCTGACGAAGCGCGCCGGCCAGGGCCAGGCCGGCGCGCCCCCAGCAAGGTCCGGAGAGGAAGGAACACGCCATGATCGCCTTGCCGCGCCGCGCCCTGCTACGGGCAGGCCTCGCCGCGCCGCTGCTGCTGCGCCCCGTCTCAGGACGGGCGCAGGGTGGCTACCCGTCCCGCCCGATCCGCCTGATCATTCCCTTCTCCGCGGGTGGGCCGACGGACGTGCTGGCCCGCATCCTCGCCGCCGAGATCCAGGCGACGAAGGGCTGGTCCATCGTCATTGAGAACCTCTCGAGCGGCGGTGGCACCGTGGGAACGGCCACGGCGACCCGGGCAGCGCCGGACGGCTACACCCTGTTCTTCGGCTCCGGCGGCACCAACGGCATCCAGGCCGCGCTCTATCCCAACCTCGGCTACGACGTCGCCGCGGATTTCACCCCGCTCGCGCTCGCCTGCACCACGGCGAACATCTTCGTCGCCCATCCCGGCTTCCCGGCGGACGACATCGCCGGCCTGCTGCGTCAGGCCAAGTCCAGCCCCGTCAGCTACGGCACCGCCGGCATCGGCACGACGACGCATATGAGCGCCGAGCTGCTGAAGATGATGACCGGCGCCAACCTCGTGCACATTCCCTATCGCGGCGGCGGCCCCTCGATGAACGACCTGCTGGCCGGGCACATCCCGCTGATGGTGGATGCCACCACCACCTCCGTCCCGCATATCAAGGCCGGCCGCATCAAGGCGCTCGCCGTCACCACCCGGGCGCGGGACGAGAGCCTGCCGGAGGTGCCGACGGTGGGCGAGACGGTCCAGGGCTACGAGGCGACGGCCTGGTTCGGCCTTTTCGGCCCGAAGAACCTGCCTCCGGACATGGTGCTGGCGCTGAACGGGGTGTTGAACGACGCCCTGCGGTCCGAAACCGTGGCCCGCCGGTACCGGGAATTGGGGGCGACGCCGGGGCAGGAGACGCCGGAGGCCTTCGGCCGCTACGTCGCCGGGGAACTGACGAAGTGGCGGGCCGTGGTCGCCGCCACCGGCGTGAAGCCGGAATAGGGAACGGGCGTCAGCCCACCCGCCGCCTGGCGATTGCCGCCCCTGCCAGGGGGATCGGCCCGGGCAGGGCATCCCCGTGCAGCAGCGACCGTTCCAGCCGCGCTGCCGCCGCGCTGCCGATGGCGGGGCCGACCAGCTCGCGGAACTTCGCTGTCAATTCAGCATCGCTGAGCGGCGCATCCGGGTCGCCCTTGCGCGTCGGCTGGTACCGCTCCAGCACCCTGCCGTCCCGCAGCCTGATGGTAACGCGGGCGCTGCGCTGCCGGGGATAGGCGTCCGCCATCTCGGGATCGATGGCGACCGTCACCTTCACCATGTCGGCCCGGATGGCCGGGTCCGCCATGCTCGCGGCCTCGAAGGCCGCCAGCCGCACGCCGCCGAGATGGAGCAGCGCGGAGACGCAGTACTGCACGGAGAAGCGGGCATCGGCCACCGTGCGCGGATCCGGCCGGTCGCAAAGGGTTTTGGTCTGGGTATAGCCCGCGACATGCACCGCGGCGACGTCGCCGGCGCCGAACCCGTGCTCGTCGCGCAGGGCCGTCACCGCGTCCAGTGCCGGGAAGATGTGGCCGCAGCAGCCATGGTTCTTGAAGGTGATGCGCGTGATGGCGGGCGGCCCGCCCAGTCCCTCCAGCGCGGCCTCCCAGCGGCCGGTGCTGTCGCTGGTGGCGGCAGCGAAGCCGGCGGGGGCGTGCAGCACCTCCAGCGTGCCCGTCATCCCGCGCGCGGCGGCCATGGCGGCCAGGGCGCCTGCCTCGGCGGCGTGGCCGGCGTGGAGCGGCTTGCTCATCCCCTCACCCTGGATCGCCCCCTGCAGCCCGGCTGCCATGGTGGCGGCGGTAGCGAGGGCATGCGCCGTCCGCGCCTCGTCCAACCCGAGCAGAACGGAGACGGCGGCGGCGGCCCCGAAGGTGCCGACCGTGCCCGTGGTGTGCCAGTAGCGGTAGTGGCTGGGCTGCACCGCCATGCCGATCCGGCAGCCTACCTCGTAGCCCGCGATGATCGCCCGCAGCAGGTCCTGCATCGATGCGCCCTGCACCTGCGCGGCGGCCAGCGCAGCCGGCATCGTGGGGCAGGCCGGGTGGTAGCCGGCATCGCGGTAGATGTCGTCGAACTCCACCAGGTGGCCGGCGGTGCCGTTCACCAGGGCCGCGTGGCGCAGCGGTACCATCGTGCCGTCCACGTAGCAGACCGCGCGGCCGGTGGCGCCTTCGGCCCCCAGGGCCTCGGCTATGGTCGTCGCCGGGGGCTGGCTGCAGCCGGGCAGGAGGGAGGCGAACCAGTCCAGCAGGGCGCGGCGGGCATGCGCCTCCAGCTCGGGCTCGATCGGGCGGCCGCGCCAGCCAACCGCATAGTCCGCCAGCTGCAGAAGCGGGTTTTCCATGGCGTCGTCCCTCCCGATTTTCACCTGTCCTGGGCCAACAGCTCCGGCAAGTCAAAGGCCGTGACGGGCGGCGGATCGGCTATCGGGCCGCTCACCTCGACAAGGCAGGTCTGCGCCGAGCAGCCCTGCGAGAAGCCCGAGGCGCCGGCATCCAGCGTCAGCACGTTCGGGTTCCCGTGCTTCTCCACCCCCGTGGCGGGGTCGGGGTCGTACCAGGCGCCGGTGTTCAGCCGGACCACGCCGCGCATCACCGCATCACTACGGCACAGCGCGGCTTGGCAACGGCCGCGGTCGTTGAAGAGCTCCACGATGTCGCCATCCGACAGGCCGCGCGCAGCCGCGTCCTCCGGGTGCATGAAGACCTGCTCCCGCCCGCGCACCTTCCCGGCGGTGCTGTATCCGCTGGCGTCGAGCTGGCTGTGCAGCCGCCGCACCGGCTGGTCGGAGAGGAGGTGCAGCGGGTGTCGGTCCACGCCGGGGCCGCCCAGCCATTCCGCGGGTCCCCGCCACACCGGGTATCCCGGGCAGTCCGGCAGGCCGAAGCCGGCGATCCGCTCGGAGAAAATCTCGATCCGGCCGGAGGGCGTGTTCAGCGGGTTGGCCGCCGGATCGGTGCGGAGGGCCTCCAGCATCACCACCGGCCGGTCATGCTCGGCCAGGCTGATCAGCCCGGTCTCCTGGAAGGCCGCGTATTCCGGCAGGTCGATGCCCTGGCCCGCCGATTTCTGCCGCGTCTCGTCGTAGAGGCGGCGTAGCCAGCCCTCGCTGTCCAGCCCCTCCGTGTAGGTGTCGGCCGCGCCCATGCGGGCGGCGATGCCGGCGAAGATGTCGTAGTCGTCCCGCGCCTCCCCGGCAGGGGCCGAGACGGGGCGCATGGCCACGAGAAAGCCCTCCTTCGTGGCGGAGCCGATGTCGCTGCGCTCCAGCGTCGTGGTGGCGGGCAGCACGATGTCCGCCCGCTTCGCGGCGGGCGTCCAGTACTGCTCGTGCACCACGATCGTCTCCGGCTTCTGCCAGGCGCGCTCCAGCCGGTTCAGGTCCTGGTGGTGGTGAAAGGGGTTCCCGCCGGCCCAGTAGACCAGCCGGATGTCGGGGTAGGTGTAGCGGCCGCCGACATAGGTGAAGGGCGCGCCGGGGTTGAGGAGCATGTCGGCGATGCGGGCCACGGGGATGAAATCCCGCACCGCGTTGCGCCCCTGGGGCAGTGTGGGGCCGGGCAGGCGGGGGTGCGGGCTGCCCATCAGGTTAGTGGCCCCGTAGCCCAGCCCGAAGCCGCCGCCGGGCAGGCCGATCTGCCCGAGCATCGCGGCGAGGGTCACAAGCATCCAGAAAGGCTGCTCCCCGTGCGTGGCGCGCTGGAGCGACCAGGAGATGTTCAGCATCGTGCGCTGCGCCGCCATCTCACGCGCCAGCGCCGCGGTGCGGGCGGCAGGGACGCCGGTGATGGCCTCCGCCCATTCCGGGGTCTTCGGCTGCCCGTCCTCCTCGCCGGAGAGGTAGTGCTCGAACCGCTCGTAGCCCGTGCAGCAGCGCGCGAGGAAATCGCGATCCGCCAGCCCTTCCTCTCGCAGAACCCAGGCGAGCGCGAGCATCAGCGCCGTGTCGGTGTTCGGCCGGGCCTGGATCCATTCGGCCCCCGCGCCCGTGTCCAGGTTGTCGTGCACGGGGCCGATGTTGACGAAGCGCACGCCGCGCGCGGCCATTCGGTGCAGCCCCTCCCGCACGCGGTGGCGTCCGGCCCCGCCGGCGGAGATCTGCGCGTTCTTGGCCGGCACGCCGCCGAAGGCGACGAAGAGCCCGGTATGCTCCGCCATGACAGACCAGGAGGTGTGCTGGGCCATCAGGTCGTCCATCGGCGCGACGATGTGCGGCATCAGCGCGCGCCCGGCCCCGAGGGAGTAGGAATCCATGTGGCGGACATAGCCGCCGACCGCGTTCAGGAAGCGGTGCACCTGGCTCTGCGCGTGGTGGAAGCGGCCGGCGGAGGACCAGCCGTAGGAACCGCCGAAGATCGCCGTGTTGCCATGCGCCGTCCGCACCCGCTGCAGCTCCGCCGCCACGAGGACCAGCGCCCTCTCCCACGGCACCTCTACGAAGGGCTCCCGCCCGCGCAGCTCCGGCGCGGCGCCCGGCCCCTTCTCCAGCCAGCTCCGCCGCACCGCAGGGCGCAGCACTCGCAGCCGGGCGAGGGAGTCGTCGGTCTGGTGCAGGCCGATGGGGCTGGGATCCGGGTCCCCGGGCATTGGGTGCAGGCTCGCCCGGCCCGCGGCGTCCTGCGCCACCTCGTAGATGCCCCAGTGGGAGGCGGTGTAGGCGTTCATCCGGGCGCTCCGGCCTTGGAAGGCCGGGCCGCCATGGCCGCGGCGCGGTAGTCCTGGATCCGCCGCTTCAGCCCGGGGCGGGCGACGGAGCGGGCCAGCGCCGAGAGATCGGCATCGTCATCAGCCCGGCGCGTGCGCCCGTGCAGCGCGGCGACGGTGGCCGCGTCCAGCCGCGCCGCGGCCCGCGCGGCGTCCGCGACGGCATTGGGCACCGCCCCTTCCTCCAGCAGGGAGGAGGCGAGGCCCAGGGAGAGCGCGCTCTCGGCCCCCACCGGCGCGCCCGCGAGGAGCAGCCGGCGCGCGGCGGTGTCCCCCAACAGGTCGGCCAGCCGCCCGGTGCCGAGGACCAGGCCAAAGGCCGGCCCAGGAAAGGCGAAGCTGGCGCCTGCCAGGGCCAGGCGGTGGTCGCAGACCGCGAAGAGGTCCGCGCCAGCCCCGAAGACCCGCCCGCCGGCCACCGCCATGGTCGCCACCGGCAGGGCGCTGATCCGCTGCAGCAGCAGCTCGATTCGGATGATGCGGAGCGCGAGGTCGCCCTCCTCAGCGGCGTCGAGATCGGCGAGGTCGAGGCCAGTGCAGAAATTGCGGCCACGCCCGCGCAGGACGATCAGCCGGGCACCCTCCGCCAGCGCCGCATCGAGCGCCGCGTCCAGCGCCTCCACCAGTTCCGGTCCCAGCGCATTGCCTCGCTCCGGACGGTTCAGCCAAAGGATTGCTGCATCGCCATCCCGCTCAACCGCGACCGCCCCCGATCCGCTCATGCCGTCCTGGCCCCCGTGCTGGTCCGGTCCGTTTCCGTCCTGATGGAGGCGAGGTCCAGCCTTTCCACGCGCCCGATCCCCGCGGCAGTTCACGCGGTCGCGCGGGACCGGTCCCAGAGGTTCGGCACCTGCTCGTTCGAATAGCCTGAGATGAAGGACTTCTCGCGGCCCTCCATGTCGAAGACATGCCGGCTCACCGCGCCGATGTTCCCGCCATAGAGATGGATGCTGATCGAGACCCGGTCGTCATGGGCATTCACGACTTGGTGGATGTCGCCGATCTCCGGCGCCACCGCGTCGATGTCTCCCGGCTCCAGCCGCACGGGCTCGCCTTCCGCATACAGGCTGCCGTCAGGCCGGCGGGAGAAGCCGGCGGAGACCTCCGCGCCGCGCAGCATCCCGATCAGCCCCCACACCATGTGGTCGTGGATCGGCGTTCGCTGCCCCGGCCCCCAGACGAAGCTGACGAGGGAGAAGCGCTCCGCCGGATCGCAGTGCAGCAGGTACTGCCGGTAGTATTGCGGGTGCGGCACGGCGCAGGCCTCGGGCAACCAATCGTCCCGGGCGATCAGCCGCCCGAGCAGCGGCCTGGCCGCCTCCATGAGGGCCGAGCCGGCGGGAACCGTGTCCGCGGCCCGGGTCATTGCAGTGACGAAGTCGCGCAGCCGGCCGATGCTCATGCCACACCCCTGTCCTCCTGGATTTGCCTTCCTGACAGATGCCGATGCTGGCCGGCAACCCTGGGGGAGGGGAGTGGCGACGCCGGGCTGCCCGCCGCCGTTCCGTCACGCAGCCCGGCCGCGGCGGGCCGGGCGGAGGAATTCGGCCAGGAGGAAGAGCGCGGTGACCAGCACCACAACGACCACGGAGGCCGCGACGAGCACCGGGCTGACCTGCAGGATCACGTCGTCCCACATCTGCTTCGGCAGGGTGGTCCGCAGCCCGCCGCCGATGAACAGGGCGACCGTCAGCTCCTCGAAGGAGGAGAGGAAGGCGAAGATCAGGGCGCCGACGAGGCCGCCGCGCATGAGCGGCAGGGTGACGCGCAGCAGGGTGCGCCGCCGGTCCGCCCCGAGCGTCGCCGCCGCCTGGTCCAGCCGCCAGTCATGGGTCTTGAGCGTGGCGAGGAGGATGACGAAGGCGATCGGCATGGCGTGTACGGTGTGGCCGAGCATGATGCCGGCATCCGTCGCCACCAGCCCCACCCGCGCGAAGAGCTGGAACAGCGCGACGGCGACGACGATGGAGGGCACGATCATCGGCGTCATGAACATCAGGAAGACCGGCCGGGAGAGGCGCCCGGCCCCGCGCGCAAGCCCGAAGGCGGCAAGGGCGGCGAGGGCCGTGGTCACGACCGCCGTCGCCAGCCCGATGCCGAAGGAGCGCAGCGTCGCGCTCATCCACACGGGGGAGGCGAAGTACTCGGCAAACCAGCGCAGGCCGAAGCCCGGCGGGGGGAAGGAGAGGAAGCTGGCACTGGTGAAGGCCATGGGCACCATGGCGAGCAGGGGCAGCACCAGGACGGCCACGATGGCCCAGGCATAGGCGGGAAGAAGCCAGCCGAAGCGGTGCCCGCCCAGCAGGCGCGCGAGCCCCTCGGACAGCCCGCCGAACAGCGTGGCGAGGCTGGCGGCAAGGCCGAGGCCGGCGCGCCGCAAGGGGCTGCCCGCCGCGCGCGGCGCAGCGGCCCCGCCCGAGACGGAGGAGAGGCCGAAAACGCGGTCGTAGAGGAGGCAGCTCAGCAGCGCCGCCCCGATCAGCAGCGCCGAAAGGGCGGCGGCGAAGACCAGGTTATCCATCTGCTGGACCTGGGTGATGATGGCCTGCCCCATCATCGTCTCCTGCGGGCTGCCGAGCAGCGCGGGCGTGATGAAATAGCCGAGCGAGGCGATGAAGACGAGCAGCCCGGCCGAGGCGACTCCGGGCATGGAGAGCGGCAGGTGGATGCGCCAGAAGGCGGCCGCGCGCGGGGCGCCGAGCGTGCCCGCGGCCTGGAGCAGCCCGCGATCGATCCCCGTCATGACCGGCAGCATGGAGACGACCGCGAGCGGCAGCAGGCTGTGCACCATGGCGAAGAGGACGACAGGGCGGTTGAACAGGAGGTCCGGCGGCTGCCCGAGCCCCAGCGCCTGGAAGGCACCCGCCACGATCCCCGTGCGCCCGAGCAGCACCAGCCAGGCGAAGTTCTTCACCAGCGCGCTGGTCCAGAAGGGCAGCAGAACCAGCAACGTGGCCGCGCGCTGCCGCCGCGCCGGAAGCCCCGCCAGCCAATAGGCCAGGGGATAGCCGAGCAGGAGGCACAGCCCGGTCGTCTGGGCCGCGATCGCGAAGGTATTGCCGATGATGCGGGCATAGACCCGCGCCCCGAAGGCCCGCTCATAGGCGGCGAGGGAGAACTCGCCGGTCTCGGAATCCGTGAGGCTTACGGACAGGAGCTGCAACGAGGGAAGGACGAGAAGGAGGAGTAGGAAGAGCGCGCCGGGCAGGGCCAGCCAGAGCGCGTTCCACCGCCGCCGCGCCGGCACCGCCGATGCGGGGCCGGCCATGACCGCGGAGCCTGTGGCTGACACCGCCTACTTCGCCGCCGCCATGGCCGGCGCGGGCGCGACGTGGCGGTTGGGCGGCCGCTTCAGGCCGAGGTTCTCGCGCAGCGTCCGGCCGGTATAGGCCGTGCGGAACAGGCCGCGGCGCTGGAGTTCCGGCACCACCCCGTCTACGAAGCGCTCCAGCCCCTGTGGCATGAGGCTCGGCGTCACCATGAAGCCGTCCGCGACGCCCGCCGTGAACCACTCCTCGAGATGGTCGGCCACCTGGGTCGCGGTGCCGCGCAGCGTCTGGTTGCCACGCTCGTAGCGCAGGTAGAGCTGGCGCAGGGTCAGCCCCTCGCTGCGGATCATCTCCACGATCTTGTCGAAATAGGCCTTGTGGAAGTTGGAGTTGCGGGGGATCCGGTCTTCCGGGATCGGCTCGTCCAGCGGCAGGTCGGACAGGTCCGTCTCCAGGTCCATGCCCAGGCGCATGCGGCCAACCACGGGGTGAATGAGGTGTTGGAGGGTCTGGTACATGTCCTCCGCCTCCCCCTGGCTGTCCGCGATCAGCACGGGCTTGCCGGCCAGGACCTTCAGCGCCTCCGGCTCCCGGCCGAACTTCGGCATCCGGCCCTTCAGGTCGTCGTAGAAGCGGCGCGCCGCCTCCAGCGTGGCGTCGGAGGCGAAGACCACCTCTGCCGTCTCGGCCGCCAGTTCCTTGCCGGTATCGGAGGCGCCGGCCTGGATGATGACGGGATGACCCTGCGGCGGCCGCTCGATGTTCAGTGCCCCGTGCAGGGTGAAGAACTCGCCCTTGTGGTCCACCACGTGCTGCTTGGCGGGATCGAAGGTGAGGCCGGCTGTCCGGTCCCGCACGAAGGCGTCGTCCTCCCAGCTGTCCCAGAGCTTGCCAACCAGATCCACGAATTCCCGCGCCCGGTCGTAGCGGCGGGCATGCGGCGGCAGCTTGTCCAGCCCGAAGTTGCGCGCCGCGAAGTCATTGGCGGAGGTGACCACGTTCCAGGCCGCGCGCCCGCGGCTGAGATGGTCGAGGGAGGCGAACATCCGGGCGACGTTGTAGGGCTCGGTGAAGCTCGTGCTGACGGTGCCGCCCAGGCCGATGTGCTGCGTTGCTCCCGCCAGCGCGGAGAGTAGCGTGACCGGCTCGAAGACATTCATGAAGAGCGGGTAGCGGCTATAGGCCTCGAGGTTGCTCGTCCGCGCCGCCGGGGTGTCGGCGATGAAGAACAGGTCGAACAGCCCCCGCTCGGCGAGCTGCGCCGTGCTGCGGTACCAGTCGATGTCGGTGGAGGCGCCCGCCTGGGTCGAGGGGTGCAGCCAGCCCGCATTGTGGTGGCCCGTCGGGTGGCACAGCAGCGCCAGGGCCATCTGCTTCGTGTCGGCCATGGTCGGGGCTCCTATTCGGCGGCGCGGGCCGCGGCGGAAACGGGCGGCTGGAAGGGCGGGCGGCGCAGGCCGAGATGGTCGCGCAGCGTGCGGCCCTTGTACTCCGTCCGGAACAGCCCACGGCGCTGCAACTCGGGCACGACGAGGCGGACGAAGTCCTCCAGCCCCTTGGGCTGCAGGTGCAGGATCAGCATGAAGCCATCCGCGGCGCCGGTGGCGAACCACTCCTCCATATGGTCGGCCACCCGCTTCGCCGTGCCGCGCACGGTGCGGGTGCCGCGCTCGTAGCGCTGGCTGATCTGGCGGAGCGTCAGCTTCTCCTCGCGGATCATGCGGACGATCTCGGCGAAGTAGGCGGTGTGCAGGTTCGCTTTGGCGGGGATGCGGTCCTCCGGGATCGGCGCGTCCATGTCGAGGTCTGAGAGGTCCGTCTCCAGGTCCATCCCCAGCTTCTGCTTCGCGACCATGGGGTGCAGCAGGGCTTGCAGCGTCTGGTACTTGTCCTCCGCTTCGTCGTCGCTCTCGCCCACCACCACGGGCATGCCGGCGAGGACACAGAGATCCTCCGGCGCGCGGCCGACCTTCGCCATGCGGGACTTCAGCCCGGCATAGTAGGCCTGTGCCTTCTCCAGCGTGGGGGAGGAGCCGAAGACCACCTCCGCCGTCTCCGCCGCCAGGTCCATCCCGGCCTCCGACGCGCCGGCCTGGATGATCACGGGATGGCCCTGCGGCGTGCGCTCGATGTTCAGCCCCCCGCGGATCCTAAAATGCTGCCCCTGGTGGATGACGGGGTGCATCTTGTCCGGATCGTAGAAGCGCCCGGCCTCCCGGTCATAGGTGAAGGCGCCGTCCTCCCAGGTGTTCCAGAACTTCCGCACCACCTCCACGAACTCCCGCGCTCGATCGTAGCGCTGGGCGTGCGGGGGCAGGGGGATCTCGCCGAAATTGCCTGACGCGTAGATGTTGGCGGTCGTCACCACGTTCCACGCCGCCCGACCGCCGCTGATATGGTCCAGCGAGGCGAATTGCCGGGCGACGTTGAAGGGCTCGTTGTAGCTCGTGCTGGAGGTGCCGCCGAGGCCGATGTGCTCGGTCGCGCCGGCGAGCGCCGAAAGGCAGGTCAGCGGCTCCAGCACGTTGGTGAAGAGCGGGTAGCGGCTCCAGGATTCCAGGTTTTCGATCCGCAGCGCGGGCGTGTCCGCCATGAAGAACAGGTCGAACAGCCCGCTCTCCGCCAGCCGCGCCAGGCGGCGATAGGAGGCGATGCTGACATCGCTTCCGTCCTCCGTACTGGGGTGGCGCCACGCCGCGGGGTGGTGCCCGCTGAGATGCGCGGAGAAGGAAAGGTGGATCTGTCGGTCCGTACCCATGGCGGCGTTCCCCTTATCCCAGGAGCCAGTCCTGGAAGCGTTCCTGCACCCGGTTCTTGTTGGCGGCCCACCAGGCGTTGTCCACGGGGGCAAGGCCGGGAAGGTTCTGCGGCGAGGTGGGCAGGATGGCCGCGCGCTCCGGCCGGATGAAGTCGTAGGCGCGCTGGTTGCTCGGCCCGTTGGCGACGGTGTTGGAGTAGATCGCCTGCTGCTCCGGCCGCAGGCAGAAGGCCACGAAGCGCCGTGCCAGATCCGCCCGCGGCGTGCCGCGCAGCAGCGACCACCCGTCGCTGGAGTAGACGCCCTGCTTGAAGCTGATCCCCACCGGCGCGCCGCTCTCCATCGCGGCATAGGCGCGGGCGCCCCAGGTATCCGCCATGTCCACCTCGCCGCTTTGCAGAAGCTGAGTGTTCTGCGCGCCGCTGGTCCACCAGACCGCGATGTTGCGCTTGATCGTGTCCAGCTTGCGGAAGGCGCGGTTCACGTCCAGCGGGTAGAGGTCCTTCGGCGCGACGCCATCGGCCATCAGCGCGATCTCCAGCGGGCCGTTCTGGGCGCGGTAGAGGGCGCGGCGGCCGGGGAACTTCGCGACGTCGAAGTAGTCCGCCCAGGTCTGCGGCGGGTTTTCCCCGAACCTGTCCTTGCGATAGGCCAGCACGGTCGCGAAGACGGAGAAGCCGGCCCAGTCCGGCGTCAGCATGCCCTCGATCACGCCGGGGACAGGCTGGAGGTTCAGCGCGTCAAGGTAGGGCTTCGGCCGGGTCAGGTTCGCCACATGGGCGGGGGTGACCATGCAGAGGTCCCAGATGTAGCTCCGGCTGTCCACCGCCAGCTTGAACTGCACGGTCGGATCCGATTCATGCGCCACGTTGACGACGCGGATGCCCGTCTCCTTCTCGAACGGGTCGTAGAAGGCGTTCCGCATCGCGGTGGCCGGGGCGCCGCCCACATCCGCTGCCGTGATCTGGTCGGCCGCGAAGGCACGTCCGCCGGTGAAGACGAAGGGGGCGGCGAGGCCCGTCGCGCGCAGGATCCCGCGGCGGGAAAGGGCCGGGTATGGGGTGGCCATGGTCACTCCTCTCGTCTCGATGTCCGATGGGTCAGGCGGGCAGCAGGCGGCCCTGGGCGGCATCCCAGTCCAGCACCACCTCGTCGCCGATGGCCAGGGGCGCCTGGCCCGGGGAGCGGCGCGCCACGATCGTCGTGCCGGAGCCGAGTGTGACCAGCAGCCGGAACTCCGAGCCGGCATAGACCGATTCCACGATCCGCCCGCGCAGGGCGGCACACTCCGGGGTGGCAGGGCGCAGCGACACGTGTTCGGGGCGGACCACCAGGGCGGCAGTGGCGCCTGAGGACAGCCGGGGCGCCTCCGGCGGAAGCGGCAGGGCCCCGTCCGGAGTCTCGAGCACGCCGCCCGCGCCGATCCGGCCCTGGATGACGTTGGACAGGCCGATGAAGTCGGCCGCGAAGAGCGATGCCGGGTGCTCGTAGATGTGCTGCGGGGTGCCGATCTGCTCGATCCGCCCGTGGTTCATCAGCAGGATGCGGTCGGAGAGGGCGAGAGCCTCCTCCTGATCATGGGTGACGAAGATGATCGTGGCCCCCGTCTCCCGGTGCAGGCGCTTGATCTCCATCTGCATGGCTTCCCGCAGCTTGCGGTCCAGCGCGCCGAGCGGCTCGTCCATCAGGATCAGCGCGGGCTGGTAGACGAGGCAGCGCGCGAGCGCCACGCGCTGCTGCTGGCCGCCGGACAACTCGCGCGGGAAGCGGTCCTCCAGCGCGCCGAGGCCGACCATGCCGAGCGCCTCCGCCGCGCGGCGCTTCAGCTCCGGCGCGGGAACCCGGCGCATCTGCAAGGGGAAGAGGACATTCTCCCGCACCGTCAAATGGGGAAACAGGGCGTAGTTCTGGAAGACGACCCCGATGCCCCGCTGGTGCACGGGGGTGTGAGTCCGGTCCTCGCCGTCGATGAACAGGCTGCCGGCGCTCGGCTCGATCAGGCCCGCGACGAGCTGGAGAAGGGTGGTCTTGCCGGAACCGGAGGGGCCGAGAACCGTGAGGAACTCGCCCGGCCAAACGTCGAGGTCCATCGGCAGGAGCGCGTCCGCGGCGCCGTAGCGCTTGGCGATGCCGCGCACCGACAGCTTCGAAGGGGATTCCCGGCCCATGACCGCGGCACCGACGGCCCTTGGCTCCGCGCTCATCGCATCATCCCGTCAGCTCGCTTGCGACGACCGGGCAGGCCTGGCCAGCTTCTCCGGCCGCCAGCCTAGCCCGGTCCTGGGACGGTGTCCGCGCCCCGTCCCGGAAAACTCTGCGCGGAACCGCCGCTTCTGACCAGATTTTCGGCGTTCAGCTGCCCGATCCGGCGCAGTTGCGCGGGATTTCAACACTCTCGGGCAGATAACGGCAACAGGAAGAGGGAACTGTCTGGAGCCGTCGCGATGGCTTCGCGCCTATACGGACGACTTTCAGGAGAGCGAGAAGTGCTCTGACGAGCGGCAGAGCTTCAGGAAGAGAATGGTGATCAATGAGAGAATAGAAACTCGCGGAGTGCAATTTCCGGTTGAGCGTATCCGATGCCAAGTCGCGGATTCTATTATACGTTGTAAAGATGGTGCTCCGAATGCGCGAGTTGATGCGGACAATAATATGCGTCACGGCGCTGTTTTAACGCTGGGCTCTCCGGGCGAGATCCAGCCGATCCAATCTGAGAAGCCTGAATTCGATGTGCCGTCCTTAACACCCTCAGGAACGTTAGCGCGCCCGAATCCATCACTTGTGCTGATCAAGTCATCAAAAAGGGCTCCAAGGCCTCACACTGATTTCTGCGACAGCGCCGCAAGGATCCGTCAACAGGACGCCTGCACCCTAGCCCTGGGTGCTGCGAGCAACTCTGTAAGAGTATAGTTTCGTTTTTAATTCTAAATTTGCGCTCATTTCACGTTGCCCTACGGATGTTGTGCTGAAGATCAGCAATCTTATGCCGGACCACGCGTCGGCAGAGGTTCTCAACCTAGCCAGCAGGACAGCATCCCATGACCAACCCGAATGCCGCCAAGACCGTGATCCTCTCCGCGCCGAAGTCGGTGGCCGATGCCGGCCGCGTCTCCACTGGCGG